>NZ_JBITIY010000004.1:0-147380 GCF_044459385.1 Streptomyces sp. NPDC050287 | reverse complement strand
CGCCGCCCCGGCGCCCCTCCTGCACCCCACACACAAACACCCCCCCCCCCCCCCACCCCCCCCCCCCCCGCCCGGCCGCCCCCCCCCCCCCCCCCCCCCCCCCCCCCCCCCCCCCCCGGTGGGTTCTGGTCGGTCAGTTCTTCTTCTTGCGGACGGTCTTGCTGGTCAGGGTCCAGCTCTGGGACTTCACCGTGTCGTGGTGCTTGTCCCGAGCCGTGACGGTGACCTTGAACCGTGTGCCGTCCGGCAGCGGGGCGGACAGGTGGACGGACACCTTGTGGGTGGCCCGGTCGTAGGAGGTGACGGCGGTGACGTGGAGCTTCCTGGCGGCGGCCGCCTTGGCGCCCGGCAGGATGGTCACGGTCGCCTTGACGGACGACAGCTTGGTGGTGGCGGGCAGCGTCATGACGAGGGCGTTGCTCGCGTCGGCGGTGTGCGTCACCGAGGACGGGGACACCTCGGAGGCGGTGGCCGTCTTCAGGGACGCGCTCGGGTTGTCGGCGGTGAAGACGGGGCCGACCCAGTAGTTGGCGGAACCGTAGGAGCCGTTCGGGAAGGCCACGTCGGTGCCGTACCGGTACAGCCCGTTGTGCTGCGCGCTGGTGTCGGCCGGGGCGGTCAGCGGATAGGACTGGTGGGCTGCCGCGAAGTAGCCGCCGTCCACCGCGTAGTTGCCGTTCGGCGCGTGGTAGGAGACGACGTACGCGGTGTCGGCGCTGATCGCCACCGGGGCGGCGAACGCCAGCGTCTGCCAGCCGGTGGCCGTCTCGCCGGTGAAGGTGCCGGAGGCGAGGAGCGTGCCGTCGGCGGACCAGAGGCTGCCGGTGTGGATGCCGGTGTTGGTGGCGCCCTTGTAGAAGGTGACGCCGGTGACCCAGCCGCTCGCCGAGGACTCGAACCGGGTGCCCAGTTCGAGGGAGTTGGCGTCGCCGGTGACCGCGGCGGTGGCCGGAACGGCGGCGGAGCTCCACAGCTTGCAGGGGCAGGTGACCGCGGGCGGGGTGGAACTGGTGTGGAAGGTCCACGTCACCGGGTCCGCCATGGCGTTGCCCCACAGGTCGGAGGCCTGGACGGACGCCGTGTACGTGGTGTCCAGCGCCAGTTCCGTCGACGGTGTGAAGGTTGCCTTGTTCGACGCCGGAAGCGTCCAGGTCCCTGGCACGGTGTTGCCGTCCGGGTCCTTCACGGTGAACGTCAGGCTGTCGGAGTCGACGGCCGAGCTGAAGACGGCCGACACCGTTGCGGTGATCGACACGCCGGTCGCCCCGGACGTCGGGGAGGTCGAGGTGACGGTGGGCGGGGTCGTGCTGGCCGTCGAGGTGTCCAGCACCGCGTCGACCCAGTAGTTGCTGCCGGAGGACGCCGAGGACGGGAAGCCGCTCGTCGAGCCGTAGTGGTAGACGCCGTTGCCGCCGTCGGTGCCGGACTGCAGCGCCGTGAGCGGGGCCAGGCCGGCGGCGCTGCCCGAGAAGTAGCCGCCGTCGTAGGAGTATCCGCCGTTGGGGGCGAAGTACGAGGCGACGTAGGTGGTGTTGGCCTTGACGGTCACCGGGGTGGCGAAGTTCAGCTGCTGCCAGCCGGAGGCCGTCTCGTTGCTGAAGGTGCCGGTGGCCAGGCGGGTGCCGGAGGCGCTCCACAGGCTTCCGGTGTGGGTTCCGGTGTTGGCGGGCGACTTGTAGAAGCGCACGCCGGTGATCGAACCGGCCACCGTGGTACGGATCTTGACGCCGAGCTCCAGCGAGCTGCCGTCGCCCCCGTTGACGGCGCCGGGAACGGCCGAGGCCGGCCAGATGGTGCAGGGACAGGCCTGGGGTCCGACGGTCACCGGGAGGGTGGTGACCGCTCCGATGTTGACGCTGTCGTCCACCGCGCGGACCTTGATGGACGCCGAGCCCGGGGTCGTCGGCGTCCAGCTGTAGCTCCAGGACGTCAGGCCGGTGGCGGCGTTCCAGGTCGTTCCGCCGTCCGTGGACACCTCCACACGGGCCACCACACCGCCGCCGGAGTCGGTGGCGGTGCCCTTGACGGTGACGGGCTTCAGCGCCGGGACGGTGGCCGCGGAGGCTGGGCTCGTCACCGTGACGGCCGGGCCGGTGGTGTCGGTGGAGGCCGTGGCGGCGGTGAGGTTGCTCTGCCGGGACAGCGGCTGGACGCCCATGTCGGCGAGGAGGTTCACGGTCGCCTGCTGCATGCGGGTGTCCTCGGTGACCACCGTGTCAGCGGGGTTGTAAGTCGGGATGTTGGTCAGACCCCACGACCACTGCACGGTCCCCGACCCGAACACCAGGGCACCGGAGTCCTGGTCGCGGAACTCGACGAGATTGTGCTTCGCGGTGCCGTTGCCGTACATGTTGCCCCAGTCGAGGCGGTACTTGCCGTCGGTGATGTCCACGGTCGTGGACGACACGTCGATCGCCCCGGTGGGTCTGGTGCTGTTCTCGAGGTCGCTGTCCCACTCGTAACCGAGTGTGCCGGCCGGGAAGGTGGCCGTCTGGCTCGACGTGAGGTTGGCGACGGAGGTGTTGCGCCACAGCCGGTTCTTGCCGTACGAGCCGGGCACCGTGATCGCGTCGCTGCGGGAGCCGTTCACCTGGAACATGGAGCCGGTGAGGATGTTCGGCGGCTGGTAGGTCTGGCCGTACGAGGTGCTCGTCGGGTCCATCCAGGTGCCGGTCCAGATCCCGCTCGGGTCGGCTATGCCGTTGTTCTGCGCCATCTTGGTCATCTTGTAGCAGACCAGGGTCCGGTTCGCCGTGCTGGTGCCGTCGTTGCTCGGGGCGAGCCGAGTCTTCCAGAAGACCTCGTTGCCGCTGAAGAAGGCCTGCTTGACACCGGCCTTCCTGGCCGCCAGGACGTTGGAGTACTGACTTTGCGTCCAGTACTCGTCATGGCCCGAGGACAGGTACACCTTGTGGTTCTTCAGCAGGGTGGCGCCGTTGGCCGACACGTCCACGCCGGACAGATAGCTGACGTCGTAGCCGTTGCGCTCCAGCCAGGACAGCATCATGAACTCGGAGCCGTAGATGCCGTTGTCGCCGCCGATGTCCAGCGGCCGGTTGTAGCTGACCTCGTAGGCGCGGCCGTCCGGGGCGGGCCCGGTGCCGCCGTAGAGGTCCTGGCCGCCGTAGTCGTTGTACGCCTGCCAGGTCTCGTCGCTGGTCTGCACGACGACGTCGGAGGTGCTGGAGTCCTTGCGGACGACGAACGGGAACGGCATCAGGCCGTCGCCGTCCGTCTGCGTCAGGTTCGCGATGTACAAGCCGGACACGGCGTCGCTGGGTACCGTCCAGTTCACGGTCACGGGCCAGTTGCCGCAGTCGACCAGGCCGGTGCTGCTCTTGGTGGTGCAGGCGGCCGGCTTGGTGGCGTAGTTGCCCGGGTAGGTCACCGCCGCCTGGGCCGGGGTCGAAATCTCGCGTGCGCCGTTGCCGCCGTACCAGCCCAGGCGGTAGATCTCGACGTGGTACGAGACCGGCGACTGGACCTTGAACTGGACGGTGTCACCGGCCTGGACGCTCTCCTTGGTGGAGAACCCCTTGATGTCGCCGTAGGCGTTGGGCGTGAACCAGTCGGACTTGGGGCTGCCCGGCTTGGAGTTCTCACACACGATGGCGTTCGAGCCCGATCCGCATGGATCAGATGCCGCCTGGGCGGCCGTGGCCTGCGGGAGCACCGCCCATATCAATGCTGCTGCGACGGCGAGGCGGGCGCCCCGGATCCGTCTGATCCATCTGTTCATGTGTACCTCTCAGCGGTGCTGTGCATAACCGACCCGTGAAGTCGGGGTGAGGAGGCCTGAAGTGGGGACCGATCAGCCTCGGAGCGCGTCGGCAAGCGCATCCACGACCCGATGCTGCTGGGCGTGGGTGATCTGTGGGTGGAGCGGGAGCGACAGGATCCGGTCCGCCGCCTTCTCCGCGTTCGGGAAGTCGCCGCGGGCGTGGCCGAGATGGCGGTAGGCCGGCGTGAGGTGGACCGGCGTGGGATAGTGCACGCCCGCGCCGATGCCCTCGGCGTTGAGCTTGCCCACGAGGTCGTCGCGGTCCACACCGGCGACCTGGACGACGTACAGGTGCCATACGTGGACATTGCCGGCGGCCGTCGTCGGGAGCACGACGCGCCCGGCGGCCGCCAGGTCGGCGAGCAGCGCGTCGTAACGGGCCGCGGCCGCCCGCCGGGCCGCGTTGCCGTCCGCCAGCCGCGCCAGTTTCGCCCGCAGGACGACGGCCTGCAGCCCGTCCAGACGGCTGTTGAACCCGGGCACGTCGTGGCGGTACTTGGCGACACCGCCGTGGTTCGCGATCGCGCGCACCAGGCCGGCCAGCTCCTCGTCGTCGGTCAGCACCGCGCCCGCGTCGCCGTAGGCGCCCAGGTTCTTCCCCGGGTAGAAGCTGGTGGCCGCGATTCCGCCGCTGCCCGGCGAGCGGCCGTCGCGGGTCGCGCCCTGGCACTGCGCGGCGTCCTCGACGACCCGAACGCGGTCGGGAAGCCCGCCGGCCAACGCCGTCACCTCGGCCATCTGCCCGTACAGGTGCACGGGCACCACCGCGCGGGTGGCCGGGCCGACCGCGTCCAGCGCGGACTGGGGGTCGAGCAGGTAGCTGTCGGGCAGGCAGTCCGCCAGGACCGGCCGCGCACCGGTCCTCGCCACCGCGCCCGCGGTGGCGATGAAGGTGTTGGCGGGTATCACGACCTCGTCGCCCGCCCCGACCCCGCCGGCGCGCAGGGCGAGTTCCAGGGCGTCGGTGCCGTTGGCGACACCCACGCAGTGCGCGACACCGCCGAAGTCCGCGTACTCGCGCTCGAACCGGCGGACCTCGTCGCCCCCGATGAACGCGGTGTCGGCCAGGACCCGTTCGAATCCGGCCCGTACTTCGTCGGCGACTTCGGCGTGAGCCGCCTTGAGGTCCACAAGCGGAATCTGGTTCATGTCAGCGGTCCCCCCACTGTTCGCGTCACAAGTTCGTCAAGCGCGGGCGCGTCCGCCGCACGCAGCCGTCGGGCCGGGCTGCCCGCCCAGACCTCGCCCGGCGGCACATCGCCGAGTACGGTGCTCCCCATCCCGATCAGCGACCAGGCGCCCACCGTCGTGCCCTCCCTGACCAGGGCCCCGGAGCCCACATAGGCACCCCGCTCAAGCCGTACGCCCCCGCCCAGGCGGGCTCCGGACGCGAGCGTGGCGCAGTCCTCGACCACGTCGTCATGGGTGAGGACGACCTGCGGCATCACCGCGACATGCGCGCCCAGCCGCACGGCGGCGGTCAGGACGCAGTGCGCGAGCAGGACCGAGCCGGGGCCGACCTGAGAGGTCGCCGACACCGCCGCCGTCGGGTGGATCACGGTGGCGTAGCGGTCCGCGGGCAGGCCCAGCCTGCGGACCAGCCGGGCGCGGGCCGCGTAGTCCCCGGGGTTGCCCACGCAGATCACCGCCCGGGCTTCCGGCAGGTCGTGTACCAGGTCGCAGCCACCGAGGACGGGCACGCCGTCCACCTCGGTGCCGTGCAGGGCGGCGTTGTCGTCGAGGTGTCCGAGCAACTCGACGTCGCCCGCGTCGCGTACGGCCTGCGCGGTCTCCCGGGCGAAGCCGCCCGCGCCGATGATCAGGAGCGCGCTCATCTTCGGGCCTGTTCGCGCAGTGCCGCCACGACGCGGTCCTGCTGGGCCTCGGTCATCGTGTGGAACAGCGGCAGGATCAGCGAGTCGCGGCTGAGTCGTTCGGTGACCGGCAGCGGCCCGCACGGGTGGCCCCGGTAGGCGGGTTCGAGGTGCGAGGCCATGATCCCGCGCCGGGCGGAGACGCCGGCCTCGGCGAGCGCGGCGAGCAGGTCGTCCCGGCCGAGGGGGAAGTCCTCGTCCAGAAGCACCCAGTAGGACTGGAAGTTGCTCTGCCCGTGCGCGGGGTCGCGTACGGGCGTGAGGCCGGCGACGTCGTGCAGCAGCTCGTCGTAACGGGCCGCCAGCTCGCGGCGGCGGACGATCATCGCGTCGAGCTTCTCCAGCTGGACCAGGCCGATCGCGGCCTGGACGTCCGTCATCCGGTAGTTGTAGCCGACCTCGAGGTAGCTCTCCAGGACCGGCTTGCTGCTCGCATGGCGCTCTGCCGCCGACGCGTTCATCCCGTGCTCGCGCAGCCGGCGCAGGCGTGCCGCCCACTGGGCGTCGTCGGTGGTGATCATGCCGCCCTCGCCCGTGGTGACGACCTTGCGGGGGTGGAAGGACCAGGCGGCGACCAGCGCGCCGTGTCCCACGGGCTTGCCCCCGACGGTCGAGCCGATGGCGCACGCCGCGTCCTCCACCAGTGGAAGGTCCCAGTCGGCGCAGGCCGCGCGCAGGGTGTGCACATCGGCCGGTACACCGCCCTGGTGGACGATGAGGACGGCCTTGGTACGGGCGGTCCGGGCCGCGTCCACGGTGGCCGTGGTCAGGTTGCCGGTGGCGGCCTCGACGTCGGCGAACACGGGCTCCGCCCCGACGTAACGCACGGCGTTGGCAGTGGCGATGAACGACAGCGACGGCACCACGACCTCGTCGCCGGGACCCACTCCGAGCGCGACCAGCGACAGGTGCAGGGCGGTGGTGCACGAGCTGACCGCGATGCCGTGCTCGGCGCCCACCCGCTCCGCGAAGGCCCGCTCGAAGGCGGCGACCCGGGGCCCCTGGGCCACCCACCCGGACAGCACCGCGTCGGAGGCCGCCTTGGCCTCCGCCTCGCCGAGCCAGGGGATCATCACGGGGATGCGGTCGGTGCTCACTTGGCTGCCTCCCCGGCGGCGGCGCGCTCCGCACGCCACCACTCCACGAGGTCCCGCAGCCCCGTACGCAGGTCGATCCGCGCGGTGAAGCCGAGCCGCTCGGCGGCCTGGGTGGTGTCCGCGAGCCGTCGGACCACCCCGTTCACCGCGCGGGCGGGTCCGTGCTCCGGCTCCAGGCCCGACGCGCCCATCGCCTCCAGCAGACCGTCGGCGAGTTCGCGCAGCGAGGTCTCCGTACCGCTGGCGACGTTGAACACCTCGTCGGTGAGATCCGACTCGGCCGCCAGCACATTCGCTCTGGCGATGTCCCTGACGTCGACGAAGTCCATGGTCTGTGTGCCGTCGCCGAGGATCAGCGGCGGCTCGCCCGCCTCGATGCGCTCCATCCAGCGGATGAGCACCTCGGTGTAGAGGCCGTGGATGTCCATCCGGGGGCCGTAGACGTTGAAGTAGCGCAGCGCCACGTAGTCCAGGCCGTACATGGCGTGGAAGCTGCGCAGCATGCCCTCGTTGAAGGCCTTCGCCGCGCCGTAGAAGGTGTCGTTGTTGTACGCGTGATGGCGCTCGGTCGTCGGGAAGGTCTCGGCCATCCCGTAGACGGATGCCGAGGACGAGGCGATCACCTTGCCCACCTGGGCCTCGGCCGCCGCCTCCAGGACGTTGAAGGTGCCGTCGACCATGACCTCGTTGGCCAGCCGGGGCTCCTGCGCGCACTGGGTGATGCGGATCGCGGCGAGGTGGAACACCAGGTCGGCGCCCTCGGTGACCTTGCGTACGGTGGCGGCGTCCCGGATGTCGCCCTCGACGACGTCCACGACACCGCTGGGCAGGGCGCGGGCGAGGTTGGCCATCCGGCCGCGCACGAAGTTGTCGAGCACCACGATCTCGCGGGCGCCGCCCTCGGCCAGGAGGTCGACCAGGTTGGAGCCGATGGTGCCGGCTCCTCCGGTGACCAGGATCTTCTTGCCTCGTACGCTGCTCAACTGCACGTCCCTCTCAGTGAAATGAACCGTCAACGCCCGGCTCGCAGGCCGACGACCGCGCCCCGGAATTCCAGACTCCGGGAAGCCGCCTCAAGAATGTCGAGCACCCGCAGGCCGGCCCGGCCGTCGGTCAGGGGCGCCCGGTGCCCTCTGATCGCGTCGGCGAACTCGTCGACCATGCTGCGCAGCGCTTCCTTCTCGACGAGGGCGGGCGCGACCATGTCTCCGGAGCGGTACGAGACGAGCATGTCCCGGCGCTCGTCCACGCCGATCTCCTGGGGCGCGGCCAGGTCCACGCCCCGGTCGAAGACCGCCACGCGCTGGGCGGGGTTGAGGTCGTCCCAGATCAGAGTGCGCTTCGAGCCGCCCACCATGGTGGTCCGGACCTTGGTCGGGGACAGCCAGTTGACGTGCACGTGGGCGATGGCGCCGGTGTTGAGCTGGAGGGTCAGATAGGCCACGCAGGCCTGTCCCGCGCCGATCGGGTCGGCCCCGTGGGCGGCGACGGCGACCGGCTCCACGTTGTCGGGGAGGATGAAGTCCAGGATCGACAGATCGTGCGGGGCCAGGTCCCACAGGACGTCGATGTCCTTCTGGACGAGTCCGAGGTTGATGCGGACCGAGTCGACGAAGTGGACCTCGCCCAGTTCGCCGGAGCGGACGAGCTCGCGGATGCGGCCCACGGCGGGCGTGTAGCAGTAGGTGTGGTCGCACATCAGGGTGAGCCCGCGCTCTTCCGCCTCGGTCACCAGGCGCATCCCGTCGGCGTAGGTGGCCGCGAGCGGCTTCTCCACCAGGACGTGCTTGCCGGCGCGCAGGGCGGCCAGGGCGATGTCGAGGTGGGTTCCGGCGGGCGTGGCCACGGCGACGGCGGCCACGGACGGGTCGGCGAGGACGGCCGCGTAGTCCGAGGTGGCCTGGACCGTCGAGTAGCCGCCGAGGACCCGCTGGGCCCGGTCCACGTCGAGGTCGCACAGCCAGCGCAGCCGGAACCGCTCGCTGGCCTGGAAGTTCCGTACGAGGTTGGGGCCCCAGTAGCCGGCGCCGACTACGGCGACCCCCAACGGCTCCGTGGTCTGCGTCACTTGGTTCCTCTTCTTTCGGTCCATCAGTAGGCCCCCGTTCCCCGCACCACGGCGGACCCGGTGCGCGCGAGGATCGACAGGTCGAGGCCCATCGACCAGTTGTCGACGTATCCGAGATCGAGCCGGACCGCCTCCTCCCAGGGCAGGTCGGAGCGGCCGCTCACCTGCCACAGTCCGGTGAGGCCGGGCTTCACGAGCAACCGGCGCTTGACCTCCGGCGTGTACTCCTCCACCTCTTCGGGCAGCGGCGGGCGGGGGCCGACGAGCGACATGTGGCCTTTGACCACGTTGAGCAGCTGCGGCAGTTCGTCGAGCGAGGTGCGGCGCAGCACGGAGCCGACCCGGGTGACCCGCGGGTCCTGCTTCACCTTGAAGAGGAGGCCGTCGCTGTTCTCGTTGAGGTGCGCCAGTTCCGCCCGGTGAGCCTCCGAGTCCGGCCGCATCGTGCGGAACTTCAGCATGGTGAAGTGGTCGCCGTACCGGCCCACTCGCTGTTGTCTGAACAGGGCGGGCCCGGAACTGTCGAGCCGCACGATCAGGGCGATCAGCAGCATGGGCAGCGCGAGGACCGCCAGAAGCGCCGCCGCGAGCGACCGGTCCAGCAGTTCCTTGGGCAGCCGGGAGACCGGGGAGAGGGTCGGCGCGTGTATCCGTACCAGCGGCACCCCCTGGGTGGGCCGTACCGCCAGCCGGGAGGCGGACACGTCGGCCAGCGTGGGAGCCAGCAGGAAGTCGATGTCCTGCACGGCCGCCGTCCAGGACATCCGCCGCAGCACGGAGGCGTCCAACTCGGGCGCCGGCAGCGCCACCACGGTGCCGACGGCCAGGGCCCGGACGACGTCGTTCATGTCGCCGACCCCGCCGAGGACGGGCAGCCCCGACGCGCGGATCTCCGCCGCGTTCTCCGGATCGGTCAGGCACACTCCGGCGACCTGCAGTTCCTGTACGCCGCCGCGCCGCAGCACGCCGACCAGGTCCGCGACGCCGCGTGCCGGCCCGACCAGGAGCGTCGCGCTCCGGTCCCGGCCCCGTGCCCATCGCCGGTGCAGCCGGCGGCGGAGTGCGTACCGGACCGGCAGGGCGATCACGGCGACCGGAGCGGAAGCCATGGTCATGTCATGAAGGAGTCCCAAGTCGTGCGTGAACAGCCAGTACGCGCCCGCGGCCAGAGCCGGCAGTACGGCCGCGCCGCGGAGCACCCGCCGGAACTCCTCGGTCCCCAGACCCAGTGTGCTGCGGTCGTAGGAACGGTGGGCGAGCATGGTGACGACCCACGTCGGAGGCAGCACCAGGGCCACCGCCCAGCGGTCGTACGCCGCGTGGATCACGATGGCCGCGGCGACAGCGGCGAAGCTGTCCGCGACCAGCAGGACTATCCGGTACTTCTGTTCCCAGCGTCTTCGACGAGCTGGTGGACGTCTGTCTTCCACGACCAGCAGCCCATGCGTGACCTCAATGGTCATGCGCCCCCCACCACGTGCGCGGTTACCCCTGACCGAACAAGACCGGGCGTACGGACGTGAGTCCGTGGCCCGGGCTGGATCGGCACCGACGTGCTGGCGCACGGCGGCCCTGGAAAGCAAGAGAGCTTCAGCGGTTCCCCAACCGCCTCATGCACCCTGCGTTTTGCTGACTGCCTGTTTCAGGTGCGTTGCGTGAACGCCGCACCCGTGACCTGCAGTCAAGAACGAGTTCCCCACCCAAACCGGTGCGGCGGCCATCAATCTAGACCACCGGAGGCAGTCACGGGAACAGTTGGACGAAACACACTTCGCAATAGTGACACGGGCCGCATACTGCCCCACGTGACAAGCATCGTGATCCCGGCCCACAACGAAGCGCGAGTCATCGGCCGGCTCCTCGATTCGCTGCTGGCCGATTCCTCCGAGGACGAGACCGACATCGTGGTCGTATGCAACGGCTGTACGGATGACACCGCGCGGATCGCGGCCGCCCGCGGCCCGCGGGTCCGGGTGGTCGAGATACCCGTCCCGTCCAAGCACGCCGCCCTGCGGGCCGGGGACGACCACGCGCGCGGCTTCCCCCGCGTCTACGTGGACGCCGACGTCGTGATCGCGGACGCCGACGTACGGGCGCTGACCGGGCCCCTGAACGACGACACCTCGGGCATCCTCGCCACCGCCCCGGAACGGCACATCCCGCTGGCCGGCTGCGGCCGGCGGGTGCGTGCCTACTACCAGGTGTGGCAGCGACTCCCCGCCGTACGCGAGGGGCTGTTCGGCCGAGGCGTCATCGCGGTCTCCAAGGCCGGGCACGCCCGGATCGCGGCACTGCCGCCGCTGATGGCGGACGACCTGGCCGCGTCCCTGGCGTTCGCCCCCGAGGAGCGGCTCGTGGTCAGCCAGGCCCGCGTCGTGGTCCACCCGCCGCGCACCTGGCCGGACCTGATCAAGCGGCGGATCCGGGCCGCGGTGTCCACGGCTCAGGTCGAGCGGCAGCGCAGTCCGAACGACGCTTCGGCGCGCACGAGCACGGCAGATCTGAAGGCCGTCCTGCGCGGGGAGCCGAAACTGTTCGCCGGTGTCGTAGTCTTCGTCGCCGCGGCGGTTGTCGCCCGGCGGGGGGCCAGAAAGGCAATCCGGGCACAGGACTTCGGCACCTGGCTACGGGACGAGAGCAGTCGGCAGAGCTGAGCGCACCGCACCTGGAGTCCTTGATCATGTATCTCACCGACCGCTCCACGCCTCCAGGGGCGGACACCGAGCAGGGCCGAAGACGCGGCCCGCGGCCCACGGTCGCGCCCGTCGTGCTCGTGCTGGGCGCGGTCAGCCTGATCACCGACATCTCCTCGGAGATGGTCACCGCGGTCCTGCCGCTGTACCTCGTCACCACGCTCGGCTTCAGTCCCCTGGGATTCGGCGCCCTCGACGGCGTCTACAACGGCTTCAGCGCGCTGGTCCAGCTCGCCGGCGGGCACCTCGCCGACCGGGTGCGCAACCACAAGCTGATGGCCGGGCTCGGCTACGGCCTGTCCGCGCTGTGCAAGCCGCTGCTCCTGCTCGCGGGCAGCCTCGGCACGCTCGGCACGGTCCTCGCCCTCGAACGGACCGGCAAGGGCCTGCGCACCGCCCCGCGCGACGCGATGATCTCCCTGTCCACGCCGCCCGAGAACCAGGGCCGGGCCTTCGGCGTACACCGGGCGATGGACACCACCGGCGCGATGCTCGGCCCACTGGCCGCGTTTGTGATCCTGCGCATGGCGGTCGACGGCTACGACGCCGTGTTCGGCGTGAGCACGTGTGTCGCCGCCCTCGGCGTGGTCGTTCTGGTGCTGTTCGTACCCGGCAGGCAGCAGGGCGCGCAGTCGGCGGCAGGCGCGGCGACGGACGCGGGAGGCGGGCCGACGGACGGGCCGGGGGAGCCGACCGGTGAACCAGGCGGGGCGGCCGGCGAGCGGCCCGTGCGCGTCCAGCTCGTGCGGCAACGCGGACCGAGGGACGCAGCGGGTGCGGCGGGCGGCAAGCGGCCCGTCGACCTGCGCGAAGCGCTGGCGCTGCTGCGCCTGCCGCGTCTGCGGGCTCTCGCCGGCTGTGCCGCGCTGCTCGGCCTGACCACCGTCAGCGACGCCTTCGTCTATCTGCTCCTGCAACGGCGCGCGGGCATCGGCGAGCAGTGGTTCACGCTGCTGCCGCTGGGCACCGCCCTCGTGTTCCTGCTGCTGGCCGTGCCCGTCGGCGCGCTGTCCGACCGGGTCGGGCGGCGCACCGTGTTCCTCACCGGGCACCTGGGTCTGCTCACCGCCTACGCCCTGCTGCTGTGGGCCCCGGCCACACCGGCCCTGCCCTTCCTCGTACTCGCCCTGCACGGCACGTTCTACGCGGCCACCGACGGCGTGCTCCCGGCCACCATCGCCGACATCGTGCCCGAGCAGCTGCGCGCCACCGGCCTCGCCATCGTCGGCACCAGCCAGGCGCTGGCCCGGTTCTGCTGCTCACTGGCCTTCGGCGCCGCCTGGACCGTGTGGGGAGACGGTCCGGCGCTGGCCGGATCGGCGATCGGCCTGTTGTGCTGCGCGACCGTCGCGGGCATCGCGCTACGGCCGGCCGGCGGGACCCGATGACCACCACAGCCACAAGGATCCAGATGACATCGCTCCGCCGCCGCCTGCTCATCCTCGTCACGGCGGTGCTGCTCCTCGCGGGCCTGGGAACGGGCATGGTCCTGCACGCCGCCTCCCGCGCGGACCGGGCGAACCAGCCGCAGTCAGGCGGTCCCGCTGTCAGCGCGGGCAAGTTGACGCTCGACCAGAAAAACCGCCTGACGTTCGTCAACGGGGCCGCCGGCCCGCACCGCACCGCCGTCGCCTCGGTCCCGTCCACCGACCCCAGGAGCGGGCGGATCGCCTCAGCTCTGAAGTGCGCGCGCTTCTACGCGGCGGCCGGTACGGGCATCTGCCTCCAGTCCCGCCCCGGCGTCCTCAAGAACAGCAACCGTGCCCTGCTCCTGGACGCGAGCCTGCGCACCCTGCGCACCTTCCCGCTCGCGGGCACCCCCAGCCGGGCCCGGGTCTCGCCCAGCGGCCGCTTCGTCGCCTGGACCGTCTTCGTCTCCGGCGAGTCCTACTCGTCCGCCTTCTTCTCCACCCGGACCTCGATCCTGGACACCCGCACCATGCGGCTGACTCCCAGCCTGGAGACGTTCGCCGTCACCCTGGACGGCAAGCCCTACCGCGCCTCGGACATCAACTTCTGGGGCGTCACCTTCGCCTCCGACGACGACACCTTCTACGCCACCCTCAACACCGCCGACCACACCTACCTGATCCGCGGTTCCCTCTCCCGGCGCACGGTCACCACCCTCACCCAGAACGTGGAATGCCCCTCGCTCTCCCCCGACGGGACCCGGGTGGCCTTCAAGAAGCGGGTCCTGTCCCGTACCGACCTCTGGCACGAGTACGTCCTCGACCTGAGCACCCTGCACGAGACGGCGCTCGCCGAACGCCACAGCGTCGACGACCAGGCCGCCTGGCTCGACAACAACACCCTCGCCTACGCGCTCCCCACCGATGGCAAGGTGGGCAGCAGCGACCTGTGGACCGTGCCCGCGGACGGCACGGGCACCCCCCGCCTGCTGATCGCCGGTGCTTCGTCCCCGGCGCCGCTGTAGAAGAGCACCGTGATGCGCCGAACCGCGTTGTTGCCGAAGCCGCCGCGGTTCACGGCTGGAGAACCGGCTGCCCCCGACAGCCCGCGGCGGGCGCTGTACGGCCACTCCCGCGAGGCCGGTGAGATCGTTCGCCGGCCGGGTCGGAGAAGGGGCCGGTCAGCGGCCGCCCCGCACCGCTGCACTAGGTGCCGCCGGGCTGAGATTCCACGTGTGAAACGGGGCTTTGTCCACATCGGACGGAGCCCCGTTCGTCATCTCAGCCGAACCGCAGGATGCGCGGGGCGAAGGTGCCCTCGGGGCCGTCCGCGCGGCCGACCGACCACACCGTCGCCGTGCCCGGTACCGGCGCCGGCCGCAGCACCGAGGAGTCACCCTCCCCGGCCACCGCCGGTTCGCTGTACTGGGTGAACGACTGTCCGTCCCAGGCAAGGAAATCAGGCCCGGGGACAAGCGGCGGAGTGCTGCCCGGCGGGCCCCACTTCTGCGAGCGGGCCACCGCGACCCAGGCCAGGGCGCCGGACGTGGTCGGCGCCAGTGAGCTGATCGAGCCGAAGTCGGTGGGCACGGTCACCCGGCTCCACGCCTGCCCGTCCCAGCGGACCAGCAGGGGCGGAATCGGCCGGCCCGCAGGGCCACCGATGAACCCGGCCGTGCCCCCCGCCCACACCTCCGTCGGCGAGACAGCAAGCACACTGCCCACGGCCGACCGCGGGGACCCGTCCACGATCGTCTGCTGCCACGCCTGCCCGTTCCAGTGCGACACGGCCGCACCCGAGTCGGCGGCGCCCGCGGCCCAGACATCGTCGGCCGCCAGGATGTGCAGGCCGAACACGGATCCCGGCGGCACCGGTACGTCCCGCCAGCCGTGCCCGTCCCAGCGCAGCAACACCTGCGCGCCGTCCCGCGAACCGATCAGCCAGGTCTCACCGCCGCCGGCGACGGCTCTGGTCAGCACGACACCGCGCGGCGGCCGGCTCTCGTACCAGGCGATGCCGTCGGAGCGGAGCAGGCGGGCGCCGCCCGCCGAGTCGCGGCCGACCGCCCACACCGCGGTCGGTGAGGTCGCGGCGATGGACAGCAGCTCTCCTTGCCAGCCGATCCCGGGCAGGCTCTGGCGCTGCCACGCGGTACCGTCCCAGCGCAGCACCAGCGGGAACCCCGGCGCCTGGCGACCGACGGCGTCGGCACCCACGGCCCACGCCCGGTCCGGCCCGAACGCCACGGCCTCGTTCAGCCCGGCCTGTGGGCGAACCTGTGCCGGGACCGGAACGTGTTGCCAGGACGGGGTGTCCGCCGCGGCCGGGGTCAAGACGGCCATGATGGTCATGACGGCGGCGAGGACCGCGACGAGAAGTCTGCGTGCCATGGTCAGCCTCCCAGCCGCTCGCTCATCAGGTTCGGTTTCGAGCCGTAGATCTCGACGGTGCCGAAGGACAGCAGTGAGAGCCCGGCCCTCGCCAGCGCACGCGGTGCGACGTCGATCGCGTTCGTGCGCTCCGGGCCGTAGGAGAAGGTGGTGCGGGGGCCGTCCACCCGCGCGTACTTCGACTGGAACGCTCGGTCGCTTCGCACCGGCAGCCACAGGGCGCCGTCCGGGCCGCGCACCATCGCCTCGGTGTAGGTGTCGCCCAGCGGTGGGTAGGTGGTGCGCCAGACGTGCCCGCTGAAGGTCATCAGATAAGTGCGGGCCACGCCGTCGGTGTACTGGCTGCCGCCGACCGTGACCCGGCCGGACGGTTCGAGCAGGATCGTGTGCACGTTGCTGTCCGGCGGCAGCGACACCTTCGCGTCCCGCCACACCGTGCCGTCCCAGCGCAGGACGGTGGTCCCGGTGCCGGTGTCCGCCCAAGCCCAGACGTCGGTGGCCGTACGCGCGGTGATCCCCATCAGGTACAGCACACCGTCCGGGGTGGACTGTGTGGTCCACCCGGAACCGTCGTAGTGCAGCACCTTCAGTCCGGTGTCGTCCTCACCGACCACCCACGCCCCACCCGGTACCGCGGTGAAGTCCTGGTAGGTCCGCAGGGTCTGCGGCAGCGGGACGGCACTCCACCCTCCCGCCGACCGGCGCAGGATCTCCCCCACCCCCGCGCGGTTGTGGAAAATCCACGCCTCCTCGCCGACGAACTGCACCTTGCCGAGCCGGCCCAGCTCACCGGCGCCGGGGAAGGTCGTGTCCCTGCTCCACGCCGTACCGTTCCACCGGTACAGCACCGGCCGCACCCCGTCGGCGGCCTGCTCGAATCCGGTCGCCCACGCCTCGTCCGGCCCGCGAGCGGCGAGATCGGACACGAACACCGGCGGGGCCGCCGCCGGCACCGGCAGCGCCGACCAGCTCGGCGTCACAGCCGCGGCCGGCGACACCACCGCGGCGCACGCGATCACAAGACAGACAATGACCGCACGAATGACCGCACGAATGACCGCACGAAGACCGTTCACGAGACCCCCCCAGAACGCGAAGGCCGCACAGGCTAGGGGCGTTCACCCAGCCGTGAACAGACAGCATTCGGCCGATCGCGGACCCTTCCGGAGGCCTCACCGTGGCGTGGGACTCCTGGAACCACGAGCCCGGTCCGTGGCGCGCCGGTGATCCTGGGGGTCAGTGGCCCATCGCGCCGGGGTCGCCTTCGCACTGTCTTGCGCCCATATGAAATTATGGTCATAATGTAAAAGTTGACGTGATGCCGAGGGGCTCGACCGCACAGGTTTCCCGCTCCTCCTGCCTCCGATCGTCGACGCCACAGACTGCAGCCGCAGTCGAGAGACCCACATGTCTGCGCCGCGCCGTTCCCTCCGGAAGTGAGGAGTCGGTACGCGCTCGCAGGAACCACCTGGAAGGGCACGACCGTGAGCGACTCACAGGACGTACGAGGCGACGCGGTGACGTCGTACAAGGACGCACCGACCCGCACCATCACCGCCGGAGGGGTGACCTTCGCCTACCGCGACCTCGGTCCCAGGTCCGCCACGCCGGTGGTCTTCATCACGCACCTCGCCGCGGTCCTCGACAACTGGGACCCCCGGGTCGTCGACGGCATCGCCGCCCAGCGTCGGGTCATCACCTTCGACAACCGGGGCGTCGGCGCTTCCACCGGCTCGACGCCGCGCACCATCCAGCAGATGGCGAAGGACGCCGTCACCTTCATCCGGGCGCTGGGGCTCGAGCACGTCGATGTCCACGGCTTCTCGATGGGCGGCATGATCGCCCAGGTGATCGTGCAGACCGAACCGCAACTCGTCCGCAAGCTCATCCTCAGCGGCACAGGTCCCGCGGGTGGCGAGGGCATCAAGAACGTGACGATGCTGTCCCATCTCGACACGGTCCGAGCCCTGTTCACCCTCCAGGACCCGAAGCAGTTCCTCTTCTTCACCCGCACCGCCAACGGGCGCCGAGCCGGCCACGCGTTCCTGGCCCGACTGAAGGAGCGCACCGTCAACCGGGACAAGGCCATCTCCCTCCTCTCGTACAGCAATCAGCTCAAGGCGATTCACCGCTGGGGCCTGGAGCGGCCGCACGATCTGTCCGTCGTCCGCCAGTCCGTGCTCGTCGCGAACGGCGAGAGCGACAGGATGGTGCCGACGAAGAACTCGTACGATCTGGAGCGCCGACTGCCGAACGCCGAGTTGGTGATCTATCCCGACGCCGGCCATGGCGGCATCTTCCAGTTCCACCAGCAGTTCGTGGCGACGGCTCTCGAGTTCCTCGAACGGTAGTGGGCGTGAAGTGCGGTCGTCGCTTGGCCCGAGGACGTGACGTCAGGGCCGTCGCGCCCTTCCGGGCGGGCGGCTCGACTCGCCACGGGTTGCTCGGAGAGCCGATGTTCCACGGCCGTCCGGTCCGCGACTGCGGGGCCGATGATTCACGTCCGGAGGCGGGCACTGGGTCCCGGCCGGGCGGTGACGTCTCCAGGGGTGAGCGCGGAGTGCTCCGCGGAGCACTCGACGACGACGCGGAGCGGAGCGCCGCAGTCGGTGTGGCGAACATCCAGCACGGGGCCGTCGGAATCGAGGGCGTACGCCTCGCCCCACTGGCTGAGCGCCATCAGGACGGGCCACAGGTCCCAGCCTTTACGGGTCAGGCGGTACTCGTTGCGGGGCCGGCTGCCCGGCTCCTGATAGGGGACGGTCCTCAGGATGCCCGCGGCGGTCAGTTTGCGGAGGCGGTCGCTGAGGACGGCCTCCGACAGGCCGATGTGGCGGTGGAAGTCGTCGAAGCGGCGGACTCCGTTGACGGCGTCACGCAGGATCAGCAACGTCCATTTCTCTCCGACCACGTCGAGCGTGCGCTGGACGGGGCAGTTCTCCGTGCTCGCCTCAAGCCACTCCATCCCCTCATCGTAAGGTCCTGGCTTCTTCATTGACAGTCAGGTGAGCCAGAAGCTAGCTTCACTCCTAAAAGCCAGAGGGGAAGGCGCTCGGTCGTGGGACGAACACGTACGTATCAATGGGAAGATCCCGCGATCCTGGCGGAAGCCGCCGGACGCATGGCCGGCATCGACTTCCTGCGCGCATTGAGTTCGGGGCAGCTGCCGGGACCGCCCATCAACTACTCCATCGACTTCACCCTGGACGAGGTGGAGCCCGGCAGGGCGGTCTTCTCGCTGACGCCGGGGGAGGAGCACTACAACCCGATCGGCAGTGTGCACGGCGGCATCTTCGCCACCCTGCTCGACTCCGCGGCGGGCTGTGCTGTCCAGTCCACCCTCCCGCAAGGCATGGCGTACACCTCGCTCGACCTGACGGTGAAGTTCCTCCGGCGGATCACTGTGGACACGGGCACGGTCCGCGCCATCGGCACTGTTGTCAACAAAAGCCGTCAAACCGCCCTGGCGCAAGCGCAGTTGGTCGACGCGAAAGACCGTCTGCTCGCCCACGCCACCAGTAGCTGCCTGCTCTTCCCGGTGCCTCCCCTTCAGCCATGACCCTCCGCGGCGACGGATGAATCGCCCTGCCCCGCGCGTATCGACGTCTCGGGAAGCCCGCCGCGCAGATGTCGCGGCACCACGTCGACCCAGTTGATCCGCGCGGAGTGTGAGGCCCCGAGCGAGATCGCTGAGGAAGACATGGGCGTCGGTTCCCATGGTGAGCAGGTACCCCCGCCCTGGCCGAGGGGTCGTGCCGCGCGGAGTCCGATGGACGCGCTCGCCCCCCGTCGGCCATGGGGGTGGTCGATCACGGGGTGTGACCGGTGCGGCGCAGAACAGGGCGCAGGACCTCGATGACGCTGGGATCGTCCACCGTGGAGGGAATGGGTTCGTCGCGGCCGTCGGCGATGCCGCGCATCGTCTTGCGCAGGATCTTTCCCGACCGGGTCTTGGGCAGGGCGGCCACGACCGTGACCTCCTTGAGGGAGGCGACGGCGCCGATGCGCTCGCGTACGAGCCGGACGAGTTCGGCCTCGACCTCGCTCGGTTCCCGGTCGATGCCGGCTTTCAGGACGACGAAGCCGCGCGGTACCTGTCCCTTGAGGGCGTCGGCGACGCCGATGACGGCGCATTCCGCGACATCGGGATGGGCGGCCAGGGCCTCTTCCATGCTGCCGGTGGACAGCCGGTGTCCGGCGACGTTGATGACGTCGTCGGTGCGGCCCATGACGAAGACGTAGCCGTCGTCGTCGATGTGGCCGCTGTCGCCGGTGAGGTAGTAGCCGTCGTAGGCGGAGAGGTAGGAGGCGACGTAGCGGTCGTCGTCGTTCCACAGGGTGGGGAGCGCGCCGGGGGGCAGGGGGAGCTTCACGACGATCGCGCCGTCGACGCCCGCGGGCGCCGGCTCTCCCGAAGCGTCGAGCACGCGCACGTCCCAGCCCGGCAGCGGGCGGGTGGGGGACCCGGGCTTGACGGGAGCGGCCTCGATGCCCACGGGGTTGGCGACGATGGGCCAGCCGGTCTCGGTCTGCCACCAGTGGTCGATCACCGGGATGCCCAGAAGCTTGCTCGCCCAGTGATAGGTCTCGGGGTCCAGGCGTTCGCCGGCCAGGAAGAGATAGCGCAGGTGGGAGAGGTCGTAGCCGGTGGTGAGCGTTCCCGTGGGGTCCTCCTTGCGGATGGCCCGGAAGGCGGTGGGCGCCGTGAACATCGTCTTGGCCCGGTACTCGGCGGCGACGCGCCAGAACTGGCCCGCGTCCGGAGTGCCGACCGGCTTGCCTTCATAGAGGACCGTCGTGGCGCCTGCCAGCAAGGGACCGTAGACGATGTACGAGTGCCCGACGACCCAGCCGACGTCGGAGCCCGTGAACATCGTCTCGCCCGGGCCCACGTCGTAGACGGCACCCATCGACCACTGGAGGGCGACCGCGTAGCCGCCGCAGTCACGCACGACTCCCTTGGGTTTTCCGGTCGTTCCGGACGTGTAGAGGATGTAGAGCGGATCGGTGGCGGCGACGGGAACGCAGTCGGCCGGCGGCGCGGCAGCCACCAGGTCGCCCCAGTCCACATCGGTGGGCCCCAACTCGGCGGTTTCCTGGGGGCGTTGCAGGATCACGCACTTCTCCGGCCGATGGGCGGCGAGTTCGATCGCGCGGTCGAGCAGGGGCTTGTACGCGATGACACGCTTGCCCTCGATGCCACAGGAGGCGGAGACGACCACCTTGGGGGCCGCGTCATCGATACGGAGGGCCAGCTCGCGAGGGGCGAACCCGCCGAAGACGACCGAGTGGACCGCGCCGATCCGTGCGCAGGCCAGCATGGCGATCGCGGCCTCGGGGACCATCGGCATGTAGATCACCACCCGGTCGCCGTGCCCCACGCCGAGCTGCGCGAGTGCTCCGCCGAAGGCCGCTGCCTCGCTTCTCAGCTGTGCGTAGGTGTATGTGCGGCGGGTGCCGGTCACGGGTGAGTCGTAGATGAGCGCGGCTTGTTCGCCGCGGCCGGCTTCGACATGCCGGTCCAGCGCGTTGAAACAGACGTTGAGCCGCCCGTCGGGGAACCAGCGGTGGAAGGGTGCGCCCGAGGAGTCCAGAGCGCGTCGCGGAGCGACCTCCCAGTCGATGCCCTCTGCCGCCTTCAGCCAGAAGCTCTCCGGGTCCTCGGTACTGGCGCGGAAGACATCCTCGTACGTTCCCATCGCGCACTCCTTTGTGGCATCGAGGGACAGTGGTGGGGCTGCGTGCGGAACGGTGTCGGACACAAGTACCGCATACCGGCCGGCATGGTCGAGCAGAATTCCGGAGGCCGGGGAACGTGTCGGCGGCAGCACACGTCGAACGGCTCGATCGCCCGAGCCCCCTCGGTCGTGGGTGAGACGTGGGCGATCCTGATCCTGCGCGGGGCCTCCCGGCGGCAGACCGCCAGTCACCATGGGACCGCCGGCGTCGTCGTCGCCCCCTCCGGTGCCGGTGCCGGTCGCAGGGTCTGTGACCGGCCTGGCCTCAGCCGTTGTCGCGCACCATCGAGACCACGACCTTGCCGGCCTTGGTGCGGCCCTGCTCGACGTGCGCCAGCGCCTCGAGCGTCTGGTCGAAAGGGAACGTGCTGTCGATGACCGGGCGGAGTTTCCCGCTGTCATAGAGGGCACCGAGCTTGCGCAACTGGGAGCCGCTGGCCTGCATGAAGAAGAACTGGTAGCGCACACCCAGCGCCTTGGCCTGCTTGCGGATCTTGCGACTGAGCGTGTTCATGATCAGGCCCAGGAAGGAGGGGGCACCGAGCTGCTTGGCGAAGCCGGCGTCCGGCGGGCCGACGACGCTGATGGCCAGGCCGCCGGGCTTCAACACGGTCAGTGACTTCTCGAGGTTCGCCCCGCCCAGGGAGTCCACCACCAGGTCGTAGCCGGACAGTACCTTGGAGAAGTCATCCTTGGTGTAGTCGACGACGACGTCCGCGCCGAGGCTCCCCACCAGCTTCTCGGTCTTGGTGTTCGTGGTCGTCGCCACTGTGGCGCCGAGGTGCTTGGCGAGCTGGACGGCCGTCGAGCCGAGGCCGCCGGCACCGCCGTGGATGAGCACCTTCTGACCCGGCTTCACATGGGCCCGGTCGACGAGAATCTGCCAGGAGGCCAAGGCCACCAGCGGCACCGCGGCCGCCTCCTGGAGGGTGAGCGAGGCCGGCTTGGGCGCGACATCGTCCACGTCGATCGCGATGAACTCCGCGAAGCCTCCGATCCGCAGGTCGCGTGGACGGGCGTAGACCTCGTCGCCGACTTCGAGGCCGTGTACGGCGGAACCGACCCGCGTCACGACGCCGGCCACGTCGTGGCCGAGCACGAACGGATGCTTGTACTTCAGGAGCTGCTTGAACTCCCCGTCGCGGACCATCTTGTCCAGCGGGTTGATACTGGCGGCGCTCACTCTGACCAGGACGTCGCGGTCTCCGACGCTGGGCTCGGGTACCTCTGCGGCGCGCGCGCCGTCCTTGCCGTACTTCTCGACGACGAATGCCTTCATGCCGGCCGCCTTTCTGCGTGGGTGTTCCGGTGGTCGATGTGATGGGTTCGGGCAGGTCCCCTGCCGTGCCCGCTTCTCGCGTGCGGCCGGCTTGATGTGCCGGCCACGACGGTACGTGCTGAGTATTGGAAAGTAAACTCAGGAGCGGTTAGGATCACCCGCATGGATGCGAGGACCGAAGCCCGACAGGACGCCGGCATGGACCCCCGTCTCGACCGGGACATGTCTAACTGCTCGATTGCCCGGACCCTTGAGGTCGTGGGTGAGAAGTGGACGATCCTGATCCTGCGCGAGGTCTGGTACGGCTTGTCCCGGTTCAGTGACTTCGAACGCGTCCTCGGCTGTCCTCGCAACCTCCTCGCGGCCCGGCTTCGGATGCTCGTGGAGGAAGGGATCCTGGCTACCGAGACGTACAAGGAACCGGGTTCGCGGAGCCGGCCGAAGTACGTGATCACGTCCAAGGGCATGGATCTGGTCCCGGCCGTGATGGGGCTCCTGCAGTGGGGTGACCGATACCGCGCCGATCCGGAGGGCCCGGCCGTAGTGGCGCGACACCGCGGATGCGGCGCGCACGTCGACGCCCGGATCGTCTGCGAACGGGGCCACGCCGTGCAGGCGGAAGACATCGAGAGCGTCCCCGGCCCCGCATTTCGTATGAGGCCCGCCGACTGAGCTGATCGGGTTGCGCCAGGAGCCCGTGGTGGGCTCAGTCTGCCGGGGTGGACGGCCCGGAATATCTTCAGCCCCTCGCTGCAGGGGCGTACCACTGTTCGCTCTCCACCCTCCCGGGTGGGGACGTGGCTGAGCGTGTCAACGAGTCGGCAGGCCTTGCTCTTGCTCGGAGTGCGTTGCGGGCATGGGCATCGGCGGTTGTCCAAGAGCCTTGAACGAGGCCAGGCCTGTCTCGACAAGTCTGGCCGCACGGCGGACGTCGGCGGTCACCGCCTCGTGCACCTGCTCCGGTGTGCGAACGCTCTCCAAGTGCCTTCCCAGGCTCCGGAACTGGATGGGCCACAGCCCGAGCAGGGCCGTTGCCGCGATCTGCGGCTCTGGATCATCGGGGCTCATCCCGGTGCGCTGGGCCAGCGCCTCGGCCGCGACGTCGATGAGCCGGTCGGTCATGTCGCGGTGATAGGCCCGCAGTGAGGGCGTGGACCGGATCAGCTCGCGGAAGCGTCTGATCCTGGCGGCGGCCTGGACCGGGTCGTCCTGTGCGGCGATCCAGGACGTCATGCCGTGCAACTCGTCGGACAGGACCCGCAGTACCGCGTCGATCGGGTGGCGGTCGGGGACGGCGAGGCCGGTGCGCAGGGTGGTCATCGTGGTCTCGTCGAGGTCCAGGATGAGGGATTCCTTGGAGGGGAAGTAGTTGAAAACCGTCTTCTCCGAGACTCCGCACGCCTGGGCGATCTCCGCTACACGAACGCCGTCGAAGCCGTGCTCCAGGAACATCTCGGTCGCGGTGTCCGACAGTCGTTGCCGCGTCAGACGCTTCTTCCGCTCTCGCAATCCCTCGGCCGGAGGCTCCCCGGCCTGTCTGCCCCATACCGTCCAGTCCACCGTGCTCACGCCTGACAGCGTAGTCCAGCGAGGAGAATATTGCTGCTACTGTATATTTTCAGTTACTGAAACTTTGTCTCCGGCGAGTCGTCCGCACTGCCCTGGGAGCCCCCATGAGCGCCATCCGCATCGTCCACGACTACCCGCACTCCTTCACGAAGGTCTGGCGCGCCGTCACCGACCCGGCGCTCATCCCCCTGTGGACGGCGACCGGCGCCGGGGCGCGACCGGAAGGATTTGCCACCACCGTCGGCACCGAGTTCCAGTTCATCGCGAAGCCGAAGCCAGGCTGGAGCGGCATCGTCGACTGCGTCGTGCTGGAGGTGGACGAGCCGCGACTGCTGCGTTACTCGTGGACCGACCACGGCGGCGGCGAAACCACCGAGGTCGCCTACCGGATCGAGCCTCACGCCGCAGGAACACGCTTCACCTACGACCACACGGGCTTCACGGGAACGGGCGGTTTCTTCATGGCCCAGATCCTGGGCCACGTCCGGCGCAAGATGCTGCGCGTCGGCTTGTCCGCGGTACTCGACGACCTCGATGAGGCCGGCAGGCTCCACCCGGGCAGCAGTCCCAAGCGCAAGATCTGACGACTGCCGATCACAGGGCGAAGCCCGCCGCGCGGAGCTGGAACACGAGTACGTCACCGCCGTCGACGGCGACGGCAACCTGAGGTTCGGCGCGGTCGTGACCGAGCGGACCCGCGACCGGCTGCGCCACGACCGTGCCGTCATCGCCCGCGCTGTCCTGAGCCCGCGTCTGCCCGCCGCCCGCCGCTGCGGGCCGTGACCGTACGACGGCCTCGCGCGCCGGCGGACCGCGTTGCCTGGGCAGCCGCTCCCTCGTCGACCAGCAGGAGCCACCTGTGCGGAAGAAGAGGGCCGGCCCCGTGGACGCCGCCGAGTCACCCACCGACGTGGCGGCTCTCCGGCTGACCGCCGGCCAACCGCGCCAGTCGGCGCGTGCGGGAAAGGCGGTCGCCCGACTCGCCGACGGGGGGTACGTGACCGGCTGCGCACCGATGCGCACCAGGAGGCCGATGATGCAACATGCTCTTGCGGGCAGGAGCCCCTCTCCGGGTCGGAGCCGCAGGCGACCACCTCAACGCCGTCGTGCCACTTGGCTTGCGGACCACGGCGGGCGTCGTCGTCGGAGAACATGCCAAACAGCACGGCCTCAACGCGATCCGCCGCATCCCTGCTGGGCTGCCAGTACGGATCGGTGGCAATCACCGTCAGGTGGCTGTCACTGATCGTCCGCCTCTCGGCGCCCGCCCCGGTCCGCTCCTCGTTCACCGACTCGGCGAATCCACCCGGTCACAGCACTGGGCTGTCCCCGCGACGTCCTGGATCCCTGCCGTCCGGGCGGGGGTGCGTGGGGCGGTCCTCGGCGTATCCGTCCGGCCGCCGGCTCTGCCTTTCATACCCGAGCCGCCGACAACGTACGGGTCAGGAAGTCGCGGATGTGGCCGACCGCGCTGTCCAGATGACTCTCGAGCAGGAAGTGGCCGCCTCCGGGCACCAGATGGATCTCGGCGTCCGGCAGGTCCCGCGCGAAGGCATGCGCGCCGTCGGGGCCGAAGATCAGGTCCTCGGCTCCCCATACCGCCAGGAGCGGGACGCGGCTCTCCCGGAAGTACGCGTGCACCCGCGGGTAGAGGGGCGGGTTGGTGGCGTAGTCACGGAAGAGGGCCAGCTGCACGAGGTCGTTGCCGGGGCGGCTGATGTCGCGGTGGTCGGCCGTCCAGGTGTCGGGGTCGACCAGTTCGGGGCGGTCCACGCCGTGGAGGTACTGCCAGCGGACGGCGTCCAGGTCGAGCGCGGTGCGGACCGCCGGTTCCGTCCCGGGCCCCGGGTCCTTCGCGTAGGCCCACACGGGCGCCCAGAACTCAGGGACGAAGCCGTCCTCGTAGGCGTTGCCGTTCTGGGTGATCACCGCTGTGATTGCGTCCGGGTCGCGCAGCGCGAGCCGCCACCCGATGGGCGCGCCGTAGTCCTGTACGTAAATGGCGTAGCGGGTGACACCGAGCCCGGCCAGGAGTGCCTCCGTGATGTCCGTGAGCGCGTCGAACGTGTACGGGAACGTGTCGGCGGGCGGGCAGTCGGAGTGGCCGAAGCCGAGGTGGTCGGGGGCGATGACGCGGAACCGGTCGGCGAGTTCCGGGATCAGTCGGCGGAACATGCGTGAGCTGGTGGGGAATCCGTGCAGGAGCACCAGAGCCGGCGCGTCGCGCGGTCCGGCCTCCCGGTAGAAGACGCGGTGTCCGCGCACGGTGGCGTACTGATGGCGGATTTCAGTCATGTCTAACCTCCTAAAGATTCTGTGGTGGTTACCCGTGCCCTCAGTGGACCGGATGTCGAGTAACCTGTCAAATTGACGGATGGGGTTAGGTGGCCAGGTGGGCGGACATGATCGATGAACGCGCGTTGCTCGAGGCGCTGAACAGCACCCCGGTGGTGGACGGACGGTCGCAGGATCTGTGGGCCGATGACGCCGAGCTGCGGCGGTGGGCTCAGGAGCATGGCGGCTCCGGTGACGCGCGGGCGATCGGCTGGCTGCGGACGGCGAGGGACCTGCTCCAGACCGCCACGCACGGCCCCGTGCCCGAGGCGGAGCTGCAACGGATACTTGCCGGCGTCTGCCGGCTCCCCGAGGTCGGTGAGACGGGCCTACGGTGGCGACTCCAAGTGCCGTCCGAGCGGACGCTCGCGGTGGAGCTGGTGCTCGCCTGGTACGACGTGCGGGAACGCAGGCCCGGTCGACTGCGCCCCTGCGGCAACGACGAGTGCCGCCTCTTCCTCCTCGACCGCAGCCGTGCCAACACCGCCCGCTGGTGCTCGATGAAAACCTGCGGCAACCGCCTGAAGGCCCGCCGCCACCAGGAGCGCGCCCGTCAGGCTCCGACGCCCTGACGGGTGCGCGTGATCAGCTTCAGACGGGCGCGGTCCGGGCCAAGCTCTGTACCGTACCCAGCTGGGCACCGCCCGGGTGCCAGACGGGCACGCTCCGGCCAAGCTCCGTACCGCACCCGGCTGGGAGACCCGCCCGGGTGCGGGCCCTGCCGGTGCACCCACCGGGATGTCGCCTGCTGACGGACGACCTCGGCGGCGGACTGCGCCCGCCGCCGGTTGGACAAGACCGTCGGATCTGGCCGCCGGGGTCCGGTCCGTGGCCGCGCAGGTCATTCTTCGCCGAACAGCGGGTGAATACGTTTCCTTGCACACCCCGGAGCGAGATGATGAGGAGACAGGCCCGTGGAGGAAAGCCAGTTCGACACGTGCGTGATCGGGGCGGGACCCGCCGGGCTGGCGGTCGCCAGGGCCCTGGCGGAGCGGAATCTGCCCTACACGCATCTTGAGCGGCACACCGGCCCCGGCGGTATCTGGGACATCGACAATCCCGGCAGCCCGATGTACGAGTCGGCCCATTTCATCTCCAGCAGGACCCTGTCGGGTTTCGGCGGTTTCCCGATGCCCGAGCACTTCGCCGACTACCCGCCGCACCGGCAGATCCTGTCGTACCTGAGGTCCTTCGCCGACGCCTACGGGTTGACGGACCGGATCGAGTGCGGCGTCGAGGTCGACGGCGTCGAGAAGAACGCGGACGGCACCTGGACGGTCACGCGGGCCGACGGGCGGCAAAGCGCGCACGGTCAGGTCGTCGTGTGTACGGGCTCGCAGTGGCACCCCAACATCCCCCGGCTTCCAGGGGAGTTCACCGGAGAGATCCGGCACACCGTCGGCTACCGCGGCGTGGAGGAGTTGCGCGGCAAGCGGGTCCTGGTCGTGGGTGCGGGGAACTCCGGCTGCGACATCGCCTGCGACGCGGCCCGGACCGCGGACCACGCGGTGATCAGCATGCGGCGCGGGTACTGGTTCATCCCCAAGCATCTGTTCGGCCGGCCGGTGGACACCATCGCCAACAGTGGGCCGCACCTGCCGATGTGGCTGGCACAGCGGGTCTTCGGTGGCCTCCTCAGGATCATCAACGGTGATCCGACACGGCTTGGGCTCCCGAAGCCGGACCACAAGCTGTTCGAGACCCACCCGGCCATCAACTCGATGCTGATCCATCACCTTCAGCACGGCGACATCACCGCCAGGCCCGGCATCGCCCGGGCCGAGGGCAGGACCGTGCACTTCACCGACGGCACGAGCGACGACTTCGATCTCATTCTGCTGGCCACGGGTTACGTCCACAAAGTGCCGGTCGCCCAGCGGTACTTCGGCGACGAGCAGCACCCGGATCTGTACCTCTCGTCGTTCTCGCGCGAGCACGAGGGACTGTTCGGCGTCGGCTTCGTGGAGACCAACTCCGGTGCGTACCAGCTCTTCGACTCCCAGGCGCAGCTGATCGCCGGGTACCTCCACGACGCCCGGCACCGGCTGCCCAGCGCGGAGCGGTTCGCCCGCATGATCCGCGCCGACCGCCCGGATCTGTCCGGTGGGCTGAAGTTCGTCGACTCGCCTCGCCACACCGGATACGTCGACAGCGGCGCCTTCGTGAAGTACCTGGGCAAAGTCGCCGGCGAGATGGGCTGGCGCACCGAGGGCCGGCCGCCGCGGGCACGGTCCCTGCGACCCGCGGAGGCGACGGCATGAGCGTGTTCGACTTCACCGACAGGGTCATGCTGGTGACCGGCGGCGCGGGTGGCATCGGCAGTGCGCTGTGCCGTCGCTTCGGCTCCGGCGGCGCCCGCTGCGTCGTCGTCGACATCGATGAGACCCGTGCCAAGAACGTGGCCGCGGAGCTGCCCGGCGCCGGGCACACGGGCATCGGCTGTGACCTGATGGACCGTGCCCAGGTGGAGCGGTTGTTCGAGCGGGTCGCGGACGCCTACGGCCGTCTCGACGTGCTCGTCAACAACGTCGGTATGACCAGCGCCGAACGCTTCGACGTCCGCAGCGTGGAGAGCATCGAGCGGGAGATCACTCTCAACCTGACCTCCCCGCTGGTCGCCACCCGGCTCGCGATCCCCCTGCTGAAGGCCTCGGGGGATCCCCGGGTGGTCACCACCGTCTCCCTCGGCGGGATCTTCCCGCTGGGCGAGACCCCGATCTACACGGCGTCCAAGTTCGGGCTCCGGGGCGCGATGCTCGCCATCGGGCTCGATCTCAGGAGCAAGGGCATCCTGGCCGGCTCGGTGCTGCCGTCAGCGACGGATACCCGGATGCTGCGACAGGAAGCCGTGGACGGCGGGAACTCCATGCAGTTCCAGGACCCGCCGCAGCAGCCCGCCGACGTCGTCGCGGCCGCGGTGAGCCTGCTGGACAAGCCCCGTCTGGAGGCCTACCCCCGGCCCGGTGAGGCCCGCCTGGTGCGCTTCGCGATGCTCATGCCGAACCTGCTGCCCAGCATCTTCCCGCTGTTCCGCAAGCGCGGTGACCGTGGCATGGCGCGCTATCTGGAGGACCTCCGCCGACGCGGACTGGCCCGCCGGACCGACGGGCGCTGGGAACTGGTGGAGGAAGCATGACCAGGAATGAGGTGCTGCACGTCGTCAACCCCGCCACCGGGGAGCCGATCACCACCCTGCCCGCCGCGAGCGCCGACGACGTGGCCAAGGCCGCCGAGCGCGCCCGGCAAGTCCACGAGGCAGGGGTGTGGTCTCGGCTGCCGATCCGCGAACGGAGCGCGGTACTGCTGCGGCTGGCCGATCTGATGGAGCGCGACGCCGAGATCCTCGCCCGGCTGGACAGCGAGGACGCGGGCAAGCCGATCACGGAGTGCCGTACGGGCGACGTACCGGGCGCGATCGAGTCGATCCGCTGGTTCGCCGAGGCGGCCGACAAGGTTTTCGGCCGCCTCGCGCCGAGCGGGCCCGACGGTCTCGGTCTCATGAGCCGTGAACCGGTCGGGGTGGTCGCGGCGATCCTGCCGTGGAACTACCCGCTGGCCATGACCGCATGGAAGGTCGGACCGGCCCTGGCGTCGGGCAACTGCCTGCTGGTCAAGCCGGCCGAGGCGACCCCGCGCTCGGCGCTGCACCTGGCCGCACTCGCCGCGGAGGCCGGCCTGCCCGACGGGGTGCTCACGGTGCTGCCCGGGTACGGGCAGGAAGCCGGCGCGGCCCTCGCGCATGACCCCCTCGTGGGGGCGCTCTCCTTCACGGGTTCCACCGAGACCGGCCGTCGCGTCCTCAAGGACGCCGCCGACAGCAACTTCAAGCGCGTCTCGCTGGAGATGGGGGGCAAGAGCCCGCAGATACTGATGGCCGACGCGCTCTCCTACGGCGACGAGCTGATCGACAACATGATCGAGGCCGCGTTCCTGACCATGGGGCAGAACTGCACGGCGGGCTCCCGGGTCCTGGTCCACCACAGCATCGCCGGGGAGGTCCTCGAGCGGTTCACGTCGGCGGCGGAGAAACTCGTCATCGGTGATCCGGCCGACCCGCGCACCCAGTTGGGGCCGCTCATCAACCACGCCGCATTCGACCGGGTCGCCGGAGCCGTGGAGACCGCACGGGCCGGCGGCGCCCGGATCCATACCGGGGGACTGCCCCACGGGCTGCCTCCCCGAGGCGCCTACTACCCGCCCACTGTGATCACCCGCGCCCCCGACGGCAGCGACGTCCTCGCCCGGGAACTGTTCGGCCCCGTGGTCACCGTCCAGACCTTCACCTCGGAGGACGAGGCGGTACGCAGGGCGAACGACACCGAGTACGGACTGGCGGCCTCGGTCTGGACCCGTGAACTGGACACCGCGCTGCGGCTGGCACGCGGCATCGAGGCCGGTGTCGTCTCCGTCAACGCCTACAGCGAGGGTGACATCACCACTCCCTTCGGCGGCTGGAAGCAGTCCGGATTCGGTGGAGCGGAGAAGTCGACCAACGCCTTCCACCAGTGGACCCGCGAGAAGACGGTCTGGATCCGCACCCGCTGACCGAGCAGGCGCCGACATGTCATCGTGCGGCCGGCCTCGCGTCCCGGAGCAGTTGCTCGCGCAGGTGGACGGGGGAGGTGCCGTGCCAGCGGCGTACCGCGCGGCGCAGCGCCCGTTCGTCGGAGAATCCCGCGCGGCGGGCGATGTCGCGCAGCGTCAGTTCCGGCCGCAGGAGCAGGTGCTCGACGCGTTCGCGGCGTACCCCCTCGACGAGTGCCTCGTACGTCGTGCCGCAGTCGGCCAGACGGCGGCGAAGTGTCCGCTCGCTCGTCGCATGCCGTCGTGCCTGATCACTGAAGGAAAGGACCACCGGGAGGCTCTGCGCGACGGAGATCTCCAGCACCTCCAGCAGGTCCTGCCGGCCGCGGCCGGAAGCCATCTGCGCGTCGAGCATCTCCAGCGTCGACGCGTAGGTCACGGGATCCCGGCCGGGCATCCGGGCGCCGGCCCATGCCGGAGCGATCACGAGCCGGTTGGCCGGGGCGCCGAAGCGGACCGGACAGCCGAACAGTGCGTCGTACGGTTGGCTGCGGCGAGGTGACCGACGGGCGAGCTCCACGCCTCTGGGCGCGAAGTCCCGGCCGATGGCCAGCCGGGACAGCGTGACCACGGAGGCGAACCCCTCCTCGACGAGGAATGAGGCCACGGCCGGTTCGATCGCGGGATCGGGGAGGTCGGCCCGCAGGACGAAGGCGTCGTCCTGCTCGCCCACACCGGCTGACCACACCACCATCGCCCCGGACAGGTTCTGGTACTTCACCCCGGTCTCGATGGCGTGCCGCAGCGTGTCGTCGGCCATCAGGGCGAACCCGAGCAGCCCCCACGCGGTCAGGTGCTGCGCCGAGCCGACCTTCAGTCCCAGGTGCTCGTCCCCGGTGAGTTCCACCGCACGGCGGATCACCGCACTGCCCTGCCGGTACGACACCCGCAGCGCGGCCGAGCGCATGACCGACTCGTCCAGTCCGACCTGCTTGAGAAAGGGACGCAGATCGATGCCGCGCCTGTCGGCGACCATGACGAGATAGCGGAGGATGTTCGGCTGGATCGTCGCCGACGTACTGCGGCTGGTCCCGGAAGGATCCGCCTGGCCGGGGGCAAGGGACATCGCACTCACCTTCTCCTGGGAGACCACCGTAAGCGGACTGGCAGAACCGGCAGAGACCCTGGCCCCCGAAGTCCCCTGTACGGCCTCTGGCGTCCTGCGCTCGCCGTCCGCCCCTGGCTACGGTCTTGGAAACCCGCAGCACATCCGACCCACCGGCCCCCGGCCCACAGCGGAGCCGGCCCTCCTGGCGTACCCGAATGAAGGCGCGAAAGCACTCATGTCCGTTACCGTTCCAGGCCGGGCGAACGCCCGGCGCCCGGACTCCAGGACCGGCGCCCGAAGGGCCGCGCTCCTCGCGTTCGCCGCTCAAGGTGTGTCCGTCGCCGCCGTGTACACCACCGTCCCCGCCGTCACCGAACACCTCGGACTGGCGGCGCTCCTGACGACCACGGTGATGGTCGCGGTGGCACTGATGGCGGGGGGTGGCAGCTTCCTGGGGCTGGCCGCGATCCGCCGCGCCGGTCCGGCCGCCACGATGCGCGGGGCCATACTGACGGCCGTCGCCGCGCTGCTGCTGATCGGGTGGGCCCCGGACGAGGCAACCGTCATCTGCGCGTACCTTCTCTTCGGGCTCGCCGTCGGCGCTCTCGACGTCGGGGTCAACACCCGGGCCGCGGCGATCGAACGCGCCTGCGGACGCAGCATCTTCGGCTCCTTCTACATGGCGTGGAGCGTGGGTGGTGTGATCGCGGCCCTGCTCACCGCCGGGGTGGCCCGGCTGGAGTGGTCCGTGGGCGACGGACTGACGATCCAGGCAGGCATCGTCCTGCTCCTGGCCGCCTGCATACGCACGCACGACCTCCCCGCCTCCGAGGCGCCGCCGGACACTCTTGTCCAGCCGCCGCCGGTGCGGCGCCTGTGGGTCCGGCTCCTCCCGTTCGGTCTGGTCCTCCTCGTCGTCTACGTCGTCGACTCCACCGTCTCGGCCTGGTCGGCGGTGTACTTGCGGCAGACCCTCGCCGCGTCCCTCACCGTCGCGCCGCTGGCGTACGCCGTCTATCAGGCCGGCACCGTCACCGGCCGCGCCTCCACCGACCGGCTCGTGCAGAGGTTCGGAGTGGCCGCCGTCATCCGCACCGCGAGCCTGCTGGTCGCGGGCGGCCTGGCCGGCATGGCCGCCGCGCCGAGCTGGCCGTTCGCCGCTCTTGCGGCCGGGGCGGTGGGGCTGGGAACGTCCGTCCTGGCTCCGCTGTGCCTGGCTTCCGCCGCACGGCTGTTCCCGGCTGCCTCGGAGGCGGTCCTGGCGCGCCTGAACCTCTTCAACTACTTCGGCGTCGTCACCGGCGGCGCCGTCAGCGGCCTCCTCGGATCCACCGGCCAGTTCCGTCTCGCCTACGCGGCACCGGCGGTCCTGGCGGTTCTTCTCCTGGCGGCCGCGCGCCACTTCACCCAGCCCGCAAGCCCCGCCCGTACGGAGTACGTCCCTTCCGTCGATCGGGCGGCTCCCCGACCACGCGACTGAGCGTTTGCCGTCCTGGGTACTTCCGGATCTGGAACCCGGGTAGGCCCGCCCGTCGCGGCCCCACAATCGCGACAGTTCGGCGTACCGGGGCGCGTTCGAGGCGGGGCGCCAGGTACGGGATCCCGCACGCCCGTCAGTTGCACGACTCCTGCGGCGAACGCCCGGGCCTGGCACCGGAGTCGGCGGCCGAGCACTGACACGGGCAGTGTTCGCCTGTGAGGCGGCAGTGTTCAGCCGCACCGCGGCGGGCGCGAGCCGGTGCAGGAATCCGATCTTCTCGTCGAGGGTGAGCCGCGGCGGAAGGTCGTCGATGCGCTTCGCGAAAGGCGGCTGCGGATCGCGGAAAAGTGGTGGTGTGTACGGCCTGTGTGCGGACAGGTGGGATCTCGTGAGATGTGTCAGCGGGGGAACTTCGAAGCGCTTCGATACTCGCTGGAGACATTGATGAGAGGCGACAGATCCACGTCGCTATATCAAGCGGGGCCCCTGAAGGACCCCATCTTGCGCCTCCGGGGAATCTTGGCAGCGACCCTTGTGCGCCTATGGGTGTTCACTTAACCTCACAGCAACATCGAAGCGCTTCGACTGCGAACGCGTCGCAGTGAATGTCCGATTCAGCTCAGCCAGTTCCCGTCACGACACCGCAGCCGACGGCCCACCGCCGGGTGTCCTGGCGCGCCATGAAGGGTTGACGCAATGACGCCGAACGTTGCCTCCACCTCCTCTGGACCCAGCCGGGGATGCTTCCTCGCCCCCGCTGCGGTAGCCAGCGCAGCGGTGGCCGGCGGGATGCCGCTGCTCACCGCCTGTGGCGGGTCGGACAGCGGGTCACGCGAGGGCACCATCTCGGGCAAGGCCGCCGACAAACTGCTCCCCACGTACGTCGCCGGCACGGTCGCCTAGCCGGACCTTCCGTCCTCAGCCAGGGGGCGTGGCAGCACCCCCAGTAGTACCCCCACAATTCCCCCCACCCGTGGAAGGGACACCATGGCAAAAAGCGCGATACGCAAGGTCAGCATGGCAGTGCTGGCGCCGGCGATGGCTCTCGGTGCCACCGTCGGCCTCGCCTCCGCCCCCGCTTCGGCAGCAGTCTGGAACACCTGCGACCAGTACGGCGGCACCAGCCTGGACGGCTACAAGCTCTACAACAACATCTGGGGATCCGGCGCCGGCAGCCAGTGCGTCTGGGCCAACTCCGGGACCAGCTGGGGTGTCTGGGCCAACCACCCCAACACCGGCGGCATCAAGTCCTACCCCAACTCAACGAAAGCGATCAACAAGACGATCGACTCGCTCGGCTGGCTCACCAGCAACTACAACGTCAGCGTCCCGTCGTCCGGCGCGTACAACACGTCGTACGACATCTGGGACAACGACCACCAGTACGAGATCATGCTCTGGGTCAACTACAACGGGGCCGTCGGCCCGATCGGCTCCTATCAGGCCAATGTCACGCTCGGCGGCCACAATTGGAACGTCTACAAGGGCACCAACGGGTCCAACCAGGTGTTCTCGTTCCTGCGGACCTCCGACTCCAACTCCGGCACCGTGGACGTCAAGCCGGTCCTCAACTGGATCGCCTACACCAAGGGCTGGATGCCCGGCAACGAGATCATCGGTGACGTGCAGTTCGGCTATGAGATCACCTCGTCGTCCGGCGGACTCGACTTCATCACCAACAACCTGACCGTCAGCGGCGGCTGACTCGACATCAGGGCCGAGGTCGGTGGTCCGCGTCCTTCCTCAGGCGCGGTCGACCTCGGCCCGCAGCGATCAGTGCCGGGCGAACTGGACCTGGGTGGGTTGCACGACGTCCGGCCGCACGGCGATTCCGGTGATGGTCAGCTGTTCGCCGTAGATGTCGGTGAGTCTGACAGCGCTGCCGCACCCGCGGCCGTCCGCGGAGATGAAGTAGTTGTAGCCGGTGCGGGGCAGTTGCCGCCAGCCGCCGGTGGTGTGGATGTCCAGCCTGGCGACCGGGTTGCGGTGGCCGATCGCCTGGATGGCGCACCAGTACGGGCTGGAGCCGGTCTTGTACCGCATGGAGATCGTGCCGGAGGTGCTGGGGCTCACCAGGCTCCAGCTGATGGGTATCCGGCCGACCTTGAGGTCGGCGAGTTTGGCGAATGCCTGTTGGCTGAGGTCGAGTTGCCCGGGTGCGCAGGGCAGGGGGCATTCGTTGGTGATCCGTACGGTGATGGATCTGCCGTTGGCCGCGCGGACGAGCACGTAGGCGCCGCACGCCTTGGACGTCTCGTAGTCGGTGGTGTTCATGGCCGCGATCATGAGGTCGGGGCTGGGGCCGAACAGACAGGCGCCGTTTCCGTCACCGGCCTCGTAGGCGGTGGCGACGCCCTGGTAGGTCGTGTGCGGCTGAAGCCGTCCTGCCTGCGAGGTCGTCGTGGGCTTTCGCTGGGGCCGCGGGGTGTGAGTGGGCGACGGCCGTGCTGACCTGGTGGTCGCGGCAACTGTCGGCGTGGGGGAGCCGGTCCGGCTCGCCGTCACGGTCGGGGTGGCTGTCGCGCCGGCAGCGGTGGCCTTCACCCGGGTGGAGGCGAGGGGCGTGGCTGCGGCAGGCTCCGCATCGGCGTCGCGGTCGGGGAGCAACGCCATGACCAGGTAGGCGAGAACGCCCGCGGCGATCAGCGCCGATGTGGCGCCCACCATGAGCCTGCGTCTGTGTCTGCGCTGCCGCGCGGCCTGCCTCGGTGTGTTCATTTCCTGTCCGTTCGCAAGATCGAGCCGATGGTGCACTGCTGAGTGACCGCCGGAAGCACAAAGGTTGCCGACGACTTCTCAAGAGAGGTGTCGTCCGATCAACGGTGACCTGCCGGACGAGCGCCTCGGATGAGAGCTCCTCTCAATTCCGTCTCGCATGATTCGCCAGGAGAACCGAAATATTCGCATTGCTGTACGCCCGCGGGGGTGGCGGAGAGGGGACGCAGAACGGCCGAAGCAGTTGACAAGCAAGGGAACCTCCCTAATATCCGTGGCGTCGGTGGTCCGAAAGCAGACCGAAATGTCGAACAATTCAAACTGTCATGTACGTGACATAGTCCGGCAGTAGTGCAGCAGTCATCCGCTGTCTGGTGTCGGTGCCCACCCCCGAAAGGAGCCCCTGGTGCCCAGAAAATCAGGCAGACGACTGCTCCGTCTCGTCGCGGCGGCCGCGTTGGCGGTCACCGCGTCCGTGACGGCCTCCGCTCACTCCACCGCTTCGGCCGCGCCCGGCAGCCCGGCGCTCACTCCACCGTTGGGCTGGAACAGCTGGAACAGCTTCGGGTGCGGGGTCACCGAGGCGCAGGTCCGTCAGGCCGCCGACGCGATGGTGTCCTCGGGCATGCGGGAGGCCGGCTACCGGTACGTGGTGGTCGACGACTGCTGGTTCGACCCGCAGCGCGACGGGGCGGGCAACCTACGGGCCAATCCGACCAAGTTCCCGAGCGGGATGAAGGCCCTCGGGGACTACATCCACAGCAAGGGCCTCAAGTTCGGCATCTACCAGGTGCCGGGCGAACGCACCTGCGCGCAGACCAGCGGCGCCTATCCCGGGTCGACGGGCAGCAGGGGTCACGAGGCCCAGGACGCCGCCACGTTCGCCTCGTGGGGCGTCGACTACCTGAAGTACGACTGGTGTTCCTCCAGCGGTACCCGTGACGAGCAGGTCACGCGTTTCACGCTCATGCGCGACGCCCTGCGCGCCACCGGGCGGCCGATCGTCTACAGCATCAACCCCAACAGTTTCCACGCCATCACCGGCGCCACGTACAACTGGGGCGAGGTCGCCGACCTGTGGCGGACGACCGAGGACTTGCTCGACATCTGGCAGAACGGCAACACCAACAGTTATCCGATGGGCGTCGGCAACGTCCTGGACGTCACCGCGCCGCTGGCGGCGCAGTCGGGCCCTGGGCACTGGAACGACCCCGACATGCTGGTCGTCGGCCGCCCCGGACTGTCACTGACCGAGTCCCGCTCGCACTTCGCCCTGTGGGCGCTGCTGGGCGCACCGCTCATGGCCGGCAACGACATCCGCACCATGTCCGCCGACGTGAGTGCGATCCTGCGCAACCCCCGTCTGCTGGCGGTGAACCAGGATTCGCTGGGCGCCGGTGGGCGCCGGGTGCGCGACGACGGCGGCACCGAGGTGTTCGCCAAGCCGCTGTCGGACGGTTCGGTCGCGGTGGGCCTGTTCAACCGTGGCGGCGACACGACGACGGTCACCACCTCGGCCGCACAAGTCGGTCTGTCGGGAGGGCAGTTCACCCTCACCGACCTGTGGACCGGTGGCACCTCGAGCACGTCCGGGCAGATCTCGGCGAGTGTCCCCGCGCACGGCGTGGCCGTGTTCCGGGTGAGCGGGGGCAGCCCGCTGGCCGCCACCACCTCGCGGCTGCGCCAGAACGCGTCCGGCCGCTGCCTGGACGTGGACAACGCCTCCACCGCGGCCGGGGCCACAGTACTGATCTGGGACTGTCACACGGCCGCCAACCAGCTGTGGACCACGTGGGCCGGTGGCGAGATCCGTGTCTTCGGCGACAAGTGCCTGGACGCCTACGACCAGGGCACCGCCAACGGCACCCGGGTCATCACGTGGCCCTGCAACGGCCAGGACAACCAGAAGTGGACCGTCGGCTCCGACGGGTCGGTCCGCAACGTCCACGCCGGGCTGTGCCTCGACGCCGACCGGGCCGGCACCGCCAACGGAACCCCGCTGGTCCTGTGGACCTGCAACGGCCAGGCGGGCCAGAAGTGGACCCGCGTGTGAGGGACGTCGCGCACCGGCGGGCAGCTCAGCCGCCCGCCGGTGCCCTCCTCGACGAACCGGGCGGCCGGCGCACTGACCTGCCTGGTCAGCGGCCGCGACCGGAACCTGCGGTCAGGAGACGTGAGTGCCGGTGACCGAGTCTCCGGACTTCTTGACGTGATACATGACCTTTTTGCCGCTGTAGAAGTTGAAGGTCAGTGTCACCAGTTCGCCGTCGCGCAGCGAGTTCAGGAACTCGGGCTTCAGGATGATCGTGCCGTTCGGGTAGTCCGGCGAGAAGCTCACGTTGAACTCCTGGTACGGAGTCCAGTTCTGCGGGCCGGCGTAGCTGCCGTCGCCGTACCTGGCCTCCATGGCTGCCAGCACGTCACCCTTGTACTGCGTGGGGATGGTGAACCCGTCGGTCTTGCCCGTGGCGTCGGACAGCACCGCCTCGTCGTAGGTGACCACCTCGATCTGCCAGGGCAGCCCGCGGGAGAACCGGGCCTGGAGCGTGGCGTTCACGCCGTAGGCGCGGTCGCCCGACAGCCGGGTCAGCGCGCCGGCCGTGAGGATGAGCCGCGTCGTGTCGAAGAGGGTGTAGTCCCGTCCCTCGACGAGCTCGGTCTCGCCGTGCCACAGGCCCCGGAACTTGGTCCCGTTCAGATTCAGGGTGACCCCCTTGGCCGTGATCGGCTCCTTCTTCTCCAAGAAGACCTTGTCGAAGGAGGCCGTTGCCGAACGGGTGGTCCAGCTGGATTTGATCCAGGCGAACAGGGCGGGGTCCGACCACTTCAGGGTCTCCCGGTTCAGGTAGGCCCACGTTCCGGGGTCCCACAGCGCGGTGGTGACACCGACGAGGCGCGCCGCGTATCCGAGGTGCTCGTAGTACTTCAGCGCCTCGCCCCGCTCGACACGGGAGGGATGGTTGTGGTCGGGGTAGCCGAGCAGTCCGACCTCACCGACGTAGACAGGGATGCCCCTGGCGACGAAGGTGTCGCGCATGCGGGCGAAGGCGTCGTTGAGGTCGTTCTGGGCGGCGTCGTCGTACCGGGTGCCGCCCGCGATGTTCACGCTGAACGGGTACCAGCTGTAGTAGTGCACGGTGGCGACCAGGCTGCTGTCGTGCAGCGCCCTGATGGTGGTGTACAGGTCGTCCATGAGGTCCTGGGAGGGGGTGCCGCCCTGTGTGGTCAGGACGAGCAGGCGGCTCTTGTTCCCGCCGCCCGAAGCACGGACGATCTTGTGGAACGAGGTGTTCAGCTCGTTCATGAGCTGGGTCTTCTGTGCGGCCGTGGCGTCGCCGAAGCCCGGTTCGTTGACGCTCTCGAAGAGCAGGGTGCGCGACTCGTTCCGGAACGCGGCGGAGATCTGGGTCCACAGGGCGTCGTAGCGGGCGAGCACGTCGTCGTGGTCGGTGGAGATCTTCGAGATCCACTGCCATGAGTCGTGGTGGACGTTGAGCACGACGTAGAGGTTCTCGGCGAGCGCCCAGTCGACCACCTGCTTGACGCGGCTCATGTACGGGGCGTCGACGGTGTAGGGCGCGGTGGTGGACTGGTGCGCGCTCCAGGTCACCGGGATACGGACGCTGCGGAAGCCCTGCGCCCGGATGGTTGCGAACAGGTCCCTGGTTGCTTTGGGGTTGCCCCAGGACGTCTCGTCCGGGATCGCGTCCAGGGTGTTGCCCAGGTTCCAGCTCGGCTGCATCGCCGCTACGGCGTCCATGGCGCGGGCCGGAACTGTGAGCGTGGAGCTTGCCTGCTGTGCCGTGCCGCCGGGCGCGGCGAGCACGGCGCCGGCGGACAGTCCCAGGATGACGAGCAGCGCCATCAATAGGCCGGCCAGGCGTCCGGGGCCGCGACCGCGGTGGTGTGCGGGTCTTTGTATGTCCTTCATGTCTCATGCCTTTCGGTCGCTCGTACGGTGACGGATCCGTGGTCGGGCAGCGACAGGCGCCACCGCCCGCCGCGTGTGCCGCGACGGGTTCGGCGGGCGATGTGTCGCGTGTCGTTCTCGCGATGCAGGGCCGGACCGCTGAGCCGGGCGGTGAGGACGTGTCAGCCGCCCCTCGTCGCCACATGGCGGAGCGTCCTGTGTCCCTGTCAGGCGAGGGAGGCAGCGGAAAGGGGCCCTGGTTCAGCCGTCGAGGGACTCGTAGTCGAACCAGTCGAAGTGGACGGTGCCCGCCGCGGCGTACATGCCGATGACCCGACCGGTGAAGCCGCCGGCGACCTCGGTCGACAGGTAGCGGCCGTCGAGGCTCGCGAGCTCCGTGAACGTGCCGTCGGGCTGCTCGACGCCGAGGGAGACGACGTCGGGTCCCGTGCACGGACCGTGCGGAGACGGCGGCTGCGTGATCGTGACCGTCAGGACCACCGGTCCGGCGGCTACGGACTGTGCGGCCACGACCGTGCGCAGGGAGCCGACGCGCGCGACCACCCGCACCCGGGTGCCGGACACCTCGATCGCGTAGTGGTGCCGCTCGTCGAGCCGCACGGCGAGACCGCCGCCGCCCTCCGCGGCGTCGACCAGAGTCCGCGCCCGGCACGACAGATGCTGCTGGCGCCGGCCGGTGAACACCACGTCGGGTTCGTCCAGGGAGCCGCCCCGCGCGCGGAGCGTCAGCCATCCGGGGCGCTCCTTGGTGGTGCAGTGTTCGGCGGGTCGGTCGCGCACGGAGATCCAGGACGGTCGCAGTTCGGCGAGCTCGAAGTCGTCCCGGTGCTCCTCGACAGGGCCGGGGGAGAGCGGCCACGGGAGCTCGGGCAGGTCCAGGGCGACCTCGCCGACGACCGGCCAGTCGTCCACCCACGTCACGGGGGCCAGGAAGGTCTCCCGGCCGAGCACGTGCCAGCCCGGCGTGCCGCCGCCCGGCCGGACGCCGAGCAGCACCATCCACCAGGAACCGTCGGGGCCTTGGACCAGGTCGGCGTGTCCGGTGTTCTGGACGGGGTGGTCCGTGCCGCGATGGGTGAGGACCGGGTTGGCCGGGCACGGCTCGAACGGGCCGGCGGGCGTACGGCCGCGGGCGATCGAGACACCGTGGCCGCGCTCGGTGCCGCCCTCGGCGATGAGCAGGTACCAGTACTCGCCGATCCGGTACAGGTGCGGCGCCTCCGGGGCCTTGGCGCCGGGCCCGCCGGACCAGAGCCTGTGCGGTGTTCCGTACGTCTGCCCGGTGGACGGGTCGACACGGACCTGCGAGACCCCGGCGACCGTGCACCAGCAGGTGCCGTCCTCGTCCCAGACCAGGTCGGGATCGATGCCGGGGACACCCGGTGCCCAGATGGGATCCGACCACGGGCCGGCGGGGTCGGTGGCCGTGACGATCAGGTTGCCGCCACCCTCGCTGCAGTTGGTGACGATCAGCCAGAAACGGCCGCCGTGGTGGCGCAGGGTGGGGGCGTAGATCCCGCCGGAGGACGGCATGGAGGCGGGCAGACGCAGTTGGTCCGGCCGGTCCAGGGCGTTGCCGATCTGCGTCCAGTGCACCAGGTCACGGCTGTGGAAGAGGGGCACCCCGGGGAAGTACTCGAAGCTGGAGCAGGCCAGGTAGTAGTCGTCGCCGACGCGGCAGACGCTGGGGTCGGGGTGGAAGCCGGGGATCACGGGGTTGGTGGAGCGTCCGTCCGGCCGGCGCAGAGGGGGCACCGATAGGTCCTCTCGTCGATTCGTGATGCGGGCGTGGGTGGTTCAGAGAGCGCCGGGGTCCGTGGGGGTGATGCGGAGCAGGACGGCGGACGGTGCGGTGGGCAGGGTCAGGCTCAGCCCGGCCGTGTCTGGCGTCCACGCGGAAACGACCCGACTGACCGAGGGGTAGAGCAGGTCGACACGCGCGGAGGTGTCCCGCAGGTGGGGCAGGTGAAGCGTCGCCGTGGCGTCGGTTCCAAGGCGGCGCCAGGCGGTGAGGTAGGTGGTGACGGGAGTGCGCAGGGCCAGGGCGATCCAGGGGTCGTCCCAGGCAGGAAGGCCCAGCGGCCAGGACGGCACGGCGTGCGGCAGGTCGGCGCGGATGGTCTTGTACGCCGCTACCGCCTCGTGGACCAAGGCGCGGGCCTCGGGCTGGAGTTCGGCGATGCGGCCGGAGAGATGGATCCGGCCGAGGAGCGCGTTGGCCATGGTGAAGGCCACCTCGTCGAGCGAGTCCTCCGGCTGGGGGTACGCCCAGACGGCGCCCTGTTCGGGGGTGACGGCGGTGGGCGCGGAGGCCGCGATGGGCGCGTAGAGGTGGAGGTTCTGCTGATCGCTCGTGGACTGCAACTGCATCCGGGACAGCAGGGCGTGGTCCCAGCGCATGCCGCCGGAGGAGCAGTTCTCCACCACCAGGTCCGGGTGACGGCCCAGGACGCCGTCGAGCCAGGCGAGGTGCGCCCGGTTGTGGCCGAGCAGGCCGGCGCCCGGGGTCTCGCCGGGGTGGGCGCTGGTGCCTGAGCCGGGGTCGATGTTGTGGTCGAGTTTGAGGTAGCCGACGCCCCACTCGCCGACCAGGCGGTCCACGACCTGGTCCAGGTGGGCACGGGCGGCAGGGTGGCGCAGGTCCAGGTGGTGCCGGCCGGCCTCCGTGACACGGGCGCCGTCGCGGCGGAAGAACGCCTCGTCGGGCAGGGACCTGGCCATGGGGCTGCGTACGCCGATCACCTCCGGCTCCAGCCACAGGCCGGGAACCATACGGCGCTCCCGGATCCGGTCCAGCACCTCATGGATCCCGCGCTCCCCGGGGAACCGGGAGGCGGCGGGCTCCCAGGCGCCGACGCTGTCCCACCAGCCGCCGTCGTCGCCGTCGTACCAGCCGGCGTCGATCACGAAGTACTCGGCGCCCGCGGCGGCCGCCGTGTCGATCAGTGGCAGCAGCTTCTCCGTGGTGGGGTCGCCCATCAGGCAGTTCATGTAGTCGTTGAAGATGACGGGCAGGCGCCGGTGGTCGGCGTGCGGGCGGCGCTGGGCGCGGCGGTAGCGGGTGAGCGCGGCGAACGCGGCGTCAGGGCCGCCGTCGGCGCTGAAGGACAAGGCGGCGGGTACGGTGCGGAAGACGGCGCCGGGTTCAAGGGAGTGCCGCCAGCCGTGGTGGGTGTCGGTGGGGCCGAACAGCGCCGCGTAGGCCGCGTTGTCCCGCTCGCCGCACTCCCACCGCCAGCCTCCGCCGTTGTGCTCGATCTGCCACACCCAGGTGCGGCCGGTGATCCGGTCCGTCAGGCCGCCCATGGGGAGGCGTCCGCAACTGGACCAGGTGCCCTGTCCGTTCAGGGCGAAGCCGGCTTTGCCGTGCCCGTAGCTCACGCGTCCGCTCAGGGACGGTGTGGTCAGGCGCATCGGCTGTCGCTGCCAGCGGCATTCGGCGAGCCAGTCGTTCTCCGCCCACAACAGGTCCGCGGCGTCCACGGCCGCCGGGGCCTGGGCGGTGAGGCCGCCCATCGCGAGCGAGCTGACCGACTCCAGGTGCAGCGTGGTCTGCCCTTCGTTGCGCAGGGTCACCTCGCCGCGGAGCACGGGGATGCCGTCCGGTGATCGGTAGGTCACCTCCGCGACCAGCCCGGTCTCCGGGTCGTGGAGTGCGACGGTGAGCACGTACCAGTCGCCGTCGCGGGTCACTCGGTGAGCGCGGTACCGCAGCCGTCCGCCGAGGGACGTGTCGATGAGGCGCCCGCCCGACCAGGCGCGGCCGTGGCCCGCGGCCGTCACCTCCACCAGGGGCAGCGCGGGCCTGGAGCGCGGTTCGGGACGTGTCTCGCCGGGGAGGCCGATATGCGTGAGGCGGGCGGTGCCGTCTTCGCCGGCGCCGACCTCGACCTCAAGGGCCTGGTGGCCCCAGCGGAGGATCTGCGGTGCGCTGGTCATGGCTGCCTTTCCGGCGGGGCAGAGGGGGACTGTGGTCCGGGCTCAGGCGATACGGAGTACGGCGCAGCCGCCGACGGGCAGTTGGGACACCGTGCCGCCTGTGAGCAGGTCGTGCGCGGGCTCGGGCAGCGGCACGGGTTCGGTGCGGTGGTTGATCAGGAAACGCCAGCGGCGCCCGTCCGGGGCGCGTCGGGTGACGGCCTCGACCTGCGGGGGCAGGCCCGGCGACTCAGGGCTCACGCCGGCCTCGTCGAGCAGCCGGGCGACCAGGGCGCCGTAGGCGGCGTCGGTGAGGTGGGTGGAGAGATACCACCCCTGCCCGGTGCCGAAGCGGTGACGGGTCAGCGCCGGACTGCCGGTGAGCATCCCGTGGGTGTAGGCGACGAGTGTCTCGGCGCCCTCGGTACGCAGGGACTCGCTCCAGGCGGTGCCCTGGGTTCCGTCCGACAGGGTGATCCGCTCGCCGCGCCGCAGCGGGCGGTACTCCTCGACGCGGATGCCCAGCGCCTCGCGCAGGGGAGCGGCCGGGTAACCGCCGAGACGGGCGTGGAGGCGCTCGTCGACGTAGCCGCTCGCGTGCTGGACGAGGAGCGTCCCGCCTCCGGTGACATAACGGCGCAGATTCTCGCCGGCCCCGTCGGAGAGGAGGAACAGGGCCGGTGCGACGACGAGCGGGTAGCGGCTCAACTCGTGTTCGGGGTGGGCGAAGTCGACCGTGACGCCGGCGTCCCACAGCGTGCGGTGCGTCCGGGCGAGTGCCGTGTGGTAGTCGAGCTCCGCGGTGGGCAGTCCGTCCACGCCCAGTGCCCACCAGGCGTCCGGGTCGTGCAGGACCGCCACGGGCGCGGACACCGTCGATCCCGCCAGCTCGCCGAGCCGGGCGACCGCCTCCCCGGTCTGCGTGACCTCGCGGAAGATCCGGCTGTCGGGGCCCGCGTGCGGGACCATCCCCGAGTGCCAGGTCTCGGCGCCGGCCCGGGACTGCCGCCACTGGAAGAAGAGGGCGCCCTCCGAGCCGCGGGCGATGTGGCCGAGGGTGTGGCGCAGGATGTCACCGGGGTCCTTGGCGAGGACCCGGTCGCCGTCGTAGACGGTACTGGTGCCCTGCTCCATCAGCAGCCAGGGACGGCCGCCGCCCAGGGAGCGGGCGCGGTCCGCGTGGAAGGCGACGTCGGCGGCGGCGTCCAGGCCGGGCGCGCTCGGGTACTGGTCGCAGGTGACCACGTCGAGTTCCCGGGCGAGGGCCCATACGTCGATGTTCTGGTACGCGGGCAGCATCAGGTTGGTCGTCACCGGCCGGTCGCTGTGCGCGCGGATCGCGTCACGCTGCTCGCGGTAGGCGGCGGTGACCTCGTCGGCCCAGAAGCGGCGGAAGTCCAGCTCCTGGCCCGGGTTCTGGTGCCAGTTCGTCGCGCGCGGCGGCAGCACCTGTTCCCAGGAGGTGTAGTGCTGACTCCAGAAGGCCGTTCCCCAGGCCTCGTTGAGGACGTCCAGCGATCCGTGGCGGGCACGCAGCCACACCCGGAAGGAGGCAGCGGTGTGGTCGCAGTAGCACAGGGTGGCGTACTCGTTGTGTACGTGCCACAGCGCGAGGGCGGGATGGTCGCCGTAGCGTTCCGCGAGCACCGCGGCGATACGGCGGGCCGCGTTCCGGTACGCGGGCGCGGTGAGACAGTACGTGTCCCGGCTGCCGTGGACGAGTCGGGTGCCGTCGGGCCGGACCATCAGCGCGTCCGGGTGGGCCAGGGTGAACCAGGGCGGCGGGGAGGCGGTGGGGGTGGCCAGGTCGACGGCCACACCGTTCGCGTGCAGGCGTTCCAGGTGGGCGTCCAGCCAGGCGAAGTCGTAGCGGCCCTCCTCCGGTTCCAGCAGCGCCCAGGAGAAGACGCCGACGGTGGCCAGGTTGACCCTGGCCCTGCGCATCAGCTCGTCGTCCTCCTTCCAGACCGGCTCGTCCCACTGCTCCGGGTTGTAGTCCCCGCCGAAGGCCAGGCCGCCCAGGCGGTCGGTGATGCTGCGAGTCGTCATGACGGTTCCTCGGGTACGGAGAGTCCAGTCGTGCTCTGACGGTTCGTCAGGGCCGGTGACACATGACCGAAGCCGCTGCACTGACGAACCTTCCGCGGTTCAATTCGTGACTCATGGCGGCAGCCTTCCTGCGCCGTCGAAGCGCTTCACTTCCCAGCGCAAGTTAGCGGACAAGTTTCGCGGGAAACAAGGGCCTCTACCGCGAGACACTTTCCTTTGCCGGGTTCATTGACACCCGTCGGGGAGAATGGCATCGTCGAAGCGCTTCGACACCTGCGCCAGAGCCAGCTCCACACTCGGTTTTCGAGGGGTGCGCGCGCCGTGGGCTCGGCGTTCTTTCCGCCGCTGACCGGCTTTCCTTCCGCGACCCACACAGGGTGTCGCCCTCAGTCGACCGGTGTACTGACCCCGGCCACGGCGGGCCCCGTGCCCGGCGGTGCCCGCCACTGATGTCTTCCCGGGGTCGATGTGTCCAGGGGTCGATGTTTCCCGGGACCTGAGCCCGGAACGGGCTCGGGCCCCGGGGGCGGGGTCATCCGGCGGTCAGAGTGGTCCACTTCTGGTTGGAGCCGCCGTTGCAGTCCCACAGCTGGAGTTGCGTGCCGTCAGCCGTGGAGAAGCCAGGAATGTCGAGGCAGCGGCCGGAGGTGGGGTTGCGGTAGCCGCCGTTGTAGGGCTGCCACTTCTGGTTGGAGCCGCCGTTGCAGGCCCAGGTCTGCACCTTGGTGCCGTTGGCCGTGCCCCCGCCGGCGGCGTCGAGGCACTTGCCCATGGAGCGCAGGGTGCCGTCGGTGTAGGCGGACCAGAGCTGGTTCGCGTTGCCGCCGCAGCCCCAGATCTGGACAGCGGTGCCGTCGGCCGTGTTGGCGCCGTTGACATCCAGGCACTTGCCGGCGATGCCGGACTCCACGCGTGCGGCGGCGGGGGCGGGGTTCCTCAGCCACCCGGCGCTGTCCGCGGCCTGGATGCCGCGGTGGAAGGCATCCGCCATCTTCTGGTAGCCCGTGTCGTTGGGATGCAGGGCGTCGGCCAGGTCGGCCGTGGTGAGGCTGCTCATGTCCACGTACGCGACGTGCTTGCCGGCGGCCTGTGCGTCGCGCACGATCTGCGGGACGGCCTGGTTGTACGCGGGACGGTACTGCTCCTCCGAGCCGCTGGTGGACACGACCAGGGAGGCCACCAGGACGGTCGCGTCGGGGACGGCGGCGGTTATCTGGTTGACCAGCGACTTCAGCCGGTCCGCGGCGGTGGAGGGCTGGTAGTTGCCGTTGAGGTCGTTGGTGCCGATCTCCAGCGTCACGACGTTGGGCCGGTAGCGGGTCAGCGCGGCGTCGGCGAGTGCGGCGATCTGGTCGATGCGGTATCCGGAGTGGCCTTCGTTGTCCGAGTCGGACATCGAACCGCCCCGCAGTGTGCCGACGAAGTCCAGCGGATGGCCGTCGGCGGCAAGCTGGTTCCACATCGGCCCCCGGTAGCCGTTGCCCGTGCTGCTGCCCACACCCCAGGTGATCGAGTCGCCCAACGGCATGACCCGTAACGGCGTGGTCGAGGCGGCGGAGGCAGGGGCCACACCAGCCGCCGTCACCCCGAGCGCGGCAGTGACGAGAGTGATGAGTGACAGAGTCCAGGACTTTCTCATGCAGGCGTCCTCTCATGACGAGTGAGTGCTGAAATCAGCGGAGCCGAAGCGCCGTTCGATCCTGAACTCGGCCGTCGCACCGTCCCGTTGGCGTAGACGTCCGCCTGACGTTCCGTCAGAACGGCGTGGCTGGAGCCCTGTTGCACTGTGAGCGTTGACAACACCGAGTCATCCGGCGTCCCGTCTGCTCCAGCCCTTCTGTGCCGAGCGGGTTCGGCCCCGACCGGCTCCTCGAGCGCACTCGTACAGATATCACGCAGATCCCTGCCTGGACATCCCATGGATGCCAGAATTTGGGGAGGGGTGGCACAGGGGTGAGTTCTGCGTCGTTTCGTCCCGTTGGCACTGCTACGAGGGATGCTCCGCCGATCCTTCGCTCTCCGACACTGACCAGTAACATCCCATCTCTGGCGGCGATCCGGGTGGCGCCGCCGAGGCTGCGGCTCGTTCCACGTCAGTGGGCCCGAAGCGCGTCGAGTGCCGTGAGAGCCACGTGGAGTTCGGTGCGCTGTTCGCCGGACTCCAGGTCGCGGTGGAGGAGACGCTCGATGGTGCGCAGGCGTTGGTACATGGTTTCGCGGGAGAGGCCGCCCCGGCGTGCGGCGGTGGTCTTGTTGCCGGCCGCTTCGAGATAGTGGCGCAGGGTCGTCAGCAGGTCGGTGCCGTGCTGGGTGTCGTGATCGATGAGTCGCCCGAGCTGATGTTCGGCGTACTCCTGGATCCGGGTGTCCTCGCGGAGGGCGTAGAGCAGGCGGTGCAGGCCGATGTCGGACAGCTCGTGGAAGGACCGGTCCCGGGGGAGGGGCTGGCCGGGTGGAGTGGCCTCGGCGACGCGGGCCGCCTCGCGGAACGAGCGGGCGGTGTCGGAGAGGTCCGTGATCTCCGAGCCGACACTCACCACTGCTTGCGGGGCCAGACTCAGTGCGGTGCTGCACAGACGCTCGACGATGGGGCGCCAGGGTTGGGAGGGTCGCAGAGCCAGCAGGATGCCGACGCGGTCGGGGGCCAGCTCGCCGACGAGGGCCGCGATGCCTGCCGTCCGGAGCTCCTGGAACAGGCGGGTCTCGGGCTCGGTTCCCCCTCTGACTGTGCGGAGGTCCACCAGGGTCGCGACGAACCGGCTCCGGTCGGTCGGCAGGCCCAGTGCGGCGCAACGGGCGCGGGCGTCCTCGGCGGAGCGGTGGCGCTGGTCGACCAGGTCGCGCAGGGCGTTTCGGTGTGCGGTGCGTTCCCACGGGGTGGGATGGATGAGGCGGGCGACGGTCAGTGCCATCGCGGTCCTCTCCAGCACGGTGATGTCCTCCGGCCCGAAGGCGGGGCCGTCGGTGCGGGTCGGGAGCATGACCACACGGCCCCAGCGCTCGCCCTGGTACTCGACGGGTGCGGTGAGCCAGCCGGCCGGGCCGCAGGTCGCCGTGTGGTCGTCGGCTCCGGTGGCTCTGGAGCGCTGTTCCCAACCGGTCAGCGCCTCCTCCACCGTGCCTCCGGACGGCGCGCAGATCAGTGCCTGGTGCACCAGGTTCTCCAGGACGACCGTGCGGCCGCACATCTCCGCCGCCGCACGCACCACGTCCTCCGGGCCCGCACCGCGCAGGGTCAGGGCCGTGAACGCCTCGTGGATGCGCTGGGTGCGGCGCATCGCGTCCGCCTGGTTGCCGAGCAGGAGGGCGTGCACGACCTGGGTGACCTCGAGGAAGTTGACGTCCCTGGCGAGCGTGACGAGGGGAAGGCCACGCAGGCGGCAGGCGTCGACGAGTGCGTCCGGCGGGCGGTGATAGCGACGTACGAGTTCGATGACCAGCGCCGCGGCCCCGACGCCGGCGAGCTCGTCGACGTACCGGCGCACGCCGGCCACGTCTTCCGGGAGTGGCATTCCGGTGGTCAGGACGAGTTCGCCGCCCTTGAGGAAGGACGCGGGATCGGTCAGTTCGGTGATGTGGACCCACCTGACCGGCCGGTCCAGGTGGGGCACACCGGTGACGACCTGGGGCTGTCCGGCGGCCAGGACCGGAAGGGCCAGGACGTCGGCGACGGTGAGTGCGCGGGTGGGCCCATGGCCGGCCGGGTGGCTGTCGTTCACGGTGTCTCCATGGGGTCCCCTGCTCGGACACGGCTCCGTGCCCGGGAGTGCCCGGCCACTGTGACAAGCGTCGCTGACCTGCGCAAGAGCGGTCCGTGAGCGATCGGCGACCGGCCTGCCCGCGATGAGGCTGACACTACGTCCGGATGTCGCGGCCCGGCCGGACAGATCGCACGTTGGCGCACCCCTGCTCCGCGGAGATGCTCGGGATTCCGCAGCAGACCGAACGCCGAGGCCGGGAGACGAACATGACCGCACTGTCGCCGCACCTTCGCCAGGCCACGCCCGTGGTGGCGGCCCGGGGCGAGGGCGTCCACCTCTTCGACCAGGACGGCCGCCGCTACCTCGACTTCACCGCCGGCATCGGCGTCACCAGCACCGGGCACTGCCACCCCAAGGTCGTGGCGGCGGCGCAGGAGCAGGTGGGCACGCTGATCCACGGCCAGTACACGACGGTCATGCACCAGCCCCTGCGCCGCCTCGTCGACAAGCTCGGCGAGGTGCTGCCGACCGGCCTGGACAGCCTGTTCTTCACCAACTCCGGCAGCGAGGCCGTCGAGGCCGCGCTGCGCCTGGCCCGCCAGGCCACCGGCCGGCCGAACGTCATCGTGTGTCACGGCGGCTTCCACGGTCGTACGGTCGCCGCCGCCGCCATGACGACCTCCGGCACCCGCTTCCGCTCCGGGTTCTCGCCGCTGATGAGCGGGGTGGTCGTCACTCCCTTCCCGTCGGCGTACCGGTACGGCTGGGACGAGGAGACCGCCACCCGATTCGCCCTGAAAGAGCTCGACTACACGCTCCAGACGATCTCCTCGCCCGCCGACACGGCCGCGATCATCGTCGAGCCGGTGCTCGGCGAGGGCGGCTATGTGCCGGCCACCCGCGCCTTCCTCCAGGGCCTGCGGGAGCGGGCGGACCGCCACGGGTTCCTCCTCATCCTGGACGAGGTGCAGACGGGCGTCGGCCGCACCGGCCGCTTCTGGGGCCACGACCACTTCGGTGTCACGCCCGACATCCTCGTCACCGCCAAGGGGCTTGCCAGCGGCTTCCCGCTGTCCGGCATCGCCGCCTCCGAGGAGCTGATGACCAAGGCGTGGCCCGGCTCGCAGGGTGGCACGTACGGCGCCAACGCCGTTGCCTGCGCCGCGGCCTGCGCCACCCTCGACGTCGTACGCGACGAGAAGCTCGTCGAGAACGCCGAGGCGATGGGCGAGCGCCTGCGCCAAGGGCTGCAGGCGGTGGCCGACCGGACGCCGGGCATCGGCGACGTGCGGGGGCTCGGGCTGATGCTGGCCACCGAGTTCGTCACCGAGGACGGCGGCCCCGACGCCGAGACCGCCGCCCGTGTGCAGCGCGCCGCCGTCGACGAGGGCCTGCTTCTGCTGCTGTGCGGGGCCTGGAACCAGGTCGTGCGGATGATCCCCGCCCTGGTGATCGACGAGACGGCGGTGGACGAGGGCCTCCAGGCGTGGGCGGCCGCGGTCGAGGCAGGCACGTCGGGGGTGTCGCGGCGATGACGGACTCCCTCCCGCGCCTGGTCGACGAGCTCGCCCGTACCGCTGTCGGCCTGCGGATCGAGACCGGTGCGGGAGGGACCGGCGCATACGCGTACGACGCCTCCAACTACCGAGTCCCGCCACGGGCGGTGGCTTTTCCCCGCAGCGCTGACGACGTGGTCGCGGTGCTGCGGGCCTGCCGTCGGGCCGACGTTCCGGTCACCGCGCGCGGCGGCGGCACGAGCATGGCGGGCAACGCCGTCGGACCCGGTGTCGTCCTGGACTTCTCCCGGTACATGAACCGGATCCTGGACATCGATCCGGTGGCCCGCACCGCGCGGGTCGAGGCGGGAGTGGTCCTCGACGCTCTCCAGAGCGCGACGAGCCGGTACGGGCTGGCCTTCGGCCCCGACCCCTCGTCGCACAGCCGCTGCACCCTCGGCGGCATGATCGGCAACGATGCGTGCGGCAACCGGTCGGTGCGGCACGGGCGCACCAGCAGCCACATCGAGGCGCTGGAGATCGTGACGGCGGACGGCGTGCGGGCCGTCGCCGACCGCACCGGACTGCGGGCCGCAGACCCGGACGACAGGGACGCGGTCCGGCGTGTCGCCCGCCTCGAAGCGGACCTGCGGCACCTGATCGGGGACAACCTGGCGCCGATCCGTACCGAACTGGGCCGGGTACCGCGCCAGGTCTCCGGTTACCAGTTGCACCATCTGCTGCCCGAGCACGGCTTCGACATGGCCCGCGCCCTGGTGGGCACCGAGGGCTCCTGTGCGGTCGTCACCGCCGCGACGGTCCGCCTGGTGGCGACCGCACAGGCTTCCACCCTCCTCGCCCTCGGCTACGACGACGTGGTCGACGCCGCCGAGGACGTCCCCGAGATCCTGCGCCGGCACCCCACCGCGGTGGAGGGCATGGACGAGGCGATCGTCGCCACCATGCGTGCCCGGCGTGGTCCCGACTCCGTCACCGGCCTCCCCGAAGGGCGGGCCTGGCTGTACGTCGAACTCGACGGCGACGACCAGGCGGCCGTCGACGCCCGCGCCGCCGAACTGCTGGACGTACTCAAGACCGGCGGCCGGCTGACCGGCGGGCGGGTGGTGCATCGCCCGGCCGAGCGGCGTTCGCTGTGGCGGGTCCGGGAGGACGGGGCGGGGCTCGCCGCGCGGCTCGTCGACGGCGGGGAGTCCTGGCCCGGCTGGGAGGACGCGGCGGTCGCGCCCGAGAACCTGGCCGCCTACCTGCGCGGCTTCCGCAAGCTGCTGGCCGCGCACGGCCTGACCGGCGTGCTGTACGGGCACTTCGGCGCCGGATGCGTCCACGTCCGCATCGACTTCGACCTCGCCACGGACGCGGGGCGGGCCGCCACCCGCCGGTTCCTGTCGGAAGCCGCCGCTCTGGTCGTGGAGCACGGCGGAAGCCTGTCGGGCGAACACGGCGACGGGCGGGCCCGGAGCGAGCTGCTGGAGGTCATGTACAGCCACCGGATGATCCGGGCGTTCGCCGGCTTCAAGGAGATCTTCGACCCCGGGGGGCTGCTCAACCCCGGCGTCATCGTGGCCCCGGCCCGTCTCGACGCCGACCTCGCGCTGCACACGCCGTCCGAGGTGCTGCCGGTCGAGACCCTCTTCTCCTTCCCGCACGACGAGGACGGCTTCGCGGGCGCGGTGCGCCGCTGCGTCGGGGTCGGCCGCTGCCGCAGCGACGCGGGCGGCGTGATGTGTCCCAGCTACCGGGCCACGGGGGAGGAGAACGACTCCACCCGCGGCCGGGCCCGCCTGCTCCAGGAGATGGTGCGGGGCGGAGCCGTCCAGGACGGCTGGCGCTCCACGGAGGTCCGGGACGCCCTCGACCTGTGCCTGTCCTGCAAGGCCTGCTCCAGCGACTGCCCGGTCGGCGTCGACATGGCCACGTACAAGGCGGAGTTCCTGCACCAGCACTACAAGGGCCGCGTCAGACCCCGCTCCCACTACTCCCTGGGCTGGCTGCCGCTGACGTCCAGACTCGTCGGACTCGCGGCCCGCCCGGTGAACGCGCTGCTGCGCGGACCCGTCGGGAAGCTGCTCGCACGTCTCGGCGGCGTGACCACCGAACGCCGGATCCCCGCCTTCGCCTCCCGCCGCGCACTGCGCCGGGCCCTGCGCACGGCGAGAACCGGCGAAGGGGCGAAGACGCTGCTGTTCGTGGACAGCTTCACCCGCGCCTTCCGCCCCGAGGTGGCCGGGGCGGCGAGCCGTGTCCTCGCCGACGCCGGCATTCCCTGCACGGCGGAGGACGACCTGTGCTGCGGCCTGACCTGGGTGAGCACCGGCCAGCTGTCCGTCGCACGCCGCATCATGGCCCGTACGGTCGCCCGCCTGGACAACGGCGACGACCGGCCCATCGTCGTGGCCGAACCCAGCTGCGCCGCAGCCCTCAAGCGGGATGTGCCCGAACTCCTCGGCACCGACGCCGCCCAGCGCGTCGCGGCCCGCGTCCACACCCTCACCGGAGCCCTGACCGATCTCGCCGCACCCGGATGGCGCCCGCCCCCGCTGCCTGCGAGCGTCGTCCTGCAGACCCACTGCCACGAGTACGCCACCTTCAAGGGCCGCCACCCCCGCGACCTGCTCGGCCGCCTCGGCGTACGCAAGGTCGACGAGGCCGAGGGCTGCTGCGGACTCGCCGGCAACTTCGGCTTCGAGGCGCAGCACTACGACACCTCGATGGCTGTCGCCGACCTGGCCCTGAGAGCCTGCCTCGACGGCATCGACCAGGACACCCCGACCGTCGTCGTGGCCGACGGCTTCAGCTGCGCGACGCAGATCGACCATCTCGCCGGAGACCAGGGCGTTCGCGCCCTGCACCTGGCGGAACTGCTCGACCCCGCCGCCGATCGATCCGATCAACCAGGAGAGACCTCATGACCGACACACCCACGCAGTTGTTCATCGGCGGCGCCTGGGTGGACGCCGCGGACGGCGCCACCCTGCCCGTCGACGACCCCGCGACCGGCGAGATCCTCTGCCACGTCGCCGACGCCGGCCCCAAGGACGCCAAGCTCGCCGAGGAAGCGGCCGTGCGAGCACAGGAGGAGTGGGCTCGTACGGCGCCCCGGGTGCGCAGCGAGATCCTGCGCCGCGCCTACGAGATCATCCTGGAGCGCACCGACGAACTCGCCCACCTGATGACCGCTGAGATGGGCAAACCGCTCGCCGAGGCCAGGGGAGAGGTGGCGTACGCGGCGGAGTTCTTCCGCTGGTTCTCCGAGGAGGCGGTCCGCATCGACGGCGGCGCCGGCATCCTTCCCGACGGCCGCAACCGGATGCTGCTCTCCCGCCGTCCGGTCGGCCCCTGTCTGCTGATCACCCCGTGGAACTTCCCGCTGGCCATGGGCACCCGCAAGATCGGCCCGGCGATCGCGGCCGGCTGCACGATGATCCTCAAGCCTGCCCCGCAGACCCCTCTGTCCAGCCTGGCTCTCGCCGCGATCCTCAAGGAGGCCGGGCTGCCGGACGGCGTGCTGAACGTCGTCACCACCTCCCGTGCGGGGGAGGTGTGCGAACCGCTCCTGCGCGGCGGGCGGATACGCAAGCTGTCCTTCACCGGTTCCACGGCCGTCGGGCAGTTGTTGCTGGCCCAGAGCGCGCAGGCCGTGGTCCGGACGTCGATGGAGCTGGGCGGCAACGCGCCGTTCATCGTCTTCGACGACGCCGACCTGGACAAGGCGGTGGACGGGGCGATGGTCGCCAAGATGCGCAACATGGGCGAGGCGTGCACGGCCGCCAACCGCTTCTTCGTGCACCGGTCGGTGGCGGAGGAGTTCGGGCGGCGCCTGGCCGAGCGCATGGGCGCGCTCGTCGTGGGCCCCGGCACCCGGGACGGCGTCGATGTCGGCCCGCTGATCGACAGGACGGGGCGTGGCAAGGTCGAGGAGCTGGTAGCCGACGCGGTGGAGCGTGGTGCACGTGTCCTCGTCGGCGGCCGTACGCCGGAGGGCCCGGGCTGCTTCTACCCGCCGACCGTGCTCGCCGACGTCGACCCCGCCAGCCGTCTGATGGACACGGAGATCTTCGGCCCGGTGGCCGCGATCCTCACCTTCGACGACGAGGACGAGGTTATCCGCCGGGCCAACGACACCCCCTGGGGTCTGGTCGGTTACGTCTTCACCGAGGGCCTCGACCGCGCCCTGCGGGTGAGCGAGCGGCTGGAAGTGGGAATGGTGGGGCTGAACACGGGTCTCGTCTCCAACCCGGCCGCACCCTTCGGCGGGGTCAAGCAGTCCGGCCTGGGCCGCGAGGGCGGTCGGGTGGGAATCGACGAGTTCCTGGAGTACCAGTACCTCGCGGTGCCCGTGAGCTGACGGCGGTCTTTCTGCCCGTCCTCGCCCCGGTGCGGGCAGGGATGGTGGTCAGGGCCGGGTAGCAGTGGTGACCGGTGCCGTCACCAGCCTGTCGGCAGACCGGCGACGAACGAGGTGAGCACGGATGTGCGCCGCCACGTCAGCGGCAGCGCGCTCCGTCGGCTACAGCGCGGTGAAGGTCCACAGCAGGTTGGTGCTGCTGCCGTAGGTCCACTGCTTGGTGATCGAGCCCGAGTCGACGTTGCCGCCGCCGTCGAGGACCAGGCCGGTGGTGCGGTTGGCGATCGAGTAGCGGTCGCCGCCCCGGTGGGTGATGGTCCACTGCTGGTTGGTGCCGCCGTTCCAGGGGGCCTGCCGGGCGGCGGAGCCGTCGGCGGTGGCGCCCCAGCCGTCGGCGACCATGCCGTTGGTGCGGTTGACCAGCCTGTAGTAGCCGTCTCCGACAGCCTCCGCATGCCACTGCAGGTTGGAACTGCCGTCCCAGGTCCACTGCTTGAGGTTGGAGCCGGAGGCGACGTTGCCGCCGCTGTCCAGGGCGAGGCCGTTGGTGGCGTTGGTGATGCGGAAGTACGTCGCCGGGTTGAACTGGACCCTCAGTGAGGTGATCTGGTCGTTGTTGCCGGTGACCCTGAGGTCGGGGTTGTCGGAGGTGAAGGTCCAGGCGGTGCCGGTGAAGTTGTCTCCGGAGTAGCCGATCACCTGGTAACCGGGGGCCGGCCGGAGGGAGGAGAGAGTACGCGGGCCCGGACCGGCCGCGGTCAGGTCGGCCGCGGTGTGGTCGCCGACGGTGAGGACGGCGGAGACGCCGGTGTAGTTGACGTCGGTGAAGACGATGGCGCCGGCCAGGGGTCGCAGGCCGGGGATCGCGCCGGAGAACGTGAGCTTCAGGACGTAGGCGCCCGCGCTGTAGGGCGCCGAGGACGGCAGGGTGACGGTGAGACCGGAGGCGCTCTGGGCCGGCGTGGGCAGGTCGATGTAGGTGCCGGCGGTGGTGCCGAGGAGCTTCACCGAGGTCAGCGAGGAGAGGTTGATCCGGTCCGAGCTGAGGGTCTTGATCGTCAGCGACCCGCCGGGCCAGCCCAGGACGGTGGCGTACAGGACGTTGCCGGCCTTGTTGCGGGTGAAGCGGATGTCCTGGGGCGTGCCGGCGTGCGGGGTGGTGAACGAGCCGCCGCCCATCTTCGTCGGGCCCTCGCCGTACGCCACCCAGGCGCGGGTCGCGTACACCGACTCGCCGAAGCGCTTCAGGTGGTCGCCGATACCGAGCAGGATGTCCTTCTGCGCCTGGGGGATGGTGCCGTCGGCCATCGGTGCGATGTTCAGCAGCACGTTGCCGTTCTTGCTGACCCGGTCGATGAACGAGTGCAGCATCTGCTGGGTGGTGTAGTAGCCGATGCCCTGGGTGTAGCACCAGCTCGAGCTGGAGATGCTGTCGTCGGTCAGCCAGTAGGGGGTGGTGAGATCGGCCGGGCCGCCGCGTTCGTAGTCGAAGACCTCGCCCTTGCCGTTCATGCCGTCCTTGTAGGTGGCGACGACCTCACGGCCCCAGCTGTTTGCCTGGTTGTAGTAGTACGCCAGGAAGTTCAGGCGCTTTGTCTCGTCGACGGCGTCCAGCTTGAAGTCCTGCCACAGGATGTCGGGCTGGGCGCGGTCGATGACCTCTTTGAGCTTGTCGTACCAGAGCTGGTTCTCCGCGGCCGGGCCCAGCTGCCCGTAGAGCTTCTTCAGGCTGGGGTCCGTCTGTGCGGGGACGTACTCGTAGAAGCCGTTGAAGTGGTACGCGTGGTGCATGGCCACCAGCAGCTTCAGGCCCTTGGCGCGGATGGCCGTGGAGAACAGCCGCAGCAGGTCGAGGCCAGGGCCCTTGTTCACCGAGTTCCACTCGTTGACCTGGCTGTCCCACATGGAGAAGCCGTCGTGGTGCTCGGCGACCGGCCCGGCGAACCTGGCGCCGGCGTCGACGAACAGCTGCACCCACTCGTCCGGGTCGAACTTCCCGCCGGCCGACTTCAGCTTCGGCGCGAACTTGACGGTGTTGCCCGCCAGGTCCTTCGCTCCGTTGATGAAGTTGTGGTAGGGCCACGCCGAGGGCTGGCCGTAGGTGGCGATGTGGTGCTGGTTGGCGTTGCTGCCCGCCTGGTACATGCTGCGCGGGTACCACTCGTTGTCATAGGCGGGGACGCTGAAGACGCCCCAGTGGAAGTAGATCCCGAACTTCGCGTCCTGGAACCACTCCGGCGCCGGCGGGTGCTGGTCGACCGAGCTCCAGTCGGGCGTGTACGTGCTGGGCGCCGCCTCGGCGACACCGGTACTGAAGACACCTCCGGCAACGGCCGCCGTGGCCACGCAGGTCGCGGAGGCCAGGAACTGGCGTCTGTTGATCGAGCTCGACATGGACACATCCCTGATGCGGTGGGGGAGAGGGGGAATGCAGCGCCACGGATGAAGGTCGGCCATGCCGCCATGGGATGTCAACCAGCGTGCAGGGATGAAAGTGACCACCGCTTCGGGCGAGTTGCCTGATTGATTCTGATTCAGTGCGTATTGCGATCACGCAGACATGGCATGTATCGCAGTGCTTTCTGGTCAGTGAGAGTCAGGAAGTGGCGAAAATTGATGGGATGGATAATCTCGCTGGAGCGTGCTAGTCCTCGTCGCTGACGCGTGTGAACTGGGCTTCAGCCGTGATTTGTGCAGAGGGCTGGACAGGCTGCCGGAGGTCGCTCTATAAACATCCCATCTCTATAGCGCGGCGATGCACGGATGTCGCCGAAGCGAACATCTCCCGCTACGGGACCGGCGCGAGGAAGCACCGATGAGACTCAGAACCGCCCTCTGTTCCGCCGTCTCCGCCCTGTCCGCACTGGCGCTGCTCAGCGCGTGCGGCAGCGGCTCCACCACGTCGGCGTCGTCGGGCGACGCGCCGCTGGTCGGCGTCGACTACCCGCGCTCCGACACCGACTTCTGGAACTCGTACATCAAGTACACGCCGGAGTACGGCAAGAAGCTCGGCCTCTCGCTCAAGACCACCAACTCGCAGAACGACGTCGCCAAACTCACCGCCAACGCGCAGACGTTCATCAGCCAGGGCGTCAAGGGCATCGCGATGGCCCCGCAGGACACCGCCGCCATCGCGCCCACCCTGGCCCAGCTGGAGGCGAAGAAGATACCGGTCGTCACCGTGGACACCCGCCCCGACACCGGCAAGGTCTACATGGTCGTCCGCGCCGACAACCGGGCCTACGGCGAGAAGGCGTGTCAGTACCTGGGCACCAAGCTCGGCGGCAAGGGCAAGGTCGTCATGCTGGAGGGCGGTCTCGACTCCATCAACGGCCGTGACCGCACCGAGGCGTTCAACGACTGCATGAAGAAGAACTACCCCGGCATCAAGGTGTTCGGCGAGGCCACCAACTGGGACGGGGCCGTCGCCGCACAGAAGCTGCAGACCGACCTGACCGCCCACCCGGACATCAAGGGTGTCTACATGGAGGCCAGCTTCGCCCTGTCCGGCACGCTCCAGGTCCTCAAGCAGAAGGGCCTTCTGGTCGACCCGAAGGACAAGAAGCACGTCTTCGTCGTGTCCAACGACGGCATCCCCGAGGAGCTCAAGTCCATCGCCGCCGGGAAGATCGACGCCACGGTCTCCCAGCCGGCCGACCTCTACGCCAAGTACGCCCTGTACTACGTCAAGGCCGCGATCGACGGAAAGACGTTCAAGCCCGGCAAGACCGATCACGGCAGCACCATCATCCAGGTCCGCGACGGCGTGCTCGAGGACCAGCTCTCCGCACCGCTGGTCACCGCCGACGGCGGCACCTACGGCGGCGTGCCCAGTGTCAAGAGCGACGACACGTCGCTGTGGGGCAACAACCTCGGCTGATCCCTCCTCCGGCATGCAACGGCTCTCGAGAACAAGGCGGTTGAGATGAGCGACGGGGAGCGAGCAGTCACCCCCGCGCCCGCCCCGGCGGACGACGGACGGGTCCCCCCGGACCCGCCCGTCGTCGAGGCGACGGGCATAGTCAAACGATTCGGTCCGACGGTGGCCCTCAACGGCGCCCGGATCACCATCCGACCCGGTGAGACCCACGCACTCGTCGGCCGCAACGGAGCCGGCAAGTCGACCCTGGTGTCGGTGCTCACCGGGCTTCAGGCACCCGACGAGGGAACGGTGGTCTTCGGCGGCGAGCCGGCCCCCCGGCTCAGCGATCGCGACGCCTGGCGACGGCGGGTGGCCTGCGTCTACCAGAAGTCGACGATCATCCCGACACTGACCGTCGCCGAGAACCTCTTCCTGAACCGGCACGACCACGGGCCCAGCCGCCTCATCAGCTGGCACGCCACCCGTCGCCGCGCACGGGACCTGCTGTCGACGTGGTCGGTGGACGTCGACCCGCAGACCCCGGCCGGTGAACTGAGCGTCGAGCAGCGGCAGTTCGTGGAGATCGCCCGGGCGCTGTCCTTCGGGGCGCGGTTCATCATCCTCGACGAGCCGACCGCGCAGCTCGACGCGGCGGCGATCAACCGGCTCTTCGACCGCATCCGCGACCTGCAACGCCAGGGCGTGACGTTCCTGTTCATCAGCCACCACCTCCAGGAGATCTACGAGATCTGCGACATGGTGACGGTCTTCCGCGACGCCCGGCACATCATCACCGCGCCGGTCGCCGAACTGCCCCGCGCCGACCTTGTCGCCGCCATGACCGGCGAGGCGGCGGCCGACCGGCAAGGGGAACGGGCGAGCACCCTCACCCCCGGCGCCACGGCCGCACTGAGCGTCCGTGCGCTGCGAGGCGACGCTTACGACGACGTCGGCTTCCAGGTCGGTGCCGGCGAGATCGTCGGCCTCGCGGGCGCCGCCGGCAGCGGACGTACCGAGGTCGCCGAGACCGTCGTAGGGCTGCGGGCGCCGGCGGCCGGCGAGGTGGAGATCGCCGGGCGGCGGCCCCGGCCGGGCAGCGTGCCCGCGGCGCTCGCCGCCGGCGCCGGGTTCGTCCCGCAGGACCGGCACCACCAGGGTTTCGTTCCCGGCATGTCGATCGCGGACAACGCCACGCTGTCCGTGCCGAAGCGGATCGGCTCGAACGGGTTCCTGAGCCGCGGCCGCCGGGACCTGCTCGCCGAGGGCATGATCGAGTACCTGGCGATCAAGACCCCCGGTCCCGACCTGCCCGTCTTCGCCCTGTCCGGAGGCAACCAGCAGAAGGTCGTCATGGCCCGCGCCCTGGCCGACGACCCGCGTCTGCTGGTCCTGATCAACCCGACCGCCGGCGTGGACGTGCGCTCCAAGGAGTTCCTCCTCGCCAAGGTCGAGGAGACCGCGCAGACCGGCACCGGAGTACTCATCGCCTCCGACGAACTCGACGACCTGCGCATGTGCGACCGGGTCCTGGTGATGTTCCAGGGCCGAGTGACGACAGAGATCGCCCGTGGCTGGCACGACCACGACCTCGTGGCCGCGATGGAAGGAGTGGACCTGCATGCCTGAAGTAATGCCCGAAACGCTCGCGGACCCCGCCGCGGCAGAGACCGCCGGGCCCGAGGCGAAGCGGACCGCGCTGCTCGGCGGCCGGATACCCCTGGCGCGCCTGCGCGACCTCGCGCTCGTCCCCGCCATCGTGGTCATCGCGATCGTCGGGCAGATCGTCAACCCGGTCTTCCTGCAGGCCGACAACCTCATCAACGTCCTGCAGACCATGTCCGAGATGGCCCTGCTGGTCCTCGCCCAGGCGATGATCCTGATCGTCAAGAAGATGGACCTGTCGCTGGAGTCCACCATGGGCCTCGCGCCCGGTGTGGCGGCCTGGCTGGTGGTGCCGGCCGGCGCGGGCCATGGCCTCGGCCTGCTGCCCGGCGCCTGGGCGATTCCCGTCACGCTCGCCGTGGGCGCGCTGGTCGGCGTGATCAACGCCCTGCTGATCATCCGCTTCGGTCTCAACGGCTTCATCGTCACCCTGGGCATGCTGATCGTGCTGCGCGGTGTCCTCACGGGCATCTCCGGCGGCCAGACCTTCTTCCAGCTGCCCGAGTCGATGCTCTACCTGGGTACCGCCGAATGGTTCGGGATGCCGGCCTCCATCTGGGTCTGCCTGGTCCTGTTCGCCGTCGCCATCGTCGTCCTCGGCTGGACCAGCTTCGGCCGCTCCCTCTACGCCATCGGCGGCAACGTCGACGCGGCGAAGGCGGCCGGTATCCGCACCGACCGGGTGCTGGCGATCGTCATCGTCACCGGCAGCCTGCTCGCCGCCCTCGCCGGACTGATGCTCTCCGGACGTCTCGCCTCGGTCGCCTCGGCCCAGGGCAACGGTTACATCTTCACCGTCTTCGCCGCCGCCGTCATCGGCGGCATCAGCCTCAACGGCGGCAAGGGCACCATGTTCGGGGCCTTCAGCGGCATCCTGTTGCTCTTCATGATCCAGAACGTGCTCACCCTGGCCGGTGTCCCCGCCCAGTGGATCGGCGCCCTCAACGGCCTGATCATCCTGGTCGCGCTGACCATCTCGCGCATCACGGGCGGCAAGGTCCAGGAGTGAACCGGGCGGTCGTCCGGGCCGCCCGACACCCTCCGCCGCCCACATCTCGTCGCAAGGGCCCGTATCGCCCCTGCCCTCACAGGAGTTGCCGCCATGCCATCCGCCCTGTCCGATTCCCCGGCCTCCGCCCGCATCACCTCCCTCGACGTCCTGGACGTGCGTTTCCCGACGTCCGAGCACCTGGACGGGTCGGACGCGATGAACCCCGAACCCGACTACTCCGCCGCCTACGTCGTCCTGCGCACCGACGCCGTCGACGGACTCGAGGGCCACGCCCTGGCCTTCACCACAGGCCGCGGCAACGACGTCCAGGCCGCCGCCATCGCGGCCCTCGCCCCGCACGTGGTCGGCCTGCCGGTCGAACAAGTCTGCTCCGACCTCGGCGCGTTCTCCCGCTCCCTCGTCCACGACCCCCAACTGCGCTGGCTCGGCCCGGAGAAGGGCGCCATCCACATGGCCACCGGCGCGGTCGTCAACGCCGCCTGGGACCTGGCCGCCAAGCGCGCGGGAAAGCCGGTGTGGCGCTTCCTCGGCGAGATGTCGCCGGAGGACCTGGTCGCGCAGGTCGACTTCCGCTGGCTGTCCGACGCCCTCACTCCCGAGGAGGCCCTCGAGATCCTGAAGCGCGCCGAGCCGGGCCGCCAAGAGCGCATCGGCCGCCTGCTCGACCAGGGCTACCCCGCCTACACCACCACTCCCGGCTGGCTCGGCTACTCGGACGAGAAGCTGTCCCGCCTGGCCCGCGAGGCCGTCGCCGACGGCTTCACCCAGATCAAGCTGAAGGTCGGCGCGTCCCTGGACGACGACATACGGCGCATGCGCACCGCCCGCGAGACGGTCGGCGACGGCATCCGCATCGCCGTGGACGCCAACCAGAGATGGGACGTCCAGGTCGCGATCGACTGGATGCACGCCCTGGCCCCCTACGACCCGTACTGGATCGAGGAGCCCACCTCGCCCGACGACATCCTCGGCCACGCCGCCGTCCGCCAGGCCGTCAGCCCCATCAAGGTCGCCACCGGCGAGCACATCGCCAACCGGGTCGTCTTCAAGCAGCTGCTCCAGGCCGGGGCGGTGGACATCGTGCAGATCGACTCCGCACGGGTCGGCGGCGTCAACGAGAACATCGCGATCCTGCTGCTGGCCGCGAAGTTCGGCGCGCCGGTCTGCCCGCACGCGGGCGGCGTGGGCCTGTGCGAGATGGTCCAGCACCTGTCGATGTTCGACTACGTCGCCGTCTCCGGCACCACCGAGGACCGCGTCATCGAGTACGTCGACCACCTGCACGAGCACTTCGTCGACCCGGTGCGCATCGCGGCCGGCCACTACCTGGCGCCGACACTCCCGGGACTGAGCGCGCAGATGCACGCCGAGTCCCTCAAGGAGTACGCCTACCCCGACGGCCCCGTCTGGACCGCTCGTGTCTGACGTGCCGGACCGCTCCGCCGCCGTCGGAATGGTGCCGGGCGGCTGTCCCGAGAGCGCGAATCAAGCAGTCCGCCACCGTAGGCGCGTGCCTCCACCGGCTGCCTGACAAGAAGGAGAGGACACTCCCGTGCTCCTGACCGAACTACAGCATCCCGGCATCCTCGAATCCCTGGCCGGAGCCGGTCACGGCGCCCGCGTCCTGCTCACGGACGGCCACTACCCGGCCGGCACCGCCACCGGTGAGCGCGCCAGAACCGTCCACCTCAACCTGGCCCCCGGCCTGTTGGACGTCACCACCGTGCTCGACGTCCTGCTGCGCGCCCTGCCGGTCGAGGCGGCCCACGTGATGGTGCCGCCGGAGGGCGAACCGGAGCCGCCGGCCATCGCCGAGTACCGCTCGATGCTGGCACCCGTCCCGGTCGACACACTCGGCCGCTTCGAGTTCTATGACGCCGCCCGCTCGCCCGACCTGGCGCTGGCGATCGTCACCGCCGACACCCGTACTTACGCCAACCTGTTGCTGACCATCGGCGTCCGCGCTGAAGGGACCCTGACTACACGATGACACTCGCCGTCCGTTACACGGCCGCCCGCACCCTGGACACGGCCCCCGCCGAGACCCGCTTGCCCGGTCCGGGTGAGGTGGAGCTGGCGCCCGCTTATGTCGGTATCTGCGGTACCGACCTGCACATCTTCCACGGTGACATGGACGCCCGGGTGTCCGCGCCCGCCGTCCTGGGGCACGAGATGTCCGGCCGTGTCGTGCGGGTCGGCGTGGATGTGGAGGGCTGGTCGCCCGGCGACGCGGTGACCGTGATGCCGCTGCGGTGGGACGACACCTGCCCGGCCTGTCTCAAGGGCCATCAACACATCTGCCAGCACCTGGACTTCATCGGCATCGACTCGCCCGGAGCGATGCAGCAGCGCTGGATCGTGCCCGCCTCGACGCTCATCCGGCTGCCCGGCACCCTTCCTTTGGACCGGGCCGCGCTCGTGGAGCCCACCGCGGTGGCCGTGCACGACGTGGGCCGGGCCGCCGTGCGTGAGGGCGAGAAGACTGTGGTGGTCGGCGGCGGACCCGTCGGCATCCTGATCGCTCTGGTCGCGCGGGCCCAGGGCGCCGACGTCCGGGTCGTCGAGCTGAGCGCCCACCGTCGGCTGCTCGCCGAGGAGTTGGGGCTGACCGCCTGGGATCCGGCCGCCGTCGACGTGCCGGCGTTGGTGGGGCAATGGACGGGGGAGGCGGGGGCGGACGTCGCGTTCGAGGTGTCCGGTGCGGCGGGCGGCGTGGACACCGCGGTCGAGGTGCTGGGTGTGCGGGGCCGGCTGTGCCTCGTCGCCATCCATCCCCGGCCCCGCGAGGTGAACCTGCACCGCTTCTTCTGGCGTGAACTGACCCTGGTGGGCGCCCGGTTGTACGACCGCTGCGACTTCGAGAAGGCGGTGGCCCTGGTGGCGGACGGCACGATTCCGGCCGAGCGGCTGATCAGCAAGGTGGTACCGCTCACCGAGGCGCCTTCGGCGTTCGAGGCGCTGGAGGGCGGCGGTGACGTGATGAAGATCCTCGTGGACTGCACCACCGATACCCACAACAGCGACGACGCGCGGGGAGCATCCGTATGACCGCCTTCGACCTCACCGGAAAACTCGCCGTCGTCACGGGAGCCCGGCGCGGTATCGGCCGGGCCATGGCCCGCGCACTCGCCGAGGCCGGCGCGGACATCATCGGCGTCAGCGCGAACCTGGAGGAGTCCGGCAGCGGCGTGGAGAAGGACGTGCGGGCCGCGGGGCGCAGGTTCGAGGCGATCCGGACCGACTTCGCCGACCCCGAGGCCGTACGGGCCCTGGGCGCGGACCTCGCCGGGCGGGAACGTCCGGTGGACATCCTGGTCAACAACGCGGGCACGATCCGCCGTACTCCGGCCGTCGAACACAGCGACGCGGACTGGGAGTTGGTGCTCCAGGTCAACCTGAGCGCGCAGTTCGCGCTGACGCGTGCGGTCGGCGCGTCGATGGTGGCCCGCGGCCGGGGGAAGGTCATCTTCACGGCGTCGCTGCTCAGTTTCCAGGGCGGCATCACCGTCCCCGGCTACACCGCCGCCAAGCACGCCGTCGCCGGACTGACCAAGGCCCTGGCCAACGAGTGGGCCGGCCACGGCGTGAACGTCAACGCGATCGCGCCCGGCTACATCGCCACCGACAACACCCAGGCCCTTCAGGACGACCCGGCGCGCAGCACGGCCATCGTGGAGCGTATCCCGGCCGGGCGCTGGGGCAGCGCCGACGACCTGGCGGGCGCCACGGTGTTCCTCGCCTCGGATGCCGCCGCCTACGTCCACGGCGTCATCCTGCCCGTCGACGGCGGATGGCTCGGCCGATGAACGACACCGGCCTGGCCTCCGTGCTTTTTCCCGCCCAGGTGCTCGGCGGCCCGTGGACCCCCGCCCACCGGGAGCGCGGCGACCACGACGACATCCGCCGGCTGACCGCCGAGGCCGTGGACGGGAGCACACCATGACCGACGTGGTGGCCCTCGGCGAGGTCATGCTCCGCTTCGACCCGGGCGAGGGACGGATCCGCACCGCCCGCTCCTTCCAGGTCTGGGAAGGCGGCGGCGAGTACAACGTCGTACGCGGACTGCGCCGCTGCTTCGGCCTGCGCACAGCCATCGTCACCGCCCTCGCCGACAACGCCGTGGGCCGCCTCGTCGAGGACCTCATCCTCCAGGGCGGCGTCGACACCTCGCTGATCCGCTGGGTCCCCGGCGACGGCATCGGCCGCACCACCCGCAACGGCATCAACTTCGTCGAACGCGGCTACGGCATCCGCGGCGCCCTCGGCGTCAGCGACCGCGCCCACACCGCCATCTCCCACATCCGCAAAGGCGACATCGACTGGGACACCGTCTTCTCCACCGGGCCGCGCTGGTTCCACACCGGCGGCATCTTCGCCGGCCTCTCCGACACCACCCTCGACGTCGCCGACGAAGCCATGGCCGCCGCCCGCCGCCACGGCGTCACCGTCTCCTACGACCCCAACTACCGCCCCAGCCTCTGGGCCGGCCGAGGCGGCGCCGACGCCGCCCGCGAGGCCGACCTGCGCCTCGCCCGGCACGCCGACGTCGTCGTCGGCGCCCTGGGCCTGACCGGACCACACCCGGGCACACACCACGTCGCCGCCGACGAAGTCCCCGACGCACTCGCCGAGATCGCGAGCCGACTGCCCACCGCACACGTACTGGCGACCACCCTGCGCGCAGTACCCTCAGCCGGAGTCAACGACTGGACCTCCGCCGCCTGGTCACCCCGAACCGGCTTCGTCAGCGGCCCCCGGATGCCCGGCCTGCACGTCCTGGACCGCATCGGCTCCGGCGACGCCTTCGCCGCCGGACTGATCCACGGACTGCTCACCGGCACCTCCCTGGAACGCGCCCTCGCCTACGGCACCGCCCACGGCGCCCTCGTCATGACCACCCCCGGAGATGTCTCCATGGCCACACTCACCGAGGTCGAAGCACTCATCGCGGGCAACTCGGCCCACGTCCGGCGCTGACCGGTGCCCCCTCACCCCGTATCGCCAGGAGCACGTCTTGCACCAGCAGAAGATCCAGGGCACGTCGGTCTCACTCACCGAGCTCGGCTTCGGGGCGTCCGTGATCGGCAACCTCTACCGCGTCACGCCGGTCGCCGAAGGCCTGAAGTACGACTACCAGGACGCCCCGCCGGCTCTGGTCGCCCGGGCCCGGGCGGTCGCCGAGGTCTGCGCGGCGCACGGGACCACCCTGCCGGTCGCCGCGATCGCCTTCCCGCACACGCATCCCAGTATCATCAACGTCACCCTCGGCTTGCGGACTCCGGAACAGGTCGGACGAAACGTGGAACTCCATGATCAGCAAGTCCCGGACGGCGTCTGGGACGATCTCCGCACTCAGGGGCTGATCAGGTCGGGCGTGCTCACGGGGCACGGTGGGGGGAGGGATGAGCGGTGTCTCTGACGGACAAGGCCATCGAGGACATCCGTGAGCTGATCCGGACCGGTGCCCTGCCTCCGGGCTCGAAGCTCCCACCGGAGCCGGACCTGGCCGCCCAGCTGGGCCTGTCCCGCAACCTTGCCCGCGAAGCGGTCAAGGCGCTGGCGGTCGCGCGGGTCCTGGAGGTCCGGCGGGGCGACGGCACCTATGTGACCAGCCTCCAGCCGAGCCTGCTCCTGGAGGGGCTCGGCGGCGCGGTGGAGCTGCTGCAGGGCGACTCGGTCGCCCTGCAGGACCTCATGGAGGTACGGCGGCTCCTGGAACCGATCGCCACGGCCCTTGCCGCCACCCGGATCTCCGACGCCCAACTGGCCGAGGTGAAGCGGCACCTGGACGCCATGCGCGAGGCCCGCGACGACGTCGCACAGCTCAACGCCCACGACGCCGCCTTCCACCGAGCCGTCATCTCGGCCACGGGCAACGAGACCCTCCTCACCCTTCTCGAAGGCATCTCCGGCCGCACCCTGCGCGCCCGCATCTGGCGCGGTCTGGTCGACGCCCAGGCCGCGGGCCGCACCCTCGCCGAGCACGAGGCCATCTTCAACGCGCTGTCCACCCGTGACGCCGCCCTCAGCCAGGCCGCCGCCCTGCTGCACGTGAACAACACGGAGCAGTGGCTGAGGGAACACCTGCGCTCCGGCGAACCGCTCCCCTTCGGAACGACAGCGCGGAAGTGACGGGCGGGCGTTGCCCGGCACGTTGCCCTGCATCCCGTCGGTACATGGGATGAATGCATAGGGGGCATCGGGAATGAGGCTCCTATCTCGCACCGTAAAGTTGACCGGGCGGCGCGCTTACCTGCGGTAACGGAAACCTTGACGGTGAATCGAGGGCGAGGCTGTGGTTCCATGTCTTCCTGAATCATTGGATGTTGCTAGCTGCCGCCGCTCGGCGCTGAGCAGGAAGTAGCGATGATCAGGATCGACGCACACCATCACCTCTGGCGGCCGGTGGCCGCCTCGCACCCGGCGGCGGGCCCAGGCCCCCGCCGCCGCCCACACCGCTGGCTCGACGCGCCCGAGATGGCTCCCGTACGGCGGGACTTCACCCTGGAGGACTTGGCGCGGGAGACCGCCGCGGCGGCCATCGACCGCACGATCCTGGTCCAGGTCCTGCCCGAGATGGACGAGACCACGGAATTCCTGGCCCTGGCCGCCGGGACCGACCTGGTGGCAGGCGTCGTCGGCTGGGCCGACCTCACCTCGAACCGCCTGTCCGACACGCTGGCCGCCCTGCGGGCCGCGTACGGCGGTGAACTCCTCGTCGGCGTACGGCACTTGGTGCAGAGTGAGCCGGACCCCGACTGGCTGAACCGGCCCGACGTACACCGGGGCCTGCATGCGGTCGCGACCGCGGGCCTCACCTACGACCTGCTCACCCTCCCGCGCCAACTGCCCGCGGCGATCGCCACCGTCCGAGCCCTGCCCGAGCTCACGTTCGTCCTCGATCACTTGTCCAAGCCCCCCATCCGCTGGGGCGAACTCCAGCCGTGGGCGTCACTGATCCGTCAACTGGCGGCGCAGCCCAACGTGTTCTGCAAGCTGTCCGGCATGGTCACGGAGGCCGAGTGGAACAACTGGAGCGCCTCCGCCCTGCGCCCGTACGCCGACGTGGCGCTGGACGCCTTCGGCCCGGAGCGGGTGATGTTCGGCTCTGACTGGCCGGTGTGCCTGCTGGCCGCCTCGTACGAGGACGTCGTGGCCGTCGCCGAGGAGTTGACCGGCTCACTCACCGAAACCGAGCGCTCCGAGGTCTTCGGCGGTACGGCGGCCCGCGCCTACCGGCTGGGGAAGGAAGACCTGTGAGAGTCCGCCTGGCCTACGGACAGTCGGGCCTCGACATCAACGTGGACGCGCGCGCGGCGACCGTCCTCCGGCCCGCCTGCCATGAGGCCGCCGCGGACCAGATGGCCGTACTGCGCGCGGCGCTGCGTGACCCGGTCGCCGGTCCGCCGCTGCGCGAACGCGTACGCCCGGGGCAGACGGTCGCCATCTCGGCCTGCGACGGCAGCCGTGCGCAGCCGCGCCATCTTATGATTCCGGCCGTCCTCGAGGAGCTCGACGGGATCGTACGCCTGGAGGACGTGGTCATCCTGGTCGCCACCGGCACCCAACGCGGCAACAGCGAGGCCGAGCTCCGCCGGATGTTCGGCGACGAAATCGTGGACGGCGTGCGGATCGTCAACCACGACGCCCGCGACTCCGGACAGCTGACCTGGATGGGCACGTACGGCGACGACGTGCCGGTGTGGCTGAACCGCGAGTGGGCCGAGGCGGACGTCCGGATCACCACCGGCTTCGTCGAGCCGCACTTCTTCGCCGGCTTCTCCGGCGGCCCGAAACTCGTCGCGCCCGGGCTCGCCGCGCTGGAGACGGTCCTCGTGCTGCACGACGCGGCACGCATCGGCGACCCGCGCGCCACCTGGGGCATCACCCACGGCAACCCGGTCCACGACGACGTACGCGCGATCGCGCAGGCCACCGGAGTGACCTTCGCGCTGGACGTGGTGCTCAACCGTGACAAGGACATCGTGACCGCGTTCGGTGGCGATCTGCTGCCGATGCACGCCGCCGCCACCGCCGTGGCCAGGCGGATGGCGATGCGCCCGGTAGAGGGGCCGTTCGACGTCGTCGTCACGACCAACTCCGGTTTCCCTCTGGACCAGAACCTCTACCAGTGCGTCGAAGGCATGTCCGCGGCCTACCAGGTCGTCCGTCCCGGCGGCACGATCGTCTGTGCCGCCGAGTGTCGCGACGGCTTCCCCGACCACGGCTCCTACCGCGAGGTACTGGCCTCCGCTCCCTCCCCGCAGGCGCTGGTCGCCGACCTCAGCGCCCGTACCCACACCGTGCCCGACCAGTGGCAGGCGCAGATCCAGGCGCGGATCCAGTCGAGCTGCCGCGTCGTCATGTACACCGAGTACCTGAGCGACGCGGAACTGGCCACCGCCCACCTCGCACAGACTGCCGACATCTCCACCACCGTCGCCACGGCCCTTGCCTTCGCGGGACCCGACGCCCGAGTGTGCGTCCTGACCGAAGGCCCGCAGACCATCCCGTACCTGAAAGGGGACCAGTCCTGAGAGGTGTGCTGGACCTGGGGCTCGCCGGGCCGGCCCGGGCGGACGGGCACGCCGGGAACTCCCCGAGGTCGTCCACGGGCCCGGCAGGATATGAGCGGTGGCAGCGTCGGTGCGCTTCACCAGCTTCCCCTTGAGGCTTCAGCCCATCGAGGTTGTCGCCCTGTGAGTTCTGCTCTCCCGTCCCCTACCGACCGGCCCTCATTCCGTGACCCCACCCTGCCGCTGTCGAAGCGCATCGACGATCTGATCGCACGGCTCGCGCTCGATGAACGGCTCCCGATGCTGCATCAGTACGCACCAGCCGTGCCGCGCCTCGGCGTCGCCCCCTTCCGCACCGGCAGCGAGGCCCTGCACGACGTCTCCTGGCTCGGGGCCGCGACCGTCTTCCCGCAGGCTGTCGGCCCCGGCGCCGGCTGGGACGTGGACCTGGTGCGCCAGGTCGCCGACGCGGTCTCGACCGAGCTGCGGGCCTTCCACCACCACCGACCACCGGTGATCAGTGCGCGAACCACCCGGCCAGTGCTTGTGGTTAAGGCCTTAATCACTCAGCGTACCCGCGACGGCGACGGCGACGGCGACGGCGACGGCGACCGGGAGCGGAGATCCCCCTGAGGCAGGGTGTGATCCGCTCACCCTGCGGGTCAAGTTCCGTATTTTCGCTGCGCCCGGGCCGTATCAAGTGAGAACGCAGGGGTCCTCGCGCCCTCGCGGGTGCCGGACGCGAGTCCTTCACATGGACAAGAACGGACAAGAGGGGAAGCGGTGGAGGCGACGATTTCACGGGTGCGGCAAGGCACCATACCTCCGGTCGTTGCGGCGCGATGGGCGCTGTGGACGTTTGTGATCACCAACTTGGTGATCGTCGAGGTCTTGTTCCTCACGGCCGGGACAGGCCAGAACGGAGTGCTCACGGTCGCCAGGTTCTTCGGCCTGCACGCCGCCGTGCTGATGCTGTTCCAGCTGCTGCTGGTGGCCCGGCTGCCGTGGCTCGACCGCCGTATCGGCATGGACAGGTTGACGGTGTGGCACCGGTGGGTCGGCTTCACCCTGCTGTGGACCGTCCTCACCCACGCCATGCTGGTGGTGCTGGGCTTCGCGAGGCTCGATGACGCGTCGATGACGAAGACGTTCTTCGCGCTGGCCGGAGTCCCCGCCTCCCTGCTCGGGATGGGGGCCGCGGCGATCATCGTCATGGTCGCCGCGGTCTCCGCCCGGAATATCAGACGGCGGCTTCGGTACGAGACCTGGCACGGCCTGCACCTGCTGCTGTACCTGGCGTTGGGGCTGGCATTCGTCCACCAGCTGCAGGAGACCACGACCTTCAGCTATTCCGTGCCCGCGAAGATCTACTGGTGGGCTCTGTGGCTGTTCGCGTTCGGTGCCCTGGTCACGGGACGGATCGGCCTGCCGCTGTGGCGCAACGCCTATCACCGATTCCGGGTCGCGGAGGTGGTGCCGGAGTCGGACGACGTGGTGTCGGTGCACGTGACCGGCCGCCACCTCGACAGGCTGCCGGCCCGGGCCGGACAGTTCTGCGTCTGGCGGTTCCCCGGGCACAACCACTGGTGGCTGGCGAATCCGTTCTCGCTGTCGGCGGCACCCGACGGCCGCACGTTGCGCCTGACCGCCAAGGCGGTCGGCAACGCCAGCGCCGGCCTGCGGCACCTCCCGGTCGGGAGCCGCGTCTTCGTCGAGGGTCCGTACGGGGCATTCACCGCGTTGCACCGGACGCGGCCCGGTGCGCTCCTGATCGCCGGAGGAGTAGGGATCACGCCGGTCCGAGCCCTGCTGGAGGAGGAACCGGCCGGCGACGTCGTCGTGCTCTACCGGGTGCGCAGCGTCAGCGACGCCGTGCTGGTCGACGAGGTACGGGCCCTGGTCGCGGACCGCGGTGGGCAGCTGCACCTGCTCACCGGCCGTACGGGGGAGGAGAATCCGCCGTTCGAGCCGGACAGTCTCCGTGCCCTGGTTCCCGACATAACCGAACGCGACGTGTACGTCTGTGGCCCGCCCGGGATGACCTCGGCCGTGCTCAGCGCCCTGCGCGGGCTGAAAGTTCCCCATGGGCAAGTGCACGCCGAGCGGTTCGGCCTGGGCTGAGCCCCGCCCGCGGCGGTATCCGGCTCGTGACCGAGGGGAGCGGGGAGGGCCGCGGCCAGGCAGAGCCCGCGTTCGGGGAGGGTGCATCCGGGCCGCTGGGCTACGGCGTGCTGGAGTACACCCTTGTCGAACGGGCGCTTCGTCACCATGCTGATGCCCACTGCCCACTGCCCACTGCCCACTGCCCACTGCCCACTGCCCACTGCCCACTGCCCACTGCCCACCGACGAAGCGTGGGCTCGCATCTCCTCATGGTCACCCAGGCTGCATGCGCGGCGCCTAGCGCCTGCGTGCAGCCTGAGTGATGTCTCAGGTGCCATGTCCGCCGAGGGTGCCGCCCCGCCCTCCTGGGCCGCATCCACCCGGGCACGGGTCGCCTGGGTCTTCGGCATCGCGCCGACCATGCCGCCTGCCGTCAGCACCGCCGCATTCGCTCACACTCATCACCCGAGGAACCCCGCATGACCGCTGACTTCCACGTTCTGACCACCGGCTACGCCGACACGCGGGTGGCCGGCACCGTGACCCTGCTCGTCGACGGCGAGACGGTCGTGGTCGCCGATCCCGGCATGGTCGCGGACCGCCGACTCATCCTGGACCCGCTCGCGCACCACGGACTGAACCCCGAAGACGTCACCGACGTGATCTTCAGCCACCACCACCCGGACCACACGCTGAACGCGGCCCTGTTCCCCCAAGCCCGCTTCCACGACCACATGGCGATCTACCAGAACGACATCTGGCAGGACCGCGCTGCCGACGGATACCGGCTGTCGCCGTCGGTCACGCTCATGACGACCCCCGGCCACACCGCCGAGGACGTCAGCACCCTGGTCGCGGCCACCGAGGGCCTGGTGGTCCTGACCCATCTGTGGTGGACCGCCGAGGGACCCGCCGACGACCCCTTCGCGCCCGACCACGAGCAACTGCGGGCGGCCAGGGAGAAGGTCCTGGCCCTCGGCCCGGCACTGATCGTGCCGGGACACGGGGCGCCCTTCGTGCCGTCGGCGTCGACGCCCGTCTAGCCCGCCCATACCTTCGGCGGCGGGCCATGGACCATCGGCCGACACCGTCCCGCCCTCCCCTTCCGTAGTGGTATCGCCCGAAGGGAGGGCCAAGAGGGAGGAGAGCGCACAGGAGAATCAGCCGGCTCATCACCTGGCCATGGCTTCGGTGGCGGCCGGCACGCTGATGCTGTCGACGACCAGGGTCGCGGCGATGATCCGAGGCGCCCACGGAACACGGACACCACCGCACTGCGGCCTGACCCACCGCGGCGTCGTCCATGAAGCCGGCGAAGGCGACACCTCCGCCCGGCTGGAGCGCCGAGCGCACCCGCGGGACCTGTCGCCCCCCCGCCACGACCTGTGCGCCGACTCCGCCAAGGTCACGGGTGACGGTGTCGAGCGGCTCACGCGCACCGCGGCCGAGGCCGCCGAGCACTCGCGCGGCGGGTGGCTGTTAGGTTCTTGCCCACAAGCGGTCACAGGGCAGTTGGGGTGCGCATGGAAAGCTCTCGTGCCTGGCGTCGTCCCACGCTCGGCGCTGTAGCCGCCTGGGCAGGGGTGTCCACGGCCACGGTGTCGAACGCGCTCAACGGCACCGGACGGCTGTCCGAGGCGACCAGGCAGCGCGTGCTGGCCGCGGCACGCGAACTCGGGTATGCCCCGGCCAGCACCGCCCGTGCCCTGGCTCGCGGGGGCACCGGAGTGCTCGGCCTGACCATGACCACCTATGGCGACCTTCCTGTCCCGTACACCGTGATCCCGTACTACGCGCAACTGGCGCTGAGCGCCATGGCGGCGGCCCACGAGCGCGGCTATCTGCTCCAGGTGATGCCGAGTTCGATGTCCCCGTGGATGTGGCTCACCACGCCGATGGACGGCGTCATTCACGTCGCGCCGCGCGCCGAGGACCCGGTTCGTTCCATTCTGCGGGAGCGCGGCATACCGATGATCAGCCAAGGCCGGCCGCCCGCGCCGCACCGCTGCGACGCGTGGGTGGAATCCGATCACGAATCGGGTCTGCGCCTCCTGCTCGACCACCTGACGGAGTCCGGCGCCCGGCGGATCGGGCTCTCCCTGCCGCTTCACGACGACGCCTCCCCGCGACTGATCGCACACGCCTACCGGTCCTGGTGCGACGACCACCGCATGCTTGCCCTGGTGGAGGAGTACGCCTCGCTGCCGGACTACTTCACGGCGGAACAGGACGCGGTCAGCCGGCTGCTCCAGCGGCATCCGAGACCGGACGCCGTCATCGGCGTCTACTCCGACTCCGGGCACAACATCCTCGCCGCCGCCCGCCATCATGGTCTTCGGGTGCCGCGGGACCTGCTGGTGGCGTGCGTCAGCGAGGATCCCGACTATGCGACGACCGCCCCGCCCGTCACCACGGTCAGCCTCCGCCCGGACCTGGTGGGTACCGAAGCGGTAGACCTGCTGATCGCTGTCATCAACGCCCGCAGCGGCGTGGACCGGCGTCGGCTCGTGCAACCGGTGCTGAACCCTCGCCGGTCCACGCGGCGTTGACGAGAGGTGCGCTACGGGGCCGCCCCGTCACGAGGCACGCCCCCTCCTGGCGCCGTCACAGCGCGAGGATCCGCCAGTCCTGGTTGGCCCCGCCGGTTGAGGGCCACTGGATGACGCCGATACGTCCGCGGTGAAGGCGTCCTTGACGTCGGCGCACCAGCCGTCACCCTGCCGGTTGAGCGGTTCACCGGCCGGAAGGCAACGGCATCAAGCACTGAAGGGCCGGTCGTAGACCTCCAAGCTGCGGATCGAAGCCCAGGCGCCGCTGGGAAGACCGGTGACGGTCACTCGCACATAGCGTGCCTGCGCGCTGAGAACGGACACCCGCACCTGACTGGTGTCGGTGGTGGCGGTCAGGTCGGCCAGGGTGGTCCACCCGGCGTTGTCGGTGGAACCCTCGATCCGGTACCGGTAGTTCGTGCCTGCGGACTCCCAGGCGATACGCGTGCCGGTGAGCGACTTCTGCGACCCCAGGTCCACCTTCAGCCACTGTCCCGTGTTTCCGTTGTTCGCGCACCAGCGGGTGGCGGTGGAGCCGTCGACGGCCCTGGCCGCGGTGTTGCCCTTGGAGGTCTCTTCGCTGCTGGCCGTGGCCGTCTTGCCGGCGGCGATGTCGGCCGGTTGCACGGAGCGGTCCAGCGTGACGCCGACGACGCTGTCCTCGGGGATGCGGGTGCGGTTGACACCCGTGATCGTCACCCTGCCGTCCGAACCGACGGTGTACGGCAGGCCGGTACCCGTGGCGACGTCGAAGACGCGCGTGACGTGCGCGTCTCCGGTGGACGGGGTGGTGAAGGAGGTCCCGCTGTAGCCGGGCAGCAGGTGGACGTAGAAGGTGTTGTCCTTGTACGTGAAGCCGTACTGGCCGTCCACCGGTTCCCACGGTCCGCCGCGCGTGCCGTACACGGCCTGGCCGCAGGTCGACAGGAAGGAACCGACCCTGCGCACCGCCGCTGCCTGGTCGGCCGGTACCGCGCCCGTACGGTCCGGGCCGACGTTGAGCAGGCAGGTCATGTTCCGCACCCAGGCGTTGACCAGGATGTTCATGATGTTGCCGAAGCTCATCACGGGTGCGCCGGCCTTGTAGCCCCAAGTGCCGCCGATGGTGAAGCACTTCTCTGCCAGCTTGCCGGTGCGGATCGCTCCGCTCGGCACGGAACCGCCTTCCTCGCTGGTGAAATCGCCGATCCAGCCGGAGCGCAGCGTGGAGACGATGTCTGGCTGGTGCTTGCGCGCCAGGCCGGTCAGTCCCAACGGCTTGCCGGTGGCGGGGTCGGACTCGCTGTAGGCGGAGTCCACCGGCCACTCGTTGGAGGGGTCGCGGAACTTGCCGGGTTCCCAGAAGAAGGCGGCGTCCGCGTCGGTGCCCTGCTGGCCGAGCCATCCGCCGTCCCACCACAGGTCGTCGATCTTGCCGTACTGGGTGACCAACTCCCTGACCTGCTGGTACACCTCGTTCTTCATGATCCGCGCGTTCTCCTTGTGCGCGGGATCGGTGACGTAACCCCACTTGTTGGGAAGGCAGTTGGTGCCGCGGACGTCGTAGTAGCCGGGGTAGCGCCAGCTCAGCGGCGAGTAGTACAGGCCCACCCTCAACCCGGCGGCGCGCACGGCGGTGACGTACTGGCTGACGAAGTCGCGCTGCAGGGGTGCCTGTCCGGCATGCCAGGCGTTCGGGTGCGTGGACGGCCACAGCGCGAACCCGTCGTGGTGGCGGGCCGTAAGTACCGTGTACTTGGCTCCCATGTCCTTGGCCAGCTGCGCCCAGTCGGCAGGGCGGTACGCACTGGCGGTGAACTGCTCGCTGCTGCCGTCAGTGACGTACTTCCTGTAGTTCTCCGGCGTGATGGCGGCGTTCTCCATGTACCACTCGCCCTTGGCCGGGCCGGAGTAGACGCCCCAGTGGATGAACATGCCGAGCTTTGCGTCCTGCAGCCACTGGATCTTCTCGTCGGACTGCTGCTCGATGCCCAGGTTTAACTTCGGGATCCGCAGCGGGAGAAGGGGCAGCGGCTGGGGGGAGGACGCGGCGTGCGCCGTCGTCGCCAGCGCCGGCGAGGTGGCTGCGGCAACCGTCATGGCGGCTATGCCGGTCAGCACTGTGCGGCGACTGGGTGGTTCGGACAAGGTTGTCTCCTGACTGTTCGCAGAACAGCACGGACGGTGTTGCGGCCTGGGCGGGAGCAGGCAGAGGGAGGGCGCCGCTTCGGTGAGTCGCATGTCGTCACACCATCAAGAACATGGGATGTATTAGTGGGGACAGAGAGGGGCGCTGTCCATAGGTGGGACGCGAATCTCTAAGTGACACGGGCTATGGGAGTCATGTCTCGATCACCCCAGTATTGGTCATAGGATGTATTTTGCCTTGGCCGATGGTGTCACCAGCAGTGGAACATCGTCCAGGTCAGTGGGCAGCTCACAAGGTCGTGAACAGGAACAGCGGCAAGGCCCTCGACATCAACGCCTCCAGCCACTGGAGGGGGACCGCGCTGCAGCCGTACACCTGCGTTGCCGCCGGCCATGTCAGAAAGACGCTGGTCGTGGCGGAGCGCGGCGAGCACGATGACGGCCTCGGTGCCGGAACTGACCTTGCGCCAGCGGGTGTTCAGTCGGTTGCGTTCCTGGCGTATCAGGCCACCGACGATATCGAGGTCCGCTTCGACACCGGAAGCCGAACCTGGTAGACAGCATGCTGAGCGCCCTCGGCGGGCTGGTCTTTCGTCACAGATTCACCATCGCCACGCTGCGGTTGTTCACCAGCCCCTGAAGGTGGCGGGTCCTCGGGGATCAGACCGACTCCGGTGGCGAGCGCGGACGGCACACTGCCGGTGCGCCCACTCTTGCCGCCGCCGGTGATCCGGCCGTCCTTCGTGCGGTGGAGACCGGCGATCGTCTCACCCATCTGCACACTGCCGCTGGCGGTGACGCCGGCGAGCCCGACGACCTCGCCGGATCTGACCGAGAGGGAGATGTCCTCACAGACGCCGGGCAGTGTCAGATCATCGATGGCCAGCAGTTCCGTGGAAGAGGAGAGCGAGGCCGAAGGACGCTCGACGGTGACCGTGGGGGCCGACTCGCCGGTCATGGCCTCCACCAGCGCCTGGTGGCCGAGTTCGGTGACGGGCGCGGTCAGGATGTGGGCCGCGTCGCGGTAGACGGTGACGGTGGTGCAGAGGCCGTACACCTCTTGGAGATGGTGCGAGATGAAGAGGAAGGCCACGCCCTGCCCTTGGAGGTCGCGGAGCATGCATCGACATTGATAGATCCTATCTATTTTTGCGTTGTTGACCTGATCGTGGGGCAGTGACGAGGAGCTTTCTCATTTCTGTCCTTAGCTCTAGACAAGACGTGAGTGCGGGCCCCTTAATACATCCGATGACCGAGAAGATGTGGCCTGAGCGGAGACGAGCCGCCGTTCCCCGCCGTCCGGGCTGAGTCACGGACAGACCACTGTCGACACGCCCCGAGTCCTTCACCCCTTCTGGAGTCGCACATGACCTCCGCTCCCCTCAGCAGGCGCTCCCTCATCAAGGCCGCCGCCCTCGCCGGCGGCACCGTGGCCTTCGGACTGCCGCAGGCCCTGTGGCCCACCGCCGCCGAGGCGTACTCGGTCCCCTCGAAGATGGACTGGTGGTACCAGGCCCGGTTCGGGATGTTCATCCACTTCGGGTCCTACTCCTACCTCGGCCACGGCGAGTGGGCCTTCAGCTCCGAGAGCTGGTCCAAGGCCAACTACCAGACCCAGGTGTCCGCGCACTTCAACCCCACCGCGTTCAACGCGGCAACCATCGCTCAACTGGCGGCGGACGCCGGCATGAAGTACCTGGTCATCACTGCCAAACACCATGAAGGCTTCGCCATGTGGGACTCCAACGTCCCCAGCTTCACCGACACCACCGGCACGAAGCTGTACAACCTGCACGACTACGCCGGTGTCCAGGGTGATCTGCTGGCGGCGCTCAAGACGGAGTGCGAGGCACGAGGCGTCAAGTTCGGGCTCTACTACTCGATCCTGGACTGGAACCACCCCTCCCAGACCATCCGAAGCGGCGGTGTCACCACGATGGCATCGCAGGCCGCCCGCACGGGTTATATCGCGGACATGAAAGCCCAACTGCAGGAGCTGCTGGACCGCTACGACCCGGCGCTCCTGTGGTTCGACGGCGACTGGTTCGGCGAACCCTCCAGCCCCACCCTCCAGGACTGGTGGCTCCGGTCGGACGGTGTCGACCTCTACAACTGGTTGATCTCCCGCAAGCCCGGACTCGTCGTCAACGAACGGGTCAAGCGGGACCTCGGTCTGGGCGACTACGCGGTCGCGGAGTTCGGTGTCCCCGACGCGCCGCTGGACCGCCAGTGGGAGAGATGCGACACCATGAACGGTGCCTGGGGTTACAACGCGGGCCGAGAGAACTCCTACCGCCCCGTCAGGGATTTCGTTCAGGAGCTCGTCACCTGCGTCTCGCGGGACGGCAACTTCCTGCTGAACATCGGCCCCAAGGGCGACGGCTCGGTCACCGCCGGATCCGTGACCATCCTGCGCGGCCTGGCCTCCTGGATGGCGACGTACGGCGACAGCGTGCACGGAGCCACGGCAAGTCCCTTCACCACCGACCCCACCTGGGGGAGGGCCACCAAGAAGGACGGCAAGCTGTTCGCCCACGTCTTCACCTGGCCCACGGGCGGCGTGCTGCAGATCCCGGCGATCACCAACACCATCAGCCGCGTCTACCTGATGAACAACCCCTCGGCCTCGCTCACCTACACCGTCAGCGGCGGCCAGATCAGCGTCACCGTGCCGGCTACCGCCCCGGACGCCAATGACTCCGTGGTCTGCGTCGAGGTCAGCGGCGTCCCCACCGCCGCCGGCGGAGCCCGGGTGACCGTGTTCCAGGACGTCAGTTACTCCTCGGCGAGCGCCGTCCTGACGCTGGGCAGCTACACCTCCTCCCAGCTGTCGGCCGCGGGGGTGGGGTCCGCGACCATCTCCTCGCTGAGGGTGCCCCAGGGCTACCGGGTGACGGGCTACTCCGGCGACAACTTCACCGGCACGGCCTGGACGTTCACTGCGGACAATCCCGACCTGCGGGTGACCGGCAACAACGACGCCATCGTCTCGCTCAAGGTCACCTTCAATCCGGCCTCGTACTTCCGTCTGATCAACGTCACGGACGGTCTGGCCCTGGACAGCGGCGGCAACGTCGCCAGCGGCTCGAACCTCAAGCAGTGGACGCCGGTCGACAGCCCCAACCTCCAGTGGCAGGCCGTAGACCTTGGCGACGGCTACTACAGGCTGGTCAACCGCGCCAACGGCATGGTCGCCGACGGCTGGGGCTCGACCAGCAACGGCGCTCCAGCCCAGCAAGCGGCCTGGAACGGCGGCCCCCACCAGCAGTGGAAGATAACCGACCGCGGCAACGGCCAGTACTCGATCGCCAACCGCACCACCGGACTCGTCCTCGACGGCGGCGGACAGGTCCCGTCCGGATCCGTGACCAAGCAGTGGACCTGGGTGACCAGCAACAACCTGCTGTGGACGTTCCAGCCCACCTCCTGACCATCCGTCACGGCCGCGCCACCCGTACCTCTTCTCGGGCCACTGCGCCACGACGCGCCTCCCGGCGTGGCCGCTGTGGGCCGGGGTCCCTCCGACCCGCACGTCTCCACGAAGAAGACGCGCACGTCCCCACGCGGAAGAGCCGCACGTCCCCACCCAGCAACGAAGGGCCGCACATGCACACCTCCCGAAGACTCGCCGCCAAACTCACGGCCACGGCATCCGCCACCTGTCTGGCCGCCGTCGGACTCGCCCTCGTCCCGGCGGGAGACGCCTCGGCCGCGGGCGCGCCGCAGGGCGGCCACGTCTACGCGCTGACGGCGGCGCACAGCGGCAAGAACGCCGCCGTGCTGTCGGACTCCCTGGCCAACGCGGCGGCGGTCGTGCAGAAGACCGCCTCCGGCGGCCCCGGCCAGCTGTGGGAGGCGGTCGACCACGGCGACGGCACCTTCTCGCTGGTCAACATCAACAGCGGCAAGTGCATGGACGTCCAGAGCGGCTCCGTGAACGCGGGTGCCCCGATCATCCAGTGGCCCTGCACCGGCGCCAGCAACCAGAACTGGACCTTCAACGGTTCGGCGATCGTCTCCGCCCGCAGCGGCCTGTGCCTGGACGTCTCCGACAACTCCACCGCGGAGGACCACGCGATCATCCAGTGGACCTGCAAGAACACGACCAACCAGCAGTGGAGCCTGACCGAGCGCCCGCGCTCGGCGACCTGGGGCCCGAGCATGGTCAGCGGCGGCCAGACCTTCAACGCGCAGACCATCCGGATGGTCATCCACAACAACACATCCGGCGCGGGGCTGCGCATCCGGCTGTCCAACCTGCGCAGCACGACCGCCCTCTCGGTCGGCGCCGTCACGGTGGCGGTCCAGTCCAGCGGCGCCACCGCGGTCGCCGGCACCACGCGTACCGTCACCTTCGGCCGTTCGGCCACGCCGACCATCCCCGCCGGGCAGGAACTGACCAGCGACGTCATCCCGATGCCGGTCGTCGCGGAGCAGAACCTGCTGGTGAGCGTCTACCTCCCGGGCACCACCGGCGCCTCCACCTACCACAACGACGCCCACCAGACCTCCTACCTGTCCGCCGCGGGCACCGGCAACCACGCCGCCGAGGAGGCCGCGACGAACTTCGCCACCACCACGGCCCGCTGGTTCTACGTCGCCGGACTCGACGTCGTGTCACCCACGGCCAAGGGAACCGTCGTGGCCATCGGCGACTCCATCACCGACGGCTCCAGCGCCACCGACAACGCCAACCAGCGCTGGCCCGACTACCTCGCCCGAAGGCTGCAGGCCGAGTCCGGCGGTCAGCGCCTCGGCGTGGCCGATGCGGGCATCGGCGGCAACCGCGTGGTCACCGACAGCCCGTCCGCGCCGCAGGGCATCGCGGCCAAGACCCGGTTCTCCCACGACGTCCTGACCCAGCCGGGCGTGAAGGACGTCATCCTGCTGGAGGGCATCAACGACATCAACACCACCACCGTCACCGCCGACCAGATCATCGCCGGCTACCAGACCATGATCAACCAGGCCCACCAGGCCGGTGTCCGAATCATCGGTGGGACGATCCTGCCGAACTCCACGCAGACCGCAGCCAAGGCCGCCATCCGAGCCCAGGTAAACGACTGGATCCGCACCAGCGGCGCGTTCGACGCGGTGATCGACTTCGACGCGGCGCTCCGGGACCCGGCCAACCCTGCGCAGCTGCTCCCCGCCTACGACAGCGGCGACCATCTGCACCCCAACAGCGCGGGCATGCAGGCCATGGCCAACACGGTGAACCTCGCGCTGCTCACCTCCTGAGCGGTGCCCGCCTCACGGACGGCGTAGTTCCGTTCGGTGCCCCCTCTCCGCGTACGGGGCACCGGACGGAACGGCCCGTGTCATCCGTGCGCCTGCGGGCAGCTGCTGCCGACGATGACGGCCACGGCATACCGGCTCCTCAAGGCCGTCATGGAGACCGCCGTGGACGACGAGCTGATCACACGCAAATCCTTGCCGCATCAAGGTGCCGGTAGGAAAGGGCGGCTGAGCGGCGCATCGCCACGGCCACCCAAGTCGACGCGCCGGCCAACGCCGTCGGGATGCGGTGGCGTCCCTTGATCCATCTCGGCGCCTACGGTCCGATGAAGGACGATCTCCTTCAAAACCCGCTCACGGTCCTTCCCGTCGCCAAGGGCCCGGTACTCGTCCATGAGCCGGTCCATGGCGACATGGTCGCGGCGCTGCCTGGCCAGGATGCTCTGCCGGCCGCCCAGTTCCTCGACCGTCTGTTCCGCGATGGTGATGGTCCTCGGCATGAACCGCTCCCTTCCGTGGACCGGCGACGAGGCCGGCGTCGTCGTCGCCGACGCGACCCCGGACCGGCACGTGTACCCATCGTGCCGGTCACAACGACGCGCCCGTCCGCGGGCACTCCTGGCTGGGCCGCGGCCTCGATCTCTGTCAGGCACCACCAGCCCGGTTCTTCAGCCGGTCTGCCGTGCCGCTGTCAGGAGAACGTGCGTGCTGCCCGCCGTCGGCTTGAGTTCTCTCGTCGTCTGCCGCTTTCGGGCGGGGGAAGAGGAGGTCCTCCAGCGCGTCCATGGCAAGGAGGAATGCCATCATCAGGGCGGGCACGAGCAGAGCAAGCAGGGTCACAGGACCTCCCGGGGGATGGTCGGCCTGTGGAGCCGATGGCGCCGCTTCTCAGGATGGGGCCGGATGGCGTAGTGCGCATGTCATGCGGTGGCGCAGGGTGGGCGCGGGCGGCGCTGTCCGGCCGGGCTGGTTCCCAGGGGTCAGCCGATCGGCCGCCGGACTCCGAGCCACCGCCACCGTGGTGGTGACGCGTACCAGGCAGTGCTTGGTCGGTGTGGAACCGACCGCACCGGAGGGTCGACCCGGGCGAAACGGCCGAGGTCCCTGCCTTCATCGTGCGCCAGGGCACCGGCGTCATCAGCCCCATCAGGGCCCGCCGGTCTCCTGTGAGATCTCAGTCTGCGCGTCGTGGCACGCAGTAGGGCGGGGACGACGCCGCTCAGTAGACCCTCGGAGCGGCACCCGGCGCTGCGGCTATCCGCGCGCGCTGCCCATGACGGCAGTGGACGAGGCGCTCGCCGAGCCCGGCGGCGTCGATCTCGGCGACGAACGCGGCGAGCGGGGAGCGCATCACCGTGTAATCGTGGTAGTGGACGGGGAGGATCAGCCGGGGGTCGAGGCGCCGGGCGAGTTCCGCCCCCTGGGCGCCGTCCATGGTCACGACGAAGCCGCCGGGCAGGCGTGTGCCGCCCAGGTGCAGCACGGCCAGATCGGCGGCCGGGAAACGCCGGGCGATCTCGTCCAGGCCGTCGTACACCAGCGTGTCGCCCGAGACGTACAGCCGCAGACGAGGCGGTCCTGACACGGGACCGAACTCCAGCATGCTGCCCATCACCGGGGGCAGCAGGCCGCGCAGCGCGGGGTGTCCGGCGTGCCGGCCCGGCAGCGCGGTGACACGGACCTGCACGTCGCCGCGCTGGAGGGTGTACCCCTGCCCACAGTTCTGCGCTCAAGAACGCGCGGGGACGCACGGCGCGTGGCACACCGTCGCCTGCGGCCGGATCGTGGAAGGCGCGGCCGATGAGGCCACGCTGGACGTGAAGATCAAGGCCCGCCACTGCGGCGTCCTGCAGTTCCGCGGCGTCCTCTACGGCGTCGACGGACCGCACGGCGGCCATCCCTACGCGGATATCACCACGCCGGCCAGGACCGTCCACGTGCGCTGACCGAGTCACCGGCCACGGGGCCCGCACACCGTCGCCGCGCTGAAGCCGTGACGGCAAGACAAGGGCCGGGCTGCAGGCCGACCGTCCAGAAGACCCTCAACGGCACCAGAACGGACCAGAAGTCGACGAGGTCGGCGTCGATGCCCCATGCCCCATGCAGAGTCGGCGAACCCCGGTCCAACCAGCCGCCGAGCTGATCGGCTTGCCCTGCCGTCCGGGGCTGAGGGTGACGTGCTTGAGTGCGCGTCAGCTTTCGTCATTTGCTCATCACGGCCGCCACCTGCTCAGCGAGAGCGGTCACTCGCGTGGGGCAGCCGCGGGCCGGGAGCGCAGTCTCACCCGAAACCCTTGACGGCAATCGCCAGTGGCTACACACTCTGCAACGCGAAATAACACGACTAAACGAGGCCGAACAAAAAGTCGCAGGCCCTACGAAGGCTCAGCCTGAGTGATGGCCCCACGACCGGGAGTGCCTGGAGTCTGCGTACTGCACTCGCGCCGTAATGGCGTACGCCGCTGTCCGTAGGAGGTGTTCGGGCTTCCGCGGCTGGATCCGTTCGTACCTTTTCTCAGTTGATGACCCAGCGTCCTCGGAGGCGACATGAACCTCAGATCCCCGATCACCCGGAGACTTCCAAGACGGACATCACTCCCGGCCGTCCTCTTCCTCGTCGCCGCCGCGCTGGTGAACTGGTCGGCGCCGGCGGCACAGGCGGCCACCGCGACCTCGATCACCGTCGACGGCTCCGGCACGGGCCGGACCTTCGACGGTGTGGGCGCGATCTCCGGCGGCGGCGGCAACACCCGGCTGCTGATCGACTATCCAGAGCCGCAGCGCAGCCAGATCCTCGACTACCTGTTCAAGCCCGGCTACGGCGCCTCGCTCCAGTCCCTCAAGATCGAAATTGGCGGCGACACCAACACCACTGACGGCGCCGAGGCCAGCCACGAACACACCCAGGGCGTGGTCGACTGCAACCAGGGCTACGAGTGGTGGCTCGCGGAGCAGGCCAAGACCCGCAACCCCGACATCAAACTCTACGGGCTCGCCTGGGGCGCGCCCGGCTGGGTCGGCGGCGGCAGCAACACCTTCTTCACCAGCCCCAACGCGATCAACTACCTGACGGACTGGCTGGGCTGCGCAGCCCAGCACAAGCTGAACATCGACTACCTGGGCGGCTGGAACGAGCGCGGCTACAACACGACTTGGTACGAGAACCTCAAGTCCGCCCTGGTCTCCAAAGGCTACGGTGCCACCAAGCTGGTCGCGGCCGACGACAACTGGTCGGTGGCCGACGCGATGGCCGGCGACCTAACGTTCAAGAACGCGGTGGACATCGTGGGCGTCCACTACCCCTGCGGCTACAGCAACGGCGGGGCCATCGGCAACAAGGCCGACTTCAAGAACTGCCCGAGCAACAGCACCGCGCAGAACCTCGGCAAACCGCTGTGGGCGAGCGAGAACGGGTCAGAGGACGCCGAGGCCGGTGCGACGTCGGTCGCAAGGGCCATCAACCGGGACTACATCGACGGCCGCATGACGGCCTACTACAACTGGCCGCTCGTCGCCGCCCTCTATCCCAACACCTACTTCGCCTTCAACGGGCTGGCCGTCGCCAACCAGCCCTGGTCGGGCCACTACAGCATCGCCCAGACGGCCTGGGTCCTCGCACACACGTCCCAGTTCGCGCAGATCGGCTGGCAGTACCAGGACTCGGCCAGTGGTTACCTGGGCGGCGCTCAGGCCAACGGCAGCTACGTGACACTGAAGTCGCCGAACCACAGTGACTACAGCACCGTCGTCGAGACGGTGGACGCCACGGCCGCGCAGACCCTGACCGTTCACGTCACGGGCGGCCTGTCCACCGGACAGGTCCACATCTGGGGCACCAATCTCAAGTCGCCCAACGACAGCGACCACTTCGTGCACACCACCGACGTCACCCCCTCCGGTGGCAGCTACACGCTGACCCTGCAGCCCGGCTACGTGTACTCGGTCACCACAACGACCGGGCAGGGCAAGGGAACCGCCACCTCGCCCTCGGCAGCCCCGCTGAGCCTGCCGTACTCCAACAACTTCGAGACCCCGGCGACCACCACGTCCCCGCGGTACTTCACCGACATGAACGGCGCCTTCACGACTGTGGCCTGCGGCGCGGGGCGCACCGGCACCTGCCTCCGCCAGATGGCACCAGCGGCTCCCGTCCGCTGGACCAACGAGAACTACTACGCCCCGTACACCTTCATGGGCGACGACTCATGGGGCAACTACACCGTCACGGCGGACACGATGCTGGAGCAGTCCGGAGCTGTGGAGTTGCTGGGCCGCGTCGGCATGCAAGGTCGGAACGACAACGGACTGCAGGCGTACCACCTGCGGGTGAGCAGCACCGGCGCGTGGTCGATCGTCAAGTCTGATGTCAGCAGCAACAACACATGGGCGTTCACGACCCTCGCCAGCGGCTCAACGACGGCACTGGGCACCAACCGGTGGCACACCGTCTCACTGACGATGCAAGGGCCGACCATCAGTGCCACACTCGACGGCACGGCTCTGGGCAGTGTCACGGACAACAGCTACACCCACGGCCGCGCCGGACTGGGCACCGTGGACTCCACCGGTAGCGTGAACGGGGGCGGATACCAGACGCAGCAGTTCGACAACTTCTCCGTCACCCCGGGGAGCAACCCGACCCCCACCCGTTCCGGCGCCGTTCCCTCCGGCATCTCCGGCAAGTGCCTCGACCTCAACGCAGGCAACACCACCAACGGCACCGCGGTGCAGCTCTACGACTGCAACCAGAAGCCAGGGTCACAGACCTGGACCTACAACACCGACGGCACCCTGACCATCGGCGGAAAATGCCTGGATGTCGTAAAGCAGGGCGTGACCAACGGCGCCCTCGTCGACGTCTGGACCTGCAACGGAGGAGACAACCAGAAGTGGACTCAGCAGGCTGACGGCAGCCTGCGCAGCATGCAGTCCGGACGCTGCCTGGACGTCCCCGGCGGCACCACCGCCAACCTCACCCAGCTGACCATCTGGAGCTGCAACAACGGCACCAACCAGAAATGGACCCTGCCGTAGCCGAGCAGCGCCGGTCTCAGGGACTGGGCCGCAGCGCCGCGCGCCCAGTCCCTGAGACAACGGTGAGCTGGGTGTGTCATGAATCAGGTGTGGATCTCCCCGAGGGAGTGAACCTGTTGCGTGTGACGGCTGATCACTGATCGATACCGCGGACGGCGTGTCGCCTGCCGGGACCGGCGATGGCGCGCTTGTGCTGCGGTCAGTTCCGGGCGCGGCACGGCGGCCTGCGCGGCGGCCTGGTCGCCGCCGATGACGGTGCCGACGTGCTCGGCAGGCACTGTGCCCGGCCTGCCCGGTCTGCTGCTGCCAGGCGGCGCGAATTGGGGTCGGCCAGAGCACTACGCGTCACCTGCCCGGCCACCGGGCTGAACGCCCGCAGGCCGGCGGTGAGTTCGAGCGGCCGCGCGGTGTCCCGGTTGACGGCGAAGACGGTGAGCGTCCCGTCTTCCACGGGGTAGCGGCGAGCAGAGCGAGACGCAGGTTATGCGCGCTACACCCCTTCGTCAACAAGCCAGAAAAAGTCTGTGCACGGCAGTTCCAACGGCGCACACCCCGTGGATACGATCAGGCGCCCCAACCGCATCGAGTACAGGACGGCGTCGTTGAACCGGACGTACCAGGACATTCGCCGGACCAACCGTTTCGCAGTGATGCAGCATCTCATCGCCTGGCGCCCGCCGTCGGGCGCGACAGCGCCCACGCGGCCGGCGACCCCGCCGCACAACAGGTGATCGCCACGACCGGCCGCTACCTCGGCATCGCCATCGCCAACCTGATCAACCTGTGCAACCCGCAGATCATCGTGCTCACCGGCTGGGTCGCCGACAGTCTGGGAAACGCCATGCTGCCGCACGTACGCGCCACCGCCGCCCGCTACGCGCTCGCCGAACCCTGGGAAGGCACCGAGATCAGTCTCTGCCCCATCGACCGCAACCCGGTCAGCCTCGGCGCGGCGACCCTCGTCCTGGAGGGATTCCTGTCCTGACACTCCTGCCGCGAGCGGCTCCAGCTTGAGGACCGAACCCCCGGGCCCGCCCAACTGCGCCTGCGACCAGGGACGTCGGGCCTTGTTTGTTTGAGTTCCCATCGAAATGCATGCAATGGAGAGGTGTACGAGTCATGGCAGATCCAGCGAACCAGGCCACACCTGAACAGCCGTCGACCGGCGCCCCGGGACGGCTCTCGCGGCGTGGACTCCTCAAGGGCGCCGCCGTCACCATGGGAGCCGCGGCGCTGGGTGCCGGCGCCGCCGGGACGGCCGCGGCGGCCGACAGCTCGATCACCGCGACGGCCCCCGACGGCAGCAACACCATCACGATGTCGCTGACTTCGGGCGCGCTCAGCTGGTCGGCGAAGCGAAGAGGCGCGCCGGTGGCCGGCACTTCGGCTCTCGGCCTCAAGCTGAGCGACGGGACGGTGCTCGGCGCCGCCGGCACTGTGATCACCAACTACCAGCACTGGACCATCGACAACACCTGGACTCCGGTGTACGGCCGCAACGCGAGCGTCCGCGACCGGTACCAGGAGATGCGCTGGAACCTCCAGGACACCGCTTCGCTGATCAACTTCAGCGTCCAGATCCGCGCCTACCCGACGGGCGTCGCCTTCCGGTACGTGCTGCTCGACAAGGGGACCGCCACCATCGCCGACGAGCTGAGCACGTTCGTCTTCCCCGACAGCACCCTGGTCTACAGCGCGCGTGACGAGGACCCCTACAACCCGGTCGCGCCCGGCTCGATCCCCTCCACGGGCACCTCGACCACGGACAACGGCCCGCTGACCGACCTGCCGCTGACCGCCACCTATGCCGGCGGCAGCCTGATCGCCTGCATCTGCGAATCCTCCCGTCTCAACTTCCCGCGGCTGATGCTCAGCTCCGTCTCCGGGCAGCCGGGCACCCTCGCCGCCTACCTGATGGAGCACACCGCCCGCGGTTCGGACACGGTCCAGACGACCTCGACGGTCACCACGCCGTTCGCCACGCCCTGGCGGGCGATAGTGACCGGCTCCACCCACGCCGAACTGGTCGACAACGCCGAGCTGGTGCTCAACCTGGCCCCCGCGAACGCGTTGGCCGACACCTCGTGGATCAAGCCCGGCAAGGCCTTCCGTGTACAGCTGACCACCGCCGCCGGGATGGCGGGCGTCGACTTCGCCGTGGCTCGCGGCCTGCAGTACATCGAGTACGACGGCGGATGGTACGGCGACGCCGACCACAGCACCGACGCGACGAAGCCGATACCGGAGATCGACCTGTCCTCGGTCATCTCCTACGCCACGAGCAAGGGCATCGGCGTCATCCTCTACGTCGACCGCAGAGCGGCGGGCAACCCCGACAGCCTGTTCGGCCTCTACAAGAGCTGGGGCGCCGTGGGCGTCAAGCTCGGGTTCATCAACGACGGCACCCAGGCGATGACGAACCAGATCACGAACTGGGTCAGGACGGCGGCCAAGTACAAGCTGCTGATCGACATGCACGACGACGTGCGGCCGTTCGGCTACGAACGGACGTACCCGAACTGGATCACCATGGAGGGCGTGCGCGGCAACGAGCGCTTCCCGACCGCGAGCCACAACGTGACCCTGCCGTTCGCCCGCAACATCGGCGGGCCGATGGACTACACCATCTGCTACGGCCAGTCGCGGGACCGGACCACCAACGTCCACCAGATGGCCATGGCGGCGGTCTTCTACCAGCCGCTGAACTTCCTGTACTGGTACGACTCGCCGTCCAAGTTCGCCAACACGTCCAACTGGCCGGGGCTGCCATGGTTCGACGCCATCCCCACCACCTGGGACCAGAGCCGCACCCTGGCCGGATCGATCGGCCAGTACGTCGCCGTCGCCCGCCGCCACGGCGACACCTGGTACATCGGGGCGATGACCAACGAGACGTCCCGGACCCTGTCGCTTCCGCTGACGTTCCTGGGCAGCGGAACGTACACGGCGACCGTCTACGCCGACGGCACCCCGGGCACCAGCCCCTACCAGACGCCGGTCGTGGTCAGCACCCGGACGGTCACCTCGGCCACCACGCTGGACGTGGCGATGGCTTCCGCGGGCGGCCAGGCGATCATCCTCAAGCCGAGCTGACACGACGGGCGCGGGTTCCGTCGGTGATGGTGATGCACTTCCGACCTCGGAGGCAGAGCTCGCAAGGCCGGCAAAATCCAGTGCTGTCGAGGGTCAACACCCATCGCGTTGATCACTCGTTGCTGTTGGTGGTGCGAGCCCGCCCTGCGGTGGCCTCTTGTTACGCCGAGCCGTTCGAGCTCCCTCACAGACCCGGGGGAGGGTAGCGCGAGGCAATCAGAACGGGAGACCTGGGCGGCGCCCTGGCCGCCAACGCGCCGACGCCGCACGACCGTTACGGGCGCCGCCCTGAGGGCTGTCGATGACGACACCCTCGACCCGATCTGCACGCCAAGGTCGTTGCCGAGTACGCCCTCCGCGCCCGGACCGAGGGCGTGCGATGGGCCTCGGCGCGGCCGGGGAATTCCGCACCGCACCGTTCCGTCACAGGGCGTCGAGCTGCCACTGCTGGTTGGTGCCGGTACCGGCGGGCCACTGGATGACGCGGCCGTTGTCGCTCGTGGAGCCGTCTGCGACGTCCGCGCACCGCCGTTGCGGACGTTGACGAGCCGGTAGTGGGCGCCATCCACGTCGACGAGTTTCCACCGCTGGCCCTCGCCGCCCGTGTCCTGCCACTGGACGAGCTGGGTGCCCTGGGCGGAGTCGCCCAGGCTGTCGAGGACCTTGCCGCTGTGGCGAGCGGACAACGTCCCGGTCCGCGCCGGCCCCCGTGAGGTGACTTCGGTATGGGGCGTGCCCCGGCGGCCCGCTCCCTGAGAGCCGCCGGGGCGCCCGTTCAGGAGATGGTCCAGGTCTCGGTGTTGGCGCTCGCGCTGCCACCGAGCTCCTGGTCCACCGCCGCTCCCTGGGTGGTCGAGCCCGCGACCCCGATGTTCAGGCCGCTGCCGACGCCGACCAGCATGTAGTTGCTGCCGGTGTAGCTGCCGGTCAGGTCGAGGGCCCACTGCTGGTTGGTCCCGCCGTTGCAGGTCCACTGCTGCAACTGGACGCCCGTGGCGGCCGACTTGCCCGGGACGTCCAGGCACAGCCCGCTCTTCACGCTCTTGAGCGTGTAGATGTTGTCCGCCACCCGCGTGAGGGTCCACTGCTGGTTCGTAGCGCCGGTGGACGGCCACTGGATGATCTTGGCGCCGGTCGCGGTGGAGCCGCCGGAGACGTCCATCAGCATCGAACTGCTGACGTTCTTCAGGGTGTGGACCCCCTCCGACGGGATCCCGCTGCCGGCCGTCCACGTGCCCGCGCCCACGTCGAGGGACCAGGTCGGGTACTGACCGAGGTTCACCGTCGTGCCCCGGATGGTCAGCGGCAGCCAGATCAGCTTCGACGCGCCCAGGTTGGAGGTGTCCCAGCGGTCACCGGCGTAGATGTACGTGGTGCCGGAAGTGCCCTGGACCGTGATGACGTTCGCGGTCTGACTGCCGTAGGTGTGGGTGCCGGGGGCGGCGAAGTCGCGGAACGCCGACCACGGGCCGCTCAGCGAGGTGGCGGTGGCGTAGATGTTGTCGTTCAGGCTCCAGCCCGTCAGGTGGGAGCCGAACATGTAGTACATGCCGTTGATCTTCACCATGGCGGGCGACTCGACGCTGCCGCTGCTGCCGCCGCTGCCCAGCACCGCCACCGCGCTGTCCACGGAGAGGTAGTCGGCGGACAGCTTGTAGATGCGCAGGCCGTTGTTGCGGTCCTCGCTCAGCAGGTAGCCGGTGCCGTCGGTGTCCTGGAACAGGCCGATGTCACGGCTGAGGTTGCCCATCGGGCGGAAGCTTCCCCGGTAGCTGTAGGGACCGCACGGGGTGCTGCTGGTGGCCACGCCGACTCTGGCGTCGGCGTAGTTGGTGCTGTCGATGTGCATGTACATCACGTACGTGCTGGTCGACGCGTTGTAGATGACCTTCGGCCGCTCCACGATGCGGCTGGGCCCCAGGTCACCGCTGGCCTGCAGGGACAGGGCCTGACGCTGGTAGGTCCAGTTCGCCAGGTCGGTCGAGGTGTAGCAGGGGATGTCCTGGAAGGACGTGTCCCCCGACGCCCTGCCGGTCTTGTCCTCGCCGAAGCCGTACCAGGTGCTGCCCACCTTGATGATGCCGAGGCCGTGCAGCTGGAGCGCGTTGCCGTTCTGGTCGGTCCGGTCGGCACCCGTCGTGAACGTCACCGAGGCCGCTTGTGCCTGCGTGACGGGTACGAGCAGGGCGGCGAGGCCGCCGAGCAGGGTCAGGAGCGTGGCGAAGGTGGTCCGCCACCGGGTGCGCGGTGGCGGTGTGCGGTGCGATGTGGTGTCGGGCATGGTGTCGCCTCTCCGTTGAGGTCCGGGGATGGTGCGGGGGTACGGGGCGAGCGGTGGGACCCTGGGGCCGCTCAGGGGGCGAGCGGGATGGTGATGGTGTTCCAGGACATCGGTGGCAGCAGGGCGCTCAGCCGTCCGCCGTGCGTGACGGTGCCGGTCACCGGCTTCGGCGTCACGCGGTCCTGATGCTGGATGGTGTTGGCCGCGTGACGGTCGGGGTCGGCGAGAGCAGTATGCGTCATCTGCCCGGCCACCGGGCGGAACGCCCGCAGATCTGCGGTGAGTTCGAGCGGCCGAGCGGTGTCCCGGTTGACGGCGAAGACGGTGAGCGTCCCGTCCTCCCGCCGGACGGCGGTCGCGTGCAGCAGTGGCACCTCGCCGTAGCGGGCGGTGTCGTGGACGGGGCTGTCCAGGGCGAGCCGGAGCACCTGGCCGCGGCCGTGGCGGGCCGCGTCGGCGAAGGGGTGGAAGATGGTCTGCCGCCAGGCCGGGCCGCCGGGCTCGGTCATGATGGGGGCGATGACGTTCACCAGCTGGGCGAGGCAGGCCGCGGTGACGCGGTCGCAGTGGCGCAGCAGGGTGATCAGCAGGCTGCCGACCACGACGGCGTCGGTGACGGTGTAGACGTCCTCGAGCTGGCGCGGAGCCACGCTCCAGTCCGGGGTGTCGGTGTTGTTGACCGGCCGGCTCTGGTACCAGACGTTCCACTCGTCGAAGGAGAGGTCGATCCGCTTGCCGGAGTGGCGCTTGGCCCCGATGTGGTCGGCGGTGGCGACCACCCCGTCGATGAAGGCTTCCATGTCGGCGGCCGAGGCGAGGAAGCTGTCGACGTCGCCGTCGCTCTCCTCGTAGTAGGCGTGGCAGGAGATGAAGTCGACGAGGTCGTACGTGTGCTCCAGGACCGTCGCCTCCCAGGCGCCGAAGGTCGGCATCGAGCGGTTGGAGCTTCCGCAGGCGACCAGTTGCAGACCGGGGTCGACATCGCGCATGGCCTTGGCGGTGACGGCGGCGAGGCGGCCGTACTCGTCGGCGTTCTTGTGACCGAGCTGCCAAGGGCCGTCCATCTCGTTGCCCAGGCACCACAGCCGGATGCCGTGCGGCTGGTCCACGCCGTGCGAGCGGCGCAGCTCGGAGAAGGCCGTGCCGCGAGGGTGGTTGGTGTACTCCAGGAGGTCGAGTGCCTCTTGCAGGCCGCGGGTGCCGAGGTTGACGGCCTGCATCGGCTCGACGTCGGCCTTGGCCGCGAAGCGCATGAACTCGTTCAGCCCGAACCGGTTCGTCTCGACGGTCCGCCAGGCGCCGTCGAGCCGGCGGGGCCGCTGCTCCACCGGGCCGACTCCGTCTTCCCAGCGGTAGCCGGAGACGAAGTTGCCCCCGGGGTAGCGGACCATGGTGACGCCGAGTTCCCGGATCAGGGCCAGGACGTCGGTGCGCAGTCCGTCCTCGTCGGCGCTCGGGTGGTCCGGTTCGAAGACGCCGGTGTAGACGCAGCGGCCGAGGTGCTCGACGAAGGATCCGAACAGCCGCGGATTCACCTCGCCGACGGTGAAGTGGGGGTCCAGATGTATGGCCCCTGCGAGCGGCGGGTGGCCGGCGGGGTTGGGCATGGGTCACTCCGGGGTGGATCGGTGCGAAGAGTGGTGTTCCGTACGATTGCCGGGGCGCTCCGCGGTCAGCCCTTGATGCCGGTGTGCGCGACGCCTTCGACCAGGTACCGCTGCAGGAAGAGGAAGACGAGCACCAGCGGCAGGATGGACACGGTGGCGGCGAGGAACAGCTCGTGGATGTTGACGGTCTGCGCGGTGGTGAAGGTCGACAGGGCCACCTGCACCGTCCAGCTGGACTGGTCCTGGCCGATGACCAGCGGCCACAGGAAGGCGTTCCAGTTGGTGATGAACGTGATCACCGCGATCGCCGAGAAGAAGCCGGTGGAGTTGGGGACGACGATCCGCCAGTACGTGCCCCAGCTGCCGAGACCGTCGATCCGGGCGGCCTCCTCCAGTTCCTTGGGGAAGCCGAGGAAGTACTGCCGGAAGAGGAAGGCGGTGAAGCCGCTGAACAGGCCCGGCACGATCAGACCTTGCAGACTGGAGACCCAGCCCAGTGACGACACGAGGACGAAGCTGGGCACGAAGGTGACCGCGCTGGGGATCATGAGGGTGGCCAGCACCGCATAGAAGATCTTGTTGGCGTGCCGGTACGGGACACGGGCCAGCGCGTAGCCGGCCAGGGAGCAGACCAGCAGTTGCCCGGCGGTGCCGAGCACCCCGACGACGAGCGAGTTCCACATGCTGTGCGCCATGGGAACCGCGGGGTCGTCGAACAGCTCGGAGATGTTCTCCCAGTGCAGCACGGTCGGGAAGAACGTCCAGTTCACCCCGGTGAGGTCGGCGTCGGTGGCCAGGCTGTTGCGGATCAGCAGATAGAACGGGACCAGGAACAGCAGCGCCGCGACGACCGCGCCGGTGTAGACGGCGACGCTGCCGGCCCGTCCGCTCACCGCACGTGGACGGCCGCGGACCTGGGTGCTGGAGGTGGCCATCAGCTGTCCGCCTTTCCGAAGCCGAAGATCCTGCCCTGCAGCAGCGTCACCGTCGTGATGAGTCCCGACAGCACCAGCGCCCCCGCGCTGCCGTGGCCGAAGTCCTGCCCCTGCCCGAGGGCCGTGTAGTAGAGGTAGACCAACGGCGGCCGGGCGTAGGGGGTGTTGGGCAGCAGGTTGTAGAACTCGTCGAACGCCTGGTAGGCCGCGATCAGCAGGAGCAGCACCACGGCGACCGAGGTGGTGCGCAGCTGCGGCAGGGTGATGTGCCGGAAGGTCTGCCACCCCGGTCGGGCGCCGTCCGTCCAGGCCGCTTCGTACAGTTCCCTGGGGATCTGCTGCAGGGCGGCCAGGAAAAGGATCATGTAGAAGCCCAGCTGGAGCCAGAGCCGTACGGTGACCAGCACCAGCCAGTACCAGGGCGGGGAGACGGTGCCGATCCAGGCGATGGGGTCGATCCCGAACCAGCCCAGGACGGTGTTGGCGAGACCGAAGCGCACCCCGTTGAAGATCGACAGCTTCCACACCATCGAGGCCACGACGTAGGAGCACGCGGTGGGTATGAAGAACACCGAACGGAAGAAGGCACGGGCGACGCGGATGCGGTGGACGAGCAGCGCGAGTGCCAGAGCCAGGACGTAGGTGAGAGGTACGACGATCACCGCGAAGAGCGTGAAGGTCCACAGGCTGTCGGTGAACGGCCCTTCGGTGAGGATGTCCGCGTAGTTGTCCAGGCCGACGAACTTCGTCGGGGTGACCGTGTTCTGGGCCTGGAAGAGGCTCAGGTAGAAGCTCCAGCCGACCGGCACGTAGACGAACAGCAGGAGACCGGCCAGGAAGGGACCCGCGAAGAGCCAGAAGGTGCGGGTGCTGCCTCGCACCCCGTGCCTGTCACCTCTCGCCTTCGCCACGGGGCCGGGTGGCGCGGTGGCGCCCGGACGGGCGCCACCGGTGGTGGTGGTTGTCATGCCTGTCAGGGCCCCTCAGACGATCTTCTTGAGTTCGGCCTCGACCCGGGTGCGGGCCTTTGCCACCTCGGACTCGGGGCTCTTTCCGCTGACCACGGCGTTGTTCACCATGTCCTGGGAAATCGTGATCATGCCCTGGGTCCAGTACGGGTCGTCGTAGTGCCCGTTCGTCTCGAAGAGCTTCACCGCTTCGGCGGCGGTGCCGCTCTGCAGCTTGGTGGCCTTGGCCGCAAGGCTCTTGCGCGGGGGGATGTGGAAGCCGTAGGAGGTGCACCAGTCCTCCTGGAGCTTCGTCTGCTCGATCCACAGCCACTTCACGAACGCCTTGGCCGCGTCGACGTCCTTGGCCTTGGCGCTTACGTACGTGGACCAGCCGCCGTTGTAGACCACCGGGCGGCCGGCGCTGCCGATGCCGGGCAGGGGGACGATGCCGAAGTCGTCGCCCAACGCCTTCTGGATGCCGGGCATCGCCCACAAACCGCACCACTGCATCGCCGTCAGGCCCTGAATGAACGCCGACGGGTCCCACCAGTCGGTGGGGGCGCCGAGCAGCAGCGTCTTGCTGGTGTAGAGCTCGCGCATCTTCTTCAGGCCCTCGACAGTCGCCGGGGTGTCGAAGGCGACCTTGTGGTCGGCGGTCAGCAGCTCACTGCCGGTGGCCCAGATCAGGGGATTGACCAGGATGTCGCTGCCGGCCTTCAGGCCGAGGTACAGGCCCTTGACCCCACCGTCGGTGAGCTTGCGGGAGGCCTCTATGAGTTCGTCGAAGGTGGTCGGGGGCTCGATGCCGGCCTTCTCGAGCATGCTCTTGCGGTAGTACAGGAACTGCGGGTCGTCGATCATGCGGATGCCGTAGACCTTGCCGTCAACCGAGTTGGCGGTCAGATCCTTCTCCGTGAAGTCGGACTTCACGTCCGCGATGATGTCGTCCAGCGGCACGATCTGCCCGGACTTGGCCATCTGCACATCGGGGTGGAACTCGAAGACATCCGGGCCGTTGCTGGACACCAGGCCGCTGGCCAGTTTCGAGTTGTAGTCACCGGGGATCCACTGCACGGACACGTCGGCCTTGGTGTACGCCTTCGCGTACCGCAGCGCCGCCTGCTGGGTGCCCGCCTCGCCGTACTGGTGGTACCACTGGCTGATCGCCGCCTTGCCGCCGGCGGAGCCGCCGCCACGACCGGTGTTCCCGCCGCACGCGGCGAGGAATCCCGCCGCCGCCACGGTGCCGGAGGCGCGCAGGAAAGATCTGCGGCCGAACGATCTGCTGGGGTTCTGCTCAGGGGACATGGCCACCTCTGCTGTGAAGAACGGGTGTGGGTCCGGGCCTTGGGAACGAGGCCGCGACGGCGGGTGATGACGCTGTGGACGGCCGCGGAGTGCGGCCGGTACGAGCGCGACGCGAAGCCCGCGGGGTGGGGGCACGCAATCGCGGGGGGAATTCCTACCGCTGACGGGGTGGCAGCGAGCAGGGCGAGACGCAGGTTATGCGCGCTACACCCCTTCGTCAACAAGCCAGAAAAAGTCTGTGCCGGGTAGTTTCAGTGGCGTGCGCCTGCGGATACGATCAGGCACCCGCCCCCTCCGAGCACAGGACAGCGTCGTTGAAGCGCACCTACCAGGACATTCGCCGGACCAACCGTTTCGCTGTGATGCGGCACCTCATCGCCTCGGCACCCGTCGTCAGGCGTGACATCGCCGCAGCCACGGGTCTGTCGGTGGCGACCGCGTCCGACATCGTCAGCGAGTTGCACGACGTGCGGCTCCTGGCCGAGATCGGACAGCAGGCTTCGGGGGGCGGACGTCCGCGGAACCTTCTCGCACCCGACCCCGACGGCCCCCGGCTCATCGGCGTCGACATCGCCGAGACCTACGTCCATGCCGAGATTTTCGATCCCGCGCTGCGGGTCCTGGCCAGAGCCGAGCAGGAACTGCACCCGCACGACAACCCGCCGGACTACGTCGTGGACCGCATCGTCCGCGGCATCGACGACGCGATCGCGCAGGCCCGGACGCCGCGCGACAGAATCCTCGGAATCGGCGTCAGCATTCCCGGCCAGGTACGGCCGGACGGCACGGCCTCCGTCTTCGCCCCGAACTGGAAGTGGAACGACGTGCCGCTGCGGGCCCTGCTCACCGACCGGCTCCCTGATGTGCCGGTCCTCCTCGACAACCCGTTGCGTGCGAGCACCGTCGCCGAACTGTGGTTCGGTGCCGCACGCGGCCGCGACGACGTCGCCGTCCTCACCCTGGGAACCGGCGTCGGCGCGGGCCTGGCCATCCAGGGGGCGCTCTACCGCGGGGCCACGAACACGGCCGGCGAATGGGGCCACACCAACCTGGTCATCGACGGCCGCAACTGCCGCCGCGGATGCGTCGGATGCGTGGAGACCTACGTGGGCGCTCCCGGCATCATGCAGCACCTCGCGGAGACCGACCCGGACAGTCCGCTCCTGCACCCCGACGACCAGACGGCGACCATCAACGCCCTGGCCACCGCCCACGCGGCCGGCGACCCCACCGCACAACAGGTGATCGCCACGACCGGCCGCTACCTCGGCATCGCCATCGCCAACCTGATCAACCTGTGCAACCCGCAGATCATCGTGCTCACCGGCTGGGTCGCCGACAGTCTGGGAAACGCCATGCTGCCGCACGTACGCGCCACCGCCGCCCGCTACGCGCTCGCCGAACCCTGGGAAGGCACCGAGATCAGTCTCGGCCCCATCGACCGCAACCCGGTCAGCCTCGGCGCGGCGACCCTCGTCCTGGAGGGATTCCTGTCCTGACCCTCCTGCCGCGAGCGGCTCCAGCTTGAGGACGGACCCCCGGACGCGCCGGATCCCGCATCTCCCAAAAAAGCGGCTGGACATGCGCGATCCGGGACGGTGATCGGCCCTGCGGCATGAGAGGAACAGTCCCGTCGCGACGTCAAGAAGATCCGATCGACGTGTCGCTTTCGGGAGACACTGACGAAATCGTCCGGGCCCGAGCGGGCCAAGGCCGTGGCGAGAATGGCCTGGTGTACGCCCAGGGCGCACGAGAGCCGCGTCGGGTGACTCAGCGGTGGGCGGCGCGGTTCATCTCGACGACGTCGTCGACGGTGGGATCGGCGCCGAGGGCGGCCAAGCGTTCCGGCAGGCTGTCGCGGATGGCAGCGTCCTTGGCGCGGTCGGCCGCGGCCAGGGCCGCCGGCAGTTCGCCGATGGTCAGTTCAGTGCAGTAGGCGGGGCTGTTCGGCTGCTGGCGCCAGGAGTCGGCCAGGGTGCCGGCGTCGTAGGGGTCGAAGCCGGTGTCGTCCACGAGCTGCATGGCCACGCGACGCGCCTGGTCGGTGTCGCCGGCGACGGGGATGGCGATGCGGCCGGGGGTTCCGGCCGGGACGCCCCGGGTCCGCTGGGTTTCGGCCAGGGCGGCGTTCCACGCCTTGACCACGGGGCGGCCGAGCAGCTCGGCGGTGTACACGCTCTCCACCTGGCCGTTGTCCACCGCCTCGATCGGCTCGCTGAGCATGCCGGGGTAGTAGTTCGAGGTGTCGATGACCACCGTCTCGTCGGGCACCGACGCGAACAGGTCCGCCAGCTTGCCCGCCACCCCGAACGGGATCGCCAGGACGATGACGTCCCGGCCCTGGACGGCGTCGGCGAGCTCCACCGCGCGGGCCCCGGACTCCAGCACCTCGGCCCGGACGGCCCCGGGGCCGCGGGCGTCGGCCACCTGGACGTCGTGACCGGCCGTGCTGAGCTTGGCGGCGAGGTTCCCGCCGATGGCTCCGGCGCCTATAACAGTAATTTTCATGATTTGTCCCTTGAGGGGTTGTGCCGCCGCTGGGGGCAGCGCGAGGTGATGGCCGTGTGGTGGTCCGCCTGGCGTTGGGGGCGGGGCCGGGCCGGGTGTCTGGCGGTTTACGCCTGGGTGTCCTGCTGGCGGTAGCCGCTCGCGATGAGCGTGCGGAGCCGGTCGAGCGACTCCTCCTCGGTACCCGTGCCCTTGATCCAGGCAACGGAGCAGGCCGCGAGGAACAGGTCGTGCCCCCGCACCGACGCGCGCACGCGCCCCGCGAGCTGCGCGGCTCGCACGTACTGATCGGTGGCGGAGATGAGGATGTCGCAGGGAATCGTGAGCGGGTTGTCCGGATCCTGCGCCCTGGCCGCGGCCATGAGCGGGTCCGGCAGACCGCTGAAGGCGCTGAAGTACTCCTCCATCGCCCGCAGCCACTGCTCCAGCGCCTCGGCGGGGTCGCCGAGGCGCTCGATGTCCGCCTGGCGGGCCACCAGTTCCTCGGAGCGCGTCTGCAGCACGGCCGCCAGCAGCGCCTCCCGGGTGGGGAAGTGCCGGTACAGGGTGCCGGGCCCGACGCCCGCCTCCTTGGCCACCGCCTCCAGGGAGGTACCGACCCCGTGCTGCAGGAAGTGGCGCTGCGCGGTCTCCAGGAGCGCAGCGCGGTTGCGCTGCACGTCCGCGCGGGGCTTGCGTCCCCGCTGTTGAACGGCGCTCATGCGTCCTCCTGCCTGCCGAGATCCTGCGGTCGCATCAAAACGGATGCTGCCTCCGTATGTATTCGAGAGTAAAACGGAGGCGGCATCCGGTCAAATGGGCGGCCCGACCACAGAGCCCGGACAGCACAGGGGTCCCACCTGTCTGGCCGCAGAGCGCAGGGCAAGAGCCGTGCGGGTTGCACCATTCCAGGGTGCCTTGTCCGGCCTCTCTCGGCCGAGCCCCCCAGGTCCAGGGCGTCAGGGGGTGAGCTGTTGGTGTCCGATGACGGAGAGCAGTTCGAGTTTGCTGTGGCTCTCCGTGCCGGGGCGGGTGGTCAGCACCACCAGGGTCTGGGCGCGGTTCTCGGTGTACAGGAGCTGGGCGTCGACGTCGATGCGGCCGAGTTCGGGATGGAGGATGGTCTTGCAGTCGTCGTAGCGTTGGGCGACCTCCTGAAGTTCCCACATGCGGACGAACTCGGGGCTGTGTTCCTGGAGTTCGGCGAGGATCCGGGCGGCTCGGGGGGTGTCGCTGCCGGCTGTCAGCGCGGCCCGCAGGCGTGCCGCCTGGGCGCGGCCGTGGCGTTCGTGGGTCTCCTCGGGAACCATCAGACGTTCGGCCGGGTCCATGAACCAGCGGTAGTAGCCGCTACTGGCCAGACCGGTGTGGCGGGTCTGGTCGCCGAGCAGTGCGACGGCCAAGGGGTTCATCGCGAGGGTGTCGAACAAGTCGGTCTGCACGAGGGCCGGGGAGTCGTCCAGGCGGTCCAGGACCCGTAGCAGCGTCGGGCTGACGTGTTCGGAACGCTGGAAACGGGCTGGGGCGTTGTGGCCGATGAGGACGAAGAGATGGTCGCGTTCGTCCAGGGTGAGCCGCAGTGCCCGGGCGAGAGCCGCGGTGATCTGGACGGAGGGCTGCGGAGCACGCTGCTGTTCCAGCCGGGCGTAGTAGTCGGTGGACATGCCGGCGAGCTGCGCGACCTCCTCGCGGCGCAGCCCCTGCGTACGCCTGCGTGGCCCCTCGACCAGCCCGACGTCGCGCGGGCGCAGCGTCTCACGCCGGCGACGCAGGAATTCCGCCAGTTCCTTCTTGTCCATGCGCCCATCCTCGCCGCATCCCGTCCGGCTATCCAGAGACCGCCGATCCATGGCTGAGCAGTGCTGTCCAGCCCGCGCGAAGCCGCTCGTACGGCCGACGCCGATGGCGCTCGCAGCGAGACGCCCCGATGGTCATGACCCGCATGACCCGCATGACCCGCTGGTAAATTTCGCCGGCTGCCGGCGGTGCGCTGCGGGCCGTCGGTCGGGAAGACGGCCCGCCGCGGCGGTCCCTGTCGAGGACGCCCAACGATTGGGACCGGCCGCGGGCCTCGTCGCCCGGCCGGCCGACACGACGATGTCCGCCGTGTCGGACGGGCGCTCGCGTGCCCCTCGGCGCGCAGGACGGAGCCGGTCGCCTCCAGTGCGACGACGTGGCCCTACAGGACCCGTCCGCGTGCTGTTGTTCCGCGTCGGTCACTACAGGTCGGTCAGCTGCCGCTGATCATGGCGAGGACGTCGTCGTAGGAGCCGTTGGCCTGCGCGTCGCGGATGAACCTGGCGCGCTCGACGACCAGCTCCTTCGCGTCGGGCTTCTCGCGCAGCAAGTCGAGGGTCTCGGTGAGGAAGTCGTCCAACGGCATGGACTGGTCGCTGTCCTGCTGGCCCAGCAGGGTCGTGCGTACGCCCGGCGGAACCACCTCGATCACCTGGACGCCGGCGTCAGCACCGGCGAGCTGGATGCGCAGGCTCTCGGAGAAGGAGTGCAGCGCGGCCTTGGTCGCGCTGTAGGTCGGCGTGATCGGGAACGGTACGAACGCCAGCGCGGAGGTGACGTTCACGACGACCGCGTCGTCCTTGCCCACCAGCAGCGGCAGGAAGGCATACGTCATCCGGATCGTGCCGAGCAGATTGGTCGCGACGTGATCCTCGGCGACGCGGAGGTCGGCCGGGTCGAGGAGGTTCTCCAGCAGCATGATGCCGGCGTTGTTGACCAGGACGTTCAGCCCCGGGTGGCTCGCCGCCACGGTCTCACGGGCCCGGGCGATCGAGTCGGGGTCCGCGACGTCGAGGACGAGCGCGTCGATGCCCGGGTGCTCGGCCGTGATCTCGTCGAGGAGTTCCTTGCGCCGGCCGGCGACGATCACCTTGTTGCCGGCCTCGTGCAGGCGCAGGGCCAGGCCGAGGCCGATGCCCGAGGTTCCGCCCGTGATCAGGATTGTGTTGCCGGTCATCTTCATGAGGGTCTTGCTCCTTCGGTACGGCGGGCCGGGTGAGCGCCCGCGGCCTCGAACGTAGGGGCGCCCGCGCAGGGGCGGGAGAGGAAGGTTTATCCATGGATCGGCGGTCCCTGGCTGAGCCGTGTAAGACGCCACAGCCGACCGGCGCCTCCAGACCAGGCGCAGCGAGCCGCCGGTAGGAGAAGCATCGTTCGGTCGCCGATGAGAGAGCGGTCGTAGGGCTGCTGGAAAGCAACGCGGGCTGCCGACCGGAGAGTGACCTTGCCTACGCAGAACTGCGCGATCGGATCCTCTCGGCCCTCTCCCTGCCGGTTCACGGCTCGCCCAGTACGGTCTCGCCGAATCCCTCAACATGAGCATCACGCCCCTGCGCGAGGCCATCCGCCGCCTCAGCAGCGAGGGACTCGTCACCGTCGACACCCAACGCGACGTCCGGGTCTCCGTCATGAACTCGAAGGAGGCCCGCCAGCTCTTCGAGGTCCGTCTGTCCCTGGACCCCACCGCCGCGGAACTCGCCGCCCAGCGACGCACCGACGACGACATCGCCACCATGCGCGCCGCCGTCGACAAGCTCCTCCCCGTCCCCGCCAATGGGTGGAAGGGGCACTCACGGCCCACCGCGCCTTCCACCAGGCGCTGTACCGGGCCTCGCACAACGACGTCCTCATCCGTCTCCTGGACGACGTGTGGGACAAGTCCGACCGCTATCGTCGCCTCGGCCTCGAACTCCCGCCCGGGGACGAACCCCGCACCAGGGACCTTCAGGAGCACCACCAACTTGTCTCCCTGATCGTGCACGGCCGTGCCGCCGAAGCCGCCGGGCTGATGCGAGGCCACATCACGCACCGCCTCACCGCCACCGCCATCAGCGCCCTCGAAGACCGCGAGGGCATTCGCGTGACGTGACGCGCGGAGACCGGCGCCGTCGTGATGCGTGGGGGAGAGGACTGACGGGGGCCGGTCCGCCCCAAAGCCTCTGATCCGCAGCTCTCTGAAACCGAATCGGGGATGCCGGAGGAATCACAGCGAACTGTTCCGGAGCGAGAGCCGCTCCGCCTGCCGCCTCAGTACTGTGACTTCGCATGACCGAGATCGAGATCACCGCAGACCTGGTCCGCGACCTGCTGCAGGAGCAACATCCAGACCTCGCAGGGCTGGCCATCCGCGAGGTCGCGGGCGGCTGGGGCAACCAAATGTGGCGCCTCGGGGACGAGTTGGCCGTGCGCATGCAGCGCATGGACCCCTCCCCGGAGCATCAGCTCAAGGAGCGGCGGTGGCTGCCCGTGCTGGCCCCGCGCCTGCCGCTCCCGGTGCCGACCCCGGTGCGGTTCGGCGAACCGTCCGAGCGCTTCCCCAAGCACTGGACCGTGATGACGTGGGTTGCCGGCGAGCCACTGGACCACGGCTCGATCAGTCGCGGTGCCCACGCGGCCGACACGCTGGCGGGTTTCCTCCGGGCGCTCCATGTGGAGGCGCCCGCCGACGCGCCGATCGCTACGGACCGCGGTGCCCATCCCAGGAACTGCACGGACGGCTTCGAGAACTTCTTCCAGGCCGTTGCCCCCGACGACATCGCTGCCGACGTCCGGGCCGTCTGGGACGACGCCGTTGCGGCCCAGGCGTGGGAGGGCCCGCCAGTGTGGGTGCACGGCGACCTCCATCCCGCGAACGTCGTCGTCTCGGACGGAACGCTCTCGGGCATCGTCGACTTCGGTGACATGTTCGCCGGCGATCCAGCGTGGGACCTGGCCGCCGCATGGGTGCTGCTGCCCGCGGGCACGGCCTCACGGTTCTTCGACATGTACGCGCATGCAGACGACTCGGCGATCCGGCGTGCCCGCGGGCTGGCCGCTGTGAAGAGCCTCTTCCTGATGCTCATGGGGCAGAACGGAGATCGGGGCCTTCCCGGCGGCAAGCCGAACTGGGGACCTGTAGGCCGGGCGGCACTTGATCGTGTGCTGAAGGGCGTCTGACGCGCGCTTCTTTGCTTGTTCTTCATAGTCTGACCTGGTCACGTTCGAGTCCGACGGTTCGGGAAGCGGTTGATCTTTGTTCCGGGATCTGAGGCTCCTTCCCTGCGGGGTGCGATAGGTTGCGCGCCATGACTGAGCTTGGGCCCGTCGCCTGGCCACCAGCCCCGGTAAAGACCGAGCGGCTCGTGCTTCGCGAGTCCGAGGCCCGGGACCGTGTGGCGTTCATCGAGCTGTTCGCCTCGTCAGAGGTGCGCACCTACCTCGGTGGCCCTCGACCGCGTGATGAGCTCGAACGCGCGGTGCCTGAGGTGCCCGGGCGTCGCCCTGGCCTTTTCGTGATCGATCTGGGCGGGGCGATGATCGGCACGATCACGCTCGATCGGCGCGGTGCAGAGCGTCCGGGACACGTCCGTCCGGATGCCGAAGAGGCCGAGCTCGGCTACATGTTCCTGCCGGAGGCGTGGGGACACGGGTATGCCGCCGAGGCGTGCGCAGCGGCACTCGACTGGTTCGCCGACGCGCTTCCCGGCGAGCCGGTGGTGCTCTGCACCCAGATCGCCAACGACCGCTCGATGCGCCTCGCGGCCAAGCTGGGGTTCACCGAGGTGCAACGGTTCGAGGAGTGGGGTGCAGAGCAGTGGTTCGGCGTGTGGTCCTCGGTCACGCAGCCCGGTTGAGCTCGTGCGACAGCGCGGAACCCACGAGACCACCGATCGGTCGTTGGCCTTGGCGCCGTTGCGACGACGGCTGTTCTGGCGCTGTCCGCTCGTATGGAATCACCTCTGAGCAGCCGACCAGTTGTCGGTGCCGGGGCTTCCACGGGTCAGGCCCCGGGGCATCATGGTGATGAGCGCCCAGTTCAGGTGCGCTTCGGAGTGCTGGGGGAGCCGCTCGTAGTCGCGTCTTCGCTCGAGCGGAAGGTGCCCCCACCGGCGACCGCCTCCCCGCCCGGACGCTGAGCGCAGTCGCCTCCCTCGCACCGCCGGGGACGCGGTTCGAGGCGGACGCGATGGCGGTACGGCGTAGCGGCTACCCGGCGTTCAGCATCATGCCGATTCCCGCCACCGGCAGCAGCCCCGCCGCAGCGACCCGCGGCGCAGGGGATCGTCGTCGTGTGCCCGGTTCGGCTGATGCGTTCCAGCTGCCCGTCAGCGTCCGGCGGGAACGGCCTTGGCCAGGCGGGCGTAGACGACGACGTTCGCCTGGTAGCCGGTCGCCTTGGTGTACCTCCCGCCGCAGGTGATGACGCGCAGTTCCGGTTGCTGCGTGGCGCCGTAGACGAGCTCGTCGGGAAAGGCGTTCTTCGGGTGGACCTCGATGCCGTACACGGAGAACAGCGCCGTGCTGCGGTCAGCGCGTGTGACGGCGATGGTGTCGCCCTTGTGCACAGCGCCCAGGGCGTAGAAGACGGCCCGCCCCCGCGGGGTGTCGACGTGTCCGGCAATGATGGCGTTCCCGGTGCTGCCCGGACGGGTGCCGTCCTGGTACCAGCCGGCCAGGTTGTTGTCTGTCTCCGGCGGTGTCCGCAGATGCCCGCTCTGGTCCGCCTCCAGGCCGACGACCGGTGCGTCGACGCCGATGCTCGGGATGCGGATGGCCGTAGGCGGCGAGGGTGCCATCGGTGTCACGTACGGCGTCGGCACCTGGACGGATCGCACGACGGCCTGCGCGGCATCTGGCAGGGGCGGGGCCTCGGTACGTGTACCCGCGTAGATCATCCAGCTGCCGGTCGCGAGCGCGGCGGCGGCCGCAGCGAGGCCTGCGCGGGTGCCGTACGAACGTGGGCTGGCGCGCAGGCGGCGCCTGTCCGATGGCACGCCCGCCCCTGGCCCGTCAGACCCGGGAGCCGGCGGCACCGCGGCGACGCAGCAGAACCGCACCGCCGACAAGCCCAGCCGCGGCCAGCCCGCCGCCACCTACCATCGTGGCGGTGCTCAGTCCGGACACCGTGCCTCCGGCGCCGGCCTTCACCCCGTCTTTGAGACTGGTGGAAGGCACGAACGCGGTGGTGGTGGGGAAGAGTTCCTTCCCGCAGGTGACCTCGGCGCTGACCCGGTCGACGGTCACCTTTACGGTCCCCTGACGGATCGTCAGGACACGAGTGCCCGCGGGCGTCGTGAACTTCGTACCGGCGCCATCGGTCTCGCGGATGACGCCGTTCGGCTGGACGACCTGCAGTTGGCCGACAGCCGCGCAGGCGATGATGTCGCCGTCCTTGAGTATGAGGCTGCCGCCCTCGGTACGGCCCGTGAACGGTGTCGCCTTCGTGCTCGGGGTTCCGTCCGCGTATGCAGGGCCCGCGAGCATCACGGTTGCCGCGAACGCTCCGGCCGCCGCCGTGGCGGCGAACGTCGCTGTCTTCCTCCTGGTCACCGCGGACATTGGTCCTCCTGATATGTGGCGAGGTCAGCGGGATTTCGCTGACACCTTCACCCCTATGAATCCCCGGGGCATATCCGACATATCTAGACCGATCGGGTGTTTCTGTCCGTCGATTCGGCGTGTCGCGGTGACATCGCGGTCAGGGCCCGCCGCGAAAGGCCATAGGGGCGGGTGGCGGCCACCGCGGGCAGCTGGGGGTGGTCCAGGAACGTCTCCAGCGCGGTGAGAGCCCTGCGCGCAGCTCTCTCGCTCACCCGTTCGCCCAGGCCGGTCCTGCTCCAGCCTGGCCCGCAGCGTCGCCATCGGCGATGCCTCAGCCCCGTCGCAGCGGGTCGGCCGGCGGGTGAAGAACGGGCAAGGAACCCACAGGGGCAGCCTGTCGCCGAACCGCGGCGCCGGGGTCCGTGCACCCGGCGCTTCACCTGTTCAGGACATCAGCCCTTGACCGGGCCGCCGTTGATGGCGACGCGCTGGCCGTAGCGGGCGTAGGGGTAGTAGTCGTACGTCGCGTGGTGCTGGACGCACCGGTTGTCCCAGAAGACGAGCGTGCCCGGGGTCCAGCGGACGCGGCAGTGCAGGACCGGCCGGCGGGCGATGATGTCGAAGAGTACGTCGAGCAGGGCCCGGCTCTCGTCGGCGGAGAGCTGCGGGATGCGGCTGGTGTAGGCCTTGTTGACGTACAGCAGTTTGCGGTCGGTCTCGGGGTGCCGGGCGATGAGCGGGTGTTCGCTCTTGGGGATGACGTAGTCCGCGGGCGGTGTGTATCCCGCCAGAGCCTGCGCGCCGTCGTGTATCGCGGTCAGCGGGTCCAGCAGGGCCCGCATCGCCGGTGAGAGCATGTCGTAGGCGAGGTGCATGTTGGCGAAGAGGGTGTCGCCGCCGCATCCCGGCTCGGGTATCTCGGTGATGTAGAGCATCGACCCCAGTGACGGTTCGGCGTCGGCGGTGCCGTCCGCGTGCCAGCCGTTGCCCGCCACGTCCGCCGCGGCCGACGTCGTACGGATCTCCAGGATGTAGGGATCGCCCTCGGGTGGCGGCGGGTTGACGGGGCGCAGTTCGCCGAAGGCGGCGGCGAAGCCCTTGTGATGCTCGGCGGTGATCGTCTGATCGCGGAAGACGAGGACGTGGTGGTCGCGGAAGGCGACCCGGATCTCTTCCAGTTGCTCCGCCGGGATCTCCCGCGACAGGTCGACGCCTGAGACCTCCGCCCCCAGAACAGGGGTGATCCGTTCGACGGTGAGCGTGCGGTAGGGGTGCGCGGGACGCGTGGTCACCGCTTCCAGTGCTTCGCGTTCGTATGTCTCCATGTCATTCTCCAGGGGGTCGTTGTGGTTTACAGGTCGGCGGTCCCGTGGCTAGCGGCACCCGGGGACGCGAGCGTCGCCCTGATGGTCTCGGCCACCGTGTCCACGTGGGGTGCCGCGACGATGCCGTAGTGGTCGGTGGGCAGATACCGGCGTACGGCGGACGGGGGCAGGAAGGTGTTCCACTGCCGGTCCGGCTCCTGGGGGTCCGCAGGAGTGGGCATGCCCGCGGTGGGGTGTTCGGCCAGCCACAGATACGCGGGGACGGAGCCGAGCGGCCGTACGCGATGTTCCCCGAGGCTGCGCAGGTTCGCGCGGCAGCAGCGGGCCAGCCTCTCGGCGTACGCCTGTGCGTGCTCGGTCGGCAACGAGGGGACGCCGGTGCCGAGTTCGGCGGCGAACACCTTTTCCAGGTGAGCCTCGTCGTAGGCGGCGACCAGCGCTTTCGCCTGGGGCGGTGGCGGATCCAGAAGGTAGAGCGCTGCCGGTGGCCGGCCGGCCGACTCGGCGAGGCTCGCCATCTCCATCGCCACCCGGGCGCCGTAGGACCATCCGGCCAGGTGGAGCCGGTGGTCCGGTCCGCCGAAGCGCTCACGCAGCTCCGCGTCGTAGTGACGGGCCTGCTCGGCCAGTGACCACGCGGGCATCTCGTCGTCGCGCAGTGCCGGGTCGGCGATGAGGCACACCGTCGGTGCGGGTCCGAGCGCTGTCACCAGGGAGCGGTAGGCCTGGATGTCTCCGCCCACGGGGTGCACCAGGCACAGCACGGCCGAACCGGTTCCCTCCTGCCAGATGTCGAGGACGACCCTGGAGGTCCTGCCGGCCGCCTCGGTGGTGGGGTCGGCGGAGGTGAGGGCCGCCTCGATGTGCTTGAGGATCTCCGCGAGGCTGACACGGTGGCTGAACGAGCCCAGGTCGACCTCGACGCCGTAGTCGTCCTCGATCCGGTCGATCAGGCTGATCAGGGTCAGCGAGTCGGCGCCCAGGTCGTAGAGGGAGTCCTCGGGGTCCAGTTCGTCCACGCCCAGCAGTTCCTGAATCATCCGGGCCGTGGCGCCCGCGCGCTCTCCGGTACTGCCGGCGTCGGAGGCCTCCTCCTCTGCGTCCGTCGGGTACGCCGGTCCGCAGCGCGAGGACCGGTCCGCGTTCTCGGCGGGAGCGTAGAAGGCCCGGGAGGCCTCGATGTCGGTGGTGGAGACGAGGAGTTGAGGCAGTTGCAGGGCCAGGGCATGGGCGAAGACCGCTTTGCCTTCCTCGACGGTCAGGCCCAGGGCGAGGTGGGCCTGATGGCGGCTGTCCGTGTTCAGGACCCGGGTCGCCATTCCGGTCTCGCGCCAGATGTCCCAGTCGATGCCGATCCGGACGGTCGTCTCCGTCTCGGTGGCCCGGTGGTGGGCGAAGCCGTCGAGGAGGCTCGCGCCGGCCGCGTAGTCGCTCTGGCCGACACCGCCGAGCAGGGCGGACATCGAGGAGCAGTAGACCGCGATCTGCGGGCGGAAGGCTCCGATCAGGTGCTCGACGACGAGTGCGCCCCTCTCGCGGACCGCGGCGGCGTCGCGCATCGCGGTGGCGTCACGTCGTACGAGCAGCCCGCCGTGTCCGATACCGGCCGCGTGGATGACGCCGTCCAGCCGTGACGTGTGGTCGGCGACGGCAGCCGCCACCTCGTGAACGGGCATGGTCGCGAGATCCGCCGGGACGAGGCCGATGCGGTCGGCGCATTCGTTCAACTCCTCGGGCAGCCGCGGGTTTCTGGACAGCAGCAGGACCCGGCCGCGGGTGTGTTCGAGCAGCCAGGCGGCGATGGCGCGGCCCATGCCGCCCGTGCCGCCGAGCACCAGGTGGACGGTGTCCGCTCCGGCCGGTACGAGGGACCGCGTACCCGCCGGCTCGGGTACGGGTACGGTGTCCGGCCGCCACCAGTAACCCTGCCGCAGCGCGAGCTGCCGCGGCAGGGCCGGTCCGCCGGGATGAGGGGCCTCACGTGTTTCGGCGACGAGCGAGGCCACGTGTGCGGCCCAGCGGGTGAGGTCGCCGTCGGGGAGGTCGAGCCAGTGGCCGTTCAGGGCGGACTCCTGATGGGCGACTTCGACCGGCCCGGCGAGGAGCGCCAGTTCAGGTCTGTCCACCGTTCCCGCCACAGGCCGGGCGCCGTACGACAGCCACCACACGCGTGGGGAGCCGTTTCGCCCGGCCAGCGCCTTGGCGAGGGCCGCCGTGCTGTCCAGGCAGGTGTGACGGGCGTGTTCCAGGGTGCCGGGACCGACCGGTCCTGTCACGTCGAGGGGCAGGGCGTGCACCCACTCCGTGTCGGCAGAGGGCGGGACGCCGTCCTCGGACAGTGCGTCGAACAGCCGGCGCAGAGATACCGGATCAGCGGGGTCCGCGTCGTAGGCGTCCGGTCCTCTGCGGGCGAAGGTGCCTGCCGGGTGCACCCGTATCACGCGCGACGCCACCGCTTTGAAGGGCGCGAGCGCTGTCCGCGGAGTGTTGTCGGAGGCTACGACGATCACGGTGGACACGCGGTCGGCCGGCACGGGGGTGTGCGCGACGGCGGCACGTCGCAGCCGGACCCAGTGCGGCTGGTGCAGCCACTTCTCCGGGGGCAGCCGCCGGTGTGGGGCGGCCGGGGGCGCAGGCGGGTCCTCGGGCAGTCGGTCGAAGTCGTATTCCGAGAGGGAGAAGGACGGGGGAGGGAAGTCCCAGGGCGCCGGAGCGGAGCCTGCCCCCCAGTCGACCGGGCGTCCGGCGGACCAGTCCTCGGCGAGGTCGTGGGCCGTGCTACCGGCCGCGGAGACCGTTACGGTATCCGGGTGCGCGGTGGCGAGCGGCACGGCTCCTGTGGCCACCGCGCGCAGCCAGTGCTCGGCCGCGGCGGCGTCCGTCACGGGTGCCGCGGTCCGCAGGCGGCGAGCGACCCGCCCGGCCTGGAGATGACGCAGTACGAACTCGAAGCGCTCCGGGTGCAGTTGGAGGTAGTCGGCGATCCGAGCGGCGTCGGCGGCCAGGGCGTCCGCGCTGGAGGCCGACAGCACGAGGCACTGGGGTATCTCGCGGGGCGTCACCGGTACGGGCGTGGTGTCCTGCTCCACGATGACGTGGGCGTTGGTGCCGCCGATCCCGAAACTGCTGACCGCGGCCACCCGTTCGCGTCCCCCGGGCCAGGGCGTGGCTACGGCCGGGACGTGGAAGGGAGCGGGGTCGGGCCCGATCTCCGGATTGAAGGCACGGAAGTTGAGGTTCGGCGGGAGCGTGCCGTGGTGCACGGCGAGACCCGCGCGGACGAGGCCCACCACACCGGCGGCCGCGCCCATGTGGCCGAGCTGGCTCTTGACGGAGCTCAGAGCACAACGGCCGGACTCACTGACGTCGAACGCCTCCCGTAGCGCCGCCACTTCGATCGGGTCGCCCAGCCGGGTGCCGGTGCCGTGGGCCTCCACATAGCCGAGGTCGGCGCCGGTGCGGCCGGCGCGGGACAGCGCTGTCCGGATCACTTCCCGCTGTCCGGCCAGGGACGGCGCGGCGTAACTCATCTTCGCCGCACCGTCGTTGTTGATCGCGGAGCCGGTGATGAGTGCGTAGACGGTGTCTTCGTCGCGCCGTGCCTGCCTCAGCGTTTTGAGGACCACGACGCCGACGCCGCTCGCGCCGACCGTGCCTGTGGCGTCGTCGCTGAAGGGCCGGCAGTCGCCGTCGGCGGAGAAGATGTGCTGCGGGCGGTAGCGGTAGCCGCCGGTCAGCCCGGGGTCGACGAGTACTCCTCCGGCGAGCATCACGTCGGCTTCGCCCTGCCGGAGCAGTCCGGCGGCGAGGTGCACGGCGACCAGAGAGCTGGAGCAGGCCGTCTGGGCGCTGAAGGCGGGGCCGGTCAGCCCGAGGTGGTACGCCACCTTGGTGGCCAGGAAGTCCTTCTCATGGTGCAGGGCGAGCTGGAAGCCGTCAGGCAGCCGGTCGGGGTCTGCCTCGCGCAGCAGGGACTGGAAGTAGGTGTTCTCCCCAGCGCCGGCCACCAGGCCCACCCGTGCGGCCGAGGTGTCCGCCACTCCGGCGTGCGCCAGGGCCTGCACGGCGGCCATCAGCAGGTGGCGCTGTTGGGGGTCCATCAGACGTGCCTCTTGGGGGCTGATGCCGAAGTGGCCCGGGTCGAAGTCGAGCATGCCGTCGAGCGTGCTGTGCGCTCCGACGACCCCTTCCGGCGCGTCGATGCGGCGGATTCCGGTGCCGCCGGAGACCACGAGGTCCCAGAAGGCGGCCAGGTCCGGGGCGCCGGGCACCCGTACCGCCATGCCGACGACGGCGATCGGTTCGCCGGGTTCGGGGGCCGGGTCGTTCTTCGCGGCCGACGGGGTCAGCGGCCGCGGGGCGGTGAGGTGGCGGGCCAGGGAGCGGACGGTGACGTGCTCGAAGAGGTCCGCGACGCTGAAGCGTAAACCAAGTGCCGTGGTGCAGCGCAGGTGGAAGCGCATCAGAGCGAGACTGGAGGCACCCGCCTCGAAGAAGGTCTGGTCCGGAGCGATCACCGACCCGGTGACCTCCTCGAAGGCAACGCTGAGGCGCTCCTCCTCGGCCGACAGGCTCGTGCGGGCGATCGCGGAACGGGGTATCTCTTCCCCTGGTGCCTGGAGGATCGCCTGCCGGTCCAGCTTGCCGCTGGGTGTGCGGGGCAGTCTCTCCAGCCTGCGGAAGCGGTCCACACGTACGTAGGAGGGCAGAAGGACGGACAGATGCGCGGCCAGGTCATCGGCGGACGGTGCTTCGCCACGGACTTCCAGGCCGGCCGTCAGCCGGTCGCCGTCACGTGCGACGACGGCGTTGACCACCGCCGGATGCCGCAGCAGGGCCGCCTCGACGGAGCCGAGTTCAAGCCGGTGCCCACTCAGTTTGATCTGCTGGTCGTCGCGGCCGGCGTAGTGCAGCAGGCCCTCACGATCGAAGAACGCTCGGTCACCGCTGCGGTAGAACAGGCCCGCGCCGGGGAGCTCGACGAAGCGGGTGTCGACGAGTGCGGGTTCGTCGAGGTAGCAGCGGGTGGTCATGGTGCCGCCGATCAGCAGCTCGCCGGTGCACCCGGTCGGGACCGGGTCGCCCTGGGCGTCCACCACCCGCAGATCGGCGCCCGCCACCGGGCGTCCGATGGCGGGCCGCTCGGGCCATTGCCCGGGATCCCCCTCCAGGCACAGGGCGCTGACCACATGTGTCTCGGTCGGCCCGTAGTGGTTGAACAGGCGCGCGCCGGGAAGTCCGGCGAACCAGCGCCGGATGCTGTCGGTGCACACCAACTGCTCGCCCGCGGTGACCACTTCGCGCAGCCGGGAGGGATACCTGTTCAGGCGGACGGCGTACTCGGCCAGCAGTTGCAGGGCCACGTAGGGCATGAAGATCCGCTCGGCGCCCGCGGCCTCCAGCCGGTCCAGGAGCGCGGGCGCGTCCTGACGCCACTCGGGACGTACGAGGTGGAGGCTGCCACCTGTGCACAGTGTCCCGAAGATCTCCTGGAAGGAGACGTCGAACGCCAGCATCGAGAACTGCTGGGTCGCCGCGGGGGCGGACAGGCCGCCGGGACCGGACTGCCACCTGATCAGGTCGCACAGTGTGCGGTCGTGGATCTGCACGCCCTTGGGGACGCCGGTGGAGCCGGAGGTGAACAGTGTGTACAGGGGGCGGGTGCCGTCGTGTGGCGGCCCGTCGACCGTGTGTCGGCCAGAGGTGTGCCCGTCGTACGACGCACTCGTGCCGGCGCCCTTCCGCGGCGCCGGGTCCGCCGGCAGAACGAGGTGGCGCACCACACCGTTCGGAAGCAGTGCGTCCAGTTCCGGCGAGCTGTCCTGCGTGGTCAGGACGCACAGCGGGTCGATCTGGTCCAGGACGCGGCGTAGCACGTCGGCCGGGTAGGAGGGGTCGAGGGGGACGGCGGTGACGTTCAGCCGTGCCAGGGCCAACAGCGCCACCACGTGTTCGACGCAGGGATCCAGGTACAGGGCCGCCCGGCACGGGCTGCCGTCGGCCGGGATCGGGTAGCGGTCGGCCAGTTCCGTGGCGAGGGCTGCGGCACGGGCGTCGAGGGCCGCGTAGCTCAGGGTGCCGCCGTCGGCCGTGACGACGGCGGGGGCGTCCGGGGTGCGGGCGACCTGCCGGCCGAAGCCTTCGGCGATCGTGGTGAAGCCGGGTTCCGGTGCGGGTCCGCGCCCGTGCTCCGGAAGGGACCGCCGGTAGGGCCCGACGAGTTCACGAGCGGTGGAGCGGCCACCGGCCGCAAGCGCGTCCACTCCCCGCCAAAGCAGCTCCGCCATCGCCTCGACGTCCTCGCCGGTGAACCGGTCCTCGGCGTACTCCCACAACACGTCGAGGCCGTCCGCGTGCTCGACCACGGAGACCGTCATCGGGCACTTGGCCTCCGCCGGATGCCACCACAGGGGGTGCTGGGCGCAGCCGGGCAGCCGCAGCGCCCCGAAGTCGGTGTTCTCCAGGACGAACAGGAAATCGAACGGTGTGCTGTCGCCGACGTCCTCCCAGCCGGTCAGGACGTCGGTGAGCGCCACGTCCTGGCGGCCCAGTACCTGCCCCGTGCCGGTCCTGGTGCGGGCGAGATGTGAGCGCAGGTCCTCACCGGGCACGACGGTCAGGGGCAGCAGCACGGTGTTCGCCATCATGCCCACGCTGTCCTCGAACTCGCGCACCGGGCGGCCCGCGACCGGGGCGGCGATGCGCGGACGGACCAGGCCGGTCACGCCGTACAGGCACCAGGAGAACACGCTCAGCAGGACCTGGAACCGGGTCAGTCCGAACTCGGCGCACAGGTGGTCCACTTGGGCCAGCCGAACGTCGTCGAGCGACGTGTGCAGCAGGTGCGCCCGCGGTGCCGGACCAGTGTCCCGGGCGGGCAGCGGCTCTAGCGGCTCCGCCAAATCCCGGTAGAAACCCAGCAGTTCATCGCGCTGCACCTGGTAGGCCGTGCTCGTGAACCGGTCGCTCTGCCAGACGGCGAAGTCCAGGGGGGTAGGAGCGGGTGCCTCGTGCCGGCCGCTTTCGGCGTAGGCGGCCGACAGGTCGTGCAGCAGGATGCTCAACGACCAGCCGTCCACGGCGATGTGGTGCAGGTGCAGCAGGAGCGTGCCGCCGCCGTCACGCGGCAGCCAGCAGGCGCGGAGCATGCGGGGAACGGCGAGATCGAAGGGCTCGGCGAAGAAGGTGTCGGCGAAGGCGTGCGCTTCTTCCTCGTCCCAGGTCTGCTGGGGGCCCGGCTCGTGCCAGGGGTCGTACGGCTCGCCGACGGTCTGCTCCAGGCCGTCCAGCCCGAGGCCGAAGCTGGTCCGCAGCGCCTCGTGGCGTGTCACCAGGCTGCGCAGCGCTTGCCGCAGGGCAGTGCTGTCGACGGGTCCGTCCACGCGGAAGGCCTGGTTGACGGAGTAGGCCCGGGAGCCCGGGGTGCGGCGCTGCAGCAGCCACAGCCGCTGCTGTTCGCTCGTGGCGGGCGCCGAGCGGGCACCGGAGACCACCGGTGCCGGCAAGGCGCCCTCCTCGCCCGGAGAGGCCGTGGTCAGGGACCGTGCGACGGCGGCCAGGTCGCCGTGCAGGACGGCTGCCTGAGTCAGCTCACGGCCCCATCGCTGCCGTACGGCGAAGCAGAACCGCAGCGCCTTCAACGAGTCACCGCCGCTGGCGATCCACCGGTCGCCGAGGCCGAGGCCGGTGGTGGAGAGTATCTCCTCGGCCAGGTCGACGACCCGGCGCTCCGTCTCCGTCATGGCCGGTGCGTCGGAGTCGGAGGCGGCGGGCCGCCAAGGCCGGTCGGCCTGCCGCAGCAGGGCGGCCTGGTCCACCTTGCCATTGGCGTTGAGCGGCAGCTCGGCCACGAGATGGATCTGGTGGGGGCGCATGTAGGCGGGCAGGTGGGCCGCCAAGTGGCTGTCGAAATCCTCGTAGGACAGTTCCTGTCGGAGGACGACGAACGCCAGCAGTTCGTTGGGTCCCTCCTTGCCCGCGCGGCGTGTGCACACGTAGGCCCGCTGGATGGCCGGGTGGGTGAGAACGTGCCGTTCCACCTCGCCCGGCTCGATCCTGAAACCACGGACCTTGACCTGGCGGTCGGTTCGTCCGACGTACTCCACCAGGCCCCCGTTGTCGGCCCGTACGAGGTCACCGGTGCGGTAGTACCGCTCCTCACCACCGTCGAGCCACGCAAGCCGCACGAAACGGCGCTCGGTCTCCTCGGGAAGGTTGCGGTATCCGGCGGCGAGTCCGGCTCCGCTCAACACGAGTTCGCCGACCTCACCGGGCGCGGCGACCCGCTCCTGGCCCGGAACCACCAGGACCGCACCGGTCTGCGGCAAGGGGCGACCGATCGGCACCACGTCCCCGTCGAAGTCCCGCGGGATCGGATGGCACAGGGCGAAGGTGGCGGACTCAGTCGGCCCGTACGCGTTGAACAGGCGGGTGCCGCTGCCGGCATTGTCCCGGTACCAGCGGCGCATGACTTGGGCGTTGAGCTGCTCGCCGCCCACAAGAACCTCGCCGGCCGCGGCGAAGCAGTCCGGCACCGCCGTGACCATCGCGTTGAACAGCGCCGCGGTGATGAAGAGGGTGTCCACGCACTCGTGCCGCAGCGCGGCGGCGAACCGTTCGGGAGTCTGCACGTCCCCGTCGCTCAGGATCACGCAGCAGCCCCCGGTCAGCAGGGGCACCCAGATCTCGAAACTCAGCGCGTCGAACGCCGGGTTGGCCAGGCAGGCATAGCGCAGACCGGGCTCGACGCGGATGTAGCCGGGTTGTGCCAGCCGCCGGACTCCGGCGTCACGGACCTCGACTCCCTTGGGCCGCCCCGTCGTTCCGGAGGTGTAGAACAGGAAGGACACTTCGCCGGGGACGGACGGTGCCTCCACGGCGGCAGCGGCATCCGGAAGTTCGGGCAGCAGGGTGTCCGCGGCGAGCGCCTTCACGTCCTGCGGGAGCCCGGTGACGCTCTCGATCGTCTCGCACACCAGGGCGACCGCAGAGGAATCCCGGAGGATGAAGTGACGGCGTTCGTCCGGGCTCTGCGTGTCGAGGGGCACGACCCGCGCCCCCAGCCGCAGAATCCCCAGCATCACGCAGACCAGCCGCCACGACCGCGGCAACGCCACCGCCACGGCCTGCCCCGCGGTGACGCCCTGACACCTCAGCGTCTGGGCGACGGCGGCGGCTGTCGCGTTCAACGTCGCATAGTCGAGGCCTACTTCGTGGTCGACGACCGCCTCGGCGTGTGGTGTGCGAAGGGCTCGGCGGTGAATCTCAAGGGCTATCCCGGGCGGGACGCTCAAGTCCTCGGCCACCTCGGCGGGGGACGTTTCGACGCGCGGTTTCATCGGACCTCCGACGTGCCTGAAGGTGCTGTGCGCTCCGGCTCGTCCTGGCCCGGAGCGGAAGTCAGCCGATGCAGTTCGGAGGTGAGGACGGAGGCGACGCGCGGCAGTCCGTCGCTCTCCAGCATGTCCCAGTGACCGCAGGCGACCGGTTCGACCACGAACTCACCGCTGACGCGACGGCGCCAGAACGCGCGGAGACGAGCGGCACCCTCGCCGTCCGTGTCGTCGTCCTCCACGGCCGTCGCCTGCATCAGCACCACGCGGGCGGGCGATTCGGGTACGGCGTAGTCACGCGCCGTCGCGCGATGGTGGTTGTAGACGTTCAGGTACCGGGCGACCTGGTCGTCGTCGATCCCCGGGTACATGCCGTTGAAGCGCACCAGTTTCTCCCGGAACTCCTCCATGCCGACCGGCTCGATCGCGGCGCGCGCCTCGTCGTCCTCAGCACCGTGAGTGTCGAGGAGGACCACGCTCACCTTCTCGTGTCCGGCCGCCATCAGGCGGCGGCCCATCTCGTACGCGATCAGACCGCCGTAGGAGAGCCCGCACAGCACCAGTGCCTCGTCGGCGCCGGGAGCGACGAGCCGCAGATACTCCTCGGCCATCGCCTCGACCCCGGGCAGGGTGTGTTCGCCGGGATTGATGCCGGGTGCCTGAAGCCCCACCGCGCCGATGTCGTCGGCCAGTTCGGCGGACAGCGGCAGGTAGCAGAACGCGGTGCCGCCGGCGGGGTGCACACACACCACACGCTGTCGGCCGCCGCCCGCCCGGAATGCGACCAGGCTGCTGAGCTCCGCGGACTGCGCGGCATCGCCGCCGTTGCCGCGCACCCGCTCGGCGAGCGCCTCGATGGTGGGGTGCAGCATGACGTCCCGGACGGCCAGCGCGACGCCGAGTTCCTCCTGGACGGCAGACGCCATCTTGATCGCCGATATCGACGTGCCGCCCAGCTCGAAGAAGTTGTCACCGATTCCGATGTCCGGGTGCAGCAGCACCCCGCGCCAGACCCGGTACAGCGCCATCTCCACGTGGTCGCGGGGCGCGGCCGTGTTGACCCGCCCCGCGCGGACTGCAGCCGCGGCGCGCAGCACCTCTGTCCGGTCCACCTTGCCGCTGCGGTTCAACGGCAGTCGCGGAAACTCGACCACCACGGCGGGGATCATGTAGTCGGGCAGACGGTCCTTGAGGGCCGCGCGCCACTCGTACGGCATCCGCGTGGCTTCGGCGTCACATCCCACGCCGGCGACCAGGTGAGGGCCACCGGGTGTGTCGCGGTCGGCCAGGACGACAGCCTCCCGCACCCCGGGGACCGCCAGCAGCGCCGCCTCGACCTCGCCGGGTTCGATACGGAAGCCGCGCAGCTTGAGCTGGTCGTCGCGGCGGCCGACGTACTCGGCGTTGCCGTCCGGCAGCCAACGGGCCAAGTCGCCGGTGCGGTAGAGGCGTTCACCGGGGACGAACGGGTCGGGCACGAAGAGTTCGTCGGTGAGGTCGGGGCGGTTCAGATATCCCCGGGCCAGACTCGCGCCACCGAGGTAGACCTCTCCGGGAACTCCCACGGGTACCGGGCGCATTCGGTCGTCGAGCAGGTACAGGCGGGTGCCCCGCAGCGGCCGCCCGATGGGACACGACCGCTCGTACGGCTGCGGGTCGGTGTAGGCGGTCGAGTAGAGCGTGGCCTCGGTCGGGCCGTAGCCGAAGCAGACGCGCAAGCCGGGCAGCAGCTCACGCATGCGGTGCAGGGTGCTCTCGGGCAGGGATTCCACTCCGGTCAGGAGCTGACGCAGGCTCGATCCGGCCAGGCGTGTGGCCGGATCCTCGCCGATCCACAGGACGTAGGACGGGGGCAGAAACGCCTGGGTGATCTTGCGTTCGCGCATCCAGTCCAGCAATGCCCGAGGGTCACCACGTAGTTCGTCGGGAACCAGGTGGAGCACGGCGCCGGTGGTCAACGGGGCGAGGAGTTCGTGCACCGACGCGTCGAAGCCGATGCTGGACCAGGCCGAGGCCGCCTCGCCGGGGGCGTCGCCCATGAGTTCGCGCCAGTGGTCGAAGAGATTGACGACGCTTGCGTGCGTCACCGCCACGCCCTTGGGGCGGCCGGTCGATCCCGAGGTGTAGATGACGTAGGCGAGCCGAGCCGGGTCCGTCTCGATGGCCGGCGCCTCGTCGTGCGTCCCCTCCGCCTCCACCTTCGCCAGGTGCTCCCACAAGTGTCCGTTGTCGTCGGCGGCGTTCGTCCGGTCGGTCAGCACGAGGACCGGTGTGGCGTCGCTGACCATGGCAGCGAGCCGCTCCGGGGGCTGGCCGGGGTCGAGGGGCAGGTATGCGGCTCCGGACTTGAGGATCCCGAGCACGCCGACGACGAGTTCGGTCGTACGTCCGGCGTGCAGGCCCACGACACGGTCGGGACCGGCACCACGGGCGATCAGCGCATGGGCGAGGCGGTTGGCGCGGTGGTCGAGTGTCTCGTAGTCCAGTTCCGCGTCATCGGCCACCACCGCACACTGCCCGGGTCGTTCGCGGACCTGCGCGGCGAAGCGTTCCAGCACGCCCGCCGGTGCCGGCTCGGTCACGGCGGGCCCGGTGCTGAAAGTGGCCAGGAGTGCCCGCTGCTCGTCCTCGTCGAGCAGCGTCAGGTCGGCGATCTCGGCATCTGGCTGCTCGGTCATCAGACGCAGCACGCGGAGGAATTGACGTATGCACCGTTCGACCGTCGCCCGGTCGAAGAGCGCCACCGCGTAGTCGATGTCCCCGGTGAGGTGCCGGCCCTCATCGGCCAGGGCCAGGACCATGTCGAACTTCGCGGGTACGTGGGCGGCGTCTTCCCGCAACTCGACCTTCAGACCCCGAAGTTCGAGTTCTTTCCGCATCGAGGGGACCCAGGCGAACATGGTCTGGAACAGGGCCGTGTAGGAGGGGCTCCGCGGTGGATTGACCAGTTCGACGACGCGCTCGAAGGGGAGGTCGACGTGCTTGAGGGCGTCACGGATGCGCTGGTTCACCCGCTTCAGGGCGTCTTTGACGGTGGGGGAGCCGGAGAGGTCCGCGCGCAGGGCGAGGGTGTTGACGAAGAAGCCGATCAGACCCTCGACGTCCCCGCGTCGGCGGTTCGACGTGGGAGCCCCGACAACGATGTCGTCCTGCCCGGAGAGCAGGGACAGCAGTACGGACCAGCCGGTGAGGACGGTCGCGTACAGGGAGACATCGTTGTCCGAGGCCAGCGCGCGCAGGGCCCGCGTCAGGTCCGCGTCGACGGTCACGGGCAAGCGGTCGCCGCGGAAGTCCTGTTCGGGTGGGCGGGGCCGATCGGTGGGCAGGGAGATCACGGCCGGGGTGCCGGCCAGTGCGGTGGTCCAGTATTCGGCGTGTGAGGCGGGCCCGTCTCCGGACATCCACTCCCACTGCCAGCGCGTGTAGTCGCTGTACTGCCAGGTAAGTCCGGGCAGTGAGACGTCCTGCCCGTGCTGTAGCGCGGAGTACACCGTGCCCAGCTCTCTCAGCAGCAGGGAGCGGGACCAGCCGTCGAAGATGATGTGATGCGCCGTCAGGATCAATACGTGATGGTGCGGTTGGAGTGCTATCAGGCAGCCGCGCACCATGGGCTCCTCGCCCAGGCGGAACGGGGTGCCCTCCACCTCCGACCGTATGCGCGTGAACTGTTCGGCCCCGTCCGGCAGTCCCGTCAGATCCTCGAAGGTCACCGGGAAACCCGTGTCCGGCGGATCGACTACTTGAAGAGCCGAACCCTCGAAGGGGGCCAACCGGGTGCGCAGAGCCTCGTGCCGGGCCGCGAGCAGATGAAGCGCCTTGATGAGCAGGTCCCGGTCCAGCGGTCCCCGGATATCGAAGGGCATCGGCTCGTTGTAGGCGGCGCTGGCGTCTCCGTCCATGCGCGCCGTGACCCACAGGCGTTCCTGCGCCAGTGACAAGGGTGCGGATTTGGTCTCTTCACCGGAATGACTACTGACTGCGATTCGGGGTAAGGACACAGATTACCCTTCACGAGAAGGGAACGCGGCGGAAATGGGGTCCGGCGTTCCCGGAGTATCAGTGGTTCATGCGATCCAGTACGGGATTGCCCGGCATGGTCACCTTTGCGCGGCTTCAGGCTGACGTCCGGAATGTATGCGTTGCAATCAAAGTGCGAAAAGTGCGATGTGAAATCAACGCCTACGGGTCTAGGTTCTTCGGCGGGACACCCCGTTGGGGTATCAGCTGTTCAGCCAGGTCATCGCCCTCGCTGCGCTGCTGTGCGAACAACACTGAGGGCTGGTCGTTCCGGATTTCGAACCGGGCTTTCAGGGACTCGGCGGCGCCTCGCACAAGCTTCTGAACATCGCCATCTGTCTACTCTAACTCCTTGAAGTTGCGCGAGGTGCATGCAGAGTAGCGGTTGCGGACGCTTCTGTTTATTCAGCCGCCAGTGCGGTGTCTCATTTCCGCTGATGCTAAATGCGCTCCGATTGGGTGGTCAACGGTGACCAACGCCACACCCGCCAATTGACGGAGTGCTGTTTACGCTCGGGGTGCGACATAAAGGGCTTTTGCCTGAAGATGGCGGACCAATTGGAGCAGATAGTTCACTTCGGTCGCGCCGCGTTGTCGGGGACGGCGTATCCAGAGACAGAAGGCCATCGCACAGTCATGACCACGGAGTCGTCCTCGGCGAACCAGGAGTGATCCACCCCCTGTCCCCAGACGACATAGTCGCCCTGCCGTTCCAGCAGCACGCTGCGGCCGGGGAACTCCATGCGGAAACGTCCTGTGATGAGAACCAGCAGAGCTGTCCGCACCTCGCCCTGCACCCACTGCGCTCGTTGCTCACCGCGTGGATGAACACCCCATTTGACCTCGACGGCGTCACTGTGGCGGGGATCGCCCTGCTCCTTGAAGTGCCCGAGCAGCCAACCCCGGTCCCCTGCCGCGTCCTTGCCCGCATTGCCTACGTACACGCCGTCATCCATGAACCGGAACGGTAGCAACCGAGGGCGCGGTGTCAGCCGTGGGCGATCAACCGCAGGGCCACGGTCCGCACATGCTGAAGCCCCGGACGGGTTCACCCCGCCCGGGGCCCCTGCGTCCGGGATCAGCCCGGGCACCGCGGGCCGGCGTCGTTCACCGCGACTCGTCAACCAACCAGTGCGCGGCCACCTCCGCTCCGTCGGTGCTCAGCCGGCTTCCCAGGGCCTTCGCACGCGCCCGGGTCTCGGGTGACAGAGCAGTCTTGAGCGCGATGCCAAGAGATTCGGCGGTCGTGGCCGGAGCGTCCAGGGCCGCACCGAGGTCCAATGCCGCCACCTGGCCGGCCCAGTACGGGTTGTCCGACAGTTGCAGAGGTATCACCACTTGCGGCGCGCCCGCCCGGGCCGCCGTCAGCGTCGTACCCGCGCCGCCGTGGTGGACCACAGCGGCCACCTTGCCGAACAGGTTCTGATGGTTGGCCTCGCCGACGGCGAAGCAGTCATCGCCGTCGTCGACGAGATCCAGGTCCGCCCAACCACGGGATACCAGTACGCGGTGCCCGCGCGCGCGGATCGCCTCGACGGCCATGCCACCGATGCCCTCGGCCGGGGGCATACTGCCGAAGCCCACATAGACCGGCGGGGTGCCCGCATCCAGGAACCTCGCCAAGTCCGCCGGGAGAGGTCGTTCGTCCACGAGGGTCCACGCGCCTGTCTGTACGACGTCGAGGCCGGGAGTCTCCCGCCACGGTCCCAGGACCGGGTCCGCCGCCAACCATGGGTGATCGGTGAGGATGTGATCGCGCACGTTGTCCACCAGTGGCAGACCGAGCGCCGTCCGGTGACGGTTGAGGGCCTCGCCGAACTGCGCGTTGACGTTCTGGGCGTCCAGCTCCCACAGTGTCCGGTTGTCGGCGACCTCAGGCTCCGGCCAGCCCGGCCGCGGCGGTGGCGCGTGGTGCGGCGACGGCAGGTGGACCGCTGCGTAGCTCACGTACACGTAGGAGATACCCGCGGCCTCGGCCACGGATCGCGCGGCGACCTGCCCCAGACCTGCCGCCACCACCACGTCACATCCGTCGAACGCCGCAGGGAACGTGTCGAACTGTGTCTCGACCAACTCGTCCCTGTAGCGGGCCAGGTCCGTCGCCGAGGGCAGGCTCTTCCCGCGCATCAACTCCCTGACGGGTGGACCGACCGGCACCAGTTGCACTCCGATACCCGCGAGCCGCTCGGCGAACTCCTCGTCCGGCGGGGCGCACATCCTCACCGCAGCGCCGAGCGCCCGTAGCCGCACCGCGAGTGCCACCAGCGGTTCGACGTCGCCACGTGTCCCGTATGTAGACAACAGCACCCGCATACAGCGTCCTCTTTCGTCGGGTCTTCCATGCGTTTCCGTCGCTTCCGCCCAGGTTCGGGGGTGTTGGCCGGCGGCGGCGACACGTCGGCCGTCAGGAATGATCGGCAGCAGTGTAGGCCGCGTGTCGGCCAGGCCAGGCGATGGTCGCCTCGCGTCATCGCGCTTGGTTGCGCCGGTCAACTCGGCTATTTCGCAACGGACTTGCGCCTTCAGGGGATAGTGGGAAAAGTCATCCCAGTGGCTGTGGTGCGCGCCGGTGTGCGTGGGGCCGGAGGTTCAGCGTCGGCCGGCTCTGGGCAGTCTGTGCTCGGCGAGGTGTGCAAGTTCCCCCATCGTCCACACAACCGGAGTGTTACTCGATGCAGAGTTCGTCCACACCCGTACCTGATGTTTCGGTCATCCTCCCCTGTGCGGGATACGGAACACGTTTCGGGGCGCCCTACCCGAAGGAGCTGCACTGTCTGGCTCCTGGGGTCACCGTGCTGGACCGCAGCCTGGAAGCCGTCGTCGAACTCGCCAAGAGCGGACTCAATGTGCGCATGGTCGTCGTGTTCGCACCGCACAAACTGGACACAGTGAGTTATCTCGCTCGCTATGCCGACACCTTCCAGATGGTTTTCGTCTACCAGGACGAGTCGTTCGGGCCTGGGCTTGACGGGGCGATACGGTCCGCCCTGCCCATGACACAGGGGCCGGTGGCCCTCGTCCTGCCTGACATCGTTGTCGCGGGGCCGGACACGCCTGGCAAGCTCCTTGACGCCTTACGGCAGGTGGAGGTGGCGGGCTGGAGCGTGGTGGCCGCCGAGGAGCGGGATCACGACACGCTCCGCCAGATGGGCGCGTTGGCCGTGCGCGAAGCGGGAGGCGTCCTGACTGTGGGGGCGGCCACCGACAAGCCGGTGGATCCGTCCGGCTTCAACGCGTTCTGGGGCATGGTGGCCGTCACTGAGAGCGAGGCGCACAAGCTTCCCGACGTCGTGGGCACAGGAACGACCAACCCGTTGGCCGGTGCGGTCGCTCTCATGGTGGAGGGGATCGTCAACTACAACACCCCCGCGGGCTGACTTCTTGCGCGCCGACGTGGTGGCGATGCGGGGGGAGTGTGAATCCAACGACGGATCCGACGATCACGGGAGAGGCGTCGCAGGGCCTCGGCGTAGTCGCGTTGCGCCTGTTTCGTGACCATGTGAGTCCGAGGAGGGTGAGCGGTCGGCTGGCGTCGCGAGCGTTGCGCCGGAGGCCCGCGGTGATGTTGCTCTTCCCGGCGAGGCGAAGGGCGCCGATGGCGAGGTTGCGCCAGGTCGCCATGGTGCGGTGTGCTGAGCCGGAGGGTCTGCGCCGCTTCGACGTCGCGCGCGACCGGTGAACTGCGCGCCTTGACCGCCGACGCGGTACAGCCGGTCCTCGAACACAGCCCACGCTCCCCGTGCGGGCCCCCTCTCGTCATCGTGCGGCTATTGGCAGTCGCCTACTGAAGTCGGGGTACGGGCGAGCCGGTTCGTCCTCCGACCGCACGACGGACGACACGCTGCTGAGCGATGTCGGCTTCGAAGCCACGAGGGCGGTCCCGGTCACGGTCAGCGTGTGGCCGGCCTTCAGCCGTACGGTGGTCGGATCGGACACGGTTTTGGAGGGCCGGCCGCTCATCTCGGGCCACTCGGAGGCGAGTTGTACGCCGTACGAGGTGGGGAAACCACACACGGGTGCGTCCGGCCTGCGGCAAGGTGATGCGGTCGACCAGCACCTCAGCGCGCAGTCTGGCCAGTCGCCGCCCGGTCTGCCGGGTGCGCACCGAGGGGGCGATCACCCGGTGCATCTGCTCGGTGGTGGCCATCCGGTACTGCGTCAGCGCGCCCAGCACCAGCCGGTCCCCACTGTGTGTCGCGGGTGTCTGTGGCTGTCATGCCGTCAGGCCTTCCGTGAAGGGAATCGCGGGGGAGGGCTGTCGGCTACTGCTCGCCCAGGCTGGTGGCGTGTTGATCCACCTCGATGTCGGAGCGCCGTACGCCGGTGAATCGTGTGGGCCGGAAGGCCCCAAGGAGGTCCTGCTCCTGATCGGTTGTGATCTCGGCCGCGACCAGGCGTCCCAGAATCGGCGCCAGGGTGACCCCGCTGTGCGAGACGAGGCAGTAGACGCGGGACCGAGCGGAGGCATAGCCGGCGACGGTGTGGCCGTCCGCGGGCAGTGACCGCAGGCCGATGCGCAGGTCGATCTCCGGCGCCCGGCCCGGGTCGGGCAGCAGTGCGGAGAACCGTCGGGCGAGGGTGCTCGCGATGTCCCCGTCCGCGGACGGCGGGTCTGCCGGATCGACGTGGGCGTTCAGATCGAGAGCCTGCAGGACGGTATGCCCGCCAGCCTCGGGGCGGAGGTTGAGGCCGGGGCTGTGGACCACGCAGCGCAGGTCGAGTTGTGGTGACCTGGCGTACCCGAGCAGGCCGACGGTCTGCGCTCCGCGACCGGCATCCGTCACCATGGGAACGTCGATCCCGGCCCGTGCGGCGAGCCGTTCCGTCCAGCGGCCTGCCGCCAGGACGACTCGATCGCCCGTACAGACCTCGCCTCCGGCCAGGGTGACGGATACTCGGTCAGGCCCGTCGTTGATTGCTACGACCTCGCCGATCGCGAACGTGGCTCCGTGCTGCTCGGCGTCCGCCAGCAGGTTGTTCACGAAGCGGTCCGGCAGAACGTATCCCTCGCTGGGGAAGTGTGCGATGGACGTGATGGTCGCCGGGATGCGAAGTCCGCCTGCGGTCCGCGCCGCTTCGTCGGGGGTGACCCAGCGTGCGGGGTAGCCGAGTGCCTGCAGTCGTTCCACGTTGTCGGCGAGCCGCTGCTCGTTTGCGGTGTCCGCCCACTGCAGCGCTCCGCTGGGGAAGTACGACGGTGCGCCGCGCAGTTGCCCGGCGAGCCTGGCGTGCTCCTCCATCCCCGCGAGGTTCAGCCGGTGGTAGTCCGGGTCGGGCTTCCGGCTGGAGTTGGTCCAGGCGAAGGTGGTCGCGGTCGTGCCGGTGCCGGCTCCCCGCTGATCGAGCAGGAGAACGTCCTCGCCGGCGACGGCAAGCTGCCTCGCGACGCTCACGCCCAGCACGCCGGCACCGATGATGATGACCTTCATTGTGTGCGGATCCTTTCTGGCAGCGGCACGCTGCTCACATGGCGGGGACGGGAAGCTCCAGGAAGAACTCGGCGGTTCCCGGACGGACGAGGGTCGTCACCACCTCGACGGTGCTGCCGTCATCGGCACGCAACTCCCTGCGCCTCATCAGCGCGGGCGTTCCGGTCTCGCTGTGCAGCAATGCGGCATCGTGCTCGTCGAGGGCCACCGGGTCGAGGTAGAGCCGGATCGAGTCGATCGGTACTCCTCTGCGCTGCAGATACGGGAGGGTGACGAGGTCTTCGAGGTTCTCGTTCAGCAGGTCGGGGGCGGCCGCGAAGAGCACGACGTGCCGCTCCACCGACTGCGGCTCCTCGCGTACGTTCAGTTTGCGGCGGACCAGTTCCACTACGGCCGTGTCGGCGGAGGCGCCAGAGAGGGTCAGGATGGCGTCGGCGGCCCTGACGATCCGCGCGGAAACCACTTCGTGTCTGCCCGGCGCGCCCTTTGCGGCTGCCGCAGGGGTGACGAAGTTGAGCAGATTGATCTGCCGCGTCACGTCCGCGACGAACGATCCGTGGCGCCGCTGGCGGATTGCCAGCCCCGCCTCGGCCAGGTCATTGAGGACCCGTTGGGCCGTGGCACGACTGACGCCGTACTCGGCGGAGATATCCATCTCGCTTGGCAGACGCGAGCCAGGCGGGAGGGCCCCGGACTGGATCTTCGCTTCGAACTCTCGCCTGATCTGTACATAGAGTGGCACGGTCATGGTTAGACCGTACATTCACTCGATTGACTGGTAAGAGCGAGCTGACCAGCCCAGTCTTCAGCGTCCGAGCCTCATGGGCGGGGTGCTGGTCCCGACCTGTCCCGCGCGGTGCCGGGCGGGTTCGACGGTGACCCCGGAGCCGAGCCGACGACGGTACGGGCGCGCCTGCGCCTGGAGCCTTCCGGACCGCCGATGACGGGCGATCGGCCCTGCCTTCACCGATTCGCTGAAACACGCTGGGCCCCGTAACGGCCGGCGCCGTTCCCACGGTGGAGATTCTTTCAGCCGGTAGTCGAGCGCCAGGGTCTGGGCCCTTGCCTGATTCGTCATGTCGGTCTCCCGTCTGATCTGCACGGCGACCAGCGCCGTCCACTAGACCGTACAATCAGATAATTGACCGGTCAATACCGCGCTCGCAGAGGATCTACTCAGCAGCCACCTCTCTGAGAGGAAGGCCAGTGCCACCGGTCTGGTGGCCAGCTCGTACGAGCTGGGAATCATTGGGGTCTTCCCGTCTTCAAGCAGGGCATCCTCGTCCTGCGGTGGTTCGTCGACGGGACCCGGTTGGCCCAACTCGCCCGGGACAACCAGATCTCGGTGCCCACCGCCTACCGCTATCTGCACGAGGGGCTGACCGTGCTCGCCGACCACGCCCCGGACCTGTCCACCGCGCTGGAGCGGGCAGCCGCCGCCGGATACACCCACCTCAACCTGGACGGCACCGTCATCCGCACCGACCGCGTCGCCGCCCCCGGCCCCAATGGGGCCGACGTGTGGTGGTCCGGGAAACACAAGCACCATGGCGGGAACGTTCAGGTCATCTCCGCCATCGACGGCTGGCCGGTCTGGGTGTCCCCGGTCCGCCCCGGCCGCGAACACGACACCACCTGCCCCGCACCCACGGCCTGATCACCGCACTGAACCGACTCGCCGCCACCCTCGGTATCCCGACCCTGACCGACCTCGGCTACGAGAACGCCGGCGAGGGCTTCCGCCACCCGGTCAAGAAACTGCAGGGCCGCGAACTCGGCCTCGAACAAGAGGCATTCAACAAGGTGACCCGTGGCACCCACTATGTCGCCGAGCGTGCGAATGCCCTACTCAAAGTCACGTTCAAGGCTCTCCGCCGGGTCAGCCTCGACCCTGGCAGCATCACCCGGATCGCCCGAGCCGCCCTCGTCCTGCTCCAGATGGAACACGGCCGCACTACCTGAACGAAGATCACAAACCGTCACGAGATGTTACTGAGAAGGCTTCAGTGAATGCTTCCCCGCACACTTCTTCGCCGCGATTGTCGACGCCGTCGCCCATTCCAGGCCGAGGTCGGCCAATAACTCCCGGCGAAGATCGCGGACATGCATTCATCGCTCAGCGTCTACCGAGCCGCCATACCGCGCACCCGTTCACAACTTGCCCGTCCTCATATCTGCACTGCTCTTGAGGACCGCAGAGTCGAGGCTCCAGTTCTCCGGTTGGACCCTCTCCCAGAGGCTACCTTTACCGAGTTCCCTCCCCAACTGGTCCTCCCGACGGAACCACTCCTCGGCACTTCTGATCCTGTTGGGGTGGATTTCGTCGAGCAGGGCGTAATCTCGGGTGATGATTCCGTGCTTCCACGTATTCCAGAAGCCAGTGAAATTGTCCCGGAAGCTCATGGTGCTCTTATCGTTGGGATCGGCGTTGTAACCGGCAGGCTGATCGGCAATTCCCCTCACGTCCGAGGCGTTCCAATATGTGTCCAGATCAGTGTCGATGTACTGTGCCGGATGCCCGGTGACCTTCTCGAACGCCGCAGCCATGTCGGCATAGGTCATGTGTTCGATGGCGACTTCGAGGTCCATGCCATTCGCGCGCTCCGGATGGTCGAAGAGCCAGCGAACATAGAATCCGCAGTCCACGAGAGCCACGTGAGGAACAGCTCCTTCGCCGAGAGGTACTCGCCACGTGACGACTCCGTCCTCAATGGTGGGCGTCATGGGCGTGAGCGGTGAGATCACCATCTCAATGTACGGACCTGACGTGAAGACCGCTGCACCCATCCGGTCCCTGTTCTTTTCATTTTGAAACAACACCCATTCGGCCATGCGGCCTTTACCGTCATAATGGCCGGTGCGGAACCTCGAGTCGTAGCCGGACTTCTTGAGGGTGTAGTCGAGATTTCCGTAAACGAAGAACCTGATTCCTTCTTCAATCGCTATCTCGTAACTGCGGATCGCCCAGTAGGTCTCCGTTTTCTCGCCGGTGTTGAACCCGTCGATGTTGATGAATACTCCGTCACAGCCGCGGAACCCCTCCCGCAGCACGTCCTCGTCGGCGAACGACCCTTCGAGGAGGGAGACGTTGCCGAGCGCGAGGAGCGCTTGTGCTCGGGGGGAGCTGGAATCGCGGGTGAGAACCCGGACGGAGTATTTCTTGTCGGCGACAAGGGAGCGGACGATGGGCATCCCTTGAGCCCCCGTACCGCCGATCACGAAGATACTGGAGGTGGTGTGAGAAGACATGGAACACGACTCCGGAGGGTTGTTGCGTAGGTGATCAGTGCGCGATGGGCGCGGTGCGTTCAAGGCTGATCTCTGCATCAGCCCGACGATTGAGACCCCTTTGAGAAACCGATCGGTTTCAAGCAGGGTATACCGCTCGGTTTCCGAGTGGCAAGCGTCTCGTGCAGTGGCGCCTCGACGACCTCGCGATCCTGGGCACGGAAGACGCCCATCACGGTCGGCCGGGACGGACGCAGGTCGCAGGCGGCCTGCATGACCGGAGGCCCAACTCCCCTCCACCGGCGCCCGGCCGTCACCCGGAAACCGGCGCCCGGCCGTCACCCGCGACCCGGCAAACGCGCGTCGGTCAGCGCCGGAGTCTTCGTAACGGGTTGAACCCGCGCGATCGACGGGCCGCTTCGGCCATATGCCCAGATAACAACGCGGAGTTGGGCCATCTTGGCGCTCGTGGGGCGCAGAGAACGGCGGCCGGCGGGGGCGTGCGTGTTTTCGGATCACTCACAGGTCAGCGGCTCCCCGCTCACTTGCCGCTATGGAAACCGATCTCGGTTTCGCGGGCGCATCCGTCGTCGGCGGCGCGGCCATCAGCGTCGACATGCTCGTCGCGGCACGTGTCGCCCTGGGCCTCGGTGGCTGCGGTGGCGGTGTAGCCGTACACCTGCATCTGGAGCGCTTGGAGGTGCCGTAGCGGCCCTTGGGTGCGAACTCGGCGAACGTTGCGCGGATGACGCCTTCGCGTCTCTCTTGTGCGCTGACCCTGTTGCTGCGGATGGCAAACTCAGCCTTGCGTGCGGAAACCGATCGGTTTACGATGACCGAAACCGGTCGGTTTCTCGGCGAGTCCAAGGGTCGGTGCGTGGTCACCCCCCTTCGAGCGGTCCCGGTCCGAATCACCTGTCCGCAGCAGTTCACACAAAGGGAAGCTGACAAGATGCCCAGCCCAGAGCCACGTCCCACGATTCACATTCCGGGGACCACCAGCCACATCATCGTCCCGCGCACAGGACACCGCAGCGACGAGGGAACCCTGCGCTACCTCAAAGCGGGCACCGGCGCTCCCGTGGTCCTGCTGCACACCGTGCGCACCCAGGCCGAGCACTTCCGCTCCCTCATCCCCCTGATCTCGGACCGGTACACCGTGTACGCCCTCGACCTGCCGGGGATGGGCTACTCCGAGATCGTGCCCGGCGCGTCGTACGACGAGCCGGCCATGCGCGCGGGCGTCAAGCGGCTCCTCACCGAACTCGACCTCCATGACGTGACCCTGATGGGGGAGTCCATGGGGGCGGTTCTCGCCCTGACCACCGCGGCCGATCTGCCGGAGCGGGTACGGCGCGTCGTCGCGGTGAACACGTACGACTTCCCCGGCGGGATCGCCCGGTCCAGTCTCCTCGCCCGTGTGGTGGTCACCGGCGTTCTCACTCCGGGGGTGGGCCCGGTGATCGCCGGGGTGGAGCCCAAGCCGGCCCTTCGCAGGATCCTTCAGGGCGGGCTGGGCGACAAGGCCGCTCTGCGGGCAGACTACGTCGACGAGCTCCTCCAGGTGGGCAGCCGCCCCGGCTACCCGACCGTCGCCAGGGCCGTGTACCAGAGCCTGCCCAGTCTCATCGCCGCCCGCTCGCGCTACCCCGAGGTCAAGGCACCCGTCCACCTCCTCTACGGGGAGAGGGACTGGTCCCGGCCCTCGGACCGGCAGGCCGACAAGGAACTGCTGCCTGCCGCCGAGTTCACGCAGGTGCCGGGAGCGGGCCACTTCATCGCGCTGGAACGGCCCGGCATCCTCGCCGGACTGTTGAACGCGGTGGCGTGACCGCCGCCCGACGTCCTGGCACGCAGGGGGTTCCCGTCGGTGATGCCCTCCCGGTAGACCAGAGAGCCGTCCCTACAGACTCTATGAGCGGGTAGGCACCGAAGCGCAGCAGGTCCCCGAGGTGGAGCGCCGACCACGCGAGTCCGTGGTCAAGCTCAAGGCGGCCAACTGCTCCGCATCGCGCCCGGCCGCCACCTCGATCGGCAGCCGCGTGTCCGCGTCCACGAGCAGCGTGCCGTAGACGTCTGCGTACAGCGCGAAGTCATCCACGCCCAGCACCCGCGGTGTCGCGACCGAGGGCAGCCGTATGCGCATCAGCTGGAACAGCACACTCGTCCGCGACGGCGGCGCCTTCAGAATGTGCGGGAGCCGGGCTCCGCCACGGCGGGCGAGCAACACCCGGCCATCTGCACCAGATGCTGCAGCAGCGGACTACGGCGCGGGTAGCGCAAGGTCAGCCCATCCACCTGCTCGGCAAGCGTCCGCCGGCCGCAGGCCGGACCGTCACAGAACAACCGCCGAACCGTCAGACCTGTCAGCACCGGCCGGCCACCAGCAGCAACGTCGGCCGGCGTGCGGGAGTACCGGCTGTGCACCCGCGCCGAATCGCGCCCGTGGGCCGGACACGCCACCATCAACTCACAGGTAGGGGCGGCGATCCGGACCACGCCGGCCGCCGACCACACCCGCTGGGTGCTCGGCGTAATCGGGAGGCGATACGGGCGGGGATGCGGAACACTTCGCGGGTGATCGTGATGCGGCCCGTCCTGGAGAGGTACGCACCTGACGGCTTCGACCTCTGGCCTGTCGCCGAGGTCGGGTCGTTCGGCTTTCTGCCTCTCAGTGGTGAGCTCTCACCCGCTGAGGTCGGGGCGGCGGTGATGCGCATCGCCGGCTGCAATGACATGGGCCCCGACGGCGACTGCCCGCCTCGTCCGGCCGACGCACTTGACTCGTTCCTTCACGGACTGCTGACATTCGACAACCTCTTCGCCGCCGCGGCCTGCGGGTCACCGACAACTCCACAGGCGTCACCTTCCTGCCTGGCTGCTGTGATGGACTGGAGGACTGGCGCGACTGGCACCAGTTCATCGACGCCGGAGGCCTGCTCGGTTTCGGCCACGATCCCGTGTCACCGGTCGCGGAGCGCTTCGGCGACAGCGTCCGGCTCACTGTCAACACCGAGCAGAGCGACAGTCCGGTGATCGAGCTGTCCGTCGCCGAGCTCCGCAACCTGCTGGCCGGTGCCGAGCGCGACCTGGCCGACTTCCTCACGCTGGCAGCCGATTGGGCCTCCAGGCACCTGCCCGGCCACTGCGCTCCCGTCACAGCCGCCCTCGCCCGTGTTCTCGACCTTCCCGCGCCAGCCATACCGTCGGAGGTCTAGGACGACGCGCCCGGCTTCGCCTGCCAAGGCGGGGCGGGCACTTCGACGTGTACGCCGGCAGCGCCCGCAAGGCGTCGCCCGGGAATGCCATCAGGCCGGCCCGGCACACGCTTGAACCGGGGCTCCCGGACGAGGTCTTCAGCACTCCACATCCCGGAGGATGGGCGGTTCCGGGCGGCCTTGTAACCGGTGATCACGGCCGGGTCGACGTCGAGGGCGCTGTCGTCGAGGCCGACGACTCCGGCGAACTCGGCGAGCCCTGCACGGTGAGGGCCGACTTGGCCCCCGGTAACGACGCCGGCGAGCGCGGGGCCCGCGTACGCGAGGCGATCCGGGGCAACTGCCCACGGTGCGATTCGGGCCGGCCGGTGAGTTGGACGACCTCGCGCTCGGCGTAAAGCGCTGTTGCTTTCGGGAGCCGCCGGAGCGTCCGAGAACCTGAATGGACGGTCGTTTCGTCTCCCTGATCGTGAAAGGTATGGCAGACCTCGACGAGGCAGAACTCGTGCGTCGCGTCGCCGGTGGTGACCGGGCAGCGTTCGACGAGTTGTATCGGCGTACTTCGCCCTGGTTGGCGGTGCGGCTCCGCCGCCGCTGCGCCGACGACGACGTCGTCGCCGACGTGCTCCAGGAGACCTACCTGGCGGTCTGGCGTGCGGCCGGCAGCTATGCGGGCTCCGTGACCGAGGGCAGTGCGGTCGGCTGGCTCTGGACGATCGCCGCGAACCGTCTTGTCGACGCGTTCCGCCGACGCGCCCGGCAGGAGCGGGTGCCGACCGTTGCCCTGCTCGACACGACCGCGCCGGCCGCCGAGGACGAGGTGATGGCGAACCGCGTCGACCAGAACTTCGAACAGGCGCTGCTGCGGCTGCCACCGGAGTTGCGGCAGGTGCTGCAGGCGATGGTGCTCGACGACCTGTCGGTCCGTCAGACGGCGGTGCTGCTCGGTATGCCGGAGGGCACGGTGAAAACCCGCGCGCGGCGGGCTCGGATCGCGTTGCGGGAGGCGCTCTCATGACTCATCCCACCGCCACGGTCCTGGCCCGCTACGCGGACGGCGGGCACGGACTCGACGACGCCGCGCTCTGGTCGATCGAGGTCCATCTCGACGCGTGCGCCAACTGCCGTGAGTCACTTGCCGCCAAGGCCACCCCTGCCACGACGGATCTGCTCGACCGTGTCGCCGTCTCGCTCGGCCAGGCGATCGAAGCGAGCCCGTCGCCGACCCGGCAACGCACACCAGCAGCGGCCGTGCACCGACGCTGGCTCGCGTGGACGCTGCTGCCCTGGCTCGCGGTGACCGTCGCGGTGCTGGGCTGTGGCGTACTCCTGGACTCCGCCGAGCCGAGCCTGCCGTCGCTCGTTCTGCTGCTGGCCCCGGTGGCTCCGCTGCCCGGCGTCGCGGTGGCCTGGAGCCGGCGGATCGACCCCGCCTGGGAACTGATCGCCACCACACCGGCAGCCGGCCTGGCCATGGTGCTGCGGCGGACGCTCGCGGTGCTCGTCGTCGTGCTTCCGGCATTGCTGGTGGCGGGTGTGAGCACCGGAACCTCGCTGGCCCTCACCCTGCTGCCGTGCCTGGCGTTCACGGGGGCCACCCTCGTGCTCGGCGCCCTCATCGGCGTACGGCGCGCGGCGATCGGACTCGCGGTGGTCTGGTCCGCGGCAGTCCTGCTGCCGAGTGTGGCGGCCCAGTCCCTGTCCCCGGTACTGCAGCCGGGCAGCACCGCCGACTGGGTGGTGGCCACCGTGGCCCTTGCCGCGGTCACACCGCTCGCCGCCACCCACTTCCGCCGCCTGACCAGTGGCAACTGACCCCCCATCAACAAGATCAACAGGAGAGACCATGCGAGCGGTGCGCGCTGCCGAAACGGCTCCCACCCTTCATCCTTGGCTCGTCCACGCAAAGGAACTGCGTGTCCGGGCCCAGCGGCACCTGGCCGTCGACGGACTCGACTTGACGCTGACTGCCGGCGTGCACGGTGTGCTCGGCCCGAACGGCGCCGGCAAGACCACGCTGATGCGCGCGCTGTCCACCGTCGTCAAGCCCGCCAGCGGCTCATTGACGCTGCTCGGCGCGCAGGTGGACGGCCGTGCCGACCTGCGCGAGGTGCGTCGCAAACTGGGGTATCTGCCGCAGCAGTTCGGCTTCTACCCGCGGTTCACCGTCCGCGAGTTCATCGCGTACATGGCCTGGCTCAAGGAAATGCCCAAAACCGCGATACCCGACGCCGTACAACGCGCGATCGATCGGGTGGGTCTCACCACCAAGGCCGACGCCAAGATGAAGACGCTGTCCGGCGGCATGCTGCGCCGGGCCGGCATCGCCCAGGCCATCGTGAACGACCCCGAACTGCTACTGCTCGACGAGCCCACCGTCGGACTCGACCCCGAACAACGTCTCGACTTCCGCGACCTGCTGCGTGACCTCGGCGCCGACAGCTGTGTCCTGGTCTCCACCCACCTCGTCGAGGACGTCGTCGCTGCCTGCACCGACGTCATCCTCATGAACGAAGGCCGACTCCTCTTCCAGGGCACCCCCGACGACCTGATCGCCCGCGGTGGGCAGGGCGACGCGGGCGACAGCCCTGCGGAGCGCGGCTACTCCGCACTCCTGCGCCAGCACCGGAGCAACGCATGAACCGCATCCTCGGCATCGAGCTCCGGCGCTCGGCCGCCCTCGGCGCCGCGCTCCTGATCGCCGTCGCCGGCACGATCGTCCTCCACGCCACCGCGGGGCGATGGTCCACGGGGTGGATGGCGCTGGCCATGACGCAGCGCGAATACCTCGCGGTTCTCTCGCCCCTTGCGATGGCCGCCGGCGCCTGGCAGTCCTATCGCGAGCACCGAGCCAACGTCGCCGAACTGCTCGCCGCCGTGCCCCGCCCGAGATCGCAACGCATGGTGCCGATCCTGGCCACGACGGCTCTGGCGGTGCTCCTCGCCTACCTGGTCACGCTCCTCGCGGCGGCACCGCGGATCGCCGACACGGCGCGCTACCTGCCGCCGGCCGCGTTTGTCGTCGTGGCCGTCGGGCTGGTCGCGATGATCGCCTCGGTCTGGCTCGGATTGGCCGTCGGACGCCTGGTGCCGGCGCTCGCCACCGCACCCGCGCTGGCTGTGATCGGCTTCGCGCTACTGATGCTCGCGCCCCACGCCCTTCCGGACGGCGGATTCACGGCGGCGTTCTCCCCGGCCATGGGGATGAGCATGTTCAGCGACTACGACACCGTCGACGGCGGAGTCAGCGCTGCCCAGGCACTCTGGATGGCCGCGGTCGCGGTGGCCGGCGTCGTGCTCTTCGCCGTCCAAAACCGTAAGTTCGCGTTCGCCGCGCTGCTGCCGCTGGCCATCGGGGCCACGGCCACGGCCCTGGTGGTGCCGACCGGCGATGCCTACGACCAAGGGACGCTCGACCCGGTCGCTCAGGAACTGGTGTGCAGCGACGACACCCCGCGGGTCTGCGTCAGCCGGGCGCACGAAGGGTTGCTGCCCGAGGTAACCCCCAAGGCCCGGCACGCATTGGGACTCCTGACGAAAACATCGATCGTCGAGGCACATGAGGACACCTCCACGTTCTCTCCTCCTACGTCACCGAGCTCGCGGGCCGACACCGCGCTGATGCGTATCACGGTCGACAAGCACGGTCACCTCGCCCACCCGGGACGGCTCGAACCGACGATGCTCACCGGAGTGTTCACCGGCCCTCTCAGCTGCGGAGACAACCGGAACTTCACAGCCGCCACCGCTGCGGCCTACTGGCTGCTCGACCGGGAGCCGACCGCCGGTCCCGATGGCCTCGAATTCGATGACCCGGACGCCGTCAAGCTCTGGAAGGGACTGCAGGCACTGCCGCGAGCCGAGGCCGAAGCCCGGGTTGTCGCCGTCTACCGGGCCGCCCAGAAGTGCCAGGACACCACCGACCTCCTGAGCCGAGGCGCCCGATGACAGGACTGACGCTCTACGTCCGCTCGCGCCAGGTGCCGGCGGCGCTCGGCGCGGCCGTCGCGGGCACTGCCATCGCGTGGCTGCTGGCGACGGCCTTCAGCGTCAAGGGCGAGGTGAGCGGCACCGTACTCGCCCTGACGGTCCTGTTCCTGGTAGCCGTCGCCACCACCACGCTCTCAGGACCCGACGACGCCCTGGACCGCACGGCGGCGAGGCCGTGGGGATGGCTGCGGATGTCCCACCTGGCCACGGCCCTGGGATGCGTACTCATGCTGCTGCTGGCCACACTGCTCACCGGCACGCGGTTCGGGCCGTTCGGATGTGTCGTCCGCGACGCGGCCGGCCTGCTGGGCCTGACCGCACTGGGGACGGCCACGGTCGGCACCGCTCGCTCGTGGTTCCTGCCTCTCGGGTGGACGCTCGGCGCGGCGGTGTTCCCGGGCATGGGCACCGCGGGGGAGGCGCTGACCTGGCAGACACAGGCCTCCGACAGCCGACCCGCGGCCATGGTCGCAGCGGTACTCACCGCCGCCGGAACCGCCGCCTACGTCAGCCGAGGCCCACGTACTACAGCCGGAGATCTTGTGACGTAGCCTGTGCGGTTTCGTCGGACGAGTGGTTCGGCGACGAGGAGGCCCGGCTCGGCCGGTTCGAGGGCGGTCATGGCCCCGGATCATGTCGGAAAACGGTGGTGCGGGGTTGTTGAATGACCCAGTTCTTGAAGGGGCTTTGAAGGCTCTGCGGGGGTCTGCGCGGCCCCACAGAGCGACCTTCAGAAAACGAAGGTTTGTTGAAGGTCAGGATGTCCCGTGACGCGGAACGAGGGTGCTCGTAGCTGTCAACCGTGACGATCGTCAAGGTCCGGTGTTGCCGTTCGGCTCGGGTTCCCGGCTGTTCCCGCTTCTACGTTCGGGCCCCATGGAACGTGAACCGCGAATGAAAGTCCGAGCCGGTCGGCTGCTCGGCGCGTTGGCCGTCCTGAGCGTGGGATCAGGAGTCGTCACTTGGCTGGCCCCCGGTGGGCTGGGCGAGGTTGGTGCTGTCGAGGTCACGGGTGGGGCTTCGGCGTCCGCGTACCGGTCGGTGGCCGGGGCGGTGGCGGATGCACCGTCGTGGCTGGGCCTTCTCCTGGAAGTGGCCACCGAGGGTGCTTTGGTGATCCTCGGAATGTTGCTGGTCTGGATGTGGTGGACGGCAATCCGCCGCAAAAACACACGGGAGGTCTCCGGATCCGTCCTGACCGGTCTCGGCACCGTCGCGGCCTATGCGGTGAGCGAAGCGGTGAAGCTCGTCGTGGACGAGGAGCGTCCTTGCCGTGCGTTACGCGCAGGCGCCGAATCTGTCGCGGAATGCCCCGGAGCGGGGGACTGGTCGTTCCCGAGCAACCACGCCACCCTGGCCGCCGGCCTGGCCGTCGGTCTCGCCGTGCTGCGGCCCCGCCTCGCCGCGATCACGCTGCCGCTGGCTGGGGCTGCCGCGCTGCTGCGTGTGCTGGTGGGGGTCCATTACCCGCACGATGTGCTCGCCGGCGCGACGCTCGGCGGCGCTGTCGTGGCGGCGGTGCTGCTCGCGTTCATGCCCTTTGCCCAGGGGGCGGCATCACGGCTGGGAAGGTTGAGGCGGAATGATCCCGGCCTCGTGGGCCACCACCGCGGCAGCGGCCCGGTTGGCGACGCCCAGCCTCGCCAGGATGGAACTCACGTGGGCTTTGACCGTTCCCTCCACCACATGGAGCCGCCGGGCGATCTGCCCGTTGGACAGGCCGCTTCCGAGAAAGGCCAGTACCTCTCTTTCCCGGGCGGTGAGGGCGGCGACCCGGTGGCGGGCGGCGGAGCGCCGACCGGCCAGGGTGCCCGCGCCCGTCGCGGCGAGGTGCGCGATGACCCGGGCCGCGACTTTCGGTGACAGGTAGGCGGCGCCTTCGGCCACTGCACGGACTCCGGTGATCAGTTCCTCGGGTTCGCCCGACTTGATCAGGAAGCCTGCTGCACCACCGCCGAGCGCCTTGAGGATGTAGTCGTCCTCGCCGAAGGTCGTCAGCATGATGATGTTCGTGGTCGGCACCGTGCTGCGGATTTCCGCGGCGGCGTCGATGCCGTTGATTCCCGGCATGCGGATATCGAGTACGGCCACCGCGGGACGATGGCGTTGGACCAGTTCCACGGCGTCGTGCCCGTCGACGGCCTCGGCGACGACTTCGATATCCGGATCCGTGGCAAGAACGGCGCGTACCCCTGCGCGGATCATCGGCTCATCGTCGGCGATCATTACCCGGATCATCGGGCGCTCACGGGGTGATCGTGTCCAGGGACACCAGGGTGTCCTTCCGGAAACAGAGCTGGTAGGCGTCGCCGGACCGGTCGTCGAACCGGTCGGCCGTCATCGCGTAGTACTCGCACGTTACGCCGTCTCCAGTCGGCTCGGCAGTCAGTGGTCGATGGTTCGTCTGCCGGTCCGGCAGGAAACGCACCACCTCGGAACGATCTTGTCCTACATGCAGGCGGGCATAGTCGCGTGGGTCCAGGACCGACCGTGACGCCGACAGCATCTCCCAACCCGTGAGAGCTCCGCTCAGCAAAGCTCCCGTCACGAGGGGCACCATGACCGCGGCGACCAGCGCCCGGCCGACCCGGCGCCGAGCGCGGCGATGTTCCTGCGGCAAATCGTCGCCGCGAGAGGCTGAGGGCGAGAGCGGCGTTGACGGCGGCGAGGGTGTGTGCGGGATACGCGCGACGACCGCGTAGCCTCCGTCGTGCGGGCCGTGATCGAACGAACCGCCGGTCAACCGCATACGTTCTTCGAGACCGACAAGACCACGCCCTCCGCTCCGAGGCCGGGGCCGCTGGTTGGCCGCGGACGACGGCGGGCCGTTCTCCACGACGACCTGAGTTTCTGTTGCCGTATGCGTCACGTGGACAGTCGTGGTCGCGCCGGACGCGTGCTTGGCAACGTTGGTCAGAGCTTCCTGCACGACCCGGTGAGCCGCCCGTTTGACCACGGGCGGCACGTCGTCCGCCTCGCCGTCGATGCACAACTCCACCGTGAGACCGGCCCCGGAAGCCTCGGAGGTCAGACTCGTGAGGCTGGCGTCGTTGGGGCCCATCGACGTTGTGTCGGTCTCCTCACGCAGGACACCGATCACCTCGCCGAGACGCTCCACCGCGGCCGCGGCTCTGGCTCGGATGTCCCCTGCGGCCCTTTGGTGGCGTTCTTCAAGATCCGGCGCGAGTTTGAGTGCGCCGGCCGACAGCGCGATCAGGCTCAGGTCATGGCCGAGTACGTCATGCATGTCCTGGGCGATACGTGCCCGCTCGCGCAGCCGGGCTTGATCAGCGATCAGTTGCTGCTCGCGTTGCAGCTGATCGGCGCGCTCCCATCCGGCCCGGACAAGCTGCTGATACTGGCGCCAGAACCGGCCCGCGAACCACGGCAGCATCGTGGCTGCCACCACCACGGTCACAAAGCGGCCGGCCAGGGGGAGCCAAGCAGGAACGACGGAAAAGGCCACCACACTGGCCGCGAGAATCGCGACCAGGGCGAGCGCTGTCGGCGCCGTCCGTCCAGGCCGTCGTCCTGCCAGGAACGCGGCGATGGCAGTCGGGACAGCCCACCAGAGGTTCATCACGCTCAGACCGGCGGCCACCGCGGTAGCCGCCGTGAGAATAGTTCCAGGATCAAGTGCCCGCCGTAAAACAGCGGTTCCGTTCGCAACCTCATGGTTGATCATTGTGCTGTCCACAGAGGTGACGGTACGGACATCAGGCGCCGTCCGACCACTGCCGAAAGTCCAATCTGCGCCGGTGACCGGAGAGCACTGGGCGCCGAATCACCCCGCTTTTCGTGCAGGGCTTGCCAGCTCAACGACCGCCCAGGCACACGGATCCAGCGGGTGCATGCGCGGGACCGTGCTCCCGGTCCGGTCTTACCCTTCGTCGTCCGCGTCTTCGGTCGCGTCCGGGTCACGCAGTGGGCGCGGGCCACTGCCTGGCCCGCTAGCCACGAGGTTGAACTGATAGCGGCCGAGAGAGTTGATGTGCCGGTCCTTCAGCGGAGAGAGCCGGGCCACGTCCTCACCCTTGAGATCGTGGCCCTCAGCACGAAGCTGTCGGGCAGCGGCGTACAGGTAGCGGGTGTTCCACAGGACCACGGCGTTGAGGACCAGACTGCCGGCTCGCACTAGGACAACGTCGCGCCGGTTCAGGGCGCGGTGCAGCGGCGCCGGGTCAAGGACCGGCCGCTGGCCGCCGCCCCGGCGCTGGATCCGCGGTTCCCGCACGGCCCGCCCGCAACACCGCGCAGCGGCTCACCAACCGCCTCGGCAGGGAACGCCGGACGCGACGCCTGATCGCCCAACTCGCGGCCCTCGGCATGGACGTCACCATCACCTCACGCGAACAGACCGCGTGAACCGCGCCGACGCGTGTCACCGCAGGTGATTTTCAAGAGAGGTCGTACGAAAGACGAGCAAGGCCCAGAAACGGGGAAAATAATTGTCGTAGTGCGAGCCGGCAGCGCCGTATGTGCTCACATCGTCCAACTGCCATCCGTGACCTCGACGCCCTCGATGACCGCCGACAGCAGCTGCTCGTGCACAACAGACGCCGTTTCAGGTTGATTCACCGGCACGCTTACGGAGAACGCCTTCGACGGTGCAGTACGCGCTCGAGCGGTGGTTTCGGCCCGCCAGTTGGCGCCGGCGTCGATACCGTGTCGGTGCGCCACCCCGGCGATCTTGCGGCCAGAGGCGCAACCGCCCGGCGATCGCCATCCGGGGATCCGTCTATGCTTTCCGGGCCAGTCCGGCGGCGATGAGGTGTTCCCAGACCGTGAGCTCTCGTCTTTTGCCCCTGTCCCACGCGTTGTCGGTTTCGTCGGGACGCCACAGGGACGCGGGGACGATCCCGGGGTCGAGGATTTCCAGGCCTTCCAGCAGGGAGGCGATTTCCGCGTCGGTGCGCCACCGGCCGCGGCCGAACGTCTGCTGGAGGACCTTCTCGGCCTCCGCGGTCTCCGGGTTGTTGCCAGAGCGGAAGTGGCTGACGAAGAAGTAGCTTCCGGAGGGGACGTGGTCGCGCCAGTAGCGGACGATGCCGGCAGGGTCCTCGTCATCGTTGACGTGGTGGAGGATGGCGCTGAGGATGACGGCGACGGGACGAGCGAAGTCGATGATCTCGATGGTGTCGGGGTGAGTGCGGATGCCTTCGGGGTTGCGCACATCGACCGCGACGACGCGGGTCCGGTCGTTCTTCTCCAGCAGTGCGCGGCCGTGGACCAACACTTGGGGGTCGATGTCGACGTAGACGACCCGGGACTCGGGAGCGTGCCGTTGCGCGACCTGGTGGACGTTGTCCGCGGTCGGCAGGCCACTGCCCAGGTCGATGAACTGCCGAATGCCGGTGGTCTTCGCGATCTCCCTGACCGCTCGCGTCAGGGCCGCGCGGTTGGCGAAGGCGATGGCCACCGAACCGGGCAGGTCGCGCTTGAACACGTCGCCGATCTCGCGGTCCACGGCGTAGTTGTCCTTGCCGCCGAGCAGGTAGTCGTAGACGCGGGCGATGCTGGGCTTGGCCGGGTCGATGGAGGAGCCCTCGTTCGTCATGACTGCCATTCTCCACCGCAACGTCGCCTGCGCAGCCTCGTTTTGGGATCCTCCAGCCGGTCGGGGCGGTGAGAGGGCATGCAAGGACAGCGGGGCCCGGTGACAACAACCCTGCTGCGGACCGCAAGCAGAGCGGCACTTGGGGCCCCATGGCCGCCGCAGCGCGGTGTTGCGGGCGGGCCGTGCGGGAACCGCGGATCCAACGCCGGGGCGGCGGCCTTCTTCACGCCCGGGCGCCGCGGGCCGGTCCACTGGTGCGGGGCGGGAGTTCGCGGCCGTGGGAGTGGCCGGGAGATGTCAAGATCCGGCAGTGGATCGACGCTGACCGGGACGGCAGTAACACCCGGCAGGAGCTCCTCAAGGCCGAGGCGGTCATCGCACCTGAGCAGCGTGCGAACTGTGTCCTGACCGGTGGGGAGTGGTATTCGCCCTACGACGACCGCGTGTTCGACGCAACGCGGGGGCTGGACATCGACCATCTGGTCCCGCTCGCCGAAGCATGGCACTCCGGCGCCTTTGCCTGGAGCGCGCAAGAAGGTGAGGCCTACGCCAACGACCTGGGAGACACGCGGGCTCTGATCGCGGTGTCGGCCGCTTCGAACCGTTCGAAGGCCGATCAGGAGCCTGCCACCTGGCTGCTGCCCGCGGAAGGCTACCGCTGCTGGCACGCAACCGACTGGGTGGCCGACAAGACGCGCTGGGGCCTGAGTAGGTGTTTTTGATCCCTGGCCGTGAGGTGCGTGCGCCTGGATGATCTGAGGTGTGGGGGCTGGCGGGACGGCTCGGCGGTACTGCCGAGAGTGCGGTGATCCGCTGCCGCAGACGATGGCGGCGGAGGCGGTGTTCTGTTCGGGTCGGTGCAGGTCAAGGCGGTGGCGGAGGCTTCAGCAGACTCGCCAGCGGGTCATGGCGATGCAGCGGGGAGAGCATGCGGAGTGCCCGGTCTGCGGACGGTCGTGGACGGTGGGGGTGGAACGGTCGAGGGCTGCGGTGTACTGCTCGGACCGTTGCCGGGTGCGTGCCTGCCGTCAGCGGCGGGCGTCGCGGAACGGCGTTACGGAAACGCCCTAGCCGAACGCCTCGCGAACACCTCGAACACCCCATGTTTTGCAGGGAAGTTGGCACCGACTCCCGAGCACTTCGAGCGCCCCCGGTTCACGCCCTGCCCCGGCGTGTCGCGCCCGCGTCACGGTGGACAGTGACCGGGGTCGGCGCCCCTTTGACCGGTCACGGCGTGGTGGCTGGGCCGGACCCCGGCGAGGGCGGTGGTCATCATGACCGACGTGACCGACCGGATCGGGAACGTCACCCGGCAGCGTTACGAGCAGCTCGTCACCCAGGCAAAGGAACTGATCGCGCAGATCGCCCGCTCTCAATTTGCCCTGGGTGACATGGCGTTGGAGATCGAGCCGATGAGGGCGGTGGGCGGGTCGATGCCGAACGGCACGGACGACCTGTTCACCGTCACGGAGTCGTTGCAGCTGTTCGCGGACGACATCGGCGTGGAACGCCGGACGGTGGAGGACTGGCGTTACACCGCCAACCGCTGGCCGGAGGGGCGCCGAAAGGAGGGCGTGTCGTTCACCGCATCCTCGCCTCGGTCGTGGACGAGGACGAGCGGTGGGCGGCGATCGAGGACGCGCCGTTCAACCCGCGAACCGGGGTGAGGCAGTGGACGCCGGACGGCGCGAAGCGGGTCGTCGGCCAGCGCGTCGACCGGCCGGTCACGGTGGACGAGAAGGTCCAGGCCGTGGCCGACCTGACCCGGGACGACGAGGTCGCAGCCCAGGTCGCCACCGACCTGCTGAAGCGGCCGGCGGTCACCGAGCACGTCACCCCGGCTGAGAAGGTCCGGGTCGTCACGGAGCGGACCAGGGACGACACCGTCGCGCAGGAGGTCACTACCGGTCTGCTGCGCCGCCCGGCCGTCGCCCGGAAGACGATGCGGGACGACACCACCCGGACGCTCGTCAACCGCGCCCAGTTCGACAACTCCAACGAGACCCGTGACCGGATCCGCGAACGCACGCCGGCCGCCCGAGCGATCGAGCACACCATCGAATACCTCGACCTGGTCGGCTCCTGCCACGGCTTCGTGGCCACCCTGGGCCGCCTGGTCCCGCAGCTACGCGGGCAGGAGTTCACCGAGGACGAACGCGAGACCGTGCGCCGGCAGATCGGCCGGGTCCGCGCGGCGGCGGACTGGCTCGAAGGAGCCCTCGACAACGGCGAATTCACCCTGGACGAGCAGCTGGTCCAGCTGCTCAAAGGCGAGTAGGCCATGCCGCGACGCCGGGAGGCTCGGCCGCTGGCGGAGCACTACGGCGACCTGGTCCGCGTCGCCCTGATGGAAGCCAGGCCCGCGGGCCTGCACACCTACCAGCTCATGGCCGCCACCCGCCTGACCCGCTCGCAGGTCGGCCGGGGCATCCGGCACGTCCGCGACGTCGTCGCCGCGGAGAACCTGACGCCGATCACCTGGACCCGCCGGGACGGGTTCATGTTCTCCGACGACCCCACGGACTGGATCGAGTACGACAAGCGGCAGTTCCGGCAGATCCTCGGCCGGCTGACCCGGTGATCACGGGCACGCTCGATCCGCACCTGGCCCGCTACCCCGACGACGAATGGGCCCAGCTCGCCACCGCCCAGCTCACCGGCGTCCGCGCCACCCTTGCCCAGCTCTCCAAATAGCCCCCGTTCGCAGCCGACCTCTGCCGAGCCCGCCATGCCCGCTGCCTCCCGTCGCCGCCGCTACCCCTCCGACACCTCCGTCGCCGAATGGGCCCTTCTCGAACCCCTGCTGCCCATCCCGGCCTGCCAGACCAAGACCGGCGGGCACCCGGAGAAGTGGCCGCGGCGCGAGATCGTCGACGGCATCCGCTACATCGTCGACAACGGCGCGAAGTGGCGGGCTCTGCCTGCGGATTTCCCGCCCTGGGAGACGGTCTACGGGTTTTTCTGGAGGTGGAACCGGGCCGGGGTCGTCACCTACATCCGTGACCAGCTGCGGCGCCGGATCCGTACCGGCAAGGGCCGCTGCCCGCACCCGGTGACGCTGATCGTGGACTCCCAGTCGGTCAAGGGCGCCTCCACCGTCGGCCGCAACAGCCGCGGCTACGACGCCGCGAAAAAGATCAACGGACGCAAGCGACATATCACCGTGGACACGCTCGGCCTGCCGGTGATGATCACGGTGACGCCCGCCGACATGCAAGGCCGCGATGCCGCCCGCGACGTGTTCTGGCGGCTGCGCCTCACCCAGCCGCAGATCACCCAGGTCTGGGCCGACCGCGGCTACGCCGGCGAACTCGTGGACTGGGCCCGCGAACGCCTCTGGCTCACCCTGCGCATCGTCTCCCGGCCCAAGGGCACCAAGGGCTTCGTCGTCCTGCCCCGCCGCTGGAAGGTCGAGCGCACGATCGGCTGGTGCATGAACGCCCGCCGCAACGCACGCGACTACGAACGGCTGCCCCAGCACTCCGAAGCACACCTGAACTGGGCACTCATCACCATGATGACCCGACGTCTCACCCGCAAAAGCCCCCGCACCAGCAGTTGGACGAAGAAGCCCATACGCTGACCTAAGGGCTTGCAGATCATTAACCTGTCGTCTTGATCTTGTCGTGAGGCTCGCCGGTTTGGGCGAGGACCCGAGCCTTGAGGGCGGCGAGGACGATGG
>NZ_JBITIY010000003.1:0-1018652 GCF_044459385.1 Streptomyces sp. NPDC050287 | reverse complement strand
TTCCTCAGCGCAGTAATCCAGACATCGGTTCCGCTCTGCCTGGCTCTCCGCTCACCTATGGCAAACCGGTGAACGTTGCCGGTCACAGCACTAGCCGCCTGGGTCTGTCAAACGAGCGGTGGAACTGGGTAGTTGGGGTTACTGACGGGCTGCGGAGAGGCGGCCGTCGAAGGTGATGTCGAAGGCGTTCAGTGCGGTCTTCCAGCGCATGGCCCAGCGGACCTGGCCTCGGCCGGTGGGATCGAGGGACATGATCGCCATGTAGACACATTTCAACGCGGCCTGCTCGTTGGGGAAGTGTCCGCGGGCCTTGACCGCCCGGCGGATCCGCGCGTTCACCGACTCGATCGCGTTCGTCGTGCAGACGATGCGGCGGATCTCGGTGTCGAACCGCAGGAACGGAGTGAACTCCTCCCAGGCGTTCTCCCACAGTTTCACGATCGCCGGATACTTACGGCCCCAGGCGTCGGCGAACTCGGCGAACCGGTCCAAAGCGGCCTCTTCGGTGGGAGCGGTTTAGACGGGCTTGAGGAGCTTGGCGATCTTGTCCCAGTCCTGGCGGGCGGCATAGCGGAACGAGTTCCGCAGCAGGTGCACCACGCAGGTCTGCACGATCGTCCGCGGCCAGACGGTCTCCACCGCCTCGGGCAGGCCCTTGAGCCCGTCGCAGACCAGCATGAGGACGTCGCTGACGCCGCGGTTCTTGATCTCGGTGAGGACGTGCAGCCAGTGTTTGGCGCCCTCGCCGCCGTCGCCGGCCCAGAGCCCCAGGATTTCGCGCCGGCCCTCAGTAGTGACGGCCAGGGCCACGTAGATGGGCCGGTTGGCGACCGCGCCGTCGCGGATCTTCACGTGGATGGCGTCGATGAAGATGACCGGATAGACGGCGTCGAGCGGGCGGCTCTGCCATTCGGCCATGCCCTCCAGGACCTTGTCGGTGATGGTGGAGATGGTCTGGCGGGAAACGTCGGCGCCATAGACCTCGGCCAGGTGGGCCTGGACCTCGCCGGTGGTCAAGCCCTTCGCGGCCAGCGAGATGACCATCTCGTCGACGCCGGTCAGGCGCTTCTGTCGCTTCTTGACGATCTTCGGTTCGAAGGAGCCGTCGCGGTCGCGGGGCACGGTTATCTCCACCGGGCCGACGTCGGTCAGCACGGTCTTGGAGCGTTTGCCGTTGCGGGAGTTGCCGCCGTTCTTGCCCGCCGGATCGTGCTTGTCATAGCCGAGGTGGTCGGTGATCTCGCCTTCCAGAGCGGACTCGAGCAGCCGCTTGGTCAGCTGCTGGAGCAGCCCGCCCTCGCCGGTCAGTTGCAGGCCCTCGGCCTGGGCACGGCCCACCAACTCGTCGATCAACTGGTCGTCCACGGCCTTCACCGACGCAGCCTTCGTGGGCTCGACGGTCTCGGACTCGGACACGTTCTCACTGGTCATCGATGCATCTTCCATGATCGGGAGTTACACCGAACGATTTACAGTCCCAGCCGCCTAGTTGTAGGAGGCCATGACGTTGCTGACGCCTTCGCGTAGCCGTGATGCTGGTGGCTGCCCGTTCGCTGTGCTGTGGGGGCGGTGGTAGTTGCAGTGGATGTTCCAGAACGCGAGGGCTTCCCGGCGTTGGTTTTCGGATGTCCAGGTGCGGGCGTAGAGGAACTCCTCGGAGATGATCCGGTTGTAGCGCTCTACTTTCCCGTTATGCCGGGGCGTGTATGGAGTGATCCGTTGATGCCGTGTCCCCAGGAGAGCCCGGGCGAACCCGTCGGCTCGGTAACAGGCACCGTTGTCTGTGACGATCCGCTCGATGTGGGTGATGCCGTGGGCGGCGAACCAGGCTCGTGCTCGGTGGATGAACGCGATCGCGGTGGCGGCTTTCTCGTCCGGGAGGGCTTCGGTGTAGGCGAGACGGGAGTAGCCGTCGATCGCGGAGTGGAGGTAGACGTAGCCGCCGCGCTTGGTCTTTCTCTTCGAGCGCTCGGCGTCTTCCGCCTTGGCGCTTCCGCGTCCGTGGACGCGCCAGCCACCGCCGTCGGGAACCTTGCCGACCTTCTTCACATCAACGTGCACCATGTGGCCAGGCCGCCGGGCGACGATCTTCTGTGGTTCACGGTTGGTGTCGCCGCTCGGGTCGATGAACTTGCGCCTGTTGAGTCCAAGGTCGGCCAGGTGGCGGCTGATCGTACGTCGGGAGACCTGGGTCCCATCTGCTGCGAGTTCGTAGGCGATGCGGGCCGCTGACCACTTGTCGGTACGCCGCATCTTTTCGATTCTCGCGACCATGTCGGGCGCGGTCGCAGTCGGTTGGCGATGTGGCGTCGAGCTTCTGTCGTGTAGCCCAAGCTCGCCGTGGTGGCGGTAGCGATTGACCCACTTCGATGCGGTCGCCCTGGAGATGCCCATCTCTGCGGCGACGTGCGCGATGGGCCGAGTGCGGCAACGTTCGACCAGACGCCGGCGTCCTTCAACACTCAGGGGTGCGTTGGCGTGCGTCATGGCGTGGCCTGAGTGTTGCGGAATGCGTGGTGTCGGGCCCCGGCGACGACGAGCAGGCTGACTGCCCCGAGGACGGCGGCTGACACGGCGACCACGGTGACGCCCGAGCTTTGCAGCAGGAGACCACCGATGATGCCACCAAGGGCCATCGCGGCGTTCCAGAGGGTGACGAGGACCGCTTGCGCGGTGTCAGCGGCAGCGCTGCTGCGCCGCATTCCGGCTTGTCCGGCTGCGGTTTGCAGCAACGTCGGTGCACCGCCCCACCCCAGGCCCCAAAGAACAGCGGCGACCCAGACGATCGCGTGTGTTGTGGTGACGGCAAGAGCTGCGGTGGCGAGAGTGAACAGCACCGCGCCGGTGACCATCAGAGCCCGTAGCCGGCGGTCGACATGGCGTCCGACGTACCAAATGCTCACCAGGCATGCGACACCGAAAGCAAGGAGAACCGCGTCGGTCGCTGACCCCAGCCCGGCGTGCTGTAGGTAGGGAGCGATGTAGGCATAGATGATCGTGTGCCCGAGAACGAACGTCGTGACCGTGACCATGATTGCCGCGACACCGGGCACCGCCAGGGTCTGCCGCAGGCGCGACTTCCCTGATTCTGGTGCGGGGTCCGAACGGTTGGCGTCAGCGTGTTCAACGGCGGGTTGCCCCACGCCGGGGACGGACACGCTGATCCAGCCGATGACGGCAAGAGAGACCAGGGAGACAGCGCCAAACGCCGCCCGCCATCCCACCTGTTCACCGATCAGCGTGCCGGCCGGAACCCCCAAGGACAACGCCACAGGGATCCCGGTCATCGCCACTGCGATGGCGCGGCCTTCCAAGCCGGCAGGTGCGATACGGCGGGCGTAGCCGGCGAGGATCGCCCACGCCAGGCCCGCGGCCACACCGGCGAGGAACCGGCCCGCAAGCAGGACGATGTATCCCGGTGCAGCCGCAGTCAGCGTGTTGGCCACCAGGAAGACGGCCATGGCGCCGAGCAGCAGTGGTTTCCGCGGAACAGACGCTGTCGCCGTGGCGAGCGGGATCGCGGTCAACGCCGTACCGGCCGCATAGACGGTGACGGTCTGACCGGTAGCACCCGAACTGGCGCCCAGTGAGGCCGACATCTCGGGCAGCACACCGGCAGGCAGAGTCTCCGTCAAGCTCGTGATGAAGACGGCAGTCCCCAGTGCCAACAGCGCCGACCATGGCAGGCCGACCTGTCGCGTACGAGACTGTGCGTCAGAAGACGTGGTGGTCATGGACCAAATCTTGAAACCTTCACATAGATGTGATGGTCAAGTCGAGGTGCGCCGAGTAGCTTCGGCGGGTGTGAGAATCGGTGAATTGTCGCGACTGACGGGTGCGTCCCGTCGGCTACTTCGCTACTACGAGGAGCAGGGGCTGATTGTCCCGGACCGGGGCGCGAACGGCTATCGGGAGTATGACGACCGCTACGTGGACCGGGTCAACCAAATCCGTGGCCTGCTGGATGCGGGGCTCCCCACTCGCATCATCAAGCAGATCCTTCCGTGCCTGGACAAACCTCGATCGATCCATTTTCCCGATGCAACACCGGAGATGCTGGCCTTGCTGGCCGCCGAGCGGGACCGGCTCACCGAACGGATCGACGTCCTCATCCGCAACCGTGACGCGATGAGCGAGTACCTGACTGAAGTCGGACAATGCCGAGCGCTGGCCCCTGACAGCTCTCACGGAACACCGAACTCCCCATCGGTGGTGTCACCAACGTCATGACCCGCAACAGTTATTGCGGGTCAGGACGTTGTGTACGCGAGTTGTCGGCGCATCAGCTTGTCTGCGAGCTGCGCTGCCTCCCACAGGTCCTCATGGGCCGTGTCAGACTCCGCGACCGGACCTGGCATTGACACCGCCGTCATCACGGTGGCCGAGGACACCGACCCCATGGCCGTCACGTGGCATGAACTGCGACGTCTTGCCCAAAACGGCCGGAGGGATGACACCGGTTGCCGAGGTCCCTCGGGTGGGTGCCGAAAACCCGGTGAACCTGCACACCGTTCACTGAAGGGTCGTACAGAACCTGAACGATCGTCACGTCGGTGTCGGCTCCAGAGGGCAGTGGGCGCGGATACTTCTTCTTGGGCTCCGTGGGCAACCGTCGCGGGTGCAGCACGACGGCAGGCCACGTGAAGGAATTGGCGTAGCCGGTCACCGCGACGTCACATCAATCAAGCCGGCTTGCACAGAGCGACCCGTTTGAGTCTGAGCTGCTGGCCGCAGCTTTGCCAGCGTGCTTTGATCCTTCGAGTGGCGAACGTCGTCGAGTAAATCCCAGTTTTCGGGGAATCAGGCGAACTCTGCCATTCAGGAAATGCTCACTCGAAGGGAACCGTCGTTATGAAGCTTGCCCCTCAGGTTGCAACCGCTGAGATGTCCGAGGCCGACCTGGACACTGTCTCCGGGGGCCTCGCGGCCGGCGGCTCCGGCGGGCTCTTCATGGAGACGCCGGTCGCAGACCTGTGCGCTGACGCCCTGGCTGTCGCCTCGCCCGAGGGCCTCGCGGCGGGCGCGGGCGTCCACACCACCGCTCTGTGACGACAGCTGCGCCACCCGTGGGGCCCGGATCACCTGATCCGGGCCCCATGCTGTGGGACGCCACTGCCGACGTCGCGCAGCCGACCGGAAAGTCGCGAGCAGAGCTGGTACTTGGTGGCCCGCATCGAGTTCGCAGCGGGCACCGCCGGGGCCCTTTGCGGACCGCTGCGGATCCGGCCCGCTGCGGCAGGTGCCCGGGCGGGATCCCTCCCGCCACTGCACGGGCCGGGCTGCCTGCTTCCCCGCGGCGACGGCCGGCTCCTTCACGCTCCTGGGCGCCTCGGGGTATGCAGGCTGGGGCGGGCGCCCGCGGCCGCTGTGGGGCGGGGCCTCGGAACGGATCACCGAAGCCACCATCGTTCACGTTTTCCTGAATTCAGGGTTTCCTGTACCGTCGTGAGGTGCTGTCTTTCGCCTCTGACATCGACGCCCTGACTCGATTCGGGCGCGCGCTCGCCGACCCGATCCGCTGCCGCATCCTGCTCGCCCTGCGCGAGGCACCGGCACACCCGGCCGACCTGGCCGACCGGCTGGAGATCTCCCGCACCCGCCTGTCGAATCACCTGGCCTGCCTGCGTGACTGCGGCATCGTGGTCACCGTCCCGGAGGGCCGGCGCACGCGCTATGAACTGGCCGATACCCGCCTCGGACACGCCCTGGACGACCTGCGCGGCGCCGTTCTCGCCGTCGAAGCCGACCGCACCTGTGTGGACGCCGCCGAGAAGGGATGCTGCTGATGAGCGCGCCCACCTCCGTATCCCCGGGCCCGGCCCCGGATCGCCGGGCCTCACTCACCCGACGCATTCGGCTCCTGGTCGCCGCCACCATCAGCTACAACGTGGTCGAGGCCATCGTCGCGATCACCGCAGGCACGGTCGCCTCCTCTACCGCCTTGATCGGCTTTGGCCTGGACTCGGTCATCGAGGTCTCCTCGGCTGCCGCCGTGGCCTGGCAGTTCTCCGCCGCCGACCACGCCGTACGCGAAGCCCGGGAGAAGACGGCGCTGCGAATCATCGCCATCTCCTTCTTCGCCCTCGCCGCGTACGTCACGGTCGACTCCGTACGCGCCCTCACCGGCACCGGTGAAGCCCAGCACTCCGCCCCCGGCATCGTGCTGGCCGCCCTCTCACTCGCGATCATGCCGTTCCTGTCCGCCGCCCAGCGCCGCGCCGGACGCGAACTGGGCTCCGCCTCGGCCGTCGCCGACTCCAAGCAGACCCTGCTGTGCACCTACCTCTCCGCCGTCCTGCTGGCCGGGCTGCTCTCCAACACCCTGTTCGGCTGGACCTGGGCCGACCCCATCGCCGCCATCGTGATCGCCGCCGTGGCGGTCAAGGAAGGACGGGAGGCATGGCGGGGTGACAACTGCTGCGCCGTGCCGCTCGGCACCATCACCGAAGCGGAGCAGGACAGTTGCGGCTGCGGCCCGGGGTGTTCCTGCTGTGAGTCTGGGGTGGAGCCGAGCGGGTGATGGCTGGCTGCGCTTGGTCCTCACTCGTCCTCCACCGGACGTGGCCGGTGCCGGCCTTCGGGGGCGCGCTGATTCAGCGCCACCACATCGGCGACATCGGCTTCCCCTGGCCTGCTTCAGGTCCGGCACCCGCCAGCAGGTCATGCCCGAACCAAGGGTGGGTTCCCTCGGCAGATGCGCTGGGTCGATATCGGCCGCCCGCCCAGCTCAGCATCCTCATCAAGGGCCCGAGATGCTGGAGTCCACCCGCCATGGGACGGATGACCCTCCAGGACGCGCACGTCGCCGAAGGGTTCGACGGATCTCGTCGGTGTTCGTCGGGAAGAACAGCATGCGGCTACGGTCCTTCAAGCAGCCGCATGCAACGCTGGTCCGCACCGTCCTGCCGCAAGGCCGCTACCGAGTGTGGCTCCTTGCCCAGCGAGGGCCGCCGCCGCGCGGTATGACCGCCCTGCGGCGCCCCTCCCGACAAGCCCCGCAGGCGCTGGCACCGTCACCGTGTCCAGCGACGGCCACCGCACCCGTCGGCGATCAGAATGGCCGCAACGACAGGCGAGAACTCCGGGTAACTGCTCCGCGGGAACAGCAAGGTTCTACGGCCACAATCCGATGGTCACGGACACGACCTACTATGGCGTTTAGGTTTTCGCAAGGCAGTCGTGGCGGAAGGGCGGTAGCGTGCGGGGTTTCGGTGAACTCGAGCAGGCGATCATGGATGTCGTCTGGGTCGCTGACGCACCGCTGACCGTGCGTGACGTGCTGGGGCGGCTGAATGAGCACCGGTTGCAGCCGCTGGCGTTGACGGGCTTCGTCCGGGACGCGGACTTACTGCCGCGCCGGTGTGGTCCCGGTGGCGGTCTCCGCGCCGGCCGCGGCACCGAATCGGACGAGGTCGGCCGCACGCTCCGCGAGCATGATGGTCGGGGCGTTGGTGTTTCCGCTGGTGACGACAGGCATGACCGAGGCGTCGACCACTGGTACTCGCGCTGCCCCGGGGCGGAGTTCCGGTCGCGTACGAAGTGGCCCGCCTGCTCGGCGTGCCGTTGGACGTGCTCGTGGTGCCCAACCTGGGCGTGCCGTGGCAGCCGGAGCTGGGTTTCGGCGAGGACGGCGTCCACGTAATCGGCCAGGACGTACTGCGCGAGTCGTGCCGTCGGGTGATGAGTCGGGGGGGCGGGCCTCGACCAGCGCGGCCGCCTCCGTGTCACTGGTCTGTGCGAAGTCGTGATACCAGGCCGCTCGGCACGCTGCTGGATCTGCTCACCGAGAACGAGGCACGCGACCGCCACGACGTCTTCGGCATCATCCTGCTGGCCCGACGCCTGCTTGCCGTCGCCCCCATGGCTGCGCCGCCAAACGGCCCTGCCCATGGGCTACGTCCGAGCCGGCACGGGCGCGGGCGCCGTACCGGAGACCGGCGCGGGAGACGACGTCCGGGGCGTCGTCTCCCGCGACGGCCGTCCGGACCTGGCCCGTCCCGCGGCACTTGCACACGTCGGTGCTCCGACGCTGCTGCTCGTCGGCGGACTCGACACACGGATGCTCGGCCTCAACCGGCTCGCGGCCGACTGGATGCCCTGCGTCCACCGAATCGCCGTGGTACGGGGCACCGGCCCACCTCCTCAACGAGGCCGGTGCCCTGGACACCGTCGCGGAGCTCGCCTGTGACTGGTTCGCCGCACACCTCACGCACCCGGACGCGGAGGCCCGGCCGATCAGGCCGGCATGAGCAATATCCCGATCCCCCATGGCGTCTCCACTCGGCCATGGGGGCTCGGTCATCGGGGCTCGTCCTCTCCCTGACTTCTACCGGCTCACTGCCTTCCTATCGGCTCTCCGCGCCGGCCAGTTCCTCGGCAACGCGTGCCGCCCACGTTTCGATCGCGGCGAAGTCACGGAAGTCCCCGCCCTTGCCGGATCGCAGGATCATCCGGGCGATGCGCCCTTTGCCCCCCTCTTCAAGGCAGCCTCCGAAGGTGACGTGCTCGGTGGTTTCCACTTTGTCCATGACGCGCCGCACTCCAGGCGTGGGCGGGACGTCCCGCTCCGAGGCCGAGGCGTCGAGCGGCCCACTGCTGAACAGCCAGACCGGGCGTCGGGCAAGGGACCGGCGGTGACGGCGGACGAAGCGGCGGGCGTCCCGGTGCCAGCGACCGGCGTACAGTCCGCCTCCGACCACCACGGCGTCGTAGGACGCCACGCTCGTCACGGACCGAGCGGGCAGGGCCTCGGCCGCGAACCCCCGCTGGTGCAGAACCTCGGCGACGGTGACGGCGATCTGTGCCGTCGACCCGTTCTTCGTGCCGTAGGCGACCAACACTTTCCTCAGCATGTCGGTCCCCTCCTCTCCTTCACAGACGGCGCAGCCAGTCGTCGGCCACGCCGTGCAGTGCCTGTTCGTCGGGCTGGAGTCGCGCGTCGTCCAGCCGGTAGGTGAGCTGGTCGACCACGTCGACCACACCGTCGATCCGCCGGGCCATGGACACGGCGATCTCGGTCTCGCTCCTGTGTTCCATGTCACCGTGCAGGGTGACGACACCTTCCGTCACCAGGACGTCGACGCTCCTCGGCGCCAGCAACAACCCGCGCACCAACACCTCCTCGATCACTTCCCTGCGGATCTCCGCGTCGGGGCGCAGGAAGACCTGGAGCAGGTCGCGGCGGGTGACGATGCCGACCAACCGCTCCTCCTCGTCGAGCACCGGCAGCCGTTCCACGTGCCGCCCGGCCATGACCCGTGCGGCCTCCACGATGGAGTCGTCCGCGTGCACGGTGACGGGCGGCTCGGACATCAGCTGTCCGGCCGTGCGGGCCTTCCCCTTCGCCGCCCGGCGCTTCGCGCCTGGAGTCAGCGCGGTGAACCGGAAACGCCGGTTCGGCTCGTACGGGTCCGGAGCCTGCGCCTGGTGCATCATCAGGTCGGTCTCGGAGATGACGCCGATGACATGTTCGTCCTCGTCGACGACGGGCAGTCCGCTGATCCGGTGGTCGGCGAGCAGCCGCGCGACCTCCTTGAACGGCGTTCCGTACTCGGTCCGGACGACATCGGTGGTCATCACGGAGCCGATCTTGTTGTGCTTCATGACCGTTCCTTCCTCAGCGCAGTCGGCGAAGACAGGGGTCCTGCGGCCGGCGCGGCAGCAGACGTATCCGTGCGTCGAGCACGGTGACCGAGCCGGGTGTCGCGAGGACCGGGTTGAAGTCGGCCTCCGCCAGCTGCGGCAAGTCCTGCGCCATGCGGGACAACCGCAGGAGCAGCTGCTCCAGACCCTTGAGGTCGACAGGCCCGCTGCCGTGCGCACCGAACAGGAGCGGGGCACACCGGGGGGCGGTGATGAGGTCGTGCACGTCGTGATCCGTCAGCGGCGCCAGGCAGGCCGCGTGGTCGGCGAGCACCTCCGTGGCCGTGCCGCCCAGCCCGAACAGGACCAGCGGCCCGAAGACCTCGTCCTGGACGACTCCGGCGAACAGTTCCGTGCCGCGCTCGGCCAGCGGCTGCACGACGACCCCGGTCATCACGCCGGCGAAGCGGGCTTCCAGATCCCTGAAGGCGGCACGCACCTGGGCCTCGCCCCGCAGGTCGAGGTGGACAGCGTGTTGTTCGCTCTTGTGCAGCAGTCCCGGCCAGTGAGCCTTCATGACAACGCGTCCGTCCGCTCCGCGCAGCCGCTCGGCGGCGAGGACGGCCTCGTCCTCTGTCTCGGCCCACGCCCAGCGCAGTTGGGGGATGCCGTAGCAGGTCAGCAGATCGGCGCAGGTGTCCGGCTCCAGCCAGCCGCCTTCCGGATGTGCGGCGAGGTAGCTCTCCACGACCTCAAGCGCGCGTGCCGGGTCGATTCCCTCCAGAGCCGGTACGGTGCCCGTCGGACGGCCGAGCCAGGCCGTACGACGCGCCGCGTGGGCCAACGCCCGTGCCGCCGCGCGGGGTTCCGCGTAGGAGGGGACCGTGCCGCCGTCCGTCGTGGGCAGCAGCCTGACCGGTACCTCCTGCTCCAGGCGTACGACGGCGACCGGTCGTGTCCGCCGCGCCGGTCCCCGAGTGACCGCCCGCACCAGGTCGTCGCCCGTTGCCGCGGCGACGGCGGTGGGAACGAGAGCCAGAACGACGGCGTCGACGCCAGGATGGCCCAGGATCCGGTCCACGCAGGCGCGCAGTGCGTCCTCCGTGACGACGGCGGTGGCATCCACGGGGTTGGCGAACGTCGCACCGGCGGGCAGCACGGCCTGCAGATCGTCGACCAGTTCGGAAGTGAGCTGCGGCAGCACGAGTCCCGCCTCCGCGCAGGCGTCGGCGGACAGGACTCCCGCACCACCGGCGTTGGTCACGATCACGACATGCGCACCCGACGGAAGCGGCTGGGAGTGGAGCAGGGCGGCGGTTTCGAGGAGCTCTCCCACGGAGTGGGTGGCGGTGATGCCCGCCTGGGTGAACAGAGCCTGCCGGGTCATGGTGCGCGAGGCCGCGGCCGCGGTGTGCGAGGCGGCAGCTCGCCGTCCCTCGTCCGTACGGCCGGCATCGACGGTCAGCACCGGCATGCGGCGGGTGACACGCCGGGCGGTACGGGAGAACGCCCGCGGATTGCCGAACGACTCCACGTGCACCAGGGCGAGGTCGGTACGCCCGTCACCCTCCCACCACTGAAGCAGGTCGTTGCCGCTGACGTCGTACTTGTCACCGAGGGAGACAAAGGACGATACGCCGATGCCGAGCCGGGACAGCCCGTCCAGCAACGCGACACCCACACCTCCGGACTGCACCGCCACGCCGGCCGTACCGGGTAGCGGATGGTCGGCGGCGAAGGTCGCGTCGAGGGCCAGTTCCGGTTCGGTGTTGGAGATGCCGAGGCAGTTCGGTCCGACCAGGCGCACGCCGTACGTGCGGCACGCGGTCAGCAGCGCCCGCGCCTGAGCACTGTCCAGGTCGGCGGAGACGACGACGAGGGCCCGTACTCCTGCCTTGCCGCACTCCTCCGCGACATCCGGTACCGCTGCGGCGGGCGCGGCGATCACCACGAGATCGGGGGTCATGGGTAGGGCGCTGACGGAGGCGTACGCGTGGACGCCCAGGATGACGGACGCGTTCGGGTTCACCGCGAACAGGCGTCCCGTGTAGCCGCCCGTGTGGAGGTGGTGCAGCAGAGCCCGCCCCACCGAACCGGGCCTGCGTCCGGCCCCGACGACGGCGACCGACTTCGGCCGCAGCAGCGGCTCCAGGCTGGCCACGTCGGCCGCCCGGCCGCGGGCCTCCACGGCCGTGAGGTAGGTGTCGTCCTCGTCGAGGGCGATGACGCAGCGCACCTCGGGCCCCTGGAAGCGCCGCGTGGCGCGCAGACCGAGGTCGGCGAAGAGCTGGAGGACTTCGCGGTTCTCGCTCAGTGCGTCAGCCGCGAAGGTGATGATGCCGTCCCCCCTGGCCGCCGACACCAGATGTTCGACGAGAAGGGTGCCCACGCCCCGGTGGTGCAGCCCGTCGGCGACGGCGATGGAGATCTCTGCGGTGCCCTCCTCCTCCCCCACCTCGTACTCGGCGAGCCCGATCACCTGCCCCATCGATTCGGCCAGCAGGGCCCGGTATCCGGTCCGCGGCGGGGCGCAGGCCCGGTCGGCGGCCATGGTGCCGGAACGGCGGCTCATTCCGAAGAACCGCAGGCGCAGGTTCTCCGGGGACATCTCCTGATAGAGCCCCTCCAGCTGATCGTGGTCGCCGGGCGCCGCTGGACGGATGCACACGGTGGTGCCGTCCGTGAGCAGGGCGTGGACCGGGGAGCGGTTGAGCGTGTCGTCCGACATCACAGATCTCCTTTGAACCTCTCGACACCTTGAGCATCCAGCTGTCCGCGGCACGGACCCATGGGCTGTCCGGGGCCTATGCGGGGCCGGACGGCCCCAAGCGGCACGATCGTCATCCGTCACCGACGCGTGGCGCACGGTCGAGGGGGGCGTCGACGTCCGGCTCGACAATCACGCGTCGGTGACCTCTCCGCTGCCGGCCGGCAACCGGAGGTCGTGCTATGACGGCGAAGGTAGGGATCCTGCTGCGCGGCGCTGGAACCGTTGCCGAGTTCCGCATCAGGTGAACGTGCCCGGGAGACTCTCGGCAGGGTGGCCGGACCGCCACCGTCGTCTGACCGGCTCAGGGCCGGCGGCTCGGCGGCTCCGGGTCGAGGACCGTCGGCGCGGCGCGCCGCGGGGTGGCGGGGCCTTCCGGACCGTAGCCGAGACGGATCAGCATCTGCGCGTGCCCGGTGTGCTCCGGGGCGTGGCTCAGTTCCCGGCGCAGGTCGGGCCATTCCATCGGCTGGTGCAGCAGGGACGTGCGCAGGCTGTGCGCCGTGGCCAGCAGCAGCACGTGTTCGAGCGCCTGCCCGGCGCGGAGCCAGTCGGCGCGACGGTCGTGCATGGTCGTCAGCAGGGCGATGACCGGGCCGGTCTCGAAGTCCTGTGCGGGCAGTCGCTCGGGATGGCGCTGCGCGGTGAAGTCACGCATGGGGATACGCTCACGCGCGTCCTGCGGACCGAGCGCGCCCTGCGGGAGACCACTGTCGGCGGAGTCGTCCGGGTCGAGGTGCACCCAGCGGCGGCTCTCCGTACCCCGGGCGGAATCCGCGTGGTTGCGGTGCTCGGCCTCCGCGGTCACCCGGAGCAGGCGTGCCGTCTCGGCCGCGTCGGGGAAGACGAGCGAGGCGCCCTCCGTGTGGGCGGCTTCGGCGAGTTCTGCATGTGTGTGCGATTGCAGCGGCCGACCGGAAAAGGGAAAACGGCTGCTGTGCCTGCGCCAGATCGCCGGGTAGAGGTCCGCACGGTGCCCCGTGGGATGTGAGCTGTGCGATTCCGTGAGCCGTACGGTGGCGAGCAAGCCCGTGTCCTGGGGACGCGGCAGCAGGCGAACGACGGGGGACCAGCCTGAATGGGCCACCGCGACGCGGAGGTTGAAGACGGACGCGCCCACCGACAGGTGCAGGGCGCGCGCCACGGGATCTACGTGGCGCAGGCCCCGTTCCGGGACGGCACGAACCTCGAAGGTGAGGGTGTCAGGATCCAGCCTGAAGCGCCACGGCTGGGTGTTGAAGATCGAGGGCGCGGCCACGGCGGCCGAGATGCAGGCTTCCAAGGTCGCGGCGTCGAGCGGCGCAGTGGGCATGGTGGCCTCCTCCCTTACGGACATCGGTCAGGTACCGGTGTCCTTCGAGGGTGGCGGCGCGGCGTGCGCGGGCAGAGGGGCCGTTGGTCCCTGGCCGGCGACCGGACAGGATACGGTCGGCCGCCGCGGTGCGAGGGCGGGGTGCGCAGCGCCGACCGGGGCACCGCGGCCTTCCGACCGCCCTGCCGCCACCGGACCGAAGGGCCCCTCTCGGGCACGGACTTGGGTCCCGGTCGGCCCCGCGATGCCCTCTGTTCGACCCATGCGGCTGACTGCTTCCACCTGTCACCTTCCTGACAGTGACTACGAGGAGGAGGTGCGGTCCGATGCGTGGCGGCATGCATACGAAGAAGCGGCTGTGGCGGTGGCGGAGCAACCCGCTACGTCGACGCGACGACGTGCTCGAGGCGTGGCTCGTCCTGGCCGTATGGGCGCTCATCGCGGTAGGCGGAACGCTCGCCGGGGCGGTGACGGCCCGGGCCGCCGACGATGTCTTCGCGCAGGAGCGCGCCGAGCGCACCCACGTGCGAGCCGTACTCCTCGTGGACACCCCGCACGCCGCATCGAACAGCTACCGGGTCGTGGCGAAGGTCCGCTGGACCGCCCTGGACGGTGTCGTCCACACCGAGAAGACACCTGTGGGCGCCGGGAAGAAGGCCGGGACCGAGATCGAGGTCTGGACGGACGCCCAGGACGAGTTGACCACCGCTCCGCCCAGCCGGGACGCGGCGGCCGTCGAGGCAGGCCTTCTGGGGGCCGCGGCCGCCCTCACCGCGTCGGGCGTCGCGTTCGGCGTCGGCGGGCTCGCGCGCTGGCGGCTGGACCGGCGGCGCGTCGATCAGTGGGACAGGGAGTGGGATCTGATCGGCCCGCAGTGGGGACACAAGACCGGCTGATCATGCCCGTAGAATCATGGGTCGTCAGCCGTGTGTCCGCGCGGCTTCTACTGCGTGGACACGTCCTCCGTCCAAGTGCACGGCCCGTGGGCCTCGTCCGAGGAGACACCAGCCACCGGCGAACCGGGCATCGCCCCCATCGACACCGGCCGTTCTGTCGCCGGCGCGGCGATAGCACTGGCAACCGGCGCCCACCACCCTGCCGCCGTCCGGCCCTGCAGATCGCAGCCCATCAGCCCGTCCAGCGGGAAGTCGAACTCCGATGTCCTGCTGACCTGCCGGCCTGTCTCGAAAACCGGCTCTGCTGCCGGTAGTTCCGGTCACCCTCCATAGGGGCGTGTCACGGCTCGTCCGTCACCGGCACCCGCCACACCAGAACGGTTCCGCCGCCGGCCGGGCTGTCGAACTCCAGCTCCCCGCCCAGTTGCTGGGCCCGTTCGGCCAGGTTGCGCAGTCCGCTACGGCGGCCCTCGGGTGGTATCCCCACGCCGTTGTCGGAGACCGTCAGTCGCACTTCGCGACCGTCGGTCTCCAGCGCCACGTCGGCACGGTCGGCACGGGCGTGCCGGGCGATGTTGGTCAGCGCCTCCGACAGGACCGCCTCCACCTGGTCCGCGATCGGGCTGGGGATCTCGGTGTCCACCAGGCCTTCCATCCGCACGCTGGGGGCGAAGCCCAGCACCGGGGCGGCTTCGCCCGCCACGCGCACCACGCGGGCGCGCAGTCCGGATCCGGCGCCCCCGTCGCGCGAACGCAGCCCGAAGATGGTCGACCTGATGATCTTGATGGTCTCGTCGAGGTCGTCGACCGCCCGGGCCACGCGGTCGGCGGCCTGCGGATGCTCGATGAAACGGCCCGCGCTCTGCAGCGTCATCCCGGTCGCGAACAGCCGCTGGATCGCCAGATCGTGCAGGTCCCGGGCGATCCGGTCGCGGTCCTGGAGCATGGCGATGTGCTCCGCGTCGCGCCGGCGCTCCGCCAGCTCCATCGCGATCGCGGCCTGGGAGGCGAAGGCCTGCAGCGGCTCGGTCTCCTTCTGCGTGAACACCGGCCGGCCCGCCTCGCGCACCAGCAGGACGACACCGCGCACGCTGGCGGCCGTTCCGATGGGAACGGCCACGGCCGCTCCGAGACCGTTGAAGCGCGGGGCGGTGTCGGACACCCGCTCGTCCTGATTGACGTCCGCGCTCGTGACCGGAGAAGCGGTGGAGAAGGCCCGCCCGATCAGGCTGCCTCCCACGGGAAGCACCAGGCCGCGGTGCTCCTCCGCGCCCTGCCCCATGGCCAGTTCCACTGTGAGCGAGTCGGTGTCCTCCATGGGCATCGCGACCACGGCCAGGGCGGCATCGGTGATCTCCCTGGCCCGCTCGGCGATCAGTCCGAGCGCCTCCGCGCGCTCACTGCCGGACATCAGGCTGTGGGTGATCTCCGCGTTCGCCTGCAACCAGCGCTCGCGCAGCCGGGACTCCTCGTACAGACGGGCGTTGTCGATGGCGACGCCGGCGGCCACTGCCAGCGTGGACAGGACCGACTCGTCCTCCTCGTCGAAATCCGTTCCCCCCTGCTTCTCCGTCAGGTACAGATTGCCGAAGACCTGGTCCCGCACCCGGATCGGGACGCCGAGGAAGGTGTTCATCGGCGGGTGGTCGGCTGGGAAGCCGTACGAGGCGGCGTGCTCGGAGAGCTTCGTCAACCGCAGCGGCTCGGGATTGCGGATCAGCTCTCCGAGGATGCCGTGGCCCTCCGGATAATTGCCGATCTGCGCGATCTGCTCCTCGGTGACCCCCACGGTGAGGAAGGCGGACAGCCGCTTGCCGTCCGGGCCGATCACGCCGAGGGCGGCGTACTGCGCGTCGACCAGCACGGCCGCCGCCTGCACGATGCTGTACAGCGCCTGTTCGAGGTCCAGCTCCCGGCCGACCGAGAGCACGGCCTCCAGCAGGCTGTGCACCCGGTCCCGGGTGCCGCGGGCCGCGTCGATGCGTGCCTGCAGCTCTTCCAGCAGGTCGTCCAGCTTCAGCTGCGGCAGCCGTACACGGGCCCCCTCAGGACTTCCCACCAGTACTCCTCACCCTGTCGGCCTCCGACGGCCGACCGTTTCAGTCACATGCCACCGTAATGGTGCGAGAGAAGTGAGGGTAAGGAATCGGCCCTGGTCATCCTCAGAAAGTCCGGCTTCCCGGTCAGCCTGGTCACCACGTCCTCGGTGAGGCCGGGCGGGCGGTCGGTCGGTGGAGCCCCACTCGTTTTGTACAACCGAAGACCTTCGGCGGCTCCCATCGGATGCCCTTCAGCGGCCGTTCGGCTGCCTCCCGAAAGCGGCGTCGACCTCGTCGACGGAGACGGGCCGGCTGAGCTCCGGGGTCCGGTGGATCGACGGTGTTGCTTGACGCTGTTGACACCCGCGCCCCCGCTCATGTCCGTCGCCCTGCCGATCGACTGTCCGGCGTGTACCGCACGGCTCGCGAACACCGGGACGGAAGGGGCCTGGGGCGGGCCCGGGCGCGTTCTGCCCTGGTTCCCGCACCGCGGTCGTCGAGGCGGGCTTCAGCGTCCTGCGTTCTTCAGCCGGTCCTGTGCCTGGGTGGCGATCACCGCGGCCTGGATGCGGCGCTCCACCCCGAGCTTGGCGAGCAGTCGGGAGATGTGGTTCTTGACGGTCTTCTCGGCGAGGTAGAGCCGCTCGCCGATCTGGCGGTTCGTCAGGCCCTCGCCGATCAGGGCGAGGATCTCCCGCTCACGCTCGGTCAGACCCGGCAGCGCCTCCGGCTCCGGTTCCCAGGTCTGCTCACCGCGCAGCCGGGCCATCACCTTGGCCGTGGCACTCGGGTCCAGCAGGGACTGGCCCGCGGCCACCGTACGGACCGCCGAGACCAGGTCGGAGCCCTGGATCTGCTTCAGTACGTACCCGGACGCCCCGGCCATGATCGAGTCCAGCAGGGCCTCCTCGTCGTCGAAGGACGTCAGCATCAGACAGGCCAGCTCCGGCATGCGCGACCGCAGCTCCCGGCACACGCTCACCCCGTCGCCGTCGGGCAGCCGGACGTCGAGCACCGCCACCTGGGGGCGCAGCGCGGGGACCCGTACGAGTGCCTGCTCCACCGTGCCGGCCTCGCCGACCACGGTGATGTCCGGCTCGTCGTTCAGCAGGTCGTGGACGCCTCGGCGTACCACCTCGTGATCGTCCAGCAGGAAGACCCGGATCGGTCCGCCGGTACCGGGCGTACCGGGCCGCTCGCTGTCCGCCATCAGGTGCTCCTTGTCATGCGTGGTACGTCGTGGCCACCTTCCGGACGAGATCGCGGCCCACCGGAGATCTTTCTCGTCTCCGGGCCGGACGGCCAGGGCCGGTCGGCCCTGTTTCGCCCCCGCTCGGTCCCCGCACCGGTGCCCGCTCATTCCACGAACGAAAACCGGCACCGCCACCGAGGGCCGACCGGCCCACCGCACGGGACCACCGGCACCTGCCCTCGCGCCCACCCTCGAAGGAGGCTGGCGGTAACCAAGGGCCGAGAAGCCGTGGCATGCGAGGCCGAGGAGTACAGGTCATGGTCCGTTACGTGTACGACTTCACCGAGGGCGGCCGCCACATGGCCGACCTGCTCGGCGGCAAAGGAGCGAACCTGGCGGAGATGACCCGGCTGGGCCTGCCCGTGCCGCCCGGTTTCATCGTCACCACCGAGGCCTGCCGGGCCTTCCTGGCCACCGGCGCCGAGCCCGAGGGGATGTCCCGGGAGATCTCCCGGCACCTGTCGGCCCTGGAGGCCGCCGCAAGACGGCTGCTCGGGCAGCCGGACGACCCGCTGCTGCTGTCGGTGCGCTCCGGGGCTCGGTTCTCCATGCCCGGCATGATGGAGACGGTCCTGGACATCGGCCTGAACGACGACTCCGTCCTCGGTCTGGCCAAGACCTCGGGCAGCGAGCGCTTCGCCTGGGACTCCTACCGTCGACTCGTCCAGATGTTCGGCAGCACGGTGATGGGCGTCGACTCTTCTCTGTTCGAGCAGGCCATCACCCTGCTCAAGGAAGTGCGCGGCGTCCCGGACGACGCGCACTTGGACGCGGCCGACCTCGCCCAGCTCGTGCAGACGTACAAGAGCCTGATCGAGTACGAGACCGGTGAGCACTTCCCGCAGTCCCCCGCCGAGCAGCTGCGCCGGGCCGTCCTCGCCGTCTTCCAGTCCTGGAACGGCGAACGGGCCCGCCTGTACCGGCGACGCGAGCACATCCCGGACGACCTGGGCACCGCGGTCACCGTACAGCGGATGGTGTTCGGCAACCTCGGCGCCGATTCCGGCAGCGGGGTGGCCTTCACCCGTGACCCGGCCACCGGGCGGCCCGGTCTGTACGGCGACTACCTGGTCGACGCCCAGGGCGAGGACGTGGTCGCGGGCATCCGCAACACCGTGCCTCTGACCGACCTGAAGCGGCTGGACCCCTCCTCCTATCTGGAGCTGCGTGCGCACATGGAGACCCTGGAGCACCACTACCGGGACCTGTGCGACATCGAGTTCACCATCGAGCGCGGGCGGCTGTGGATGCTGCAGACCCGCGTCGGCAAGCGCACCGCCGAGGCCGCCTTCGCCATCGCCGCCGAGCTGGCCGACGAGGGGCTCATCCCGGTGGACGAGGCCCTGACCCGGGTGAGCGGGGACGGGCTGGCCAGGCTGATGTTCCCCCGGTTCGACACCTCGGCCGTCGGCGAACCGCTGGCGCATGGCATCGCGGCCTCGCCGGGTGCCGCCGTCGGAGCGGTGGTGTTCGACTCGGCCGAGGCGGCACGGCGTGCCGCAGCCGGCGAGAAGGTCGTTCTCGTGCGGCAGGAGACCACCCCGGACGATCTGCCCGGCATGGTCGCCGCCGAGGCCGTGCTCACCAGCCGGGGCGGCAAGACCAGCCACGCGGCCGTCGTCGCCCGCGGCATGGGCAAGGTCTGCGTGTGCGGCGCCGAGCAGATCGCCGTCGCCCCGCAGGAACGCCGCTTCACCGTGGGCGGCACGACCGTGCGGGAGGGCGACGTCGTCTCCGTGGACGGCTCCGCGGGCACCGTGTACCTGGGCGCGGCTCCGCTGGTCGACTCCGCGGTCATGCGGTACCTGGAGACGGGTGCGCACGACGAGCGTTCCGCCCCACTGGTCGACGCGGTGGCGAGGGCCCTGCGACGGGCCGACGACGTACGGCGGTTGGAGGTGCGGGCCAACGCAGACACGCCCGAGGACGCCGCCCGGGCCCGCAGGTTCGGCGCGCAGGGCGTCGGGCTGTGCCGCACCGAGCACATGTTTCTCGGCAAGCGCCGCAAGCTGGTCGAGGAGATGATCCTGGCCTGCGACGACATGGAGCGCGCCCGCGCCCTGGAGGCCCTGTTGCCCCTGCAGCGGCAGGACTTCATCGGCATCCTGGAGGCGATGGACGGCCTTCCGGTCACCATCCGGCTCCTGGACCCGCCGCTGCACGAGTTCCTGCCCGACCGCACCGATCTCGCCGTCCAGGTCGCCACCACCGAGGCACGGGGAGAGCTGCCGGAGCCGCACGACGTCGAACTGCTCGACGCGGTCAACCGGATGCACGAGGAGAACCCGATGCTCGGCCTGCGCGGCGTGCGCCTGGGCCTGGTGGTACCGGGCCTGGTGGCCATGCAGGTACGGGCCGTCGCCGAGGCGGTCGTCGAACGCGTCCGGGCCGGCGGCGACCCCCGGGCGGAGATCATGGTGCCGCTGGTCGACACGGTCGAGGAGCTCCGCCTGGCACGCGAGGAGGTGGACGCGGTGCTCGCCGAGGTCGGCAAGGCAACCGGCGTCCCCGTCCGGTGCCCGGTCGGCACGATGATCGAGCTGCCCCGGGCGGCCCTGACCGCGGGCCGGATCGCCGAGGAGGCGGAGTTCTTCTCCTTCGGCACCAACGACCTGACACAGACCGTGTGGGGGTTCTCCCGCGACGACGTGGAGGCGGCGTTCTTCTCCACCTACCTCGACAAGGGCATCTTCGCCACCTCCCCGTTCGAGACCATCGACCGCGCCGGCGTCGGCCGACTGATCGAGATCGCGGTCGCCGAGGGCCGTGCCACACGCCCGGACCTGAAGATCGGCGTCTGCGGCGAGCACGGCGGCGACCCGGAATCGGTTCACTTCTTCCACGCCGCCGGACTGGACTACGTCTCCTGCTCACCGTTCCGCGTCCCGGTCGCCCGTCTGGAGGCCGGACGAGCCGCCCTGTCGGGGGCTGCGGACAGCGACAGCAGGTGACGGGGCCGGGCGGCTCACCGGCCGGCTTGCCACACATGGCACCACGATCACAAGGAGCACGTCACATGACCGACCCAGGAACCCGCGCCCAGAACGTCCCGGACGCGGTCCGGGTACGGGCCACGGGCGACGTGGACGACACGGCACTCGCGTACCTGCGGGAGAAGATCGCCGCCGCCCTGCACCGGCCGGGGCTTCCGGCCGTCAGCGGCGAGGTCCGACTGGAGCGGGCCGCCGCCCACCACGTCGAACTGCCATGGTCCGCCGGGGCGGAGATCCGGGTAGGAGCCGATCTGGTGGTCGTGCACGCACGCGAGGCGAGCGCGCGCGAACTCGCCGACCGGTTGGAGGACCGGCTGCGCAGCCGACTCGAGCGGACCCCGCACCACACGGACGCTGCCCGCAGGTCGGCGGCGCCGCCGTGGCGAGGCGGACGGCCCATCGGGCAGCCGGCCCAGGGCTCTGCGGCCCGTGCGCCGGACAGCGATGAGGCGACTGGCTGATGTGGCCATCTCCTCCCTGGAGACACCCCTGAGGTTCCACGCCCCGGCGTGACCGTCCCGCTGGGCCTCGGCATCGTCCGGCTGGTCTTCCGCGCCCTCAACCTGGTCGAAGCGCTCCTCGCGGCGGTGGTCGTCGTGTCCGTGGCGACCGGCTCGCCCGGCGTCTCGGCCACGGTGTCCACCGCCGCGGTGGTGCTGTTACTGGACATCCAACTCGCCGCGCTCCGTCCGGCCCTCAACCGGCGCAGCGACCGGGTACCGGCCGGTGAGGAACTCCCCCGCTCCCGCGCCCACCTCGTTTACATCGGCCTGGACCTCCGCAAGACCGCGGGGCTGATCGCCCTGGGGACGGCGGCCCTCGCAGCGGCGTGAAACGGTCCCGGGCGCCGCCGCTGGCGCGCGGCGGTGCCCGGGACCGGACCGGCGGCTCAGCCGTCCCAGGTCCAGGCCGTGAGATCCACCCCGTAGAGTGTGCGTCCGCCGAAGAGTTCCCGCCCGGTGACGAGTTCCGCTGCGATACGGACGAAGACCTGCCGGGGCCAGGGCGCCCACGAGCGGGGGCCGTTGCGTGCCAGCCGTTCGTGTTCGAGGGGATCGGTCACGACCGTGGCCGGGCCGGTGACGACGACGCTCCAGCCCGAGTGGGCGGCCGCGTCGACCTCGTCGGCCTCGAAGGCGACCACCGTGCCGTCGACGGCGCGGACCAGTTCCGAGGTGGCGGACGTGCACAGCACCACCGCGTCGTCGCCGTCCAGACAGAAGGTGACCGGCAGAACGGCCGGCAGGGCCTGGCGCGTGTACACGATCCGGCCGACCGGCACCTTCCCCAGCAGACGCAGGCACTCCAGCCGTCCGAGTTCACGGAAACCGTCGTTGCTGTACATGGCCAGTCCGTCTTTCGCTCAAAGCCGCGGTGGTGCCCTCCCGATCCATCCTCTGCCGGGCCTGGGACGACGGTGAGGGCCCCTCGGTCCCTCCTCGGCCGAAGACCGGCCCCTGTTCACACCGTGATCCGGCGCCCGGTGACAACATCGGGTTCCGATACGGATCCATAGGTCCCGTTGCCCTCCGGCCCAGGGCACGCTGTACACCCGTTCCGTGAGCCGGTGCGGTGCCGGCGGCCGTACGGAAGACGATCGCCCCGTCGACGCGCCGTAGTCGACCGGCACGAGGAGCGCCCGGCGGGCATGGTCCCCGCCAACGGGCCCACCCCGTGGGTGCCGAGCAGCTCCCGGCACTCCCGCTTGATCAGCTCGGTGAACTCCACGCTGCGGGCGGCCCGCCCGCGGCCGGGAGGCAGGTCGGCATGGCCGTCGGCGAGTTCCGGGGCGTCGTGCCCAGACGCCGGCCAGCCGCATGAGGGCACCCCTGCGAGCCCAAGGTCAATGCGGCGGCCGTCGGGCAGAGCCCGCAGTGGATCGCCGAACGGGCCGGCTTCAGCGTGCCCGAGGGCACCTCGATCATCCTGGTCGAGGCCGAACGGGTCGGCCCTGACGAGCCGTTGACCCGCGAGAAGCTCTGCCCGGTGCTCGCCGTGCTGCGGGCCGGCTCGCAGCAGCAGGGCTTCGACCTGGCCGCCGACATGGTCGCCTTCCACGGGCAGGGTCACACCGCCGTCGCGCACACCGAGGACCGCACGGTGGCCGAGGCGTACGGCATGCGGATGAAGACCGTACGGGTCATCGTCAACGCGCCTTCCTCGCAGGGCGCGATCGGCGGCATCTACAACAGCCTGCTGCCGTCGCTGACACTCGGCTGCGGCTCCTGGGGCAGCACCTCGGTGTCCAACAACGTCTCCGCCGCCCAACTGCTGAACATCAAGCGGGTCACCACCCGGCACAACAACCTGCAGTGGTTCAAGGTCCCGCCGAAGATCTACTTCGAGCCGGGGTCCATCCGCTACCTGGCGTCCATGCCGGACGTGCACCGCGTCACCGTCGTCACCGACGCGACCATGACCAGGCTCGGCTTCGTCGACCGCGTCTCACGCGTCCTGGAGCGCCGTCCCGAGCGCGTGACGCTGCAGATCATCGACAACGTCGAGCCCGAGCCCAGCATCGACTCCGTCCAGCGTGGCGCCCGCCTGATGCGCGACTTCCGCCCGGACACGATCATCGCGCTCGGCGGCGGCTCGCCCATGGACGCGGCGAAGGTGATGTGGCTGCTGTACGAGCAGCAGGCCTCCGGCACGGACCTGGACTTCGCCGACATGCGGCAGAAGTTCTCCGACATCCGCAAGCGGGCCTTCCGTTTCCCGGTCCTCGGCAAGCTCGCCCGCCTGGTGTGCATCCCCACCACGTCGGGCACGGGCGCGGAGGTCACCCCCTTCGCCGTCATCTCCGACGCCGCGACCGGAAAGAAGTACCCGCTGGCCGACTACGCGCTCACGCCCAGCGTGGCCATCGTCGACCCGCTGCTGACCGCCGACCTGCCGCGCGCCCTGGCCGCCGACAGTGGCTTCGACGCCCTCACCCACGCCATCGAGGCGTACGTGTCCGTGTACGCCAACGACTTCACCGACGGCCCGGCCCTGCACGCCATCCGCCTCGTCTTCGACCACCTTGAGGCCGCCGTGAACGACCGTGCGGGCAGCGCCGAGGCCAGGGAGAAGATGCACAACGCCGGCACCATCGCCGGTATGGCGTTCGGCAACGCCTTCCTCGGCATCGTCCACGCCATGTCGCACACCCTCGGCGCCACCTTCCACATCGCCCACGGGCGCACCAACGCCGTGCTGCTGCCGCACGTCATCCGCTACAACGGGACGGTGCCGAGCAAGCTCACTGGCTGGCCGAAGTACGAGAACTACCGTGCCCCGGAACGTTTCCAGGACATCGCCCGCACCCTGGGCCTGCCCGGCGCCACCCCGGCCGAGGGCGTCGAATCCCTCGCCATCGCGGTGGAACGGCTACGGGCAGCCGTCGGCATCGAGCCGTCCTTCCGGGCTCTCGGCGTCGACGAACGCGCCTTCCTCGACGCCCTGCCCCAGCAGGCCCTCAACGCGTACCAGGACCAGTGCGCACCGGCCAACCCGCGCATGCCGATGCTCGACGACATGCGGCAGCTCATGCGGGCCCTACCTTCTTTCGCACGGCCCGGTCGACATGCCCGGCGAGTAGGGCCGGTCGGACGCCGGCGTGGGCCGAACGGCCCCAGCGAGGCGAGATCGAACACTGTTTGATCGACCTCCTGGGGCCTGCCCACGGCCCCGCCACCCTCCCTGTCCGTACGCGGTGGCAGGTCCAAGCCTCGACCCACCGAAGTGAATCAGGGGTGCCGTGACCGGAGGCGTGAAGTGAGCGACGAGTCCGTACGGAAGTCGGCCATGAGAATCCACAACGGCCGGGAGACCTCTCCCGGGCCGCGCCGGAGCGTCGATCTCGACAGCTCCGAGGCCCTTCGGTTGCTCGGCAGCGTGTCCCTGGGGCGGATCGTCTACACCCGGCACGCGTTGCCGACCGTCCGCCCCGTCAACCACGTTCTGGACAACGGGTGCATCATCATCCGCACCCACGAGGGCACGGCACTCACCTCGCACACCCGCCAGACCGACCCACTCGGCGTCGTCGTCGCCTACGAGGCCGACGCCATCGACCCGAACACGCACCTCGGCTGGAGTGTCGTGGCCACCGGATACGCCCACTTGGTGACCGACCCGCTGGAGCTGACCCGCTACCGCGCAATGCTGCATCCCTGGGTACAGCAGACCATGGACTACGCGGTCCGTATCCGCCCCGACCTGGTCACCGGCATCCGGCTCATGGAGACCGACCGGCCCGCCGGCCTTTGAAACAGGACGCGGCGAGGACGTCAAGTACCAGTCACGCCCTGACCCTGACGCGGTGAGCGGGAACGCCGCTGCCCGGTGCCATTCCCGACAGCCCCGGTCCTCGGACTGGCCGGGCCCGCGTGAGGACTGCGGGCACATCGATGCCGCCGCGGGTGTGCGGCGGAAGGTCCACGGGCGTTGTGCGAGGAGGGCGCCCGTGTCGCTGCGGAACCAGGGCACGCACGGGATCGGGGCGAGGCGGTGCGATCCCGTCCTCGCCTGAGCGCCATTCTGGATGCATCGCTCGCGCATCCCTGCTCATCCGTGCCCATACGACATCTCAGTCGTGAGGAACCACCGCGGCCGGTGCGGTGGCGTGGGCCAGCACCGTGTGTGTCACCGGGCCGATGACGGCTTCCTCCGTCCCGTCGGCGGCGGGGAACCTCTCCCGCCACGGGCGCAGTGTGTCGGCCAGTCTGTTCCGCGGCCCGGCGGCCGGTTCGTCCTCCAGCCCCGCGTCCGGTTTGCCGTCCGAGCTCGCGGGGACGCAAGCCGGCTCCGGCCGTGGGTGACCGCAGGGTGGTGGCGCGCTGGGTGGCGGTGTCGAAGGTGAACCCGAGGACCGCGCCGTGGGGTCCGTGCAGGTCGAGGCCGAGCACGACATCGCGGTACGAGGTGGTCTGTGAACCGGTCCCGGGAGTGTCCGGCATGAGTTCTTTCACGACACCGCCCCAGACTGGTACGAGGACGACCGGCCGCATGGCCCAGGCCACCACAGCCGACGCCACGTCCCTGGGTGCAGCCGACAGGCCCGGTGATGACACTGAGGTGCCCCGGTCTGCTGGCTGCGGAAGTCAGAGCAGCCAGCGGTTGCGGCTGACGAACGGCAGTCGCGCCCACACCTTGCCCAGGCCCCAGGTCGCGCCGGCGCCCGCGGCCGCGAGGGCGATCAGGACGACGGCGTAGACGAGGTGGTAGTCGACGAACGGGTTCGTCGACATGCTGGCCGCACCGTCGGACAGGTGCTTGGCCGGCGGCCACTCCGCTATCCACATCAGGGTCATCATCGCGGTCCCGGCGACGGCCGCGAGCCGCAGCCCGATACCGGCGGTGACGGCGAGGCCGATGCCCAGCAGACCGAGCATGAACAGCCAGTCCACCCAGGCGTCGCCCGCCCAGGCCTGGAGGGTGGACTCCATCGGCCCGACGGCCACACCACTGAGAAAGCCCTTGGTCGGCGAGCCGCCGTCGATCCAGCCGTTGCCGGAATGGGTCGCGTAACCGAGGCCGAAGGTCTTGTCCACGAACGCCCACAGGAAGACGAATCCGGTCAGGACGCGAAGCCCGGCGAGGACGTACGCGCGGGTCGCCGTCGCCGCCGCGGTGGTCGTGCCGACGGACTCCGGTGCCGCCGTCCGGGTCCTGCGCAGGGACGGGAAGTGGAATCCCGGGTGCCGTTGCGGGTGGTTGTGGACTGCCATGATGCTCATCCCTTCCAAGGGGTGAATTCTGCGGGGTGTCGGCAACTCTCTTTGCGTCTCCAATGTCCCGCTCCAGCAGGGGAGTTCGGAGAGGCTGCAAGGCCCGGCAAGCTGGGCCGAACGTCCCGGATCCGCGGTCAGGCAGGACAAGCGGCGCCTGCGCCACCAGGTTGGGAGCCGCCTCATGGGCCCCGAACCGGAGCGGGCTGCCGCTCAGTGCTTCCATCGGACAGGAAAACGGCCCGGTTGACGGATTTCCGACCGGGCCGCTCACGTCGAGGCCGATGCCGGGTTTCAGGCCACCGAGGTGTCCTGTGCGTCGCCGCCGCGCTTGGCGGAACCGCCGCCCTACAGCCCTCCGAACACGCGGGGTGGCCTCGTCCGTCTGCCGGCGCGGGTGGCCCGGGCGGGCAGCCGTCCTCCCGCCGTGATCCCTCCCATCCTGGCGCATCCTGGTGAGGACACAGCCGCACCGGGACCAAGCCGTTCAGAACGCGGTCAGGCCCCGTTGCCGGAACTGCTCCCGGACCCGCCGGACCAGTTCGGGCCCCGGACTGGGAGTTTCCCGAAGGGGGAAGGGCAGGCCGAGAGCGTCGTATTTCGCGGCGCCGAGTTCGTGGAATGGCAGGATCTCCACGCGGTCGATGGTGCCGAGGCCGGCCAGGAAGCGGGCGAGGCCGTTGATGGCTTCCGGGTCGTCCGTCCAGCCGGGGACCAGGACGTAGCGGATCCACATGCTGTTGCCGAGGCGGTCCAGGCGGGTGGCGAAGTTCAGCGTGGGTGAGAGTTCGCCGCCCGTCAGTTTTCGGTAGGTGGTGACGTCGAAGGCCTTGATGTCCAGCAGCACCAGGTCGGTGTCGGCGAGGAGGTCGTCGGGGGCGCGGGCGCCCAGGAAGCCGGACGTGTCGAGAGCTGTGTGCAGCCCGGCCTCCTGGCAGCGGCGCAGGACCGCGGCGGTGAAGGCAGGCTGCAGCAGCGGCTCACCGCCCGTGATGGTCACCCCGCCGCCTGCGGTGCTGATGAATGCCCGGTACTTCTCGATATCCGCCATGACCTCGTCGACCGTGGCCTGCCTGCCGTCGCGCATGTGCCAGGTGTCGGGGTTCGCGCAGTACAGACAGCGCAGCGGACAGCCGCTGACGAACAGAACGAACCGGGTCCCGGGACCGTCCACTCCCGTGGACAGGTCCCAGGAGTGGATCCGGCCCGTCGTCCGGTCGGTCGTGGTGCTCACAGCGAGCCGTGGAAGGTGCGGCTGATCACGTCGAGCTGCTGCTCACGGGTCAGGCGGACGAAGTTGACGGCGTACCCGGAGACCCGGATCGTCAGCTCCGGGTACTTCTCCGGGTGTTCCATGGCGTCCTCCAGAGTCGCCCGGTCCAGGACGTTGACGTTCATGTGGAAGCCGCCGGAGGCCATGTAGGCGTCGAGGATGCCGACCAGGTGGCCGGGCCGCTCGTCCGGGTTGTGCCCCAGCCCGTCGGGAGTGATCGTGGTCGTCAACGAGATGCCGTCCCGGGCCTCCTCGTACGGCAGCTTCGCCACCGACAGCGCGGAGGCGGCCACCCCGTGCCGGTCGCGGCCGTTCATCGGGTTGGCGCCGGGCGCGAAGGGCTGTCCGGCACGACGGCCGTCGGGGGTGTTGCCGGTGTGCTTGCCGTACACCACGTTCGAGGTGATGGTCAGCACCGACTGGGTGTGCTCGGCGTTCCGGTAGGTGGGGTGGCGGCGGACCTTGGACATGAAGGACTTCACGAGGTCGACGGCGATGGAGTCCACACGGTCGTCGTTGTTGCCGTACGCCGGGAACTCGCCCTCGATCTCGTAGTCGACGGCCAGGCCGGTGTCGTCCCGGATCACCTTCACCCGGGCGTGCTTGACGGCGGAGAGACTGTCGGCGGCCACCGACAGTCCTGCGACCCCGCAGGCCATGTAGCGGTACACCGGGTGGTTGTGCAGCGCCATCTCTATGCGCTCGTAGGCGTACTTGTCGTGCATGTAGTGAATGACGTTCAGGGTGTTGACGTACGTGGCCGCCAGCCAGTCCAGCGTGCGGTCGTACGCGGCCGCCAGTTCCCCGTACTCCAGGTACTCGCCGGCCAGGGCGGGCGCCTCGGGTGCGATCTGCTCGCCGGTCATCTCGTCCCGGCCACCGTTGATCGCGTACAGCAGTGCCTTGGCGAGGTTGACGCGGGCACCGAAGAACTGCATCTGCCGGCCCACCGTCATCGCGGAGACACAGCAGGCGATCGCGGTGTCGTCGCCGGTGCGCGGGCGCAGCAGGTCGTCGGACTCGTACTGCACGGCGCTGGTGTCGATGGACACCTGGGCGCAGAACTCCTTGAACCCGGACGGCAGCCCGGGCGACCACAGCACGGTCAGGTTGGGCTCCGGCGCCGGGCCGAGGTTGTACAGCGTCTGCAGGAAGCGGAAGGAGGTGCGGGTGACCAGGGTGCGGCCGTCGCCGCCTATGCCGCCGATGGATTCCGTCACCCAGGTCGGGTCGCCGGAGAACAGCGCGTCGTACTCGGGGGTGCGCAGGAACCGCACGATGCGCAGCTTGATCACGAAGTCGTCGATCAGCTCCTGGGCCCGGGTCTCGTCGATCAGGCCCTCCTCCAGGTCCCGCTGCAGGTAGACGTCCAGGAACGTGGAGGTTCGCCCCAGCGACATCGCGGCGCCGTTCTGCTCCTTCACGGCGGCCAGGAAGCCGAGGTAGAGCCACTGCACGGCCTCGTGGGCGGTGGCAGCGGGGCGGGAGACGTCGCAGTGGTACGAGGCCGCCATCTCGGTCAGTTCGCCCAACGCCCTTATCTGTTCGGCCAGTTCCTCACGGTCCCGGATGACGTCCGGGCTCGAGAGCCGCGCGTCCAGCAGCGCGCGCTCGGCCCGCTTGGACTCGACGAGCCGGTCGGTGCCGTACAGCGCGACCCGCCGGTAGTCGCCGATGATCCGGCCGCGGCCGTAGGCGTCCGGCAGGCCGGTGATGATGCCCGCCTTGCGGGCGGCGCGCATCTCGGGGGTGTAGGCGTCGAAGACCCCGTCGTTGTGGGTCTTGCGGTAGGTGCCGAAGACGCGGGTGACGAAGGGGTCGGCCTGGTAGCCGTACGCCTTCAGACTGTTCTCGACCATGCGCAGACCGCCGTTGGGCATGATGGCCCGCCGCAGCGGGGCGTCGGTCTGCAGGCCGACGATCAGTTCCCTGTCGCGGTCGATGAAGCCCGGCCGGTGCGAAGTGATGGTGGAGGGGATGCCCGGGTCGACGTCGAGGATTCCCTTGCGCCGCTCCTCGGGGAACAGCGCGCTGACCTTGTGCCAGACCGTGAGGGTGCGCTCGGTCGGACCGGCCAGGAACGCGGAGTCGCCCTCGTACGGCGTGTAGTTGGCCTGGATGAAGTCGCGTACGTCGATGCGGGCCCGCCAGCGTGTCCCGGCGAAGCCTCGCCATGCCCCGGCCCTTCGGCTGCCCGCTGTCACCGTGGTGGTCATCGCCGGATGTCCTCTCCCTGTTCGGCTACGTGCGTCTCTCACCGCCGATATTTGCCTTCCGCCGTGCTCGCGGGCAGTGCCGGGCAGGCCTGTGGACGGTGCCGTCCGTCCCCCGGGCCGTAGGGCCGTTCGGCCCACCCGCCCCGCTCTGACGGACCTCAGCCGATGGACAGCTCGGGGCGGACGAGCGTCCCCGACCTGCCGTGGACGATCTCGTAGGCCGCGTCGAGGGCGCCGATGGCGGCCAGACCGCCGGTGCGTTCGACGAATCGGGCGGCGGCCTCCGTCTTGGGTCCCATCGAGCCGTCGGGGAAGCCGCCGCGCCGCAGGGCGTCCGGGGTGGCGTCGAGGACGGGGCGCTGGTCGGGGGTGCCGTAGTCGGAGTAGACGTTCGGCACGTCGGTGAGGATGAGCAGGAAGTCGGCCTTGAGTTCCTCGGCGAGCAGAGCGGCGGTGAGGTCCTTGTCGATGACCGCCTCCGCTCCGTGCAGTGCGCCGGTGTCGTTGTCGGCGGTGACGGGAACACCTCCGCCGCCGGCGCAGATGACGAGCGCGCCGCAGGTGAGCAGGTCGTGAATGGTCTCGGTCTCGACGATCCCCTGGGGCGCGGGCGAGGCGACGAGCCGGCGCCACCCGGCGGCGTCCTTGGCGATGTGCCAGCCGCGCCTTCGCGCGAGGGAGCGGGCGACGTCCCGGGGGTACACGGGGCCGACGCGCTTCGTGGGCCGCGCGAAGGCCGGATCGTCGGCCCCAACCAGGGTGTGGGTGACCAGTGCGGCGATCTTGCGGCCGGGCAGCGTGTCGTACAGGGCCCGGACCAGCAGCGATCCGATCAGGCCCTCGGTCTGGGCGCCCAGCAGGTCCAGCGGACAGGGGGAGGTCAGGACCGGGTCGGCCGCGCTCTCCATGGCGAGCAGGCCGATCTGCGGCTCGTTGCCATGGGTGATGACGACCTCGTGTTCGAGAGCGAGTGCGGCGACGGCGGTGGCCACCCGGTCGACGTTCGCCTGCCGCACGGCTGCGTCGGGGGGATCACCCCGACGCAGCAGCGCGTTGCCGCCGAGGGAGATGATGATGCGCACGGTTCAGTCCTCCAGAGTGACGACCAGCACGGCCTCGACGGCGTGCAGCCGGTTCTCCGCCTCGTCGAAGGCGGTCGTGGTGGCGGGGGAAGAATCAAGTTGGTCCACCTCCAGCCCGTCGAGGCCGTGGGAGCAGTCCCAGTCCGGGCGAGTGCCGTGGTCGTCGGGCGACGGCACTCGCCGGGAGGACAGGGAGAGCCGGTTCAGGCATGCGGTACGACTGCGACGGGGCAGGCGACATGGTGCAGCGCCGCGTGCGTCACGGGGCCGATGTGCGTGCCGAGGTGGCCGCCTAGTGTCCGGCGCCCCACGACCACGAGGGAGGCCCCGGACGACGCCCGCACCACTGCGGCGGCCGCCCTTCCCTCGGACACGGTCTCGGTCACGGAGACGTCCGGGAACTTCTCGCACCACGGACGCAGCGTCGCGACGACGACGCGTTCCTGTGCCGCGAGAATCTCCGGCCCGGATCCTGTGACCGCGTGAAGGTCCGCACCATCGGCCGACGGCAGGTTGAAGGCATGGATCACGTGCAGACCGGCGCCGTAGCGGTGAGCGGCCTCGAAGGCGAACTCGATCAGTTCGTCACAGGGACGCCGGGTGTCCAGCCCGAGGACGACATCGCGGTAGGGGACCTCGGGAATCTCCTCCGGCGAGACCCCGTCGGACACCGGAAGGTGTTCGTCGGCGGAGGCCTCGCCCGAGCGGACAAGCACCACCGGGCGCTCGGACCCGGCGACGACCCGCTGGGACACGGAGCCGACCACGACGCCGGCGACACCGCTGAGCCCGCGGGAACCGAGCACCACAAGCTCTGCCTCCGCCGCCGCCACGAGCAGGGCGGCCACCGCGGAGTCGGCCACCAGCCGGTCGACGATCCGCAGACCGGGATGCGCGGCACGAACACTGCCGACGGCTCGGTCCAGAGTCTGCTGGGCCCACTCGCGCTCGCTGAGGTCCGCCGGTACGGAGGAGGGCGGACGGGGGTGCCACTTCCACGCGTGCACCAGCCTCAAGGAGGCTCCGCGACGCAGCGCTTCCCGGGCCGCCCAGTGAGCGGCCGCGAGACTCTCGGTGGAACCGTCGACACCCGCGGTGACGTGGCGAAGCATGCTGTTTGCCTCCTTCGTCCCGAGCCGAGCCTGATTGCTCGTCCGGTTCGAGCGTGGGGCGGGAACGACTGTGTGGGCAGGTGCCGTACAGCCCCCCCTCGTCAAGCCTTTCGGCTCCGCTCCAGCCCCGCTGAGCCACGTTCCGCGCACTTCCGTGACCTCAGCGGTGGACCAGACGCCTGTCCGGCCAACGCGACCCTCCGGTCGTCCGCGTGAGCCCCGTCCGGCCGCGGACCCGTCGTCGCTGCACTCGTAGCGCCAGCGCGTCGAGCGCGGCGCTGAGCACGAAGGTGACCGCCGCGGAGATCACCAGGAGAATGGCGAACAGCCTCCAGAACTCCGGCGTCAGTGATGTACCCACGATGCACACCCCTTCCAGGGGTTTCCCTGTCGTCTTCATCGAACCGCCGTGCGCGTCCCAGCGCACGGGGCTTCCTGGGCCGTCACGGGGCACCGAGCGGCCCGACCAATGGGGCCGGGTGGCCCATCGCCCGGCCCCAGGCACAGGCACACGCTGGACGTAGCAGGTACAGACGCCCTGATCGGAGGCCCATCATGAACGCTCCGCCCACGGCCGGCATGCTGCGGGCGCTGCCCGCCGAGCACCGGCATCGGCTGATGCGCTTCGCCCGAGAGGTGTCGTTCCCCCAAGGCACTCGTCTCTTCGAGGAGGGGGCCCACGCCGACCGGTTCTGGATCATCCGCACCGGCACCGTCGCCCTCGACATGCACGTGCCCGGCCGCCGCGCGGCCGTTATCGAGACCCTCGGACACAACGAACTCATCGGCTGGTCCTGGCTGTTCGCCCCGCACGCCTGGCACCTGGGTGCCCAGGCGACCAGCCCCGTGCGGGCGTATGAGTTCGACGCCACCGCGATCCGTTCGCTGTGCCAGGACGACCCCGCACTCGGCCAGAGTGTCACCCAGTGGGTCGGCGACGTCCTCGCCCACCGCCTGCGCTCCGCCCGCACCCGACTGCTGGACCTGTACGCGCCCTACGGCAGCGGCAGCCTCCTGTGACCATCCCTGTGAGCCGAAGCGACAGTCACCAAGAGAGATCACGCACGGCACCCCGCGCATCGTGAGCGACGTCATGAGTGAGACGGTCGCCGCCATCGGCCGCGAGGCCGCCTTCAAGGAGATCGTGCGGATGATGGAGGACTGGAAGGTCAGCGCCCTGCCCGTCCTGGAAGGTGAGGGCCGTGTCGTCGGGATCGTCTCCGAGGCCGACCTGCTGCCCAAGGAGGAGTTCCGCGACGGCGACCCCGACCTCCCCCCGTCTCGACTTCGCTCGACCGGGGGACCCCCATCACCAAACTGCGACGCCTGTCCCACCTCGCCAAGGCCGGTGCGGCGACCGCCGGGGAACTGATGACCTCGCCGGCCCTCACCGTCCAGGCGGACGCGACCCTCGCCCAGGCCGCGCGCACCATGGCACGCGCCAAGGTGAAACGGCTTCCGGTCGTCGACGAGCCGGGCATGCTGCAGGGCGTTGTCAGCCGAGCCGACCTGCTGAGAGTGTCCCTGCGCGACGACGAGGAAATCGCCGAGGAAGTCCACCACGAGGTGGTGTCGTACCTCCTTCCCGCTCCGGCGTCATCCGCACGCGTGGCGGTACCGGACGCGGTGACGCTCAGCGGCGGCATCCGGGACGCGGTCTCGCCGATGGACCTTGAGTCACTCACCCGCCGGGAGGCCTGCCCGGGCCAAGGACGAGATGCTCGTGCACGCCGAATCCCGGAGGCGCCCTGGTACATCGTCGAGAGCGACGACAAGCGCCGGGCCCGACTGAACATGAGCGCCCACCTGTTGAACTCCGTGCCCTGCCAGGAGGTGCCGCCGCCGGTGCTGAAACTTCCCCAGCGGCCGCCGTCGACCGGCTGCCATCGCCCGCCGCGCGGTCTGCGGACCTACGTCCCCGACCACCCGGCGAGAGCCTCTGGAACAGCCAGTACCTGTCTCACACCCGTTCCGGCACGACGGCGACCGGGCAGGCCGAGTAGTGCAGGGCCGCGTGGGCGACACCGCCGAGCTGGAGCCCGAGACGTCCCTCGCGTCGGCGGGCGCCGATGACGAGCAGCTCGGCATCCCGGGCCGCGCGCGTCAGCACCTCGCCGGGACGGCCGCCGATCTGGTCCGCGGTCACGTCCACGCCGGGGTGACGCAGACGGAGCCCTTCAGCCGCCTCGCGCGGGATGCGCTCGCTCCAGGGCTGCTGAGTCTCGGCACCGAGCAGCGGGGCCTGTGCCATGGGCTCCGGGACGGGCTCCCAGACGTGCATCAACCGCAGCGGCAGGCCGCGCAACTTCGCCTCGCGGGCCGCCCATTCGGCGGCCGCACGGCTCTCGGACGAGCCGTCGAGGCCCACGGTGACGTTGCGGGACATACTGTCCACCTCCTGCATCGGGGTTCTGATTCCAGGATGTGGGCGGGGAGGGAGACAGAGCAGAGGCCGCAAGGTCCCCGTCGAGGGCCGATGGGCCCCATGGGCTGAGAGGCCCCCCGTGTCGCAGTGCCCGCGATTGCTGCCAGCGCCGGAGCGTCGCGCGCAGCCCCACCATGTCGGTGCCGAGCACCTCACCCCGGGAGCGGGGCATCGTCGCTGCCCGGCTCGTCGACCACGGCCGAACCCGGAGACGATGTCCTCGCGGGCCGTTCGGCATCTGCCGGGGGCCCAGGACCCGGAGGATCCTGATCCTTCGGCAGAAGGAGGATCATGTCCCAGAACTCGGGCCGCCCTGCTCCACGATGGCGCCGGAAGATGCCCGGGCTCGGGACACTGCTCGCCTACCAGCACTCGTGGCTGAAGAGTGACGTACTGGCCGGGGTGACCGTCGCCGCCTATCTCGTCCCGCAGGTGATGGCGTACGCGGGCGTGGCCGGCCTGCCGCCGGTCACCGGGCTGTGGGCCATCCTGCCCGCCCTCGGCCTGTACGCGCTGCTCGGCTCCTCCCGGCTGCTCTCGGTCGGCCCCGAGTCCACGACCGCGCTGATGACCGCAACGGTCGTCGGTCCGCTGGCGGCCGGTGATCCGGCCCGGTACGCGACCCTGGCGGCCACGCTCGCGATCACGGTCGGCGTCCTCTGCGTGGCGGCGTGGGCGGTGCGGCTCGGCTTCGTCGCCGACCTGCTCTCCCGGCCCGTCCTGATCGGCTACCTGGCAGGCGTGGCACTGATCATGATCGTGGACCAGTTGCCCAAACTCACCGGCATCCGCACCTCAGGCTCCGCTTTCTTCCCCCAACTCTGGTCCTTCGCAAGGCACCTGTCGCGGCTCCACCTGCCCACGGTGTTGTTCGCCGCCGTGGCACTCGGGATCCTCTTCACGATGGCGCACTTCTTCCGCTCGGCCCCCGGCCCTCTGCTCGCCGTCGTGTTCGGCACCGCGGCCGTGGCCGTCTTCGACCTCGACGACCGGTACGGCCTCAAGGTGATCGGCGACGTCCCGTCGGGCCTGCCCGGCGCGGCCGTGCCGGACCTGACCGACCTGCCACACCTCGTCCTCCCCGCCCTGGGCGTCCTCCTCGTCGGCTACACCGACTTCGTCCTCACCGCCCGGGCCTTCACCCGGCGCGACGACGAGGGCCCGGGACTCGACGCCAACCAGGAGTTCCTGGCCCTGGGCGCGGCCAACCTCGGCGCCGGTGCGCTGCACGGCTTCCCGGTGAGCAGCAGCGCAAGCCGCACCGCGCTCGCCTCGTCCGCCGGCGCCCGCAGCCAGATGTACTCGCTTATCGCCGGGGCGGTGGTCCTGGCAGTCCTGCTCTTCCTCAGTCCCCTGCTGGCCCGCACCCCGTCGGCCGTCCTCGGGGCGCTCGTGGTGTACGCCGCCGTCCGCCTGATCGATGTGACGGGCTTTTGGCGACTGGCGTCCTTCCGCCGCCGGGAACTCCTGTTGGCGCTGGGCTGCCTGGCCGGGGTCCTGGCCCTGGACATCCTGTACGGCGTACTGGTCGCCGTCGGCCTGTCCGTGGCTGAACTGCTCACCCGGGTGGCCCGACCCCACGACGCCGTCGAGGGGCTGGTGCCCGGCATTGCCGGCATGCACGACATCGACGACTACCCCCAGGCCAGCACCATCCCAGGCCTTCTGGTCTACCGCTACGACTCCCCACTTTTCTTCGCCAACGCGGAGAACTTCCGCCGCCGGGCGTTGGCCGCCGTCGACGAACAGACCAGTCCGGTCCGCTGGTTCGTTCTCAACACCGAGGCCAACGTCGAGGTCGACATCACCGCTCTGGACGCCGTCGACGAACTCCGCCGCGAACTCACCGAGCGCGGGGTCGTCTTCACTCTCGCCCGGGTCAAGCAGGACCTGCTGGACGACCTGACGGCGTACGGCCTCACGGACACCGTCGGCAGCGAGCGGATCTTCCCCACCCTGCCGACGGCCGTGGCCGCGTACCGCAAGTGGTGCCGCGACCAGTAGACCGCCCAGGGCGCCAGGCACCGCAGCCCGCCGCTTGCGAGCTGCCTGAGAAGGGCGCCGCAGTCGGCGCTCACCCCGGTAGTTGTACAGGACAGGGCCGTCGGGAGGTCGCCCCCAGGCCGTGTGGTCCTGTGGCGAAGCGCGTCGTGGGGGCCGATGTTCCCGAATCGATGGGGCCCTTCGGCCCCTCTTCGCCCAACGCCGCGAAACAGCGCCGAAACATGGTCCGGTGCCTGCTACACAGAAGATGCCGCCCGATGCGATGCGGCGCACTTCTCACCTCGTCCCACTGCCCGGGAGGCTCCATGCTGTCCGCAGAATCCGCCGCCGTGATCCGTGCCACCCTGCCCGCCGTGGCCGGAGCGCTCGACGAGATCACGACACGCTTCTACGGCGCGATGTTCCGCGACCGGCCGGAGCTGCTCGACGGTATGTTCAACCGGGGTAACCAGGCCAGCGGGGCCCAACGCCGCGCCCTCGCCGGTTCGATCGCCGGATTCGCGACCGCACTCCTCGACGACCCCGACACCCGCCCGGACGCCCTGCTGGACCGCATCGCGCACAAACACGCCGCGGTCGGCGTCACCGACGACCAGTACACGATCGTGCACAAGTACCTGTTCGGCGCGATAGCCGAGGTACTGGGCGAGGCGGTCACCCCTGAAGTGGCGGCCGCCTGGGACGAGGTGTACTGGCTGATGGCCGGTGCCCTGATCGGCCGTGAGGCCCGCCTCTACCAGGACGCAGGCATCGAGCCCGGCCGCATCTGGCGGCAGTGGACGGTCGTCGAGCGCCGCACCGAGACCGCTGACACCGTGTCCATCCTGCTGCGCCCGGCCGACGGCGAACCAGCCCCTCCTGCACGGGCCGGCCAGTACGTGAGCGTGCGCGCCCTGATGGCCGACGGTGTGCACCAACTGCGCCAGTACAGCCTGTCCTCCGATCCGGGAGCGGAACTGCGGCGGATCACCGTGAAGCGGGTGACGGGTGCGGCCGGTGAGCCGGACGGCGAAGTCTCGAACCTTCTCCACGCCCAGGTACGCCCCGGCAGACGAACTGACGCTGTCCGCGCCCTTCGGCGACGTCTTCCTCGACGACCCTGCCGACACCACCACCCCGGTCGTGCTGGTCTCCGCGGGCATCGGCTGCACCCCCATGACCGGCATCCTGGCCCACCTCGCCGCCCTCGCCTCATCCCGCCCGGTCCTCGTCCTGCACGCCGACCGCTCCCCCGCCGACCATGCCCTGCGCACCGAGACCCGCCGGCTCGCAGACCAACTGCCGGACGCCCGCACCCTGTTCTGGTACGAGCAGCCGGGCACGGAAGAACCCGAGGCCCGTACCGGCCTGATGAACCTGGACGGCATCGAACTGCCCGACGACGCCATCGTGTTCCTGTGCGGCCCGCTGCCGTTCATGCGCGAGGTGCGCGGACAGCTGCTGCGTACCGGCGTTCCGGCCAGGCGCGTCCGGTACGAGGTCTTCGGACCCGACCTGTGGCTGCCCGGCCCGTCGGCCTGAACGACGTCGCACATCCGCCGAAATGGCAGGCCATGATCGCACCACGAGCAGCGAAGAATCCCCTGGCGGGCCCCCGCCCTGACAGCCGACCACCGCCACTCAGCGCCTCATCGGCCCGACTGTTCGCCGCGCCAACCTCATCCGCAAGGCGAACCAGCGCGCAAGCTCACACCACCCTGCCCAGCGGCAACACGCTCGACAACCTAAAAGGGTGCGGATTCGACCCGGATTCGACCCGAGGGCCCCAGAAGCCACAACGAACAGTAGTTGACCTGCAGTGATGCTGATTCTTGCCGCTGTACCGAGCATCCGCCGACAGAGGAGTTCCACAATTTAAACTAAGCGGACATTTTCGGGCGATTGATGCCGCGCAGTGAGTAGTAGCACTCGCCGTCGCCGCCTACGGCTCCCCCGAGCGCGAACCGAATGGCCGCACCACGCGGCACTCCACTCTGGCGACTAGGGGTTGAACAGAGCAAGGCTCTGACCAGCCGCTTTACAGAAGTTCTTCCGCCTGACAGAAGCCGCCTTGCCGAGCCGACGCAACCTTCACGACCCTGATTCCAACCACGGCAAGCGGGGCGACGAGGCCCCGCCGAAAGGGACGGGAACCCCATGCCCCACATGACCGCCTTCGCCAGGAACCAGTGGTACAGCTAGCGCACCTTTCTGACCTGCGCTTGTGCGGGGGCGATGAGGCTGTGACCTGCTAGGACGGGTTGCAGAGGCGATCTGAGGCAGTCAGAGGAAATCGCTCTGATTCGACCCCGATTCGACCCGGGTCGCTCGGAGGCAGTCAGAGGCATCAGCCTCTGCAACTGGTCTCTGAGGGACCTGAGTTGGCCGGTGTGGATCAAGAGTGGACCACTCTGGCGGGGCTCTGTTTCGACCTCGGTCGAGCTGCGAGGGGGACGCCTGCCTCCGCTCGGGGCCAGGCAAACGAGGGCCTCCAGGACGGCCATTCTGGAGACCTTGCTGGCGCCGATGGAGGTCGGTTCCGGACACCACCCGTGGTTTTAGCGGGCCTGGGTGGCGTCCACGTCTTTGCGAGACGACCCCACCGTGCCAAACAGCACCCATCAAGCCCTCTCTCAACAACACTTCACCCAATTCCGCGGAATTCTCAGCCCCGCCCAACTTCCGTCGGCCGCGACCGATCTCATTCTGCTCGGAGACCTCACCGGCCGCTACGCCACCGGCAGTTACAGCAGGCTCGCCTCCGACGGCCGGACCGTGTCGCTGCGTCCAGACCGCCAGGGTACGGCCGAGCACGGTCACCGGATCACCGCGGCCATCGCCTGCCACGTGGCCCGTGCTGGCGGAACCGTCGACCAGCTGACGCAGCTCCTGCTGCACCCCGAGCACGACGGCGGCCGGCACACCCGGAACATCGCGCTGCGCTCCGGGCAGTCACGCGCCCTGGACTACATCCACCGGGTGTGGGCCAGCGCCTCGGAAGCGGTCAGCACCACCAGGGCGTTGGGATCCCGGCACGACGCGTACGAGGTGCTCGCCGCGCTGCGCGACCGCATCGAGACCACGCCCTGGCGCGGGGAGCGGGGACGGACCGCGCTGCGGGTGCTGCGGGCACACCTGAACTTCGCCGAGATCGCGGGCGGTCTACTGCACCACGCCAGTGAACGGCAGACCGCCGAAGAGGCAGGCATCTCCCGCACGACGCTGCGGGCTGTCTACGAAACGGTCCTCAAGCCGCATGGCTGGCTGCGCCGTCTGCGAGTCGGCCACGGCCGGGAGGGCTCCACCTGGTACCTCAACGCTCCGCCGTCTCGTTTCCGGACCACTCAGTTCCCCCCCGACCCGGCACTTGAGGAGTGGCCCACCCCTGAGACCGGCGCGGCGGCCGACATCGACTCCACCGTCATCGGCCGGCTGATGGGCCACGACGCCTTCGCCCACCACGGCCTCGGCAGCTCCGCCCTCATGCTCATCAGCGCTCTGCACCAGCGCACCCACCAGACAGTTGCTGAGCTCGTCAGTACCTCATCGGTCTCCCGCGCCACCACCTATCGGACCCTGCGACGCCTGACCAGCCACGGCCTCGTGCAGCACACCGGGGAGACCTGGGCCCTCGCACCGCATGCACTGGAGGGCCTCGGCAGCAACCTCCACCCCACTCCCCCTGCTACCAGGCTCGACACCGTGCCGGCACAGGGCTGGGACACGGTGGCCGAGCGGTACGGCACCACAGGTCTCGCCACCCAGCGCAAGGCCTTGCACGCTGCCCAACGCGCCGCGTACCGGGAGGCGTTGGATCGGCTTACGGACCACCGCAGCAAGGCCGTGGTGATCGTCCGCGACGGCCGCCAGGTCCTGATCCCCGCGCCGCGTCCCGACGAGATCCCCTCCGCCTGGCACGCCCCCGGCGGGTCTGTCCTCGATCCGGTCACCGGCCACACGATCCCCGACTGGCGGGTCGCCACCGACGGCCGCCTGATCCTCATCACCCCGGCTGATCAGCGCAGTTACGACGAGTTGGCCGCCGCCCATGCCGAAGCCCTCAGCGAATGGGAGTCCGCCGCATGACCGCACAACACCCTCCGACCACCTCCGCCGAGGGGCAACGTATGACCCCGGAGGCCTTGCGCGAGCAGTACGAGTCCGGTGCGACGGTCGACGACCTCGTCACCGCGAGCGGCTTGTCGTACGGCACGGTCCTCAACCGGCTGCACGGCGCCGGGACCGTGATGCGCACCTCGTGGCAGACCCGCAGGATGCGCCAGGACCCAGAGGCACGCCAGCGTCTCGCCGCCCGGCTTCGCACCCTGTACGAGAAGCACGGCTCCACCCTCACTGAACTCGCCGCAGCCGCGGGAGAGACAAGGCGTGCTGCCCGACGCCTGCTGATCGAGGCCGGCGGCACCGTGCGCACCACGCAGCAGACACTGCGAATGCGCACCGCAGGGCGGGCCGCCGAGCGGCAGAAACTCGCGCTGTCTCTGCGGGCGCGATACGAGGCTGGAGCCACGGTCCCGGAGCTTGCCAAGGAGTGCAACTACTCCGTGGCCACGGTCTACCGGCTCCTGCACCAGGCAGGCACTCCCATGCGGCCGCAGCACCGACATGGCCCCACTCGCCACGACGGGCAGCGGCCATGACCGCACCAGACAGAGCCCTCGACCGCTCCCATCGCGCCGATCAGATGCGGAAGTTACCCGTAGCCCATCCCGGCCGCATCTGTGCGGCGCGGGCGCCTCCCGACAGACCCCTCACAAGACAACTCCCCTTCCCTATCTAGGAGATCAAGCACACGTGAACGAGAACACCCGTCACAAGACCCTGGCTGCGGCCACAGCGAGCGCCTGGGACGCCTTCGTCATCGTTGTCGGCATGCTCAAGGGCGGCACCGGCAAGACGACCTCCGCCTGGTTCATCGCCCTCTACTACGCCGTCGTTCTGGGCCTGCCGACGCTGCTCCTGGACGCGGATGCAACCAGCCAGTCCGCCTATGACTGGTTCAAGGTCGCCCAGGCCGAGGGCTTCGAGATCCCAGAGCACCTGGTGGTCGAGCGGTACCCGTTCGATGACATCGCCGAGTACATCCGTGAGAAGCGTGCCGAGTTCGGCGCGATCGTGGTCGACGCTGGCGGCGGGAGCGCGAAGCTGTTCCACGAGGCTGTTACCGAGGCGAACCTGCTGCTCGTGCCGGTCGCCCCCACCAAGATCGAGCGCCGGAAGCTCGTGGCCACCTTCGACGAGGCCGAGCGCGCCGCGGCCCGCAACGACCGCGGCGTCACCGCCCACGTCGTGCTGGTCAAGGCCGACGACCGCACCAGCCTGCCCCGCAACGCAAAGGACAGGCTCCTGGATCCCGCCGAGGGTGAGGGCATCGGCCCGGACCGCGACGAGCCGTTCCCGCTCGCCGAGACCGTCATCCATTCCTGGGTGCACTACATGGAGGCCTTCGGCGAGATCCCCACCGAGCTGAGCGAGTACGCCAACCTGATGAAGGAGCTGACCGAGGCATGAGCGACAAGAACGAGAGGCCGAAGCCTCCAGCCCGCCGCGCCGGTCGCACGCTGGGCGGGGCCAGGAATGCGGCCCCGCCTCCTCCCCCGGCCGCTGAGCTCACCCCCGAGCAGTTCGCTGCTGAAGAGGCCGCCGCCCTGGGCGACAGCCGTCCCGGCCGGACCGAGACGGCCCCGGAAGTGGCGGAGCTCTCTGCCCAGCCGACGGTTGAGGTCACGCGGAGCGGCCCCGTGCCGGAGCCGGCCACGAGTCAGCCGGTTCGCCCGGCCGTCGTCGCCCCAGAAGCGGGGGCCGGGGCCGCTGGCGAGCCGGTGGAGCGGCAGGCCCCGCCTGTGGTCCCGGCTGCCGAGGTGGCCATTCGCCCAGCAGCTCCTCCAATAGCAGGCGGCACGACGTTCCCTGTGAGGACCGAGGGCCCGGGATACCAGGAACAGAACGCTCGATCGCAGGAGGCGCCCAGCGAGGGTACGCCGTATGCGCACGGGCCCGGTCGCCCCTCGGACGTTCCCGACGCCGCCGTCGTTCTCAACCAGCGCATCATCGCGCGCGAGAGCCTCGACTCGTCGGTCCCCGCTGCACTGAAGCTCAAGAAGCGGATCAAGCGCTTCGCGCTGGACAACGAACTCGATCACCTGCCCATAGGCGACATTGTCTCGGTCGCGCTGGATGAGTGGCTTACCGCCCGCGGCTTCTGAACACGACCGCAGCGCGCAAGGTGGCCGCATCCACGCCAGGGCGCGGCCACCTTCCCTGCCGACTATTCCAATAGCCCAATAGGCGGATAGCTATCCGCCTAGGAGGATCAACCGGAGCAGCTCTCGTGCCCAATCACTCCCGTCACGCACGCCTACTACGTGAAATCGCCGACGCTCTCGACACCGAGTTCCAGCCAAGCGACGACGCTCTCACGCCCCACCCGGACACGCTCGACATCATCAGCAACCGGCATACCAAACGCGGACAACTCAACTACGCCGTCCCCGATGTCCTCCACCTCCAGCGACGCATCCGCCGCTACAACGCCGAGACCGACATCGCCCACGGAGACATCGTCGCCCTGGCCCTCGATACCTGGCTCCGGGCAAAGGGCTACCCGCCCGATCCCGATCTCTCATGCCCATGACCGACATCCTGTAAGTCGGCGCCTACCATGCACCCTTTGCGCCATTCATTCAGGACCACTTGCACCGTTGTCGCCCATGTTCCGATTCCCGAAGTGCACCCACGGGAAGTGCCGCCGTCGGGGAGTTTCAACCTCAGGTGACTCAGTACTTGACTCCCGCCACAAATCGGGAACACCCGTGCGAATTAAATGCCACCTCCGGGGGAACGAATTCGCCTGACCGAATATGGCAGCTGCATGTTTGGCGGGAATACGCCTTTATCTCCGCCTCCTGGACGCTCGTAGCCTTGTGGGATCTTGCGGCCTTGCCGTGACCTAAGTTCACCGTTCGGGGGATTCAATGGGAGATCAGCTGTCGCTCGCGACAGTGGCCACGTCAGCCATGCCTCAGATATTCACCTTTCTCTTTGGCCGTCTCGGTGCTGTGCTCGACCGCCGTAGCGGAAATGACACCGCGGCCACGACCGAGCCGGCCACCTGCCCAGTCCTGGTTGAACCGGAAGCTCCCCTGCTCATTCACGACGAGGAGCTGACCGAGCAGCGGATTCGCCGGCTGGAAGCTGTGGCCCGGGAATTGGCCGTCTACCACCGCAACCCCGCTCTGATTCGACGCGATGACGAGCACCTGCTGCAAACGATGAGTGAACTGCGCGACGACCTGGAGGCGATCTACGGGCAGCCTCTGTCCTTCACGGGCGAACGGCGTTCTGCACCGGGCGTGAGAGTCAGGCAGATCCTTGACGAAGTCGAGGCAGACGGGGTGGCCCGGGCAGTCAAGGTGGGACAGGTGACCGCCGAAGCGTCAGCCGACATCGAACAGCGGACCCGAGTTGTGCGCCAAGGCGGCGAGGTCACTGCACTCGAAATCGACGGCACGCTCGGATAGCTCTCGCAGTCTGACTGGGATTCCGGGCGACACACCACGGGGGTACGGGTGAACGATCAGCAGGACTACGGGCTGAGGCCACCTCACGAGAACGGCCAGCGGTCCGAAGGCCCGCGCTGGGGCGAGACCAGCTCTTTCAAATCCACGGACACATCGCAGACGCCGGACAGCGTACCGCCGGACGCGGATGAGCAACTGGATGAGGAGCTGCAGGAGCGCCTCAAATACCTTCTGGACACGGAGGCGGTTAAGCGTCTCCGGCAGATGGCCCTGCTCAACCTGGGCGAAATGAACGCCCTGAAAGTCACGGCGAGTTTCGAAAACCCACTTGATCACAATGAGTTTTCGGACACCTACCTCAATGCGCTCCGCACCGTTTACGTGCACCCGCAGGGAGGTGACTCGTTCGACGACATCTATCAGCGGTGGAAGAACCCCGGATCTGTCGTGGTACTCGCCCAGAAGCCGAGCACGGGGCGCACGACCAATGCGTGCGCGCTCCTCGCGCAATTGCGTCATGAATTCCCGGCCGTGCGCGTGGGACCGCTCAGCTTCGGCGGTGGTCTGGAGTTCCCCTTGCGCCGCCTGCCGCAGGCGGAGAACCGCGGCTACCTGCTCGAACTCCCTCCTGATGAGGAAGGATTCGAGATAGCCGACACGTTCGGTGCAACGATCGAGCGATTGCAGTACACGCTGAAACGTCGCAGTGCCCGGCTCGTGGTGCTGAGCACACCGGAGCAGTGGCGCCGCGTGGGCGGTGGTGCACCTGACGGCATCAAACCCTCCCTGGGGGTGCCCTCGCCCTTGGAAATCGCTCGCAAGTGGCTGGGCGCGGAAGGTCCACCTGATCTGCCGTTCGACCGATGGTTGACCGATGACGACATCATCGCCTTGCTGAATGGTCAGCCACCGGTGGAGGCCCTGGAGATCGTCAGTCTCATTCTGGATGCGCACCATGCCAACGACAGCAACCTGCCCAACCTGGAGGCGCTGGCACGTAAACGGAAGAGCGGCGGTGACACACCGTTCGACCGGCAGGTTCTCAGCGTCATCGCGGCCCGCAACAACTGGCGTCCCCAGCTTCTGGCTTGGCACAAGGAGTCCGGCCGTACCAGCTTCCAGCGCAACTTCCTGCTGGCCTGCGCCACCTTGCGCGGAGCATCCGTTGCGCACGTCTACGCCAGCACGGCCGACCTGGCATCCGTCTTCGGGGACGGTGACCCATCCCTGAGGGGACAGCAGGAACCCGGCGTCATCGAGATGGTCGACTCGATCAATGCCGAACTGCTGGCCGACGACACCGTCACCTTCAACCGCCCCGAGTGGGACGACGCGGCACTGGAGTACTTCTGGGTCGATCGGCCCCTGTCTCGGGTGAAGTTCCTGGAGTGGCTGGCGGACGCCCCCTTGAAGAAGCCCAAGGCCGCGCTCGAAACGCTCACTGATGCAGAGCGGCAGACGATGGCCGAGCGCATCGGGAGCTTCGCTCTGCGGTGGGCGGTACGTCATCGTCGACAAGAACCACTGCGCCAGCTGGTCTGGTGCTGGCACAACACCCCGCTGTGGCCATCGGCCGTGGAACTCCTCACGTCAGCCTGTCTACAGACGGCCAGCGCCTCCTACATCCACGAAATGCTCCTGCAGTGGGCCAGGACAGGCAACGCCGCCCAACAGCTGGCCACCGTGCAGGTGTGCGCCGGGGAGTTCGGGGTCCTCCACACCGGCAAGGCGCTGCGGCGGCTGCGCCATGCAGCCGGCTCGGGAGACCCGGACGTGCGCCGAGCGCTGCAAGGAGCCGTGCACAGTCTGTGGAGCGATCCCAGCGCGCGCCGGACGCTATTCGGCTACGTCATCGACTGGTGCAGGGATGGTGGGACCAAGCTGGTAGCCGGGCAGGAAGCATTCAGGGCCCTGGCCGAGTCGACACACCCCGATGCTCCCACGCTCCCAGCCCTGCTCCCCCACAGCGACGAGGCGGAATTCACGGCTCCCATCGCCGATCTGATTGTCGGCTGGCGAGCACTCCTTCAAGGTACGGAAGGAGTCGAGCAGGACGGCCAGGCATCGGCAGTCGTGCGTCTGTGGCTGGAAGCGGCGCTCAGTCATCCCCACATACACGCTGACGTGCTGAAAGTCTTGAGCACAGCGGTGAAGCTCCCGGAGCAGGCCGACACGCCAGGCGAGAGCCCCCGCGACCGGCTGCGGGCAATCGCACGGCAATGGGCCAAGGCCGCCGCCCTCCAGCAATCGGCAGGCCGCATCGAGCTCCCGTCTGCCGGGCTGGCCCACCGCGCCGTGTACACGGAGCTCACACAACTACTCGACGACGGCATCATCGAGACCTTCCAGCAAACCCTAACTGAGGCCGGCAACGAGGAAGAGCCTGCATGATGCGACGCCGCACGCGCCGCGACAACCCTTCCGAGCTGGCCCGCCAGACGTGGACGTCCGTCTTCCACGACCGCCCGGAAAGCCGTGATGCAGGCCTGTCATTCGATGCAGTCATCCGCGTTGAATGGCGTCACTCACCGCATGGTCCGACGAACCCGGACGCCCGCCATGCAGCAAGCCGCGTCGCACGGCTCATGGTGGAAAAGCAACTGGCCAGCGACTCAGTGCTCCGCATCGCAGCCGCCGAACAGGAACTCGCAGCGGCGCTACGTGACCAACTGCCCCTCCATCGTGACGGCATTGAACTACTCAACGTCAGCGTGACCCTGCGCGTCGACGACGACGCAGCGGAACGCGCTCGCCTCATAGAACGCGCCCGGCATGAGTTCGAACTCGACGAGATGGACCGCCGTCAGGCTCGCGCCCGCGTGGAGTTCCTGCGCGAGGAACTCCTCGCGAATCCAGCAGCAGCACGCCTGTACATGCTGCTCCAACACTCCTCCCGCATCGGCGGCCCACCCGAGGGAAGCGATCCCGAAGAGCTGGTTCGGCAGATCCATCAGTGGCATCCGCATTCCCGCTGGGTGCTCATCGCCCAGACACTGCACACGTTCGTCGGCAGGCTCACGGAAGACAACGCGCAGGACTTCCTGAAAATCCTGCGCAGCGCGATGACCACACTCGGCCACCGGCACCTGGCCGAGGAGATCGCGGCCGCTGAGGAAGCGGAGTGAACCTCAGCCTGCTGCGCTGGGTACTGGACCCGCGCACGAGCCTGCTCGCGCGCCGCATCCGCAAGAACAGAGGTCACGAAATGTCCCCGGACACAGCCTGGCGGCTGGCCCGGTTACAGCTGCACCCCGACGAGGTGCCCTACCGCAACCATGGCCACGGCCCGCCGTCTTGACCAACGCCGGCTGACCGGGCTCAGCGCCTTCACTCGCACCTTGCTGACGGCTTGAGCTCCGAATCAAACGGTGGGGAGCGCATTGCGCGCGTGGATCTCGAGGACAGACCAGCCGCGGGCCGTCATCGCCTCGACGTACGGTTCGGCTCTTGTGCGGTGCGCGGCGAAGGCGAGCAGGTGAGTGGGGCGGGTGGCGCCCACGAAGACGAGTTGCGCTGCGCGCTGGATCGTGACCAGGGCCTTGGAGGCGTCCTGCTGTCGGCTCAGGAGTCCGAGGACCTCGTGTACGTCGTATTTCTTGCCGCTGCGTTCCAGGCATTCGAGGATGAGTGTGGCCGCGTGGGTTTCGCCCTTGGCGCTCTGGATCGATCCCGCGACCGACGCCACCACACCCTGGTCCGCGTCAGCCGACGCATCGGGCACGGGTGCTGGCTGGGCGACGTACGGGATGTGGGCAAGGGGATCTGCGAGACGGGCAACCCCCTTCAAGGGGCTCTGGGTCAGGTCGGGCAGGAGCCGCAGAAGCCGGCCAGTGAGAACTGCCCATTCGACGTGGCTGTCGAGTGGGCTCGTCAGCATGTCGTGCAGGAGCAGGCGTGCCCGGCCTCCAACGGTGGCCGGGTCTCGGTCCAGTCGCCTCAGCAGGGGCAGGCTGCCGGAACTGGCGAGTCGGGCTACGTCACGGATTGCGTTCCACAGGAGTGTGACGGCTGCGTGGTTGTCGCCGGATTGCCGCTGATTCTGGGCGGCGCGGGTCGTCGTGATGAGACTGCCGGTTGTCTGGGCAGGCGTGGTGGTGAAGCCGGGTACGTAGCAGGAGAGGGATTGGGGAAAGGCCTTGGCGCTTCCCCGCGTGAGGCGGGCGCCCAGGACGCGGGGTGGGTTGTCCAGGAGCAGCTGGCGGGGGACTGTGGCCGCTGCCATCCGTTCGAAGTTCGGTACGACGTCGGCGACGGTGTCGTCGTCGAAGAGCAGGAGGGCGACGGTCCCGTCGTGGCCGGCGCCGTCGATGCGTTGGCGGCGGTGGACCGTTAGGTCGCTGGCGAGTGCTGCGATCTTGCTGCCGAACCTGCGGCTGACGGGGAGTTGGGCGGCGTGCGGCAGGGGGAACGACGAGGGCTGTGCGGCATCCGGTGCGTCGGCGAAGATGCGCTGGTTGACGTCACCCACGCGCTGGACGACCGTGCCCGGCGGGCCGAAGACCTTGTCGAGCAGGCGTTGCTGGAGGTCGCTGGTGTCCTGCATTTCGTCCAGGAGGACGAAGGGGAAGCGATGGGCGGCGGCCAGCGCGAGCTGGGGGTGATGAAAGAGGTGATGCTCGGCGAGGGCGAACATGTCGTGGTAGCGGAAGATGCCTCGCTCGGTGAGCGTTTCCTTGAGCGCGGCGAATTGTTGGCCACTGTCACTGGATGCTTTGAAGGGCGGGGTGCCGTCAGGTCCTGTCGCGATCAGGTCTCCGGCGTCGCAGACGTAGCGGGCCTCGGCGACGAGTGCGGGGCCGTTCGTGCGGTGCCCGAGTGCGGTGTTGAGTTTCCGGAACCGGGGGTGGCGTTCGAGCAGCCGGAGGGCTTCGTCCGCGTAGGCGTCGTCGTCTACGGTCTGGACTTCAATGCCCCCGCAGCGCAGGGCCGGCAGGGCGAGGAAGGTGTTGGTGAAGGCCTGGATCGTGCCGATGAAGTGCGGGTACTGCAGCAGGCGGCGTCCCGCCGGTGTGGCGGTGAGGCGGTGGGTGATCTCGTCCTTGGCCGTGTTGGTGTGGGACAGGACGCAGATGCCGCGTGTAGGCGAGGCCCATGCCTGACCCAGGAGGGCCAGCTTGAGGCCGATCAGGCTGGTCTTGCCCGAGCCGGGAGCTGCCTGGAGGTCCAAGGATTCCGCGCTCTGGATGAAGTTCCACTGTTCCTGGTGCGGCAGGTCGAGGCCAAGTTGCTGGGCGAGGGCTTCGACCTTGTCCTTGATGAAGGCGTCAGGCGCGTACAGGGGTGTCATCGCTCAGACCTCGCTGCACAGGTACGTGAAGGCGGCCACGAGGTAGTGCGGCAGGTCCTCATCGGTCACGGGCGTGGTCTGCAGGAGCCGTGCGGCGTGCTGGGCTGCGATCGGCTTGTTGGCCCGGCCCATACGCAGGGGCTCGTAGATGTCCAAGGCCGCCTTTTCCAGCGGTACTTCGTCCTCGCGCCACTTCTTGACCTGTTCCTGGGCCAAGCGGTCCAGGTCGGCGAGTTTGTCCGCGGTGGGCCAGGTGGTCTTGGAGGCGACGGCGGCGCGGACGGCCTGGTGCATGAGGGTCGCCATGGTCCAGGAGGCGGCGGCCAGGTCGTACTCCAAGGTCCAGTGGTCGGAGACGAAGGTGCGCACGTGGCCGCTGTCCCTTTCCTTCAGCCCGGCAACGTACTCGGAGATCTGCTGTTGGGTCATCTCCGCCGAGCACTTGAGCTCCTTGCGCATCTCTGCCGAGGTGCCAGCGGGCACCAGATCCCGGTCCCGGATGCAGGCCACCGCGACCGAGATCTGCTCGCCGTCGCGTTGGAAGATCCGGCTGTAGCGGAAGAGACCGACGCCGCCGACGTTGACGACGCTGACGCCGCATTCGCTGAACGACCGGCCGACCGCCTGGGCGAGGGCGGGCAGGAGAATGGCTTCGGCGTCGCCTTCGACGATGGCGACGCTGCGGGCGAAGAACAGGTTGGCCTTGGTCACGTCGAGGAAGCGGGTGAGAAAGGCGTAGTCGCCCTCGTCGAGCCGGGTCAGCCCTGGGGCCAGGCGGAAGGTAGATCCGCGGGCGACCAGGGTGAGGTGTTCCACCGGGATGGCCGAGGCCAGGTTCGGACTGTGCGTGGTGAGGATGACCTGGACCGGAGGCGTCCCAGCTGTCTGGGCGGCCTCGGCACGTTCCCGCAGCAGGTCCATGATGCGGGTCTGCAGCTGCGGGTGGAGGTGGGCTTCGGGTTCCTCGATCAGCAGCAGGGGCGCGAAGGCGCTGTTTCCGAGCAGGAGCAATTCGGCTGCCATGAACAAGGCGTTGTTGTAGCCCAGGCCGTGCCGGGTCCACTCCCCCGTTCCCGCGAACAAGGTCAGCTCCAGCCGCTCCAGCGCACGGGCCAGGGTGGCGTCGCCGGCGACTCCGATCTCGCCGCGCAGGATGTCGGAGCCGATGGAGAACTTCTGCAGGTAGCCGGTGTTGATGTCATTCCGGGCCGCCTTCACCGCATCGTTGTCGCTGATGTGGTGTTCCGCGCGGCGCAGGATTCCGACCAGGGTGCTGGCGCTGTCACTCTCCTCGTCGAAGTCGTTCTCGCCCTGGGCGCGCATGGCCGGGTAGCCGGCAAGGATCTGCGACAGCCGCGATCCCCGGCCGGAGCGCAGCTCCGCCTCCGCATCCCGCAACGGACGTAGGTAGGTGGCCTTCAGCAGTTCACGCGCGGCACCGTCCAGGGCCGGCCCCTGCCCCTCGCGGCCGGTGCGCGTGGTCACCGAGACGCGGTGCGGAGGCAGCGGGTCCATCAACTCCGCCTTGACAGTGACGTAGAGGGCGACGTTGCCGTCGTCGTCGGTAGTGAGCAGTTCCAGGAAGACCGCTTGTTCTTCCGTCGTCAGGTCCGTGAAACCACAGGTGATCTTGAAGGTGTTGGCGCGTCCGTCCGGTGCGACGTGGAAGTCGTCACGGGTGATGCGGTAGAAGTCCGCCGCTGTCGTCAGCAAGCAGAGCCGGATCGCATCGATGATGGCCGTCTTCCCACTGTCGTTCTCGCCGACGAGGACATTCGTGGCGGGACCGAACTCCAGACACAAGCTGGCGTCCGCGTCGCCATCCTTCCTCGGCGTCGAACCGAAGATCCGAAAGTTCTCCGCGTACAGACAAGCCAGGTACAACTACGCCCCCGAGAGCCTGAGGCCCGCGCCCTCGACGACACAGGCGGTCGCAACCGCCTCAAGTTCCCCACCCGTACGCGGTCTTGACGCATCATACGATTGACCCCAACACTTGCGCCCCACGAACGAAATACATCCCCACTGCTAGAAATGGGCACGTCAAATAACGTCGGCCGCCTCCAGTGTCAGGGCACGACAGTCAGATCACCCTGGCGCGGCCGGAAGAGGGATCAAAGGGAAGCACCCACAGTCGGCACGCACGGCAGTGCGTCAAGAGCTGGGCGCCTCGACGGGCGCCTGCACACCACACGCGCGGGCCTCAGGACGAACCGCCAGACGGCAAGAACAGGCCACGACCCCACAGGTCTGACGAAATCACGATCCTCGGATTGTCAGCTCGAACCACCAGGGGCCGATTTACCGGATTCTTCCTGGGCGATGTGATTGACGGGTTCCCCCGGTTCTACATCGAGCCCTGAAGCGATGTCCAAGAGCGTAAGAACGCTGGGGCTGCGCTGTCCGTGCTCGATATAGATGAGGCCGCGGAAGCTCAGCCCGCTGCGCTCTGCGAGTTCTTCCAGGCTGTATCCCCGTTCCTCCCTGAGGCGACGGATTTGCATACCCAGGGACAGGAGTCGCGGGTCCGGTGACGGTTCACGTGCTGGCACACGGCGACTCGACCGTCACACCTTTGCGCGCACCATGAACAGCTGTGCATAACTACTGGTTGTAGCGGACAGCATCGCTCTGACGGACAGCAACAAGCCGTCGCGCACGTTCCCTAAACTAGGTCCGCCCCACTGTTGCCCGCCCCTTGAATACGCCACTTGCCGCCCCCGATCGGCACACAGCGCCGCCGCATGCTCTCACCAAGGACATCGGGCCAACGCGTTCGCTCTGACCAAACGACCTCGGTCAGGTCTGCGTGGCTCAGGTTCGCGCCGGCCAAGTCCGCGTGGCTCAAATTCGCGTCGGCCAGGTCCGCGCCGGGCAGATTCGCGCGGGCCGAGTTCGCGCGGTCAGGTCAGCGCCGGCGCTGCCGCCGCGCTCGCCATTGGGCCGCCGCCGATCACGTACCCGGTAGGTGACCCAGGTCCGTATCGGTGCGTGTGACCCATTCGGGTTCGTGGACCAGAAGGCTCAGCTGCCGGTCCTGGAGGTCGACGTCGACGACGAACCGGAAGCCGACCGCCTCCGCGTGTTGCTGGGCGACGCGGTCTCCCTCCCCCACCGCGTACACCACCCGGCGACAGCGTGGATCAGCTACTCGAACGGCTTCCAGCAGTGTTCGCAGAAGGGCAGGTACCGTCTGTGCGCGCTGATCCGACTCCAGGACGAGTTCCACGTCATGGGCCGCGACGGGATAGGCGTCCCGGAGCCGGCCGGCCGCGCAGCGCTCCACGCGGACGAGGACGTCGGTGTCGCGCCGGCGCAGGCGCAACGTGCCCGTAAGGCGGCTCCATGACTCCCTCGTCGTCTGCCATGTGCCTTCGACGTCCAACTGTGGGAGCGCGGGGATCGAGAGCACGTCAGCCGTCCCTTCCGGCCAGGTGTCGGACGTGGGCCTTGTCGAGCTTGCCGGAGGCATTTCTGGGGACGGCGGGCACGATCGTCAGCCGTCTCGGCAGCTTGTAGCGGGCCAGGCGTCCGGCTGCCCAGGCGTGCACAGCCTCCAGTGTGATCTCCGAGGCCTCCTCCACGCTCACCACCGCCGCCACGGTTTCCCCCCATTGGTCGTCGGGCACTCCGACGACGGCGACGTCGACCACACCGGGCATGGCGGACAGGACGCGCTCGACCTCGGCGGGGTAGACGTTCTCGCCGCCGCTGATGATCATGTCCTTGAGGCGGTCGACGATGTAGAGGTAGCCGTCCTCGTCGAGGTAGCCGATGTCGCCCGAGTGGAACCAGCCGTCCTCGTCGAAGGCCGCCTGGTTCGCCTCGGGGTTGTTCCAGTAGCCGGCGGTGACGTTCGGGCCGCGGACGACGATCTCCCCGCTCTCCCCCGCCTTGACCGGCAGGCCGGTCGCCGCGTCGACGACGCGGACTTCAGTGAAGGGCATGGGTATACCGGCGGAACCCGTTTTCTCCAGGGTGCGTTCGGCCGGCAGGTGGGTGGCGAAAGGAGCGGTCTCGGTCAGTCCCCATGCCTGCTGGAGCAGGATGCCGTGCTGGGCGTAGAGCTCGATCAGGGAAGGCGGCACCGGCGCTCCCGCGACCACGACGGACCGCAGTCGGCTGAGGTCCGCCTGGAAGACGCCGTGAACGCGGGCCAGCGCTGAGAACATCTGGGCCACCCCGAATATGGAGTTCACCTGGTGGGTGACGAGGTCGTCGAGACACGTCTGTGGCTCGAAGCCCCGCCGGATCACCACCGTGCCGCCGCGCACGAGGGTGCGCATCACGAAGCTGTTCAGGGCACCGATGTGGAACAGCGGGGCCGCGGCATACGTGACGTCGCCGCGCCGGGTGTCCAGGCGCAGCTCCACGTTCACTGAGTTCCACCAGATGTTTCCGTGGGTCAGGACGACGCCCTTGGGCGTGCCGGTGGTTCCGGAGGTGAACATGAGCATCGCGGGATCGTTGGCGCCCTTGGCCGGGACACCGGCGGCCGGCTGGGCCGCCCCGAGCAGTGGCGCCCAGGGCTCCCATCCCGGCGCCCCCGTCGTCGGGGCTTCCGGGTCGTCGTCCACGAGAAGGAAGCGGGCGAGGCTCGTCCGGCCGCGTACCTTGTCGACGCTCTGCCGGTGCCCCTCCTCGCAGATCAGAGCCGTGGCTCCGCTGCCGTCGAGCACAGCCTCCAGCTCCGCTTCGGCGAGCCGGAAGTTGACCGGCACGAAGACGGCGCCGAGCCGGAACGCGGCCAGCATCGTCACCAGGAAGGAGCTGCTGTTGAGACCGAGGTAGGCGACCCGGTCGCCGTCCGCGACGCCGCCGTCGGCGAGGACTCCGGCCAGGCGGGCAGCCTTGTCGTCAAGTTCGGCGTAGGTGAGGTCACCCCCGGGGTAGCGGATGACGACGGTGTCACCGTGGTAGCGGGCGTTGCGTTCGACCGCGGCGGCAGGGTTCAGGTCGACCCGCAGGCCGGAGTTGGCCGGGTGCGGGGTCACGGCTGAGAGCGTGGTCACGAGCGGCTCCTCGTTGAGCTTCAGAGATGGTCGCCGCCGGCGGCGGTCGCGAACCCGCGTACGCCGATGCCGCCGTCGACGGTGATCGCGTGCCCGGTGATCGGGCCGCTTTGGGCACGGGAGGCGAGCAGCACGTACGGCCCGGTGAAGTCGCGGGGGTCGGTGCTGCAGTCGTGCAGGGGGATGGGCGGCGGCGGGGAGCCCGGTGCCTTCTTCGCGAACGATGCCGAGATCGAGCGGTCGGCGAGCGCCAGCGCTGAGGGGCCGCGCAGGTCGGTGTTCATGCCACCGCAGGCGACACCGTTGACACGGACTTTGGGGGCCAGCTCGTAGGCGAGCTCGCGCATCAGGCCGAGGCAGGCGTGCTTGCTGGCGGTATAGAGCGGGCCGCCTCCGTTCACGTAGAAGGAGGCGTTGGACAACGTCATCACAATACTGCCGCGGGTCTTCACCAGCTCGCGCCAGGCGGCCTCGGCGGCCAGGAGGTAGCCCTTGACGTTGACGGAGAAGATCTCGTCGAAGGCCGTGTGCAGTTCCCCGCCGGTGAGACGGGTGAGCTGTCGCTGGTAGTCCCAGACGCCCGCGTTGGTGACGAGTGTGTCGAGTTTGCCGAAGCGTTCGACGGTCTGCTCGACGGCGGCGTGCATGGCCTCGCTGTCGCGGACGTCGGCCGTGACAGTGTGGATCCGCTCCGGGTCGGCGGCCTGGCGTACGACGTCGTCGAGCCGGTCCTTGTCCCGGCCGAGGATCGTGACGGAGGCGCCCTCGGCGAGGAAGCGTTCGGCGACCGCGCGGCCGATGCCGGAGCCGCCGCCGGTGATCAGCGCCGCGTACCCGTCCAGCCAGCCGCCACTCATGATCGCTCCGTGAGGAAGCCGGTGATCAGTTCCTCGAACTCGCGCTGCCGCTCCATCTGTACCCAGTGGCCGCAGCGGCCGAAGACGTGCAGTTGTACGTCGCGGATGTGCTTGAGCAGGAGCTGGGCGCCGTCGAGGGTGATGGTGCGGTCGTCGCGGCCCCACAGCAGCAGCGTCGGCGCCTTGATCCTGTGCAGGTCGCGCCAGAGCGGGTCCATGCCGCCGCGCTTGGCGAACGCGGCGTTGTAGTGGTGGTAGAAGGCGCTGTGGCTCTCGTCCAGGGAGGCCTCGTAGCGGGCGCGGACAACGTCCTCGCCGAACTGCCTGTGGTCGAAGACCATGGTGCGGATGAACGCGGCCATCTTCTTCTCGCTGGGCCCGCCGCCATTGTAGTAGCGGAACATCTCCTTCTGGCCCTCGGTGGGCGTGGGGCCGAAGGGCAGCCAGCCCCCGCCGGGCGCCATGAGGACGAGCCCGGTCACCCGCTCGGGGCGCTGCTGGGCCATGGCGATGGCGGCGGCCCCGCCCAGGCTGTTGCCCAACAGGTGGAAGGTGTCGATGCCGAGCGAGTCGAGTGCCTGGTACAACGCGTCGACCGTGATCTCGGTGATCGACCGCTTCTCCAGGTCCTCTTCGGTGGGCCGGTAGCTGCCGCCGAAGCCCGGCTGGTCCGGCAGGACCACACGGAAGTTCCGGGCCAGGGCCTGAAGGTTCTGGTGATAGTTGCTGACGCCGGAGGCGCCGGGCCCGCCGCCGTGCAGCATCACCAGCACGGGGCCTTCACCGGTTTCGGCCACGGTGATCTCACCGAGGGTGGTGGGAACGCGGTGGTGCCTGAGGTCGAGGTCGGTCACGAGGTGTCCCATCAAAGTGGAGCGGCGGCTCAGAAGAACGTCGAGATGTTCTTCGCCAGCAGGATGTTCTGGTCGAGGAGGATGGTTCGGCGGGCGACCTGGAGGCGGCCGCCTGTGGTACGGCGCAGAAGGTCGGTCCGGGAACCGGCGAAGACGTTCTCCTCGCGCTCCAGGCGGTTGCGGTAGACCAGGAACGCCGATTGCGCCCACAGATCGTTCTCGCCGACCCCGTCGTGTTCGGCGGGGTCGGCGTGCCGGACCATCACGTTGGTCACCAGGTGGCGGGTGCGCGACGGCGGGTCCTCGGCCCAGGCCATGCCGGAGTCGAAGCGGCGGATGCGCCAGGCGAGGCTGTCCTTGGTCTCGTCGTAGAAGGCCGCCTCGCCACGTGCCGCGACGGACAGGGACTGCTGGCGGCGCAGGCGGTTGGTGCGCGTGGGCATCCAGTAGTCGAGGTCGTCGGCGAGCAGGTCGAGCCAGTCGGTGTAGCGGCCGGCGTCGAGGAGGTCGGCTTCCTCGTAGTAGAACTGCTCGACCTCGAAGTGGGTGTCGCGGTCGGCGCGGGCGCCAACTTGCGACCGGGTCGGCTCAGTGGTTGTGCTCACGGTGTCATTCGATCCCTTCTCGGACCGGGGGCGGTACGCGCCGTGCCGCTGTGCGGCACATCAGCCGCGGAGCAGCGCGCGCAGGTTCACGGACGGGTCGGCCAGCCGGGCGGCGTCCACGGGGAGGCGGCGGTCGATCATGCGCTGTGCCGCCCGTACGGCCTGCGGGTCGTCCACCGACGCAGCAGCGACCACGTGCCCGTCACGCAGGCCGAAGACCGAGAAGCTGGGATTGTCGAAGGAGCCGCGTACGACCCTCTCGGCGGCCTCGTGCATGTGACCGACACTCTCGAGGTGGCAGCCATGCCGGTCGGACCAGAACCACGGTGCGGTGGGCGCCGGCGGCTCGGCACCGAGAAGGGTGGCCGCCGCGCGGGCCCCGTCCTGCTGGGCCGCCTCCCAGTGCTCGGTGCGTGGCAGGAGGACGCCGTCCAGGCTGGTGCGCGCGGGGTCGCCGACCGCGAGCACGTGCGGGTTGGAAGTGACCTGGTCGGGGCCGACGACGATGCCGCGATCCACCTCCAGCCCTCCTGCGCGGGCGAGTTCGGTGTGCGGCACCATGCCGACGCCAAGCAGCACCGCGTCGAAGAGCCGGGGCTCGGCCGCTCCGGCGAAACGGGCTTCGATGCCGTCGGCGTGGTCGGTGAAGGACTCCACGGTGGCCTGTGCAGTAGCCACGTCGTGGCGGGCGTGCTGCGCGTGCAGCCAGTTGGCCAGCTCCGGGCCGACCGCGGTGGACAGCGGCGCGGCCACGGGGTCCACCAGCAACACCTCGCAGCCGAGCTGTACGGCGGTGGAGGCGGTCTCGGCTCCGATCAGGCCGGCGCCGACGACCAGCAGACGGGCGCCGGGCACGAGTGCCTTGCGCAGCCGGTCGGCGTCGTCGGCGGTGCGCAGCACGTGGACGCGAGTGCTGCCCGCGCCGGGGATGGGCGGGCGGGCGGCGGCGCCTCCGGTGGCGAGCACGACACCGTCGGCGGGCAGCAGGCCGCCGTCGGCGAGTTGGACGGCCCCCTCGCTGGGCCGCAGGGCGGTCACTGTGGTCCGGTTCACCAGCCGGACCCGCTGCTCGTCGTACCACTGCGGGGACTGGAGAGCGATCTGGCCGATGTCCTTGGTGCCGGCGAGGAAGTCCTTGGACAGCGGGGGCCGGTCGTAGGGGAACTCGCCGGCGTCGACGAGGGTGAGGTCGCCGTCGAAGCCGCCCGCGCGCAGGGCGCTGGCCGTGCTGACCCCGGCGACGCCACCGCCCACGATCACCACACGGTTGCTCACGGCGTCTCCCCCGGGAAGAGGTAGACCTCGCCGTTCCGCACCACGACGCGGTGCGGGGAGACGTTCCTGGTCGCGGGCAGCCCCTGGACCTCGCCGTTCTTCAGGCAGAACTTGCTGGAGTGCAGCGGGCACTCGACATAGCCGTCCTCCACCCAGCCGTCGGCCAGCGAGGCGGTCTCGTGGGTGCAGGTGTCGTCCAGGGCGTAGACGATGTCGTCGGTGTCGCGCAGCAGGGCGATGTTGTCGGCCGTTCCGGTGATTGCCTTGTCGATGGCGATGCCCTCGCCCTGCGGGATGTCGTCCAGGGCGGCGACGCGGATGCCGTCACTCATTTTTCGTGCTCCTCGTGCCAGGCGGGGGTGTTCATCAGTTCGCGCCAGCGCCCGTAGAAGGCCCTCCCTGCGGCGTCGCTGTACAGCTCGCTGGTCGTGCCGGGGTGGCGGCCGTCCTCGCGTTCGGAGTCCATGCCCATCTGGTAGTTGAGGGCCACGTTGTTGGTGACGAAACCGTGCGAGATGGCCTGCACCTCGCTCCAGTTCTCACCGTCGTCCTGCTCGAAGATGCCGCTGGGACCGAAGGTGCGCAGGTTGTACAGGCGCTGGGCCTCGCGCACTTCCTCGGGCATCGACGTGTTGACGATGGTCCAGGACCACACCTCCATGCGGTCGGGTCCCTTGGGGTGCCAGACGCGGATGGAGCCGTTGACCGGCAGATAGGAAAAGTTGGGGAAGACGGTGGCGTGGCCGTTGGTCAGTGGGCCCTCCACGCGGGCGTCACCGAGGCGTTCGCGCAGAGCTTCATAGTCCGTCCATTTGTGCACGGTCTGCGCGTCGAAGCGGTTCTTGGGGTGGACCGGGAAGCCGGCGCCGTTGCCATTGGCGTCGGAGTACTGGCGGCCGGTGCGGTGCACGACCTCGGCCTTGGGCGTCTTCCCGGAGGGCGAGAGGACCATGAGCGCCGAGGCGTGGCTCATGTTCACGTGGTACCAGTCGGTGGCGAACTGCTCGGCCGCCAGCTTCCAGTTGCCCTCCAGCACCCACTTGTGGACACCGCCCACCACAACGGTGCCGTGCTCGTCGTGGTCGAGCATCGCGTCCAGGTACCAGGCCATGTCGCCGAGCTGCTCGCGCAGCGGCACCGCGTCGGGGTTCCAGGTGCCGAAGACCAGCCCGCAGTAGGTCTGCACGTGCGGCACTTCCACCAGGCCCCAGTCCTCGGTGCGGAAGGAGTCCGGGTAGCCGTCCTGGTTGGGCACGCTGACCAGTGAACCGTCCAGGTTGTACGACCAGCCGTGGTAGGTGCAGGTGAAGTTGCGGGTGGTGCCGACGTCGGCTCGGCAGACACGGGCGCCGCGGTGCCGGCAGGAGTTGAGGTAGGCCCGGATCCGGCGGTCGCGGTCGAGGGTGACGATGACCGGGTCCTCACCCATGTACGTGGTGAAGAAGTCGCCGGGCTTGTGGAACTGGTCGGTGTGCGCGAGGAACAGCCAGCTCGGTGCGAAGACTCGGCGCAGTTCCTGCCGGTACAGCTCCTGGTCGGTGAAGATCACCCGGTCCAGGAGTCCGCCCTCGGTGTCCACGAGCCCGGAGACGTCGATGGTGCGGGCCAGGTCCGCCGGGCGCCGCAGGGTTCCGCGCGGCGTGGTCGGCGCCCCGCCCTGGGGTTCGTTCGTGGAGGTCATGGCGACAGGCAACAGCAGTACGACAGATCCCTGCCACGGCTCGTTCCGTACGGCGGCACGCTGACTGTCCGCGGACCGTACTGCCGGGGGAGCGTGGCCGCATGCTTGCTGCAACCGCCGTCGCCCAGAGCGCGACCAACCCGCTGGCCGGGCTGGTCCTGGGCGACGTTCCCAAGCCCGAGCCCCGGCCCGGCTGGTCAATCGTCCGCGTCGCGGCGTCCTCACTCAACATGCACGACCTGTGGACGCTGCGCGGGGTCGGCCACCCGCCCGAGCGGCTGCCGATCGTCCTCGGCTGCGACGCCGCGGGCTACGACCAGGACGGCAACGAGGTCCTCGTCCACCCGGTGATCGCTGACCCGGACGCCGGCGACGGCGACGAGACACTCGATCCCGGCCGTGCCCTGCTGTCGGAGCGGCACAACGGCGCGTTCGCCGAATACCTGTCCGTCCCCACCCGCAACCTCGTCCCCAAGCCGTCCTGGCTGACCTTCGACGAGGCCGCCTGCCTGCCGGTCGCATGGGGGACGGCGTACCGGATGCTGTTCACCCAGGCACAGATCCGCGCGGGCGACCGGGTGTTGGTGCAGGGCGCCGGCGGCGGGGTCGCCTCGGCCGCAATCAAGCTGGCGGTGGCTGCGGGTGCCGTGGTGTATGCCACCAGCCGCAGCGTCGACAAGCGGGCACAGGCCGAGTCCTGGGGTGCGCGCAAGGCCGTACCCACCGGCGAGCGGTTGCCCGAGCGGGTGGATGTCGTGGTGGAGACGGTCGGCGAGGCGACCTGGGCCCACTCGATGCGCTCCCTGCGTCCCGGCGGCACCATCGTGATCGCGGGTGCCACCAGCGGCACTAACCCGCCCGCAGACCTGGCCCGGATCTTCTACCTCCAGCAGCGCATCCTCGGCTCGACCGGCTGCACCCGCAGCGAGCTCGTCGGACTGCTGAAGCTGATGGACGGCACCGGTGTGCGCCCAGTGATCCATCGCACGTTGCCGCTGGACGAGATCCACAAGGGCTTCCAGCTCATGATCGACGGGCGGCTCACCGGGAAGCTCGTCATCCGCCCCCAGGGAGAACCGTCGTGAACGCTGCCGCCATAGGGCTGTCCCACTCCCCCCTCATCGGCAAGAACGACCCCGCTGCAGAGGTGGTCGCCTCCGTCGACGAGGCCGTCGAGACGGCACGCGGCTTCGTGCGCGCCTTCGATCCCGACCTGGTCGTCCTGTACGCCCCGGACCACTACAACGGCTTCTTCTACAAGGAGATGCCCCCCTTCTGCCTGGGCACGGACGCGCACGCGGTCGGCGACTTCGGCTCGAGCGCCGGCCCGGTGTCGGTCGACACCGACGCCGCCCGGACGCTGGCCCGCGGCGTCCTGGACCGAGGCATCGATCTGACCGTCTCGGCCCGCATGACCGTGGATCACGGTTTCGTCCAGCCCCTGGAGGTCCTCTTCGGCGGCATCGACAACGTCCCGGTCGTCCCCGTCTTCGTCAACGGCGTCGCCACACCGCTCGGCCCGGTCGGCCGTATCCGCGCCCTGGGGACCGCGCTCGGCGAGGCCGCCGCTGAACTGGACCGGCGGGTGCTCTTCCTGGGCTCCGGCGGCCTGTCGCACGACCCGCCGGTACCGGTGCTGGAGGGCGCTCCGCCACGGGTAGCCGACGCCCTCATCGAGGGCCGTCCGCCCACGCCCGACCAGCGGGCCCGGGGCGAGCAGCGGGTGATCCAGGCCGGGCACGACTACGCGGCGGGCTCGACCTCGATGGTCCCGATCAACCCCAACTGGGACAACCACGTCCTCGACACCCTGGAAAGCGGCCGCCTCACCGACGTGGACGACTGGACCGTGGAGTGGATGGCCAAGGAGGGCGGCGGCTCCGCGCACGAGGTGCGCACCTGGATCGCCGCGTTCGCCTCGCTCGCCGCCACCGGCTCCTACCGCATGACCTCCCGCTTCTACACCCCGATCCCCGAGTGGATCGCGGGCTTCGCCGTCGCCACGGCAGAACAGGAGCCGACCCGATGACCGACCACGCAGAGGCGATCACCGCCGCCGTCGACCGGCTGCGGACCGCCGCCGAGAAGGGGCAGCCATGCGCCCCGGTCCGCGAACTGCTGGGCACCGCCGACCTCGACGCCGCCTACCGGGTCCAACGCGGTCTGACTGAGCACCGGTTGGCCGCCGGCGCGGTGGTGACCGGCCGCAAGATCGGACTCACCTCGCCGGCCGTGCAGCAGCAACTCGGCGTGGACCAGCCGGACTTCGGGGTCCTCTTCGCCGACATGGACGCCTCCGGCCTCGCTGAGGTGCCCACCTCCCGGCTCTTGCAGCCGAAGGCGGAGGCGGAGATCGCCTTCGTGCTGGCTAAGGACCTGGACCGGGACGATCTCGGCCTGTCCGCCGTCCGCGCGGCCGTCGCCTACGCGGTCCCCGCCCTGGAGATCGTGGACAGCCGCGTCGCCGACTGGGACATCTCTCTGACCGACACCGTCGCCGACAACGCCTCCAGCGGCCTCTACGTCCTCGGCGAGACATGGCTTCCCCTCGACGCGTTCGAACCGCGCGAGGTCACCATGCGCATGTACGCCGACAGCACCCTCGTCTCCGAGGGCAACGGCACCGCCTGTCTCGGCGACCCCCTCAACGCCCTGCTGTGGCTGGCCCGTACGGCCCGCGACTACGGAGACCCGCTGCGCACCGGCCAGGTCGTCCTGTCCGGCGCGCTCGGCCCCATGGTCAGCGTCTCCCCCGGCATGACCGTGTCCGCGGAGATCTCCGGCCTCGGCACGGTCAGCGCCACCTTCACCGCCAACCATTCTTAGGGACCCGTCATGACCGTCATGAAGAAGACGAAAGTGGCCGTGATCGGTTCCGGCAACATCGGAACCGACCTGATGATCAAGATCCTTCGGCTGTCGCAGACGCTGGAGATGGCCGCGCTGGTCGGCATCGACCCCGACTCCGACGGCCTCGCCCGCGCCCGCCGCCTGAAGGTGCCGACGACACACGAGGGCGTGGACGGCCTGATCGCCCTGGACGGCTTCGAGGACATCGACATCGTTTTCGACGCGACCTCGGCGAAGGCGCACGTCGCCAACGCAGCACGGCTGCAGCCGTACGGCAAGACGTTCATCGACCTGACACCGGCGGCGATCGGGCCGTTCGTCATCCCACCAGTCAATCTCGACGCCCACCTGGGCGCCAGGAACGTCAACATGGTCACCTGCGGCGGCCAGGCCACCATCCCGATCGTGCACGCCGTCGCCCGCGTCACCCCGATCCCCTACGCCGAGATCATCGCCTCCATCGCCTCCAAGTCGGCGGGCCCCGGCACCCGGGCGAACATCGACGAGTTCACCGAGACAACCTCCGCGGCCATCGAGAAAGTGGGCGGCGCCGCCCGCGGCAAGGCCATCATCGTCCTCAACCCGGCCGAACCACCGCTCATCATGCGGGACACCGTCTTCTGCCTGATCGGCGACACCGACCACGACGCCATCCGCTCCTCCGTCACCGACATGGTGGCCGAGGTGGCGAAGTACGTGCCCGGCTACCGCCTCAAGCAGGACGTCCAGTTCACCCCCGTACCGGCGGACGAACCCGTACACACCCTGCTGCCCGAAGGAGCGCCCGCGGTGACCACCCGGGTCTCGGTGTTCCTGGAGGTCGAGGGCGCCGCCCACTACCTGCCCGCGTACGCCGGAAACCTCGACATCATGACCTCGGCCGCCCTGCGCACCGCCGAGCGCATCGCTCAGCACGCAGACCAGGGGGCAACGGCATGACCACCGACCTGTATGTCCAGGACGTCACCCTGCGGGACGGCATGCACGCCGTACGGCACCGGATCGCGCCCGCCGACGTGTCCCGGATCGTCGCGGCCCTGGACGCGGCCGGCGTCGACGCGATCGAGGTCGCCCACGGCGACGGCCTGGCGGGCGGCTCGGTCAACTACGGCCCCGGCAGCAACACCGACTGGGAGTGGATCGAGGCCGCCGCCTCCGTCCTGGAGCGCGCCACCCTCACCACGCTGCTGCTGCCCGGCATCGGCACCATCGCCGAGCTCCAACACGCCTATTCCCTCGGCGTGCGGTCCATCCGCATCGCCACCCACTGCACTGAGGCCGACGTTTCGGCCCAGCACATCGCAACGGCCAGGGAACTCGGCATGGACGTCTCCGGGTTCCTGATGCTCAGCCACATGGCCCCCGCCGAGAAGCTGGCCGAGCAGGCCAAGCTCATGGAGTCGTACGGCGCGCACTGCGTGTACGTCACCGACTCCGGCGGTCGGCTCACCATGGACGGCGTCCGCGAACGCGTCCGCGCCTACCGGGACGTGCTGGAGCCGGAGACCCAGATCGGCATCCACGCCCACCAGAACCTCTCCCTGGCGGTGGCCAACTCGGTCGTCGCCGTCGAGGAGGGGGTCACCAGAGTTGACGCCTCCCTGGCCGGGCACGGCGCCGGCGCCGGCAACTGCCCAATCGAGCCCTTCGTCGCGGTCGCCACCCTCCAGGGCTGGAAGCACGGCTGCGACCTGTTCGCTCTCCAGGACGCGGCCGACGATCTCGTACGACCGCTCCAGGACCGCCCGGTCCAGGTCGACCGCGAGACCCTCACCCTCGGCTTCGCCGGCGTCTACTCCAGCTTCCTGCGGCACGCCGAGGCCGCCGCACGGCAGTACGGCGTCGACGTCCGCACCATCCTGCTGGAGGTCGGCCGGCGCGGCCTGGTCGGCGGCCAGGAGGACATGATCGTCGACATCGCACTCGACCTGCTGGAGCGTGAGCCGGCCACGAGGTGAGGCCGGCACCGAAGCATGGAGCGGGCGGCCGGGGACGAGATGTCACCGGCTGCCCGCGCGCGCCTGCTCAAGGCATTCCCGACCCGCCGTCACATCCGCCGGGCCCACGCCTGCGACGCGGCGGCGGCGATGCGGCGGACCTGGCCGCTCACCTGTCGTGTGTCGATGTGCCCGCGCCGACCGGCGACTGACAGCGCCGCCACCGCCCGTCCGCTGCGGCTGAGAACCGGTACTGCCACGCAGGCCAGACCCGGCTGGTACTCCTCGTCGTCGAGGGCCACCCCGGTGCGGCGGATGCGTTCCAACTCAGCGGAGAGCGCCTCGGGTTCGGTGATGGTGCGGTGGGTGAAACGCGGCAGCGGCCGTCGCACCGCCTCTTCGGCCGCGTCGACGTCGAAGGCCAGCAGTGCCTTGCCCACCGCCGTCGCGTGGGCCGGGAGGCGGCCGCCGATGCGTGAGGGCACGGCCGTCGAGCGGTGACCGTACAGCTTGGCGAGGTAGGCGGCGTGGGTGTCGTGGAGCACCGCCAGGTGCACCGTCTCCCGGGTCAGCTCGTACAGGTCGGTCAGGAAGGGCAGCAGGACGTCGCGCACGTGCTCGGCTTCCGGGCCGTGCACCGCTTGTCCCAGGCGGTGCAGGCGCTCGCCGAGTCGGTACCCGGTGCCGTGACGCTCCACGACGCCATTGCGTTCGAGCATCCCCAGCACGCGGTAGGCGGTGGACTTGCTCAGCTGGGCCCTGCGAGCGAGCTCGCTGACGCCGGCTCCCCTGCCGGACCGGTCACCCAGCGCCACGAGAAGACTCACCGCCTTGTCGATGGCGGCCCGGTCGTCACGTACGGCGTCGGCGAGGGTCGCGGTCATGGTCATTCACCTCGGTTCCCATGAGCGGCGTCACTTTCAGTTGACCACTCGGACATCTTTACGTGACAAGAATGCGAACCAGACCCTACGTCCGTCAATAATGACGCCATGCACATTAAAAGTGACACCCCGCGTGAGACCGAACTCGTGGCCCGCAATGTACGGCGCTTCCGGCTGGAGCGGGCGATGTCTTTGGGCGAGCTCGCGCGCCGGTCGGGCCTGTCGAAACAGACCCTGTCCAAGATCGAGCAGGGCTCGGGCAATCCCACGGTCGAGACGCTGTCCCTGCTCGGTGCGGCACTCGACGTCCCGGCGCGCCGACTGCTCACGGAATGGGGCACACCGGTCTACGTACAGCGCCAGGACGAAGGTGCGTGGGCGGACGGGGCCAACTGGACGGAGCGCCTCTTGGACGAGACCTACGGCTCCGGGTATGTCCGCACTCTGCTTCTGCGCCTCGAGCGCAGCGGCAAAGCCCCGGAAGTGGTCCCGCCCCACGCCTCGGGCACCCTGCACCATGTCTACGTGATTACCGGCAAGCTGCGCACCGGACCGCTCAACGAACCGGTGGACCTGGCCGCGGGCGACTTCGTCCGCTTCCCCGGCGACGTCCCGCACCGGCTCCTCTGCCTCAGTGAACGGGTCGCGGCCCACATGGTGACCACGATCCCCCAGGTCCGACAGTTCGGCCCGACCATCACCAGGGGAGTCACAGCGGCAATGGGCGACGCGTCCCCAGATTCCGTCGCGTAGCCCCGGGGAGGCGATCTGAGCAAGCGGACGCGTGGTGACCGAAGCGCGCGGACCGGAGCGAACCCACCGCCACCAACGGTCTACCGACCCCGCGGTACCCCGAGCGCCGCCGCAGCCCGCTCCCGTGGGTGGCCAGCCCGACCGAGGCGGCGTAACCCGTCGACGGAAGCAGCCACACGAACGCTCCCTGCCGCTCGAACTCCTGTTCGCCCGATGTAGGAGCCGGTCACCCGGGCAATCCGCTCGGCGGCGAGCAGCACGGCCAGCCCGGTCTCCATCGCCCCGCAGTTGTTGGAGACCATGCTGAGACCGCCGACCCCGCGCTCTGACGTGCAGCTTTCACGATGCACCGTGCTCACTCGTACTGGAGGTTCAGCCAGTGCATCGCGTCCAGGGCGATGCCGACATTGGTGCCGTGCCGGTCCAGGGTGACGGGAAGGCGGTCCTGGGCGCGTCGAATGCGTTGCAGGACCGTGTTTCGGTGGGCGAACAGAAGCTCTGCTGTCCGCGATGCGTTGTACCGCTGGTGGATGAACATCCGCAGTGTGTCACGTAGTTCCTGTGGACCCGAGGCGAGCGGGCCGAGAATGGCGTGAATGAACTCGCGCAGCCGGGCGTCGTCTCGGGCCAGCAAGAGGACGGCCGCGACCTCGTCATAGAAGGCGACCTGGTGGGCGTTGTGGGTCTGCACCAGCCGCTGGGTCTCGACCGCACGGTCGTGGGTGCGTCGGAAGCCGTCCACCCCCTCGTCCAGAGAGCCGATCGCAAGCCTGACGTCGCGGTAAGGGGCTACGGCTGCCTCGAGCGCCTCGGGCGAAACCGGGATTCCGGGCGTCAGCCACAGCCACAGCGACGAAGCACTGGCCTGGACGAGCAGTTGGTTCCTGGACTCCGCGACCCGGCCGAGCCGGCTCGCGACCTGCACGAGTGTCTCGCGATCGGCGACCTGTGCTGGCGCCCAGAGGATCACGCCCAGGTGTTTGGCCCGCAGCGGGTATCCGAGTCTCTGGTCAACAGCGGTCGCGGGAACCGGTGCCCCGCCCAGGATGAGATTGATCAGCTCAAGGCGTCTCACGTGCTGGTCGCCCGACAGAGCTGCGCGCTCCTGCTCGAGGATGTCGATCAGGGCACTGACCGTGCCCTCGATCCAGAACGACAGTGAGCGGGAGGCCCGGTCAAGAGCAGGCAGCAGGACGTCTGGTTCGTCGCACAGCGAAAAGGCGATCTTCATCCAGATGGACCACATCACCTGCTGGCCGGCGTGGTACGAGGCGCGGAAGGTGTCCTCCTCGCCCCAGCGATATCCATCGCGAGCGATGCCGACGATCTGGCTGGTCAGATTGGGCTCGACGTCCCGCTGCGGGTCTTCGTACATTGAGCGTGCCCAATGCTGGGCGTTGGCCCGGGTGGCCTCACCTATCGCCTCTGCAATGGAGGGGTCCGATCCGAAGCGGCGGTCGGTGGCGTTGGCGACAGCTTCCTGGATAGGCCGCAAGAGGGTCGGATCGGCCAGGAGCACCTTGGACGTGTTGCGCAGCAACACATCCGTAGCGCCCCGCAAACTGCTGCTCGGCATTGGTAGTCAGGGGCGCCGGTGCCGCCGCCTGGCGGTCCGGGTTCCCCATCCCCCTTTCAATCCGTACGTGCGGTTTTCCCGCATATGGCGTGCCGACGGTCTTCTATGCATGGTTACGCTGCCTTCGGGTAGCGGATGGTGCCCATGAGCTGGTGAAGCCCCTGGTCGTGGAACCAGGTCCGGGTCCAGCGCCCCACCTGTCCGGCGCGTAGGTTGTGGCCCCTGCTTCTTGATCAGAAGCCGTTTCAGCCGCCACGCGACGTACCGGTCGAGCTCGATGAACTTGTCGGCTGCGTTGCCAGTGCGGAAGTAGTTGCCCCACCCCGAAGGAACAGGTGCAGGGCGTCGATGACGTCCTCCAACTTCATCCCGACCCGGCGACGATCGGTGAGGTCCTTGAACCTGACCCGCGCCCGTTTCATCGACCGCTGCGAGGCCAACGGTGCAGGTAGTAGCGGACGACCCGCTTTTATTTCCACAGCCGACCCAACATGCAGGCATGCAGGCATGCAGGTGACAGCCCAGGAAATCGAACCCCTCCCTGCCCGGCCGCAGACGGGTCTCTCCTGCCTCCAGACGAGACCTTGATCATGTGCCATCTCCCCTACCCCGGCAAGACCCGACAGGCGAACCCCGGACCAGGGCCTGCCGGACATGGCCTTCGCAGTGACATGAACGGCTCGGCTCTTTCGCTGCACTTCTGACGAGCCTGCAGAGTTCGCTTAACGCTACGGCCCGCGATCTTGCTCCCTCCGAACCAGGACGCGACACGCAACAATACAAGACCCACCTGTGCAAGTAGCACAGATCACCCGCCCAAGAATGTGCAACCCGACATTGAGTAGCGCCCGTCACTGATCGACCATGAGTGCACCGGTGCTCTCGGCCCGGCCCGCGATCGGACAAAGACGAACGGCGATGGGAGAGTCAGATGACTGGTGTATCAGGGCCTCGGACTGAAGCGCGATTCAGGTCCGGGGACGGCGAGTGCGAAGCCTCGATCTTCCGTCCCGCCGCTTCCGACGATCGAGGGCTCCTGCCGATCGTCGTGCTCGCGCACGGGCTGTCAGGAGTCAAGAGCCTCCGGCTCGACACCTATGCCGAGAGGTTCGCGCGACGCGGCTACCTGGCGATGACGTTCGACTACCGCCACTTCGGCGCGAGCACGGGCGAGCCAAGAGAGTTCGTCGACATCCCGCTGCAGCTGGAGGACTGGCGAAACGCGGTGGCGTTCGCCCGGACCATCGACGGCGCCGACCCCGAGCGTGTGATCCTCTGGGGCACCTCCTTCGCCGGTGGACACGTGATGATCACGGCAGCGGACGACCACCGAGTCGCCGCGGTGATCGCGCAGTGCCCCTTCTCGGACGGAAAGGCCACCGTGAGCACGATGCCTAAGAAGGCAGCCCTGCGCCTGATGCGGACCGCACTGAAGGACCGGGTGGTTGCAATGCTCGGCCGTCCACCGGTGCGCGTGGCCGTCGTCGGAGCCCCAGGTGACGTGGCGGTGATGACGTCCCCGGATTCCCTCCCAGGGTTCCGTGCGATCTACGCGGCCGCAGGGATGCCCTTCGAGATCCCCCAGATTCCAGCTCGGTACATGTTCCAGGTCCCAAGCTACCGGCCCGGTCTTCGCGCGACCGACGTGACGTCGCCGCTGCTGATCTCGCTGTGCGAACGGGACGTGGTGACCCCTGCCAAGGCAACCGAAGAACTGGCTCGCCGCGCGCCGCGGGGCGAGATCAAGCGATACGACGCCAGCCACTTCGACATCTACGTCGGTGACTTGTTCGAGACGGTGGTCGCCGACCAGATCGAGTTCATCGAACGCCACGTGCCCATCGGCACCACCGCACCGCGCTGACGAAGGGTCAGAAGATGGACGCCTCGACGAACGACCGGCTCGGCGAACTCCTGGCCTCGCGCAGCGAAGATCCCCGGCGCCCTTCCGCGGTCTCACGGCGTGCCGACCTGCTGACGGATCGTAGGCCGGGGGCCGGTCGTGGGCGCAGCCGAACCCGGCATCCCGCCGGAGCCAGACCTGCCCGATGATCTACGCCATGGTCATCGGCCGCCGTCCAGCACGAGTACCCAACTCGCCATTCACACCAGACCCGTGACCTGCAACTTCACGATGCACACCGCTCATTGAGCCTGGCGGCGACGCCGCCCACTACCCGTCTGCCAGCAGTGCAAGGCGCCCTCTGGTGAGACGCTGCGAGGGCACATCCAGGGCAATGAGCCTGGGAAACGACGTTGACCCGCGGGACTACGGAGAGAAGTTTTCCCAGGTCAACGCACATTTCCCTGCGAAGCCCCAGGTCAGCCCCCTCCCGCCACCAATCGCTGGGCGTTCGGCAGCGAGGTGCCGTCCGCCAGGGCTTCACAAGCCACCTGGAGTACCTCGGTGCCCAGCTCGGCCGCCGTGAGGTTGGTCAGGGCCGGCAGCCCGATGGTGCAATGGGAGTGCAGTCCCTCCACGGCAGCAGCGGATCGATCCGATCCCACGACACATCGACACTAGCGATAGGACTCGGTGCCGGTCTCGATGAGGGTGGCGTCCCTGGACGACGCGGGTGTCGACGCCATCGAAGTTGCTCATGGCGATGGACTCGCCGGCTCATCGGTGAACTACGGGCCCGGCTCGAACACTGACTGGGAGTGGATCGAGGCGGCCGCCGATGTTCTCGAGCGCGCGCGTCTCACCACGCTTCTCCTCCCGGGAGTCGGCACGATCCACGAGCTGAAGCAGGCTTACCAGATGGGCGTCCGTTCGGTGCGAATAGCCACCCACTGCGCTGAAGCCGACATCTCCGCGCAGCACATCGCTGCAGCTCGCGAGATCGGCATGGATGTCTCGGGTTTCCTGAGGTCGCGAACTCGGTCACGGCTGTGCAGAACGGCGTCCATCGTGTTGACGCATCGCTCGCCGGGCATAGCGCCGGCGCGGGAAACTGCCCGATCGAGCCGTTCATCGCGGTTGCGGACCTGATGGACTTCAAGCACGGCTGCGACCTCTTCGTACTCCAGGACGCCGCCGACGACCTGGTGCGACCGTTGCAGGACCGTCCGGTACGTGTTGACAGGGAGACCCTGACCCTGGGGTACGCCGGCGTGTACTCGTCATTCCTGAGGCACGCGGAAGTTGCCTCTGAGCGCTATGGGGTTGACGTGCGGGACCTGCTGATGGAGTGCGGCCGTCGCGGGCTCGTCGGTGGTCAGGAGGACATGATCTACGACATCGCCCTTACCGAGGTTTCCGCGCCGGAGCACAAGGCATGAGGACGCGCTGATCCTCAGGCAAGCGCGGCTCCGCCCGCGAAGCGAACCTGGCTTGTGCCGCTTGCGGATGCGATCGGCTGTCTTGAGCGCTGCGGGCTCGATGGTTCCCCGGGCCGCGTCCACCACGCGGTCTGGGAGACCATCAGTTGGCAGGGGCGACGGCGGGAAACTCCGGGACCGCCAGACCGCCGACGTCGGTGGCGGCGATGAAGCGGTCCGGTCGTACGGCCAGGACGCGTACGCCACTCTCCTCCAACCACGGGAGCAGCGTTCGTGCGGTGTCGACGCACGTATCGGGTCCGGATGCGTGCGCGTTGGCAGGACTGACTGTCACGTAGCGGGCGCCCAGCCCATCCCACCCATCCTTCTCGGCAGGGCTCAGCACGGTGGCGGGATCAACGCCAGCTCCAAGCAGCACGAAGCCGTCGCCGAGAAAGTCGTCGAGAAGCATTCGCCGGCCGTGCGTCGTGGTGACCAGCGGCTGCGGGATCATCCGACCTACGAGTGAGCCGGACGAGAACTGACCTCGGAGCCAGCCGGCCGCTAGCCGTGGAGTGGAGCGCTCCACAGTCGAGTCCTGTGCACCGGTTCGTGGGGTGAGGCGAGCTTGCTCCTCCGGGGAGAGCTCCTGCTTGATGATGCGGCCGAGCTGTACGGCGAGATCGGTGTAGTAGGCGACGTTCGGGCGCCGCTCTACCTCGTAGGTGTCGAGCCACTGCGGTGACAGCCTCCCGTTGAGCACCCGACCAAGTTTCCAGCCCAGGTCGTGAGCATCACGGATGCCGGACTGCATCCCGGCGCCCGCCCATGGCGGCATCATGTGGGCCGCGTCGCCGGCCAGGAAGACGCGTCCAACTCGCCAGGTGTCCGCCATCCGCGTGTGGTGCTGGTAGAAGGCGTGCTGAAGAATCTCCACGTCATCCTCGGAGACGCCGAGGGCCTGGAGCAGGTTCCAAACCTCCGTGGTGGTCGGATAGTCCGCCGGCGACTCGTCAGGCCGCAGCGGAATCTCCCAACGGTGATTGCCTGCCGAAAGGGCGACGTCCACGGCGGGGCGGTCCTTGTCGGACCAGAAGGTCAGGATGTCGCGGTCGGGCCACCAGCGCTTGACCCGGCAGTCGATGACGACCCACGTCACATTCAGCGTTTCGCCGACCAACCGTGCACCGATCGCCGAACGCGTCTTGGAGGAACCGCCGTCGGCTGCGATGGCATAGCGCGCTCGCACGGATGTCGATCGGCGGGTGGCGACTTCGGTAGCGGTGACGGTCACTCCGTTGGCGTCTTGATTGACGTCCGTGACGTTGTAGCCAAAACGGGTGTCGATCTCAGAACGCTCCTCGGCGCAGGCGCGCAGCTCGGCTTCCAGGGCTGGCTGGTAGATGTTGTAGAAACGCGGTTCCTTGCCGAGGAGCGACGGGGGGTGCTCGACGCGGTAGATCTCAGCGTGGTCGTAGGTCAACCAGCGCGACGCGCGTTGCGGTTCCAGCGTAGGTGCAACCCGGTCGTCGACCCCGAGGGACTGAAAGATCCGCACCGTCCAGTCGTTGACCGTCATGGCCCGCGCTCGCTGGTAGATCCCTTCCTCGCGTTCGAACACGATCGTCGTGGCACTCTCGTGCGCCAGCGACAGGGCCGCCAGGACCCCGGTCGGTCCGTAGCCGATGATCGCCACATCGGCGTCGAACTGGTCGTCCATCTTCATCCTTCTCAATATTCCGTAGATCCCACGGCGATGCTGGTGCTGGGCCGTTACTACGGGTTGGCCGGCCGTTCCTTCTATGAACGCGGAGGTAGTGCCTTCTCAGGCGACCTGGAGGTGGCGTACACGACTGCGCCTGCTGCGAGATCCAGCTCGATGGCAGCAGAGGACACGCCTCCTCCGGTGCCCTGGACCAGGACTTGATCGCCGGCGCGGACCCCGGCTTGGGTAAAGAGCATCCGATACGCCGTGCCCCAGGCGACCGGCATGCAAGCGGCCTCGTCCATGCTGAGCCCGTCCGGCACTGAGTACTCCGCTCCGATCTCGGCGATCTCACTCGCCGTCAGTCGGCGTTGTGGGCCTGTCAGAAATTCAAAGTTCCTGACAGACCCGAGCGTGGAACCTCGACGGCTCCACGCTCGGCCAGGAGGTCTTCACCCGTCTACCAGCGGATCACACCTCGTCCGAGGTCCGTCAACAGCACACCTAGCGGGACACCGGGACGGTCGCGTTCTCGGCGAGCCACTCCGCGGATCGCGCGACGAGCTGCTTGTACCCATCTCCGATGAGGACGGCGTAGTGCTGGCCGTGGTGCTCCTCAAGGAGCTTCGGGCTGCGCACCTGCTCGAAGAACTCGCGGGCGTCCTCAACCCGGGAGATAGTGTCCTCGCTCCCGACGATCAGCAGGAGCGGGGCGGTGATCCTGGCAGCGAACGGCAGCAGCTCAGTCTCGAAGAGGCGACCGAGTGACGTCAGGGACACCTCGTTGCGGTAGCTCGGCAGCCCGTCGAACTGTTTGATGAACTCCGCGCCGATGGGGTCGTCGAACATGACCTCCGGTCCGCCGGGAACACGCTCGCCAGTGGCCTGCAGGACGGGGGACTGGCCGCCGAGCAACTGCTCACGGCGACCTGCCTCGACCGCGGCGTCGACCGCCGGCAGCGCCTCCGGCGGGAACAAATCGCGCGCCGCCAAGCCGCTGATCGGGGCGACGACCGAGACGACACCAGCAACCCGACGGTCGACGCCGGCGACCAGCAGATCGATCATCCCGCCGAGGCTGAACCCCGAAAGGGAAATCCGTCGCTCATCGACGTCGTCGCGATCCGCGAGCAGCGTGATGACGTCCCGGAGATCGCGGGCGAAGAGGAGCGGGTCGACTTCCTGACGCAGGTCTCCACCGCTGTACCCGAACCCGCGGTGGTCGTAGAAGAGGACAGCCAATCCGAGGCTTGTGAACAGGTCAGCGAACCCGTAGTTCCCTTCCGCCACGCTGCCGAGGCCCGAGTGGAAGATGACGACCGGGTGAGGGCCGTCGCCGTCCGGTCGATAGATCCGGCCGTGGAGCTGCACGTCCGGGAGCGAGAAGGTGACGTCTTCGTACATGGGATTCCTCTGAATCATTCCGGTGATCGGGGAGGCGGTTGATCCGCCGACCCTCTCGTCGGCATAGCGGTAGAAGCCCTCACCGGTGCTCCTGCCGAGCTTGCCGTTGTCGATGTACTCCGTCTTGACGAGCTTCGCGAAGCGCTGCTCGACCTCGTTGCCGACCGAGTAGACGTTGTAGACGGTCGTCATGCCGACCATGTCGAGGAGTTGGAACGGCCCAAGAGGCGTGACCATGGAGACACGGAACGCCTCGTCGATCGTCGGCATGTCCGCGACCTCGTTGAGGTAGAGCTCGATGGCCGCGCGCAGGGTCGCGAACAGGATCGTGTTGGCCACATATCCCGGCTGCTCCTTCTGCACCCGGATCGGAATCATGCCCTGTTCCTCAGCGAAGGTGACGACCTGCTGGAAGACGTCCGGGTCGGTGTACTCGGTGCGCATGACCTCGGCGATATTGCGCTGCCAGATGTTGTTCGCGTAATGCAGCGCGAGGAAGCGGTCCGGCCGACCGGTAGCGAGGGCCATCGAGCTGGGCAGAAGGCTCGAGGTGTTGGTCGCGAAGATCGTCTTCTCCGGCGCGGCCGCGCCGACCTTCGCCCAGACGTCGCGCTTGAGCTCAAGGTTCTCCGGCACGGCCTCGATGACGAGATCGGCGTCCTTCACGGCGTCGGCGAAGTCGCTCGTCCCGCGGATCCGCTCGAGCGCGGCCTGCGGGGCATCCGGGCTCGGGAGCTCGACCTCAGAGGCGTAGACGCTGGCCAGCTGAGCGAACCGCTCCTTTGCCCGTTCGAGGGCGGGACCGTCGATGTCCCACACCGTCACCTGGAACCCGCGGAATGCCGTCTGATAAGCGATCTGCGATCCGAGGACTCCCGTTCCCAGCACGGTGATGTTCTTGAAAGTGGTCATGTCAGAAAGCTCCATCGCTTTCGATCGGTGGTGGCCAGTTCGACCTCGCGATCCTTGGCCCGGGGCCGCGGCTCATCGAGTCGTCGCCTCGCGTAAATGTGAACTGGGGCATGCCCCAACGAACTACCGTGCCTTTGTCGTTAGGACCTGCGAGACAACTGTCGACCATCACAGGCGAGCGAACTAATCGTCGTTCCGCAGTGCGGCACACAGATCGGGTCGCCGACCGCAATCCCTGCAGCTTTCGCGAAAGGATCCTCGGCGAGACAGGCTGACGAACAGGCCACGGCCTCCCGCGGCGAACGTCTACGTGCCAGTACCTGAACGTGGTGTCCGCAATTGGAGCGCTGTGCAGCGTCGCCGACTCGAGCGCGAGCACCCGGTGCCGCACTACTGGGACCACGTCAAGTGGGTCTGGGGCTACGACGACCTCGATGAGTTCATCGCTTTCGCTGACACCATCCACCTGGACGGTGTCGTCGAGAGGATCACCGTGCCGTTCCTGATCGTGCACGGGGAGAACGACCGCCAGATCCCACTGGAGTACGCGCAGCGCTCGTACGACCTGGCGGACAACGCGCCGTCGCGCGACCTGCGCATCTTCACCCGCGAGGAAGGTGGCGCCGAGCATGTCGGTCTCGACCACTTTCCGCAGGTCAGCACGTACATCGCCGACTGGGTCAGCGACACCTTCGCCGCACGCGTGCCGGCAGGCTCCTGACCGTCGACCTCTCACGTCTCCCGACGAGAGCGCCATTGTCCACGTACGACGACGTCGACACCTCCAGCCCGTTCTGTACACCAACCGCAGAGGCCGCCATCGCCCAGACGGCAGCGCGGGTGTCCCACAAGGTTCGGTGGGGTGCTGACGAACATCCTCGGCACCATGGACTTCATCGACGACGCCAAGGGCGTCGAGGGAGCCGGCCTCGTCCGGCGCGGAGCGGCTTTCCCGCTGGCCCCTGGCTACGACAGCAACGGCCCGCAGACAGGTGGCGCCGGCGCATGAACCCGATCCACACGATGGTCGACAGGCGTCGACGCCGAGTGCGGCCCGGTCGACCTGCCGCACGGCAACGGCGGAGTTGACGACTGCACCGTGATGGCGGCGATGCTTCAGGGTTGTCGGTCACGACGGCCGGTTGGCTTCATGAGCGCGAGATCGCCGCCGTGGCCACAGACACCTGGGTGTTCGAGGTGCGTCCCCACACGTTCGAGAACGCCTTGCAGCCGTTGCACCACGTGGTCATCCTTCATAAGGCTGTACATCGGCGAGAGGCGGGACCTCGACGAGCTGGCCGCCGACGTTCGGCCTGCGGTCACGACGGCGCAGACGGCCGAGTCGAGCATCCGCTGGGGGCCAGCAGGTGAGGCGGACGTCTGCGAGGTCAGCCGCGGAGGGTGTACCCGGCCTCAGCGAAGGAGGCCGCGCCGAGGTATCCGATGATGTGCTCTGACGGCTCCTCGCGCTCCATCGCTCGGAGCCCGTGCCACTCGTCAGCCGGGATGTACACGAGGTCGCCGGGCTTCAGCGCCGACTCTCCCTCTTCGCTCAACGCGTGTGCGGTGCCGGACATGACGTACATGAACTCGTCCCGGTCATGTCGATGGAGCTCGTGCGAGCCCTGGTTGGAGGCGAAGCGCGAATGGCCGACAAGGACCGCACGAGCTGTGACCGTGTCCGAGGTGACGAGTGGGCGCGTCACGATGTTGAACATGCCCATCGCCGGGTTGGTCATCGCCACGCCCCCAGCGTCGTCGATGCTTGTCAGCACGACATCGGAGGCCGCACCAGACGGCGGTAGACCTGCGGGCAGGGCGGTCGACGCAATCCAGAGCATGCGCGTGGGCTCAGTGACGCTGAGTCGGCAACCGACGCCGCGGGGCAGGAACACCACAGTCCGGGCGCGCGCCGGGCGCTCGCCGCTGCTCGTGCCCAGCACGAGTTCGCCGGAGAGCACCACGAACACCCGTTCAGCCTCGGGAACAGCGGCGACGTGCTCGGTGAAGCCTGGATCCAGTTCGCGGGCAGTCACGACATCGCCGTCACCGCCCACGTAGCCGTCGCCGACGTGCCACGTACGGCATCCGGCGATCGACTCTCCGGCCAGGCGGTTGCTGTCGGTAGGTGGTGCACAGCAACTCCTCCTGATCTGCACTAGTGCATCCGGATACCACCGTCGACGTTGAACGCCGCGCCGGTGATGTGCCTGGCCCGGTCGGAGGCGATGAACGCGATCATCTCCGCGATGTCGCGGGGAGTCTGGTACTCGCGCTGGGGAACGAGGTTGCGGAAGTGCTCCTTGGCTTCCTCCAGTGTCATGCCTTCCCGCTTTGCCCAGTCGTCGAAGTCGTGCATTCCGGTCTCGAGCAAGCCCGGGTACACGGAGTTCACCGTGATGCCGCGCGACGCGTATTCCGCCGCCAGAGCATGGGTGATCCCGATGATCGCCGCCTTGGACGCGGTGTAGGGAAGAATGAAGGGCGTTCCCATCTGACCCACGATCGAGGAGAGGTTGATGATCCGCCCGCTGCCTTGCTCGATCATCCCGGGCAGGAACGCTCTAGTGGTCACGAAGGTCCCGCGCGCGTTGGTGTCCATCACGCGGTCCCACTCCTCGTCAGAGATGTCGGTCACCGCAAGCGTGGGCGAGTTGACCCCGGCGTTGTTGACGAGGATGTCCACCCGACCGAACACGTCCTTGGCGCGCGCAGCGAGAGCGACCCCGGAGTCGCTATCGCGAACGTCGTGCTCCACGCCGATCGCTTCGCCCTCGAGCGCAGCCGCAACCTGCGCGGCCTCCGAGCCGCGCAGATCAGCCACCACGACCCTGGCGCCCTGCTCTGAGAGGCAAGCAGAGGTTGCTCGGCCAATGGCGCCGGCGCCACCCGTCACCACCGCCACGCGTCCATCGAGGTCCGGCATCATGCGCTCCCTTCGATGGAACCGACTGACGATCGACCAATATCGAACGGGCGAGCGATCGCGAGGTCGAGCGGACAGCCCCCGTTCCGTTGCGTTGCCGCGGACCCCATCGAACGTTGCACTACGAACCTCCCGGTATCGACTCGAGATGTGACCTGCCAATGGACACTAGTCTCACGTGTTACATCCTGCTAATAATGATTGGTGATCTCTGCGTATTGACGAGGACAATGCCTCGTCGCCGAGTGGCTCGTCGTACGAGGCCGTTGCCCCGGATCTGTGAATCCCACGTTGTGATGACGCAGCAGCTCGCATGTAGCCCCGCTTGGAGCCAGCGCCAGCTACCAATGACCCCATAGGAGCTCGAGAATTCCGGCGGCGCATCGCACGGTGCCACGCCATCCGCGACCGTCCTCCGAGCACCCGGAGGCGAGAGCCGGGCGATCACGTCCGGCTCTCGCCGATCACGACTGCCCGGACAGTAGCCGGTTACTGGGACACGCTCCTAGGCGCTCGTCGTCCAGTCGGCATCGTGACCGTGGCCTCTGTGTGCAAGAGACATGCTGCGAGACTACGTCGACCAGGTCGCAGGAACGTCGCCCGAGAGGGCTGCTCAGAAGGTTTCTGTCTCCCGCGGCTTGAGCTCGGGCGGGTAGCCCTTTGCGCGGAGCCAGATGTCGAGGGCGAGAGCGACGATGTCTCCGTGCGGTACGCCAGTGTCGGCGTTGCAGCGGCGGATTCGGCGCTGGAGCTGGAGGATTTCGGGGACGGCATGGTTGAGCTGTCCGCGTTTGGTGTGCCGGTTTCTGATGACGTCCAGAGTGTCCGGATGCGGTTTAAGGTGGAGTTCGGGATAGGCTGGCCAATCGGCAACGGCACGCACGTCAACGGTCGTACGGTTGAAGCACGTTCAGCAGGAAGACGGCATGCGCGCCTCTGCGGCCCGGTGTGGTGCGCCGAGGCGCGGCACTCAGGCCGACGGGTAGCTGCTGATAAGCTGGCCCATGCTCATGAGGGCCCGGTTCAGGGTGCCCGAGTCGGCGATCACGGTCTGGCCTGTCATCACCTTGTTGTGCCGGGATGCGAGGAGTGCGTAGAAGGGCCCGTACTCCTCCGGGGTGGGCAGGTGCTGAAGGGGCGTGCCCCATTCGAACTCCGCGCGGAAGGCGTCCGCAGGAATGTCCGACTGCTTGGACTCGTGCAGGTCGAGAGCACCGGGCCCGCGGAGCTGACTGCCCGCGATGCCCGTAGGGGCGACGGCGTTGACCCGTACCCGCGGGGCGAACTCGAACGACAGCTGGTTCACCAGGCTGACCACCGCCCCCTTGCTGGACGTGTAGGCCGCACCGCCGCCGTCGGCTGCGAACGCCGCCTGGGACGCGGTGAGCACGATCGCCCCTTCCTCGGCCTGCAGCAGGTCGTGCATGATCCGCGCGGTCAGCGCGTAGCCCTTGACGTTGATCGAGAAGACCTCGTCGAACAGTTCGCCGACACGCTCGACGGGGATGTCGGCCAGCCGGACGTTACCGTCGAAGATGCCCTGCGCGCCGATGAGGGAGGTGAGCCGGCCGTAGCGGTCCTCGATCTGAGATCGGCAGGCACGAAGATCGTCGATGTTGCGTACGTCGCCGTGCACGACGAGGATATCGTCGCCGAACTCCTTCTTCAGCCCGAGTACCTTGGCCTCGTCGTACTCGAGGATCGCGATCTGCGCGCCCTCTTCGAGACAGTGGCGGGCGACGCCGAGACCGAGGCCGGAGCCGCCGCCGGTGATGAGTACGACGTGGTCGTCAAGCAGCTTCATGGGTGGTGCATTCCTTTCGGTTGACGCACGACACGGTGGTGTCGAGCGCGGGATTGTTCGTGCGGGCGAGAGCGAGTGCCTCGTCCCAGGTGCCGCCGCGTGCGAGCAGCTTGCGGTAGTCGCGCAGCGAGCGGACACGCCCGCAGGCGAACGCGGCGTGGAACTCGCCGGCGTGGCCGAACAGGACGAGAAACTCGCCCGCGTCGAGGGACCCCTCGACGACGAGGCTGCGGTCGCCCGCACGGCGGCGGCCGTAGCACTGGAACCGCATGCCGTACTGGTCGGTCCAGAAGTACGGCACTCCTTGGTAGGGCCTGGTCTCGCCGCGGGCGATGTTCAAGCCGATGTGCCGGCCCTGCTCGACCGCATGGGTCCAGTGCTCCACGCGTACGCGCTGTCCCAGCAGCGGGTAGTGGAACGCGGCCACGTCACCGGCGGCCCACACGCCGGGTACGTTGGTCCGGCCGGCGGCGTCGGTGACGATCCCGCCGGTCACCTCGATCCCGGAGCCCGCCAGCCAGTCGACGGCGGGTTCGGCGCCGATACCCGTCAGCACGAACGGGGTCCGGTGCACACTTCCGTCCGTGAGCCGGACCTCGTACGCCCCTGGTTGTCCCGTGACCGACGCCACCGCGACGGCACCGCGGAAGCGGACCCCGCGTGCGGTGTGCAGGTCGCGGAGATGGGTGGCCAGCTCGGTCCCCAGTACGGGCTCCAGCGGCAGGGGGAGCGCGTCGAGGACCGTGACCGCCACGCCCCGCGCGACGAGAGCGGCTGCGACCTCCAGTCCGATGAAGCCGGAGCCGATCAGGGTCATCTCGCCGTATCGCGCCGCGGCCTCGCGCAGCACCCGCAGGTCCTCGGGGGTGCGCAGGGCCGGCAGTACCTCGCCCGCGAGGCTCCTCATCTCGCGGGGGCGGCTGCCGCAGGCGACGACCACAGCGTCCCAGGGAAGCGCCTCGCCGTACGTGGTCACCACATAGCGGCGGTCGACGTCGAGCCCCGCCGCGGCGTGCCCGAGACGCAGGTCGAGGCGGTTCGCCTTGATGCGTTCGGGAGAGCGGAGTTCGAGGAGTTGCGGGTCCTCCTCGGCGACAAGCAGGGCCTTCGACAGCGTGGGCCGGTCGTACGGCTGGTGCAGCTCGGCGCCGAGGACGGTGATGGAGCCGGTGAATCCGGCCTCCCGGAGGCCGTCGGCGGCGCTGAGGCCGGCGGCGGAGGCTCCCACCACGACGACTCGCTCGGAGCCGCCGGTCACGGCTTGGGTCCCGAGTTGAGCGCGATGGCCTGTGCGGGGCAGGCGCGGGCGGCCTCTTCGAGGTCCTCCCGCTCGTCGGCGTGGACGGTGTCGCGCAGGAGAACAGCGGTCGGGCTGCCGGGCGGGGTGTCGAAGACGTCGGGCATGACGCTGACGCAGATGCCGTAGGCCTTGCAGCGGGTGCCGTCGAGGGAGACGGAGAGGTTGTCGCTCACAGGAAGACTCCAAGGTTCGGAGTGGCCAGCGCCGTTTCGGTCAGTACGATTTCGCGGGACAGCAGGCGTGGGCCCGACGGTGTGAGGCGGAGCTGGTCGTAGCGCCTGCACGGGATGAGATCGAAGTGCGGGTCGATGCCGCGCTGGCGGTAGACCAGCAGGGCGCTCGACACCTTGATGACGTCGGGGCGGTCGATCTGCTCGACCTCGACGCTGCCCACGATGCGCAAGGTGCGGGACGGAGGTATTTCCGAGTACGCGTGGTCGGTGTTGAGCCGGTCCAGGCGCGTGCGTACGTGGGCCTTGGTGTCCCGGATCCGGAAGGCGTTGCGGTCGATCTCCTGGGAACGCGGTTCCGCTGCCTGTCGGATCGGCACGGTGTAGAGAAGTTCGTCGTCGAGGAGTCCGTACCACTCCTCCTCGCGGCCCTCGTCGAGTAGCCGGGCCTCCAGCGCCAGGAACTGGGTGGCCAAGGCCTGAAGTTCGGGGTTGGCGCTCACGGGCGGGACGATGCGGGGTGTGTCGGTCGTGGTCATGCTGACTCGGCTCCCTCGGTGCCGGCGCCGGTGTTCCCGCGCATCACGTTCAGCCAGTGGCGGTAGAAGTGGATCTGCGCGTGCTCGCCGTAGCCGGTGTTGCGCTTGCGGCCCGGGCCGGACCACGAGGGGTCGTGCGACTGGTCGACCTGACTGTTGTTGCCCTGCTGGTAGTGGAACTCCATGCCGGCCTTGCGCATCCACGGACTGCGGGCGGCGCGCGGTGCGCCTTCCCAGGCGACGGTGTCGTCCTGCTCGAAGATGCCTGCCGAGCCGAAGGTGAACTGGCCGGTGACGTAGGAGTCGCGGGCCTCGTCCTCCGACATGCAGTCCCAGACGAACTGCCAGTTCCACACTTCGATCTCGCCGGGGCCGATCGGCTGCCACTGCCGGAAGGTGGTGATCACCGACAGAGGACCGCCCGGCACAGACGGGGCGTTCGCCCGGAGGAAGCTGAGGTTCGGGAAGATCGTTCCGACCGTCGGCGGCTCGTGGTTGACCACGTGGAGCTGTGCCTCGTCCAGGCCCGACAGGTCGAAGTGCTGGGTGATTTCCGGCGCGTAGCCCCAGAGGACGTAGCCGGGATGGACTGCCTTGGTCCAGGCGTGGCCGGCGAAGGCGTGGCCGTTCTCGAATTCGTAGATGCGCGCGATCTCGCTGTTCATCTGCAGCCCCTGGGCGATCGCGATTTCTTCCGTGCTCCAGTGCAGCGTGTCGACGTGGTAAACGTCGCCGGCGAAGTTCTCGGCGGCCGTCTTCCAGTCGGCGTGCAGCCGGTAGCGCTCCGGAGGCCCGGCGACCCGCATGCCGCCGGGTGCCAGCCCGACGATCAGGTCGAGCATCCACCCGGCGCCGCCCAGGTACTCGTCCAGCGACGGTCCGTCCGGGTCCAGCGAGGCGAAGACGAAGCCCTGCCGGGTGGCCACCCGGGGCGCGCGTATCAGGCCCCACGCCTTGGGGTCGAGACGCTCGCCGTAGGCGTCGTGCATGTGCGGGGTGCCGACCAGGTCGCCGTTGTTGCTGTAGGTCCACCCGTGGTAAGGACACTTGAAGAACCGGGAGTTGCCGGCATCGGTCTGGCACACCTGGGTGCCCCTGTGACGGCAGTAGTTCGACAGCACGTTGATGCCGCCCTTGCCGTCGCGCGTGACGATCACCGGATCGAGGCCGATTCTGCGCTGCACGAAGTCACCCGCCTTGGGGATCTCGCTCTCGTGCGCCACGAAGACCCAATACTTGGTGAATATCTGCTCTATCTCGGCGCGGAACACCGCCTCGTCGTTGAAGATTTCCACCGGGACGAGATCGTTCTTCAGCGAGGCCTCGACGCGGTCCAGGATTGCAGCGGCATCAGCCGTTTCTGGAGAGATGGCAGTCATGGGGCTCCCTTGCCTCAGTCGTGCTTGGCAGGGACGATCAGCGGAATTCCGTGGCCCTGCCTGCGGCTCGAGACGTCAGGTTAGGACTGTCATCACATGGTGAAAAACAACTCCTGTCGATGCGTCGGCATTGATCCAATCGATGGAACGCGGCCAGGCTCCTCCTGACCGGTCCTGTCTCAGCCGGCTGCCGGGGCGGGCGGTGTGCCCTGGATGTAGGCATCTGCGAAATGGTGCATGCGCTGCCGCAGCCAGGCGTGGCCCGGATCGTCGTCCATGCGTTTCGTCCAGACCATCATTTCGGTGGCCCACGGCAGCTCCATGGGAGGTTCGAGCAGCCGCAGGCCTGTCGCCGGGGCGATGCGGCGCCCGAACGTTCTGGGGATCAAGGTGATGAGCCGGGTACCGCGGATCAGGAACGGGGCGATTTCGAAACTCGTGGTGACCTCGACGCGGCGCGGGATGCCGAGCATGTCGAGTTGCAGTTCGGCCAGGGCGGGTCGTCGGTCGGGGCTGATCGCGAGGTACGGCAGCTCGCTGAACTCCTCGACCGAGATGCTCTCGCCCACATCGGGGTGCTCCTGATCGACCGCCAGCATGTAGCAGTCGGTGTACGCGGCCTCACTGCACACGTCCAGTCCGCTGGGCACCATCTCGCGCGGAACGATGACGAGGTCGATCTGGTCGCGGGCCAGCTGTTCCGCGTACTCCTCCGCGAAGGGCTGGATGCGCAACCGCACGTTCGGAGCCTCGGTAGGCAGCTGCGCCAACATCGGATGCAGTACAGCGACGGCCGAGTAGCTGGTCGCCATCACCGAGTACGTCCTGTGGTTGGTCGCGGGATCGAAGCTGTCGCGCTGTGACAGCAGCGACTTGATGTCGGTCAGCGTCTTATGCACCGGCTGCACCAACGACTCGGCAACCGGTGTGGCGACCATGGTCCGCCCCTGCCTGACGAGGATCGGGTCGTTCAGGAGCTTGCGGAGCCGAGCCAGCGTGGAACTCATGGCCGGCTGTCCGACGGACAGACGCGCCGCGGCCGCGGTCACGCTCCGTTCCGCCATCAGGGCGTCGAAGGCGACGAGCAGGTTCAGATCCACCCGGTTGAGATCCAGGGGCGCATTTGTGGTGGGCATCGACCGGAATTCCTGTCTGTGCTGAAGGCATGCCGGAAGAAGTCGGCTGCCGCGGCTCGACGGTCGACTTCGACCACGGATTGATGTCATCAATCCGAACGCATCACTATCGATTGTTTGTATCGAGGAGTGCGTCTGTCTAGCGTCTTGCAACGGGAAAAGCGACGCGAACGTCCTGTTCAGCGTCACTGGAGAGCAGGAGTCGACGATGACCGCGGCCTTCCGTCCGATCACCCATCTCAGACATGTGGGTATCGGTGTGCCCGACTACGGCAAGGCTCTGGAGTTCTACAAGAACATCTGGGGACTGCAGCCGGTGGCCGACGACAGCGGTGTGACCTTCTTCGCCACTCCCGCGGACCCGGAGCAGTACGTCCTTCGCGTCCGGCAGGACCAGGACAAGCGACTGGACCTCATCGCCTTCGGTGTGAACTCTCCCGAAGAAGTCGACGAGCTGGCCCGGCGGCTGGCGGCCGGCGGGATCACTCTCGACCGGGAGCCCGACAAGCTGGACACCCCGGGCGGCGGATACGGCGTCCGGTTCTTCGACCCCGACGGCCGACTCGTCGAGGTGTCCGCCGGCGTCGCGCAGAAGCCCTTCCGGGAGCTCGAGGAACGCGAATCCGTCCCGAAGAAGCTCAGCCACGTGGTGATCAACTCCACCGATGTGGCCGCGACCAAGGCGTTCTACGAGACGTACCTCGGCTTCCGCCTCTCGGACTGGCTCGGCGACCTGATGTGCTTCATGCGCAGCGGGACCCAGCATCACATCCTCGCCATCTCCCGAGCACCGAGCGTCTCGCTGAATCACATTTCCTTCGAGATGCGCGGCATCGACGAGTACATGCGCGGGACCGGGCGTCTGATGCGCGCCGGTCACCGCCCGCTGTGGGGGCCAGGCCGGCACGGCCCGGGAGACAACACCTTCACCTACTTCCTCGACCCGAACGAGAACGTCGTCGAGTACACGACGGAGCTGGAGACGATCGAGGACGAGGAAGCGTGGGAGCCCCGCGTCTTCGACAGCACCTCTCCTCAGTCGCAGGACCAGTGGGGGACCGGTGGGTCGATGACCGAGACCATGCTGCCGGTGCTGCTCAAGCAGACGGACGGCGGTCTGTGGACCCCCGCGCCGATCTGATCCCTCCCCCTCCTTCGCAAAGGCCACTGAAGTGACTCTTTTCCTTGATGACGCAGCGGTACGGGCGGCCTTCGACTGGGAGCTGGCTACCTCGGCGGTGCGCGAGGCATACGCGACGAGCGTGGACGGAGCACGCTATCCGGCCCGCGGCATGGCCCGCGGAGACCACGGCTGGCTGCGCACCCTCACCGGCGTACCGGCCGGCCGCGAACTGATGGGAGCGAAGATCATCGCGGCCGCGATGCCGACGCGCCGCGCCTCCTACCTCATCCCCCTGTTCGACCAGCGGACGGCCGAGCTGGTGGCCCTGCTCGACGGCCACTCCATCACCGGTTACCGGACGGCGGCCACCTCGGCCGTCGCGGCGGACCTGCTGTCGCCGCCCGGCGCCCTGACCGTCGCCGTGATCGGCTCCGGTTTCGAAGCGCAGAACCATGTGCGCGCCCTCGCCGTCGCGCGAGACCTCAAGGCCGTACGGGTGTACAGCCCACGACCGGAGAGCCGAGCCCGATTCGTCGCCGAACTGTCCGACCTGCCGATCACGCAGGCGGCCGGCGCCGAGGAGGCCGTCGCAGGCGCCACGCTGGTCGTCTGCGCCGCCCGGTCCCGCGACGAGACCCCCACCCTGCTCGGCAAGTGGCTCCGACCAGGCATGACCGTGGTGTCCATCGGATCCACCCTGCCCGAGCAGCGTGAGGTGGACCCGGAGGTCATTGCCCGTGCCGACGTCATCGTGGCGGACATGGTCGAGGAGGTGCTCGACGACACCGGGGACCTGATCGCCGCGCGAGCCACCGGTCTCGACGTGGCGGGCGAGATCTGCTCGCTGGCCGACCTCGTCGGCGAGCGCGTCCCCGGGCGCACCCACGTCAACCAGATCGCGCTGTACAAGTCGGTCGGCTCAGCGGCCCAGGACCTGGCGGTCGCCGGCATGTGCGCGCGCAACGCCGAGCGGCTGGGACTCGGAACCCGGATGCCGGCCACCATTCATCCCGTGCAGAAGTGAGAGAGCCGCCATGACCATGGAGACGACCGTTCCACTCGGTCTGTCCGACCCCACGCTGCTGCGCACGGCCGCCTACGTCGAGGGCAAGTGGCTGGAAGCCGGCGACGGCGGTCGGCTCACCGTCCGCAACCCGTCTACCGGTGACCTCATTGCGGAGCTTCCGGCACTCGGCAGAGCGCAGACCGCCGAGGCCGTCGATGCCGCTCATCGTGCTCTGCCCGAGTGGCGGGCGCGGTCGGGCAAACAGCGCGCACAGGTGCTGCGGCGCTGGTTCGACCTTGTCACCGAGCACACGGAGGACCTGGCTCGGCTGATCGTCCTGGAGGAGGGCAAGCCACTCGCTGAGGCCCGCGGGGAAGTCGCTTATGCCGCCTCCTTCATCGAGTGGTTCGCCGAGGAGGCCAAACGGATCCGCGGCGACGTGTTCGCGGCACCGGAGGCATCGCGCAGGGTGCTGGTGCTCAAGGAGCCGGTCGGGGTGTGCGTGGCCATCACCCCGTGGAACTTCCCCGCCGCGATGATCACCCGTAAGGCCGCTCCGGCACTGGCCGCGGGCTGCACGATGGTCGTCAAGCCCGCCGAGCAGACCCCCTTGACGGCACTGGCCCTCGCCGAGCTTGCCGAGCGGGCCGGTGTACCGGCCGGGGTCCTCAACGTGGTGATCGGCGACCCGCGCGAGATCGGGCCCGAGCTGACCGGCAATCCGCTGGTCCGCAAGGTCAGCTTCACCGGGTCCACCGAGGTCGGCAGGCTGCTCCTGGCCCAGTCCGCCCAGACGGTGAAGAAGACCTCGATGGAACTGGGCGGCAACGCGCCGGTGCTCGTCTTCGACGACGCCGACGTCGAGACCGCCGTCGCCGGTGTCGTCGCCACCAAGTACCGCAACACCGGCCAGGCCTGCATCAGCGCCAACCGTGTCTACGTGCAGGCGGGAGTCCACGACCGGTTCGCAGAGGCGTTGACCCGCAGGGTCGAGGACCTTGTCGTCGGAGACGGCTTCGACGACGGCGTGCAGCAGGGACCGCTCATCGACGAGGCAGCGGTGGCGAAGGTCGAGGAACATCTCGCCGACGCCACGAACCGGGGTGCCAGGATCCTGTGCGGCGGTTCGCGGCACCGGCGTGGAGGGCTCTTCTTCCAGCCCACCGTGCTGGCGGACGTGGCCCCGGGCATGCTCGTCACCCGCGAGGAGACCTTCGGCCCGCTCACCCCGCTCATCCGCTTCACCGACGAGGCCGAGGCCGTCCGCATGGCCAACGACACCGACTACGGTCTGGCCGCCTACCTCTTCACCCGCGACGCCGAGCGGACCTGGCGCGTCTCGGCCGCCCTGGAAGCGGGGATGGTGGGCATCAACACCGGCCTGATCTCCAACGAGGTCGCCCCCTTCGGCGGCGTCAAGCAGTCGGGGCTGGGGCGGGAGGGCTCCGTCTACGGCATCGACGAGTACCTGGAGATGAAGTACCTCGCCTGGGAAGGCGCCGGCGCGCCCTGAGCCGACTGCCGCGCCGGACACCGCAGCACAGACGAGCGCGCCGAGACCAACCCTCCAGGCGCTGAGTCACCACCCCCATCACCCACGCACCGAGGCAAAGGACGACCATGCCCGCATACACCCGCACCGAGGCCCGGGACTGGGCCCGCGAAAAGCTCGTCGGAGCCGTCAACTGCACGATCCCGTCGTTCACCGCCGACCTTCGCGGCATCAACGAGCAGGGCATCAGGCACGACATCAGGCTCGCCCAGCAGCACGGATTCCTCGGCACCCTCGGCGTCTCCGAGGTCAGCATCACCCTGCCCGAGTACCTCGACTTCCTGCGTATCGTCCGTGATGAGGCGGGCGACGACTTCGTCGTGGTCCACCACGGCAGTTGGAGCACCCTGGAGCAGAACATCGAGGCGGTGCGCGGCGCCGAAGAGGCCGGTGCCGACCTGGTGCTCCTGTCCTACCCGCCGAACTTCTACCCGGAGTCGGAACAGGAGATCTACGACTACACCAAGGCCGTCTGCGACGCCACGAACCTCGCGGTCATGCTGTTCCCGATGTTCCTGTGGGGGTTCAGTCCCCGGGTGCACCCCTCGGACATCCCGACGCGGCTCATCCGCCGCCTCATCGACGACTGCCCCAACATCGCGGTCATCAAGGCCGAGGGCGGCTTCCCCAGCATTCAGAGCGCTATCGAGTGCCACCGGCTCTTCGGCGACGAGGTCGTCATCTCGGTGCCCATCGAGAGCGAGCTCATCCCGCTGGCACAGGTCATGCCGATCCAGCTGTCCGCCACGAGCGACCACGAATACTACGGGCCCATGATCCCGCGCGTCATGCAGCTGCTGCGCGAGGGCAAGTACGACGACGCCACCGACATCTACTGGCAGCTGCATCCGGCCCGCAAGATCAAGGGCGGCCTTGCTCCCGTGCTGAACGGCGGTGCCTTCATCAACCGGCAGGCATGGAAATTCCAGGGGTGGCTGCAGGGCTACAACGGCGGACCGCTGCGCCAGCCCACCCAGCGCATCCACGACGCCCAGATGCACGCCCTGCGCAAGGGACTCCTCGACGCCGGCCTCGAACCCAGCATGGACCCGTTCCGTGAGTTCTTCATCGGAAGGAACCCGGCGTGACCCCGGACGAACTGGACCGTGCCAACCCCGCCGGCGCGATTGCCGATGCCGCCAAGCGCTGCTCCAACTGGGGGCGTTGGGGACAGGACGACGTCCTGGGCACCCTCAACTTCCTCGACGAGGGCGTTGAGGGCCACATTGGTCCCACCGCAATCTGGAGGACATTCCCGTGAAACCCGCAGCCGCTTCCGTGTCCTTCTCCGGACCCTTCGCCCTTGGCGTTCTCTCCGCCTCTGACCAGGCGCCTTTCCCCGGTCTCGTGATCCCCGGGGGGCGCGCGCTGGATCTTCGTACGGCCCTCGGAGAGCCCACCCTGACGACCCGGGCGATCTTCGACCGCTGGGACGAGATACTCCCTCGCCTGCACGAACTCGCGGCCGACGAGACGGCCGACTGGCTACCGTCGGAGCGCCTGCGGGTGCACGCGCCGGTCGAGCCCCGCCAGGTCTTCCAGTCCGGCGCCAACTACCGGCAGCACGTGATCGACCTGGAGGTCGCCCACCGCTCGCCCGACGACCCGCGCACCGTGGAGGAGGCGCGCGCGGAGGTCGCCGCGGTCATGGACCGCCGGGCCGCCGAGGACCTGCCGTACGTGTTCATCGGCCTGCCGAGCGCGATCACCGGCCCCTTCGACGATGTCGTACTCCCGGACTGGGCCGAACAGCCCGACTGGGAGCTCGAGTTGGCGGCCGTCATCGCCAAGCCCGCCTACCGGGTGACGGTCGAGGAGGCCCTGGAGTACGTCGCCGGGTACACAATCGCCAACGACCTCACCGACCGCGCCACCGTCTTCCGCCGGGACATGAAGGCCATCGGCACCGACTGGCTGCGCAGCAAGAACGCCTCCGGCTTCACCCCGCTGGGCCCGTGGATCGTGCCCGCCGAGTCAATCGCCGACCCGGGCGACCTGCAGGTCACACTGAAGCTCAACGGCGAGACCATGCAGGACGAGTCCACCAAGGACATGCTCTTCGGCATCGCCCGGCTGGTGTCCTACATCTCCCAGACCTCCCGGCTGCTGCCCGGCGACCTGGTGCTGACCGGTAGCCCGGCCGGCAACGGCATGCACTGGGGACGGCTGTTGCGCGACGGCGACGTCATGGAGGGCTCCATCACGGGTCTGGGCGCGCAGCGCACCCGCTGTGTCGCCGACAGGACCGCGTCGTGACGGCCCCGCTCGACCCCACGGACGCCGAGGGCGCGATCAACGAGGCCGCCAAGCGGTATTCCAACTGGGGGCGTTGGGGCGAGGACGACGTGCTCGGCACGCTGAACTTCCTCGACGAAGCCAAGCGACGCGAGGGTGCGGCACTGGTCCGCCGGGGCGTGAGTTTCTCGTTGTCGCAGCCGTTCGACATGGACGGCCCGCAGAAGGGCTGGCGCCGCCGCACCAACCCCGTCCACACCATGCTGGCCACGGGAACGGACGCGGCCCTCGGCAACCAGGGCATGCCGCACGGCTTCGGCGGCGCCGACGACGTGATCGCGATGCCGCTGCAGTGCTCCACCCAGTGGGACGGGCTCGGGCACATCTTCGACCACGGCAAGGCCTGGAACGGTCGGGCGGCGGAGAAGGTCGTCACCTCCGACGGCGACCTCGTCACCGGCATCGAGCACATGGCCCCGTACGTCGCCGGGCGCGGAGTCCTCCTCGATGTCGGCCGGGTGATCGGCGGTGAACGCGGAGAGCTGCCGGACGGTTTCGCGATCACCGTGGAACACCTGACCGCGACGGCCGAGGCGCACGGCGTGGCCGTCGGCCGCGGGGACATCGTCGTCGTCCGGACCGGGCAGCTGGCGCGCGCCCGCCGCGAGGGCTGGGGCGACTATGCGGGCGGCGACTCTCCCGGCCTGTCCTTCACCACCGCCGGCTGGCTGCACACGAGCGAGATCGCCGCCATCGCCACCGACACCTGGGGCTTCGAGGTACGGCCGAACGAGTTCGACCGCGCCTTCCAGCCGCTGCACCAGGTCGTCATCCCCCACATGGGCCTGCTGATCGGCGAGATATGGGACCCCGACGCCCTCGCGGACGACTGCGCCTCCGACGGCGTGTACGAGTTCTGGCTCACCGCCGCGCCCCTGCCCATCACCGGAGCCGTCGGCTCCCCCGTCAACCCGGTCGCCGTCAAGTAATCCGCCCAACAAAGGAGTTGGCGATGGAAAGCCAGAGAGCACTGGTCATCGGAGGAGGCACCCAGCCCCCGGCTACCGCCGGGAGCCGCCCCTCGTCGAGCACGGACGCGCACACTTCCCCGACGGTCGACGTCCACGCGCACGTCCTGATCCCCGAGGTCGAGGCCCTGGTGGCCGGCCTGCCGGGCCTGGCACAGGCCAAGGCCCTCGACGCCCGCCGCAACGGGCCCGCGGCCCTGGCCGTCAGCGGCCCCATGGTCGCCGAGCGCATGCCGAGGCTGACGGACGTCGCCGTACGACTGGCCGCGATGGACGCGCAGGGTGTGGACGTCCAGCTGGTCAGCCCGTCGCCCTCGCACTACCACTACTGGGCGGACGAGGAGACGGCGGAGAAGGTGTACCGCCTGGCCAACGAGGCGACGGCCGCCCACTGCGCCCAGGCGCCCGGTCGGCTGCACGGTCTGGGCCTCGTCCCCCTGCAGCACCCGGAATCGGCGGTGCGCGCGCTCGAACTCGCCGTGAGTATGGGCCTGTTGGGTGTCGAAATCTCCTCGCACGCGCCGGGCCGGGAGCTGTCGGACCCCGCCTACGAACCCTTCTGGACCCGGGCCGAGGAAACGGGAGCGATCCTCTTCCTGCACCCCTTCGGCTGCACGCTCGACGAACGCCTCGACCAGTGGTACCTGTCCAACACCGTCGGCCAGCCCACCGAAAACGCCGTCGCGCTCTCGCACCTGATCTTCTCCGGGGTGCTGGACCGGCATCCGGAGCTGAAGGTCATCGCCGCGCACGGGGGCGGCTATCTGCCCACCCACATCGGCCGCTCCGACCACGCCTGGTCGGCCCGTTCCGACGCGGGCGCGGGCTGCGCCCACCTGCCCAGCAGCTACCTCAAGCGCCTGTACTTCGACTCGCTGGTCCACGACCCGCAGGTACTGCGGGCACTGATCGGCGCGGCCGGCCCGGACCGTGTGCTGCTCGGCTCCGACTTCCCCTTCGATATGGGCACCGAGGACCCCGTCGGCGCACTGCGCGCCGCCCGCCTGCCCGACGACGACTTCCACGCCGTGCGCGGCGGCAACGCCGCAACGCTGCTGCGCCTCACCTGACCCCCCGCAGGAGGAAAACCCATCATGAGCGCACGCCTGCTCACCCATCTCCGGCACGTCGACCTCGCCGTGCCCGACTACGACAAGCAACTCGACTTCTACGCCGACGTCTGGGGCCTGACCAAGGTCGCCGAGGACTCCGGCATCTCCTTCCTCGCCGCCGAAGGCAGCCCCGAGCAGTACGTGGTACGGCTGCGCAAGGCCGAGGAGAAGCGCCTCGACCTCGTCTCGTACGGCGCCGCGAGCGCGGCGGACGTGGACACCCTCGCCGAGCAACTCCTCGCCGGAGGAGTGCAGTTGATCTCCCAGCCGGGCAAGGTCGACACCCCCGGAGGCGGGTACGGCTTCCGGTTCTTCGACGTCGACGGACGCACCATCGAGGTCTCCGCGGACGTCAACGTCCGGCAGCACCGCAAGATCGAGGAGAAGGAGGCCATCCCGGTCAAGCTGTCGCACGTCGTCCTCAACTCCCCGGATCTGAACCGCACTCGGGAGTGGTACGAGCGTCACCTCGGATTCCGGCTCTCCGACACGCTGATGCATCCGAAGATGGGCGAGGCGATGCACTTCATGCGCATCAGCAACCAGCACCACTCCATGGCCATCGCCCAAGGGCCGCACACCGCCCTGCACCACGTCTCCTTCGAGATGCGCGGCATCGACGAGTACATGCGCGGCTCCGGCCGCGTGATCCGCGCCGGCTTCCAGAAGGTCTGGGGGCCCGGCCGGCACCTGGCGGGCGACAACACCTTCACCTACTTCCTCGACCCGCACGGCAACACCGTCGAATACACGACGGAACTGGAGCTGCTGGACGAGGACACCTGGCACCCCCACGTCTATGACTTCTCCCAGCCCGGGGTCGCCGACCAGTGGGGCACGGCGAACCCGATGAACGAGCTGATCGCCAAGGAGTCGTTCAACGACGTCGACCGCGGCTGCTTCGTCGCCCCGCCGGTCTGACGCCTCGAACCGCGGGGACGCGGTGGCCCTGTCACCGCCCTGACGCCCTTGCCGCGTCCCCGCTTCCCACCGCTGTCGAAGACCGCCAGAGCCTGGAGCCGTGCATGCGTTTCGCCACCTATGAACACCGACACCAGCGCAGGGTCGCCGTCGTGGAGGAGGACGGCACCCTTCACCCGGTTCCCGGGGCGCGCTCGCTCACGGAGCTGATCAGCCGCGGCGACGGACTCGACGCACTCCTGCGCGCCGGCGCCGCCACGCTCGACGTCCCGCCGGGCCCTCACGTGTCCGAGGTGCGGCTGATGCCACCGCTTCAGCCGCCCACCGTGCGGGACTTCGTCACCTTCGAGGAACACGTCGAAGGGGCACGGCGGTCCATGGACGGCGTCGGCGGGGTGCCCGAAGCCTGGTACGACGCCCCGACGTTCTACTTCACCAACCCGTACGCCGTCATCGGCGCCCACGACGACATCCCGGTGCCGCCGGGCAGCGAAGTCCTCGACTTCGAGCTGGAAGTCGCCGCCGTCATCGGCCGGGAGGGGCAGGACCTGACGCCGCAGCAGGCACGGGACCACATCATCGGCTACACGATCTTCAACGACTGGTCCGCCCGCGACCTGCAGTCCCGCGAGATGCAGGTCCACCTCGGCCCGTGCAAGGGCAAGGACACGGCCACCACCCTCGGCTCGTACCTGGTCACCGCCGACGAACTGGAGCCGTACCGCGACACCGACGGCTTTCTGCGCCTGGCGCTGACCGCCTCGGTGAACGGCGAGGTCGTCGGCAAGGACCTGCTGTCCAACATGAGCTGGACCTTCGAGGAGATGGTCGCCTACGCATCCCGCGGCACCGTCGTCCGTCCCGGCGACGTGCTCGGCTCCGGCACCTGCGGCAACGGCGGCTGCCTCGCCGAGCTGTGGGGCGTCCGGGGCGAGCAGACCCCGCCCCCACTGAAGCCGGGCGACACCGTCACCCTCACCGTGGAGGGCATCGGCACCGTCTCCAACACCGTGGTAGCGGGCAGGGATCCGCAGCCCTTGCCGACCGCCCGCCGCCGCACCCGGGAACGGCCGTGAACGACCTGCACCCCAAGAGACTCCTCGGCAAGGTCGTCGTCGTCACCGGCGCAGCGCGCGGCCAGGGCGCCGCCGAGGCCGAGGCCCTGCCCCGCGAAGGCGCCCGTGTCATCGCCACCGACGTGACCGAGGCCGCCGGCTGCCGCCACCTCGACGTCACCGACGAGGAGCACTGGGCGAAGCTGGCCGCCGAACTGCGGGAGTCGTACGGCCGGGTGCACGGCCTGGTCAACAACGCGGTGGCGCCGTGATCGCCCTGACCCGCAGGCTCGCTGCCGAAGGCGCCCCGCACGGCATCCGGGCCAACTGCGTCAGTCCCGGGATGGTCGACACCGAGGGCTCGCGCGGTGACCTGCTCTCCACCGATCACCCCATGCGCACCATCGCCCGCCACATCCCCCTCGGCCGCGTCGGCCTCCCCGACGAGGTCGTGGGCGCCGCCGTCTTCCTCACCTCCGACGAGGCCTCGTACATCACCGGCGCCAACCTCGTCGTCGACGGCGGCTGGTCATCCGTACTTCCCGGCTGAAAGGTTGCTGAGTGAACAAGGTCAGCGCGAACGCCGCCGAGGCGGTCGCCGACATTCCCGACGGCGCTTCACTGGCCGTCGGCGGCTTCGGCCTCAGCGGCATCCCCGAAGTGGTGATCCGGGCCCTGCACGAACAGGGCGCCACCGGCCTGCAGGTCGTGTCGAACAACTGCGGTGTGGACGGCCGCGGGCTGGGCGTGCTGCTCGCCGCCGGCCGGATCGCCCGTGTGACGGGCAGTTACGTGGGCGAGAACAAGGAGTTCGCCCGCCAGTACCTCTCGGGCGAGCTGGAGGTGGAGCTGGTGCCGCAGGGCACACTGGCCGAACGGCTGCGCGCCGGCGGCGCGGGCATCCCCGCGTTCTACACCCCGGCCGGTGTGGGCACCCAGGTCGCGCACGGCGGTCTGCCGTGGAGGTACGCGGCGGACGGCTCGGTCGCCGTGGCCTCCCCGCCCAAGGAGACCCGCGACTTCCACGGCCGACCGCACATCCTGGAGCACGCCATCACCACCGACTTCGCCCTCGTCCGGGCCTGGCGGGGGGACCGGCACGGCAACCTCGTCTTCCGCCGCGCCGCGGCCAACTTCAACCCGCTCGCGGCGATGGCCGGCCGGATCACAATCGCCGAGGTCGAGGAGCTCGTGGAACCGGGCGAGCTGAGCCCCGACGCCGTCCACCTCCCCGGCGTCTTCGTCCAGCGGATCGTGGAGCTCACCCCCGCTCAGGCCGCCGACAAGCAGATCGAGAAGAGGACGGTACGAGCATGAGCCCGACGACGGACACACCCCGCGGCTGGACCCGCGACCAGATGGCCGCCCGCGCCGCCGCCGAACTCACCGACGGCTCCTACGTCAACCTCGGCATCGGCCTGCCCACCCTCATCCCCGGCCACCTCCCGCCCGGCGTGCAGGTGGTGCTGCACTCCGAGAACGGCATCCTGGGCACCGGCCGCTATCCGACCTCGGACGAGGTCGACCCGGATCTCATCAACGCGGGCAAGGAGACGGTCACCGTCCTGCCCGGGGCCTCCTTCTTCGACTCGGCCATGTCCTTCGGCATGATCCGCGGCGGTCACATCGACACCGCGGTGCTGGGCGCCATGCAGGTGTCGGAACGCGGTGACCTGGCCAACTGGATGATCCCCGGAAAGATGGTCAAGGGCATGGGCGGGGCGATGGACCTGGTCCACGGCGCCCGCCGGGTCATCGTCCTGATGGAGCACACCGCCAAGGACGGCAGCCCGAAGATCCTCACCGAGTGCACCCTGCCGCTCACCGGCGAACGGTGCGTCCACCGCGTCATCACCGACCTCGGCGTCCTCGACGTCACACCCGACGGCCTCGCCGTCGTCGAGACCGCACCCGGCATCACCCTCGACGAGATCACCGCGAAGACGGCCGCGCCCCTGCGGACCGACTCCGTCACCGCTGCCTGCTGAACGCGGTCGTCCACGACCCCGCTCGCAGGTTCGGGCAGCGGCCCGTCACCACTGCCCGAACGCGGCCGACCCGCTAGGTCTCGGGCATGCCCGCAACCGCGGTCCGCTCCCGCCCGAACCGCTTGAGCGAAACCGGCACCGATCGGTTTGGCTGCGGCTTTCCTCACGCCGGATGAGATCTTCGGGGCAGCGTTGTCTGCTGACTACACCGTGCGACAGTTGCAGCGTGTTCCCGTGGAGGTAGTTCTGCGCTTCTGTGGGACCTGGTGTTCAGCGAGCCGGTCCGTAGCCGTGTTCTCAACCCGCTCAATTGGCGACTGTCACCGGCGACCTGTGGATGGTCACCACCTCCGGCCCACCGGCACGGGCGGCTCTGGTGCACGCGGATGGCTCGTCCGGAGGCTCCGCATCGATGCTCCTCGACAGCGGGTCGTTCCCGCGATCTCGTGAGCTGCCGACGCCGCAAGCAACGTCACCTATCCCGGCCCGGGCACGGCTCGCTGGAGGACGCGCCATCGGTGTTCAGGTTCAACCAGAGCAGGCTGGCACGGAGACACCTCGTACATGTACTTACGAGCACATCAGAATCCGAGATGTCTGCTCCAGATCGGCCCTGGACTGCACTTAACACCCAGAATGCCCGGATTTGCCGCACAGGCTGCAGACAGAAACGACAATACCCACAGCCCGAATTCGACCCGGATTCGACCCCGAGGGTTTGTTCAATCAGCAAACATGGCATCTGACCTGCGGAAATGTGGAGCGGCAGACGAGTCGGGCTGTACGCCGGGTTCTGTTCGAGATGGAGAAGACCCGCGTTCGGTATCCGTCAACTATCCGGGCGCTACACATCGGGCGGAACACAACCTGGCCGCTTCGCGTCACGCGTGTCGCGCTCGGGTAGGCGGCACGAACGGACGCTGCTGGGGCGTAGCCCTCCCCCTCGACCAGAACGCGCCGCTGCCGGGTTGCACGCCCTGTAGATCACTTCCGGATCTCAGACCGAAGCCGGTAGTCGACGATCCTGGAGAAACCACGACCTCAACGGAATAGAGAGTGAGATCCAGGGGTCTGGTCACTGTGTGGCATAGTCCGTGAACTTCGAGCCCCAGTGCGCCGCGAAGTGGTATGGCCCGGGGAGATGTATTCGACGATACCCCCGATCATCAGCGTGACGACATCGCCCGTCAGGGTCGAGCGCGGCGGACTGTTCGACCACCACGATGAGCCGTGCATCGTGGCAGAGTCCCGCGCTCTGGACACGATCTACTGCTGAGCCGCCGACAATTCGCCCACGAACCGTACCGGGGGGAATACCGGGTTCCCAAGTTGCTCGACTGGTGACGTTGTTGACACTTGGGCGGTCTTTCCGCGTACGACGAAAGACCAGGCCGACGGCGTGGTTGCCGCCCTCGCGGATCAGATCCAGCGCGATGTCGTCACTGGCGCCCATCAGGATGCCATACGCCTTGTACCGCGAGGTGAATTCCGTCGACCAGCCCTGCTCGGCCGCCTCCCCCCCCTGAAGCGGGCTTCCAAGCTGCCCGTTCGCCGCGGGCGCACGGGCGTCTGCCACCCCGCGCGGCAGTGCCGACCTGACACAGAAGATGTGCCCCCAACTGCCCAGCCATGAGCAGGACTTACATGCGCGCCACTCAAGGGGCCTCGCGGACCATGAACTCGTCGAGGTACCAAGATTTTCCAGTTCGGTGTTGGTGATGGCGAGCCAACCGAGGCTGTGCTGATGTCGACGCCGAGGCCTCGCAGTTCCGGGGTGTACCGGATGTTACGAGAGTGCCGGCTGCCGCGCGAGGCGGCGGGCCTCTGCCACATGGCCCGACCACCGCGCGGCTCCTGGACGGCCCCTGAAACGCTCGGCAGGTCGGTCTCGGCCAGGAACCAGCAAGCTCAGGCAGTCACGCATCAGCCGTCCCGTCTGAAGACATTTCCGCAGGACATGATCGCACCACCAGCAGCGAAGAATCCGCTTGTGGGCCCCCCGCCGCTGACGTCCGACCACCGCCACTCAGTGCCTCTTCAGCGGCTCATCGGCCCGACTGCTCGCCGCGCCACCCTCATCCGCAAGGCGAACCAGCACGCGACCTCACACCACCCTGACCAGCGGCAACACGCTCGACAACCTAAAAGGGTGCGGATTCGACCCGGATTCGACCCGAGGGCCCCAGAACCCAAAACGAACAGTAGTTGACCTGCAGTGATGCTGATTCTTGCCGCTGTACCGAGCATCCACCGACAGAGGAGTCCAACAATTGAAACTAAGTAGACATTTTTGGGCGATTAACGCCGCGTAGTGAGTAGTCGCACTCGCCGTCGCCGCCTACGCCTCCCCCGAGCACGAACCGATTGACCGCACCACGCGGCCCTCCACTCTGGCGACTAGGGACTGACAGAACAGGGCTGTGACCAGCCTCTTTACAGAAGTTCTTCCGCCTGACAGAAGCCGTCTTGCCGAGCCGATGCAAGCCTCACGACCCTGTTTCTAACCACGGCTCGCGGGGTGATGGAGCCCCGCCGACAGGGACGGGAACTGCCATGCCGCACATCACCGCTTTCGCCAAGAACCAGTGGTACGTCGCCGCCTACAGCCACGAGGTCGGCCGCGAGGCACTGCTCGGACGGACGATTCTCGGTGAGCCGCTCGTGTTCTACCGGACCGAGGAGGACGGCACGCCCGTCGTCCTCCACGACCGCTGTGTGCACCGCCGCTATCCGCTCTCCGAGAGCCGGCTCGACGGCGACCGGATCGTGTGCGGGTACCACGGGTTCACCTACGACACGACCGGCACCTGCGTGTACGTGCCGGGGCAGAAGCGCATACCGCGCACCGCCCGCGTCACCTCGTACCCGGTGGTCGAGCAGGACTCCCTGGTGTGGGTGTGGATCGGTGACCCGACCCTCGCGGACCCGCAGACCATCCCGCGCGCCCGGCACCTGGACTCCCCCGGCTGGACGACCGTCCGCGGCATGGAGCCGATCGACGCCGACTACGGCCTCCTCGTCGACAACCTCCTCGACCTCTCCCACGAGACATATCTGCACGGCGGGTACATCGGCACTCCCGAGGTCGCCGAGACGCCGATCACCACCGAGGTGGACGAGGGCGCCGGGATCGTCCGGGTGAGCCGGCACATGGACGACGCGGCCTGCCCGCCGTTCTACGCCAAGTCCACCGGTATCGAGGGCCGGATCACCCGCTGGCAGGACATCGAGTACCACGCGCCCTGCCTGTATCTGCTGCACAGCCGCATCGCGCCGGTCGGGGTGCTGCCCGAGGCCGACGGCAGCGACCCGAACGGGTTCCACACCGAGATCACGTACGCCATCACGCCGTCCGCCGACGGCAAGGTGTACGACTTCTGGATGGTCTCGCGGGACTGGGCGACCGAGGACGCCGAGGTCACCGAGTTCCTGCGGGGCAACAACCACACGGTCGTCATGCAGGACGTCGACGCGCTCAACCTGCTGCAGAAGACGCTAGACACCGAGCGGACCGGCTACCAGGAGCTGAGCATCAACATCGACACCGGCGGCCTGGCCGCCCGCCGTATCCTCGCCCGGCTGGTCGAGGAGGGCGACAAGCCCATGGAGAAGGTCCAGTGACGAGCCCGACCGGAGAGATCTACCGCATCGACTGGCTGCCGGGCACCGACGTGCTGCACGGCACCTGTCACTGCGGTGCCGAGCACCGCTCCCAGGACCCGGTCGAGATGTGGGAGTGGATGCTCGGCCACCCGGAAGGCCATCAGCCGCGAGGAAGCGACTCATGACTGTCTACGAATCCGAACTCGTCGTCGAGGAGCGGGAGTTCGCCGCGGATGGCGTGCTCGCCCTGACCCTGCGGCATCCGCTGGGCGAGGAGCTGCCGGTCTGGGAGCCGGGCGCCCATGTCGACGTGGTCCTCGGGCCGGACCTGGAGCGGCAGTACTCGTTGTGCGGGGATCCGGCGGACCGGACGGCCTGGCGGATCGCGGTGCTGCGCGAGCCGGACGGGCGCGGCGGATCGGCGTACGTGCATGAGCGGTTGGGGCAGGGCGACAAGGTGCGGGTGCGCGGTCCGCGCAACCACTTCGCGCTGCGGCCCGCGCCGCGCTACCGGTTCGTCGCGGGCGGCATCGGCATCACGCCCATCCTGCCGATGCTGGCCGCGGCCGAGGCGGCGGGCGCCGAGTGGAGCCTGCTGTACGGCGGTCGGACCCGTCAGTCCATGGCGTTCACCGAGGAGTTGAGGGGGTACGGCGACCGCGTCACGATCGCCCCCCAGGACGAGACCGGACTGCTGGACCTCGCCTCGGTGCTGGACGGCCTGCCCGAGGGCACCCTCGTCTACTGCTGCGGCCCCGGGCCGCTGCTGGACGCGGTGGAGGCACGCTGCCCTGCCGGGGCGCTGCACGTCGAGCGGTTCGAGCCGAAGGTCCAGGAGGTGGGCGGCAACACCGAGTTCGAGGTCGAGCTGGCCCGCAGCGGTCGTACGCTCACCGTGCCCGCGGACGTGTCGGTGCTGGACGCCGTACGGGGCGCCGGCGTGGAGGTGCTGTTCTCCTGCACGGAGGGGACCTGCGGCACCTGCGAGACGGACGTGCTGGAGGGCGACCCGGATCACAGGGACTCGGTCCTCTCGGACGAGGAACGGGAGGCCGGCGAGACCATGCTCATCTGTGTGTCCCGTTGCCGGGGGAAGCGGCTGGTGCTGGACCTGTGACCCGAGGCCGGCACCACGCCCTGCCCTCCTCCTCGCCTTCCCCCTCACCCCCCTGACTGTCAACCCCGTTGCCTGTCAGGCCCGTTGACCGTGACGGATGGCTGCCTCCACGTTCCCCCGCACACCGGCTGACCACTACTGTGCGGGGTGCGCACAACCTGTCGGAACACCGTTGTCTGCACAGGAGGAGCCATGCGTCGTCTTTTAGCCGGTCTCACGGCCGGTGCCATTCTTCTCGCCACGGCGGCCTGTGGCTCGTCCGACGACTCCGGTACGTCGGGCAAGGCCGCCTCGTCCGACGGCACCACCACGGTCAAGCTGGGACTCATCCCCATCGTGGACGTGGCGCCCGTCTATCTCGGCCAGAAGAAGGGCTTCTACGAAAAGCACGGACTGAAGCTGACCATCTCGACCGCGCAGGGCGGCGCGGCGATCGTGCCGGGTGTCGTGAGTGGTCAGTTCCAGTTCGGGTTCAGCAACGTGACCTCGTTGATGGTGGCCCAGTCCAACAACGTGCCCGTCAAGGCCGTCGTCAACGGCATCGCCTCGACCGGCGTACGGGGCAAGGACTTCAACGCCCTCATGGTGAAGAAGGGCAGTGCCATCAAGTCGCCCAAGGACCTTGAGGGCAAGAAGGTCGCCATCAACACGCTCAAGAACATCAATGAGACCGCCGTGCGCGCGGCGGTGCGCAATGCCGGCGGCGACCCCGACGGGGTGAGGTTCGTGGAGCTCGCCTTCGACCAGATGCCCGCGGCCCTCGACCAGGGGCAGGTCGACGCGGTGAGCGTGGTCGAGCCGGCGCAGGCCACCGTCAAGAGCCAGGGCGGCGTGGAGATCGCCTCGCCTTTGATCGACATCGCCCCGGACCTCACCGTCGCCATGTACTTCACCTCGCTCCCGTACGAGCAGCGGAACCCGGACGTGGTGAAGAAGTTCCGGGAGGCCACCGCGGAGTCCCTCGCGTACGCCGACGCCCACCCGGACGAGGTCCGCGCCATCGTCACGTCGTACACGAAGATCCCGGCCGCGGTGCTGGAGCGGGTGACGCTGCCGAAGTGGCCGGCCGAGGCCAACCGCGCCTCCATCGAGGCGCTGCGGAAGCTGGGCCAGGAGGACGGCCTCTTCAAGACGGAGCCCGACCTGGACAAGCTGCTGCCGTGAGGGGCGCGAACCTCGCACTCGGTGCGGCCGGGCTCGCGGTCTTCCTCGCCCTGGGCGAGGCGGTGCCGCGGCTCGGCCTGGTCAAGGAGGCGTACTTCCCGCCCACCAGCGAGATCGCCGACGCCTTGGCCGGTGAACTCGCCGACTCGGCTTTCTGGACGGCGCTCGGCGACACGCTCACCGGCTGGGCGGTGGGCCTGGCGGTGGCGGCCTGCGCGGGGATCGTCGTGGGGGTGGTCGTCTCCGTCGTGCCGTATCTGCGGGAGGCGACCGCCTCGACGATCGAGTTCCTGCGCCCGATCCCCTCGGTCGCGCTGATCCCGCTGGCGGTCCTGCTGTACGGCAACGAACTGCGCTCGGTGCTCCTGCTGGTGGTGTACGCCTCGTTCTGGCAGGTGCTGATCCAGACGCTGTACGGCGTCCGGGACGTCGACCCGGTCGCCGAGGAGACGGCACGGTCGTACGGTCTGGGCACCTGGGCCCGGGTCCGGTACGTGCTGTGGCCGACGGCGCTGCCGTACGTCATGACGGGCCTGAGGCTGGCGGCGGCCGTCGCCCTCATCCTCACCGTCACCGCCGAACTCGTCATCGGCTCCCCGGGGCTGGGCGCCAGGATCGCGGTCGCGCAGAACTCGCAGGCCGTGCCGGACATGTACGCGTTGATCGTCGTGACCGGACTGCTGGGCCTGTTGATCAATGTGGGCGCGAGGTCGGTCGAGCGGCGGGCGCTGGCCTGGCACCAGTCGGTGCGCGGGGAGGTGACGGTGTGAGGGGCTTTCTGCTGCGGCTGGTGTTCGTGGTCGGGTTGCCCGTCGTCCTGCTCGCCGTGTGGTGGCTGGCCTCCGACGACAGCACCGACGTGTACTGGCCGCCCCTGCGCACGATCCTGAAGACCTTCCCGGACGTCTGGACGGCGGAGCGGCTGCGCACGGACGCCCTGCCCAGCGTGCTGAGACTGGCGGCCGGTTACGCCACCGCGGCCGTGGTGGGCGTGGCCCTCGGCACGGTGATCGGTTCCTACCGGCGGGTGCGGGCGGTGTGCGAGCCGGTCATGGAGTTCCTGCGGGCGGTGCCGCCTCCCGTGCTGATCCCGGTCATCATGCTGTTCGCGGGCATCGGCGACACGATGAAGGTGGCCGTGATCGCGAGCGGCTGCGTGTGGCCGGTCCTGCTCAACACCGTCGAGGGCGTACGGGCGGTGGACTCCGTCATGGCGGAGACAGCCCGGTCGTACGGCATCACGGGCGCCGCACGCCTCAGGCACGTGGTGCTGCGCTCGGCCGGCCCGCAGATCTTCGCGGGGCTGCGCCAGGCGCTGTCCATTGGCATCATCCTCATGGTCATCAGCGAGATGTTCGCGGCCAGCAGCGGCCTCGGCTTCACCGTCGTGCAGTTCCAGCGCGGTTTCGCGATCCCCGACATGTGGACCGGGATCCTCGTGCTGGGCCTGCTGGGCTTTCTGCTGTCGGTGCTGTTCCAGCTGGTCGAGCGGCGAGTGCTCGGCTGGTACCACGGTCTGCGCGCCTCCACCCGGCGGTCCCGGTGACGTCCGAGAAAGGGCAGGGCATGCTCGACGTACGCGGCCTGAAGAAGGTCTACGAGGGCTCCGGACGGCGGGTGGAGGCGGTCCGCGACCTCACCTTCACCGTCGGCGCGGGCGAACTCGTCTGTCTCGTCGGCCCGTCGGGCTGCGGCAAGACGACCCTGCTGAAGTGCGTGGGCGGGCTGCTCGCGCCGACGGCGGGCGAAGTCCTTCTGGAGGGGCGGCAGGTGACCGGACCGCCGCCCGGGACGGCCTTCGTCTTCCAGGAGTACGGCCGCAGCCTGTTCCCGTGGATGCGGGTTCGCGAGAACGTCGAACTCCCGCTGAAGCAGAAGGACTTGAGCAAGGCCCGGCGCCGGGAGCTGGTGACGGACGCGCTGCGGTCGGTGGGCCTCGCGGACGCGGCCGGGGCCTACCCCTGGCAGCTGTCCGGGGGCATGCAGCAGCGGGTGGCCATCGCCCGGGCACTGGCGTACGAGCCCCGGGTGCTGCTGATGGACGAGCCGTTCGCGGCGGTGGACGCCCAGACCCGGGCCGACCTGGAGGACCTGGTAAGGCGGCTGTGGCGGGAGCGCGGGATCACGATCCTGTTCGTCACCCACGACATCGACGAAGCCGTCTACCTCGGGGAGCGGGTGGTCGTGCTGTCCGCCTCCCCCACCGTCGTGCGGGAACAGCTCAAGGTCGATCTGCCGGACGAGCGGGACCAGTTGCACACGCGCGTTGCCCCGCGCTTCGCCGAACTGCGGACCCATGTGTACGAACAGATCCAGGCGGCGAAGCGCGGAAGCGGGATGACCGAGTCGGACGCGCCTTGGCCGCTGTGAGCCGGGCGGCGGAACCGGCCGGCGCCGTACGGGCTACTTGGCGGCCCACAGACTCCGTACGTGTCCGAGGTGGCGGGTCATCACCTCATGGACCGCGTCGCCGTCCCGGGCCGTCAGCGCGTCGAGGAGTTCGAGGTGCTCCTCGGCGGAGGACAGCAGACGGCCCGCCTCCAGGAGGGCGGTGAGCCCGTAGAGGCGGGAGCGCTTACGGAGGTCGCCGACGACCTCCACGAGGTGCGCGTTGCCGGCGAGGGCGAGCAGTCCGAGGTGGAAGCGGGTGTCGGCCTCGACGTACGCGATGAGGTCGCCGGCCACCGCGGCCCGCACGATCTCCCGGGCGGCCGGGCGCAGCGCCTCCAGCGAGAGGGGGTCGGCGGTCTTGGCCAGGTCGACCACCGTGGGGATCTCGATGAGGGCGCGGATGTGGGTGTACTCGTCGAGCTGCTTCTCGGAGACGGCGGTGACCCGGAAGCCCTTGTTGGGGACCGTGTCGACCAGGCCCTCCTTGACGAGGTCCAGCATGGCCTCGCGCACCGGCGTCGCCGAGACGCCGAAGCGGGCGGCGAGCGTCGGCGCGGAGTAGACCTCCCCCGGGCGCAGTTCGCCGGCGATCAGCGCGGCCCGCAGGGCGTCGGCGACCCGCTCCCGGTAGCTGCTCTTCTTGCCGCCCAGCGAGGGCAGGGCCGGGGCAACCGCGGCGGGGGCGCTGGTGTGCTGGGCGGCCATGGGACGTCTCCTAGCTGTGCAATGTCATGCGGTACCCGTCTGGTGCGGTACCCGTCCGGGGCGGTCCCGTCATCGTGCGGTCCCGTCATCGTGCGGTCCCGTCATTATGGTCGGCGCCTACAGGACGAATCCCGCCGGGAACGGGTCGGTCGGATCGAGCAGGTACTGGGCGGTGCCGGTGATCCAGGCACGGCCGGTGAAGCTGGGCAGGACGGCGGGGCGGCCGGCCACCTCGGTGGTGCCGAGGAGACGGCCGGTGAAGTGCGTGCCGATGAAGGACTCGTTCACGAACTCGGTGTGCAGGGGCAGTTCACCGCGGGCGTGCAGTTGTGCCATGCGCGCGCTGGTCCCGGTGCCGCAGGGCGAGCGGTCGAACCAGCCGGGGTGGATCGCCATGGCGTGCCGTGAGTGGCGGGCGGTGGAGCCGGGGGCGAGCAGGTGGACGTGGTGGCAGCCGCGGATGGTGGGGTCCTCGGGGTGGACGGGCTCCTCCTCGGCGTTGATCGCCTCCATGAGGGACAGACCGGCGTTCAGGATGTCGTCCTTGCGGGCGCGGTCGAACGGCAGCCCGAACTGCTCCAGCGGCAGGATCGCGTAGAAGTTGCCGCCGTAGGCCATGTCATAGGTCACCGTCCGCCCGTCGGCCAGTGCGATCTTGCGGTCCAGGGCGACGGAGAAGGACGGGACGTTGGCGAGGGTGACGGCCGTCGCGGCGCCGTTCTCCACCGCGACCTCGGCGACCACCACCCCGGCGGGGGTGTCGAGCCGGATCGTGGTGACCGGCTCGACGACCTCGACCATCCCGGTCTCCACCAGCACGGTCGCCACCCCGATGGTGCCGTGCCCGCACATCGGCAGATAGCCGGAGACCTCGATGTAGACGACACCCCAGTCGCAGTCGGGACGGGCGGGCGGCTGGAGGAGGGCACCGCTCATCGCCGAGTGACCGCGCGGCTCGTTCATCAGGAGCTGCTTGATGTCGTCGCGGTGCTCACGGAAGTACAGGCGCCGCTCGTTCATGGTCGCGCCGGGGATCGTGCCGATGCCGCCGGTGATCACCCGGGTGGGCATGCCCTCGGTGTGCGAGTCGACGGCGTGCAGGACGAGCTTGCTGCGCATGACGCTCCTGGTGATTCGATACGGGGGGACACTGGAAGCCGGGTGCAGTGGTGCCGGGTGCCGTCGTGCCGTGGTGTCCCGAAGGTCTACCCGAGTCCGGCGGCGAGGGCCCTCTCGGTCGCGGCCCGGACGACCGCCTCCTGCTCCGGCAGCAGCGGGACGCGCGGCGGGCGCACCGGTCCGCCGTAGCGCCCCACCAGGTCCATGGACATCTTGATGGCCTGCACGAACTCGACCTGGGAGTCCCAGCGCAGGAGGGGGTGCAGTTGCTCGTACAGCTTCTTGGCCGTGGCCAGGTCGCCGTCGACGGCAGCGCGGTACAGCGCGACGCTCGCGGCGGGCAGCGCGTTCGGGTAGCCGGCCACCCAGCCCTTGGCACCCGCGACGGCGAGCTCCAGCAGGACGTCGTCGGCGCCGATCAACAGGTCCAGTTCCGGGGCGAGTTCGGAAAGCCGGTAGGCGCGGCGGACGTCGCCGGAGAACTCCTTGACCGCGTGGACGAAGCCCTCGCCGTGCAGCGTGGCGAGCAGCTCCGGCACGAGGTCGACCTTGGTGTCGACGGGGTTGTTGTACGCGACGATCGGAACGCCCGCCTTCGCCACCTCCGCGTAGTGGGCGAGGACGGACCGCTCGTCGGCACGGTAGGCGTTGGGCGGCAGCAGCATCACTGACCGGCAGCCCGCGTCGCGTGCCTGCTCGGCCCAGCGGCGGGCCTCGGCGGAGCCGTAGGCGGCGACGCCGGGCATCACCCGCGCGCCGCCGACGGCGGCCACGGCCGTCTCGACGACCCTGGCCCGCTCCTCGGGGGTGAGCACCTGGTATTCGCCGAGCGAGCCGTTCGGCACGACGCCGTCGCAGCCGTTGTCGACCAGCCAGGCGCAGTGCTCGGCGTACCTGTCGTAGTCGACGGAGAGGTCCTCGCGCAGCGGAAGCGCGGTGGCGACGAGTACGCCGCGCCAGGGGCGGATCTCGGTGGCGGTCATCTCGGATCCCATCTCAATAGGGTGTGACGTTTCACTGACCGGCAAAAGGTGTGGGCCGTCAGTCGTCCTCGGACTCCCCGGCGTGCGCCAGCACTCCCAGCGGTACCGGCCGGGCGAACGGCCGCCGGGACGGTGTGAGCTCGCACCCGGCGAGCCCGGCGACCGCGGGCCCGCACATCCGCCCCTGGCACCAGCCCATCCCGGCCCGGGTTAGCAGCTTCACGGTCCGCGGGTCGCCGGCGCCCAGTTCCGTCACGGCCGCCCGGATCGCGCCGCCGGTGACCTCCTCGCAGCGGCAGACGACGGTGTCGTCGGTGACCTGCTCGGCCCAGTGGGCGGGCGGTGCGTACACGCTGTCCAGCGCGGCGGAGAACTCCCGCAGCCGGGTACGGGCCTGCGCGGCCGCCGCCCACGCGCGCGGGTCGGGTGCGGTGCCGTGCAGGCGGGCCGCGGCACAGTGGCCGGCGATGTGTCCCTCGGCGAGGGACAGGGCCGCGCCGCCGATGCCGGTGGTCTCACCGGCGGCCCAGACGCCGGGGACGTCGGTGCGCTGTTCGTCGTCGACGTGGACGTGCGGCCCGTCGAGGCGGCAGCCGAGGGTCTCGGCGAGGTCGGTGTGCGGGAGCATGCCGTGGCCGACGGCGAGGGTGTCGCAGGGGATACGGCGCTCGGTGCCGGGCTCGACCCTCCCCGTGGCGTCGAGCGCGGCGACCGTCACGGCCTCCAGCCGGTCGGTGCCGTGCGCCTCGACGACGGTGTGGTGGACCAGAGTGCGCACCCGGTGCCGGAGCAGCCGGGCCGCGTACCGGGCGCCTTCGGCGAGCTTGCCGGGCTGCGCCGACAGTGCGCGGGACCGCCGTACGAACTCCTTCGGGTCGGCGGACTCGACGAGCGCGGCCACCTCGACGCCGGCCGCGGCGAGCCCGGTCGCCACCGGCAGCAGCAGCGGCCCGGTCCCGGCGACCACCGCCATACGGCCGGACACCGCGAGGGCGCCCTTCAGCATGGCCTGGGCGCCGCCCGCGGTGACGACGCCGGGGAGGGTCCAGCCGGGGAAGGGCAGGACCTTCTCGTAGCCGCCGGTCGCGAGGAGCACCGCGTCGGCGGGCACCTCGACGGGCTCCTCCTGCTCGGGCCCGAGGAGGGCGTGCACGGTGAGGCGCCGGGCGTCCTGCGCCGGCCCGCGCTCGACGAGCCAGACGTGATGGTCAGTCAGATGTCTTACGCTGCCTGCCCGTACGTGGGTCCGCAGGCCGTCCCGCAAGTGCTCCCAGGTACGCCACTCGTGGTGCAGGGCCTGCGGGCGGGCGGCGCGCAGTTCGGCGGCGGGCTGCCGGTAGAACTGCCCGCCCGCCTCCGCCGCCGAGTCCAGGAGCGTGACGCGTACCCCGAGGGCCGCCGCGGCGAGGGTCGCGGCGAGTCCCGCCGGGCCGGCGCCGATCACCGCGAGATGCGGTCGCTCAGTCATCGTGTCCGGTCCCCTCCTGTGTGCGGATCGCGTCACCCGGGTGCAAGGGCACCAGGCAGGCGCGCTGGTTGGGACGGTCGTTGACGGTCACCAGGCAGTCGAAGCAGACGCCGATCCCGCAGAAGATCCCGCGCGGACGGCCTGCGCCCCGGGTGGTGCGCCAGGAGGTGATCCCTGCCGTCCAGAGCGCGGCGGCGACGGTCTGACCAGGCAGCGCCTCGATCTCACGGCCGTCCAGTGTGACCGTGAAGGCGGGGCCCGGCCGGGCCTGCGCCAGGTCGAGGGGAGTGTTCACGCGGCCTCCTCGGTGAAGCGGTCCGGGCGGAACGGGGCCAGGTCCAGGTCGGGGGTCTTCGCGGTCAGGGCCTGGGCGATGAGATGCCCGGTGCCGGTGGCGAGTCCGATGCCCGCACCCTCGTGGCCGCAGGCGTGGTGGAGGCCGGGGACGCGCGGGTCGGGCCCGATGGCGGGCAGGTGGTCGGGCATGTACGGGCGGAAGCCGAGGTAGGCGCGCATGGCGTGGACCTCGGCGAGGAAGGGGAACAGCCGGGTGGCCCCGGCCGCCAGGGCTCTGACGGCGGGCAACGAGAACGTCCGGTCGAAGCCCACGCGTTCGCGGCTCGCGCCGATCAGGACCGGCCCGGCCGCCGTGCCCTCGACGACCGGCGAGGTCTGCAGCGCGGCCGAGTCGCTGGCCACGTCGGCCACGTAGTCGGCGGCGTACACCTTGTGGCGGACCATGCGCGGGAGCGGTTCGGTGACCAGGACGAAGCCGCGGCGCGGGAGAACGGGCAGCCAGGTGCCGGCGAGGGCGGCCAGTTCGCCGCCCCAGGTGCCCGCCGCGTTGACCACCGCCGGGGCGAGGAGGTCGCCCCCGTCGGTGCGCACTCCGCGCACCGCTCCGGCCGGCGTGCGCAGGACGTCGGTCACGGTCCGGCCGGTGAGCAGGCGGGCGCCGGAGGCGCGGACGAGGTGGGCGGCGGCCAGGGCGGGCATCACCTGGCTGTCCTGCGGGTAGTGGACGGCGCCCGGCAGGCCGGGGGCGAGATGGGGTTCGAGGGCGTACAGCGTGTCGCCGGCGACCGGTTCGGCGACGACTCCGGCGGCGCGCTGTCCGGCGGCGAACCTCTCCAGCGCGGCGAGTGCGCCGGGCGAGGAGGCCACGACGACTCCGCCCTTGGCCTCGTACTCGACGAACGTACCGAATTCGTGGGCGAGTTCGTCCCACAGGCGGCCGGACAGAAGGGCGAGGTCCAGTTCGGGCCCGGGCTCCTTGTCGGAGACGAGGAGGTTGCCCTCACCGGCGCCGGTCGTGCCGCCGGCCACCGGGCCGCGGTCCACCACAACGACGTCCAGACCCGCGCGCGCCGCGTACAGGGCGCAGGCCGCGCCCACCATTCCGGCCCCTACGACCACGACATCGCAGGTCAGTGACTTGGTCACGGCAGTACTATGTCACATGTCGCTGTGTCAGGGAATGCTCCCGCGGCCGTGCGCCACGGGGGGCGTTGGCGGGACGCGACCGCAAGTCGAAGGCAAACCGTGGGTCAACGGGAAAGGGAGCTGACAAGGCGCCGTCGGCGACCTGAACGCCGACGGTGCCTGTCAGGCCTCGGGGACGGGCACCACGCTGAGGTGGCCCGCCGTTCGGCGGGGACGTACCGTCCTGCGCGCCGCGGGTGCCGGACGGCGCACGGGGCGCAGGACCAGCGTCAGCCGGGTGTAGCCCAGGTCCCTCAGGGTCCGGGGGGTCTCTTCGACGATCCGGCAGTCGGTGGCGCCCCAGCGCGGGTCGGGGTGCACCAGCGGGCGGACCGCGCCGTCGTGCTCGACGGCCCGCTCGCCCACCGCGCGGATCCAGTGCGGCAGGCCCTGCCGGTAGGCGGCCTCCATGAGCGGGTCCTGGGCGATGTCCCGGCGGATGGCCTGCAGGCCGTGGTCCTGGCCGTGCCGCTCCACGGCGGCGGCGAAGTGCGCCAGGGTCGGCAGGCACCAGCGCGACTCGTGCTCGGCGAGGACCGTGCTCGCGTCCGGGTGGAACAGCACGAACCTGAGGAGGTTGTCGCCCGGCATGGCCGTCGGGTGAGGGCCCACACCCCGGAAAAGTGACGCGAAAGCGGTGTTCGCGAGCACGACGTCCCAGCGGTGGTCGAGGACGACGGACGGGAAGCTGACGGCTTCCAGAAGGGCTGCGTAGTCCTGGAGATAGGCCTGGGCCTCGGGACTTTCGGGGACGGGTCGTGGTACGGGCCGCTGCCCACCTGCCTGATATGCCATCGGGAGGTCACCCCTCTTGCCTATGCGGCCTTCACGCGGCGCCCTTGATCCTGCTTCCCCGACGCGAGCGGTGTCAACTATCGTGGCATTTCGTGCCGGTTGACGGCTGAAATAGGCCACAGTTGTGGCGAGACCTGGATGTGAGTTCGAACAACGGGCTACTCTCCGGGAAGTTCACGGCAACCGCTTGTGAGAAGCCTGTGAGAAGCCAGTGAGAGAAGACGTAGGAGATCTGTCGGTGTCGGTTGGCTTCGAGGATCCCGGCGACGCGGCGTCGGCTGTGCTGTCCGCCGTCGTCGCCCGCGTCGTCGCACTGGCCGACCGGCTCGGCGTACCGCACGCGGAGGTCTTCCACACCGCCGGTCTGTCCGTCGCCTCCGGTGTTCCCGAGCCCGTGGTCAAGGCCCTGCTGAGCGGCCGGCCCGCCGGGGAGCCCGATGTACAGGCGCGGTTCCTGCAGCGCCTGGACCTGCTGCGGCGCACGCGGCTCAAGCCGAACGGGCGCCGGTACACCCAGCAGGAGATCGCCGACGGCGCGGGCATGTCCCGGCAGCAGGCCGGAGCGCTGATCAACGGCGACCGGCGGCCCACGATGGAGCACTGCGACGCCCTCCAGCGCTTCTTCCGGGTGCACGCCGGGTTCCTGACGGCCGAGGATCCCGAGGCGCTCGCGGGTGCCCTCCAGCGCACCGAGCAGGAGTTGCTGCAGAAGCTCGCCGAACGCGAGGCGGCCGCGGCGCTCGACGACCCGCTGGAGCGGCTGCTGCAGGACCACGGCGTCCGCGGGATCGCCTGGCGGGCCGCGCAGCTGCCCACCGACCAGCACCGTGACAAGGTCGCGGAGTGGCTGGACATGCTCCTGGAGAGCGTCAAGCGGCCCGAGTCCTGATCCGGGGGAGAACTGTGGGCATCGGCAGGGAAATGCGCCGCCTGTGCGGCGAGTTGGTGGAAGAGCTGTCCCTTCCCGCACCGGCGCGGCCCGCCGACCTGTACGGCGCGCTGTGCGACGGGATGAGCAGACGCCGCGGCCGCCCGGTCCTGTACCGTACGGCCGCCTTCCCGCCCGGCACCGCCAGCGGACTGTGGCTCGACATGGCCGACCAGGACCTCGTCGTGATCGAGGAACGTACCGCTCCCGACCACCAGTTGGTGATCCTCGGCCACGAACTGTGGCACATGAAGGCCGGCCACCGCGGCCATCACGTCGAGGGCGCCGCGGTCGCGGCCCGGTTGCTGCACGACGAGCACGACGAGGCAGACCTGAGCGCGACCGTCCTCCAGGTCGCCGCCCGCAGCCGTTTCGACCGCGCCGACGAGCAGGAGGCCGAGAGCTTCGGCCTGCTGCTGGCGAGCAAGTGCCGTACGTGGCTGTCGGGTTCGTCGTCGCGAGGACCGGTGCCCCGCGATCATCTGGCCGGCCGGATCGAGGCTTCGCTCGGCTATCTGGGGCCGCAGGGCTGAGTTCATCGCGGCTTCCGACGCCGTAACGCATTGCGGTGCCGAGCCCACCGCGGTGCGCGTCAGGTCGCGCTGCGTTCGCTCGCCTCGCGCAGGTCGCGGTCCCGCGCGCGGTTGTGGGCGCTGTCCGGGCGGCCCGCGGCGGGACGCCCCTCGCACAGCAGGTCGCGCCAGTGCTCGCGGCTCCAGTCGGCGGGGTCGGTGGTGGCGGTGAACTCCTCGACGAGGGCCACGAACCGGGCCGGGTCGTTGTGGAACGGGAAGTGACCGGCGCCCTCGAAGATCTCCAGTCGGCTGCCCGGCATCGCCTCGTGCGCACCGAACGCGTGCCGCACCGGCACCACGCTGTCCCGGTCGCCCCACAGCAGCATGGTCGGCATGCCCTCGGTGAGGTAGCAGCGGTCGAGCATGGTCACGACCTGTCCGCGCCAGTCGACGACCGCGCGCAGGGTACGGATGAAGGCGTTGCGGGAGGTCTCGTCGGGCAGCGCGTCGACGAGCGTGAGCAACTCCGGGGCGTCCTGGCCGAGGTCGGTGTCGAGGAGCCTCATCAGCCGTACCGCCAGGCCGACCTGGAGCCGCATACCGGGCAGCCGCAGGGTGGACAGCATCAGATGGGCGCCGGGCAGCGAGACCAGCCGCAGCACGGGGTTGACCTCACGGCCCACGCCGCCCGCGCTGACCAGGATGAGCCGCTCGGTGCGCTCGGGGAACTGGTAGGCGAACTGCATGGCCACTCCCCCGCCCAGCGAGTGGCCGACCAGGGTCGCGGACTCGATGCCGAGGGTGGTGAGCAGGTCGCGCACCCCGTTGGCGTAGGCGGCCACCGAGTAGTCGGCGCGGGGTTTGTCGGAGGCGCCGTGGCCGAGGAGGTCGGGGGCGATGACGGTGTGGGTGCGGGCGAGGTCGGGAATCAGTTCGGCCCAGGTCGCGGAGGAGTCCCCGATGCCGTGGATGAGGACGAGCGGCGGGCCCTGGCCGGCCATCCGGAAGGCGCGGCGGTAGCCGTGCACGACGCGGTGCTGGAGCTGGAGTTCCGCCTCTCCCACGGAGCGCAGCCGCACGGTGCGCGCCGGGCGCCGTCGCGGGGCGTCGGCCATGTGCCCCCCTCCTGTTCCGTCGGCCGCGAGGGGTCGGCCGAAAACCCTTCTCCCCAGCGTAGAGCGGCATTTCCCCGGGGGATTTCGGCGAGGTTTCACCTCCGCTAAGGGGGCGCGCCGACGTGCGGTGGGACGCGGCGGGACCGGATTGTCAGTGGTGGGCGGCAAGCTGGATGGGCAACGCACGACCACGACCCGGGGAGAGCCGCCCGATGCCCACCGCCGTACTGACCGACCGCGAGCGCACCGCCGTCCAGGCCTATCTGAGGCTGCTGCACACGGTGCGGGCCGCGTTCGACGTGGCGTCCGGTCCGCCGGACGCCGGCCGACCACCTGTCGTACCGCCCGCCGTACTCGCCGAGGCCGAACAGGCCCTGGCCGAGGCGGGACTGACGGGCAACGAGGAGGCGTTCTTCCGGCTGCTTGCCACCTGGTGCCCACCGGAGCCGTAACGGCCGCGCGGCATGGGCCGTGCCGTGCCGTACGTCAGTCGTGCGGCACGGTGACGGACGTCGCCACCAGTCCGCTCCCGGTGGTCCAGCGGCCGTCGAAGTGCCCGAGCCGACGGGAGCCGACCAATGGTCCGGGCACGAGGAGTTCGGCACGGAAGGAGCCCTGCGGCTTCTCCGCGTCGTCCACGCGGATGTCGATGTCGGCCTCGGAGAAGTCCAGCCACTGCGCGGTCAGGGGGAACCACGCCTTGTAGACGGACTCCTTGGCGCTGAACAGGAGCCGGTCCCAGTGGGTTCCGGGTCGGACATCGGCGAGCCGGAGCAGGCGCGCGCGTTCCGCGGGCAGCGACACCGCGTTCAGGACGCCCTCCGGGAGCGGCCCGTCGGGTTCGGCGTCGATGCCGAGGGAGGCCAGGTCGGTGGCGCGGACCAGGGCGGCGGCGCAGTATCCGTCGCAGTGGGTCATGCTGCCGGTCAGTCCCGCGGGCCACCGCGGGGCGCCGCGCTCCCCGGGCAGGATGGGCTGTGGCGGCACGCCGAGCTTCTCCATGGCCCGGCGGGCGCAGGAGCGGACGGCGGTGAACTCACGGCGGCGCTTGGAGACCGCCCGCGCCACGACGGCCTCTTCCTCGGGGTACAGGCCCGTGGTCCCGGGCTCGTCGTGGCCGTACGCCTCCACGGTCACCACGGAGGCCGGCAGCAGTTCCTCGATCACCGCGCCCCGGCCTCCTGGGGCAGGATGCGGCGCAGCCGCCCCGGCGGCTCGGTGCGTTTGCTCCACTCCCGGGGGTAGCCCACCGACACCTCCTCGAAGCGGACGCCCTCGTGCCAGGTGGTGCGCGGGATGTGCAGATGGCCGTAGACCATGGTCTCGACGCGGAACCTGCGGTGCCAGTCGGCGGTGAGCCGGGTGCCGCACCACATGGCGAACTCGGGGTACCACAGGACGTCCGTGGGATGCCGGTCCAGCGGGTAGTGGTTGACGAGGACCGCGGGCAGGTGGTCGGGCAGCGCGGTGAGCCGGCGCTCGGTCTCGGCCACCCGGGCCCGGCACCAGGCCTCGCGGGACGGGTAGGGGTCGGGGTGCAGCAGGAACTCGTCGTTGCAGACGATGCCCGTGCCGTGCGCGTACTCCAGCCCCTCCTCCTTGGTGGCGCAGCCGGCCGGCAGGAAGGAGTAGTCGTACAGCAGGAACAGGGGGGCCACCGCGACCGGGCCGCCCAACCCGTTCCAGATCGGGTAGGGGTCCTCGGGTGTGGTCACGCCGAGGTCCCTGCACAGGTCGACGAGGTGTTCGTAGCGGGCGAGGCCACGCAGGGTGACGGTGTCGTTCGGGTGGGTCCACAGTTCGTGGTTGCCCGGGACCCAGATGACCTTGTGGAAGCGGCCCGCGAGCGTCTTGAGGGCCCAGTGGATGTCGGCCACGGTCTCCGCGACGTCACCGGCCACCAGCAGCCAGTCGTCGTCCGTCTCCGGCCGCATCCGTTCGACCAGCGCGCGGTTCTCCTCGTAGCCGATGTGCAGGTCGCTGATGGCCAGCAGCCGCCCGGCACCGCCGGCCGTCGATGTCACCTGTCGCCCCCTCCGTACTCACGAACGCCATCACGAGAACATACCCGCGGCCCCGAGGACAAGGGCATATCCCGTCGGCCGGTCTTCGCCACGTCGCCCGTCGCGCCCCGCGCCGGGAGGGTGCGGACCACCGCGGAAACCGGGTCCGCGTGATCGTGGAATCAGCGTCCACATGATCGGGGAATCCGTAACACGCACGTTGCACGCGAGGCCCTTGGGAAGCCGTATGATCGCCCCAACACCACCGCCATGACGTCCCTTCGCACGGGGGCGGTTCGGTGTACCTCCCACCACCCTGCCCGGGCACGGGCCTGCTTCGCCCTGCCCGCGAACCTTGAAAGGCGGCCTGCATGGTCTCTCGCGTACGCGTCTGGCTCAACCGCACGTACGCGGAGAACGTGTTCTTCATGGATCAGCTGCGGAGAAATCCCAGCGACCGCGCCGTCGAGATCCATGCGACACACGGTGACGCCGACTCCCCCGTACTGGCCGCCGCGGACACCGCCGACCTGGAGCCGGAGGGCCTGTCCCCGGCCGCGTACGTCGAATACGCGTTGGACCAGTGCGTACGACGCGGAATCGACGTGTTCGTGCCCCGGCTGCACCAGGCGGCGATCGTGGCGCACCGCGCCGACTTCGAGGCGGCCGGTACGGCACTCCTGGCGCCGCCGCCGGAGGCCGTGGCCGTCTTCCACGACAAGGTGATCGCCTACGAGGCCGTCCAGGCGATCGGGACTCCCGTACCGCCGTGGTGGCGGGTGCGGTCGGCGGACGAACTCGTCGCCGCTGTCGAGGAGTTGGAGGCGGACGGACACAAGGCGTGCTTCAAGCCGGCGTCCGGCGCGGGCGGGGTGGGCTTCCGTGTGATCACGCGGTCCCCCTTCTCGCTCATGCAGCTCAACGGCTTCCCGAGTCCGTACGTCCCGCTCGACCTGGTGCTCGAAGCGCTGAAGCAGGCCGAGGAGGCGGTGGACTGGCTGGTCATGCCGCGCCTGGAGCAGCCGGAGGTGTCGGTGGACTGTCTCACCGGCCCCGACAACCGGATCCGTATGGCCATCGGCCGCACCAAGAACGGCCGGCGCCGCGGGTTCACGCTCTCCGCGCAGTGGCTGGAGCCGGCGCGGCGGATCGCGGAGGGCTTCGGACTGCACTACCTGTCCAACATCCAGTTCCGGATGTTCGGTGACACGCCGGTCCTGATGGACGTCAACACGCGTCCGGCGGGCGGGCTGCACCAGCTGTCGCTGTGCGGGGTCAACGCACCTTGGGCGGCTGTACAGTTGGCGCTCGGCGAGGATCCCGGCGAGGTGACTCCGCCGTTCCTGGGACAGGACTACACGGTGGTGTCGGGTCCTCGGCAGCTGCGGGCGGTGTCGCTGCCGTCCCAGCCGGCGCCTCCGGCGGTGGAGCGGGCACATGTGGACGCGGCTCCGGTTGCCCCGATGAGGACAGAGGCGGCGACCGTTCTGCCGCTTTAGGTCGTCGGCCGACTGCCGGCTTTCTGTGGTGGCGCGCGCCCACGCGGCGGACCGCGTATTTGGCACAGCCCGCCCCCACGCCCCGCGCCCCGGCACGGCCCACACCCTCAGCCCCGTGCCGCGAGTGCCTCGCGCCACACCGGACTGTCGACATAGTGGTTGTCGAACCGCTCCGAGGAGTCCTTGATCTCCTGCGGATCTGCCTCGCCGCGCATCACCCGGCCGAGCAGCCGCAGGTAGTCGAAGCGGCCCGCGCCCGGGGTGAAGACGAACAGGACGTCTGCCGTCCTGCCGGGCGCGGCGGCGAAGGCGTGCGGGGTGTGCGGCGGCACGACGAGGAAGTCGCCCGCCTCCAGAACGGCGATCTCCTCCCCCACCAGCACCTGAAGCGCTCCGTCGATCACGAAGAACATCTCGGACGCCCTGGTGTGCAGATGGGCGGGCGCGCCGGCCGCGCCCTCGGCGAACGTCGACCGGTAGCCGGTGAGCCGCCCGCCGGTGTGCTCGGAGTCCGCGAGGAGCGTCATCACACTGCTGGGGTCGCGGGTCGTCTCGGCGTCGGCGGCGCGGGTGAGGACCGGGGCGAAGTCCGTGGTGAGGTCCGTGGTCTGCTCGGTCTCGTTCTTCTTCGTCGTCGTCATGACTACGACCCTAGGGAGCGGATCGACCGGTGGCAGGGGGCATTCCCGGGTCGGAATCATGGGTCAATTCATCCGACCCGGTGCCCCTGCCTCACCCGTTTCCCGAGCGGAGTCGGCAGCCCTCGCGTGAGGAACCTCAGAACCGTCCCGATCCCCGGTACAGCTCCAGCTCCCCGTCCAGTTCGACCGCGAGCACGGTGGCGTGGGGGTCGAGGTCCCCCTCGGCGGGCGGGTCGATCCACAGCACGCCGACGGCCTCGTGCAGTCCGCCGACGACCCGGTGGGCGAGTTCGGTGCCGGTGCCCAGGACGGTGACCCTGCTGACCGGGGTGACCAGCCCGCGGACGCCGATCTCGGCGCGCGGGATGTCGTACAGGGTCAGGTAGAGGGTGCGGCGGTCGGCGGAGAGGGTGCTGGGCCCGTAGTGGTGCCCGGCCGGGAGGCCGCGCACCGTTCCGTAGACCGCTTCGGAGTGCTTGCGGATCCACTCCCCCAGGCCTTCGAGGCGCTCGACCTGCGGCTCGGGGATGGTGCCGTCCTCCATCGGGCCGACGTCGAGCAGCAGGTTGCCGCCCCCGCCGATGGTCTCGGTGAAGTAGCGGATCAGCTGGCTGAGCGACTTGTGGTTGTGGTCGTGGTGCTGGTACCCCCACGAGTCGTTGATCGTCAGGCACAACTCCCAGGGCCCGTCGGGCGGTTCGATGGGGGCGCCCTGTTCCGGGGTGGCGTAGTCGCCCTCGCTGAGCATGCGGGCGTTGAAGACGACGTCGGGCGAGTAGGAGCGGATGAGCGCGGCCAGTTCGGGGATGCGCCACTGCTCCTCGCTGCGGTCCCACTCGCCGTCGAACCACATCAGGTCGGGCCGGAAGCGGGAGGCGAGTTCGCGGATCTGGCCGTCGCGGTAGGCGATGAACCGCTCCCAGGCCTGAAGGTCCTCGAACTCGGCCGCGACCTCGGAGTAGCGGTTGTCCTCCTGCTCCGGCGGGCGGCCCGGCTTGCGGGTGGAGGCGTAGTCGGGGTGGTTCCAGTCGGAGTGGGAGTAGTAGAGGCCGACCTTGAGCCCCTTCTCGCGCAGGGCGTCGGTGTACGGGCCGATGTAGTCGCGGCCGAGGTTGAGGTCGCCGTACTCGGTGTCCCACAGGGCGACGCCGTCATGGTGACGGCTGGTGAGGACGGCGTACTTGGCGCCGGCCCGGGCGAACAGGTCCGCCCAGGCCTTCGGGTCGTACTTGGCGCCGGTGAAGCGGTCCAGCTGGGACATGTACCGGTCGTGGGGGACGATGTCGTCGTAGAACGACCAGGACTCCTGGACGCCGTCGACGGCGTAGATGCCCCAGTGGATGAAGATCCCCAACTTGGCGTCGGTGAACCAGGGTTGCATGGGCACGGGTCAGCTCACCTCGGCGCGCCGCAGACGCAGGGTCAGGACCTGGAAGGGGCGCAGCGACACCGCGACCCCGCCGTCCACCTCGGCCTCTTCGAGCGGTCGCTCCAGCAGGTCGGTGATCTGGGCGCCGGCCAGCGGGAAGCCGGTGCGCAGGACGCCCTGGGCACGGCCGCCGCGGGACTCGTAGAGCCGTACGACCACGTCGCCGGACTCGTCGTCGGCGAGCTTGACGGCCTCGACGGTGACGCCGTCGCCGTCCACGGAGACGACCGGCCCGGGCGCGCCGGCCGCGTCCGTGACCCGCAGGGGCAGGTTCAGGGCGTAGCCCTCGGCGACCGCGTCCTCGATGCTCGCGCCGGGCAGCAGCGAGTAGGTGAAGTGGTGCTTGCCCTGGTCGGCCTCGGGGTCGGGGATGCGCGGAGCGCGGACCAGGCTGAGGGCGACCGTGGTGGTGGTACCGCCGTCCTCGCGGACCGTGCGGGTGACGTCGTGGCCGTAGGTCGAGTCGTTGATGACCGCGACGCCGTAGCCGGGTTCGGCGATGTGGACCCAGCGGTGGCCGGAGACCTCGAAGCGGGCCGCCTCCCAGCTGGTGTTGGTGTGGGTGGGGCGCTGGATGTGGCCGAACTGGATCTCCGCGGAGGAGTGCGCGGCCCGGACGTCCACCGGGAAGCCGGCCTTGAGGATCTTCTCGGCCTCGTGCCAGTCGATCTCGGTCTCGAAGTCGATCCGGGGGCTGCCGGCACGCAGGGTGATGGTCTGCGTGAGGGTGGAGCCCTTGCCGAAGGAGCGGGTGACGCGGATCGCGCCGACCAGGGGGTCCTCCTCGACGACGGTCACCGACTCCGTTTCCAGCAGGTCCGTGTAGCGGTTGCGGTAGTGCTTGTCGATGTCCCAGGCGTCCCAGTAGTTCGGGAGGTCGGTGTGCAGGCGCAGCAGGTTGCCCTTGCCGGCGAGGACTTCGCGGTTCGCGCGCAGGTCGAGCACGGACGCCAGCGTGCCGTCCTCGGCCACCTCCACCCGGACCAGGCCGTTGTCGAGGACCCGTCCCCCGGCCTTCACCGGCTGCGGGGGCTGCGCGTCGGTCAGGGGCGCGCTGCCGCTCGCGGGGACCTCGACGTACGCGGGTGCGCCGTCGGTCGTACGGACCACCTCGGCGCGGTCGTAGGGGCTGGTGTTGAACACCCGGGTGCCGCCGGCGCCCAGCGCCGCGACCGCCTCGGCCGTCAGCGCCTCCAACTCCTGGGCGACGCGGGCGTATTCGGCCTCCGCCTCGCGGTGCACCCAGGCGATCGAGGACCCGGGGAGGATGTCGTGGAACTGGTGGAGGAGAACCGTCTTCCACAGGCGGTCGAGCTTCTCGTACGGGTAGGCGTAGCCCGGCGCGTGCAGGGCGGCCGTCGTCGCCCACAACTCCGTCTCGCGCAGCTTGTGTTCGCTGCGGCGGTTGCCCTGCTTGGTGCGGGCCTGGGAGGTGTAGGTGGCGCGGTGCAGCTCCAGGTAGAGCTCGCCGTTCCACACGGGGGCGTCCGGGTATTCCTCGCGGGCGGTCTTGAAGAAGTCGTCGGGGTGTTCCACGACGACCTTCGGCGAGCCCTCCAGGTCGGCGAGCCTGCGCGCCCGTTCCATGATCTCCCGGGTGGGGCCGCCGCCGCCGTCGCCCCAGCCGAAGGGGGCGAGGGAGCGCTTGCCGCCGCCCTTCTCCGAGTAGTTGCGGACGGCGCGGTCCATCTCCTCGCCGCTGAAGCGGGCGTTGTAGGTGTCGACGGGCGGGAAGTGCGTGAAGACGCGGGTGCCGTCGATGCCCTCCCACCAGAAGGTGTGGTGGGGGAACTTGTTGGTCTGGTTCCAGGAGATCTTCTGGGTGAGGAACCACTCGTTGCCGGCGAGCTTGGCGAGCTGCGGGTAGGCGGCGGTGTAGCCGAAGGAGTCCGGCAGCCAGACGCCCTTGGTCTCGACGCCGAAGTGCTCGATGAAGAACCGCTTGCCGTGGATGAGCTGGCGGGCCATGGCCTCGCCGCCGGGCAGGTTGCCGTCGGCCTCGACCCACATGCCGCCGACCGGCGCCCACTGGCCCTTCTTCACGGCGTCCTGGATGCGTGCCCAGACGTGGGGGTAGTTGTCGCGCACCCACTCGTACTGCTGGGCCTGGGAGCAGGCGAAGATGAAGTCGTCGTACTCGTCGGCCAGCGACGTGACGTTGGAGAAGGTGCGGGACGTCTTGCGCTTGGTCTCGCGGATCGGCCACAGCCAGGCGGAGTCGATGTGGGCGTGGCCGACGCCGGAGACCGTGTGGGCGCTGGCATGGGCCGGCTTGGCCAGGACGGGGGCGAGCACCGCGCGGACGGCGGGGGCGCTGCCGGAGACGTCGTCCAGGTCGAGGGCGTCCATGGCCCGGTCGAGGGCGTGCAGGATCTCGTGGCGGCGCGGCTCGTGCTCGCCGAGGTGGACCATGAGTTCGCGCAGCACCTGGAGGTCGAGGTCGAGGTGCCAGACCTCCTCGTCGAGGATCGCGAGGTCGGCACGCTGGAAGGTGTACAGCGGCTTGTCGCCGGCGGTGAGGACGTCGCCGAGGCTGGTCGGGGCCGAGAAGTTGTTCGCGAGGATGTCGGGGTTGGAGGCGGCCTCGACGAGGTAGTCGATCTGCTCGCCGCCCGTTGCCGGGTTGGCGATCGGGACGTACTGGTTGAGCGGGTTGACCGCCTTCAGGGGCCGTCCGTCGGGCAGATGCACCAGCGCCTCGGCCTGGTTGCCCGGCCAGTCGCCCACGAAGCCGAGGTCGATGACGGCCTCGACGCGCTTTCCGGCCCACTCGGCGGGCACCTGGCCGCGCATCCGGAACCAGGTGGTGCCCCAGGGCGGGCCCCAGGGGGTGTCCATGGCGAAGGGCTCGTACCGCGCGGTGGCGGCCTCCTCGAACGAGACCGGCTCGCCCGGCGCGTGCCAGGCCTCGACCTCGAAGGGAACGGTGGCCGCGTAGATCGCGGGCTGGATGCGCTGGGTGTGGACGCGCTCGACGCGCTCCTCGATCCGGCGGCGTTCGTCGTGCATGGGGATCTCCAGGAAACCGGGAAGCCAGGGCGGGGTGGCCCGAAGGCCGGGAAGCGCTTACTAGCGGGGCTTACTTAAGGTACGCGAGGCCCGGGTGGACGTCGGTGTAGCCCTCGACCAGCCTGCGGGCCACGTTGACCGAGTCGACCAGCGGGTGCAGCGCGAACGCCTTCACCGCCGTCGTACGGGAGCCCGACTCGGCGGCGGCCAGCACCTCGCGCTCGACCGCCTTGACGGAGCAGACCAGACCGGTGGCGTGGTCGGGCAGCGGGGCGACGGCGACCGGGTGGGCGCCGTTGGCGTCGACCAGGCAGGGCACCTCGATGACGGCGTCCGCGTCGAGCACCGAGAGGGTGCCCTGGTTGCGGACGTTGAGGATCAGGGTGGTGCGCTCGTCGCGGGCGATGGCCCGCATCAGGGCGAGGGCCACCTTCTCGTAGCCGCCGGAGAGGTCGTCGGCGTCGCGCTCGCCGGCGCCGGCGGTCTCCCGGTTCTCGGACATGTAGGTGGCCTCGCGTTCGGCGCGGGTACGGTCCCAGGCGGTCAGGGCGGCCGCGTCGGGGCGCTTCATCTCTTCGTAGAAGCGGGCCTGCTGGTCGGCCAGGAAGGCGCCGCGGGTCTTCTCGGCCTGCTGGTAGGAGCGGACCGTCTCCCGGTTGAAGTAGTAGTAGTGCAGGTACTCGTTCGGGATCGCGCCGAGGGACCGGAGCCAGTCGACGCCGAAGAGCTTGCCCTCCTCGAAGGAGCCGAGCAGGTCCGGGTCGGCGAGCAGGCGGGGCAGCTCGTCGCGGCCGGCGACCCTGAGGCCGCGGACCCAGCCGAGGTGGTTGAGGCCGACGTAGTCGATCCACGCCTCGCCCGGGTTCGCGCCGAGCACCCGGGCGATCCGGCGGCCGAGGCCGACCGGCGAGTCGCAGATACCGATGACGCGGTCGCCGAGATGGCGGGACATGGCCTCGGTGACCAGCCCTGCCGGGTTGGTGAAGTTGATGACCCAGGCGTCGGGGGCCAGGCGGGCCACCCGCCGGGCGATGTCGACGGCGACCGGCACCGTCCGCAGGCCGTAGGCGATGCCGCCCGCGCCGACCGTCTCCTGGCCCAGCACACCCTCCGCCAGTGCCACCCGCTCGTCCTCGGCCCGGCCCTCCAGACCGCCGACGCGGATCGCGGAGAAGACGAAGTCGGCACCGCGCAGGGCCTCGTCCAGGTCGGTGGTGGCGCTCACCTCGGGCGCGTCGGGCACCTTGGCGGCCTGCTCGGCGAGCACCCGGGTCACCGCGGACAGCCGCTCGGGGTCCAGGTCGTGCAGCACGACATGCGTGACGCGGCCCTCCGCGCGGTCCCCGAGGAGCGCCCCGTACACCAGCGGCACCCGGAATCCTCCGCCGCCCAGAATCGTCAGCTTCACGCCGCGCCCGCCTTTCCTTGATCTCCTGCTGTGCCCGCCAGCACCACGTCGACGCCCGCCTCCTCGAAGGAGGCCCGCGTGGCCTGGTTCACCGGCGCGTCGGTCACCACCGCGTCCAGGTCCTCGGGACCGCAGACCTTCGCCATGCCCGTACCGGGGAACTTCGCCGAGTCGGCGAGCAGGACGACCTTGTCACTGGCGTTGATCATGGCCCGTTTCACCGGGACCTCGACGACGGTCGTGTCCATCACCTGCCCACCGGGGCGCACTCCACTGGTGCCGAGGAAGAGCCAGTCGGCGTGCAGCTGGCGCAGGTTGTCCTCGGTGAGGAAGCCGACCAGGGAGCGGTACTCGCGGCGGACCATGCCGCCGAGCAGCACCAGCTCGATGCCCTCGTCGTCGGCGAGTTCCTCGTAGACCACCAGGTTGCTGGTGATCACGGTGAGGCGGCGGCCGTGCAGCTGCCGGGCCAGGCGGTAGGCGGTGGTGCCGATGTCGAGCAGGACCGACTGGCCGTCGGAGACCATGGCGGCGGCGTGCGCGGCTATGGCGTCCTTCTCGGCCACGCGCACCTCGGCGACCTCTTCGAAGGGCTGGTCGCCCTCCTCCGCGACCGCACCGCCGTGCACACGGGTGAGCAGCCCGTCCTCCTCCAGCTTGACGAGGTCACGCCGGATGGTGGCGGGGCTCACGTTGAGCTGCTCGGAGAGGTCGGTCACAGCCGCCGGGCCGCCCGAGCGCAGGGCCCTCAGGATGAGTTGGTGTCGTCGTTCTGCCAGCACGACGTGAACAGTACTCGTCATTGTCAGTCATTTCCATGCTCAGTTCTGCACAGGTATTGACCAATGTCGTCGAGCAGCGCACGATTCCGGCATCGAAAGTGAAGACTTTTGACGAAAGGATGCCCGCGTGGACGACGACCGGCCCGAGGTCCTGCTGACCGGGCTGCTCTTCTACGACCTCGTCCTCACGGGTCTGGGCGGGCCGCCGACGCCGGGCGAGGAGATCTGGACGGCCGGCATGGGCTGCGGCCCCGGCGGCATCGCCAACCTGGCGGTCGCGGCCGCCCGCTTCGGCCTGCGCACCTCCCTCGCCACCGTCTTCGGCGACGACTTCTACGGCGCCTACTGCCAGGAGATCCTCGCCGGACAGGAGGGCGTCGACCTCACGCTCTCCCGCGTCGCGGACGACTGGCACACCCCGGTCACCGTCGCCCTCGCACACGGGCAGGACCGCGCCCTGGTCACCCACGGCCAGGAGCCGCCGTACTCGCAGGACGCCCTGATGGGCGATCCGCCCGAGGCGCGCACGGCCCTCGTGCACCTGGAGGCGGAGCCGCGCGCCTGGCTGGCCAAGGCGGCGGCGAACGGCACGCAGATCTACGCCGACGTCGGCTGGGACCCCACCCAGGAGTGGTCCCGCGACCTCCTGGACCAGCTCGCCCTGTGCCACGCCTTCCTGCCCAACGAGACCGAGGCGATGGCGTACACCCGCACAGACAGCGCGGTCGCGGCCCTCGGCACGCTCTCCGAACTGGTGCCGGTGGCCGTGGTGACGCGGGGCAGCGACGGCGCGGTCGCCGTCGACCAGACCACGGGCGAGTACGCCGACGTACCCGCCCTGGACATCGACGTCCTCGACGCCACCGGCGCCGGGGACGTCTTCGGCGCGAGCTTCGTCGCGGCCTCGCTCGCCGGCTGGCCGCTTCAGGAGCGGCTGCGGTTCGCGGTCCTGGCCGCCGGTCTGTCCGTCCAGCACCACGGCGGCGCCCTCGCGGCCCCCGGCTGGTACGGCGTCGACCGCTGGTGGCACTCCCTGACGGACCCCGACCTGAAGCGGACGTACGGGTTCCTGGCGGAACGGCTGCCGTCGGACCCCGGACCTCCGGTGCGGTACGCCCCCGTCACCCCGCCCGCACCGCGGCACTGACCTCGTCCTCCAGCGAAATCCCCAGCCAAAACCCCCACGACATCCCCCACGGACGTCTGCGACGTCATGAACAGATCCGAAAGGCGGTGGGAGCTGTGCGGCTCTCACGAAGGGGCCTGCTGCGCGCGGGGCTGGCCGGTACGGCCGCCACGGCGCTCGGCGGCCTGGCGGCCGGCTGTGCCGTTCCGACCGGCTCGACCGGCCGGAACATGGTCCTGTGGTACTGGGACGGCGGCCTCGGCGACACGGTGATCGGCAAGGCCAGGGCCCGGTACAACAGCACGGTCGACCTCAAGGCCGTCAAGATCGGCGGCTACTACCGGTCCAAGCTGATCACCACGATGGCCGGCCGCGCCCACGTCCCCGACATCGCGGGCCTCAAGGGCGAGGACATGGCGTCCTACCTGCCCAACGCGGACCAGTTCGTGGACCTGCGGACGCTGGGCGCGGACAAGTACAAGAGCCAGTACCTGCCGTGGAAGTGGCAGCAGGGCATCGCCGACGACGGCACGATGATCGGCTTCCCGATCGACTGCGGTCCGGTCGCGCACTTCTATCAGTACGAGGTCTTCCGCAAGGCAGGACTGCCGTACGAGCCCGCCGACGTCTCCCGCGAGCTGGACACCTGGGAGAAGTTCTTCGCGGCGGGCGAGCGGCTCCGGAAGCGGATACCGGGAACCTCCCTGCTGACCGACGTCAGCAGCGTCTTCGAGAACGTGGTCCAGCAGGGCAGCAGGCGGTACGTCGACAAGGACCGCAACTTCATCGGCGACCAGGAGCATGTGCGGGCCGCCTGGGCGCTCGCCGTGGAGGCCAAGCGGCGCGGGATCGTCTCCAACCTGGTCACCGGCACCCCGGACCAGATCTCGGCGGTGGATTCGGGCAAGCTGCCCAGCCAGCTGGGGGCTTCCTGGGCGACGTACGACATCAAGAACGGAAACCCGAAGACCAAGGGCAAATGGCGGATCGCCGACATGCCGGTGCGGCCCTCCAACAACGGCGGCTCCTTCCTGTCGATCACCAAGGCGTGCCGCGAGCCCGAGCGGGCCTTCGAGATCATCGCGTGGATGCTCGACGCGGCCAACCAGGCCTCGGGCTACGTGGACGCGGGCCTGTTCCCCTCCACCCCCGCCTCGTACGGCCTGAAGCAGCTGCGCGAGCCCGACCCCTTCTTCGGCGGCCAGGTGACGACGGACGTCTTCGGGCCGGCCGCGCAGAAGATCGTCGTCGCCTACAACAGCCCGTACGACGTGGCGCTGGGGCAGCCCATCAAGGACGAGATCAAGAACGTCGGCGTCCTCGGCAAGGACCCGAAGAAGGCCTGGAGTGACGCCATGGGCAAGTGCCGGCGGATCGCGAAGCACCTGGGGGTGAGCTACTGATGGCCACCGCCCCCGCAGTCGAGAAGCCCCCCGTGATCGTCGCGGACACGCCCGTCGCCGGGCCGAAGAAGGGATTCCGCAAGCACTGGCACCTGTATGCCGCGATCTCCCCGTTCTATCTGCTGTTCCTCGCGTTCGGGCTGATCCCCGTCGGCTTCTCGCTCTACCTCTCCTTCCACCGCTGGGACGGCCTCGGCTCGATGGAGTGGGCGGGCCTGTCGCAGTACCGGTACCTGGTGAGCGACAGCGACTTCTGGAGCTCGATCGGCAACACCATCATCATCTGGGCGCTGGCCACCTTCCCGATGATCTTCCTGGCGATGGTCACCGCCGTGATGCTCAACTCGGCGGTCCGCTTCAAGAACGTCTACCGCTTCGCCTACTTCCTGCCGAACGTCACCTCGGTGGTGGCGATCGCGATCGTCTTCGGCTCGGTGTTCTCCACCAACTTCGGCCTGGTGAACGCCCTGTTGCGGGCCGTCGGCCTGGACCAGGTGGCCTGGCTGAACACACCGTGGGGCATCAAGGTCGCCATCGCGACGCTGATGACCTGGCAGTGGGTCGGCTACAACGCGATCATCTTCCTCGCGGGACTGCAGACCATCCCGGGCGAGCTGTACGAGGCAGCGCGCATGGACGGCGCCGGCCCCCTGCAGACCTTCTTCCGGATCACGCTGCCGATGCTGCGGCCGACCCTGCTGTTCGTGCTCGTGGTGTCCACGGTCACCGGTCTGCAGAGCTTCACCGAGGCGCAGGTCCTGCTGCAGAACACCTCGAACGACTCGACGTTCTCCGGCGGTCCGGACCACGCGGGCCGGACGATGGTCCTCTACTTCTTCCAGCAGACCTTCGACAACAACGACTTCGGCTACGGCGCCGCCGTGGCGTGGGGCATCTTCCTCGTCGTCGTCATCTTCTCGATCATCAACTGGCGCCTGGTGCAGCGCCGGGACGAAGACTAGGGAGGCCGGCACACCATGGCATCCGTCCAGGACACCAAAAGCTCCAAGGGCATCCAGGGAGTCCGGCGCCGGGGCATCGCGCTGCACGCGGTCCTCGTCATCGGGCTGCTGCTGTCGGCCTTCCCGTTCTACTGGGCCATCATCATGTCGACGCACACGTCGACCGAGATCTTCTCCTACCCGCCGAAGCTGCTGCCCGGCTCGCACTTCCCGCAGAACCTGCGCAGCCTCTTCGACAACATCGACTTCTTCGGCTCGATGTTCAACTCGCTGCTGGTGGCGTGTGCGGTGACCTTCCTGGTCCTGCTCTTCGACTCGCTGGCCGCGTTCGTGTTCGCCAAGTTCGAGTTCCCGGGCCGCAGGGCGCTGTTCGTCGTACTGATGGCGATCTTCATGGTGCCGACGCAGATGGCGATCATCCCGCAGTTCGTGATCATGGCGAAGATCGGCTGGATCGGCTCGATGACGGCGCTGATCGTGCCGGCCGCGGCCAACGCGTTCGGCATCTTCTGGATGCGCCAGTACATGCAGAGCGCGATCCACGACGAACTGCTGGACGCCTCGAAGATCGACGGGGCGAGCTTCCTGCGCCAGTACTGGCACGTGGCGCTTCCCGTGGTCCGCCCGGGCCTCGCCTTCCTCGGCATCTTCACCTTCATGGCCCAGTGGAACGACTACGCCTGGCCCCTGATCGCCCTGACCAACCCCGACAACGTCACCCTCCAGGTCGCGCTGTCCCAGCTCAACGGCGTCCACGGCACCACCGACTACGGCATGGTGATGACCGGCGCGCTGCTCGCGCTGATCCCGCTGCTGATCGTGTTCGCGATCGGCGCCAAGCAGATCATCGGCGACCTCGGCAAGGGGGCCATCCGCTGATGGACCCTCTCCTGGCACTGAGCCCGTGGCAAGCACCCGAGGTGACCGCCTGGGGGCGACTGCCGATGAACTCCGTCGACCGCCGCGCCGGGGCACGGAAGCTGGACGGCGACTGGCGCTTCCAGCTGCTCCCGGCGCCCGACGCGCCGCTCGCGGACGTCTGGTCGTCGTCGTACGTCCCCGGTGTCTGGACGCTGCAGGGCACCGACGACCTGCCGCAGTACACCAACGTCCGCATGCCGTTCGCCGAGTTCCCGCCCGCCTCGCCCGCGGCCAACCCGACCGGCGTGTACGAGCGCGAGGTGGACGTGCCCGCCGAGTGGGCCGGGCGGCGGATCGTGCTCCAGGTCGGGGCCGCCGAGAGCGTGCTGCTGGTGCATGTGGACGGGCGGCCCGTCGGCATCTCCAAGGACTCCCATCTGGCCGCCGAGTTCGACCTGAGCGAGGTGGTGAACCCGGGCGGGCGGGCCGTCGTACGGCTGACCGTGGTGAAGTGGTCGGACGCCTCGCACATCGAGGACCAGGACCAGTGGTGGCACGGCGGCATCACGCGGTCGGTGCTGCTGTACGCCACGGATCCGCTGCACCTCGCCGACGTCACCGTGCGGGCCGGGCGGTACGGCGATCTGCGGGTGGACTGCCGGGTGCGGGACGCGGGCGGTGCGCTGCCGGAGGGCTGGTACGTCAGCGGCGAGCTGGACGGCCATCTCCTCACCCAGGACACGGAGTTCGACCGGGCCAACGCCGAGGACGACCGGGTCTCCGACTTCCTCGGCGAGGCACGGCTGCTGACCACCGTCGCGGACGTACGCGCCTGGAACGCGGAGACGCCCGAGCTGTACGACCTCACGGTGCGCTTGCACCGCGCGGACGGCACGGTCGCCGACGCCTCGCACCACCGGGTCGGCTTCCGGGACGTCGAGATCGTGGGCCGGGACCTGCTGGTCAACGGCGAGCGGGTGTTCATCCGCGGCGTCAACCGGCACGACTTCCACCCGCTGACCGGACGCACGGTGTCGTACGACGACCTGCGCGCGGACCTCGTCCTCCTCAAGCGCTTCGGCTTCAACGCGATCCGCACCTCCCACTACCCGAACGACCCGGCGCTGTACGACCTGGCCGACGAACTCGGCTTCTACGTCGTCGACGAGGCGGACATCGAGTCCCACGACCACGCCCACGAGATCGCCGACGACCCGCGCTATCTGAACGCCTTCGTCGACCGGGTCGCGCGGATGGTGCTGCGGGACAAGAACCACCCCTCGATCATCATCTGGTCGCTGGGCAACGAGTCCGACTACGGCGCCAACCACGACGCGGCGGCGGGCTGGGTGCGCCGGCACGACCCGACCCGGCCCCTCCAGTACGAGGGGGCGGCCAAGCTCGACTGGGCGGCGACCGACGACGCCTCCGACATCGCCTGTCCCATGTACGCGCCCATCGAGGACTGCGTGGCCCACGCCCTGTCGGGCCGGCAGACCAGGCCGCTCATCCAGTGCGAGTACTCCCACGCCATGGGCAACAGCAACGGCACGCTGGCCGACCACTGGGCCGCCATCGAGTCCACCCCGGGTCTTCAGGGCGGCTTCATCTGGGAGTTCTGGGACCACGGCATCCTTCAGCACGTGAACGACGGAAGACCGGTCGGGCGAGGGGGCGCCGGGCTCTACGACAACGGTGTCGCCGCACCCGGCCACCGCTGGGCGTACGGCGGCGACTTCGGCGAGACCCTCCACGACGGCGCCTTCATCGCCGACGGCGTGGTCTTCCCCGACCGCACGCCCAAGCCGGTGATGTCCGAGCACCGGGAGATCGCGGCACCCGTGCGCCTGGAGTGCTTCCGGCACGAGGGCATCGTCATCGGCAACCACCAGCACTTCCGCGGCCTGGACTGGCTGTCCGCCCAGTGGCGGCTGTCGCTGGCCGACGGCGGCACGCTCACCGCGCCCGCCGAACTGCCCGATCTGCGTCCCGGTGAGTCGGCGGCGGTGCCGCTGCCGTTCGAACTGCCCGAGGACGGCGGTGAGGCGTGGCTGACGCTGCGGGTGACGACGGCCGGCGACGAGCCGTGGGCGCCGCGCGGCACGTTGGTGTGCATGCCGCAGGTACGGCTGCGGGCGGCCGCTCCTCGGACTCCTCCCCCGCCTGTGCGGAATCGTTTCGTCGAGGTCGACGGTGACGGCCTGCTCGTCCACCCCCTGCTCACCTCGGCGCCCACGCTGTCGCTGTGGCGGGCCCCCACCGACAACGACGAACTCGGCGGCATGGCGGTGAACTGGCGGGGCTGGGGCCTCGACACGCTGGTGCGCAAGGTCGTCGACGTACGCCGGACGGACGGCCGCCTCACCGTGTCCGCGGAGTACGCCACGGCGGCCGGTGTCGTCCGGCACACACAGGTGCTCACCGCGGTCGAGGGCGGCATCCATGTCGAGGAGTCCGCCGAGTTGCCGGACGCGCTCACCGATGTGGCGCGGGTCGGCTCCGTGTTCGAGACGGTGCCGGGGCTCGACCTGATGGAGTGGTACGGGCAGGGCCCCTGGGAGTCGTATCCGGACCGCGCCTTCGGGGCGCCGGTCGGTCACCACTCCGTACCCGTGGACGAGCTGTTCACCCCCTATCTGCGTCCGCAGGAGAGCGGCGGCCGGCACGGAGTGCGGCGCTTCACCCTTTCGGCACCGGACGCCACCGGCCTGACGGTGGCGCTCGACGAGCCGCGCCAGGTCTCGGTGACCCGCTACCGCGCCGAGGACCTCACCTCAGTGGCCCACCACGACGAACTCGTTCCACGGTCCGGCTGCGTCGTCCACCTCGACGCCGCCCACCGGGGCCTGGGCACCGCCTCATGCGGCCCGGACACCTCACCCTCCTACCTCATCACACCGGGCACGCATCGCTGGAGCTGGACCCTGCGCGCCCTCTGAAACCCCCCGCACCTCCTCTGTCACCACCCTTACGCAGTGTTACGGAGCACACGTGTGCGTTTCGCATGAGCAGGATCAGGGCGAGGCCCCGCAGGCCGGTGCCGGAAGACGCGGCTTCCTCCGGGCTACCGCGCTGCTGGGCGCCGCCGCCGCGGCGGGGATCGCCTTGCCGTCCGTGGCGGAGGCCACGGACAGCGGCTGGCAGCCCGACCCCGACAGCCGCCGCTTCACGCTCGCCGTCATGCCCGACACGCAGTACCTCTTCGACGGTCCGAGCATCGACAAGACGCCGTTCGAGGCGTCCCTGCGGTACCTCCTGGAGCACGGGCAGGACGAGAACATCGTCTTCCTGTCCCACCTCGGCGACCTCACGGAGAACGGCGCGGCGGCCGAAGTCACCGCGATCAGCGAGGCGTTCGAACTTCTGGACCAGCGCGGCGTCGGCTACAGCGTCCTGGCCGGCAACCACGACGTGAGGTCGTCGACCGACGACCAGCGGGGCTCGACGCCGTACCTGAAGGCCTTCGGGCCGCAGCGGTTCCAGGGCAAGCCGACGTTCGGCGGCGCCTCCCCGGACGGCTACAACAGCTTCCACCTCTTCAAGGCGGCCGGCCGGGAGTGGATGGTGCTCGCGCTGGACTGGCGGCTGTCGGCGAAGGGGTACGCCTGGGCCGAGGACGTCCTGGCCAAGCACCCGAAGACGCCGGTCGTCCTCACCACGCACGAGCTGGTCGTCGAGGACGACAGCCTGTCGGCGTACGGACAGCAGCTGTGGGACCAGCTGATCGAAGACCACGACCAGATCTTCCTCACCCTCAACGGGCACTACTGGCCGGCCGGCCGGGCCACGCGCAAGAACGTGGCGGGCAACGACGTCCACCTGCATCTGACGAACTACCAGAACCGGTACTTCGGCGGCGCCGCGATGATCCGCCTCTACCACTTCGACCTGGACCGGAACGTCATCGACGTGGAGACGGTCTCCCCCTGGATCCTCGGCCGGGCCTCGGAGGGGCTCAACGAGCTGGAGCGGCAGGAGATGGAACTGAGCGGCGACGCCGACCGGTTCTCCGTCGACATCGACTTCGCGGACCGCTTCTCCGGTTTCGCCCCGGTGCCCCCGCGCCCGGCCCGCCCCGTCTCCCAGATGCTGGTCCCGGGCACGGTCGCGTACTGGCGCTTCGAGGCGCCCGTGTCCGGCACCGTCCGTGACCTGTCCGGCCGCGGCAACGACCTCACCCTGGTGTCGGTGGGCGGCAACCGCACGCTGGACTGGTCGGCGGACCACCACCCCGACCAGCCCGGCCACGGCAGCCTGGAGTTCCAGGGCTACAAGTCCCCGCTGAAGGGCGCCTACCTGCGAACGGTCGACGCGGCGCCCCTCAACTCGGCGACCTTCAAGGCCGGTTACACCATCGAGGCCTTCTACCGCCTCCCCGCCGACTGGGACCCCTCCCACAACGCCTGGTCCGGGCTCGTCAGCCGCACCGGCACCGGCGGCGCCGCCGGCAAGACCGCCGACGATCCCGACGAGCCGCTGGCCACGCTCTCCCTGTCGGACGGCCCCGGCCCGCAGTGGGCGGTCCGCCCGCTCAACCAGCAGGGCATCGCGACGAACTGGGGCGACGAGACGGCCCGGGAGGTGTGGTGGCACCTCGCCGTCGTCAACGACGGCTCGCACACCACGATGTACGTCCAGGGCTGCCCCGTCGCCCGCAATCCCCACGCCACCGCCGTCGGCATCACCTCCGTCGGACTGCCGTGGCTGCTGGGCGGTTACGAGTACGGCGGGAAGATCGACCAGATCCTCTACGGACGGCTCGGTGATGTCCGCATCGTCGGACGGGCGCTGCCCGTCACCTCGTTCATGAACCACTGAATTCACCGAATCCGTAGAGGACAGACACCATGACCGTGCAGCAACTTCCCTCCTGGGCCGACCCGTCCGTCTCCCCCGCCGACCTCGACGCCCAGGGCGTCTCCCGACGCGGGCTCCTGCGCCGCGCGGGCCTGTTCGGCGCCGCCTTCGCCCTCGGGTCGGCGGCGACCCCCGCGCTCGCCGCCGGCCAGCCGGCCTTCGGCGGCGACGATCCCCGCCTCGCCTACCTCGTCGGCGACCACCACATCCACTCCGTCTACAGCCACGACGCGAAGTACACGTTCTCCCAACTGGCCACCGCGGCCGCCAAGTACGGCCTCGACTGGATGGTCTTCAACGAGCACTCCAACTTCGGGCACGCCTCCTACGGGGCGAAGCTGGAGCACCAGGAGATCCTCAAGGCCCGAGCGGAGAACCCGCGCCAGCTGATCTTCCAGGGCCTGGAGTGGTACATCCCGGCCGCCGAGCACTGCACGGTGTTCGCGGCGCCGGGACCGAACGAGGTCGACGTGCTCACGCAGTTCGAGCTCGCCTACGACGGCAAGCTGCTCGGCTACACCGACGGCGCGGCCGACAACCCGAACACGGCCCGCAACGAGGCCCACGCCGTGAAGGCCATCAAGTGGCTTGCCGACCAACGCCGTTCGGGCTACGTCGACGACGTGCTGGTCCTCGCCAACCACCCGCTGCGGCTGGGCATCGACTCACCGCACGAGATGCGCAACTGGCGGGACGCGGCGCCCGAGATCATGATCGGGATGGAGGGGGCGCCCGGCGCACAGGGCGGGGGCATCCCCGGCTGGGAGGGACCCACCTCACAGCGCGGCGAGTACACCAACAAGCCGTCCGTGAACTCCTGGCCCGGCTACCCGGAGAACGCGTACGTCCTGTACGGCGGCTTCGACTGGATGACGGCGACCGTCGGCGGCATGTGGGACGCGATGCTCGCCGAGGGCAAGCTGTTCACCATCACCACCAACTCGGACGTGCACCGCGTCGTCTTCGACACCTGGAAGAACGGCGACTGGCTGCCCGGGCAGAACTTCGACAACACCGGCCACATCCCCGACCCGGTGAACACCGACACCCCTCAGCCCGGCGGTGATTTCTGGCCGGGTCAGTTCAGCCGCACCCACGTGGGCGTGACCCGCTACGGCTACCGCTCGGTGATGGCGGGCCTGCGCGCGGGCCGGGTCTGGCTGGACCACGGGCATCTGCTCGACGGGCTCGACGTACGCCTCAAGCGGGACGTCGACCACGGACCGGGCGTCACCCTGGGCGGCCGGCTGCACGTCCGCAAGGGCGAGAAACTCACGCTGAACGTCACCGTGACGACCACCTCCCGACCCAACACACAGGGGATCCTGCCCGAGTTGGCCCATGTCGACGTGATCCGTGGCGCGGTGCGCGGTCCGGCGGCCGATCGTGACGAGTGGCGGGCGCCCGACACCCGGGTCGTGAGCACGACGGACGTGTCCGGCCGCAAGGGGACGTACACCCTGCGCATCCCGCTGACCGCCGGGGACGAGTCCTTCTATGTCCGGTTGCGCGGCAGCGACGGGAAGCGCAACGGCACGGGCTACCTCGGCGCCTCCGTCGACCCGCACGGGCCGATTCCCCACGTGCCCGGGGACGGGGACCCGTGGGCCGACACGTGGTTCTACTCCAACCCCGTCTTCGTCGACGTGGCCGGAGCCTGAGGCAGCGTCAGGCCCCGGCGGCAGCGGACTACACGTAGAACCGGGACAGGCTCTGCAGCACTGCCGCGGGCTTGGCGCCGCCCTCGATCTCGATCGTCCCGTCCACGACGATCTGCACGCCGCCCTTCACCTCCTCGACCTCGGCCAGCTTCCCGACCAGCCGGATGCGGGAGCCGACCTTGACCGGGGAGGGGAAGCGCACCTTGTTCAGGCCGTAGTTGACCTTCGTCGTGACGCCCTGGACGTCCAGCAGCTCGGTGAACAAGGGGATGAAGAGGGAGAGGGTGAGGTAGCCGTGGGCGATCGGGGCGCCGAAGGGGCCCTCCTTCGCGCGCTCCGGGTCCACGTGGATCCACTGGTGGTCGCCCGTGGCGTCGGCGAAGGTGTCGATCCGCTCCTGAGTGACGTCGATCCACTCGCTGGTGCCGAGGTCGCTGCCGGCGAGCTTCTTCAGTTCGTCGAGGCCGTTGACGGTGATGCCCATGTGGCTTTCCTTAGCTATGAGTTGAACGCGTTGGACGTCAGGAGTCGGTTCCGAAGCGCTTGCGCACCCGGGCCTTGAGGAGCTTCCCCGAGGCGGTGCGCGGGAGTTCGTCCGCGAGGACGACCGACTTCGGGATCTTGTACTTGGCGAGCCGCCCGGCCAGCGCGGCCAGGACCTCGTCGGGATCCAGCGAGGCGCCCTCGCGCGGTACGACGACCGCGCGCGGCACCTCGCCCCACTTGTCGTCGGGCACGCCGATGACCGCGCACTCGACGATGTCCGGGTGGGCGAGGAGCAGGTCCTCGATCTCGGCGGGGTAGATGTTCTCCCCGCCGGAGATGATCATGTCCTTGATGCGGTCGACGATGAAGACATAGCCGTCCTCGTCGATGCGGGCCGCGTCTCCGCTGCGGAACCAGCCGTCGGCGAAGGCGGCGGCCGTCTCCTCGGGCAGGCCCCAGTAGCCGGGCATGACATGCGGTCCGCGCACCACGACCTCGCCGGTCTCGCCGACGGCGGCCGGAGCGAGGTCGGGCCGCACGACCCGTACGTCGCTGAAGAAGTGCTGCACCCCGGCCGAGCCCGCCTTGCTCACGGCGTGCTCGGCGTCCAGGAAGAGCGTGCCGGGGGACGCTTCCGTCATGCCGTAGCCCTGGAGGAAGGTCAGGCCGCGCTCCTGGTAGGCGGCGATCAGCGGGGTCGACACCGGGGAGCCGCCGCAGGTGAGGATGCGCAGGGAGGACAGGTCGGCGCCCTGCCAGCGCGGATGGCGGGCGATCTGGTCGAACATGGTCGGCACCCCGAACATGAAGGTGATCCGGTGCCGTTCGATCAGGTCGAAGGTGGCCGCCGGGTCGAAGGCCTCGACCAGTACGCAGGTGCCGCCCTTCAGCAGCACCGGCAGGGTGAGCATGTTCAGGCCGGCCGTGTGGAACAACGGGGCGGAGACCAGGGCGCGTTCGTCGGCGATCAGGTCGGTGTCGACGAGGACGTTGATGGCGTTCCAGGTGAGGTTGCCGTGGGTGAGCATCGCGCCCTTGGGGCGGCCGGTGGTGCCCGAGGTGTACATGATGATGCAGGTGTCGTCGGGCACCACCGGCTCGTCGACGGGGTCGGCGCCGGCCTCGGCGAGCGCCTCCTCGTACTCGGCGCCGACCTCGACGTAGGCGCGTACGTCCGTGGTGCCGGGCAGTCCGGCGACCAGGCCCTGGAACGAGGGGCCGTAGACGAGGGCCCTGGCTCCGGAGTCGGCGAGCTGGTAGGCGATCTCCGGGCCGGCCAGGCGGGTGTTGAGGGGGACGAAGACCGCGCCGAGGGTGCCCGCCGCGAACAGGGTCTCCAGGTAGGAGGGGTGGTTGGGGCCGAGGTAGGCGATCCGGTCGCCGCGCCGGACGCCCCGGGCGCGCAGGGCGTGCGCGAGGCGGGTGGTGCGGTCGTACAGCTCGGCGTACGTGCGGCTGGTGTCGCCGTGGATCAGGGCGGTGCGGTGCGGGGTCTTGCGGGCCCGGCGTGCGGGCCACGACCCCAGTCCCTCGTTGCGCATGTCCGGCCCCTTACGGCTTCGTCAGCCCGAGCAGGCGGGCGGCGTTCTCCTTGAGGATCTTCGGCTTGACCTCGTCCTTGATCGACAGCTTCGCGAAGTCCGCGAGCCAGCGGTCGGGGGTGAGGACGGGGAAGTCGGAGCCGAAGAGGACCTTGTCCTTGAGGAGCGTGTTGGCGTACTGCACCAGCTGCGGCGGGAAGTACTTCGGCGACCAGCCGGACAGGTCGATGTGGACGCCCGGCTTGTGCGTGGCGACGGCGAGGGCCTCGTCCTGCCAGGGGAAGGACGGGTGCGCCAGGATGATCTTCAGGTGCGGGAAGTCGGCCGCCACGTCGTCCACGTGCAGCGGGTTGGAGTACTTCAGCCGGATCCCGCCCCCGCCGGGCACGCCGGCGCCGATGCCGGTCTGGCCGGTGTGGAAGAGGGCGATGGTGCCTGTCTCCTCGATCACCTCGTAGAGGTCGTACGCCACGGCGCGGTCGTTGGGGAAGAAACCCTGGATGCTGGGGTGGAACTTGAAGCCCTTCACCCCGTACTCCTCGACCAGGCGCCGGGCCTGCTTCACGCCCGCCTTACCCCTGAACGGGTCGATGGACGCGAAGGGGATGAGGACGTCCGCGTTGGCGGCCGCCGCCTCGGCGACCTCCTCGTTGGGGACGGGGGCCGTTCCGGTCGCGGACTCGGCGTCCACCGTGAAGATCACGGCGGCCATCTTCCGCTCGCGGTAGTAGGCCGCGGTCTCCTCAAGGGTCGGCTTCCGCTTGCCCTCGACCTTGAAGTAGGCGGAGGAGGCGTCGTGCAGGTCGTCGTCCAGGGAGGAGTGGCCCTTGGAGGACACCTCCGCGTGGGTGTGGACGTCGATCGCGACGAGATCCTCGACGTTGAGGGTCGTCATGGTCAGGCCTCCGGAAACTTGGGCGCCGGGATGCCGACCGTCTGGAGCTCCGCGCCGACCGACGTGGGGAAGGCGTCGGCCAGGGTCTCGGGGGTCCAGCCGCCGTCGGCGTAGGCCGCGCTGATCTCCTGCGGATGCGACCAGAGTGCCACTTTGTCGCCGCCGATGCCGATGGCCTGCCCGGTGATGCCCCGGGCGGCCTCGGAGGCGAGGAAGGGGACCAGGGCCGCGCAGTCCTCGGGGGTGCCGAAGCCCTCGCCCTTGCGCAGGAAGTCCGGCAGGGGCTCGCCGTTCTTCATGGCCTCGACGTACGGGGCGAAGGCGGGGATGGTCTCGGTCATCGCGGTAGCGGCCACCGGCACGATCGCGTTGACCGTGATGTTCGCGCGGCCCAGCTCCATCGACCAGGTGCGGGCCATGGCGGCGATGCCGGCCTTGGCGGCGGCGTAGTTCGTCTGGCCGAAGTTGCCGCGCTGCCCGGCGGGTGAGCCGACCAGGATCAGGCTGCCGCCCTCGCCCTGCTCGCGCATGCGGACGGCGGCGGCGCGGGCACAGGTGAAGGTGCCCTTGAGGTGGGTGGTGATCACCGCGTCGAAGTCGTCGTCGGTCATCTTCCACAGCACCTTGTCGCGCAGGATGCCCGCGTTGGTGACCAGGACGTCCAGCCGCCCGAACTCCTCGACAGCGCGGTTGACCAGCCGGTCCGCGGCCTCGGCCGTGCCGACCGGGACCACCTCGGCGACGGCCTTGCCGCCCGCCGCGGTGATGGACTTCACGGCCTGCTCGGCCACGGCCTCGTCGATGTCGTTGACGACCACGAAGGCGCCGTGGGCGGCGAGGGCGTGCGCGTAGGCGAGGCCGAGGCCCCGGCCGCTGCCGGTGACGACGGCGGCCTTGCCGGTGAGATCGATGCTGGGCACGGGCGGGTCCCTTCACAAACTGACAAGAACTGACAATTGACAAGTACAGGCACAAACTGACGCGAACTTGCACAAGTGACGCGGCTGCGGGAGCACAGCTTGCTCCGAGATCGAAGCTAAGAGCAATAATTGTTGACGTCAATAGTTGTTGCCGACCCGTCGGTGCGCCAGACTGGAAGCAGCACGCACCACCGCCCCGCCCGGGGCCCCGAACAGGGAGACCGTCATCGCCCGCCAGCCGCACCCGACGCCCGCTGCCGCGGGCCCCGCTCCGATCGACGCGTACGAGCCGTGGATGCGCGGACTGCACGCGGACACCGGCTACCTCCTGTACCGGCTGGGCCTGCGCTCCGGACAGCTGTTCAACGCCTTCCTCCAGGAGTCCGGCCTGCGCCTGCGCCACTACGCGCTGCTGCGCTTCCTCGCCACGGCGGACGGCGCCCTGCAGCGCGAGCTCAGCACCTCCCTCGGATACGACCCGAGCGCGATCGTGGGCCTGGTCGACGACCTGGAGAAGCTGGGCTTCGCCGAGCGCCGCCCGTCCCCCGACGACCGGCGCAGCCGCATCGTCGTGCTCACCGCGGACGGCCGTACCTTCCTGCGCGACACCGACGAGGCGGGACTGCGCGTGACGAACGAGCTGCTCCAGCCCCTCGACCCCGCCGAGCGCGATGTGCTCCACTCGCTGTTGCAGAGAGTCGCCGAGACGGGGCTGGGGTGAGGCCATGCCGATGACCACCGACGCCGGTCTGCCGCAGGCCGTGCGGTCCGCGCCCGACCGACTGCTGTCCGTCCTCGCCGCGTTCGACCACGACCACCCCGCGCTGTGCCTCACGGACATCAGCCGCCGGGCCGGGCTGAGCCTGACCACCACGCACCGGCTCGTGGGCGCCCTGACCGAGTGGGGCGCGCTGGAACGCGACGAGTCGGGCGTCTACCACGTCGGGCTGCGTCTGTGGGAGGTCGCGGCGCTCGCGCCCCGCGGGCTCGCGCTGCGGCAGGCCGCGCTGCCGTACCTGGAGGACCTGTACGAAGCCACGCACGAGAACGTGCAGTTGGCGGTGCGCGACGGCTCGGAGGTCGTCTACATCGAGTGGATCTCGGGGCGTTCGGCGGTCGGCGTGCACATCCGGGTCGGCGCCCGCTGGCCGCTGCACGTCACCGGCGTCGGTCTCGTGCTCCTGGCGTACGGCGACGCGGAACTCCAGCAGGAGTACTGCGCGGGCCCGCTCGCCTCCTTCACCCCGTACACCCTCACCGACGCCGGGCAGTTGCGCCGGGTGCTGGCCGAAGTGCGGCGCTCCGGCGTGGCGGTGAGTGACCGTCAGGTGACCGAGGACGCCCTGTCGGTGGCCGCGCCGGTGCGCGGGCCGGACGGTGACCTGGTCGCGGCCGTGTCCGTGGTGGTGCCCGAGGCCGGAGCCCAGGTCCCGGTGCTGATCCCGGCGGTGCGGCTCGCGGCGCGCGGGATCTCGCGGGCGCTGGGATGGCAGCCGGAGGGCAGCCGGGCCGGGAGCGGGTCCCGGCGGGCCGGGGGACATCCCTCGCACCGGTGAGGGCAGCACACCTAGGGCCTGTCGTTTGGATCAGGCCGGCTGTGAGGTGCGGTGCGTTTCGGCCTACCCGAGCGGGGCCTGGTGCGTGCAGCTGCAAGGCGGAGGAGGGAGTCGACGCGGAGCGTCGGCGAGTGACGACAACGCGGCAGATGTGCGTGCCAGGCCCCGCGACGCCGGGATGATCCAAACGACGGGCCCTAGGCGCGCGGGGCGGTTCCGGCGGTTCTGGTTGAACTCACCTGCGGGGTAAGCACTTTCTCTGCTTCAACTCTTGACGACCGGGGTGACGAGGAGCACATTGGCCGCGCTGAGAGCGCTCTCAAGACGTCGGAGCAAGGCTCTCGAAGGCACCCCCGCACCCGCAGGCACCCCGTACCCCGAGAGGCACCCCCATGAGTGACACCTCCGGCACACCCCACAGACGGCGACGCCCGCTGCGGCGGGCGCTCGTCGCCGTCGTCAGCACCCTCGGCCTCGCGGCGGCGGCCGCCACCGTCGCCTCCCCCTCCGCGAGCGCCTCCGCCCCCACACCCCCGGCGGGCTGGACGCAGGTCTTCCTCGACGACTTCAACGGCTCGGCGGGCACCGGCGTCAACGCCTCCGACTGGCAGTACTCCACCGGGACTTCGTATCCGGGCGGGCCCGCCAACTGGGGTACCGGCGAGGTCGAGACGATGACCAACAGCACGAGCAACGTCTCGCTCGACGGCAACGGCAACCTCCGCATCACCCCGCTGCGCGACGCGGCCGGCCGCTGGACCTCGGGCCGTATCGAGACCAACCGCACCGACTTCCAGCCCCCGTCCGGCGGCAAGCTGCGCGTCGAGGCCCGCCTGCAGATGCCGAACGTCACGGGCACCGCCGCCGAGGGCTACTGGCCCGCGTTCTGGATGCTGGGCGCACCTTACCGGGGCAACTACCAGAACTGGCCGGGCGTCGGCGAGCTGGACATCATGGAGAACGTCCAGGGACGCGACACCGTGTGGGCGACGATGCACTGCGGCACCAGTCCGGGCGGCCCGTGCAACGAGACGACGGGCATCGGCAACTCCACGGCCTGCCCCGGGAACACCTGCCAGTCCGCCTTCCACACCTACACGATGGAGTGGGACCGCTCGGCGAGCCCGGAGGCGATCCGTTTCTACGTCGACGGCGTCAACTACCACACCGTCACGGCGAATCAGGTGGACGCGGCCACCTGGTCGAACGCCACGAACCACGGTTTCTTCATCATCCTGAACGTCGCGATGGGCGGCGCGTTCCCGGACGCGTTCGGCGGCGGCCTGGACGCGGACACCCGCTCGGGTGTGCCGATGACCGTCGACTACGTCCAGGTGCTGTCGTCCGGTGGGGGCGGTACCACTCCCCCGCCGTCCGGCAACCGTGACGCCTACGGCACCGTCCAGGCCGAGTCCTACGACAACCAGTCCGGCACGACCACCGAGACCACCTCCGACACCGGCGGCGGTCAGAACATCGGCTCCTTGTCGAACGGCGACTGGGCCCTCTACAAGGGCGTCGACTTCGGGTCCACGGCGGCCAGGCAGTTCTCCGCCCGGGTGGCGAGCGGCGCGGCGGCCGGTGTCAGCGGACTGGTCGAGGTCCGCCTGGACAGCCGTACCGCCACCCCGGTCGGCAGCTTCTCGATCGCCGGCACGGGCGGCTGGCAGTCCTGGAGAACGGTCCCGGCCAACATCACCTCGGTGACCGGAACCCACGACGTGTACCTCACCTTCACGAGCGGCCAGCCGGCGGACTTCGTGAACGTGAACTGGTTCACCTTCGGTCACTGACCCTCGGCACGGGAATGGGGCTCCACGCGCGCGTGGAGCCCCATTCCCGTGCCGAGGGCGCTCAGCGCAGCTCCGCCCGGAACCCCGCCGGCGTCATCTCCGTGTGCTGCTGGAAGAACTTGGAGAAGTTCGCCGCGTCCGGGAAGCCCACCGCCGCGCCGATCCGGCCGATGGGCATGTCCGTGTGGGCCAGGAGGCGCTTGGCCTCCAGGATGACGCGTTTGTCGATGAAGCCCTTGGGCGTCTCGCCGGTGGCGGCGCGGACCGCGCGGACGAGGGTGCGGCGGGAGTAGCCGAGGGCGTCGGCGTAGGCGCTGACGCTGTGGTTGGTGGCGAAGCCCTTCTCGACCGCGTCCCGGAAGAGGGTGAAGGTGGTGTCCGACTGCCGCCGGGCGGCTTCCGCGGAGCTGGCCGCCAGATGCGCCAGGCGGATCAGGAACGCCGAGAGCGAGTGCCGCAGGACCGCCGTGTGCAGGCTCAGCGGGAGCGTCGCCGTGTCCTCGTACTCGCGCTGGAGTTGGGCGAGGGCCGAGCGGAGGCCGGCGAGCCGGGGTTCGTCGGGACGCAGCAGGGGCGGCAGGTCGTAGCGGTACAGGCCGGTGGCCTCGACCGTCGAGCGGGGCAGGAAGCCGGGTTGCATGGTCAGCACGGTTCCGCGGTACTCGCTCGTACGCGAGAAGCGGTGGACCTGCCCCGGGCGGATCCACAGCAGGTCGCCGGCCGTCGCCTCGTACTCGGCGAAGTCGATCATGTGCGGTACGGGGCCGTCGTCGAAGAGCATCACGACGTGGAAGTCGATGCGGTGGACGCGGTGCAGGGGCGCGTCGGCGTGCCAGGTGCGGCCGGTTCCCATGGGGCCGACCTGCATGCCGACGCCGCCGACGCTCAGCTCGACCGGGAAGGGGAACGTTCTGATCGCGTCAATGCCGCCGTCACCGTCTCCGGCTTGGATGGTTCTGTCCACCATGTCCTTCTCGTGCCGCCTCGATCGCCCGCCCGGTGTCCCACTTTCACCACAGGCTGACACACCGCGACCTTCCCCCGTAAAAGTCAGACTTTTAAGTTTGAACACGTCAGACCAGAAGACCAGCCACCACCGCTCCGATCGAGGATTTCTTGAAGATGAGCACGCACACACCGGACAGCTTCGAATGGACCGAACTCGACCGGCGTGCCGTCGACACCGCCCGCCTTCTGGCGGCGGATGCCGTACAGCGGGTGGGCAACGGCCACCCCGGCACCGCGATGAGCCTGGCCCCGGCCGCGTACACGATCTTTCAGAAGGTGATGCGCCACGACCCGGCCGACCCGGAGTGGACCGGCCGTGACCGCTTCGTGCTCTCCCCCGGGCACACCTCGCTCACCCTCTACACGCAGCTGTACCTCTCCGGGTACGAGCTGGAGCTCGACGACCTGAAGGCCTTCAGGACCCATGGTTCGAAGACGCCCGGGCATCCCGAGTACGGCCACACGGCCGGTGTCGAGACGACGACCGGGCCGCTCGGCCAGGGCGTCGCCAACGCGGTGGGCATGGCGATGGCCGCCCGCTACGAGCGCGGTCTGTTCGACCCGGAGGCCCCCGAGGGCGCCTCCCCCTTCGACCACACCATCTGGGGCATCGTCTCCGACGGCGACCTGGAGGAGGGGATCTCCGCCGAGGCGTCCTCGCTGGCCGGCCACCAGAAGCTCGGCAACCTCGTCTTCGTCTACGACGACAACCACATCTCCATCGAGGGCGACACCGCGACCGCGTTCTCCGAGGACGTGCTGAAGCGGTACGAGGCGTACGGCTGGCACGTGCAGCGGATCGAGCCCGGCGAGGACGGCGACATCGACGTCCACGCCCTGTACGCGGCGCTGAAGGCCGCGCAGGCCGAGACCGGGCGGCCGTCGATCATCGCGATGCGCACGATCATCGCCTGGCCGGCGCCGAACGCCAAGAACACCGAGGCCGCGCACGGCTCCGCGCTCGGCGCGGACGAGGTCGCCGCCACCAAGCGCGTCCTCGGCTTCGACCCCGAGAAGAGCTTCGAGGTCGCCGACGAGGTCCTCGCCCACACCCGCCAGGCCCTGGACCGGGGTGCCGAGGCGCACGCGGCCTGGGACAAGCAGATCGACAAGTGGCGCGGTGCCCAGCCGGAGCGGGCGAAGCTGTTCGACCGGATCGTCGCCGGTCAGCTGCCCGAGGGCTGGGAGGAGAAGGTCCCGGTCTTCGAGGAGGGCAAGGCGGTCGCCACCCGTGCCGCCTCCGGCAAGGTGCTGCAGGCGCTCGGCGCGATCGTCCCCGAGCTGTGGGGCGGCTCCGCCGACCTGGCCGGCTCGAACAACACCACCATCGACAAGACGAGTTCGTTCCTGCCGAAGGGCAACCCGCTGCCGGAGGCCGACCCTTACGGCCGCACCATCCACTTCGGCATCCGCGAGCACTCCATGGCCGCGGAGATGAACGGCATCGCCCTGCACGGCAACACCCGCGTCTACGGCGGCACCTTCCTGGTGTTCTCCGACTACATGCGCAACGCCGTCCGCCTGTCCGCGCTGATGCAGCTGCCCGTGACGTACGTCTGGACGCACGACTCCATCGGTCTCGGCGAGGACGGCCCGACCCACCAGCCCGTCGAGCACCTGGCCTCGCTGCGCGCCATCCCGGGCCTGAACATCGTCCGTCCGGCCGACGCCAACGAGACCGCGATCGCCTGGGCCGAGATCCTCAAGCGGCACGCCACCGACCCGGCTCCGCACGGCCTCGCCCTCACCCGCCAGGGCGTGCCGACGTACGCGCCCAACCCGGATGCGGCCAAGGGCGGTTACGTCCTGGAGGACTCCTCGACCGAGGTCCCGGACGTCGTCCTCATCGCCACCGGCTCCGAGGTGCAGCTCGCCGTCGCCGCCCGTCAGGCGCTGGAGGCCGAGGGAGTCGGTACCCGCGTGGTGTCGATGCCGTCCGTGGAGTGGTTCGAGCAGCAGTCGCGGGAGTACCGCGAGAGCGTCCTTCCGCCGGCCGTGAAGGCCCGCGTCGCGGTCGAGGCCGGGATCGGTCTGACGTGGTACCGGTTCGTGGGTGACGCGGGACGCATCGTCTCCCTCGAACACTTCGGCGCCTCCGCCGACGCGAAGGTCCTGTTCGCCGAGTTCGGCTTCACCCCCGAGAACGTCGCCGCCGCGGCCCGGGAATCCCTGGCCGCCGCCCGCGGTTGATCCGATCGCCCGAAAGAAGATGATCACAGTGTCCGAAGCAACCGCGACCGCGGGAGCACTCAAGCGCCTGTCCGACGAGGGCGTCTCCATCTGGCTGGACGACCTGTCACGCAGCCGGATCGAGTCCGGCAACCTCGCCGAACTCGTCGCGACGAAGCACGTGGTGGGTGTCACCACCAACCCGTCCATCTTCCAGGCCGCCATCGGCTCGGGAGAGGGTTACGAGGAGCAGCTCACCGACCTCGCCGTGCGAGGCGTCACGGTCGACGAGGCCGTCCGCATGATGACCACCGCCGATGTCCGCGCCGCCGCCGACATCCTGCGGCCCGTGTACGACGCGACCGGCGGCCGGGACGGCCGGGTCTCCATCGAGGTCGACCCGCGCCTCGCCCACGACACGGCGGCGACGATCGCCGAGGCGAAGCAGCTGTCCTGGCTGGTCGACCGTCCCAACGTCATGATCAAGATCCCGGCGACGAAGGCCGGCCTCCCGGCGATCACCGAGGTCATCGGCCTCGGCATCAGCGTCAACGTCACCCTGATCTTCTCCCTGGAGCGCTACGGCGAGGTCATGGACGCCTACCTCGCGGGCCTGGAGAAGGCGCGGAAGGCGGGGCTGGACCTCTCGCGGATCCACTCCGTGGCCTCCTTCTTCGTCTCCCGCGTCGACTCCGAGATCGACAAGCGGCTGACGCTGCTCGGCACGGACGAGGCCCTCGCCCTGAAGGGGAAGGCGGCCCTCGCCAACGCGCGGCTCGCCTACGAGGCGTACGAGAGCGTCTTCGCCGGTGAGCGCTGGACGGCCCTCGCCGGTACCCGGGCCACCAAGCAGCGTCCGCTGTGGGCCTCCACCGGCGTGAAGGACCCGGCGTACAAGGACACGCTGTACGTCGACGAGCTGGTCGCGCCCGGCACGGTCAACACGATGCCGGAGGCCACGCTGAACGCCGCCGCCGACCACGGCGACATCACCGGCGACACCGTGACCGGCGGCTACGCACAGGCCCGCGCCGACCTCGCGGCCGTGGAGCGGCTCGGGATCTCCTACGACGAGGTCGTCCAGCAGCTGGAGGACGAGGGCGTCGCCAAGTTCGAGGCGGCCTGGCAGGACCTGCTGAACACCGTGACGAAGTCCCTGAACAGCAAGGGGGTTGACGGGGAATGAGCAAGAAGCGCTCCGAGACGACCACCGAGGGGACCTCGGCAGAACCCGCGGCGGAGGTGACCGTCCCCGTCCTCCCGGCGGCCGACTGGTCCAACCCCCTGCGCCACCCCCAGGACCGCCGGCTCCCCCGGATCGCCGGCCCGTCGGGTCTGGTCATCTTCGGCGTCACCGGCGACCTGTCCCGCAAGAAGCTGATGCCGGCCGTCTACGACCTCGCCAACCGCGGTCTGCTGCCGCCGGGCTTCTCGCTCCTCGGGTTCGCCCGCCGGGACTGGGAGGACCAGGACTTCGCGCAGGTCGTGCACGACGCGGTCCGTGAGTACGCGCGCACCGAGTTCCGCGAGGAGGTCTGGCAGCAGCTCGCCGAGGGCATGCGGTTCATCCCCGGCGACTTCGACGACGACACCGCGTTCAAGCAACTGCGGTCCGCTGTCGATGAGCTGGACGCGTCGCGCGGTACGAGCGGCAACTACGCGTTCTATCTCTCCGTACCGCCGAAGTTCTTCCCGAAGGTCGTCCAGCAGCTGAAGAAGCACGGGCTCGCCAGCGCCCCGGAGGGGTCCTGGCGGCGCGCGGTGATCGAGAAGCCCTTCGGGCGGGACCTGGCCAGCGCCCGTGAGCTGAACGCGCTCGTGCACGACGTGTTCGAGCCGGACCAGGTGTTCCGCATCGACCACTACCTCGGCAAGGAGACCGTCCAGAACATCCTGGCGCTCCGCTTCGCCAACCAGATGTACGAGCCGATCTGGAACCGGTCGTACGTCGACCACGTACAGATCACCATGGCCGAGGACATCGGCATCGGCGGCCGGGCCGGCTACTACGACGGCATCGGCGCCGCCCGTGACGTCATCCAGAACCACCTGCTCCAGCTCATGGCCCTCACCGCCATGGAGGAGCCGATCGCCTTCGACGCCGAGTCGCTGCTCACCGAGAAGCTCAAGGTGCTCAAGTCGGTGCGGCTGCCGGAGAGCATCGGCGAGCACACCGTGCTGGCGCAGTACGCGGAGGGCTGGCAGGGCGGCGCGAAGGTGCCCGGGTACCTCCAGGAGGAGGGCATCGACCCGCAGTCCAAGACGGACACGTACGCGGCCATCAAGCTGGAGGTGGACAACCGCCGCTGGGCGGGCATCCCCTTCTACCTGCGCACCGGCAAGCGGCTGGGCCGCCGGGTCACCGAGATCGCGGTGGTCTTCAAGCGGGCCCCGCACTCCCCCTTCGACTCCACCGCCACCGAGGAGCTCGGCCAGAACGCGATCGTCATCCGGGTCCAGCCGGACGAGGGCATGACGGTCCGTTTCGGCTCCAAGGTGCCGGGCACGTCGATGGAGATCCGGGACGTGTCGATGGACTTCGCCTACGGCGAGTCGTTCACGGAGTCCAGCCCGGAGGCGTACGAGCGCCTCATCCTGGACGTCCTCCTCGGCGACGCCAACCTGTTCCCCCGCCACCAGGAAGTGGAAGAGTCCTGGAAGATCCTCGACCCGATCGAGGAGTACTGGGCGAACCACGGCAGGCCGGCGCAGTACGCGTCGGGCACCTGGGGACCCGAGGAAGCCGACGAGATGCTCGCACGAGACGGACGGAGCTGGCGCAGGCCATGAAGATCGACCTGACCGACACCACGGCAAGCAAGATCAACAAGGCGCTGGTGCAGGGTCGCCGCGCCATCGGCACACCGGCCGTGGGCATGGTCCTGACGATGGTGATCGTCACGGACGAGGAGAACGCCTACGACGCGATCAAGGCGGCCGAGGAGGCCTCGCACGAGCACCCCTCGCGCACCCTGGTCGTCATCAAGCGGCTGGCCCGCACCCCGCGTGACCGTACCCAGTCCCGCCTCGACGCCGAGGTACGGGTGGGCGCCGACGCCGGCACCGGCGAGACGGTGATCCTGCGGACCTACGGCGAGGTGTCCGACCACGCCGACTCCGTCGTCCTGCCGCTGCTGCTGCCGGACGCCCCGGTCGTCGTGTGGTGGCCGGTGGACGCCCCGGAGAACCCGGCCAAGGACCCGCTGGGCGCGCTGGCCCAGCGCCGGATCACCGACCTGTACGCCGTCGGGAACCCCCTCCAGGTGCTGGAGACCCGGGTCCGCTCCTACGCGCCCGGCGACACCGACCTCGCCTGGACCCGGCTGACCCCGTGGCGCTCGATGCTGGCCGCCGCCCTGGACCAGGCACGGGTGAAGGTGACCTCGGCGGCGGTGGAGGCCGAGGAGGAGAACCCGGCCGCCGAACTGCTGGCCCGCTGGCTGGAGGCCCGCCTCGGCGTCACCGTCGACCGGATCGTCACCGCGGGACCGGTGGTCACGGCCGTGCGTCTGGGCACCGCGAACGGCGAGATCGTCATCGACCGCCCCGAGGGCCCGCTGGCCACGCTGTCCCTGCCGGGCCAGCCCTCGCGCACCCTCGCGCTGAAGGTCCGCACCACCTCCGAACTCATCGCCGAGGAGCTGCGGCGCCTCGACGCGGACGAGATGTACGCCGTCGCCCTGCAGGGCGAGGGCACCAAGGAGATCCCCGCTCATGTCTGACTCCGTTTCCGATTCCCCCAAGCTCACCCGCAGGCCTCAGTGGGCCGCCCTGGAGGACCACCGCGCCGAGTGGCACGCGCATCTGCGTGACCTGTTCGCGGCGGACCCCGGGCGTGCGGAACGGTATGTCGTACGCGTCGGAGACCTGCGTATCGACTACTCGAAGAACCTGGTCACCGACGAGACGCTGGCGCTGCTGCAGGAACTGGCCACCGCCACCGACGTGTTCGGGCTGCGGGACGCCATGTTCCGCGGCGAGAAGATCAACATCACCGAGGACCGGGCCGTCCTGCACACCGCGCTGCGTGCCCCCGCGAACGCGGTGATCGAGGTCGACGGCGAGAACGTCGTCCCCAGGGTCCACGCGGTCCTCGACCAGATGAGCGACTTCGCCCGGCGGGTGCGCTCCGGCGAGTGGACCGGCCACACCGGCAAGCGGATCCGCAACGTCGTCAACATCGGCATCGGCGGCTCCGACCTGGGCCCGGCGATGGCCTACGAGGCGCTGCGGGCGTACACCGACCGCTCGCTGACCTTCCGGTTCGTGTCCAACGTGGACGGCGCCGACCTGCACGAGGCCGTGCGTGACCTGGACCCGGCGGAGACCCTGTTCATCGTCGCGTCCAAGACGTTCACCACGATCGAGACGATCACCAACGCCACCTCGGCGCGCACCTGGCTCCTCAAGGGGCTCAGCGACGAGAAGGCGGTCGCCCGGCACTTCGTCGCGCTGTCGACGAACGCCGAGAAGGTCACCGAGTTCGGTATCGACCCGGACAACATGTTCCAGTTCTGGGACTGGGTCGGCGGGCGCTACTCCTACGACTCGGCGATCGGCCTGTCCCTGATGATCGCCATCGGCCCGGACCGCTTCCGGGAGATGCTCGACGGTTTCCGGATCGTCGACGAGCACTTCCGCAACGCGCCCGCCGAGGCCAACGCCCCGCTGCTGCTGGGCCTGTTGGGCGTCTGGTACGGCAACTTCTTCGACGCGCAGTCGCACGCCGTGCTGCCGTACAGCCACTACCTGTCCAAGTTCACCGCGTACCTGCAGCAGCTGGACATGGAGTCCAACGGCAAGTCGGTGGACCGTGACGGCCACCCGGTGCAGTGGCAGACCGGGCCGGTGGTGTGGGGTACGCCTGGCACCAACGGGCAGCACGCCTACTACCAGTTGATCCACCAGGGCACCAAGCTCATCCCGGCCGACCTGATCGGCTTCGCCCGTCCCATTGACGAGCTGAGCGACGAACTCAAGGCGCAGCACGACCTGTTGATGGCCAACCTGTTCGCGCAGGGGCAGGCGCTGGCCTTCGGCAAGACCGCCGACGAGGTGCGCGCGGAGGGCGTGGCCGAGGAGCAGGTCCCGCACCGCACGTTCAAGGGCAACCACCCGACGACCACGATCCTGGCGAAGGACCTCACCCCCTCGGTCCTCGGCCAGCTGATCGCCCTCTACGAGCACAAGGTGTTCGTGCAGGGCGCGATCTGGAACATCGACTCCTTCGACCAGTGGGGCGTGGAACTCGGCAAGGTCCTCGCCAAGCGCGTGGAACCCGCCCTCACCGAGGGCGCGGACGTTCCCGGTCTCGACTCCTCCACCGCCGCTCTCGTGGCCACGTATCGTGAACTGAAGGAAGTGCACTGACATGCAGCTCGGTCTCATCGGCCTCGGCAAGATGGGCGGCAACATGCGGGAGCGGATCCGCCTCGCCGGCCACACCGTCATCGGCTACGACCGCAACCCCGAACTCTCCGACGTGAGCAGCCTGGCCGAACTGGTCGACAAGCTGGCAGCGCCGCGCACGGTCTGGGTGATGGTCCCGGCGGGCGCCCCCACCCAGTCCGTCGTCGACGAACTCGGCGGCCTCCTCTCCGCCGGCGACACCGTGGTCGACGGCGGCAACTCCCGCTGGACCGACGACGAGAAGCACGCCGAGGAGCTCGGTGCCAAGGGCATCGGCTTCGTCGACGCGGGCGTCTCCGGCGGTGTGTGGGGACTGAAGAACGGCTACGCCCTGATGGTCGGCGGCGAGAAGGAGCACGTCGACCGGCTCCAGCCGATCTTCGACGCGCTCAAGCCCGAGGGCCACTACGGCTACGTCCACGCCGGCAAGGTCGGCGCCGGGCACTTCTCCAAGATGGTCCACAACGGCATCGAGTACGCCATGATGCAGGCGTACGCCGAGGGCTGGGAGCTGCTGGAGAAGGTCCACTCCGTGACCGACGTACGCGAGGTCTTCCGCTCCTGGCAGGAGGGCACGGTCATCCGCTCCTGGCTGCTCGACCTGGCCGTCAACGCCCTGGACGACGACGAGCACCTGGAGAAGCTGCGCGGCTTCGCCCAGGACTCCGGCGAGGGCCGCTGGACCGTCGAGGCCGCCATCGACAACGCGGTGCCGCTGCCCGCGATCACCGCCTCTCTCTTCGCGCGGTTCGCGTCCCGCCAGGACGACTCCCCGCAGATGAAGATGGTCGCGGCGCTGCGCAACCAGTTCGGCGGCCACGCCGTCGAGTCGGCGAAGGAGTAGTCCGGCCGTGGGGGACCTCCTTCTGGTCCGCCACGGTGAGACGGAGTGGAGCGTGTCGGGCCAGCACACCAGCTGGACCGACCTGCCCCTCACCCAGCACGGCGAGGAACAGGCCAAGTCCCTCGCTCCGCTCCTCTCCTCGCGGACCTTCGCCCTCGCGCTGGCCAGCCCGCTGAACCGCGCGATACGCACCGCCGAACTGGCGGGCATCAACGGGGTCGTACCGGACCCCGACCTGCAAGAGTGGGACTACGGCGGCTACGAGGGCGTCACCACCGTCGACATCCACCGCACCCGCCCCGACTGGTACCTGTGGACCGACGGCGTGCCGCCCGGCCCACAGGGCCACCCCGGAGAGTCGCCCGAGCAGGTGGGGCAGCGCGCCGACCGGCTGCTCGCCCGTGTGGACTCCGCCCTGCCGGACGGCGACGTGATCCTGGTGGCCCACGGCCACTTCCTGCGGGTGCTGACGGCACGCCGGCTGGGGCTGCCTCCGGCCGACGGACGGCTGTTCCAGCTCGCGACCGGAACGGTCAGCCGGCTTTCGACGGAGCACGACCGGCCGGTCATCGCGGAGTGGAACACCCGGCCGTAGCACAGCCGGAGTGACAGATGCCGGCCCGAGTGCGTACTCGGGCCGGTTTCTTGTCGGTTGACAAGCCCCGTCAGCCGACCGGTGCCTGGCCACGACGGTCTTCGCCGGCGTGCCCGGACGGTCAGCCGCCGGCGAGCCGCTTGACCGCGTGCTGGGCCGCCAGCCGCACCGGGGCGTTCGAGGCGCCGTAGCCCCGGTAGCCGCCGTCGCGCTGGACCAGTTCGAAGAAGACCTGGCCGACGGTGTGGGTGTAGCAATGGCGGAAGGTGCCGTGCGCGTCCCGGTCGTAGAGGATGCCGAGTGCGCGGTACGTCTCCAGCTCGCCGTCGGCCAACTCGTACCGGGCGGCGAGGTCGTCGTAGTAGTTGGCCGGTATCGGCAGCAGCCGGCCGCCGGCCGCGAGGAAGCGGCGGGCCGCGGTGACCACGTCGCCGGTGGCGAGCGCGATGTGCTGGGCGTGGACCGTGTCGTCGGTGGGTGCCGCGCCGACCGAGAGGGCGATGCGCACGCTGCCGTCGGCGGTGGTGACGGCGCGGCTGCGCAGCAGACCGTACGGGTCGGCGACATCGACGCTCTCCTGGGCCTTCAGGCCGAGCACACTGCGGTGGAAGAGGGCTGCCTCGTCGAAGTGATGCCAGGGCTGGGTGAGGGCGAGGTGGTCGATGCCGGACACGTCCCCGGCGGCGGACGGAACCTCGACGTCCTCGAAGTCGGCCCGCCAGTCGGGGAGTCCGGGGCGGTTCGTGGCGCAGAAGAACAGTTCCGTGCCGTCGGGGGCGGCGACCGCGTCGAGCAGGGAGTCCTCGGGGGCGCGGCGGCGTGGCAGGACGGGGGCGAGCAGGGCCTCGGCGCGGCGGGCGGCGGCGGCCGGGTCCGGTGACTCCAGGCCGATGGCGGCGAGGTGGGTACCGTCCCGGCGTACGGCCGTCCCGGTGTTGACCAGGACGCGGGCCGCGCCCTGCTGCCACAGGTCAACGGGCTTGCTGCGGTGCCGTGCGGTGCGGGCGAAGCCCAGGGCGCCGAGCAGGGTGGAGAGGGGGTCGGCGTCCGGGGTGACGAGTTCGGCGAACGCGATGCCCCTGGGGACGACCGGCGCGGGCGGTGCGGCGGCACCCACCGCCTCCTGGAGGACCAGCAGGGAGCGGCGGGCGTCGACGGCGGTGGGCCCGGCCTCGGCCTGCCGGAAGACGTCGTTGAAGATCTCCAGGGAGAGCGGACCGTCGTATCCGGTGCGCAGCACATGGCCGAGGAGCGCGGCCACGTCGAAGCCGCCCTGGCCGGGGAAGCAGCGGTAATGGCGGCTCCACTGCAGGACGTCCATCGCGAGCAACGGGGCGTCGGCGAGCTGGAGGAAGAAGATCTTCCCGCCGGGGATGGCCTCGATGCCTTTGAGGTCCTCGGGGTCGGAGCTTCGGGACAGGATGTGGAAGCTGTCCAGGCAGGTCCCGAGCGCGGGGTGGCCGGCCGTCTCGACGATGTGCCAGGCGTGGTCGTACGTGCTGACGTGCCGTCCCCAGGCGAGCGCCTCGTAGGCGACCCGGATGCCGAAGTCCTGGGCCAGGTCGGCCAGTTCGCTGAGCTGCTCGGCGGCGAGGGCGTCGTCGTCGACTGCGTACGGGGAGACGCTGGAGCAGACGAGGACGGTGTCGGCGCCGAGCCGGCCCATCAGCTCGAACTTGTGCCGGGCGCGCCGCAGGTTGCGGGTGAACCCGTCCGGCGGCACGGCCTCGATGTCGCGCATCGGCTGGTAGAGGTCGACGGTGAGGCCGAGGTCGGCGCAGCGGGCCCGGATCTCCTCGGGGGTGAGGGGACTGGCGAGCAGGTCGTTCTCGAAGATCTCGACGCCGTCGAAGCCGGCCCGGGAGGCGGCCGTCAGCTTCTCGGTGAGGGATCCGCTGAGGGAGACGGTGGCGATGGACGTACGCACATCTGTACCTCTGTTTCTCTGAAGGTCCCTGGTTCGTGGACTCCGTGGGCTATTGACGGGCTCCCACGGCCCCGGACAGCTCGGCGAAGTCGGCCAGCATCGCCGCGCTGTCGGGTTCCCGGCCGGTGAACAGCCGGAACGCGTCCGCGGCCTGGAAGACGGCCATGCCGCCGCCGTCGAGGGTGGCGCAGCCGAGCTCGCGGGCGGTGCGCAGCAGGTCCGTCTCCAGCGGGCGGTAGACCACCTCGGCGATCCACAGCCCGGGGCTCAGCAGGTCGGCCGGGAGGGGCAGGCCGGGGTGGGCGGCCATGCCGGTCGGGGTGGCGTGCACCAGGCCGCCGAGGCCGTCGGCCTGCGCGAGCAGCTCCGCGAGCCGGTCGGGGGTGGCAGGGGCGGCGCGGCCGTCGCCGAAGTGCCGGTTCAGCGAGTCGGCGAGAGCGGCGGCCCGCTCGGGCAGCGGGTCGACGACGGTGACCCGTTCGGCGCCGAGGGTGAGCGTGGCGTGCGCGACGGCCGCGCCCGCGCCGCCGGCCCCCAGCTGTACGACCCTCTCCAGCGGTACGTCGGGCAGGCCGCGCGCGAAGGAGGCGGCGAAACCGGTCACGTCGGTGTTGTGGCCGACGGCCCGGCCGCCTCGTTCGAAGACGACGGTGTTGACCGCGCCGAGGGCCTCGGCCTGCGGGGCGAGCTCGTCGAGGTGCCGGATGACGTGCTGCTTGCACGGATGCGTGATGTTGAGCCCGTCGAAGCCCAGGTCACGGGCGGTCCGCAACAGATCGCCGACGGCCTCGGGCCGGACGCCGAGGGTGTCGATGTCGAGGAGCCGGTACAGATAGCGCAGCCCCTGACGGTCGGCCTCCCGCTCGTGCAGCGCCGGGCTGAGCGAGGGGCCGATGCCGGAACCGATCAGTCCGACGAGATACGAGTCCTTGTCCTGGGACGGCACCGAGGTCCTCCTGAGCGGCTCACTAATGTACGGACTAGTACGTTAGCTATATCAGCGCGCAGAGGCCACGGGAAGCCCTCGGCGGGGAATCCCGGACCTGCGCGACGGCCCGCCTCATACAATCTCCGGCACTGGCCCCTTGCCCGAAGGAACCCGATGACCAGCGTCGAAGAACCGGCACGACCGAACGGGCGGATCCGTGACGCCGCCCGCACCCAGGCCGAGATCCTCGACGTGGCCACGCAGGAGTTCGCCCGGGCCGGCTTCGACGGGGCCCGGGTGGACGAGATCGCCGCCCGCACCCGCACCACGAAGCGGATGATCTACTACTACTTCGGCGGCAAGGAGCAGTTGTTCACGGCCGTCCTGGAGCGGGCGTACGCCGTGATCCGCGAGGCCGAGCAGCAGCTCGACGTGGAGCATCTGGACCCGGTCGCGGCCATCCGGCGGCTGGCCGAGGTCACCTTCGACCACCACGAGCGGCATCCGGACTTCATCCGCCTGGTCAGCATCGAGAACATCCACGGGGCGGAGCACATCGCGGCCTCGGAGAAGCTGGGCAAGATCGGCTCACCCGCGCTCGACGTGATCGGCCGGATCCTGGCCTCGGGGCAGGAGTCGGGGCTGTTCACGGCCGATGTGGACGCGGTCGACCTGCACGCGATGATCAGCTCTTTCTGCTTCTTCCGGGTCGCCAACCGGCATACGTTCGGCGCCCTGTTCGGCCGTGACCTGGTCGATCCCGCGCAGCGCGAGCACTACCGCGCGATGCTCGGCGACATGGTGATCGCGTATCTGACGGCGGAGCGCGCGGCGGACTGAGACGCGCTCCGGAGGAACGGGCTCCTTCGGCACGACCCCTTGACACCCGAGAAACGTCGGCGCAACATCCCACCCACCGCCACTAACTACCCAGTGGGTTAATTAGCCGCGAACCGGCCTGCCTCCCCTCCGCTCTCCCTTCCCCCCCGCGCTCTCTCCTGTCCGCTCCCCCTCCGCCCTCCCTCCGCTCACTCCCCTACGGTGGAGTCCTCCCGAAGGAGCACGCCGTGCCCGTCCCCGCCACACCTGTCGGCCAGCCGAGAAAAGCCGCCCTGGCGGCCTGGATCGGCAGCGCCCTGGAGTACTACGACTTCTTCATCTACGGCAGCGCCGCGGCGCTGATCTTCCCCGACGTCTTCTTCGACGAGTCCGACCCGGCCACCGCGACCCTGCTCTCGCTGGCCACGTTCGGCGTGGCGTACGCGGCCCGGCCGGTGGGCGCGCTCTTCCTCGGGCACTTCGGCGACAAGCTCGGCCGCAAGAAGATCATGGTCTTCACGCTGATCCTGATGGGCCTGTCGACGTTCCTCATCGGCTGTCTGCCCACCCGCGGCCAGGTCGGCACGCTCGCCCCGGTCCTGCTGGTGCTGTGCCGGGTGCTGCAGGGCATCTCGGCGGCCGGCGAACAGGCCAGCGCCAACTCCATGACGCTGGAGCACGCGCCGCCGAGCCGGCGCGGCTTCTTCACCAGCTTCACCCTCAGCGGCACGCAGGGCGGGCAGCTGCTCGCCACCCTCGTCTTCATCCCCGTCGCCGCGCTGCCCGACGACCAGCTGCTGTCCTGGGGCTGGCGGGTGCCGTTCTGGATGAGCGTCGCGGTCGCCGTGGCCGGCTTCGTCATCCGCCGCCGCCTGGAGGAGACCCCGGCCTTCACGCGGCAGGCCGCCTCGGAGGGAGTCGTCCGGCTGCCCCTGATGATCCTCATGCGCGAGCACTGGGCGGACGTCCTGCGGGTGATCGCGGGCGCCCTCGTCGCCTCGGTCAGCACGATCTTCACGGTGTGGGCGCTGTCGTACGCCACCAGCGACTCGGTCGGCATGTCCCGGTCCTCGATGCTTTGGGTGGGCGCCCTGGCCAACGTGGTCGCGCTCGCCGCGATCCCCCTGTGGGCCACGCTGTCGGACCGCATCGGCCGCCGCCCGGTGTACCTGATCGGCGCGGCCGGCAGCGCCGTGGCGATGTTCGCCTACCTCTGGGCGATCTCCACCGGCAACTACGCCCTGACCCTCGTCCTGGGCATCGTGGCCTTCGGCGTCGTCTACAGCGCCGCGAACGGTGTGTGGCCGTCCTTCTACGGCGAGATGTTCACGACCCGGGTCCGGCTGTCCGGCATGGCCATCGGCACCCAGATCGGCTTCGCCGTGGCCGGCTTCGCGGTGACCTTCGCGGCGCAGATCGCGGGCCCCGACGGCGACGACTGGTCGGCGGTCGCGCTGTTCACGGCGGCCCTGTGCGTGCCGCCGGTGATCGCGGTGCTCTCGGCCCGGGAGACCCACAAGGTGCCGACGGAACGGCTCGGCGAGCACGGCTCCCGTGCGGCGGCCCAGCCGGAGACGGTGTCGGCCTGAGCGCTGTCCCGCGCGTGCCCCGGGCTGCCACGACGGCGCCCGGGGCACAGACGGGAAGGCCGCGCCCCTGCCGATCAGGAACGGGACGCCGCCGCCACGCAGAACTCGTTGCCCTCCGGGTCGGCCATCACGACGTGGTGCCCGTCGACCTCCTCCAGGACGGCACCGCCCGCCTTCACCAGCCGCCCGGACTCCGCTCTGATCCGCGCCCACCGCTCCTCGGGACTGCCGTGGCCCGGTACGCGGATGTCGATGTGCAGGCGGTTCTTGGCCGTCTTGGGCTCGGGAACCTTCAGGATGGACAGGCGGGGGCCGACGCCGTCGGGATCGCAGAGCCAGGCACCGTCGTCCACCGAGTCGTCCTCCGGCAGAGCCAAACTGGCGAACCACTCCTCGCGGGTCCGGAAGGGAGCCGGTGGCGGTTCGTCGACGTATCCCAGGGCGGTCTTCCAGAAGGCGGCGAGGAGCCGCGCGTCCGCGCCGTCGAGGGTGAGATCGATTCGGGCAGCCATGTCAGGACCGTACTGGACACCACTGACAATCCAGTCGTCATGGAGTCCTCATGGCGGCCTCATCGAGTCCTGGGCCTGGGATTCAGGGTCTGCGGACCGCCCCCCTTCCGCCCCCTCCGCCTACGTCGCCGCCGCATCCAGCAGCGGCCCCAGCTCCCGTGTCACGGCCGTCAAGGCCCGCACATCCCGCTCGGCACGGGCGATCAGGATCGCTCCCTCCAGTGCGCTGATCATCAGCGTGGCGAGGGGTTCCGCGCGGTCGGACGGGACGCCCATGTCGGTGAGGGCCCGGGCGACCGGTCCGGTCCATGTGGCGAAGGCGGCGGCCGCGGCCTCGCGGGTGGAGGCGACGGACTCGGCGCAGTCGACGGTCGCCGCGGCGACCGGGCAGCCCGCGGCGAAACCCTCCGCGCCGTACTCGTCGGTCCACTGCCGCACCATCGCCGCGAACAGCCCGCTGGGCGTGGGCGTCGCAAGCCCCGCCAGGAAGCGGGCGACGCGCTTGCCGGCGTAGCGGCCCGCCCAGTCGACGGCCTCGTTGACGAGCTGTTCCTTGCCGCCGGGGAAGTAGTGCTGGAGGGAGCCCCGGGGCGCCCCGGCGCTCGCGGCGACGTCCCGCATGCCCGTCGCGGTGACGCCGTCGCGGCGGATGAGCTGGGCTGCGCTGAAGACCATCCGCTCGCGCGGCCCGTGGGTGGACTCCGCCATCCTCTACCTCCTCGCACCGACCTGCACCACCACCCTATGACAACTGTCATAACGCACACTACTATGACCGCTGTCATAAGCAGCGCCCCACCTCGGACAGGCGGTACGCCGTGCGGCACGTCGGCTTCATCGGACTCGGTGTCATGGGACAGCCCATGGCACTGCGACTGGCCCGTTCCGGCACACCCCTGACGGTGTGGAACCGCACGCCCACCCGCTCCGAGCCGCTGCGCGCGGCCGGTGCCGAGGTGGTGGACGGACCCGCCGAGGTGTTCGCGCGGACGGACGTCGTCCTCCTCATGCTGGCCGACGGCCGCGCCGTCGACACCGTCCTGGGCCGCGGGACCCCGGACTTCGCCGAGCGGGTCTGCGGACGCGTCATCGTCCACATGGGCACGACCTCACCCGAGTACTCACAGGCCCTGGAGTCCGACATCCGTGCGGCGGGCGGACGCTACGTCGAGGCACCCGTCTCCGGCTCCCGACTACCGGCGCAGAACGGTCAGCTGGTGGGGATGCTGGCCGGAGCGCAGGACGCGGTGACGGTCGTACGCCCGCTGCTCGCACCCGTGTGCCGGGAGACGTTCATCTGCGGACCCGCGCCGAACGCCCTGCTCATGAAGTTGTCAGTGAACCTCTTCCTGATCACGCAGGTCACCGGCCTCACCGAGGCGTTCCACTTCGCCGAAGGACAGGGCCTGGACCGACGGCTGTTCCTGGACGTCCTGGACGCGGGCCCGATGGCCAGCGCCGTCTCCCGGATGAAGGCTCCCAAGCTGCTGGACCGCGACTTCACGGTGCAGGCCGCCGCCCACGACGTACTGAAGAACAACCGGCTGATCGCCGAGGCCGCCCGCAGGACCGGCCTCGCCTCACCACTGCTCGACGTGTGCCACGCGCTGTTCGAGGAGACCGTGGCGTCGGGGCACGGCGGCGAGGACATGGCGGCGGTCCTGCGGGCGATCGAGGCACGCACCGGGAACGGGTCCTAGGTCCGAACGCAGTCGTTCAGGGCTCAGTCGGCACCCTTGGGAATTCCGTACGCCCTGTCCACCCTCAGCCGCAGCACCAGCCGTCGGTCGCGGATCATGGCGGCCCGGTAGTCGTCCCAGTCCGGGTGCTCGCCCTGCACGTCACGGTAGAGCCGGACGAGTTCCTCCACGGTCTCGTCGTACGGCTCCTTCGCCACGGGCGAGAGGTCGGCCGTACCCTCGGCGACCGTGTACGCCCACCGGTCGGCGGTGGTCACGTGGTACGAGGCGCGCGGGTCACGGCGCAGATTGCGGGTCTTGGCGCGGTCGTCGGTGAGGGAGACCCGGATGATCCGCTCATCCGGGTAGTAGGCGTGACTGACGTTCGACAGCTGGGGCCGGCCGTCGCGCTTGAGGGTGACCAGCACCCCGCCGTGGCCCTGGGAGAGCAGCTGGAGCAGTGCGTCCTGCGTCGCGTCATGCGTCGGATCCTGAGTCGCGTCCTGAGTCATGCCTGGATCAACCTGCGTGAGGACCGGGCACATTCCCGTAGACAGTGTCTACGGACGGTGGTAGACACTGTCTATGCATCTGGACGAAACCGAGCCCGGGCTGCGCGGCCGCCTGGTCGACGTCGGCGTGGAGCTGGTCAGCCAGGAGGGCGCCCAGGCGCTCACCCTGCGGGAGATCGCGCGGCGGGCGGGCGTCTCGCACGGGGCACCGCGCCGCTACTTCCCCACCCATCTGGAGCTGCTGTCGGCCATCGCCCGCCGCGGCTTCGACGCCCTCGCGGCCCGGGTGGCGGAGACGATCGGCGACGGTACGACGAGCCCGCGCACGCAGCTGGCGGCGCTGGCGCGCTGCTACCTGGAGTTCGCGCTGGACAACCGCGGCATGTACGAGCTGATGTTCCGTCATGATCTGCTGGAGAGCGGTCATCTGGGGCTACGGGACACCAGCCTGCCGCTGTTCGGGCGCCTGGTGGAACTGGTCGGCCGGGTGCGTCCGGACGCCGAAGCCCGGTTGGCCGCCGGGGCGTTGTGGGCGAACCTGCACGGCGTCGCCCAGCTGTGGGGCTGGGGCAGCCTCCCCCTCGCCACCGGCACGGACGACTTCGTACCGTTGCTGCGGTCCGCTCTGGACGCGCATCTCGGTCCGTAGGGCCGTATGACCGGACACCGGCGTCTCACCCTCGCGAGCAGTGTGGTCGGCGCCGTGATCGTCGCGATGGACGGCACGGTCCTCACCGTCGCACAGCCGACCCTGCAACGCGATCTGGGCGCGTCCTTCGCCCAGGTCCAGTGGACCAGCACCGGTTACCTCATCGCAATGGCAAGCCTGTTGGTGTTCGCGGGGCGGCTCGGCGACCGATACGGACACCGGCGGCTCTTCGCCGTCGGGATGCTCGGCTTCGGTGTCACCTCGGCGGGCATCGGAGTGGCGCCCGGGACCGGCTGGGTGATCGGACTGCGGGTCGTCCAGGGAGTGTTCGGGGCGCTGTCGCAGCCCGCCACCCTGGGGATGCTGCGTGCCGCGTTCCCGCCCGACCGCCTGCGGGGACCGATCGCGGTGCGCACGGCCGCGATCGGGGTGGCGGCCGCCGTGGGGCCCTTGGTGGGCGGCGCGCTGGTGGCCGGCCCAGGCTGGCGGGCCGTGTTCTTCCTCCACGTGATCCCCGCCGTGGTGTTCGGCGCGCTCGCCCTGGTGATGCCAGGGCGGGGGCGGAAGCAGGCAGGGGCGGAACAGATCGTCCCCAGCCCCGCCCCGCTTGACCTGCAGCAGACCGTCCCCCGCCCAACCCCCCTCGACCTGCCCGGCGCCCTGTTGCTCGCGGTGACCCTGGCGGGCCTCGTCCATGTCCTCGCCGGCCTCGCCGGCCTCGCCGTCACCGCCACGCTTCCGAGCCCCGGCTGGACGACTCTGGGCGAGATCGGGCTGGTGATCGGCGCGGGTGTCGGCTTCGTCCGGCACGAGCGGCGGACGCGGAGCCCGCTGATTCCGCCGGACATCGTCGGCTCGACGGCCGTCGGAACGGCGCTCGGCATCCTGGCCGCCGCCTCGGCTGCCCTGTCGGGCACGCTGTTCGTCTCCACGTACCTCCTGCAGTACACGATCGGTCTCGACTCGTTCCACAGTGCCCTGCGCAGCCTGCCGTTGGCGGTCCTGATGGTGCTCGCCGCGCCCACGTGTGCCGTACTGCTGCGGCGGGCCGGCGCCCGTCGGACGAGCGTGGCGGCGATGCTCGTCCTCGCCCTCGGGATCCTGCTGCTCGCCCGGGCCTCGGGCACGTTCGCGCTGTGCGCCGGCTTCGGGCTGCTGGGGGCCGGGTTCGGCACGGTGATGGTGGCGGCGACCCATGTCGTCGTACGGCACAGCGCGGTCGAGGCGGCCGGGTTGGCGGGCGGCCTCCAGCAGACGGCGATGAACGTCGGGCCGACGCTCGGCGTGGCGGCCGCGACCGTGCTCATGGGGCCGGACGGCGGGCGGCAGCTGCCGCTCACCGTCCTCGCCGGCGTGGCTCTGGCCGGCGCGGTGGCGGCCGGCGCGCTGCCGGGCCGTTCCGCCGGGGCGCTCGACGATCGACGTGACGACGATCATGGTGTCACGGGGGTCCGCTCATCTGTTCCTGCGCGACGATGATGTCTGAGGTCCTCCCGGCGGGGTATGCCGGACCGCACCTCGACGAACGGCGACGGAGGAGAACGATGGCACAGCTGCGGCAAGAGGTGGACCCGGGTGAGGTCGGGCTGGACGCGAAGGCACTGGACCGCCTGGACCAGCACGTCGCCCACTACGTGGACGAGGGCCGCCTGCCCGGTTACCTGGTGTCCGTCGCCCGCGGCGGACGCGTCGCCCACCTCACCACCCACGGGTCGCGCGACATCGCCGCCGGACTGCCCGTCGAGGCCGACACACTGTGGCGGATCTACTCCATGACCAAGCCGGTCACCGCGGTCGCCGCGCTCCTCCTGGTGGAGGAGGGCCGGCTGTCGCTGGACGACCCGGTCGAACGGCACATCCCGTCCTTCGCCGAGCCCCGGGTGTACGTCAGCGGCTCCGGCGCCGACATGGTGACCCGCCCGGCCGACGGTCCGATACGGGTACGGCACCTGATGACCCACACCTCGGGCCTGACCTTCGCCTTCTACCACACCCACCCCGTCGACGCCCTCTACCGTCAGGCCGGGCTGGAGTCGTCGGTGGTGCCGGGTACCACCCTGGCGGAGACGGTCGAGGTGTACGCGGGCCTGCCGCTGCAGTTCGAGCCTGGCACGCAGTGGAACTACTCGGTCGCTTCCAACGTACTGGGCCGGATCATCGAGCTGGTGTCCGGGCAGCCCCTCGACGCGTTCTTCGCCGAGCGGATCTTCGGCCCGCTCGGAATGACCGACGCCGGGTTCCAGGTGAGCCCCGAACAGGCGGGCAGGCTCGCCGAGTTGTACGGCGACGCCGACGGCGGCGGTATCGAGCCGATCCCCGGTCTTCCGCTGCGCGGACGGCCCCGCTTCCTGTCCGGCAGCGGCGGGATGGTGGCCTCCGCGCACGACGTCCACCGCTTCATGGAGCTGCTGCGCCGCCGCGGCGAACTCGACGGCGTCCGTCTGCTCGCCCCTGAGACGGTGGACCTGATGGCCTCCAACCACCTCCCGGGCGGCGCCGACCTGCGGACCGTCGGCAGCAAGCCGGCGCACGACGAACCCGGCAACGACGGCGTCGGCTTCGGCCTCGGCGTCTCGGTGGTGATCGACCCGTCCCGCACCCTGGCCCCGTCGGGCCTCGGCACGTTCGGCTGGAGCGGTGTGGCGACGACGACGTTCTGGGTCGACCCGAGCCGCGACCTGACCGTGCAGTTCATGACGCAACTGCGGCCGAAGAGCTCTCTCTCGCTCTTCCCGGACCTCAAGCGTCTGGTGCACGAGGCGGTCACCGATTAGGGAGCAGCCGGCATCGACCGGCTGTGCGCGGTCCACCCGTTCGCTTCGGTCACCGAACACCGAACTGGGCTTCCGCCCCGGCCTACCGATCCACGCCGGGAGTGAAGTGGACACCACACCGGGCGGGTTCGCCCAGCTACTCGTCGGAGCGCCGCGCGTTCTCGGCGGCCCGGTTCAGGCCGGCGCGCCGGGTCGCCGGCGCTCCCCCTCGCCCGTCCCGACGGACCTCGCCGCCTCGACGACGGCCCAGGCGGCGGCCGCGTCCTGGATGCCGAGGCCGACACTGTTGTAGTACACGATGTCCCCGGGGCCGTCGCGGGCGGTGCGCCGGCCGGTGAGCACGCCGCCCAGCGGGATCAGGTCCTCGGGGGTCAGCAGGCCCTCTCGCAGGGCCTCCACGACCGGCCCGGCGTGCTCGGCCGCGGTCGCCGGGTCGTCGACCACGACGGCCCCGCGCTCCAGAGCCCGCCGTACGGCCTCCGCGTCCACCTCGCGGCGCGAGGGCTCGAACGAGCCCACGCTGACGACCGTGCACCCAGGTGCCAGCCACGCCCCGCGCACCACCGGCGTGGTGCTGAGCGTGCAGGCCGCGACCAGGGACGCCCCGGTCACGGCCGCCTCGGCGGTGCCGGCCGGCTCGACCGGTAGGTCCAGTTCGACGGCGAGCGTCTCGGCGGCGCGGGCGCGATGCTCCGGGGTCGGACTCCACAGCCGTACGGACTTCAGCTCCCGCACCCGGGCGATCGCCCTGGTGTGGGCGAGGGCCTGGGTGCCCGAGCCGAGGACGGCCAGGTCGGCGGCGTCCGGGACGGCCAGCGCGTCGACGGCGACGGCGCTCGCCGCGGCCGTGCGCAGGGTGGTCACGGCCGTGCCGTCCAGCACCGCGGCGAGGCGGCCGGTGACCGGGTCGAGCACGGTGATCACGGCGTGCACGGTCGGCAGTCCGGCCGCCGCGTTGCCCGGGTTGACGCTGCCGAACTTGGCGACCGCCCCGGAGTCCGCGGACAGCCGGGAGACGTACGAGAAGACGACACTGTCGTCGAAGCGGCTCGGGTGCATGATCTTGCCGGGCAGGTCGGCGGTGCCGTCGCCCAGTGCGGTGAACGCGGCCCGCTGCGACCGGATGGCCGTGTCGGGGTCCAGCAGTCCGGCGACCCGTTCGGCGGCGAGAAAGAGGACGGGGAAGGGCTCGGGGGAGGACTCGGGAGAGAGCTCGGGCGAGTCGGAGGGGATGTCGTCGCTCACTGCGTGGTCCCTTCGTCGCCGTCCCGCGTGTCCCGCTCCCTCATGCTCCCCTTCGGGACCGGGGTCCGCACGTCCCCGGCGGCGCGGGGAGGAGGGGCGAGGGCGGACGAGAAAGGGACAGTGCGGCGGCCGGTGCCGGGAGGAGGCGTGCCGGCCGCCGCGGGCCCCTGGTCAGGAGGAGCTGACGACCGCGTCCAGGTGGGGCAAGTGGTGGTCCAGCCGCTCCCGCTTGGTGCGCAGATACGTGATGTTGTTCTCGCACGGCGGTATCAGCAGCGGCACCGTCTCGGCGACCTGGATGCCGTGCCGCAGCAACGCCTCACGCTTGCGCGGGTTGTTGGACATCAGACGGACCGAGTTCACGCCCAGGTCGTGCAGGATCTCGGCGGCGACCCCGTAGTCGCGGGCGTCAACCGGCAGACCGAGCGCCAGGTTCGCCTCCACCGTGTCCAGGCCCTCCGCCTGCAGCGCCATCGCGCGCAGCTTGCCGAGCAGGCCGATGCCCCGGCCTTCATGCCCTCTGAGGTAGACCACGACGCCGCTGCCCTCGGCGACGACCGCGCGCAGCGCGGAGGCGAGCTGGTCGCCGCACTCGCAGTGCTGGGAGCCGAAGGCGTCACCGGTCAGGCACTCGGAATGCAGCCGGGTCAGGACGTCGTCCGTGCCGATCTCGCCGTAGACCAGGGCCACTTGTTCGTCACCGCGATCGTGATCGAGGTAGCCGACCGCCTGGAATTTCCCGTACACGGTGGGCAGCGGGGCATTCACGACGCGTTCCACACCCGTGCGCTGCGGTGACTTCTTGCCGAGCACGCCAATTTTTTCTGTCATGATCTGGTTCCTAAGCAGAGACGAAAGGCCATGGAAAGATGAGTGGTTCGGGAATACGGTCAGCGGCGTACGGTCTGGTGCCGGCGGACACTACCGAAGACGTACGCACGCGAGGCGCGGGCGTCTCAACCCAGGTGGCCGTCCTTCCCGTCGGAAGCTTCGAACAGCACGGCCCGTACCTTCCGCTGGCGACCGACACGCTCGTCGCCTGCGCCATCGCCCGGGAGATCGCCACCGCGTACCCGGTGCACCTCCTTCCGCCGGTGACCATCGCCTGCTCGCACGAGCACGCGGCCTGGCCGGGAACCGTCAGCATCTCCTCCGTGACCCTTCACGCGGTGGTACGGGACATCGCGGCCTCACTGCGCCGCTCGGGCGTGGAAGCCCTGGTACTGGTCAACGGGCACGGCGGGAACTACGTCCTGGGCAATGTCGTCCAGGAGTCCTCCGCACGCGGTGAGCGGATGGCGCTCTTCCCGGCCCCCGAGGACTGGGAGACGGCCCGGGTACGGGCCGGTGTGGCGACCTCGCTGCTGACCGACATGCACGCGGGAGAAATCGAGACCTCCATCCTTCTGCACGCCCATCCCGAAATGGTCCGGCCCGGTTACGAGTCGGCCGATTTCGTCGCGGACGACCGCCGTCATCTGCTCACCGTCGGAATGTCCGCCTATACCGATTCGGGCGTCATCGGCCGTCCTTCCCTGGGGTCCGCGGAAAAGGGGAAGGAACTGCTGGCGGGCTTCGCCGATTCCTTCGGGACGTATTTCTCGATGCTCACGTCCCCGGACGGCCCCACGGGCACCGCGGGAGCGGTGCGCGGGTAGTCACCGTCCGGTGCACGGTGCGGTGTCGGGTCCGCTACGACCGTCCCGGCCGCCGGGGCGCTCACGGCGGTCCCGGCGTCGTCGTCCGCGCCGCGCAGGCCGGTGTACCAGCGGGCGGCCAGGACGAGGGCGCCCGGCAGCGCGGCCACGAAGCTGAGCACCCCGTACACCACGGCGACCGCGAGACCACTGCTCGCGCCGAGGCCGGCCGCGCCGAACGCCCAGGCCGTGACGCCCTCACGGGGCCCGAATCCGCCGATGTTCAGCGGCAGTCCCATGGCGAGCAGGGCGAGCACCGCGAGGGGCAGCAGCGTGGCGACGGAGGCGGCGGATCCGGCGACCCGGGCGGCGAGCACGAACATCCCGATGTGCCCGGCCAGGACGACGGCGGACGAGACGGCCACGCCCGGCCCGTTGCGGCGGGACAGGAGTCCCTCGCGGGCCTCGGCGAGGGCCGCGCGCAGGGCGCGTCCCCGGCGGGAAGGGGCGGCCCGGTTCATGCGCAGGGCGAGGACGACCGCGAGGGAGCCCAGTACCGCGAGGCCGAGCAGCGGGGCGACGTGCCGGGCGTCGGCCGCCACGGGCGAGGGCATCGTCAGCAGCACGGCCGCGCCGACGACGGCCAGCACGGCCTGTCCGGCGGCCCGTTCGAGAACCACCGCGCGGACCCCGCGGCCCAGGTCACCCGAGCTCTTCCCGTGCCGGACGGCCCGGTGGACGTCGCCGAGGACACCGCCGGGCAGGGCCGCGTTCAGGAACAGCGCGCGGTAGTAGTCGGCCAGGGCCGGGACGAGGGGCAGCCGGATACCGAGACCCCGGGCCACGAGCGCCCAACGCCAGGCGCTGAACACGGTGGTGAGCAGCCCGACCAAGAGGGCCACCAGCAGCGTCGGCGTGTCGATCCGCCGCAGTCCGTCCAGGAACACGCCCGTGCCCATGCGCCACAGCAGGACGGCGAGGATGACGACACCGGCGACGGTGCCGAAGTGGGTGCGCACGGCCCGGGAGTTGAGAAGGGCCCGCCCGCCACGCAGGGCGGTGCGCCAACGGGGCGTGTCCTGGCCGGCGTCGGGCCGGGCCCGGCTCACGATCACACCGATCCGGGCCGCCGAGACAGCGGGGCCAGGGCGCACCGCGGCTGGGACACCGACGGCGGCGAGCAACTCGGCCCGGGCTTGCAGGGCTTCGGCCCGGGCGGCGAACGCCGTGTTCCGGGCGGAGAGCGTGTCGGTGGCGAGCGGAAAGACCTCGACCGTGTTCGCGCGCCGCGACCGCGACGCGGCGACCTGCCGCTCACCCGCCGTCGCGTCGCGCCGGCCCTCGCGCTCGTCCTCGCCCGGCGAGACGTTCCGCGCACCCGGCTCGATGGCCGTCCCGCGCGTCGGGGCGTCTCCCCGCGGGGCTTCGGCCGCGCTCCCGCCCGCCCGGACGCCTTCCTCCGGGCACGCGACGTTCCCGCCGTCCGCCGTTCCGGTCGCCCTCACCGTCTCCACGCTCATGACGCTGTGCCGGTCGGGCGGGACAGGGCCAACAGGTCGCTGTGGTGGACGACGACGCGCAGCTCGCCGGCCGCGCAGGCCTCCAGGCGCTCGCGGAGGTAGCGTTCCGCGCGGGGAGCCAGGTCCGGTCGTTCCTCGACGGCCGCGCCGACCCAGCCGCGCAGCCACTGCGCCGTCAGCGCGGACTCGGCGGGGCCGAGCCGCCAGGGGCTCGGGTACAGCCGTACCGTGGCGCCGCGGTCGGAGAAGGCCTCGCAGGCCGCGGTGACCGCGTCCGGCCCGAGCAGGCCGCCGCGGCGCTGGTGGGCGTTGAACGCCTCGGCGATCTCCGCGTCCATCGGGTCGGACGGGGTGAGGTCGACGCGGCCGGCGACCGAGAGGGTCAGCAGGGCCGGGCAGCCGGCGCCGGTGCAGGCGTCGGCGAAGGTGTCGATCTCCTCGCGGGTGAGGACGTCGAGCAGGGCGGAGGCGGTGACCAGGGACGCCCCGGCGAGGACGTCCCGGGTGAGCCGGCCGACGTCGCCGCGGCGGGTCTCGACGGTGACCCGGCTGCCGTCGGCGGCGGAGCGCGGGGAGGCGACGGCGGCGAAGTGCAGGAGGTAGGGGTCGCGGTCGTGCAGGATCCAGTGCTGGGCGCCGTCCAGGCGGGGGGCCAGCCAGCGGCCCATGGAGCCCGTGCCGCAGCCCAGGTCATGGATGACGAGCCCGGCCTTCCCCGGCAGGTTGGCGAGCCGGATTCGCAGCGGATCGAGCAGGTCGTGCGCCCGCGCGGCGGCGTCGGCGCCCTCCCGCAGCTCCAGCCACTCGGGCGCGTACCGCGGCGGTTCGTCGGATCCGGCACCGGCGTCCCGCAGTCGCACGGTGGGCCGCTCTCCGGGGCGCAGGGTGGGCCCGGCTCCGGCGATGACCGCTTCGGTCACTTCGGCCTCCCTGAGCCCGGGCTGTGCGGGAATCCCCGCCTGCTTGGTCATCGCCGTCTCCGTCATGCCGCCCTCCTGGGTTCGTTCGGCAGTCGGCCCAGTACTGCGGCCAGGCTGCGGGCCGTGGTCGCCCAGCCGTCGAGCGCGACCCGTCGGCCTCTCGCGGCGGCCTTCAGACGACGTCGTACGTCCGCCTCGCCGAACCAGCCGCGCAGTTCGGCGGCGAGGGCGGCGGGATCCTCCGGCGGGACGAGGATGCCGGGCACGCCCCCGTCGGGCGCCCGGCCGACCGCCTCCGCGATGCCGCCGACGTCCGTGGCCAGCACCGGGATGCCGCGGGCGAGGGCCTCGGTGACCGCCATGCCGTACGTCTCGGCGTAGGAGGCGAGGACCATGAGGTCGGCCGAGGCGTAGCTGGCGTCGAGTGCGGCGCCGGCCTGCGGACCCGCCAGACGCAGCCGGTCCTGGAGGCCGTACTGCCTGATCAGGTCCCGCAGTCCGGCGACGTACTCGGGGTCGTTCCCGAGGCCGCCGACGCAGACGCAGCTCCACGGCAGGTCGGTCACCGTCGCGAGGGCCTCCACCAGCCGGTGCTGGCCCTTGCGCGGGGTCACCGCGGCCACGCACAGCAGCCGGGAGACGCCGTCGGTCCCGGAGGCGAGAGGGGCGATGTCGGCGCCGGGGGCGGCGACATGGACCCGGTCGGGGGCGAGGCCGTGGTGGGAGACGAGCCGGCGTACGGCCCAGTCGCTGGTGGCGATGACGGCGGGGACGGCCCGCAGCACCGCCCGCTCCTTGGCGTCCAGGTCGGCCGCCACCACCGGGTCCAGTCCGGTCTCGTCGCCGAGCGGGAGGTGGACGAGGACGGCGAGGCGCAGCCGTTCCGCCTCCGGGAGGATGATCTCCGGGACCCCGCAGGCGACCAGCCCGTCCAGCAGGACGACCGTGCCGTCGGGAAACTCCCGCAGGACACGGGCGAGTTCACCGCGGGCGGCGGCGTCCGGGCGGGGCCAGCCGCCGTTCACGGCGTGCTGGTGGACCTGCCAGCCGAAGCCGGGCAGGTCCAGACAGATGCGCCGGTCGTAGGCGTTGCCGCCGCTGGGTGCGGTCGGGTCGTCGATGCCGCCCGGCAGGACGAAGTGCACGGAGCGCAGCGACATCGGGATGATCTCCGCGTTCTTCAGGGCGGTGTGCTGCACGGGCACGTAGCTGAGCCCGGTGGTCCGCTCCATCGTCGTGTCGGTCACAGCGCACGCTCGTAACTCGCCCAGGCGACATGCGACTCGTGCAGGGTGACGGTGAGGCCCGCGAGCCCCTTGGCGCCCTCGCCGAGGGCGCCCTTGTGGACGCGTTCGGCGAGCCGGTCGGCGATGACCTTGGCCAGGAACTCCGTGGAGGTGTTGATTCCGGCGAAGTCGGGCTCGTTGTCGAGGTTGCGGTAGTTCAGCTCGCTGACTACGGCACCGAGTTCCTGGGTGGCCAGTCCGATGTCGACGACGATGTTGTCGTCGTCCAGCTGTTCGCGCCGGAACGTGGCGTCCACGAGGAACGTCGCTCCGTGCAGGCGCTGCGCGGGGCCGAAGACCTCGCCGCGGAAGCTGTGGGCGATCATGATGTGATCGCGGACGGTGATGCTGAACAACGGACGACCCTCCAGGTGCGGCGCGTCTGGTTCCCCCGCTGATTCCCTGCCGGGGATGCCGTGTAGTACGGCTCCTTGTCTCCCCTTGTTCAGCCGACTCTCACTCTTTTCTCAGGTCAGGCGCTCGTGCCCGGATCCGGGTACCGGATGCGGTGGCAGAGCGCCTCGATCCGGCCCGCGGTGAGTCCCGGCAGCACCTCGGGCAACTCCTCGAACGCGGACTCACCGGTGACGAGGGCGTCGAGGGCGGCGTCGGTGAGCAGGTCGAGGGCGAGGGCGAGCCGGTCGGCGTACGTCCGGTTCGAGCGGCGCGGGGAGACGGTGCCGACCTGGCTGCTGCGGATGACCAGGCGTCGGGAGTGGAAGGCCTCGCCGAGCGGGAGGGAGACCTGCCGGTCGCCGTACCAGCTCAGTTCGAGGACGGTGCCCTCGGCCCGCAGCAGTTCCAGCGAACGGGCGAGGCCCTGTTCGGAGGCGCTGGCGTGGACGACGAGGTCGCAGTCGCCGAGCGCGTCCTCGGGTGCGGCGAAGTCGATGCCGAGGGCCTCGGCGGTCTTGGCGCGGGCCGGATCGGCGTCGACCAGCTGGACCCGTACCCCCGGGAAACGGGCCAGCAGCGCGGCGACCGAGCTGCCGACCATCCCACCGCCGACCACCGCGATCCGGTCGCCGACCAGGGGCGCCGCGTCCCACAGGGCGTTCACGGCGGTCTCGACCGTGCCGGCGAGGACGGCCCGTTCGGCGGGCACGGCGCTCGGTACGACCGTCACGGCGTCCACAGGGACGACGTAGCGCGTCTGGTGCGGATAGAGGCAGAAGACGGTCCGCCCGACCAGGTGCCCAGGACCCTCCTCCACCACTCCCACATTGAGGTAGCCGTACTTCACCGGCCCTGGGAAGTCCCCTTCTTGGAAGGGCGCCCGCATGGCCGCATACTGGCTCTCCGGCACCCCGCCCCGGAACACGAGGGTCTCCGTACCCCTGCTGACTCCGGAGTACAGCGAGCGGACGAGGACCTCCCCGTCGGCGGGGTCGGGCAGGGTCAGGTCGCGTATCTCGCCGTGACCCGGGGAGCTGATCCAGAACGCGCGTGCGGTGCGGTTCATCGGCGTCCTCCTGAACGTTCGGGAAGCTGTTCACGTACCGAGGTGTGCACAGGTCGCGCACAGTACGCGGCCTTGATCGACTCTGTCACCTGGCCGGAGGAATGTGCGGTGGCCCTGAACAACACGTACGAAGCAAGGCTGGTCCAGCAGGAGACCGCGGTGGGAGCGGGCCTGCAGATCCTGTTGCTGGCCCTGCTCGGTACCGGGATCGGCATGGGGCCTGCGGGCTGGCTCACCGGCCTCGCCTTCGCCGTCGCCACCTGGGCGGTGCTCTCCCGGGCCCTGCACCGCTCCCGGCCGCGCTCCTTCGGCCCGGCCAACCGGGTCACCCTGGGCCGGGCGACTCTGGTCGGCGTGGTGACGGCCCTGGTCGCGGACTCCTTCGAGAGCTCCCCGCCGGTGACGCTCTTCGTCGGTCTGACGGCGGTGGCGCTGATCCTCGACGGGGTCGACGGCAAGGTCGCCCGCGCGACGGGCACCTCGACCCCGCTGGGCGCCCGCTTCGACATGGAGGTCGACGCGTTCCTGATCCTGGTACTGAGCGTGTACGTGTCGATGTCCCTGGGCCCCTGGGTCCTGCTGATCGGCGCGATGCGCTACGCCTTCGTCGCCGCGGCCTGCGTCCTGCCCTGGCTCAACGCCCCGCTCCCGCCGAGCACGGCGCGCAAGACGGTCGCCGCGCTCCAGGGCGTCCTGCTCCTGCTGGCCGCCTCCGGTCTCCTGCCGCACCCGGCGACCTTCGGCGTCGTCGCCCTGGCCCTCGCCCTGCTGGTCTGGTCGTTCGGCCGGGACGTCCTGTGGCTGTGGCGGACCCACCGGGCCGAGGACGCGGTGGCGGCGGAGATGCTGGAGCTCGTGCCGGGGCCGGAGCGGGAGCTGGTGGTGTCCGAGCCGGAGCCGGTGGCGTCCGAGTGGGAGACGGAGCCGGTGGCGTCCGAGTGGGAGCGGGAGCCGGTCGCGTCCTGAAAGCTCGCGTCGACCGGCGCCTTCGCCGTACTCACCGGCCGACTCCCGCCCGCGCGGACCGGGTCACCGCCCGTTCGGCCGCACCGGTCAGCCGTGCAGCGGTACCCGGTACACCGTCGACTCCCGCTGCCGGAGGCCGAGCCGCTCGTACAGCCGGTTCGCCGCCGCCCGGGCCGGGCGTGAGGTGAGGTCGACGGTCCGGGCGCCCGCCTCCCGGGCCAGCCGCAGCGCCTCCCGGGTGAGCAGCCCTGCGACTCCGTGGCCGCGCGCCGCGTGATCGACGACGACGTCCTCGATACGGGCCCGCAGTCCGCTCGGCACCGGATACATCACCAGCGTCAGGGTGCCGACGATCGCGTCGGCCGAACGGGCGACCAGCACGGTGTTCGCCTCGCATCCCAGGACGCGGGCGAGCGCGGCGATATCGAGGGGCGTGGTCGTCGAAGACAGCTGCGGCAGCATCCGGCGGAAGGCGTCGACCAGCTCCTGGTCCGCTTCCCGGGCGATCTCCACCCGGACGTCCTGGGTCTCCATGCCGTGGACCCTACCGCCGCGGCAGCAGTCCGATCGCCGCAGCGGGTACGGCCGCGAGCACCAGCCACGGCACCGCCGCGGGCAGCCCGCTGTCGAGCAGCAGCCCGGTCGCCGAGCTGCCGGCCAGGACGATCAGGCCGGAGACCGAGGACAGGGCCCCGGTGTAGAGGCCGAGCCGGCCGTCCTCGGCGAGGTCGGGGACCCAGGCGCGGGCGACGGGGGCGACGAGCATCTGGCCGAGGGTGAGCAGCACGACGAAGCCCACCGCGGGCAACAGCGCCGCCGTACCGGTCCAGCCGGCGGGCCGGGCCGCCGCCACGACGGCGAACGCGGCGGCGACCAGCAGCAGACCGGCCACCATGGACCGGCGCGGCGTGAACCGTGTCCCCGCCCAGCGGGTGACGGGCAGCTGGGCGGTCACCACCAGCAGCGAGGAGAGCGCGAACAGCCAGGCCAGCGGCGCCTGTGAGCCCGCCGCGCGCTCCACCTCGGCGGGCAGGGCGAGGTAGAACTGGTTGTAGGCGAGCAGACAGGCGCCGTATCCGGAGCACAGCGCCAGGAAGCGCCGGTTGCGCAGCAACGGCCCCATGCCACCCCGGACCTGGACGCGGGGCCGCCCGGGAATGTGCTGCGGCAGCAGCCAGGCGTGCCCGGCGAGGACGAGGACGAAGATCCCGGCTCCGGCCAGGCACACCGTGCGGAAGTCGACGGACAGCAGCAGCGCGCCGAGCAGGGGGCCGACGAACGCCCCGGCCTGTCCGGCGACCGTGAACAGGGCGAGGACCCGGGTACGTGGCCCGCCGCCCGCTTCTTCGTGAGCCACCGCCTGCCGGGCGACCTCGGACTCCACGGCCGGTGAGAACAGTGCGGCCGCGAACCCGATCAGCAGCACGGCACCGATGACCGTCCAGGTCTGTGCGGCGAACCCTAGCCAGCCGAACCCGGCGATCCTGAGCACGCACCCGGCGAGGACGACCGGCCGGATCCCGTACCGGTCGGCGAGTACCCCGCCCACCACGAACAGCCCCTGCTGACTGAACGTCCGCAGCCCCAGCACCAGCCCGACCAGCCAGCCCGCCATGCCCACGGCCCGCCCCAGGTGTTCCGACAGGAAGGGCAGCACGGCGAAGAAGCCGGTGTTGAAGGCGAGTTGGGTGAGGATCAGCAGCCGCAGCAGGGGCGAGAGACGGGCGCGCCGCCTGGACGACGGCTTGCGCGGCTCGGTCCACAGCGCCGTCATCCTGTTCCCACCAACTCCCTTGCGACTGACGGTTCTTCGGGGGCGACGGCCTGAGGCGTGCGGGGTCCGGTGCCCTCGCGTCGCCGCCGCGCTCCGCCCGCGGCTCCCGCCGCGCTCACCGCGAGCGCGCCGAGCAGGGCGAGGACGGCGGCGGGGGCGAGGACGGCCCAGGGGGCGCGTTCGGCGTAGGGCTGGTTCTCGGCGAGGAGCAGGCCCCACTCCGGGGAGGGCGGCTGCGCGCCGAGGCCGAGGAAGGCGAGCGAGGCCAGGGCGAGCGCGATACCGGGCAGGCGCAGCAAGGCGTGCCGGACGACGGGCGGCAGGACGGCGGGCAGCAGGTCGTGGCGCAGCAGGTACCAGCGGTCCGCGCCGAGACCCCGGGTGGCCGTCACATGGAGGGCGGCGCGCTCCTGGCGCAGCAGCGCGGAGGTGTGGGCGGCCAGGGGTGCCCAGGCCACGGCGCCCACGGCGAGCGCGGGCGTGGCGGGTCCGCTGCCGGCGACGGCCGTCACAAGCAGGGCGAGGAGGACGGGCGGTACGGCGTTGAGCGTGTCGACGAGGGGTCCCGACAGGCGGGGCAGCAGTCCGAGCAGGACACCGGTGAACAGGGTGGCGGCGCCGATCACGAGGGCGAGCAGCAGGGTGTCGAGGGCGCCGTGGGCGACCCGTGCGAGGACGTCCCGGCCGAGCGCGTCGGTGCCGAACGGGTGGGATCCGGAAGGGCGTTGGAGGCGTTCGCCGGTGTCGAGGGCGAGCGGGTCGCGGGGCAGGCCGAACGCGACGACGGCGATCAGCAGTCCGCCCTGGACGAGGGGCAGGACTCCGCGGGCCGGTGGCGTGGGCCGGTGGAGGGAGGGCAGCGCGCCGTCACGCAGGGCCGGGCCGACGAGCCACCGGGTCGCGAGGGCGGCGAGGGCGGCCGTGACCGCCGCCAGCAGGACCACGGCCAGCGTGCCGGCCTGGAGCACGGGCAGGTCCTGGGCGAGGGCGGCCTGGAGGGTGGTGCGGCCGAGCCCGGGGATGTCGAAGATCTGCTCCACCGCGACGGCCCCGCCGGTCAGGCCGACCACGAACATGCCGAGGTTGGGGAGCAGTCCGGGCAGGCAGCGCCGTACCGCCTGACGGGCGATGCGCCGGCCCGGCAGGCCGCGGGCGGCGGCGGCCAGGGCCCAGGGCTCGGCGAAGGCGCCCGGCAGCAGGTCGTCGAGGAGCCGCCCGATGACGGCGCCGGCGGGCAGACCGAGGGCGAGCGCGGGCAGCACGGTCCACTGCGGCCCGTACCAGCCGAGGGCCGGCAGCCAGCCCCACTGCACGCCGACGACGGTGGCGAGCACGGACGCGGTGAGGAACTCGGGCAGCGCGGCGAGCACCGCCGAACCGCCGCCGCCCGCGCGGCGGCCGCCGAGGCGCCGGTGCGCGCCGAGCCACAGCGTGCGGGCGCACACCAGTGCGGCGGTGACGGCGGCGACCGTGAGGGCCACCGCCATCAGCAGCAGGGACGCGCCGAGGGCCTGGAGCACCGCGGGGGCGACCTCGGTGCCGGAGAGCCACGACCGTCCGGCGTCCCCGCGCCACAGCCCGCCGAGCCACTGCCCGAGCAGCGCGAACGGTCCCATTTCCAAGCCGAGTTGGGCGCGTACGTCGGCCAGTACCCCGGGAGTGGGGTCACGGTCGGCCGAGCGGGCCTTGAGGACGGTCAGCGCCGGGTCGGTCCGGGTCAGCCAGGGCAGCAGGCCGATGCCGCACACCAGGGCCGCCGCGAGCACGGCGCGCCACACCAGGGCGCTCACGTGTCGTCGCACCGGTCAGCGCCGGGTGCCGGTGCCGACGAGGGTGCGCTCGTACGGGTCGAGGAGCACGTTGCTGACCGAGGTGCCGACGCCGGTGATGACGCGCTGGTGGACCAGCGGGACCACGGCGTCGGTGCCGAGGATCGCGGCCTCGGCGGCCAGGGCCGCGTCCTGCCGCTCCCCGGTGTCGGCGATGGCCTCGGCCTTCCTGACGGCCCGGTCGACGTTCTGGTCGCAGAGCTGGGCGATGTTGAAGGCGCCGTCGCAGGTGTGGTCGCCGGCGAGGACCGCGAGGGGGTCGCCGGTGTCGACGAGGGTGTTGCGGGCGAGGACGACGGCGTCGAACCTCCCCTTGAGCGCGTCGCTCTCCAGCCGCGCGTACTCGCGCACCTCCAGCGTGACCCGGAACCCGGCCTTCTCCAGCTGCTGCTTCAACACCTGCGCCGCTTCCGGGAGTTCGGGCCGGTTGTCGTAGGTGGCGAGGGTGATCCGCGCGCCGGCCGGGTCGCCGGCCTTCGCCCTGCGCGGCTGCTGCCGCCTGCCCTCGGCCCAGGTGACGGCGGGTCCGTAGATGCCGGCGCCGGGGTCGGCGTGTCCTTCGTAGACGCCCTGGGCGAGGGCGGAGGTGTCGACGGCCCGGCGGGCGGCGGCACGCAACTCCGGGTCCTTGAAGGGGCCCGACGCGGCGTTGAGCAGCAGGCTGGTGGTGCGGGTGGTGGCCGTCGCCTTGCGGGTGGCCTCGTCGAGGGTGGCGGCCTGCGCGACGGGTACGGCTTCGGCGATGTCGGCCTCGCCGGTGCGCAGGGCGCTCGCGCGGGCGGTGCCGTCGGCGATGAAGCGGACGTCGACGCCGGATGCCTGGGCGCGACCGCCCCAGTAGTCGTCGTAGCGGTCGAGTGTGGCGGACGCGGTTCCGCCGGCCTTCGTCAGTTCGAAGGGGCCGGTGGCGGTGCCGGCCGGGTCGACGCGGTCCTTGCCGTCGTAGGCCTTGGCGGAGAGGACGGCGAGGCTCGGGCTGGACAGGCGCAGGGGCAGGACGGGGTCGGGGGCGCCGGTGGTGATCCGTACGCCGGTGCCGCCGTCGGCCTTGGCGGTGAGCGTGACGCCGGACAGGGCGGCCGGCGCGGGCCTCGCCTCGGTGGCGTGGGTCAGGGCGGCGGCGACCGCGGCCGGGGTGACGTCCGAGCCGTCCTGGAAGGTGGCCTCGCGCAGGGTGAACAGCCAGGTGCGGTCGTTCTCGCGGCGCCAGGAGCGGGCGAGCGCCGGGGTGGCGGCGCCGTTGGCGTCCAGCACGGTCAGGCCCTCGGTGACCCCGAGGCGGCTGAGGATGGTGGCGTCGGCGCCGTACGGCGAGAGGTTCTCGGCGGGCGGGAAGGCGAGGGCGACCCGCAGCCGGGAGCCGTGGCCGGCGTCGCCGGAGGAGTCGTCTCCGCCGCCTTCGGAGGCGAAGCACGCGGTGAGGAGGGGGGCGAGGAGCAGGGATCCGAGGAGGTGACGGCGTCGCATCGGGTCGGTCACCGTCCGATCGGTATCTCGAAGTGGACGGTCCCGTTGTCGCCGCCGGGCTCCCCGCGCTCGTCGTGCACGACCTTGCCGAGCGAGCGCCAGAAGGCCTCGGCGCCCGGTACGGCCGGGTCGGTGTGCAGATAGACGGACCGGTAGCCGCCGGCCGCGTCCGCGAAGGCGAGCAACTCGTCGACCAGCCGCCGGGCGAGGCCGCGCCTGCGGTGCTCGGGGCGGACGTACACCCGGCGCAGCTGGGCGGTCTCGCCGGAGGGGAAGCGCTCGGCGACGGCGCGCGGGTTCGGCGGGTGGAGGGGGCCGCGGGAGTCGAGGGCGCCGGTGGCCACGACGCTCCGGTCGTCCGGGTCGAGGGCGACGAGGAGGGTGTGGCGGGCCGGGGCGAGGTAGGCGGCTGCTGGATCGATGATGTCGGCGTGCCAACGGGGCACGTAGCCGGTGCCGAAGTCGCGGTAGACGGTGTCGAGCATCACCGCTCGCACTCCTTCGAGGTCGTCGGGGCCTGCCGTCCTGATGCTGTAGTCACGCACTTGCCAATCATATGCAATAAGCCATGGAGGTGATCAACGGGCAGCGACCGCCGGGCGACTTGACACCCCGCCGCCGGCCACCCCCAGAAACCTAACCACATGATATTCATTTTCAAAAGGAACGGCGGTGGTGCGGATCGCGTTCGTCGGCAAGGGCGGCAGCGGCAAGACCACCCTGGCGGCGCTCTTCTCCCGGCATCTGGCGGGCTCCGGCGCGCCGGTCCTCGCCGTCGACGGCGACATCGACCAGCACCTGGCCGAAGCACTCGGCCACCACGACGGCCCGTGGCACGCCCCTCCCCTGGGCACCCACGTCGACGACCTCAAGGACTACCTGCGCGGCACCAACACGCGCACCCCCTCCCGGGAGGCGATGATCAAAACAACGCCTCCCGGCCGGGGTTCACGCCTCCTGCGCCTGCTCGACGACGAACTCCACGCACGCCACGTCCGGCGCGTGGACGGCGTAGGCCTCATGGTCACGGGCGAGTTCGACGAGAGCGACCTGGGCGTGGCCTGTCACCACTCCAAGCTCGCCGGCGTGGAGCTCTACCTCAACCACCTGGTGGACGGCCCCGGCGAGTACGTCGTCGTCGACATGACAGCCGGCGCGGACGCGTTCGCCTCGGGCCTGTTCACCCGCTTCGACATCACCTTCCCGGTCGCGGAACCGACCCGCAAGGGCGTCTCGGTCTACCGCCAGTAACGGGACCACGCCCAGGAGTTCGGCATCCGGATCGCCGTCGTCGGCAAAAGGTGACCGGCGAGGACGACCTCCTCTTCCTCAAAGTTGACCTTGCCGGGGTGAGGACGACAGCCAGGGGCAGGCCCCGGCCGTCGCAGGCGAGATGGACTTTGGTGGTCAGCCCGCCGCGGGAGCGGCCCAGCGCCCGGTCGGCCGCCGAGCGTGCCGGACCTTCCAGCCCGCTGTTCGCGCCCGCCCCCTTTTTCGGACGCCGGCCGCGTGTTGGTGGGATCGGCTGATGGACCGTCTGCCATGGCCCATGATGTTCCGGCAGGTCACGCCAGGGAGCGCCTGTTCGCAACCGCCACAACGCGCCGTTGATCACCTGCCGGTGGTCGCGCCACGGACGGCCGGGTCCGTCGGTAGCCGGCAGTAGGGGCTTCAGCGCCTCCCATGCGGTGTCCGTCAGCTCGCCGCGTCCGTTCACGTGATCGACCACGAACTGGGCCTCATGCAGGCGTGGCTGTCCGCGCCTTGGCCTGGCGCACCCCGCGCAGCGCGCCGGACCAGGCGATCACCTGGTCGAGCATGCCGCCCACGGCTGTGTCGAGACCCTGCTGGGGGACGAAGGCGCCGGTGTGGAACGAGGGGTGTGTCGCGATGGTGGGCTGGGCGCGAACCGTGGCCACCTGGAGTTCGGCGAGGACGAGTCGCAGCGCCTCGGCGGCCCGGGCCCCGGCGACCCAGCCGCCGTAGCTGATGATCCCGGCAGCCTTGTCGTTCCACTCCCGGTAGACGTAGTCCAGGGCGTTCTTCAGGGCTCCGGGGTAGGAGCGGTTGTACTCGGGGACGAGGAACACGTAGCCATCGAAGCTGTCGATGAGTGCGCCCCAGGCGCGGGTGTGGTCGTGCTGGTACTGCTGGAGGTTCGGGTTGCCGGGCTCGTCGAGGTTGCCGAGGTTGTGGTCGGCGAGGTCGATGAGTTGGTAGTCGGCGCCACCGTGGGCGCGGGCGGCCTCCAGTGCCCAGGCGGCGATCTGGTCGCCGCGGCGTCCGGGGCGGGTGCTTCCGAGGATGAGGGCGATGCGCAGCGTCATGGTCTTCCTTCCGGCAGAGTTGATGCGTCAACTCTAGATCGGGCAGAGTTGAAGTGACAACTCTGCTGGTCGCGGTATCCTCGACGGATGACGGAGACTCGATCGCTGGAACCCGAGGAGTGGGAGTTCTGGGATGCCTGGATGCGCGCGCAGCGTCTGCTCACCAGGGAGCTGGAGCGTGGTCTGCAGCGTGACTGCGACATCTCGAAGGCCGAGTTCAGCGTGCTGGTGACGCTGTGGCGGGCCGGCGGCGGCGAGATGCGTGTCGGCGAGCTCTCCGAGTCGCTCGACTGGGACAAGAGCCGCGTCTCACACCAGCTGACTCGCATGGAAAAACGCGGCTTCGTCAAACGCACTCAGTACGGGGCCGATGGTCGCCGCGCGGGGATCGGGCTGACCGCCGAGGGTCGCCGCGCCGCCCAGAGTGCCGTCCTCGTGCATGGCGGCAACATCCGCCGCCACTTCCTCGACTCACTGACCCCCGGGCAGACATCAGTCATTCGGGCATGGAGCGAGCAAACAGTCAATCGCCTCGAGCCGCACCGCAGCGAGGCTGCCGGCGGCGGCGCGTCCTAGCCGCGTCCCACACCGCCCGCACAGACGCCGCCGATACGGCCCTGGGCATTGCCAGACAGGTCCTGACCCGAGAAGTGCTTGCTGGCTGTCGGACCTCATGGCCTCATGAGCGAAACGGTGGATGTGTGGGCGGCCGCGGCCGAGTTCGACCGGAGCACCGTCTGCGAGGACCAGACCGCGGCCGAGGGTGACCGCAAGCGGGTGGTGGACCTCCTGTTCCCCCTGGAAAAGTGGCCCACCCTGCCGCTGGAGCACTACGCCCTGGGGCTGAACCCGTCCGGGGCGACCATGACGTACTGCCGATTCATGGAGTTCGGCACTCCGCACCTCGGCAGCATCAAGGGCGGCAGCGCCGCGAAGCACATCATGTACCGCCACAACTCCGGCGAGTGGCGGCTCGCCGCTCCCCTGCGCGGGATGGAACCCCAAAACGCGTGGGAACTGCTTCGGGCCCAGTTCCTCCAGGCCTTCACCGCCGTGGCAGCGGGCGACTTCGAAGCGGTGGACGACCTCGAAGTCCTGCGATTCGGATCCGCGCTGGTGACCAAGTCGCTCGCCACCTACTTCCCCGAACACTTCCTCCCCGTCTATTCCGCCGATCACCTGCGAAAGTTCCTCGCCCTCCTGGGCGGCACGTCGGGTGCCGACTCGCCGACCTGGCGCAGCAACCGCCGGGTCCTGCGGATCGACGGCCCCCGGCGTGGTCTGGGCACGATCCACGTCCTGGGCATCGACACCGAGGCGCCTCCCCACGAGGAGGCGGCTCGGCTTCGCACGGCGCTGAGCTGGCCGGCAGGTGACCAGCGCGGGTCGGGATACGGACACCCGGGTACCGGCTGAGGGCGGCCCCGCCCGCGTACGGGTGGAGCCGCCCCCCCAACCGGCTACCGCGCCGACGTCACACTCGTCGGCGCCGGGGTGTAGCCGGTCGGGCGGGCCGTGAAGGTGCCGCGGCCCTGGGTTCGGCTGCGCAACCGGGTGGCGTAGCCGAAGAGTTCGGCCAGCGGCACGGTGGCCGTGACGACCGCCGCGCCCGCCCGCGTGACCGAGCCGGAGACGCGGCCACGACGTGCGGCCAGGTCGCCGAGGACGGTACCGACGGCGTCCTCGGGCACGGTGACCGTGACCTCGACGACCGGTTCCAGCAGGGTCATCGCCGAGGCGCGCAGGGCTTGTCGGAGGCCGAAGCGGCCCGCGGTGCGGAACGCCGTGTCCGAGGAGTCCTTCACATGGGTCGCCCCGTCGGTCAGGGTGACCCGCAGCCCGGTCACCGGATGGCCGCCGAGCGGTCCCTCGGCGAGGGCGTCCCGGCAGCCGGCCTCGACCGCGCGCACGTACTCCTGCGGTACGCGCCCGCCGACGACGGTGGACCGGAACTCGAAGCCGGTTCCGGACTCCGGCGACTCCGAAGGCTCCAGCGGCTCCACGTCCAGGACGACATGCGCGAACTGCCCTGCCCCGCCGTCCTGTTTGACGTGCCGGTAGACCAGGCCGGACACGCCCCGGGTGACCGTCTCCCGGTAGGACACGGTCGGACGGCCGACCGTGACCTCCAGCCCGTGGTCGCGCCGGACCTTCTCCACCGCCACCTCCAGATGCAGTTCACCCATGCCGGACAGCACCGTCTGCCCGGTCTCGGGGTCGGTGCGGACCACCAGCGACGGGTCCTCCTCGACCAGTCGCGCGAGGGCTGTGGCCAGCCGGTCGGTCTCGGCCGACCTGCGGGCCTCGACCGCCACCGAGACCACCGGGTCCGCCACGGTCGGCGGTTCCAGGACGAGCGGGGCGTCCGGCGCGCACAGCGTCGAGCCGGCCCGGGCGGACTTCAGCCCGACCACGGCGACGATGTCCCCGGCGAGCGCCCGGTCCAGCTGGGCGTGCCGGTCCGCCCGCACGCGCAGGATCCGCCCGATGCGCTCGGTACGGCGTGTGCCCGCGTCCATCACCGTGTCCCCCTTTCCGATCGTTCCCGAGTACACCCGCAGGTAGGTCAGCCGTCCCGTCGCGGTGGCGTGCACCTTGAACACCAGCGCCGCGAACGGGGCGTACGGGTCGGCGGCCCGTTCCTGCTCGGTGCCGCCGTACGTACCCCGTACGGCGGGCACGTCGAGCGGGGACGGCAGGTAGGCCACGACCGCGTCGAGCAGCGGCTCGACACCGCGGTTGCGGTAGGCCGAGCCGCACAGGACGACCACGCCGTCGCCGCTGTGCGTGAGGTCGCGCAGCGCGGAGGCGAGCGTCGGCGCGGAGAGCGTCTCCTGGTCGCAGAACTCCTCCAGCGCGGCCGGGTGCCGTTCGGCCACGGCCTCCTCCAGCAGTCGGCGCCGTCGGAGCGCTTCCTCGCGCAGGGCTTCCGGTACGGGGCCCTCCTGGACCGTCTCATCGCCGTCGGCCCAGGTCAGCGCCCGCATGCTGAGCAGGTCGACGACGCCGGTGAAGGCGTCCTCGCTGCCGATGGGGAGTTGCACGACCAGCGGGGCCGGGTGCAGGCGGTCCCGGATCGACTCGACGGCCGTGTCGAGGTCGGCGCCGGCCCGGTCCAGCTTGTTGACGAACGCGATCCTCGGCACGCCGTACCGATCCGCCTGCCGCCACACCGACTCGCTCTGCGGCTCGACGCCCGCGACGGCGTCGAACACCGCGACCGCGCCGTCGAGGACGCGCAGCGAACGCTCCACCTCGTCGGCGAAGTCCACGTGTCCCGGGGTGTCGATCAGGTTGATCCGGTGGCCGTCCCAGGCACAGCTCACGGCCGCGGCGAAGATCGTGATGCCGCGGTCGCGTTCCTGCGGGTCGAAGTCGGTGACGGTCGTCCCGTCGTGGACCTCGCCGCGCCGGTGGGTGGTGCCGGTGGCGTACAGGATCCGCTCGGTGACGGTGGTCTTGCCGGCGTCGACGTGGGCGAGGATGCCGAGGTTGCGGACGGTGGTGAGGGCGTTGGGGTTGGTGCGCACGGCCCAGGGCCTTTCGGACGAGATGTGACGGGACGGCGCGATTCCCGCGAGCCATCTGAGGACACCTCAACAGGTAGACCTGGTAAGGGTGTTGGGCGTGCGGATCAGAAGGTCGTCACGGGCATCCGGTACCGGCCGCGCAGCGGGCACCGGACGGGCGGAGACACGAGGATCACCTCACGGAGCGACCGGGGAACGACAACAGCGGTGCGGTAGCACACGGCCGGTCTCCCCTCACTGGTCTGCTTCGTCAGCACACACGCGGCCCGGCCCTGTGCGGTGGGCGGCGCGTGATCCGTGGTGAGTGTAGAGCGCTGGGGTGAGAGGGAGCACGGGATTTTCTCCGCGCACTGGATTCGCCTCTCCAGAGCCTGGCGTCATCCGCGCGCCGTGGCCGCCAGGACCGCGTCCGCCAGCTCCGCGACCGACCGTCCGTCGCCCGCGTCGATGCGGTGCAGGCCCAGGCGGTCGACGGACTGGGTCATGAGGCTCTGGTAACGCTCCGTGCGGGCAAGGAACTTGTCCATCAGATGCCGTTCCTCCGCCGTCGCCGTCGCGTAGTGGCCGGACCTGTGCACACGCTCGCGTACGACGGCCAGGTCGGCGGTGAGCCAGACGGCCGCCGTCCGTGGGACGGCCAACTCGGCGACGCGGGAGGGCCACAGCGCGGATCCCTCCAGGACCAGGCCCGCTCCGGAACCGGTCCCGGCGGCGTGGAGAGTGATCAGGTCCTCGATGCGGGGCCACAGTCGCTCGTAGTGATCGAGGACCGACTCGATCAGTTCGTCGACGTCGAGGGACCGGTAGTGCTCGGCGACATGCGACGGCACCTCCCGCTCCGGCGTCCGCCAGGGCCGGCCGGGATGCCGGGCCAGCAGGTCCGTCGGCCGGTACGCGAACCCGAGCCGTTCCGCCACCGCCCGGGCGACGGTCGACTTGCCGACATTCGACGTCCCGCCGATCAGCACCACCCGCACGTCGTCCACACCCACGACCCTACTGATACCTCAGGCATTCAGGCCCTGGAGTCCGTCGTAGGCGGCCATCACCAGGTCCATCCCCCGGGTGTCGCTCTCCGGTTCGCGCATCTGGTTCGTCACGTACGCCACCGCCATCCGGTTCCCGGCGCGGGCTCAGGTCAGGCGTCGGACCGGGGAGAGCGGGGCCGGACAGGGAACCGAACCCGCCCACATTCCACTTCCACGGGCCCACTCACGTGGCAGACGACATTGTCGACGCTATGGCCGACGGCATCATCGCGATCTTCAATAAGCAGGTGTGAGGGCTCTCAGCCGAGCTGTGCGGCGACTAGGGCGAGTGGTTCGCTGCTTCGTCGTGCGCGGGCCAGGATGACGGCTCCTTCAGCGGCGATCACCAGCAGGGCGGCGCGTTGTGCGGCCTCGGCGGGCGCTACTCCGACCTGTTCGAGCCGGGCGGCCAGCGCCTCGCCCGTGGCGTTGAAGGCGGCCTCGGCCCGGTCGAGGATCGCGGGGTCGTGTCCGCCGGTCGTGACCCCGGCCGTCGTGCAGCCGGCGCGGAAGTCCGTGCCTTCGACCACTCTGCGCCAGATGTCGATGTAGCCGGAGACCACGTCCTCCGGGGTCCGCGCGTCGATCGCGTCGATCTGTTCCTGCATCCACTGCAGGGAGTGGTCGACGGCGAGTTCGATCAGCTCGGCGCGGCCGCGGGGGAAGTGATGGTAGACGGAGCCGCGCGGTGCCCCGGTACGTGCGAGCACCTCGCGGGTCGACATGCCCTCAAGTCCTCGCTCGGCGATCAGGAACCATGCCGCCTTGATCATTGCTTCACGCACGCCCTCTGACATGCAGGCCATTCTTTCTCATCGTGTACGGGCTCTGGACCGCCACCTCACTATGCTATGTTACATAGCATAATCGGGATGGTGGAAGCCTCCCCACACATTCGGAGGTATTCACCATGAGCTCAGACGCCCTCACTGTTGACGTGTACGTCGCGCCGATGCGTCCTTTCGCAGGTGCCCCCGCGCAGGGTCCGGGGGACGACCCGATGTGGTCGCCCATGAGCAGCACTCTGATCGCCGGCGCCGAGGAAGCCGTCCTCGTCGACACGCTCATCACCCTCGACCAGGTCGACGCGCTCGCCGAGTGGGTGCGCGGCTTCGGCAAGCGCGTCACCGGCGTCTACATCACCCACGGCCACCAGGACCACTGGGTCGGCCTTGCCCGCATCCAGGAGCACTTCCCCGAGGCCCGCGGCATCGCCACCCCCGAGGTGGTCGAACGCGCCCGGTTCGAGGCCACCGATCCGGGGCTGTCCGCCTACTGGAAGGGCATTTTCCCTGGCGAACTGCCGCAGACCGCGGTACTGCCGGAGCCTTTGAACGGCGACCAGTTCGAGCTGGAGGGCCAGGTGCTGCGGGCAGTCTCCGTGGGCCAGGGCGACACCGAGTTCTCCACTGTCCTGCACGTGCCGTCGGCCGCCGCGGTGGTCGGGGGCGACGTCGTCTACAACGGCGTACACATGATGACCGGGGAGACCGACGAGAAGAGCCGCGAGGCGTGGATCGCCAGCCTGGATGCCGTCGCCGCCCTGAACCCGAAGATCGTCGTCGCGGGACACAAGAGCGTCGGCGCACCCGACCTGCCCGAGAGCATCGGCGCGAGCCAGCAGTACCTGCGCGACTTCAGCCGCATCGTCAACGAGCAAGGCAGCGTCGAGGATGTCGTCAACGCGATGCTCAAGCTCCACGGCGACCGCGACAACCCCCGCGCCCTGTGGCACTCCGCCCGCACCGCCGTCGCCAAGCGAGGCTGAGCCGACTCGGGCATCGCGTTCTCCGGGGCAGCGCTTTACGCGTGTAGCTCGAACCCCTGCTCAGAAAGCGCCCGGCACCGTGCGTTGATCACGCCGGCACCGGGCACTGCGTTACCGACCCGCTGCCGAGGACGTCGCTGTGCCGGGCGCCGACCGCTACCGCCTGGCCTCAGCTGAACAGGCTGTCCAACCGGTCTGCGACCTGGCTGGTCCACGGCAGCTTCTGAGCTTCGTGGCAGGCACTGCTGACAGCGCCAGGCGTGACGAAAAAGATCGAGGGTCGCACAGCGCGCGCTGTGCGGCCCTCATGCGTGCCGACGACGGGCGTGCACGGCGCGGGGTTCAAAACCTCCTTGGCACCTGTAAAAGCCCAGGTTGCAGGACCCACGCAGCGTGCCCACTGCGTGCCCATTGCGTGCCCGGACGACTTCGGGGCCGTTCGCAGGGGTTGTCGCCGTGCCGGCGTCGTCGATCCCGTAGCAGCCCTGTAGTATTACGAACGTAATCCAAACCTGGGCGTGCTCGCCCATACGGCGCACCCTTCCCACGCCGCCCGCGACAAGGGCCTGAACCGCCTGCGGTACGGCCGACATCGCGCACCGGCGCCTTGTCGCGGCGTGGTCGCTTCGGGCAGGGAGCCCTCCTACTTCACCAGGAACTCTTCATGGACCTTTCCGCCAGCACCGTCCTCGTCACCGGAGCCAACCGGGGCCTCGGCCGAGCCCTCGCCGCCGAACTGCTCGCCCGTGGCGCCACCGTCTACGCCGGTGCCCGCAACCCCGCCCAGGTCGACCTGCCCGGCGCCAAGCCGATCGCGCTCGACATCACCGACCCGGCCTCCGTCGCGGCCGCCGCCCAGGCCACCGGGGACGTGACCGTCCTGATCAACAACGCCGGCTCGGCCACCGGCACCGACCTGCTCACAGGCGACCTGGACAACATCCGCCTGGAGCTGGACACCCACTACTACGGCACCCTGTCGGTGGTCCGCGCCTTCGCACCCCAGATCACGGCCAACGGCGGCGGCGCCATCCTGAACATCCTGTCCGTCCTGTCCTGGGTCAGCTTCCCGGAACACGGCGCCTACTGCGCGGCCAAGTCCGCCCAGTGGTCCCTCACCAACGCCCTGCGCCTGCAGCTTGCCGACCAGGGCATTCGAGTGGCCGGCCTGCACGTCGGCTACATGGACACCGACATGGTCCGCACCGTCGAGGCGCCCAAGTCCGACCCCGCCGACATCGCCAGGATCGCGGTCGACGGCATCGCCGCCGGCGCCTACGAGATCCTCGCGGACGACCCCGCCCGCCAGGCCCAGCCTGCACTGTCCGGAGGCGTCTCGGCGCTCTATCCGCAGCTCCACTGAACGCCCACGCCGGCCCGGAAACCCTCACCGGGCCGGCGGATGGCGACGCCCGGTGTCCCACTCCCGCGCCCTCGCGTCATCGAGATGAGGGCAGCGGTGGCACAGGACGGCGACGAGCGCTCAGCCGTCGTCACCTGCGCCGGCCCGCAGCGCAGGCCACATTGCCCGACACGTGGCAGTCGGCCCGGTGCCGGGGCGGACCTGGTCGCCGACCTGGTCACCATCCCGGGCATCGGAGTGCGGACCGCCCAGACGCTGCTGGCCGAGCTCTGCCCGGACATGACCGTCTTCCCCACCGCCGACCATCTCGTCTCGCGGGCGAAGTTCGCGCCACGGACCGTGCAGTCCGGCGGCAAGAACACATCCGACCCCACCGTGGCGTGGCAGTACCGGCTTCCCGCCAGGCGCCGCACGGGTATCTCGAGCGTCAGCAACGCCGCCGCTTCCTGCCGCCGCAGTCCCGACGAAGGGACAAGGTCGACGAACGAAGTGTTTCGGTCCTCCAGACGCCCCGCCCACCCCGGTTCCGGCGTCCCCTCCCGGCCGAACCCCCGCAGCCCGACGTCCGACCACAGCCGCCAGGTGCAGGCCACGGCTGACGTACGACCATGAAACGCAAACGGCGCCGACCGAAAGCCGGCCGGCACCAGGGTGCGTACTGCGTGTGTCCGAGGGGGGACTTGACCCGAAACCCCAACCGGTCGTCCTGCGTGCGGACCTGGAGATTCACGCGGTACAGCACGCTGGCCGAGGGCGGTGCGAGCCTGCTGCATCGGATGGTGCGCCGTGACGGCGGCCACGACAAGGACGCGCCCCGGAGCTCATCGGACCGTGCTGCTGGAGCAGGGCCGAACCTTGCGCGCGGTGACGGTGACCATGGCCACCGTCGTCGGCCTGACCTTCCTCTTCGGCTTCGGCAACGTGTGGACCCTGGCATTGCGCCTCGGTGTACCGGCCTGGGTGGCACCTTTGGTGGCCCCGGCGGTCGACCTGTCGGTACTCGGCCTGCTCCTGGGCATCCGCTACCTCGCCCTGCATGGTGCAACATCTGAGCAGTTGCGCCCTGCCCGGCGACTGTTGATTTTCTCCAGTGTGATGACCCTGGCTCTGAACGTCACCGAGCCGCTGCTTGCGGGCCAGTTCGGCAGGGCCGCATTTGACGCGGTGGGACCACTGCTTCTTATTGGCTGGGCGGAGGTCGGGCCTGGTCTACTGCAGGCTGTCGGCGGTATCCCGGGCCGGGACGAACACCCGACGGAGACCACGGCCGGACCGCACGCCGACGGTTCGACGGAGGATGCAGACGCGGGGAGGCGGCCTGCGCTCGACGACCTCCTGGAGCGTGCCCGGCAGGAGGACGCCGATCACTGGGAACTGCACCGGCGGCCGATCTCCGCCGAGACGCTGCGCAAGCGGCTGCGCATCGGTGCCGCCAGATCCAGGATGATCGTCGCCGCGATCCGCGGTGACAGGCGCGATCGACCGGCCATCGAGGCCGGACGCCGCCGGGCGGCAGCGATGAGGTGATGCCCCCATGCAGAAGCAGTGCACACCGGAAGGGGAACGCCACAGGTCGGCCTGGCCTCACCCATGGTCGCGGTGGCTGCCTCGCGTTGAACACAGAACATGCCGGGACAGCGCGGTTATAGCTCTACGCACCCCGCTGCGCACGGGGACGCCATCGGTGTGCGGGGCCGCTTCACAGGTACGGCGGCAATCGGATCAGGCGCTCAGGTTCTCGAACAGGACCATCCCGGCCGCGGTGTTCGACGCGGGCACATGGTACGTCTCGTGCACGCGGCGGATCCGCGGGCCCAGGGCGCCGCGCATGATGAGCCACATGATGAGTTCGATGCCCTCGGAGCCGGCCTCGCGGATGTAGTCCTCGCGGGTCAGAGTGGCCAGCTTCTCCGGGTCGTGCTCGATCGCGTCGAGGAACATCCGGTCGAAGTCCTGGTTGATCAGTCCCGCGCGGGCGCCCGCGAGCTGGTGGGACATGCCGCCGGTGCCGAAGACCGCGACCTTGAGGTCCTCGGGGTAGGCGCGGATCGCCTCGCCCAGCGCTCGGCCGAGGGCCAGGCACCTCGCGGCGGTCGGCTGCGGGTACTGGATGACGTTGACGAGGAGGGGGACGACCGTGCATGGCCAGCGTGCCCCGGGGTCGGGGCAGTACACCGACAGGGGCACCGTCAGGCCGTGGTCGACGTCGAGCTCCTGGTAGACGGTGAGGTCGAAGGAAGCGTCGATCAGACTTTCGACGAGGTGGTCGGAGAACTCCGGGGCGCCGTGGACGGTCGGCACGGGGCGGCTGCCCCAGCCTTCGTCGGCCACCTGGTACGACGGGGCCGAGCCGATCGCGAAGGTCGGCGTGACGCTCAGATCCAGGGCGTTCGCGTGGTCGTTGTAGACGACGACCGCGACATCCGGGGTGTGCCGGGCCATCCACTCGCGCGCCGGCGCATATCCGTCGAACAGCGGCTTCCAGTACGGGTCCTGTGTCTTGCTGTGGTCCATGGCCGCACCGATGGACGGTACGTGCGAGGTGGCCAGTCCCCACATCACCTCAGCCAAAGCTCCGCCCTCCCGCTTTCAGCGCTTCCGCGAACTCCTCGGTGGTCATGCCGGTGAAGACCCCGCCGAGGTACTGCATGGACTTCTGGTCGACCATGGCGAGTTTGAAGACGTAGAAGATGGAGCCGCCCAGCTCCATCATCCGATTCCAGTCCCGCTCCAGAAGCGCGTCCCGCTGCTCGGCCGTCAGGCCGTACGTCTCGCAGTACGCGGCCTCGTCGGCCTTGAACCTCGCCCGGTTCTCGGCGTACTTGAGGGACCCGCAGAGCTGGTTCAGTGCCCGTCCGCGGCGGTGCTCGGCGGCGTCGAAGACGTAGGTGCCGGGGACCTGGGGTGTGCTGCTGGACATGCCGTTCCTCTCCTCTCCCGTGGGGTTGCCGGTCAGTGCAGGAGTCCGCCGCCGTCGCAGACGAGCGTCTGGCCGGTGACCATGACCGCGTCCGGTGAGGCGAGGAAGGAGACGAGCCCGGCGAAGTGCTCCGGGGTGACGTACTCCTTGATCGCCTGTCGGCTCATGGTCTCGGCGAAGACCTCGTCGCCGGAGTGCGCCCGGGTGCCCGGGGTGGCCACCTGAGCGGGCGCCACCGCGTTCACCGTGATCCGGTGCTCGCCCAGTTCCCGTGCCATCACCCGGGTCATCCCGATGAGCGCGCCTTTGCCGGCCACGTAGGCGATCTGCCCCGGTGCCCCGGTGAAGAAGGTCCGGGACGCGACATTGATGACCCGCCCGCGGTGCGGGCTGGTGCGCAGCCACGGCACGCACGCCTGCACCATGAGCAGCGGACCGACGGCGTTGACGGCGAAGAAGCGGTGCAGTTCTTCGGGGGACGCCTCCAGCAGCGGCGCACGGCCGGACAGCAGGCCGGCGTTGTTGACCAGTACGTCGATACCGCCCCCGCCGTACGCCTCGTTGATCTCCTCCACGGCTCGACGGGTCGCGGCTCGGTCACTGACGTCGCAGCGCCACGGCCGCACACCGGCCATGCCACCGGTGCCGTCCGGTTCGGCGATGTCGAGTGCGGCGACCGTGAATCCGTCCGCGGCCAGTCTGCGGGCGATGGCCCGTCCCAGGCCGCCGGCGGCGCCTGTGACGATCGCGACCCGAGGGCTGTCCCGGCCGGTCATGGTGCCTTCTCCTGCGGATGGGTGGCCAGCGCCTCCACGGTGATGTCCATCCACTTCCACATCGGCAGGGAGACCAGCGCGTCGTGCAGCTCCGCCGGATCGGCGGCCTCGTACAGGCCGATCGTGGCGTTGCGGCCCGGAACCCGCCACAGCCGCTTGAGGACGCCTGCCTCCCGCAGTTCCATGGCCCGTTCGCGCTCGCCATTGCGCAGGGCCTCGCGGACGTCGTCGGGGGTGTCCGGGGGCAGGGTGTTCTCGGTTCGGACGAGGAATTCCATGGAACGTCCCTTCACTGGTCAGGTTGCCGCGATCTCCAGGAACACTTCGGCAAGTCGATCCGGAGCCGTGACCATCGCCTCGTGTCCGGTGGCGATCTCGTGGACCGGCCAGCCGCGGGCCGCGGCTCGCTCGGCGTGCGGGGTGAACACCCGCATCCAGTCGGTGCACTCGACGAAGACACCGGGGACCTGGTCCGCCTTGCCGGTGAGCCGCAACGGCTCGGTGTACGTCAGCCACGGGTGTGGGGTCAGCCGCGGGCCGAGCCAGTCGAGGTCCGCCTGTTCCGTGACGCCGAGGACACTCAGCGAGCGCACCGGGACGAGCCAGCCGAAGCCGGGTCCGGACACGGACTCCCGGTAGTGCCCGGCGATGCGGTCGGGCAGCAGGTCGATCGCCGCGTCCCCGTCGTCGCCGACGAAGGCGTCGAGGTGGACCCGTTTCGCCAGCCGGTCCGGGATCCGGTCCGCGACGCCGGTGACGACCTGGCCGGCGTAACTGTGCCCGACGAGCACGACGTTGTGCAGGTCATGGGCTTCGATCAGCGCCGCGATGTCCTGGATGTGCGTGGTGAGTCCGACCTGGGGAGTGAGGAGATGGGCGCGATCGCTCACCCCGGTCAGCGTGGGGGCGTACGCCTCGTGCCCAGCCGCGCGCAACAGCGGTGCCACGCGCTGCCATACCCAGCCACCGTGCCAGGCTCCGTGGAGCAGTACGAAGACGCGGCGGCCGCTCATGCGGACGCCCGGGGCCGCGTGCCGCCACCCTGCTGTTCACGAGCGAGCATCTTCACCACCGCGCGACGCCCGCGTAGTGCGGCGAGGTCGGACTTGATGCTGGACTCGGCGGTGCCGCCCGGATCGGTGGCGTACATGACCTCCTGCGCCTCAAGGGCGTCGACGTCCTCCTGCATCACCGCGAGCTGCTGCTCGTGCTGGAACTTCGTGAGCTCCTCGTCGTCGATGAGGTAGTCGCGGCCCAGCGCGTAGAAGTCGTGCGTCTCGTTGCCGCGTCCCGGCGTCATCCCGTACAGCACCTTCATGTGGAAGCCCTGCGGTTCCTCGGTGCCGGTGGCAGCGACGCGGATGTTGAGGACGAAGATGCCCGGCGGGTAGAAGTCGCCGTCCTGCCAGCGGTCCACCGAAGAGGTCAGTCCGCAGGATTTCCGGTAGAACGGCGGCGCCTCAATGCCGATCATGTGACGGCTGAAGCTGACCCGGTCGCCGTCCACGGTCACGTCGATGGGGGTCGCGGCGACGGCGGCGTTGCCGATGCTCGTCGGGTGCAGGAACGTCTCGTGGGTGAGGTCGAGCAGGTTCTCCAGCAGCAACTGGTGCCGGGCCTTCAGCGGGACCACACCGTGGACATGGGTCCAGTTCGGGTCGGTGAGCCAGGAGGTGTCGGGCAGCAGGCTCTCGTCGGCCAGTCCCGGATCACCGGGCCAGATCCAGATCGCGCCGTCCCGCTCGACCAGCGGGAACCGGCGCAGTGCCGCCTTGGGCCGGTCGGCCTGCTCGGCGACCCCGACGCACACGCCCTGACCGTCGAAGCGATAGCCGTGGTAGTCACACTGGAGGACGCCCTCGTCGTCGAGGTGGCCCAGGGACAGCGGGTACTTGCGGTGGGGGCAGCGGTCTTCGACGGCGGTGACGGTGCCGTCGGGAAACCGGTAGAAGCAGACCGGGAGGTCCGTGATCCAGCGCTGCTCGAGAGTCCGGCCGATCTCGTCGGACCACGCTCCCAGGTACCAGCCGTTGCGTACGTGCTGTGTCACCATGGCGGGTCTTTCCCTTTCATAGGTCCAGTCAGAGATCCAGGACGAGGCGTCCGCTCCGCGCGCGGGAGACGCAGATGAGCATCGTGTCGTTCGCGGCCCGTTCGTCTTCGGTGAGCAGTGAGTCGCGGTGGTCGACCTCGCCCTCCAGGACGGCGGTCTCGCACGAGCCGCAGATGCCCTCCTCACAGGAGGACATGACCGGGACACCCGCTTGCTCCACGGCCTTGAGGACCGACAGCTCCGGAGGCACGGTCAGCGTCACCCCGGACGCCCGCAGCTCCACCTCGAACGGCTGCCGCCCGGCCGCACTCCCGGTGGGGGACTGCCCGTCGGCCGCGGCGAACCGCTCGACGTTCAGCGTCCCGGCCGGCCACGTGGCGCAGTACGCCTCGACCGCGTCGATGAGGCCCGCGGGGCCGCAGCAGTACACCAGGTTGGGCGGGTCGGGATCGCCGAGGAAGGAGGCGAGGTCGAGCAGCCCGTGCTCGTCCTGCGGGCGCACGGTCACGCGGTCGCCGTAGCGCTCCAGTTCGGGCAGGAACGCCATGGACGTGCGGGTGCGGCCGCCGTAGAGCAGGGACCACTCGGCTCCGGCAGCCTCGGCCTCGGCAATCATCGGGAGCAGCGGGGTGATGCCGATGCCGCCGCCGACGAACAGGTACTTCGGTGTGGTGTGCAGGGGGAAGTTGTTGCGGGGACCGCGCACCCTGAGTTCGCTGCCCTCGTGGACGTTGTCGTGGATCCACTGGGAACCGCCGCGCCCGTCGGGCTCCCGCAGCACCGCGATGCGCCAGCGGGCCGTGTCCTTGGCCGGGCCGCACAGCGAGTACTGGCGGGTGACACCCGTGGGCAGGACGACGTCGATGTGCGCTCCCGGCTGCCAGGACGGCAGCGGTCCGTCGTCACCGAAGCGCGGTGCGAGCTCCAGTGACACGACACCGTCCGCCACCGTCTGGCGGGTCAGTACGGTGACGGTGCCCTCGAACCCGCCGCCGCGCCGCGCCGCGACGGGTGCTCCGGCTCCGGTGGTAGCGAGGGTGCGCGTGCCCGGGGCGGCGGCTGATGGGCTTGTCACGTTGGTCATCTCCTCGGCGCGGTCGGTCGGGGACCACTTCGGCCGCGGACCGGCGGCCGTAACTGACGCTAGCCACCGGGAACGCGCAGGTCATCGCTCGAATGACCGGACCGGGGCGGCGTATGGTCGTGGCACGGACTACGTCGTCCGTCGCGCGTGCCGGCATCCCGTCCGGGCCGTGGTGCCTGGTCGAGGTGGATCCGCACCTGGCGGTCCTCGCTCCAGAGGGCTTCCACCACGGCGTGCAGCCGCTGGGCGTCGACGCGCCACATCGGTGCGCCGTAGCGGTCGTCGCGCGTGATGCCGTCCTCGGGGACGCCGGCGGCCAGCAGGCTCCGGTGATCGGGCGTCCGGGCGGTCTCGTCCGCGTAGTCCACGTAGAGGGACGTGTCGCGGAACGGAACCCAGATGTGCGTGGTGCCGCGGGCACCGGTCCCGTGCGGCGCCGTCATGCCAGCACGCCGGTCGTCTGCGGATAGAGGCGTACGTACGCCTCGGCCATGGTCCCGTGCGAGAGGCCGAGGTTGGGCCCGGCGTTGCGCTTCAGTTGCACGCCGCGCCGCTTGGCGAGGTCGGTGTAGTAGTCCCACATGTGCTGCTGTGCGGCCAGGCACTCCATCGCCTTGCGCTTCTTGTCGAAGACCGAGCTGATGTCCAGCAGGACGTTCGGCTTGAAGTCGCACTGCTCGGGTTGGTGCGGCTCGAAGAAGAACACCGGGGGAGCGCCGAGCGGTTCGCCGGGCGCGTCGTAGCCGGCCGCCTGGGCGAGCACGCGTGCCTGGAGCGCCATGCGGGCGGCGGCCGGGTGGTCGCCGTTGTAGGGGTCGGTGAGGGTGTGGGTGAGGACGACGGCGGGGTTCACCTCCCGGTACACGCGCACGATGCGGTCCACCAACTCCGGGGTCTCCAGCAGCGGGTAGTCCCCGGCGTCCAGGAACTCGATCTCCGCGCCCAGCGCCGCCGCCGCGTTCGAGGCCTCCGTGCGGCGGAGCTCCTTGATCTCGTCGAGGCGCAGGCCGTCCCGCCAGGCCCGGGCGGACTCGCCGCGCTCGCCGAAGCTCAGGCACAGCACCTTCGCACGCTGACCGCGCTCGGCGGCCACGGCGATGGCGCCGCCGGCCCGCCAGACGAAGTCGCCGGCGTGTGCGCTGACGACCAGCAGCGCACCTTCGGGCGGAGTGGGGGTGGCGAGGGTCATGAGGATTCCTTGGGATCGAGGGGGAGGGACGCATCGACCGGGGCCACGCAACTCCGTTGCCGCGGCGCGGTTTTCACAGAAGGAGTGCGGGACGAAAGCGGTCGAAACTGCGGATGTAACCATATCGTCGATTTAATTGTTGACAATAGTGCTGACACCAGTAATTCTCCTGGTAACAGCCCTGGAACAGCCCGGAGTAGACATGCCGAACCGCCTTGTGGTCGTCAGGAACATCGCCCGGCCCGCCGCCGACGTCGTCGCCCGGCTCGCGCAGGCGGGGGTGTCCACCGTCCACGAGGCCATCGGCCGCCGTGGCTTCGCGGGAACCGGTCTGCGGCCGAACCAGCAGAACGTGCGCATAGCCGGCCCGGTGGTGACGGTCAGCTCCCACCCGGGGGACAACCTGATGATCCACGCGGCCGTCGAGGTCTGCCGACCCGGCGACATCCTCGTGGTGACGACCACATCGCCGTCCACGGACGGCATGTTCGGCGAACTGCTGGCGACCTCTCTCGCCGCCCGCGGCGTCATCGGCCTGATCACGGCGGCAGGTGTGCGCGACACCGCCGAGCTGCGGGAGATGGGCTTCCACGTCTGGGCCCGGGCGGTGTCCGCCCAGGGCACGGTGAAGGCGTCCCCGGGCTCGGTCAACGTGCCCGTGACGCTCGGCGGAGTGTCCGTCCGCCCCGGCGACGTCGTCGTCGCCGACGACGACGGCGTGGTCGTCGTGCCCCTGGAGGAGGCGGAGGAGGCGGCGGAGCTCGCCGAGAAGCGGATCGCCAGGGAGGCCGCCACCCGGGAGGTCCTGCGTTCCGGGACGCTGGGCGTCGACTACTACGGACTGCGCGCCAGGCTCGCCGAACTGGGCGTCACCTATCAGGACTGACCGCACCTCTTCTCGCCCTGAACCTGTGGTGGATGGTGACTGCACACCGTGAGCACTTCTGCTGGACCCGACGTCACCGGTGCGATCCGGGCCGCGCTGCTGCGCGGTGACTACGTGCCGCGACAACGCCTGATCGAGGCGGATCTCTGCGAACAATTCGGCGCCAGCCGCTCCGGGGTGCGGTCGGCGCTCCAGCAGCTGGCGGCGGAAGGGCTGGTCGAGATGCAGCGCAACCGCGGCGCGCGCGTCCGGGAGATCACCTTCGCCGAGGCGGTCGAGGTGACGGAGGTACGCATGGTTCTGGAGGGTCTGATCGCCGCTCGTGCGGCGGAGCGGGTCAGCGCCGTGCAGGCCGAGGAGCTGCGTGGGATCGGCGCGGACATGGCACAGGCGGTCGCCGACGGCGAACTGATGGCGTACAGCGACCTCAACGCCCGTCTCCACCGTCGTGTGCGCGACATCGCCGGCCACGAGACCGCCAACCAGGTCGTCGAGCGGCTGCGGGCCCAGATGGTCCGGCACCAGTTCATGCTCTCCCTGGTGCCGGGGCGGGCTCGCCTGTCGCTGCCCCAGCACCAGCGGATCATCGCGGCGATCGTCGCCGGGGACCCGGTGGAGGCCGAAGCGGCCATGCGGGACCACGTGGCCAGTGTGGTGGAGGCGCTGCGGGCGCTCGAAGCATGCCGGAACCGAGTGAGCTGAGGCACGATGAGGCGGCAGTACACGGTGTGCCCTGCCGGTGTCCCCCTCAAGCGCTCCTCCCGACTCGGCTGTCACGTTCCGTCGCCCGCGCCGGCCTCCTGTGCCGTCTTCCTGGCCCAGGCGACTTCCAGCTTCCCGGTGGGGGTGCGTGGCAGGGAGTCCGTCAGGACGACGGAGCGCGGCACCTTGTAGCCGGCGAGGCCGCGCCGGACCCAGCCGCGCAGTTCCTCGCCGGTGACCGTCGCGCCGGGCGGGACCGCCACGACGGCTGCCACCCGTTCTCCCCAGGTCTCGTCGGGGACTCCGACGACGACGCAGTCCTTCACGGCGGGGTGCGAGAGCAGGACGTTCTCGACCTCCTGCGGATGCACCTTCTCCCCGCCGGTGTTGATCACGCCCGAGCCGCGACCGAGGAACCGGATCGCGCCGTCGGCCTCGATCGTGGCGAGATCGCCGGGGATCGAGTACCGCGCCCCGTCGATGGTGCGGAACGTCGTCGTGCTCTTCGCGGTGTCCTTGTAGTAGCCGAGCGGCATGGGGCCGCAGTAGGCGAGGTTCCCCACCTCGTCACTGCCGGGTTCGACGAACCGGTCATCGGGGCTGACCACTCGTGTCGCGGGCACGGGGAAGAAGCGGGCGGGCAGGTCCCGTACCGACGAGGTGATCGCGAAGGCGAAGGGACCGCCCTCGCTGGACGCGATGGCGTCGATGACGGTGACGTCGGCACGCTCGTGCAGCGCCCTCTTGAGTGAGTCGCTGAGCGCGGTGCCGGAGCTGAGGATCCTGCGCACGGAGCGCAGGTCGTGCGGCGTCCCGATCTCTTCCGCGTGCACGAGTTCGTCGACGAGTGGCCGGCACACGGCGTTGCCCGCGACGATGACCGTCTCGACCCGCTGCTCGGCGACAGTGCTCCAGATGTGCTCCGGATCGAGGCCGCCCTGACGCGCGGTGACCGCCCGGCCGCCTGCCATCAGGGCGCCCATGGTGTTGAACAGTCCGGTGGCGTGGATGAGCGGCACGACGGGCATGGTGGTCGGGGCGCGGCCTTCGCCGTGCGCCTTGACCGCGACGCCCACGGCCTCGTCGAGCGTCGTGGGGAGCTCGGTGACACCGAGCGGATGGAAGATCGGGACCACCAGGGAGTGCAGCAGATCGCTCTGCCGCCACATCACGCCCTTGGGCTTGCCCGTGGTTCCGCCGGTGAACATGAAGAGCCGGTCAGAGCCGGGCCGCGGCTGCGGCTCGCGCGGTGCGTGCGCCGCCAGCAGCGCGTCCAGCTCGGGCACGGAAGGCCCGGCCGGGCTGTCGGCCGGCGGATCGCCCACCCGGACGAGCAGCTTCAGCGTGCGTACGTGCCCGGCGGCGTGGGTGACCCGGTCTGCCAGGGCGCCGCTGAAGACGACCGCGGCCGCGTCGGCGTCGGTGAGGAGTTCGGAGAGTTCCTCACCGGTGTAGCGGTAGTTGGCGTTCACCGGCACGGCGCCGAGCTTGAAGGCGGCGAAGACCGTCTCCAGGTAGGCGGCGCCGTTGAACAGGTAGCAGGCCACGGTGTCGCCTTCGCGTACCCCGGCCGCTCCCAGCGCGACGGCCAGCCGTGACGCGCGCTCGTCGAACTCCCGGTAGGTGGTGTCACGTCCGGGCTCGCTGACGGCGACGGCATCGGGCAGAGCCCGGGAGACCGCCTCCCAGATCGTGCCGATGGACACGTCCATACCTCAGACCTCCTCGTCCTCGGGGCATGGGCAGACCGCGACGGCCGGGCACACGGGCCGGGGAGCACCGTGGATGTCTCGGAGGAGTAGCGGTCCACGGGACGCTCCTTCCTCACGGTAGGCGGGACGCGCGTCCGAGGAACGCGCGCAATGACTCGACCGGCTCGGCGCTTCGACCGGGTGATGAATGGGTCGAATGACGTAGGCCCCCGTCCGATCCGCCGGGCTACGATGCTGGGACCGACCGCGGGCACCTCCCGTCCGCTCACCAGCCGACGCGTTCTCCCGGCGCGTCGTGTTTCCGGCACCCGCGACCGCAGGGTCCGTTGCCTGTCGATCATGACGATGATGAGGAGATCGGTCGTGTCCGCATCGCCGCTCGTGGGCTGGGACGACGTCGCCGCCGTCGCGCCGGAGGGCCTGGCGGTCCTGGACCGCGTGGGCCGGTTCGTCCGCCTGAACCCGGCGGGGGCCGCGATGTGCGGTGCACGCGAGGAGTCCGACCTGCTGGGTACGCCGTCTCCGTTCGCGCTCGCGGAGGGGGACGGCACATGCCGGACAGGGCTGCTGGAGGAGCGGTCGGACGAGCGGGTGGCGCACTGGGTGCCCGCCTCCGGAGCCCGGCGCGAGTTCGCCTACCGGGCCCGCGGCCTGCCGGACGACCCGAAGTTCACGGTCGTGTCGTTCCGCGACGTGACCGCCGCATGGCACCGGCAGCGCCGGATCGCGGCGATCGCCCAGACGTCGATCGCTCTGGCTTCGGAGGGCTCGCTCGGCTCGACCCTGGACGCCGTGGCACGCCAGATCGTCCAGACAGACGGCCTGGCCGGCGTGCAGATCCTCATCCTGGACGGCACCGGCCGGGAACTGCGGCTGATGGGCTCGGCGGGGCTGCGGCACTGGGACGCGTTCCTCGACCGTCTGCTGGAGTGCCGCGACCGGGGCGCCCGGCTGTGCATGGTGGACACGCTGCGGGAGCGCAAACCGATCGTCGTCCCTCACCGGTGGGCCCAGATTCGTGCGGATCCTGCCTGGGAGCCGCTGCACGCCTACCTCGGCGAGCTCAACTGGGACTCCTTCGTCAGCGTTCCGTTGATGGCACGCGGCCGGCCCGAAGGCGTGCTCAACGCCTACTTCGCGCCCGGGCAGGAGATCGGCGGCCGGACCCTGGAGTTTCTGGCCGCCATGGCGGAGCAGGCCGCGCTCGCCGTCGACTACGCCACGCTGCTGCAGCGCGAGCGTGAGGGGGCCCGCAGGAACGAGCGTCAGCGCCTCGCCCGCGACCTGCACGACTCGATCGTCCAGCAGGTGTTCTCCATCGGCATGCAGGCCAACGCCGCGGGAGTACTGGGGGCGCGCGGCGGGCCGCTTCCGGCGGAGGCCGTCCGGAGGTTCGCGGACGAGGTCGGGGCCCTGTCGCAGACCGTCCTCGCCGACCTCAGGGCGATGGTGCACGAACTCCGTCCGTCCTCCTCCACCCGGCTCGGCCTGGAGGACGCGGTGACCGCGCTCGTCAAGAGCACCGAGAACCGAACGGGCCTCGGCATCCGGCTGCTGTGCGGAGTGGACCTGGACGCGGTCGAGCCGGATTTGGCCGAGGACATGTACCGGATCGTCGCGGAGGCCATCCACAACGTGGTCAAGCACGCGGAGGCCACCACTGTCACCATCCGCCTCGGCGTTCGCGACCACACCCTGACCGCGAGCGTCCGTGACGATGGTCGCGGGCTCGCGGAATCCGGTGGGCGCTCGGCCGCGCCGGAGGGGGAGGGCGACCGGACGCCCGGCACGGTCTGGGACCACGGCTACGGACTGACGACCATGCGGGAAAGGGCGGAGCGATGGGGCGGCACCATGAGGATCAGATCCGGGAAGAGCGGTACGGCCGTACGGGTCGTCATACCCCTCCCCGTACGGGTGCCGGAGCTGCGGCCCACGGATCCGGAGGACCCTCGGAGCACCCTGGCGGCGGTGCCGCTCCCCGAGACACCGGACCCCGCCCGATCCGGGTCCTGATCGTCGACGACCACGCCGTCGTACGCCGCGGAATCCGCGCCTATCTCGAGGTCCTGGACGACATGGAGGTCGCCGCGGAGGCCGCCGACGGGCAGGAGGCGCTCACCAGGCTGGACGCGATGGCTGCGCACCTCGAACTGCCGGACGTGGTGCTGATCGACCTGCTCATGCCCAGGATGGACGGAGCGACGGCCATCGGGGCGATCAAGCAGCGCCACCCCGACGTCCGGGTCGTGGTGCTCACCAGCTTCGGCGAGATGGAACGCGTCCACGCCGCGCTCGCGCAGGGAGCTGCCGGATACCTGCTGAAGGACGCCGAAGCGGGCGAGGTGGTCGCCGCCATCCGCGCCGCCGCCCGGGGCGAGGTCTTCCTCGACCCCGCAGTCGCCAGGGGACTCACCCAGGAGATCATCTCACCGCCGACCGGGCTCGCCGCTCTCACCAGCCGGGAACGCGACGTCCTCGTCCTCGTCGCCGAGGGCTGGTCCAACCAGCAGATCGCCGACGAACTGGTGATCAGCGAGCGCACCGCCCGCACCCACGTCAGCAACGTACTGCGCAAACTCCGCCTCACCTCCCGCACGCAGGCCGCCCTGTTCGCCGTACGGCAAGGGCTGGTCCCACCGCGCGGCTGACCGCAGCGCCACGGGCAGCTGGAACCTCCTCAAGACTGACGACGGGTTCTACAGACTGCAGTCGGCCAAGAACACCAGCCTGTACCTGACCGACGCATCCGACGGGGCGCCGCTCACCGTCCAGAGACGCAGTCGGGGACGGCTCGCAGGAGTGGGAACTCGCCGAGTGGACCGGGCCACCACTGAACGTGGAAATTTGGCGTGAGGTGGGCGGATTCACCTGCCCACCCCGCCTCTCCACCGCATCGTGGGGGAAAAAGCCCATCCAGGCCGTGGATGGGCCGGATACGGGATTCGGATCGCGCGGAGGGTGGCGGTGCGGCCCCCGGCGGCACATAGTCGTCGCTACCCGCACGCCGCTGTCCGGACCAGCCGCCGACGTGCGGTCGTCCCCGACATGCCGTGCGCCGTCGGCGCCCAAGAAGGCATGCCCGCACTCGTACGCCGTCCCCTGGAGTCGCCATGCCCGGTTCCGTGTCCCCGACCCCGTCCTCCGCCGCGGTCGACGACGGTGCTCCGTCACCCGTCGCCGTCTCGGACCGGGCGCATCTGCTGCGCCTGACCTTGCTGATGGTGGGCAGCTGTCTGCCGATCCTGGGGGCGGTGCTGATCGCCCCGGTGCTGCCGAGGATGCAGGACCACTTCGCCTCGACGCCGGGGGCGAAGGCGTTGGTGCCCCTCGCATTGACCGTTCCGGCGCTGTCGCTGGCGCTGCTGGCCCCGTTCGCCGGGGTGATCGTGGACCGGCTCGGCCGCAAGCGCCTGCTGATCGTGGCGACCGTCCTGTACGCCATGTTCGGAACGGCGCCGCTCTGGCTGGACTCGCTGGGCGCGATCATCGCCAGCCGTGCCCTGGTCGGTGTCGCCGAGGCCGCCATCATGACCTGCTGCACCACCCTGATCGGCGACTACTACAGCGGTCAGCAGCGGGTGAAGTACCTGGCGCTGCAGGCCGTGTGCACCTCCGCGTCGGCCACCGCCTTCTTCCTGGTCGGCGGCGCCGTCGGCGCGGCGGGCTGGCGCGTGCCCTTCTGGATCTACGCCGTGAGCCTGGTGATCGCCCCGCTGATGGCCGCCGCTCTGCCCAACCCGGCGGCCCGCGCGGCCACCCACGAGGCCCCGGCCGTGGCCATCACCGGTCGTCCGTTCCCCTGGCGGCCGCTGGCGGGGATCTGCGCCCTCACCTTCTTCGGAGCGATGGTCTTCTACACGGTCCCGGTGGAGATGGCGTACCTGCTCGACGACCTCGGTGTGGAGGACCCCGGCGTCATCGGTCTGGCCACGGCGATCGCGAGTGCCGCCACCGTGGCCGGAGCGCTCGTGTTCGCCCGGCTGAAGCGCTCCCCGGACGCGACGCTGCCCGCGGTCTTCGCGGTCTGTGGCGCCGGTTTCGGGGTGATGTTCCTCGCCGGCAGCGCCCCCCTGCTGGTCGTCGGGGCGGTGGTCAACTGCCTGGGCACGGGCATGCTGCTGCCCGCCCTCCTCACCAGTGCCATGTCCCGCCTGGCGTTCGAGGACCGCGGCCGCGGTACGGGGCTGTGGACGTCGGCCTTCTTCGGCGGTGCGTTCGTCTGCCCGTTGCTGCTGCTCGCCCTGGAGTCGGCGGTCGGCGGTCTCGCGGGTGCGGTGGGCCTGCTCGGTGCGGCTGCCGCGGTTGTCGCGGCGGGACTGTGGGGTGCCCTGCGCCGCGCGGAAGCCGCGCATCCCCGGCCGCTGCCGAAGCAGCCGGCCTGAGGCCGCGGAGCCGGCGGGCCGGGGCACCGACAACAATGGCCCGGCCGCCGTCCCGCATCGCATACCGGCCTCGCCGTCGTACCGGACGCACCGGGGCGGCGGCGAGGCCCACATGCGCCGAACACCTGGCGGGTTTCCGGGCCGGAATCAGAGCAGGCCCGGAGCCCGCCCTGCACCCTGTACGACGGACACGCCGTCGTCGGGGCCGTGGCCCTCCAGCGTCGCGCCCACCTCCGTCGCCTTCTGCCGCAGCCAGATGTGGCCCGCGTCCTGGGTGTGCACCGGGTGCCACCACATCGCCTCCTGCACCGGCACGGCCTCGAACGGGCAGGGCAGGACCCGCACGGCGGCGGAGCGGACCGCCTTGCCGGCCAGGCGCTCCTGGATCATCGCGATCCGGCGGGTGCCCTCGACCATGTGGGGCAGCAACTGGAAGGTCTGCACGGACACCTCCACCCTGGGGCTGATGCCGAGCATGCCGAGCTGGCGGGCGGCCGGGGCGTCGTAGGGGCGCTGGTAGACGGCCCAGGGCAGGCGGGCCAGTTGGTCGAGGGTGAGTTCGCCGGCGATCTCGGGGTGGTCGTCGGCGACCATGCACAGCCAGCGGTCCTGGTGGAGGTCGACGTAGGGAAAGCCGTCGATGACGCCGTGCGGCATCAGCAGTCCGTCGACGGTGCTCAGCAGGGCGGCGGTGTTCTCCTCGACGGAGGGCGCCGGGTGCTGGAAGGTGAGCCGGACACCGGGTGCCTCCTGGTGCAGGACGCGGGCGAGCGCGGCGCCGAACACAGCCGCGCCGTAGTCGGCGGCGAGCAGGGTGAACTCCCGGGTCTCCACGGCCGGGTCGAAGTCGGCCTGGCTGGAGAAGACGCGCTCCAGCAGGTCGCACGCGGTGGCGCTGCGGTCCCGCAGGGCCACACCGAGCGGTGTCAGCTCGTAGCTGTTGCCCGTGCGGGCGAGCAGTTCGTCGTCGAAGTGGCGGCGCAGCCGGGACAGCGCCGCGCTCATCGCGGGCTGGCTCAGTCCGACGCGCTCGCCGGCCCGGGTGACGTTGCGCTCCTCCAGCAGCGCGCGCAGGGCGAGCACCAGGTTGAGGTCGAGTCGGGACAGGTTCACCGGGCACCGCCTATGCGAGTGAGAGTCATCCACGGCATGGATGGGACACATCCACAGGATTGATTTCCGCGATTCTCCGATGGGGGTCACAGTAGACCGCAACCCAGCAGGGAGGAAATTTGATGGCAACGCTCGCGCAACCTGCCGGCCCGTTCGCGCTCGGCACGTTCTCCGCTCCGGACGGGGTGCCGTTCCCCGGTCTCCTGGCCAGGGACCGCGTGCTCGACCTGGGCGGAGCCCTGGACTGGGCACCCTCCGGACTGCGAGCCGTACTGGAACGGTGGGAGGAGACCCTCCCCGTCCTGCACTCCCTGGCGGACGACGACACGCTCGACTGGCGGCCGCTGGACGGCCTGCGTGTGCACGCCCCCCTGGAGCCCTGTCAGATCTTCCAGTCCGGTGCCAACTACCGCCAGCACGTGATCGACCTCGAGGTCGCCCACCGCTCCTCCGACGACCCGCGCACCGTCGAGGAGGCCCGCGCCGAGATCGCCGCGATCATGGACCGCCGGGCCGCCGAGGACCTGCCGTACGTGTTCATCGGCCTGCCCAGCACCATCACGGGCCCGTACGACGACGTTGCACTCCCCTCCTGGGCGAAGAAGCCGGACTGGGAGCTGGAGTTGGCGGCCGTCATCGCCAGGCCCGCCTATCGGGTCTCCGTCGAGGAGGCCCTGGAGTACGTCGCCGGCTACACGATCGCCAACGACCTCACCGACCGCGCCACCGTCTTCCGCCGGGACATGCCCGCCATCGGCACCGACTGGCTGCGCTGCAAGAACGCCCCCGGCTTCACCCCGCTCGGGCCCTGGATCGTGCCCGCCGAGTCCATCGCCGACCCGGGTGACCTGCGGGTCACGCTGAAGCTGAACGGTGAGACCATGCAGGACGAGTCCACCAAGGACATGCTCTTCGGCGTCGCGCGGCTGGTGTCGTACATCTCCCAGACCTCCCGTCTCCTGCCCGGAGACCTGGTGCTGACCGGCAGCCCGGCCGGCAACGGCATCCACTGGGGGCGGCTGCTGCGCGACGGCGACGTCATGGAGGGTTCGATCACCGGTCTGGGTGTGCAGCGCACCCGCTGCGTGGAGGAGAAGTCGTGAGCCTGGACCGCCACGACCCGGAGGGCGCGATCGCGGAGGCCGCCAAGGCCTGCTCCAACTGGGGGCGCTGGGGTGAGGACGACGTGCTCGGCACGCTGAACTTCCTCGACGAGGCCAAGCGGCGCGAAGGCGCGGCGCTGGTGCGCCGGGGCGTGAGCTTCTCCCTCTCGCAGCGGTTCGACATGAACGGCCCGCAGAAGGGCTGGCGCCGGCGGACCAACCCGGTGCACACCATGCTCGACACCGGCACCGACGCCGCCCTCGGCAATCAGGGCTTCCCACACGGTATCGGCGGCGCGGACGACGTGATCGCGATGCCGCTGCAGTGCTCCACCCAGTGGGACGGCCTCGGGCACATCTTCGACCACGGCAAGGCGTGGAACGGACGCGACGCCGAGAAGGTCGTCACCTCCGCCGGCGACCTGGTCACCGGGATCGAGCACATGGCCCCGTACGTGGCCGGTCGCGGCGTCCTGCTGGACGTGGCCCGGGCCATCGGCGACGACGACGGCGAACCGGAGCTGCCCGACGGTTTCGCGATCAACGAGGAGCACCTGACCGCGACCGCCGAGGCCCACGGCGTGAGCGTCGGCCGCGGCGACATCGTGCTCGTCCGCACCGGGCGCCTCGCCCGCGCCCGGCGTGACGGCTGGGGCGACTACGCGGGCGGCCCCGCGCCCGGCCTGTCGTTCACCACCGCCGGCTGGCTGCACCGCAGCGAGATCGCCGCGATCGCCACCGACACCTGGGGCTTCGAGGTCCGGCCGAACGAGTTCGAGAACGCCTTCCAGCCGCTGCACCAGGTCGTCATCCCCAACATGGGCCTGCTGATCGGCGAGATGTGGGACCTCGACACCCTCGCCGCGGACTGCGCCGACGACGGCGTGTACGAGTTCTGGCTCACCGCCGCTCCCCTCCCCATCACCGGCGCCGTCGGCTCCCCCGTGAACCCCGTCGCCGTCAAGTAGCCCGAGCGGCCCGCTCAGCCCTCGGCCGCCGGACGCGTCCCTCCCCGGACAGCGACGGCGCATCCGGTCCGTCCCTCGCACCATCCCCGGCCCGCTTTCCCAGCAGGCGACAGCCGCACCCCCGCCGCCCGAAGCCGCGCGGCCCAACCCCGGGAGGTATCCCCGACATGGCTGACAGCTTCCCCCTCCCCCAGCCTCCGGCTGGGGGCGACCCCATCGTCCTGGTCATCGGCGGAGGCACCTCCGGAAACGCCCTGACCGTCCTGCTGCGCCGGGCCGGGATCGCCGTCGACCTCGTCGAGGCGAGCCCCGACTGGAAGGCCTCCGCCGGCTCCGGAATCACCCTTCAGGGCAACGCGCTGCGCGTGCTGCGCGAGGTGGGAGTCCTCGAAGGGATCGAGAAGGACGGATACGCCGCCGACGGCCTCGCGGTCCTCGCCCCCGACGGCACCGTGCTGCACGCCCACGAGGAACTCCGCACCGGCGGCGACGACCTGCCCTCTCACATCGGTATGCAGCGCCCCAGGCTCCAGCAGCTCCTCATCGACCAGGTGCGCGCCTCGGGCGCCGATGTCCGCCTGGGCACCACGGCCACAGCCTTCCAGCAGGACGGCGAGGGCGTGGACGTGACCTTCTCGGACGGCACGAGCCGGCGGTACGACCTGGTGGTCGGCGCCGACGGGCTGCACTCCGCCACCCGCTCCATGATCGGCATCACCGACGAGCCCCAGCCCACCGGCATGGGCATCTGGCGTGCCCCCGCGCCCCGCCCGGCCGGTGTCCGCCGCACCGAGATGATCTACGGCGGACGCTGTTTCATCGCCGGGTACTGCCCGACCAGCGAGGACACGGTCTACACGTACCTCGTCGAACCGGCCCGCGACCGGGCCTCGCTGGACCCGGACGCGTTCGCCGACGAGATGCGGGCGCTCAGCGAGGGCTACGGCGGCGTGTGGGAGGAGCTCCGCGCCGCGTTCACCGACCCGAAGGCCGTCAACTACACGTGGTTCGACCGGCTTCTGGTGGAGGGCCCGTGGCACCGCGGCCGGGTCGTGCTCCTCGGGGACGCCGCCCACGCCTGCCCGCCCACCTTCGCCCAGGGCGCCGCGATGTCCCTGGAAGACGCCCAGGTCCTCGCCGACCTGCTGACCGGCCGGGACTCCTGGGACGACCAGCTCCTCACCGACTACCACGCCCGACGGCTGCCCCGTGTACGCATGGTCGTCGACGCCTCCGTCCAGCTCGCCCAGTGGCTGCTCGACGGGGTGCGCGACGCGGACGTGCCCGGGCTGATGCACCGCACCCTGAGCGCGCTGAAGGAGCTCCCGTGACCCGGCCCCCGTCGACTCCGACGATCGACGTCCACGCCCATCTGCTGCTCCCGGAGGTCGAGGAGGCCGTCGCCGGTCACACCGGCCTCGCCGAGGCCCGCGATCTCGACGCCCGCCGCAACGGGCCGGCGGCCCTCGCCGTGAACGGTCCCATGGTGGGCGCGCGAGTGCCGAGGCTGACGGACGTGGCCGCGCGCCTGGCGGCCATGGACGCGGCCGGCGTGGACGTGCAGCTGGTGAGCCCCTCTCCGTCCCACTACCACTACTGGGCCGAGCCCCAACTGGCCGAGCGGGTATGCCGGCTGGCCAACGAGGGCACCGCCGCGCACTGCGCCAAGGCCCCCGACCGGCTGCACGGCCTCGGGCTGATCCCGCTCCAGCACCCCCACCTCGCGGTCCCTTTGCTCGACCACGCCCTGGACGAGGGACTGAAGGGCGTGGAGCTCTCCTCGCACGCGCCGGGGCCGGGTGGGACACGGGCGGTGGAACTCTCCGACCCGCGGCTCGCGCCCTTCTGGGCGCGCGCGGAGGAGACCGGCGCCCTGGTCTTCCTGCACCCGTTCGGCTGCACGCTCGACGAGCGTCTTGACCAGTGGTACCTGTCCAACACGGTCGGCCAGCCCACCGAGAACGCGGTCGCCCTCTCGCACCTGATCTTCTCCGGGGTCCTGGACCGCCATCCGGACCTGAAGGTGATCGCGGCGCACGGCGGCGGCTACCTCCCCACCCACATCGGCCGCTCCGACCACGCCTGGAGGGCCCGCCCCGACGCCCGGGACTGCGCCCGTGAGCCGAGCGGCTACCTGAAGCAGCTCTACTTCGACTCCCTTGTCCACGACCCGCACGTACTGCGGGAGCTGGTCCGCGCCGCCGGGCCGGACCGGGTCCTGCTCGGCTCCGACTACCCCTTCGACATGGGCACCGAGGACCCGCTGGGCGCGCTGCGCGCCGCGGACCTGCCCGACGCCGACTTCCACGCCGTGCGCGGCGGAAACGCCGCCGCCCTGCTCAACCTCGCCTGAGGAGGAACCCCCATGAGCAACCGCCTGCTCACCCATCTCCGGCACGTCGACCTCGCCGTGCCCGACTACGACAAGCAGCTCGACTTCTACGCCGGCGTCTGGGGCCTGACCAAGGTCGCCGAGGAATCCGGGATCTCCTTCCTCGCCGCCGAGGGCAGCCCCGAGCAGTACGTCGTACGGCTGCGCGAGGCCGACGAGAAGCGCCTCGACCTGGTCTCGTACGGGGCGGGCAGCCCGGCCGACGTGGACACCCTGGCCGGGCAACTCCTCTCCCAGGGCGTGCAGTTGGTGTCCCAGCCGGGCAAGCTCGACACCCCGGGCGGCGGTTACGGCTTCCGCTTCTTCGACGTCGACGGCCGCACCATCGAGGTCTCCGCCGACGTGGAGGCGCGGCAGCACCGCCGCGTCGAGGAGAAGGAGTCGATCCCGGTCCGCCTGTCGCACGTGGTGCTCAACTCCCCGGACCTGAACAGGACCCGTGAGTGGTACGAGCGCCACCTCGGCTTCCGTCTCTCCGACACACTGGGCTCGCCGCACATGGGCGAGGTCATGCACTTCATGCGGATCAGCAACCAGCACCACTCGATGGCCATCGCCAAGGGCCCGCACACCTCGCTGCACCACGTCTCCTTCGAGATGCGCGGCCTGGACGAGTACATGCGCGGCTCCGGCCGCGTGATGCGGGCTGGGTTCCGCAAGCTCTGGGGCCCGGGCCGGCACATGGCGGGCGACAACACCTTCACGTACTTCCTCGACCCGCACGGCAACACCGTCGAGTACACCACCGAGCTGGAGGAGCTGGACGAGGACACCTGGCACCCCCACGTCTACGACTTCTCGGAGCCCGAGGTCACCGACCAGTGGGGCACCGCGAACCCGATGAACGAACTCATCGTCAAGGAGTCGTTCAACGACGTCGACCGCGGCGTGTTCGTCGCCCCGCCGGTCTGACCGTCCGGCGTCCGACCGTCCGGCGACTTCTGACCGTCCGACCGGCAAGGTCCCCAAGTCACCGGGGCGCGGCGATCCCCTGTCAGCCCCGACTGCCCGCCGTGCCCCGGGCTCCCCGTGCCCTCCCGCCCCACGCCATCGCCCATGCCGACAGGACCCTCCCATGCGCTTCGCCACGTACGAACACCGCGACCAACACCATGTGGCCGTCGTCGACGAGGACGGCACGCTCCGCCCCCTGCCCGGTATCCACTCCCTGACCGGACTGCTCACCGAGGGGGGCGGCCTGCCGCAACTGCTCGAGACGGGCACCAGGACGCTCGACGCCCCGGCCGGTCCCCATGTCTCCGAGGTGCGGCTGCTGCCGCCGCTCCAGCCGCCCACCGTGCGGGACTTCGTCACCTTCGAGGAGCACGTCGAGGGCGTACGGCGGTCCGTGGACGGGGCCGCGGGGGTACCGGAGCGGTGGTACGCGGCGCCGACGTTCTACTTCACCAACCCCTACGCGGTGTACGGCCCGCACGACGACATCCCCGTGCCCCCGGGATCGAGCGTCCTCGACTTCGAGCTGGAGGTCGCCGCCGTGATCGGCAAGGAGGGCCGCGACCTCACCCCCGAGCAGGCCCGCGACCACATCGTCGGCTACACCGTCTTCAACGACTGGACGGCCCGCGATCTGCAGTCCGCCGAGATGAGGGTCGGCCTCGGCCCCTGCAAGGGCAAGGACACCGCCACCACGCTGGGTCCCTGCCTGGTCACCGCCGACGAGCTGGAGAAGTACCGGGACGCGGACGGCTTCCTGCGTCTGGCGCTGACGGCGGAGATCAACGGGGAGGTCGTGGGCAAGGACCTGCTGTCCAACATGAGCTGGACCTTCGAGGAGCTGGTCGCCTACGCCTCGCGAGGTACGGTCGTCCGCCCCGGCGACGTCCTCGGTTCCGGGACCTGCGGCAACGGCGGCTGCCTCGCCGAACTGTGGGGCGTACGAGGCAGGCAGGACCCGCCGCCGCTGAAGCCCGGCGACACGGTCACGCTCACCGTCGAGGGCATCGGCACGGTCTCCAACACCGTGGTCGCAGGCGCCGCTCCCGTCCCGGTTCCGACCGCCCGCCGCCGCAGCCGGGAGCGGCCGTGACCGACGTGAACCCCAAGCGTCTTCTCGGCAAGGTCGTGGTCGTCACCGGCGCGGCCCGCGGTCAGGGCGCCGCGGAGGCCGAGGCACTGACCCGCGAGGGCGCCCGGGTGATCGCCACCGACGTCACTGAGGCACCCGGCTGCCGCCGCCTCGACGTCAGCAGCGAGGAGGACTGGGCCCAACTCGCCGACGAACTGCGGGAGTCGTACGGGCAGGTGCACGGCCTGGTCAACAACGCGGGCGTCACCTGGCGCGCCCGGATCGACGAGGTACGGCCCGAGGACATGGCCCGGGTCCACGCGGTCAACGTCACCGGGCCGCTTCTGGGCATCCAGCACCTGGTGCCGTTGATGCGCCGGGGATCGTCGATCGTGAACGTCGGTTCGTCGGCGGCGCTGACCGCCCACTATCCCGTCGCGTACACCGCGAGCAAGTGGGCGCTGCGCGGCCTGTCGAGGACCGCCGCCATGGAACTGGGTCCCCGTGGCATCCGCGTGAACATCATCCACCCGGGCTTCATCGAGACGGACATGACCGCCTCCGCGGCGCCCGCGTTCCGCGAGGCGAACGTCCGCGGGACACCGCTCGGCCGCACCGGAACCGTCGGCGAGATCACCCCGCTCGTCACCTTCCTCCTCTCCGACGAGGCGTCCTTCATCACCGGGGCCGAGATCCCGGTCGACGGCGGCCTCACCGCGCACGGCGGCGCGAAGTCCATCTCCGACGCCCTGCGCACGGACAGCTGACCCCGCGGAACAGAAAGGCCCTCTTCTCATGGACAAGGTCTGGGCGAGCGCCGCGGAGGCGGTCGCCGACATACCCCAAGGCGCGTCCCTGGCCGTCGGCGGCTTCGGCCTCAGCGGCATCCCCGACGTGCTCATCCAGGCCCTCCACGCCCAGGGCGCCACGGGTCTGACGGTCGTGTCGAACAACTGCGGCGTGGACGGGCACGGATTGGGCGTCCTGCTGGCCGACGGCAGGATCACCCGTGTCACGGGCAGTTACGTGGGCGAGAACAAGGAGTTCGCCCGTCAGTACCTGTCGGGCGAGCTGGAGGTGGAGCTGGTGCCGCAGGGCACGCTGGCCGAGCGGCTGCGCGCCGGAGGGGCGGGCATCCCTGCCTTCTACACCCCGGCCGGCGTAGGCACCCAGGTGGCGCGCGGCGGACTGCCGTGGCGCTACGCGGCCGACGGCCGCGTAGCCGTGGCCTCACCGCCCAAGGAGACGCGCGACTTCGCCGACCGCCGTTACGTCCTGGAGCACGGCATCACCACCGACTTCGCCCTCGTACGGGCCTGGCGCGGCGACCGCCACGGAAACCTGGTCTTCCGTAAATCCGCCGCCAACTTCAACCCACTGGCTGCGATGGCCGGCCGCATCACCGTCGCCGAAGTGGAGGAACTCGTCGTGCCGGGAGCGCTGAGCCCGGACGAGATCCACCTGCCGGGCATCTTCGTCCAGCGGATCGTGGCCCTCACTCCGGCCCAGGCCGCCGACAAGCACATCGAACGCCTTTCCATGTCCACGTCTTCGACACGAGGGACCGTCCGCGCATGAGCACCACCCTTGGTACGAAACCGGGCTGGACCCGCGATCAGATGGCCGCCCGCGCCGCCGCCGAACTCACCGACGGCTCCTACGTCAACCTCGGCATAGGCCTGCCCACCCTCATCCCCGGTCACCTCCCCCCGGACGTCCATGTGGTCCTGCACTCCGAGAACGGCATCCTGGGCACGGGCCCGTACCCGGCCGAGGACGAGGTCGACCCCGATCTGATCAACGCGGGCAAGGAGACCGTCACCGTGCTGCCGGGAGCCTCCTTCTTCGACTCGGCCCTGTCCTTCGGCATGATCCGCGGCGGCCACATCGACATCGCCGTGCTCGGCGCCATGCAGGTCTCCGCCGCTGGCGACCTGGCCAACTGGATGATCCCCGGCAAGATGATCAAGGGCATGGGCGGCGCGATGGACCTGATCCACGGCGCCCGGCGGGTCGTCGTCCTGATGGAACACACCGCCAAGGACGGCAGCCCGAAGATCGTCAAGGAGTGCGCCCTTCCGCTCACCGGCGAACGGTGCGTCCACCGCGTCATCACCGACCTCGGCGTCCTCGACGTCACAGCCGGGGGCCTTGCGCTGGTGGAGTGCGGGCCGGGTGTGACCGCCGAGTACATCGCGGCCCGCACAGAAGCGCCTCTGATCCGGAAGCCGTGAACCAAGGACACACAACGTCGGGCGGGCAGGGACCGTGGTCGCGGCCCCCCCCCCCCCCCCCCCCCCCCCCCCCCCCCCCCCCCCCCCCCCCCCCCCCCCCAACAACCCCCCCCCCGGGGGGGGGGGGGGCCGCCCCGCCCCCCCCCCCCCCCCCCGACGTTGTGTGTCCTGTTCAGCGCACGAACGGAGACGGTTGGGGTCGGCCGATGAGTTGCGGGGTCATGAGTGCGCCGGCGCGGTCGGCGAGGACGGCCATCTCGTAGCCGACGAGGCCGATGTCGCAGCCCTCCTCGGCGAGGACGCCGAGGCAGGAGCCGTCACGCATGTGGTTGACCATCATGAACCCGTCCAGCATTTCGATCATGACGAGCTTCATCCCGCGGAAGCCGTATGTGTCGGCGGCGTTCTGCGTGAGGGACACGATGCCGGACACCACGGCGGACGGGTGGTCGGCGAGATCACGGCTGAGTCCGTCGGAGGCCGCGATGAGGAGGCCGTCGGAGGAGACGGCGACCGCGTGGGTGACGCCGTCGGCGGTGCGGGCGAAGTCGGAGATGAGCCAGGCGAAGTTCTGGTGCGCGGAGGTCACGGGGTTCGGGATCCTATCTGGCTTCGGCGCGCGCGACGCCCGCCCGGAAGCCGTTGAGCATGGAGGAGACGTGCGCCCGTCGGTCGGGCGGCGGGGCTTCGTCGGGGGCGAGGATCTTGGCGGGCAGGGTGACGAGCGAGGACACGCCCCCCGCCGGGCGTCTCGGAGAGCAGGACCTCGACGCCGAGGCGGGTGGCGAGACGGCCGACGACGTAGTGGCCGAGGTAGCGGGTGGGCGCGACGAGGAACGCCTCCCTCCCCGCGATGCGGGCGTTGGCGCGGGCGAAGTCCTCGGGGGACATGCCGACACCGTGGTCGACGACGGCGATGCGGTAGTCGTTGCCGTCCGCCCAGCCGTGGACGTCCACGGACTGCTCCGGCGGGGAGAAGGTGAGGGCGTTCTCGACGAGCTCGGCCAGCAAGTGGGAGAGCTCGGCGACGGCCCGGCCGCTGATCCGGCGGGGCTCGACCTCGGCGATGGCGACCCGTCGGTACTGCTCGACCTCGCCGAGGGCGGACTGCACCAGTTCGAGGCTGGTGGCGGTCACGCTGCTGATCTGAGGGCTGCGTTCGTCGACGGGGACGAGGAGGCTCTCCGCGTTGCGGCGCATACGGGTCGCGAGGTGGTCGAGTTCGAAGAGCTCGGCGAGCGCCTCGGGGTCGAGTTCCTGCTGTTCGAGGGCTGTGATGAGGCCCAGCTGACGGCGGACGAGCCCCTGGTTGCGGCGGCCGAGGCTCGCCAGGGACTCGGCGGTATTGCGGCGCAGCACGGCCTGCTCGGCGGCCAGGCCGGCGGCGGTGCGCTCGACGTTGTGCAGGGCGGCGACGACTCGGGAGATCTCCTGTGCGCTACTGGGTGGCCGTCCGCCGCCTTCGGGCTGGACGAGTTCGCCGGACTGGATACGGGCCATGGTCTCGGGCAGGCGGCGCCGGGCGACGTCGTCGGCCTCACGGGCGAGTGCGTCGAGGGGCCTGGTGATGGAGCGGCCGGCGAGTACAGCGGCCACGATGAGGGCGGCGATCGTCAGCAGGCCGAAGGCGAGGTAGCCGGTCAGGGCGGCGGCGGCATCGTCGCTGAGGGCTTTGGCGCGGGCCTGGGCGTCGGCGTCGACCCTGCGCTGTGCGTCGTACACGGTGCGGTCGGCGCGGTTCATGTTGCTGGTGAACCCCGTGGGGTCGGCGTCGATCTTCGACCCGTCGGCAGCCTTGAGGGCCGCGTTCTCGGCGATGTCGAGGCGCTTGGTCACCGGCGAGGAGAACATCTTCATGACGGCATCGCGCTGGGCGGGAGTGGCGAGCCTGAAGAAGCGGTCCATGGCGGAGATACGGGTCGCCCGCGCCTCCACGAAGTCCAGGTAGCTCGTTCCCCGGAACGAGCCCGCGGCGAGAACGCCGCTGAGCAGGCTGCCTTCCTGACTGCCGGCCTCCTTCGCCTCGGCGAGGGCCTCCAGAGCGGCAAGGTCGTCCCGCAACTGCCGGTCGCCGCGCGCGGCCTTGTCCTCGGTGGGGTCCGCGGCGTTGAGCGCGCTGATGACGCCCATGTAGTACGCGTAGGTCTCCTTCCGGTCGGCAGAGCCCGAATCCACGGACGCACGGATCGAGGCCAGCCGGTTCAAGCGGCTCATCGCCCCCGCCACGACCGGCTCGTCCCGAAGCTCACGGCGGGACGCGTCGACCCGCCCGCGGCTGCCGGTGACCTGCGGGCGGTAGCTCCTGTCGCCGGCGACCAGGCCGTTGGTGTACGTGCGCTCCACCTGCAAACGGTGCACCAGGCCCTGGACGCGCAGGGTCACATCGATCCGCGACCTGGTGTCATGGGCGTCCCGGTACGCCTGGAGCTGCTTGGTGACGGCTGTGGCGAGCGGTCGAGCAGGACGTGGCGGTCGAGCAGTCGGCCGCGCCGACATTCGCTTCGGCGCCGTTCTGCGGTCGGACACGAGACCCGGCTGCGCTGGAATCAGCCCGACGCCTGGATCTGGTCCACCGACACCGCCCACAAGCCGCTGATCGACACCGAGACCTTCGAGCATGCCCAGGCCCTGCTGGCAGCCAAGGGCGCCGGTCACACGACGCGCGAGCGGCAACGCACCAGCCACCCGTACGTCCTGCGCGGGCTGCTGCACCGCGGGATCTGCGGGCGACGCATGCAGGGCCAGCGCAGCCGCGACGTCCTGTACTACCGCTGCCGCTTCCCCAACGAATACGCGCTCGCCAACAAGGTCTCCCACCCGCGCAACGTCTACCTCGCGGAGCGGGACCTGATCCCCTCGCTCGATACCTGGCTTGCACGAGCCTTCGCCCCGCACCGGCTCCACGACACCATCACTCGCATGCACGCGGCCCAGCCAGACCCCACCCCCGCGCCGGAGGCCGAGGACGCCCTGCACGTGATCGCCGAATGCGACGCCAAGATCGCCCGCTACCGCGAAGCCCTGGAAGCGGCCACCGACCCGGAACTCATCGCCCAGTGGACCGCCGAGGCCCAGGCCCGCCGTGCCCAGGCCCTCGCCCAGACCCGCAGGCCCACCAGCGAGCACCACCTCAGCAAGGAGGACATCCACGCGATGATCACATCACTCGGCAACATCCGCGACGTGCTCGCCGACGCCGAACCAGAAGACAAGGCCGACGTCTACCAGAACCTGGGCCTCCACCTCACCTACGACCCCACAAAACAGCTTGTGCGGGCCGAGGCTCAGCTCGACCCGCACAAGTTGGGGATACGGTCAGTGTCCGAGGGGGGACTTGAACCCCCACGCCCGTTAAAGGGCACTAGCACCTCAAGCTAGCGCGTCTGCCATTCCGCCACCCGGACGAGGTGTCCGTCGCCTGGACGGGGGTGTTCCCCGCGGCGACATGGACAACAATACCAAGCTTTCGGAGTGCCTTTCACCTGCGTTTCCGTGCCGGCGGCAGCGCCTGCGCGCGACCGGGCCGACGCCTCGGGCCGGCCGGTCACGGGTGGGCGCCGGCGCCGTCCGTGAAGTCGGCCGCCGCGGCCCGTACCTTGCGCTGCTGCTCGCGGGAGAAGTCGACGAGCATCTGGAAGGCGGCGCGCTCGATCAGGGGGCGGCCCTCCAGGGCCTCGTTGAGCCGCATCAGCGACAGGATGAATAACCGAATGATGCCGGTTGAATACGGGGCGAACCGCGGCTCGGCCTTCGTCGCGGCCGCCGTCCCGGCGGACGACGCGCAGGTCCACCCCTTCCTGAGGGTGACGGTCGGCGGGACCGCGGTGCCGGTCCCGCCGACCGATTCACTGGGGCCCGCCTTCGACGCCGGATCTACGCGGTCATTCCGTGACGCGCGCGGCCGGCGCGTCGGTGCGGCCCACGGTTCGCCGGGTGATGCCGAGGGGGTGAGGGGATCGCCCGGCCGCCGGTCAGGGCATGAGGTGGTAGTCCGGGAAGTTCCCGGGCAGCCGCTCCTGTGCCGGGCCCCGCGTCACGGCACGCACCAGCAGCTCACCGCCGACGAACGCGCCCCGCCAGGACGCCCCGAATCCGCCGAACAGTTCGTCGCGGTCGCCCCGCGAGCGCGGCTTGCCGTGGCCGACCTTGAACGCGCGGATCTGCGGGGCTAGCCGGTCGAAGGTCGCCCGGTCGTCCGTGGACAGCGTGGCCACCAGCGCGCCGTTGGACGCGTTCATCGCGGCCAGCAGCTCCGCCTCCGTGTCGACCAGGACGATGGTGTCGACCGGGCCGAAGGGTTCCGCGTGGTGCAGCGGGGAGGACGGCGGCGGGTTCAGGAGCGTGACCGGCTGGACGTACGCCGAGGTGTCCTGGCCGGGCAGGAAACGGGCGTCGGCCGGCTTGCCCCGGTGCAGCGGGACGGCGCCGCGCTCGACGGCCTCGGCGACCTGGTCACACAGTTCCTTGGCCTTGGTCGCGTTGATCAACGGTCCGAAGTCCAGCTCCGGATACGGGTCGTCGCGCTTCTCGACGGCGAGCGGGTGGCCGACGCGCAGGGTGCGGACCGCCGGAAGGTACGCGGCGAGGAACTCGTCGAACAGGTGCCGTTGGACGACGAAGCGCGGGTACGCCGTGCACCGCTGCTTGCCGTAGTCGAAGAGCTTGGGCACGACCGCGGTGAGCGCGTCCCAGTCCGTGTGGTTCCAGATGCCCCAGGTGTTGAGTCCTTCCTGTTCGAGTACATGCCGCTTGCCGAGGTCGGCGACGGCCGTGGCCACCGCGGCGCCGGTGTCGCGGCCGCCGACGAAGGAGACGCAGCCGATCTCGGGCGCCCGCACCAGCGCATGGGACAGCTCGCCGCCGCTGCCGCTGACCAGGGTGACGGGGACCCCCTCGCGGGCGGCGAGCGCGCAGGCCAGGGTCAGACAGGCGACACCGCCGTCGGTCGGGGTCTTGGCGATGACCGCGTTGCCTGCCAGTGCCTGTACCAGCACTGCGTGAACGAGCACGCTCATCGGGTAGTTCCAGCTGGCGATGTTGGACACCGGACCGTCCAGCGGGGCCCGGCCCTCCAGCATGGGGTCGATGCCGTCGACGTACCAGCGCACCCCGTCGACGGCTCGGTCGACGTCCGCCTGCGCGAGCCGCCAGGGCTTGCCGATCTCCCACACCAGCAGCAGCGCGAGCAGTTCGCGGTGGGCGGTGAGGGCGTCGAGGGTGGCGGCGACGCGGGCGCGGCGCTCGTCGAGAGGGATGTGGCGCCAGGCGCGGTGCTGGTCGAGCGAGGCGCGGACGGCCTGCTGGGCGGTGTCCCGGTCCAGACGCGGTGGGCCGGCGACGGGGCCGCCGTCGACGGGGCTGGTGGCGGGCAGTGCCCTGCCGTCGGCTCGCCAGGCGGCGCCCCAGAGGTTGAGGACACGGTCGTCGCGGAACGCCTCGGGCGCGACAGCGAGACAGCGCTGCCAGGCGTCGGTCCAGGATGTGCCTGATTTGAGGGTGAGGGTGGGCGTGGAGATGAGGGTGGTTGCCATACGGGGTTCTCCGCTCTCGGTGCACAGTCGGGGGCGGTGGTTACCTGGCTGGGGTGGACGCCGGCGAAGGATCGCCGCTCCGGAAAGTTACCGCATGTCACCTATGAGTGAGGTCACGCACCCAGCCGGGCCAGCACCAGGCGGGCCGTCTCGGTGGGCGTGCCGCCGACCTGGACGCCGACCGCCTCCAGCGCCTCCTTCTTGGCCTGCGCGGTGCCGGCCGAGCCGGACACGATCGCGCCCGCGTGCCCCATCGTCTTGCCCTCGGGGGCGGTGAAGCCGGCGATGTAGCCGACGACGGGCTTGGTGACGTGCTCGCGGATGTATGCGGCCGCCCGCTCCTCCGCGTCGCCGCCGATCTCCCCGATGAGGACGATGATCTCGGTGTCGGGGTCGTCCTGGAAGGCGGCGAGGCAGTCGATGTGGGTGGTGCCGACGACGGGGTCGCCGCCGATTCCCACACAGGTGGAAAAGCCGATGTCGCGGAGTTCGTACATGAGTTGGTAGGTGAGCGTGCCGGACTTGGACACCAGTCCGATGCGGCCCGGTTCGGCGATGTCCGCGGGGATGATGCCCGCGTTGGACTCGCCGGGGGTGATCAGGCCCGGGCAGTTGGGGCCGATGATCCGGGTGCCTCTCTGCCTCGCGTACGCCGTGAAGGCGACGGAGTCGTGGACCGGGATGCCCTCGGTGATGACGACGGCGAGGCCGATACCGGCGTCGGCGGCCTCGATGACGGCCGCCTTGGCGAACGCGGGCGGCACGAAGACGACGGTGACGTCGGCGCCGGTGGCCCGCATACCGTCGGCGACCGAGCCGAAGACCGGCACGGCGCCGGGGACACCTCCCGGGCCGTTCAGGCACTGGGGGACGTCGAAGTCGACGGTACGGCCCGCCTTGCGCGGGTTGACTCCGCCGACGACGTTCGTGCCGGCCGCGAGCATGCGGCGGGTGTGTTTCATGCCCTCGCCGCCGGTCATGCCCTGGACGAGGACCTTGCTCTCTTTGGTCAGGTAGATGGCCATGTCGTCCCGTCTTCTCAGGCTGTGGTGGCGAGTTGGGCGGCACGGCGGGCGGCGCCGTCCATGGTGGTGGCCTGCTGGACCAGCGGGTGCGCGCGTTCTTCGAGGATGGCGCGGCCTCGTACGGCGTTGTTGCCGTCGAGGCGTACGACGAGCGGTTTGGTCAACTGCACGCTTTCCAGGGCCCGCACGATGCCGTCGGCGACCGCGTCGCAGGCGGTGATGCCGCCGAAGACGTTGACGAGGACGGACTTCACGGCCGGGTCGGAGAGGATGACCGACAGCCCGTCGGCCATGATCTGGGCCGACGCCCCGCCGCCGATGTCGAGGAAGTTGGCGGGGCGGGCTCCGCATCCGGCGACCACGTCGAGCGTCGACATGACCAGTCCGGCGCCGTTTCCGATGATGCCGACCTCGCCGTCGAGTTTGACGTAGTTGAGGCCCTTCGCGGCGGCCGCGGCCTCCAGCGGATCCTCGTGCGCGGGGTCGCCGTCGCCCCAACGTGCCTGCCGGAATCGGGCGTTGTCGTCGAGCGTGACCTTGCCGTCGAGGGCGAGGATCTGTCCCTGCCGGGTGCGCACGAGTGGGTTGACCTCGACGAGGACGGCGTCCTCGCGGACCAGTACCTCCCACAGCCGTACGAGGACGTCGACGGTCTGCGGCGGCAGCCCGGCCGCCTCGGCGATCTCGGCGGCCTTCGCCGAGGTGACGCCCTCGGCCGGGTCGACGGGGACACGGGCGACGGCCTCCGGACGGCCGGCGGCGACCTCCTCGATCTCCATGCCGCCCTCCGCGGAGGCGATGGCGAGGAAGCGGCCGGCGGCGCGGTCGAGGACATAGGAGACGTAGAACTCGGTCTCGATGTCCACGGGTTGGGCGAGCATGACCGTGCCGACCCTGTGGCCCTTGATGTCCATGCCGAGGATCTGCCGTGCCGTGAGTTCGGCGGCGGCCGGGTCGGCGGCGAGTCGGACGCCGCCCGCCTTGCCCCGGCCGCCGGTCTTCACCTGGGCTTTCACCACGACCCGGCCGCCCAGCCCGCGGGCGATCTCGCGCGCTTTCTTGGGCGAGTCGGTGACCTCGGCCCTCGGTACCAGGATGCCGTGTTCCTCGAAGAGTTCCCTTGCCTGATGTTCGTACAGGTCCATCTCGGCTCCCGTCTGGAAGGTCATCGCGAGGCCGAACTCCGATGACCGAAAGTGCCGCACGCCCCCTGGACACCACCCACCGGATGCGGGATAACAAGCTTCATACAGTATTCGTCGACTGTATGCAATGTACCGCGAGAGCCTTCCAACCCCCTACGAAGGGACAGGACTTCGCCATGCCCGACGACACCCAGGACGTCATTTCCGGTGGTCATCTCGTTGCCAAGGCGCTGAAGGCCGAGGGGGTCGACCGCATCTACACCCTGTGCGGCGGCCACATCATCGACATCTACGACGGCTGCGTCGACGAGGGCATAGAAGTCGTCGACGTCCGGCACGAGCAGGTCGCCGCCCACGCCGCCGACGGCTACGCACGCATCACCGGCAAGCCCGGTTGCGCGGTCGTCACCGCGGGTCCTGGCACCACCGACGCCGTCACCGGTGTCGCCAACGCCTTCCGCGCGGAGTCCCCGATGCTGCTGATCGGCGGCCAGGGGGCGCTCAGTCAGCACAAGATGGGGTCCCTGCAGGACCTGCCGCACGTCGACATGATGGCCCCGATCACCAAGTTCGCGGCGGCCGTGCCGGACACGGCCCGCGCGGCGGACATGGTGTCCATGGCGTTCCGCGAGTGCTACCACGGCTCGCCCGGCCCCTCCTTCCTGGAGATCCCGCGCGACGTCCTCGACGCGAAGGTCCCGGTGGCCAAGGCGCGCGTACCGAAGGCCGGCGCCTACCGCGCCTCCACCCGCTCGGCCGGCGACCCCGAGGCCATCGAGAAACTCGCCGACCTGCTGGTGCACGCGGAGAAGCCGGCCATCCTGCTGGGCAGCCAGGTGTGGACGACCCGGGGCACCGAGGCGGCCATCGATCTCGTCCGCACCCTCAACATCCCCGCCTACATGAACGGCGCGGGCCGCGGCACGCTGCCGCCCGGCGACCCGCACCACTTCCAGCTGTCGCGCCGGTACGCCTTCTCCAACGCCGACGTCATCGTGATCGTCGGTACGCCCTTCGACTTCCGCATGGGCTACGGCAAGCGACTCTCCCCGGACGCGACCGTCGTGCAGATCGATCTCGACTACCGCACGGTCGGCAAGAACCGCGACATCGACCTCGGGATCGTCGGCGACGCCGGGCTCGTGCTCAAGTCCGTGGCGGAGGCCGCCTCGGGACGCGTCAACGGCGGGGCGTCCCGGCGCAAGGAGTGGCTCGACGAGCTGCGGGCCGCCGAGCAGACCGCCATCGAGAAGCGGCTGCCCAGCCTGAAGTCCGACGCCTCACCGATCCACCCGTACCGCCTGGTCAGCGAGATCAACGACTTCCTCACCGAGGACTCGGTCTACATCGGTGACGGCGGCGACATCGTCACCTTCTCCGGGCAGGTCGTGCAGCCCAAGTCCCCCGGGCACTGGATGGACCCGGGCCCGCTCGGCACCCTCGGCGTCGGCGTCCCCTTCGTGCTCGCGGCCAAGCAGGCACGGCCCGACAAGGAGGTGGTGGCCCTCTTCGGCGACGGCGCCTTCTCCCTCACCGGCTGGGACTTCGAGACCCTCGTCCGCTACGGCCTCCCCTTCGTCGGCATCGTCGGCAACAACTCCTCCATGAACCAGATCCGCTACGGCCAGGCCCAGAAGTACGGCCAGGAACGCGAGCGGATCGGCAACACCCTCGGCGACGTCCACTACGACAAGTTCGCCCAGATGCTGGGCGGTTACGGCGAGGAGGTCCGCGACCCCGCCGACATCGGCCCCGCGCTGCGCCGGGCCCGCGAGTCGGGCAAGCCCTCGCTGATCAACGTCTGGGTCGACCCGGACGCGTACGCCCCCGGAACCATGAACCAGACGATGTACAAGTGAGGTGCCCCCCATGACCGGTACGTCCACCAAGGCGCTTGAAGGCATCCGTGTCCTGGACATGACGCACGTCCAGTCCGGACCCTCAGCGACACAGCTCCTCGCCTGGCTCGGCGCGGACGTCGTCAAGCTGGAGGCGCCGACCGGTGACATCACGCGCAAGCAGTTGCGTGACCTCCCGGACGTCGACTCCCTCTACTTCACGATGCTCAACTGCAACAAGCGGAGCATCACCCTCAACACCAAGACCGAACGCGGCAAGGAGATCCTCACCGAACTGATCCGGCGCTCCGACGTCATGGTCGAGAACTTCGGGCCGGGCGCGGTCGACCGCATGGGCTTCACCTGGGACCGCATCCAGGAGATCAATCCGCGGATCGTCTATGCCTCCATCAAGGGGTTCGGGGACGGCCCGTACACCGACTTCAAGGCGTACGAGGTCGTCGCTCAGGCCATGGGCGGGTCGATGGCGACCACCGGTTTCGAGGACGGGCCACCGCTGGCGACGGGGGCCCAGATCGGGGACTCGGGCACGGGCATCCACGCCGTGGCGGGGATTCTCGCGGCGCTGTACCAGCGGGAGAACACCGGGCGCGGTCAGCGGGTCAATGTGGCCATGCAGCACGCTGTGCTCAACCTCTGCCGGGTGAAGCTGCGCGACCAGCAGCGCCTGGCACACGGCCCGCTCGCTGAATATCCCAACGACGACTTCGGCGACGAGGTTCCCAGGTCCGGAAACGCGTCCGGCGGCGGCCAGCCCGGCTGGGCGGTCAAGTGCGCGCCGGGCGGCCCCAACGACTACGTGTACGTCATCGTGCAGCCGGTCGGCTGGCAGCCCATCAGCGAGCTCATCGGCCGGCCCGAACTGGCCCAGGACCCCGAGTGGGCCACCCCCGAGGCCCGGCTGCCGAAGCTCAACAAGATGTTCCAGCTGATCGAGGAGTGGTCCTCGACCCTGCCCAAGTGGGAGGTGCTGGAGAAACTCAACGCCCACAACATCCCGTGCGGTCCGATCCTGTCCACCAAGGAGATCATCGAGGACCGCTCGCTGGTCGCCAACGAGATGGTCGTCACCGTGCCGCACCCCGAGCGCGGCGAGTTCACGACCGTGGGCAGCCCGCTCAAGCTCTCCGACTCCCCCGTGGAGGTGACCAGTTCACCCCTGCTGGGCGAGCACAACGAAGAGGTGTACGTCGGCGAGCTCGGTCTCGGCGACGAGGAGCTGCGCCTGCTCAAGTCGAACGGAGTGATCTGACGTGATGGCCGAAGACCGCGCCCTGAGGGTGCGCGCGCTGCTCGACTCCGTGCGGGCCGAGGGACGCGCCGCGCTGACCGCGCCCGAGGGCAAGGTGATCGCAGACGCGTACGGGATCGCCGTACCCGGTGAGGAGCTGGCGACCGACGTCGACGAGGCGGTGGCGTTCGCGGCGCGCTTCGGCGGGCCGGTCGTGATGAAGATCGTCTCCCCGGACATCCTGCACAAGACGGACGCCGGCGGGGTGATCGTCGGCGTCGAGGGTGCGGCGGACGTGAAGGCCGCGTTCCACACCATCATCGACAACGCGCGCGCGTACGACGCGGATGCCCGCATCAAGGGCGTACAGGTGCAGGAGTTGCTGCCGAAGGGTCAGGAGGTCATCGTCGGCGCGGTGACGGACCCGACGTTCGGGAAGGTCGTCGCGTTCGGGCTGGGCGGGGTGCTGGTCGAGGTCCTCAAGGACGTCACCTTCCGGCTCGCGCCGGTGGACGCCGACGAGGCGCTGTCCATGCTGGACTCGATCCGGGCGGCGGAGATCCTGCGCGGGGTGCGCGGCGGGCCGGCCGTGGACCGGTGGGCGGTCGCCGAGCAGATCCGGCGGGTGTCCCAACTGGTCGCGGACTTCCCGGAGATCGCGGAGGTGGACCTCAACCCGGTGATCGCGACACCACAGGGCGCGGTCGCCGCGGACATCCGGGTCATCCTCGCCGAGTCCCAGCCGCCACCGCGCCGGCAGTACACGCGGGACGAGATCCTCACCTCCATGCGCCGCCTGATGCAGCCCCGTTCGGTCGCGGTGATCGGCGCCTCCAACGAGCAGGGCAAGATCGGCAACTCGGTGATGCGCAACCTCGTCGACGGTGGTTTCGCCGGGGAGATCCATCCGGTGAACCCCAAGGCCGATGACATTCTGGGCCGCAAGGCGTACAAGAGTGTCACGGACGTTCCCGGTGAGGTGGATGTGGCGGTCTTCGCGATCCCCGCCAAGTTCGTGGCCGCGGCCCTGGAGGAGGTGGGACGCAAGAAGATCCCGAACGCCGTACTGATCCCCTCCGGGTTCGCGGAGACCGGTGAACACGCCCTCCAGGCCGAGATCGTGGCGATCGCCGAACGGTACGGCATCCGGCTGCTGGGGCCGAACATCTACGGCTACTACTCGACGTGGCAGGACCTGTGCGCCACGTTCTGCACGCCGTACGACGTCAAGGGCGGCGTCGCGCTGACCTCCCAGTCCGGTGGCATCGGGATGGCCATCCTGGGCTTCGCGCGGACCACCAAGACGGGCGTGTCGGCGATCGTCGGCCTCGGCAACAAGTCGGACCTGGACGAGGACGACCTGCTGACCTGGTTCGGCGAGGACCCGAACACCCAGTGCATCGCGATGCACCTGGAGGACCTCAAGGACGGCCGCGCCTTCGTGCGGGCCGCGCGGGCGACCGTACCGAAGAAGCCGGTCGTCGTCCTCAAGGCGGGCCGTACGGCGGCGGGGGCGAAGGCCGCCGGGTCGCACACCGGGGCGCTGGCGGGCGACGACGCCGTGTACGACGACATCCTGAGGCAGGCCGGTGTCATCCGGGCGCCGGGTCTGAACGACATGCTGGAGTACGCGCGCGGGTTGCCCGTTCTGCCCGCTCCCCAGGGCGACAACATCGTCATCATCACGGGCGCCGGGGGCAGCGGCGTCCTGCTCTCGGACGCCGTCACCGACAACGGGCTGTCCCTCATGGAGATCCCGCCGGACCTGGACGAGGCGTTCCGGAAGTTCATCCCGCCCTTCGGGGCCGCGGGCAACCCGGTGGACATCACCGGGGGCGAGCCGCCGTCGACGTACGAGGCGACGATCCGCCTGGGCCTTGAGGACCCGCGCATCCACGCGCTCGTCCTCGGCTACTGGCACACCATCGTCACTCCCCCGATGGTCTTCGCGGAGCTCACCGCGCGCGTGGTGGCCGAGTTCCGGGAGCGTGGCATCGAGAAGCCCGTGGTGGCCTCGCTCGCGGGCGACGTCGAGGTCGAGGAGGCCTGCCAGTACCTGTACGAGCGCGGAGTCGTGGCGTACCCGTACACGACGGAGAAGCCGGTGGCCGTGCTGGGTGCGAAGTATCGGTGGGCGCGGGCGGCAGAAAGGCTGGGGGCCGAAGGCCCTCCGGTAGGGCGGTGGCGGGAGACGGGCGGGATGTTGGGAGGCGGTTCATGACGTAGGTGGACGCGGGGTCGGCCGGCGGTGCGCGTCGGCCGGCCCCGGGACCCGTGCGCACACGAAAGGCATTGGACAGGGGGCGCTGGCCAGAGCTTTCGACGCAAGGGGTGCGACACACACATGACAACCACCGACCTCTCGACATCCGTTCCCCACAGGGAGGTGACGGACCGCAACGGCCGCGTGTACCGGCTCGGAGAGACCGACCGGGACATCATGGGACGGCCACGATGGACCATGGTGCTCTTCCCGTGGATGGGCATGCTGGGCATCAGCTCCTCGGAGTACGCGTTCACCTCCGCCGAGGACACCCTGCACGAGGCCCATCTGTGGAGCAGTGGGCACATCTTCTGGCTGATGGGCGTCTGGGTGTTCTTCCAGGCGGCCGTGGCCTTCCCGGCCGGGCAGCTGCGCGAGAGCGGCAAGCTGCCCGCGCGGTACGCGATGATGCTCGGCGCGCTGGGCACGATCCTGGGGTATCTCTCGCTCGCGTTCGCGCCGAACGTGGTCGTCGCCTACCTCGGTTTCGGCATGTGCAGCGGCATCGGTGCCGGACTCGTCTACGCGACCTGCGTGAACATGGTCGGCAAGTGGTATCCGGAGCGCAAGGGCGGCAAGACCGGCATGGTCAACGGCGGCTTCGCCTACGGCTCGGTGCCCTTCGTGTTCCTGTTCACCTCGTACATGGACCTGAGCAACTACGAGAACGTCCTGGTGACGGTGGGCCTGATCTGCTGCGCCGTGGTGGCGTTCGCGGGGTGGTTCTTCAAGGACCCGCCGAAGAACTGGTGGCCCGCAAACGTCGACCCGCTCAGGCTCACCGACGACCCGAAGATCCGGCGCGCGCTGGAGAAGAACCCTCCGGCGGTCAAGCAGTACACGCCCAAGGAGGCGGCCCGTACGCCCGTCCTGTGGATGATGTGGTTCTGTCTGCTGTGCACGGCGGGGATCAATATCTTCGGCATCGCGTTCCAGGTGCCGTTCGGCAAGGACATGGGCTTCGCCGGCGGCATCGTGGCCACGGCGATGTCCCTGAAGGCCATCGTCAACGGCACCGGACGCGGCGTGATCGGCTGGATCTCCGACAAGTTCGGCCGCCGCCACACACTGATCATCGTGTGCCTGGTGCTGGGGACCGCGCAGTTCGGCGTGCTGATCTCCGGCCAGATGGGCAGCATGCCGTTCTTCCTGTTCTGCTCCATGGTCTCCGGCTTCGGCGGCGGCGCGATCTTCCCGCTGTTCGCGGCCATGACGGCGGACTACTTCGGCGAGAACAACAACGCCTCCAACTACGGCATGGTCTACAGCTCGAAGCTGATCTCGGGGCTCGTGGGCTCCGGCGTCGGCTCCATCGTGGTCGGCGCCTGGGACTACGAGGGCGCGTTCGCCCTGGCCGGCTCCATCGGCCTGGCCTCCGCCGTCCTGGCCCTCTTCCTGAAGGCCCCCGGCAGGCCCCAGCCCCGTCGCCGCATCGTCCCCAATCCGCACCCGCTCGGCGAGGAAATGGCGTGATATGACGGCAGATCCCTACGCAACGAACAGCAGGTCGGCCCACCCCGACGCCGCGCACCGTCCCTACCGTGAAGTGACCGACGCGCGCGGCCGCGTCTACCGCGTCGGCGAGACCGACCGGGACATCCTCGGTCACTCCCGCAAGCTCATGGTGTACCTGCCCTGGATCGCCATGATGGCCATCAGCGTCTTCGAGTACGCGTACGGCTCGGCGGAGGACACCCTCTCCCACGCCCACGGCTGGACGCAGAGCAACACCTTCTGGATCCTCAGCGTCTGGGTGTTCTTCCAGGCCGGTATCGCGTTCCCGGCGGGCTGGCTGCGCGAGAAGGGCATCCTGACAGCCCGCAAAGCGATGTACATCGGCTCTTTCCTGTGCGTCGTCGGGTTCCTCGCCCTGTCACACATGGGCGACGTGTGGCTCGCGATCCTCGGGTTCGGCGTCATCGGCGGCATCGGCGCCGGCCTGGTCTACGCGACCTGCATCAACATGGTCGGCAAGTGGTTCCCCGAGCGGCGGGGCGCCCGGACCGGCTTCGTCAACGGAGGATTCGCGTACGGGTCGCTGCCGTTCATCTTCGTCTTCAACTACGGCTTCGACACCGCGAACTACCACCGCGTGCTGGACCTCATCGGCTGCTACGTCGTGATCGTCGTCTTCGGCTGCGCCTTCTTCTTCAAGGACCCGCCGAAGAACTGGTGGCCTGCCGACGTGGACCCGCTGACGTTCTCCGGCGACGTGAAGAACGCCACGAGCCTCGCCAAGAACCCTCCCGCGGTACGGCAGTACACGCCGAAGGAAGCCATCAGGACGGGCATGCTGCCGCTGATGTGGCTGTCCATCGTGCTGACCGCCGGCGTGTCGATCTTCGGGATCTCCTTCCAGGTCGACTTCGCCAAGGACATCGGGTTCGGCCCGCTGGTCGCCGCCTCCTCGATGGGTGTCATGGCGGTCATCAACGGCGTCGGGCGCGGTGTGGTGGGCTGGCTGTCCGACAGGTGGGGGCGCAAGTCCACCCTGGTGTTCGTGATCGTCGTTCTGGGGCTGGCCCAGTTCGGCGTGATCTGGGCCGGGGACGTGCGGAGCGAGTGGCTGTTCCTGTTCTTCGCGTTCCTCTCCGGCTTCGGCGGCGGCGCCTTCTATCCGCTGTTCGCGGCGCTGACGCCGGACTACTTCGGGGAGAACTACAACGCCACCAACTACGGGCTGGTGTACAGCGGCAAACTGATCAGCGGTCTGTTCGGCGGCGGTCTCGGCTCCATGGTGGTCGCCGCCTGGGGCTACAACGGCGCGTACGCGCTGGCCGGCGGTGTGTCGCTGGTGGCGGCGGCGATCGCGCTGCTGCTGCGCCAGCCCGGGCGGACGTCCCAGGTGACCCCGACCGCGGGCTGATCCGCCGGGTATGCGAGGAGGCCCTCCCCACCGGTGGGGAGGGCCTCCTCGCGTGTCCGGCGGCGAGGTGTCAGCACTTCTCCCGCAGCGAGTGCAGATGGGCACTCGAACGACGGGCGAAGGTGAAGGACTCGGTCGGGTTGTCGTGCTCGGCCTGCCAGTGGTGGGCCGGCCGTTCCCCGCGCAGCCGGGTCACGGCGGAGATGAACCGCTGGTAGTCGATGTCACCGTCGCCGACATCGGTCATGCGGTAGCCGTACGTGTTGGCGGGGTCGCTCACCCCGTCCTTGACGTGGAAGAGCGGGTAACGGTGGGGCTGCCTGAGGACGTAGTCCAGCGGCTCGAAGGGCGCGGGCGTGCCGTCGGGCCGCTTGGAGAAGCGGAACTGGCCCGAGTACGCCCAGAAGATGTCCATCTCCAGGTAGACGAGGTCGGGGTCGGTCTCGGCGAGCAGCACGTCGTAGAGCCGGACCTTGGGGTTGTCGGTGGCGAAGGAGAACTCCTCCGAGTGGTTGTGCTGGTAGAACTTCATGCCGCGTGCCTTCGCCGCGGCGCCGTAGGTGTTGAACTCCTCGGCCGCCCGCTTCCACGCGTCGACCGTGGAGCCGTAGCGGAACGGGCCGGAGGCGGTGCCGATGTGCTTGAGGCCGAGGGCCTGCGCGTCGTCGAGGACCTTGGTGAGGTTCTGGGCGAACGTGTAGGCGTTCGGGTCGTCGGCGTAGTAGCCGACGTGGCTGCCGATCGGGTTGAGGCCGTGGTCGCGTGCCAGCCGCTTGAGCTGCGCGAGCGTGATCGGACCCGCCGAGCCCTGGGTGTAGCCGGCGAACTCGACCTCGTCGTACCCGTACTTCTCCAGTTCGGCGAAGACGGGCGCGAAGCCCAGCGTGGAGACCTTGTCCCGCAGGCTGTAGAGCTGGATGCCGAGCCGGCCGGGAGGCAGGACGGGGCGGCCGCGGCCCGCGGCGGCGGCCGAGGTGTCGGTGGCGGCGGTCGCGGGAGTGGCTGCCGCGCCCAGCAGGGCGGCGGCGGTGGCGCCCGCGGCGACGCCGAGCATGCCTCGTCTGGTGAGGCGGTGGGTGAGTTCGGGATCGGTCGGGGACATGCGGCTCATGTCTGGAACTCCCATGTGTCGGAGGGCGTTGTCAGTGGTGAGTGCTTCACTGGTGACCAGTCAGAACAGGGCTGACGGGTCTGAACAGGTCAGGTCTGAACGGGTCAGGCCAGACCGGCCAGTCGGAGCAGGAGTGCTTTCACATCGGTGGCCGCGACGCGGTCGCCGACAGCGCGGGGGGTGGAGCAGATGAGGAGCGGACCGTCGTCGTCGCTCGCGGGAAGGCGGCCGTGGCTGCCTCGAATAGGTGAGGGATCCAGGGGCACGACCGCCATGCGGTAGCGCAGCCCGAGTTTCTTGCGGGCCAGCGCCGTCGCCGCCTTGACCTTCACATAGGGGTCGAGCGGATCCATGAAGAGTTCGACCGGGTCGTAGCCGGGTTTGCGGTGGATCTCGACGAGTTGCGCGAAGTCGGGCGCGTGGGCGTCGTCGAGCCAGTAGTAGTACGTGAACCAGGCGTCCGGTTCCGCGACGGCGACCAGTTCGCCCGAGCGCGGATGGTCCAGGTGGTGGTCCTTCTTGCCCTCGTCGTCGAGGAGTCGCTCGATGCCGGGCAGTCCGTCGAGGGCGGCCCGGGTGGCGTCGAGGTCCTCGGGCCGGCGGACGTAGACGTGGGCGATCTGGTGGTCGGCGACCGCGAAGGCGCGGGAGGCCATCGGGTCGAGGTACTCCATGCCGTCCTGCGTGTGCACCTCCAGCAGTCCGGCACGGCGCAGGGCGCGGTTGATGTCGACGGGACGGTCCGCGCGGGTGATGCCGTACTCGGACAGCGCGACGACGGTGCGGCCCTCGGCGCGGGCGTCGTCCAGCAGCGGGGCGAGGGCGACGTCCAGGTCGGCGGCAGCCTTCAGGGAGCGCGGGTCGTCGGGGCCGTAGCGCTGCAGGTCGTAGTCGAGATGGGGGAGGTAGCAGAGCGTCAGGTCGGGGTGCCGGGTGTGTGTGATGTGCCGGGTCGCGTCGATGATCCATTGGCTGGAGACCAGGTCCGCGCCGGGTCCCCAGAAGTGGAAGAGGGGGAAGGTGCCGAGTTTCTCGGTGAGTTCGTCGTGCAGATCGGCGGGCCGCGTGTAGCAGTCGGGCTCTTTGCGGCCGTCGGCGTAGTAGACCGGACGGGGGGTGACGGTGATGTCGGTGTCGGCGCCCATGGCGTACCACCAGCAGATGTTGGCGACGGTGTAGCCGGGGTGGGCGCGGCGGGCGGCGTCCCAGAGCTTGTCCCCGGCCACCAGACCGTTGTGCTGCCGCCACAGGAGTACGTCGCCGAGTTCGCGGAAGTACCAGCCGTTGCCGACGATGCCGTGCTCCGACGGGTGGGTGCCGGTGAGGAAGGTGGACTGGGCGGCGCAGGTGACAGCTGGCAGCACGGTGCCGAGGGCGGCGCGGGAGCCGGACTGGCCGAGTGCCTTGAGGTGGGGCATGTGATCGAGGAGACGGGGGGTGAGGCCTACGACATCCAGGACGAGAAGAGGAGTGGGCCGTGCTTCGGCCGGGTGGTTCACGGCAGCTCCTTCAGGCCGAGGTCGGTCAACAGGTCGCGGGCGAGGGCGAGTTCGGCGGCGATGCCGTCGGCGAGCTGGGTCCGGCCGCGGGGCCTGAGCTCGGGCGGGAGCGCCTGCCAGGTGTAGGTCTCGACCTCCAGATGGCGGGTGAGCGGGTGCGGGCCGCCGACGAGCCGGGTCAGTGCGGCCTTGAGGACGGGGAGCGTGGAGGTGAGGGGTGCGGCGGGGGCCGCGTGCAGGGGGACGTGGAAGTGGGCACGCCAGGGTCCCGCGTCGGGCAGGGTGTCGCCGGCGAGGGCCTCGCCGAGGTCGTCGGTGCCGCGCAGTCCGGCGGCGGCCGTAGTGCGGGTCTGGTGCAGGAAGCGGGGTTCGTCGAAGGCGGCGAGGGCCTCGCGGACCTCGGGGAGGTGCGGGTGTTCGGCGTGCAGGGCGGCCGAGAGCTGGGACTTGACGACGGGGATGCCGGCGGCGGTGAGCGCGTCGACGGCGGTGTGCGGGTCTTCGAAGGAGGTGGCGAGGTGACAGGTGTCGACGCAGACGCCGATCCGGTCGTGCGCGATCGCTGTCAGCGGGGCGATGGCGTCGTGCGTGGTCTCGACGACGCAGCCGGGTTCCGGCTCCAGACCGAGCCGGATGGAGCGGCCGGTGAGTTCCTCCAGGGCGTCGAGGCGTTCGGCGAGAGCGGTCAGGGCGTCGCGGGCCTGTTCGGCGCGTTGCTCGTCATAGGCGGTGCGCCAGGCGAGCGGAAGGGTGGAGATGCTGCCCTCGGTGACGTCGTCGGGCAGGAGTCCGGCGAGGACTCGGGCCAGCGACGTGGTGTGGTCGAGGCGTTCGGGGTCGGCCCAGTCGGGTGTGTACACCCGGTACTTGACCTCTTCGGCGCCGAAGCCCTGATAGGGGAAGCCGTTGAGGGTGACGACCTCGAGGCCGCGCCGGTCGAGTTCGGTGCGCAGTCCGCGCAAGGCGGACGGGTCGCTGACGAGGGCGTGCGCGGCGTCCTTGGCGAGCCACAGCCCGATGCCGAGTCGGTCGCGGCCCAGGCGGCGGCGCACGGGTTCGCAGTGGTCGCGGAGTTGCGCGAGGACGCCTTCGAGGGTTTCGGCGGGGTGGACGTTGGTGCAGTAGGCGAGGTGGACGACGCTGCCGTCGGGATGCCTGAAGCGCATGGCTCACTCCCCGCCGCGCAGCACGGAGTTGCCCTCGTGGGTGGCGGGGGTGTCCGTGAGGTCCAGGACCAGACGGCCGCTGAGTCCGTAGAAGTCGACGGGGTTGCGCCACAGCACGCGGTCCACGTCGTCGTCGGTGAAGCCGTGCGCGAGCATCGCGTCGGCGACTTTGCGGGTCTTGAGGGGATCGCTTCTGCCCCAGTCGGCGGCGGAGTTCACGAGCACCTTCTCGGGGCCGTACTCCTGGAGGATCGTGACCATCCGTTCCTCGTCCATCTTGGTGTCCGGATACACGGAGAAGCCCAGCCAGCAGCCGCTGTCCTTGGCCTCCTTGACGGTGGTCTCGTTGAGGTGGTCGACCAGGACCCGCTCGGGCGGCAGGGCGGACTCCGCGACGACGTCCAGGGTGCGGCGCAGGCCGGCGAGTTTGTCGCGGTGCGGGGTGTGGACGAGGGCGGGCAGGGCGTGGTCCGCGGCGAGTTGGAGCTGTGCGGCCAGGGCGGTGTCCTCGGCCGGCGTCATCGAGTCGTAGCCGATCTCGCCGACGGCCACCACCTGGTCCTTGACGAGATACCGGGGAAGTTCGTCGAGGACGGGCACACAGCGCGGGTCGTTCGCCTCCTTGGGGTTGAGGGCGATCGTGCAGTGGTGGGCGATGCCGTACTGGGCGGCACGGAAGGGCTCCCAGCCCAGGAGGGAGTCGAAGTAGTCGAGGAAGGAGGCGGGAGATGTGCGGGGCTGGCCGAGCCAGAAGGACGGCTCGACGACGGCGAGGACGCCGGCGGCGCGCATCGCCTCGTAGTCGTCGGTGGTGCGGGACGTCATGTGGATGTGGGGGTCGAAGAGGCGCATCAGGACTCCTTGCCGTCGAAGCCGCGGATGCCGGGGTCGGCGGGCGGCGTGGGCGTGGGGCCGGTCAGGGTCAGGACGCGGTGCAGGTCGTCGGGCACGGCACGGCCCGCGGCGGTGCGTTCGGCTGCGTAGTCGCCGAGCATCCGGGCGAGTTCCGTGTCGCCGTGGGCGCGGCGTTCCAGGTCCGCCACCTCGTCCACGGGCACACCGGTGAACAGGCACTTCAGGACGGCGTGCCGCCAGGCGTGGGCCGGCAGGTGCCGGGCGGTGTAGGGGCCGACGGCGGCCGCCAGGAGACGGGTGTCGTTGGTGCGCAGGGCGTCCTCGACGAGTGGGAGGGCTTCGGGGCCGGACACGAGGTGGGGCAGGGCGTACAGGACGGCGCGGCGTTCGGCGGCGGTGCCCTGGACATAGACGCGGGTCAGGGCGTCCGCGTCGGCGCGGGCCGCGTGCAGGATGAGGACGCGGACGGCGTCGGCGTGCTCCGGGCCGCAGCGCCGTCCGGCCTCGGCGAGCCGCAGCTCCCATACGGAGACGGGGCCGTGGGTGCCGGGGTGGGTGGCGGCCTCGTCGAGGGCCTGGTCCAGCCAGGCGCGGGCGGCTTCGGAGAGGTCGGCGGCAAGCCGGCGGTGCAGGTCGGACGGCGCGACGCGGGCGAGGGTGGTGCCCTGGGTGCCGTCCGGGTACGCCGGGTGGGCGTGCGCGTGGGTCATGGGGTGCTCCCTTGTGAGGGCGCCGCTGCGTGACGGAGGAACGGGAGGGAGAGTTCGGCGAAGTGGGGGCCCGCGTGGGAGTGGCGGGGCAGTTCGACGACGGTCAGGCCCTGGTAGCCGGTGGCGGCGAGGGCGGCGAGTACGGGCGGGAAGTCGATCTCCCCGTCCCCGAACGGGAGGTGCTCATGGACACCGCGGCGCATGTCCTCGATCTGGACGTGGCGCAGCCAGGGAGCGGCGGCGCGTACGCAGTCGGCGGGCGGCAGCGGCTCCAGACACTGGCAGTGACCGATGTCGAGGGTCAGGCCGAGGGGCTCCGGGTCGCCGAGGGTACGGCGCAGCCGGTGGAAGTCCGCGAGGGTGGCGAGGAGGTGACCGGGTTCGGGTTCGACGGCCAGCGGGACGCCGGCGGTGGTGGCGGCCTCCAGGACGGGGGTGAGTGTCTCGGCGAGGCGCTTCCACGCGGTGTCCTCGTCGGTGCCGGCCGGGGTGATCCCGCTGAAGCAGTGGACGGCGTGGGCACCGAGGTCGGCGGCGACCTGGACGGCGCGGACCAGCAGGCCGGCGCGTCGGGCGCGGTCGTCGGGGTCGGGGTCCAGCAGGGAGGGGCCGTGCTTACGGCGCGGGTCGAGCACATAGCGGGCGCCCGTCTCGACGGTGACTGCCAGTCCGAGCGCGTCCAGCCGGTGCGCGAGGCGCCGGGTGCGCACGGCGAGGTCCGGGGCGAGCGGGTCGAGGTGCATGTGGTCGAGGGTCAGTCCGACCCCGTCGTAGCCGAGGTCGGCGAGCAGGTCGAGGGCGTCGTCGAGCCGGAGGTCGGCGAGGCCGTTGGTTCCGTAGCCGAAGCGGAGAGGGGCGGAGCTTGGGGTGGGGGCGTCGGGGGTGGGTTCGGGGTGGCGGGCTTGGGGTTCCGGGGTCATGTTGCGCTGGGGTTCAGGGGTCATGCGACGCTGGGGTTCCGGGGTCATGTGACGCTCACCTTCCTCGCGAACCTCGCGGCGAGCGGGGCCAGGGCCGCGGTGAGCAGCGCGGTGACGGTCGCGCCGGAGCGGGCGGAGAGAGCGGACTGGAGCGGGATCATCGCGCGGATGCCGCCGCCGACGGCTCGTTGGGTGAGCGGAGGTGACGGGTTGAGGACCGCGTGGAAGTAGGGGCGGGCGACCGTCGCGGCGTAGGTGGCGGGGAGTGCTGCCCGCAGGGCACCGGCGACGGTGAGTGCGGGAGTGGCCGGCCTGGGCGCGCCAGGCCCGGTGGTGGGCCGGTGGGTCAGGAGACGTGTCAGGACGGTGGTGGTGGCCAGCGCCGCGAGGGGAGCCAGGGGTGAGCCACCATGGGTTTCCCGACGCGACACGGTGGTGACGGCGAGAGTGTGCGCGCCCAGCAGGACAGCCGAGGGAAGGGCTTGGCGGACGCGGTGTGCGGCCGCCCCGCCGGTGGCCGCCGCCGCGCCGAGGAGCAGGTCAAGGCCGCGGGCCGTCGCCATGGCGAAAGGGCCGGCCGGGGTGTGCTTCAGGCTGAGGTCGTATGCCCAGACGGTCGCTGCCAGCGGGACCGCGACGGCGAGGGCGGGGCGGCCGGCGCCCGCCGCCAGGGCCAGACCGACGCCCGTGAAGGCGCAGGCCGCCGTGAGGGCCGCGGTGGGGCGGATGCGGCCGGACGGGAGGGGGCGGTGCGGGCGCTCCACGGCGTCCTCGGCCCGGTCGGCCCAGTCGTTGAGGGCCATGCCGGCCTCGTACAGGCACAGGGACGAGCCGATGGCGAGGAGGGTGCGGGGGCGAGCGCTCGCGCCGGTCGCGGCGGCGCCGGCGAGAGCGTCACCGGGGACGGTGAACAGGGCCGGGAGGCGCAGTAGTTCGGCCCAGGCCTGCCCTTGCGCGGACCTCGCCCCGGACCCGCTCACCGGTCCCCTTCCGTGCGCTCGACCGCCCCTTGGACAGCGCCCCGCAACCGTTCCGCGAACCCCACCAGTGCCGCGTACTGCTCCCCCAGTGCCGCGGGCCCTTCGCCGACCGGGTCCTTGAAGTAGAAGCCCAGTTCGGACAGGGGGCCGGTCAGGCCGCGTTCGTGGGCGCGGGCCGTCAGGCGGGCCAGGTCGAGGATCAGGGGTGCGGCGAGGGCCGAGTCGCAGCCCTGCCAGGTGGTCTGGAGGATCATGCGGGCGCCGAGGAAGCCGTCGAAGGCGATGTGGTCCCAGGCGGTCTTCCAGTCGCCGAGTACGGGGACGTCGTCGATGTGCACCTCGCCCTCGGGGACCGTGCCGAGGGTGTCGGCCAGCACCCTTTCCTTGCCGGCGTTCTTCGCCGCCGCGGCGTCCGGGTCGGCGAGGGCGGCGCCGTCTCCGCCGCCCAGCAGGTTCGTGCCGGACCAGGCCCGCACGGCGAGCGCCCGCTGCGCGAACATCGGGCCCAGTACGGAGCGCAGCAGGGTCTGGCCGGTCTTGCCGTCGCGCCCCGCGTACGGCAGCCCGCTCACCGTGGCCGGGGCCGCCAGTGCCGGGTGGTGCAGACCCGTCGAAGGGGTGAAGTTGACGTACGGGCAGCCCGCGCGCAAGGCCGCAGCCGCGTACAGCGAACTGGGCGGCAGGGCCGTGCCGGTGGCCGCGGGTTCGGTGGAGGCGACGTTCACCACCACGGCCCGGGCCAGCCCGTGGCGTCGTACGAAGTCCTGGATGTCCGCGGCGAACGCGGTGATGAGTTCTTCCTCGTCGCGCGCGTCGCCGGGGAGGGGGCCGCCCGGCCGGATCTCCCGGTCGGCGGCGGCGAGTTCGGCCTCGACCGCCGTCGGGAGGCCGGGTGGCAGGACGCCGCCCGCCGCGAGGGCCTCGGCGCGTTTGGGCAGGGGGCAGTCCACCGTGTCGTGGCCGCCGAAGACCAACGACGCCAGGGCCGGCAGGCCGCTGTCGGCGAACGCGGGGGTCTCTGTGACCAGGCCGGTGGGCGGGTGCAGCCCCGCGGTCAGCGCGGCGCAGCCGGCGACGACGGTGGTGGCGACGGAGCCTCGGGCGCCGATCAGCCAGACACCGACACGCGGTGCGGAAACGGACGCGGACATGGGCAGCCTCCTTCTCGAACACGACGGCCGAAGCACGACGGCCGAAGCACGACGTACGAAGCACGACGGCCGAAGCACGACGGCCGGAGCAGGACGTACGGAGCACGACGGCCGGAGCACGACGGCCGGAGCACGACGTACGCACCCCCGAGGGGGAAGATGACGGCGGGCGGAGGTCCGGCGTCCTCCGCCCGCCGTCGCTCAGTCGCCCTGCGAAGCCGTGCGTGCCGGGGACTTCGCGGGCAGTTCCTTGATCCGGATGTCGCGGAACGCCACCTGGTCGTCGGCTCCGTGGTTCTGGATGCCGAGGTGTCCGTCAGCCAGGCTGCGGGCCGGATCGGTGTTGGTGAAATCGTTGATCTTCACGCCGTTGAGCCAGACGCGGAGGCGTTCGCCCTCCACCCGGATCTCGTACGTGTTCCACTCCCCCGGCGGATTCAGCGCGCGGTCGCGCCTGGCCAGGTCGGCGGACTGGAAGCCGTAGACGGACCCGGTCGTCTTCTCCGGGACGTCGGTGGCGTCGATCTGGATCTCGTAGCCGTTGTTCACGGCCGACCACGGGTCGTCGGAGGGCGGGAAGCCCACGAAGACGCCGGAGTTGTCGTCTCCCGAGGCGCCGGCCATTTTCCAGTCGAGCTTCAGGGAGTACGCCCCGAAGCCCTGCTCGGCGTACCAGAGCATCCCCATCCCGCCCGACGACGTGAGCGTGCCGTCGGCGTCCAGGGTGAAGGAGCCCGGGCCGGCCTGCTTCCAGCCGGAGAGGGAAGCCTGGCCGCCGTCGAAGAGCGGGCGGTAGCCGGTCTCCGGCCGGCAGTCGGCCTGGGCCTCGCCGGTGGCGTACCGGATTCCGCCCAACAGGTGCCGGAGGAACGCCGGTTCGGCGTAGGACTCCTTGGTGTGGCCGACGCCCGTGTAGAAGGCGCGGCCGCCCTGGTAGGTCTGGCACCAGGCGATCGGATGGTCTCCGTTCATGGTGCCGCCCGTGTACGACGACTCGTCGAGGGAGGCGAGCACGTGGGCGCGGTCCCGTGGGTTGGAGCGGTAGTTGTACCACTCGTCGGTGCGTTCCCAGGCCCCCGGGAGCCCCGAGGTCGCAGGATGGGCGCGGTCCTCGACGGTCACCGTCGCGGGCTGGATCGCCGGGTGCGACTGGAAGTAGGCGCCGGCGAGGCCGCCGTAGAACTCCCAGTCGTACTCGGTGTCGGCGGCCGCGTGGACGCCGACGTATCCGCCGCCCTGGTGGATGTAGCTCTCGAAGGCGCGCTGCTGGGCGGGGTCGAGGACGTCTCCCGTCGTCGAGAGGAAGACGACCGCGTCGTACCGCCGCAGGTTCCTCGTCGTGAACGCGCCCGCGTCCTCGGTGGCGTCGACCCTGAAGCCGGCTGTCTCGCCCAGTTCCCTGACCGCCGCGATGCCTTCTGGGATCGAGTCGTGCCGGAAGCCGGCCGTCTTGGAGAAGACCAGCACCCGGGAACTGGCGTCCGGTTGGGAGGCCGCGGGTCCTGACACGCAGCCCAGGAGCAGGGCCGCGCCCACAACCGCCGTACTCACACGTCCGGTTGAGCGCATGAGGATCACCTCCTCTCAGCTCGTGGTGAAGACGAAGTCGTCGACGTCGTACAGGGCTCCGGTGCCGCTGCCCTTGAAGACCAGGAACAGCGTGGTGGTTCCTCTGGGGGCGCGGGACAGGTTGGCGGTGACGTCCTGGAAGGTGTCCCAGCCGCCGGTCACCGGGACGGTCGCCTTGCCCAGCAGGGTGCCCCGCGCGGACCCGGCGCGGATCTCCAGCGTGCCGCCCGTGCCGCCCGAGGAGACGCGTGCGGTGATCTGCTTGGCGTTGCTCAGGACGTACGGCGTGAAGGAGATCCAGTCGCCGTTGTTGATGTCACCGACCGTGTTGCCGCCGTGCGCGGTGTCCTTGGCGATGACCGAGACGCCCGAGGAGTCACCGAAGTGCTCGGCCTGGCGGTGCCGGGGCTGGACCACGCTCTCGTCGTGCGTGGTGAGCGGGGCCTGGCCGCCGCCTCCGCCGTCGGTGTACTCGGCGTTGACGACACCGAAGATGTTGGCGTCGTCGTCGTGGCCGCCGTCGGCGCTGGTCTGCAGGGTGCCGGTGCAGCCGTCGGCCGAGGTGATGGGGTGGCCGTGGCTGTCGTGGCCGAGGACGAAGGTGACCTTGACCTTGGCGCAGTCGATGGTGCCGTCCTCCGGGTCGGTGACCTTCACCTTGAACGGGATCGCGTCGCCGAAGCTGAACAGCTGGCCGTCCTTGGGGAGTTCGAGGGTGACCTTGGGCGCGGTGTTGCCGACCACGATCTGTACGCTCGCGCTGCCGGTGCGTCCGGACGGGTCCTTGGCGGTCAGGGTCGCCGTGTAGGTGCCGTTCTTCCGGTACGTGTGCGTCGGGTTCGCCGCCGTCGAGGTGCCGCCGTCACCGAAGTCCCAGCTGTAGGTGAGGGCGTCGCCGTCCTGGTCGGCCGTGCCGGCGGAGGAGAAGCTCACCTTCAGTGGTGCCTGGCCCGAGGTGCGGCTCGCCGCGGCCTGGGCGACCGGGGAGTGGCCGTCGGTGGCGTTCTCGATGCGGTACAGGGCGGAGTTCTCGTCGCCGCCGAACCAGGAGACCCCGTAGTCGAGGACGTACAGCGCGCCGTCCGGGCCGAAGGCCATGTCCATGATCTGGGTGCCGGTCCACGGGACGTCGTTGATCGACTGCACGGTGCCGTTGTCGTCGCTGGTGATCCGTTTGATCCAGCGGCGGCCGAACTCTCCGGCGAAGAAGTCGCCGTCGTAGGCCTCGGGGAACTTCACGGGCGAGTCGAGCGCGGGGTCGTAGTGGTAGACCGGGCCGCCCATCGGGGACTCGGAACCGGTGCCGAACTCGGGCAAGGAACCGTCGTCGTAGGGGATCCAGGCGGGCTGGGCCGGCGGGAGGTCGGTCAGGCCGGTGTTGTGCGGCGAGGTGTTCTTCGGGGCGGCGCAGTCGAAGGCGGCACCCGAGGTGCCGGTGGCGAAGTCGTAGTCGACGTAGGCGTCGTTGGCGCCGGTGCAGTACGGCCAGCCGAAGTTGCCGGGGCCGGTGACACGTGCGAACTCGACCTGGCCGGCCGGTCCGCGGGCCGGGTCGGCGGCGCCGGCGTCGGGGCCGTAGTCGCCGACGTAGAGGATGCCGGTCTTCTTGTCGACGCTGAAGCGGAACGGGTTGCGGAAGCCCATCGCGTAGATCTCGGGCCGCGTCTTGTCCGTGCCGGGCGCGAAGAGGTTGCCGTCCGGGACGGAGTACGAGCCGTCGGCGTTCACCTTGATGCGCAGGATCTTGCCGCGCAGGTCGTTGGTGTTGCCGGCCGAACGCTGGGCGTCGAAGGCGGGGTTGCGGTTCGCCCGTTCGTCGATGGGCGTGAAGCCGTCCGACTGGAAGGGGTTGGTGTCGTCGCCCGTCGACAGGTACAGGTTGCCCGCCGCGTCGAAGTCGATGTCGCCGCCGACATGGCAGCACAGGCCGCGGGAGGCCGGGATGTCGAGGATCTGCTTCTCGCTGGCCTTGTCGAGGGTGCCGTCGGTGTTCAGCACGAACCGGGAGAGCCGGTTGACCCCGTCGAAGGGAGCGAAGTCGGCGGCGGTGCCGGTCTCGGGGGCGTCGCCCGCCGGGGTGTTCAGCGGGGGCGCGTAGTACAGGTAGACGAAGCGGTTCTGGGTGAAGTTCGGGTCGACGCCGACGCCCTGCAGGCCCTCCTCGTCGTGGGAGTAGACGTCGAGCTTGCCGGCCAGGCGGGTGGTGCCAGCCGCGTCGGTGAGACGGAGCTCGCCGTCGCGCGAGGTGTGCAGGACCGAGCGGTCCGGGAGGACTGCGAGCGACATGGGCTCGCCCATCTCCGGTTCGCCCTTGGCGAGGGTGACCTGCTGGAAGTCCTCGGCCGCGGCGGCAGCTCCCGCCGGAGCGGCTTCCGCGCCGGCGACGGCTGCGCCGGCCTGCGGTGCGGTGAGGGTGAGGGACGCGCCGGCCAGCAGGGCCCCGGTGAGCAGGGCGGCTGCCTTGCGGAAGGCCCCTGTCCCACCGAAGCGCGATGCCTTGCGGAAGGGCGGGCGTCGTCTGCGGATCTCGTTTCTGACGGTACTGGTGGTGCGGTCGTTCCCGTGCACGGGTGCCTCCAGAAAGGGGCCGGTTGTACATGCGGGTGCGGGTACGCCGGGATGCGCCGTCATCCCGGAAGTGACGGAAGAACTCGCTGCGGTGACAACGGAGTCGGGTTACTCGTTGCCGCCGAACGCCGCGTCGAAGGAGGCCGACGGCGGCTCGAAGTCGTACGCCTTGAGCCGGGTGAGGGCCTCGGGGGCGCCCTGGAGCCGGTCCATGCCGGCGTCCTCCCACTCCACGGAAATGGGGCCCTGGTAGTCGATGGACCGCAGCATCCGGAAGACGTCCTCCCAGGGGACGTCACCGTGACCGGCCGACACGAAGTCCCAGCCCCGGCGCGGATCGCCCCACGGCAGGTGGGAGCCGAGGCGGCCGTTGCGGCCGTCGAGCCGCTTGCGGGCCTCCTTGCAGTCGACGTGGTAGATCCGGTCACGGAAGTCCCACAGGAAGCCGACCGGGTCGAGGTCCTGCCACACGAAGTGGGAGGGATCGAAGTTGAGGCCGAAGGCGGACCGGTGGTCGACCGCCGCCAGAGCGCGCTGGGTTGTCCAGTAGTCGTAGGCGATCTCGCTCGGGTGGACCTCGTGGGCGAACCGCACGCCCTCGGCGTCGAAGACGTCGAGGATCGGGTTCCAGCGCTCGGCGAAGTCCTCGTAGCCACGGTCGATCATCGACTCGGGGGCGGGCGGGAACATGGCGACCAGGTGCCAGATCGCGGAGCCGGTGAAGCCGATGACGGTGTCGACGCCGAAGGCGGCCGCGGCCCTCGCGGTGTCGGCGATCTCGGCGGCGGCCCGCTGCCGTACGCCCTCCGCGTCGCCGTCGCCCCAGATGCGGGACGGCAGGATCGCCTGGTGGCGTTCGTCGATGATGGCGTCGCAGACCGCCTGGCCCACCAGGTGGTTGGAGATCGCCCAGCACTTCAGGCCGTACTTGTCGAGGAGCTGATGGCGGGAGTCGAGGTACGACGGGTCGGCGAGGGCCTTGTCGACCTCGAAGTGGTCGCCCCAGCAGGCGAGTTCGAGCCCGTCGTAGCCGAAGTCGCGGGCGAGGCGGCAGACCTCTTCGAGCGGGAGGTCCGCCCACTGACCGGTGAACAGTGTGAACCTGCGCGGCATGTCCGTGTGCCTCCTCAGACCGCGATGGGTGTGTAGACGGAGTTCTTCTCGGCGCTCTCCTCCACGGCCGCCAGCACGCGCTGCACCTGCAGCCCGTCGGCGAAGGAGGGTTCGGGGCGGCGGCCCTCGTCGATGGCGTGGACCAGGTCGCGGGCCTGGTGGACGAAGGTGTGCTCGTAGCCGAGCCCGTGGCCCGGCGGCCACCAGGCCTCCAGGTAGGGGTGCTCGGGTTCGGTGACCAGGATGCGTCGGAAGCCGGCGTGCGCTCCGGGTTCCGTGCCGTCGTGGTAGGCGAGTTCGTTGAGACGCTCCAGGTCGAAGGCCAACGAGCCGCGTGAGCCGTTGAGTTCGATGCGCAGGGCGTTCTTGCGGCCGGTGGCGTAGCGGGTCGCCTCGAAGGAGGCGAGGGCGCCGGAGGTGAACCGGCCGGTGAAGACGGCGGCGTCGTCCACGGTGACCTGTCCGGTGCCGTTCGCCGACACGGCGGACAGGCCGCTGGTCGGTCCGCCGGGCAGCGGACGTTCCCGTACGAAGGTCTCGGTGAGCGCGGACACCCCGGCGAGCCGCTCGCCCGCCAGGTACTGCGCCAGGTCGACGATGTGGGCGCCCAGGTCGCCGAGCGAACCGGAGCCCGCCAGTTCCTTCTTCAGCCGCCAGGTCAGCGGGAACTCCGGGTCCACCAGCCAGTCCTGGAGGTACGCCACCCGCACGTGCCGCAGGGCGCCGAGGCGGCCGTCGGCGACCATGGAGCGGGCCAGCGCGGTGGCGGGAACGCGCCGGTAGTTGAAGCCGACCATCGCCAACTGGCCGTTCCGGTAGGCCGCTTCGGCCGCCGCGGTCATCGTCTCGGCCTCCGCGACGGTGTTGGCGAGGGGCTTCTCACACAGCACGTGCTTGCCGGCGGCGAGGGCGGCCAGGGCGATCTCGGCGTGGCTGTCGCCCGGGGTGCAGATGTCGACGAGGTCGACGTCGTCCCGTTCGATCAGCGCCCGCCAGTCGGTCTCGGTGCTCGCCCACCCGTGCCGGTCGGCCGCCGCCCGCACGGCGGTCGCGCTCCGCCCGCAGATCACGGACATGACCGGGTCGCGGGGCAGGTCGAAGACGCGGCCCGCGGTGCGCCAGCCCTGGGAGTGGGCGGCGCCCATGAAGGCGTAACCGATCATGCCGACACGCAGCGGCGGTTTCCGGGCCGCCCGCCCGCCGGGCTGCGCGGCCTCGGCGGGCTCCGGCGGGGCCGCCTCGGCCGACTCCCGGCTCGGGGCCTCGGCCGACCCCTGGTGCCCTGCCTCGGCCGGCTCCGGCCGCTGTGCGTCCGCCCCTTCTGACTGCTGCGACTGTGCCATACGCGATGTCCTCCTCGTCGTGGCGCGGTGGGGGGTGCGGCCCGGTCCGTCGAGGAACCGGGCGCCTTGGGCGGGACGCCTCCGCTCCCGGACCGTCGAGAGACCGGGCGCCTTCGGCGGAAACGCCCTACTTGAAGCCGGTGGACATGTACTGGTCGACGTTGTCCTTGTCCACCACGGCCGAGTAGAGCGTGATGGACGCGGGGATCTCGTACTCGGCGAGGCCGCTGACGCCCTTGGCCTGGCCGAGGGCGCGGGCGAGGTCGATCGCGGAGGCGGCCATGGTCGGCGGGTAGAGGACGGTCGCCTTCAGGACGCCGTTGTCCTGCTTGATGGCCTGGAAGGCGGAGAGCGCACCGGCCCCGCCGACCATCAGGAAGTCGTCGCGTCCGGCCTGGTCGATGGCGCGCAGCGCGCCCACGCCCTGGTCGTCGTCGTGGTTCCACAGTGCGTCGAACTTCGACTGCGCCTGCAGAAGTTGGGCCATCTTGGCCTGTCCCGACTCGACGGTGAAGTCGGCGGCCTGGCGGGCCACCTTCTTGATGTTGGGGTAGTTCTTCAGCGCGTCGTCGAAGCCCTGGGTGCGCTGCTTGGTCAGCTCCAGGTTGTCCAGGCCGGCCAGTTCGATGACCCGGGCGTTCGACTTCCCCTTGAGCTTCTCGCCGATGTAGTGGCCGGCGCTGAGGCCCATGCCGTAGTTGTCGCCGCCGATCCAGCAGCGGTACGCCTGCGGGGTGTTGAAGACCCGGTCCAGGTTGACGACGGGGATGCCCGCGCGCATCGCCTTGAGGCCGACCTGGGTGAGGGCCTTGCCGTCGGCGGGCAGGACGACCAGGACGTCGACCTTCTTGTTGATGAGGGTCTCGATCTGCCCTATCTGCTGGGCGGTGTCGTTGGAGCCCTCGGTGATCTCCAGGGTGACGTCGGAGTACTTCTTGGCCCGCTTCTCCGCGTTGTCGTTGATGGCGTTGAGCCAGCCGTGGTCGGCCTGCGGACCGGCGAAACCGATGGTGACCTGCTTGCCGGGCTTGTCGTCGGCCGCCGGCCGGTCGTTCGCGGCGGGCTCGTCGTCCTTCGTCTCATTGCTGGTGCAACCGGTGACGAGGGCACCGGCGGACACGGCGGCGGCCCCGAAGAGCAGTCCTCTGCGGCTCGTGAAAGGCATGTCTGGCATGGCGGTGAACCCTTTCCTCAGGTCGTGCTCGCGGTACGGCGCTGGACCAGCACGGCGGCGACGATGATCGCGCCCTTGGCGATCTGCTGGACGTCGCTCTGCAGGTTGTTCAGGGCGAAGATGTTGGTGATCGTGGTGAAGATCAGGACGCCGAGCACCGAGCCGGTGATGGTGCCGCGCCCCCCGCTGAGCAGGGTGCCGCCGATGATCGCGGCCGCGATGGCGTCGAGCTCGTAGAGGTTGCCGTTGGTGTTCTGACCGGAACCGGACAGGATGATCAGCAGGAAGGCGGCGATGCCGCAGCACAGCCCCGACAGCAGGTAGAGGTACAGGCGCTGCCGCCGGACGTCGATGCCGGCGAGCCGGGCCGCCTCCGCGTTGCCGCCGACGGCGACCGTGCGGCGCCCGAAGGTGGTCCGGTTCAGCACCAGCCAGCCGATGATCGTCACGATCGCGAACACGATGACCAGCGGCGGGACACCGAGCACGTAGGAGTCGCGTTCGCCGAGGTCGAGGATGCTGCCGACGCTGACGATCTGCGTCCTGCCGTCCGTGATCTGCAGGGCCAGGCCCCGGGCGGAGGCCAGCATGGCGAGGGTGGCGATGAACGGGACCATCCCGCCGTACGCGATCAGCAGTCCGTTGACCAGGCCGCAGCCGACGCCGACGAGCACCGCTGTGAAGAGGATGCCCGCGAAGCCGTACTCCTGCGTGGCGACCGTGGTCGCCCACACCGAGGAGAGCGCGACGATCGCGCCGACCGACAGGTCGATGCCGCCGGAGGTGATGACGAAGGTCATGCCGACGGTGACGACACCGATCACCGAGGCCTGGGTGAGGACGAGTTGGAGGTTGCGAGTGTCGAGGAACTCGTCGGGCTTGGTGACGCCGCCGATGACGATCAGCGCGGCGAGCACACCGAGCAGGGAGAGGGTGCGCACGTCGGCGCGGAACACCAGGGAACGCCAGGCCGGGGCCTCGTTCGTCGACGGCACCTTGTCGGCGCTGTCCCTGGGCGGGGAAACATGCTGCGTCATGACGCCGGGCTTCCTTCCATGACCAGGTCGAGTACGCGGTGTTCGTCCAGCTCAGGAGCGGGCGCCGCGTGGACGACGCGGCCCTCCCGCAGTACCAGGACACGGTCGGCGAGGCCGAGCACCTCGGGGACCTCGCTGGAGACCAGCAGTACGGCGAGGCCCTCGTCCGCCAGCCGGCGCACGACCGCGTACAGCTCGGCGCGGGCGCCGACGTCGACACCGCGGGTGGGTTCGTCGAGCAGCAGCACCCGGCAGCCGCGCAGCAGCCAGCGGGCCAGCACGGCCTTCTGCTGGTTGCCGCCGGACAGGGTGCGCACCGGGACGTCCGGGTTGTCGGGCCGCAGCGACAGCTCGCGGGTGGCGGCCCGGGCGGCCCCGTGCTCGGCACCCCGGTCGATCCAACCGGCGCGCGAGAAACGGGACATGGAGGAGACGGAGACGTTGCGGGTGACCGACTCCAGCATCAGCAGCGCCTGTGCCTTGCGCTCCTCGGGGGCGAGTCCCAGTCCGGCGCGGACGGCGGCGCGGACGCTGCCGGGCCGCAGGGCGCGGCCGTCGACCAGGACCCGGCCGGCGGTGGGTTTGCGGGCGCCGTAGATCGTCTCCAGGATCTCCGAGCGGCCCGAGCCGACGAGTCCGGCCAGACCGACGATCTCCCCGGGGCGGACGCGCAGGTCGAGCGGTGCGAACTCGCCCTCCCTGGCGAGCCCTTCGACCTCCAGCACCGGGTCTGCCTCGGGAACGGCGGCGGGCCGCTGCGGGAAGACGTACTCGACGTTGCGCCCGGTCATCAGCGCGACGACCTCACGGGTCGGCGTCGACTTGGCGGGCAGCCCGACGGCGACGGCCCGCCCGTCCTTGAGCACGGTCACCCGGTCGCCGATCCGGCGGATCTCCTCCAGCCGGTGCGAGATGTAGACCACGGCGACTCCGTCGGCGGTGAGGTCACCGACGATCCGGAACAGGTTGTCGACCTCGTCCGGGTCGAGGGCGGCGGACGGTTCGTCCATCACGATGAGCCGTACGTCGTGCGAGAGCGCCCGCGCCATGGACACGATCTGCTGCTGGGCGGCCGACAACTGGCCCACCAGACAGGCGGGATCGATCTCCGAGTGCCCAAGGCGTTTGAGGAGAGCGGCTGTCGAGGCTCGGGCCGCCTTTCCCCGTACGACGAAACCGGCCGCCGTCGGTTCATGGCCGAGGTGGACGTTCTCGGCCACGGACAGGTGCTCCACCAGGTCGAGTTCCTGGTAGATGGTGGCGATGCCGAGGCGCATGGCGGCGATCGGTGAGCGAAGCGTGACGTCCTCGCCGCGCCAGCGGATGGTGCCGGTGTCGGGCTGGTGAGCGCCGGCCAGGACCTTGATGAGCGTGGACTTCCCGGCCCCGTTCTGGCCGAGCAGGCAGTGCACCTCACCGGCCTGGACGTCGAGGTCGACGCCGTCGAGGGCCCGGACTCCGGGGAACGACTTGGTGATGCCGGACATGCTGAGCAGCGATGGTTCTGATGCCATGTGTGGTTCCCCTCGGCTGGCGTGCGGGCCGGTTCAGGGCAGGGCGGAGTTTCAGGGCAAGGCAGGGCACGGCAAAGCAATGCGCTGTTACTTACAGGGCCGGACGAAGTCGGCGGCTACGCGGGTGAGTACGGCTACGCGGGTGAGAACAGGTGGTCGCTGATGAGGCGGGCCGCGCCGATGACTCCGGCGGTGGGGCCCAACTCACCCAGCACGATGGGCAGGTTGCCAGTCGCCAGCGGCAGTGACTGGCGGTACACCTGGGTGCGGATCGCGGCGAGCAGGGTGTGGCCGAGGCCGGTCACCCCGCCGCCGATCACCACCAGGCCGGGGTTGAAGAAGCTGACCAGGCCGGCGATGACCTGGCCGACGCGGTCGCCGCCCTCCCGGATGAGGTCGAGCGCGGTGGCGTCGCCCGCGGCGGCCGCGGCGGCGACGTCGACGGCGGTGAGGCCGCCGTTCGCCTCCAGCCGGGCCGCGAGCTCCACCGAACGGCCCTGCTGGGCCGCCTCCGTGGCGTCCCGGGCCAGGGCCGCCCCGCTGAAGTGGGCTTCCAGGCAGCCCCGGTTGCCGCAGGCGCACGGGCGTCCGTCGGGCACGGCCTGGATGTGCCCGATGTCGCCCGCGCTGCCCGTCGTCCCGCGGTGGACGTCCCCGCCGGCGACGATGCCGCAGCCGATACCGGTACCGATCTTGACGCAGAGGAAGTCACCCACGGAGCGTGCGACGCCCGCGTGCATCTCCCCCATCGCCATCAGGTTCACGTCGTTGTCGACCATGACCGGGCAGCCGAGTTCCTGGCTGAGCGCCTCCCGTACGGGGAAGCCGTCCCAGCCCGGCATGATCGGCGGAGCCACCGGTATGCCCTCGGGGAAGCGGACCGGTCCCGGGACGCCGATGCCGGCGCCGTCGAAACCCTCCGCGAGCCCCGAGGCCCTCAACTTCGCGGCCATGGACAGGACTTGCTCGAAGACCGCGACCGGGCCCTCGCGGACGTCCATGGGCTGGTTGAGATGACCGAGGATCTCCAGTTCGGCGTTGGTGACGGCGACGTCGACCGAGGTCGCGCCGATGTCCACGCCGAGGAACCTGAGCCCCGGGGCCAGCCGGATGTTGTGGGAGCGGCGGCCGCCGCGCGAGGCGGCGAGTCCGTCGGCCACGACCAGCCCGGTCTCGAGCAACCGGTCCACTTCGACGGCCAGCTTGGACCGCGAGAGGTCGACCTGATCGCCCAGCTGTGCACGGGAGTTGGGGCCTGAGTCGCGCAGCAGCTTCAGCAGCCGGGCCTGGTGGGCGTTCGCGGGTCGTGCCGTCATGCGTCTCACGAGCCCCTCACCGCCTCAATCGGCTGCCTGCTGTCGTGCTTTCGAGGGGAACGTAGCAGTGGCCGCCGAACCTGGGAAGAAGTCGTGCATGGATTGCTGCAATCTTTCTCCACTGACAGGACAAAGCTGCTTGCGCCGGAGGAGGCGGGCGACCGCGACGAGCGCGGCACGGCGCCGGGGGGCGGCCGGTCGGCGTACGGGCCCTGTTCCTGATGCCGGGCCACGGCGGGCAGCGGCAGGTCCTGGCGGACGCGCGGGCCGCTGGTGTGGAGCGGGCCGTCCGGCCGGTCGGCGGGCACGGGCGACACGGGCAGCGCGCCTCTGCGTCGACGCCACCCTGGACGAGTCACGGGTGCTGCCGACGGTTCAGGAGGTCACGGGCCGGCCGCCCCGCACGTTGGCCGAGTGGGCCCGGGCGCACGCGAGCACGTTCGATCAAGGGCCCCTCGGTCGGCCTACGGCTCAGGGCGCACCGGGTCGGACTACGACCGCTGGCGTGCGTGATAGGAGCGGCGCGTGTGCTCGGTGTGCTCGCGCATCAGTTCGGTCGCGCGCTGCTCGTCCCGCTCGGCGATCGCGGCGATCAGCTCCCGGTGTTCGACCCAGGACTGGTTGCCGCGCTGCCGGGCGACCGGGGTGTAGTACCAGCGCACCCGGCGGTCCACCTGCGCGGCGAGTTCCGCGAGGACCGCGTTGCCGGCCAGCTCCATGATCTTCGCGTGGAAGCGGGCGTTCATGGCGACCGCGCCGTCCACGTCGTCCGCGGTGACGGCCTTCTCGCCCTCCGCGCACAGTTCCTCCAGCACGGCGATCTGCGCACTGCCCGCGTTCGCCGCGGCGAGCCGCGCGGCCTCCGCCTCCAGCAGGGTGCGTACGGTGAGGAGTTGGTCGGCCTCCGCCTCGGTCGGCTCGTGCACGAACGCGCCCTGGGCGGGCCGCAGATCCACCCAGCCCTCGGTGTTCAGCCGCTGCAACGCCTCACGCACCGGCTGTCGTGAGACGCCGAGATGTCCGGCGAGTTCGCTCTCGACGAGGTGCTGGCCGGGCTGCAGGGCACGGGTGGTGATCAGTTCGAGCAGGGCTTCGTAGACACGATCACGCAGCGGGCCGGGTCGTTCGAGCTTGGGCACTGCTCCCTGCGGCAGTCCTGTCGACAGCATCGCGGTCCCCCTCCTCGGCGGGCCGTGCAGCACAGGCGTGAAGCCGGTGTCACCGGGCACCCGGTAGCGCCAGTATCGATTGTCTTTCGTCTACAGTCTACGGTGCGCGAAAGCCAGACCGGCGGGGAGTCGCCCTCGTCACATCGGGCGGTGCCGGCCCGCTCAGGGGCAGCGGACGACCTGCCCGGCGTACGACAGGTTCCCGCCGAACCCGAACAGCAGTACCGGGTCCCCCTTGGCGATCGCGCCCTGCTCCACCAGCTTGGAGAAGGCCAGCGGAATGCTCGCGGCGGAGGTGTTGCCGGACTCGGTGACGTCGCGCGCGACCACGGCGTTCACCGCGCCGATCTTCTGAGCGAGGGGTTCGATGATCCGCAGGTTCGCCTGGTGCAGCACGACCGCGGCGAGGTCGGCGGGGTCGAGTCCCGCCCGCTCGCAGGCCCGCCGGGCGATGGGCGGCAGCTGGGTCGTGGCCCAGCGGTACACGCTCTGCCCCTCCTGCGCGAACCGCGCGGGCTGCCCCTCGATGCGCACGGCGTGCCCCATCTCGGGCACCGAACCCCACAGCACGGGCCCGATCCCGGGCGTCTCCCCCGTCGTCACCCCCTCCACCACGGCGGCCCCCGCCCCGTCGCCGACGAGCACACAGGTCGTGCGGTCGGTCCAGTCGGTCACGTCGGACATCTTGTCGGCCCCGATGACCAGCGCCCGGGTCGCCGCACCGGCCCGCACGGTGTGGTCGGCGGTGGCCAGCGCGTGGGTGAACCCGGCGCAGACGACGTTGACGTCCATCGCGGCGGGCGAGGGGATGCCGAGCCGGGCGGCGACCCGCGCGGCCATGTTCGGGGAACGGTCGACGGCGGTCGAGGTGGCCACCAGTACCAGGTCGATGTCGGCGGGGGTGAGGCCGGCCGCGGCCAGCGCCTTGGCGGCGGCGTGCGCGGCGAGTTCGTCGACGGGTTCGTCGGGGCCGGCGATGCGCCGCGTACGGATGCCCACCCGGGACCTGATCCACTCGTCGCTGGTGTCGACCAGGCCCGCCAGGTCCTCGTTGGTGAGCACCTTGGCGGGCTGGTAGTGGCCGACGGCGGCGATGCGTGTGCCGTTCATGGGCGAATCCCCCTCGTTGAGCTTCAGGTAGCGGGATTCACCAGTCTGATCAGTGACTCGCGGGTACGACGGCAAGTGATGCCACAGGAAACGGGCGCCCGGGTTGTCAGCTTCCGTCATGCCTCCGGGCACCCGGACACGTCATGCCTCCGGGCACCCGGACACTTCATGCCTCCGGGCGCCCGAATACTTTCGTGCCTTCGGGCGCCCGGGCACTTCCGAACGATTACCCGGTGAACAGAACAGTCACCCGGTGAACAGCTGAGTCGCCTTCTGTACGAGTTCGTAGACGCCGTAGGCGAGCGGCGCGCCCACCCACAGCCAGGCGAAGGCGATCAGCCCCCGCCGGTCAGGCGGACTCTGGCTGCTGTTGCTGGACATCGACGGCCTCCTCCCTCGGAGCGGGGATGTGATGACGGACGTGGACGGGCCGGACGAGTTCGTTGGCGACGAAACCGACGACGAGCAGCCCGATCATGATGACGAAGGACAGACCGTACAGCGACGCGCCGCTCTTGCCCGCCTCCTCCTGCCGGTCGGCGATCCAGTTGACGATCAGCGGCCCGAGGACACCCGCCGTGGACCAGGCGGTGAGCAGCCGGCCGTGGATCGCGCCGACCTGGTAGGCCCCGAAGAGGTCCTTCAGATAGGCGGGGATGGTGGCGAACCCGCCGCCGTAGAAGGACAGGATCACCAGGGCGCAGAGGATGAACAGCGGCTTGGACGAGTCGCCGAACAGGGCGATCAGCGCGTACATCACCGCGCCGACGCCCAGGTAGACACGGTAGATGTTCTTGCGGCCGATCAGGTCGGAGGTGGACGACCAGCCGATGCGGCCGGCCATGTTGGCCGCCGACAGCAGGGCGACGAAGCCGGCCGCGGCCGACACCGACACCGGGGTCGAGGTGTCCGCGAAGAAGTCCTTGATCATCGGGGCGGCCTTCTCCAGGATGCCGATGCCCGCGGTGACGTTCATGCAGAGCACGATCCACAGACACCAGAACTGCGGAGTGCGCACGGCGTTGCGGGCGGAGACCTGTGGGCCCGCCAGCACGCTCGGGGCGCTCTCGACCGGCTTCTCGGTGCGCGGTACCCGGATCAGCAGGACGCCCAGGGTCATGAAGACCGCGTACGTCAGCCCGTGGACGAGGAACGCGAGCGCGATGCCCGAGTTGTCGCTGCCGAACGACTGAAGCATCTGCGCCGACCACGGCGAGGCGATGAGCGCTCCGCCGCCGAAGCCCATGATGGCGATGCCGGTGGCCATGCCGGGCCGGTCCGGGAACCACTTGATCAGGGTGGAGACGGGTGAGATGTAGCCGATGCCGAGGCCTATCCCGCCGACGAAGCCGTAGCCGAGGACGATCAGCCAGTACTGCTCGGTGGCCGCGCCCAGCGCGGAGAGCAGGAAGCCGGAGGAGAAGCAGATCAGCGCCACGGTCATCGCCCAGCGCGGTCCGTTGCGTTCCACCAGTGTGCCGCCGAACGCGGCCGACAGGCCGAGCATGACGATGCCGAGCTGGAAGGGCAACGCGCTCTGGGTGCCGCTGAGGCCGAGGGCCGATTCGAGAGGCGGTTTGAACACGCTCCAGGCGTAGGCCTGGCCGATGGAGAGGTGGACCGAGAGTGCGGCGGGCGGAACCAGCCAGCGGCTCCACCCGGGGGGTGCGACTGGGGGACTCATGATCCCGAACGTTAGGAAATCCGAGGGTAGTTGAAAAGGCGGCACGACGACCGCACGCGATGAACGGTATCCAGTACGCGCCGAACGGTCAGACCGGCCGGTTTTCCGCACCCCTTCCGCTGCGCGTGATGCCCTCGGTCCTGCGCGAACCCTTGCTGGCCCATCTTCCATACTGTAGACAATATTTCGTCGACAGAGTTCGGCAGTTCCTCGGTACCCTCGACCGAACGGAGCTCCCTCGTATGAAAGTCGCAGTACTCGGTGCCGGAGCCATCGGCGCCTATGTCGGTGCCGCGCTCCACCGTGCGGGCGCCGACGTGCACCTCGTCGCCCGTGGACCGCATCTGGCGGCCATGAGGCAGCACGGCGTCCGCGTGCTCAGCCCGCGCGGCGACTTCACCGCCCGTGCCCACGCCACCGACGACCCGGCCGAGATCGGCCCGGTCGACTTCGTCCTCCTCGGCCTGAAGGCCCACTCGTACGCGGCGTGCGGGCCGCTGATCGAGCCCCTTCTCGACGACTCCACGGCGGTGATCGCCGCCCAGAACGGCATTCCCTGGTGGTACTTCCACCGGCACGGCGGCCCCTACGACGGCCACCGCGTCGAGAGCGTGGACCCCGGCGGCGCGGTCAGTGCGGTGCTCGCCCCCCAGCGGGCCATCGGCTGTGTCGTCTACGCGGCGACCGAGCTCGAAGGTCCTGGTGTCGTACGGCACTTGGAAGGCACCCGGTTCTCCGTCGGCGAGCCCGACCGGAGCATCTCCGCGCGCTGTGCGGCCTTCAGCGAGGCCATGCGGGCCGGCGGACTGAAGTGCCCGGTCGAGCCGGATCTGCGCAACGACATCTGGCTCAAGCTGCTCGGCAACATCTCCTTCAACCCGATCAGCGCGCTGGCCCGCGCCACCATGCGGCAGATGTGCCTGCACGGCGGTACCCGCAAGGTCATCGAGATCATGATGGCCGAGACGCTCGCCGTCGCCGAGGCCCTGGGCTGCGAGGTCGGCGTCTCCATCGAGCGCCGGCTCGCGGGCGCCGAACGGGTCGGCGACCACCGCACCTCGACGCTCCAGGACCTGGAGCGCGGCAAGCCGCTGGAACTCGACGTGCTGCTCGCGGCCGTCGTCGAGCTGGCGGAGATCACCGGCGTCCCGGTGCCCACCCTGCGCACCGTGCACGCCATCTCGGACCTGCTCGCGCTGAGGAGCGCCGCATGAAGAGCGCCCACATGAGAGGCGCCCGTATGAGGAGTGCCGTATGAGGAGCCCCTGCAAATGGAGCTCCCGTTCGAAGAGCCCCCGCGTGAGGAGCGTCGTATGAGGAAACGCGACCGGACCCCGAAGACCTACACCCGGCTCACCCACCCCCTGGTGCGCGATTCCCGCGACGAGCCGTTCCGGCAGGCCACCTGGGACGAGGCGCTGGACCGTGCCGCCCGGGGCCTGCGGGCGGCGCGCGGCGCGTTCGGGATGTTCTCCTGCGCGCGCGCCACCAACGAGATGAACTACGTGGCGCAGAAGTTCGCCCGGGTCGTGATGGGCACCAACAACGTCGACTCCTGCAACCGGACGTGTCACGCCCCGAGCGTCGCCGGTCTGTCCGCCGCCTTCGGATCGGGCGGCGGGACCTCGTCGTACGAGGAGATCGAGCATACGGACGTCATCGTGATGTGGGGCTCCAACGCCCGTTTCGCGCACCCGATCTTCTTCCAGCACGTGCTGAAGGGGATCCACAACGGCGCCCGTATGTATGCCGTCGATCCGCGGCGGACGTCCACCGCCGAGTGGGCGGAGAGCTGGCTGGGGCTGAACGTCGGCACGGACATCCCGATGGCGCACGCGATCGGCCGCGAGATCATCCACGCGGGCCTGGCGAACGAGGCGTTCATCGAGCGGGCGACCAGCGACTTCGAGGAGTACCGAAAGCTCGTCGAGCCGTGGACGCTGTCGCTCGCGGAGAAGGTGACGGGCGTACCGGCCGCCGCCATGAGGGAGTTGGCGCACGCCTACGCCCGCGCCGAGCGCGCCCAGCTGTGCTGGACCCTCGGCATCACCGAGCACCACAACGGCACCGACAACGTACGGGCGTTGATCAACCTGTCGCTGCTGACCGGTCACGTGGGCCGCTACGGCTCCGGGCTGCAGCCCCTGCGCGGGCAGAACAACGTGCAGGGCGGCGGCGACATGGGCGCGATCCCCAACCGGCTGCCCGGGTTCCAGGACATCCTCGACCCCGGCTCCCGCCGGAAGTTCGAGTCGGCGTGGGACACGGTCATCCAGCCGCACTACGGGATGAACCTGACGGAGATGTTCGAGGCGATGGAGGAGGGCACGCTCAAAGCGGTCTACTGCGTCGGCGAGAACCCGGCCCAGTCGGAGGCCGACAGCGAGCAGGCCGTACGCCGCATGAAGCAGCTGGACTTCCTGGTCGTGCAGGACATCTTCCTCACGAGGACGGCGGAGTTGGCGGACGTCGTGCTGCCCGCGACCGCGGGCTGGGCGGAGACGGACGGCACCACGACCAACAGTGAGCGCCGGGTCCAGCGGGTCCGGCGGGCGGTCACACCGCCCGGTGAGGCGCGCGAGGACATCGACATCATCTGCGAGCTGGCCGCGCGGCTGGGCCACGACTGGAAGTACGCCGACTCGGAGGCCGTCTGGAACGAGCTGCGTTCGGTCTCGCCGGACCACTACGGGATGACGTACGACCGTCTGGAGGAGCACCAGGGCATCCAGTGGCCCTGCCCCGACCCCGACCGGCTCGAACCGACGTATCTGCACGGCCGGTTGTGGGAGAAGGACCCGGAGAAACGGGGCCGGCCGGCGCCGTTCGGCCTCGTGCAGCACGACCCGCCGGTCGACCTCACGGACGAGGAGTACCCGATCCGGCTCACCACCGGCCGACGGCTCGACTCGTACAACACCGGGGTGCAGAGCGGGAGTTTCGCCTCCCCGCTGCGACGCGGCGAGTTCGTCGAGCTGTGCCCGGAGGACGCCGAGCGGTACGGGGTCGTCCTCGGCGAGGAGGTGCGGGTCAGCTCGCGGCGCGGCTCGGTACGGGCGCCCGTGTGGGTGGACACCGCCCTGCGGCCCGGGCTGGCCTTCATGACCATGCACTTTCCCGACGAGGTGGACACCAACCAGCTGACGATCGAGGCGAACTGCCCGATCGCGGGAACGGCGGAGTTCAAGGCGTCGGCGATCCGGATCGAGAAGCTGCCGATCACGACGACCGTCGGTTGACCCGAGTTGTTCCGCTCAAGAGTGAGGTGACCTGGTGGATCTGCGCTTCGGTGACAGCAAGCCGACGGACGACGAACGGGCGGCGGTCGACGCCCTGCTGGGCCCGCCCGAGTCCTCCTGGGAGGGGGCCGCCCGCGACGAGATGAGGGCCGCCGACCTGAGGTGGGCGCGCGGCGGCCGCGCGGCCCGGGACCGCCGCGACCTGCTGCTGCCGGGGCTGCACGCGATCAACGACCGGATCGGCTGGATCAGCGAGGGCGCCCTGGACTACCTGTGCCGGCGGCTGACGGTGCCGCCGGCCGAGGCGTACGGGGTGGCCACCTTCTACGCGATGTTCTCCGTCAAGCCCCGGCCCGCGACCGTGCTCCACGTCTGCACGGACCTCGCGTGCGCGGCCGCCGGGGCGTCAGAGCTGTGCGCCGGGATCGAGGCGCGGCTGGGCCCGGGCAGCGGGGTGTCGGTGGAGCGCGGCCCCTGCCTCGGTCTGTGCGAACGGGCTCCGGCCGCGCTCGCGGTCAAGTCCGGCGATCCGGTGCGTACGGCGGTCTCGGCGCCGGCGACGGTGGAGGCGGCCGTCCTCGCGGCGAGCGCGCCCGACTCGGCACCTGAGGAACCGCCGGCCGCGATGGCGGTGCCGCAGGCGGGCGATCCGTCGCTGACGCTGCTGCGCCGCGTCGGCCTCGTGGATCCGAGGTCGCTCGACGACTACCGCGCCCACGGCGGCTACACCGCCCTGCGCCGCGCCTTCGAGCTGGGTCCGGCCGGAGTCATCCGCGAGGTGACCGACTCCGGCCTGGTCGGACGGGGCGGCGCCGCCTTCCCCACCGGCCGCAAATGGCAGGCGACGGCGTCCCAGCCCGACCGTCCGCACTACCTGGTGTGCAACGCGGACGAATCCGAGCCCGGCACCTTCAAGGACCGCGTGATCATGGAGGGCGACCCGTACGCGCTGGTCGAGGCCATGACCATCGCGGCGTACGCGACCGGCGCCCACCAGGGCCACCTCTACCTGCGCGGGGAGTATCCGCGGGCGATCCGCCGCATGCGGCACGCCCTTGACCAGGCCCGTGCCCGCGGTCTGCTCGGCGACGACATCCTCGGCCAGGGCTACGCCTTCGACATCGAGATCCGGCGGGGCGCGGGCGCCTACATCTGCGGCGAGGAGACGGCACTCTTCAACTCCATCGAGGGCTACCGGGGCGAGCCCCGCTCCAAGCCGCCCTTCCCCGTGGAGAAGGGCCTGTTCGGCAAGCCGACTGTCGAGAACAACGTCGAGACGCTGGTCAACGTCCTGCCGATCCTGACCATGGGCGCCCCGGCGTACGCGGCGATCGGCACTCAGCGTTCCACCGGGCCCAAGCTGTTCTGCGTGTCGGGCAGTGTGGAGCGGCCCGGGATCTACGAGCTGCCGTTCGGGGCGACACTGGGCGAGCTGCTGGAGCTCGCGGGCGTGCGCGAGGGGCTGCGGGCGGTGCTGCTCGGCGGGGCGGCCGGCGGCTTCGTACGGCCGGACGAGACGGACATCCCGCTCACCTTCGAAGGCACCCGTCAGGCGGGCACCACACTCGGATCCGGGGTCGTGATGGCCTTCGACGACACGGTTCCGCTCCCCCGGCTGCTGCTGCGGATCGCCGAGTTCTTCCGGGACGAGTCCTGTGGGCAGTGCGTGCCGTGCCGGGTCGGGACCGTACGGCAGGAGGAGGCGCTGACCCGGATCGTGCAGCGCACCGGGGTGGCCGCGTCCGACGACATCGCCCTGCTCAGGGAGGTCGGCCGCGCGATGCGGGACGCCTCCATCTGCGGTCTGGGGCAGACCGCGTGGAACGCCGTGGAATCCGCCATCGACCGTCTGGGGGCGTACGAATGACCGCTCATCGTCGCACAGGAGCCGCCGTATGACCGTGACACCGCTGGGGATTCCCCGCCGGCTGCTGGAGTTCACGATCGACGGCGAGGAGGCCAGGGTCCCCGAGGGCTCGACGATCCTGGACGCGTGCCGGGCGGCCGGGAAGGACATCCCGACCCTCTGCCAGGGCGACACCCTCACGCCGAAGAACGCCTGCCGGGTCTGTGTCGTCGAGGTCGAGGGGTCCCGCACCCTCGTCCCGGCCTGCTCCCGCACGGCGGAGCCCGGCATGGAAGTGCGTACCGACACGGAGCGCACCCGGCACAGCCGCAAGATCGTCCTGGAGCTGCTCGCCTCCTCGGTCGACTTGTCGACCACCCCGCGGGCGGCCGAGTGGATCAAGGAGTACGAGGCCGAGCCGGACCGTTTCGGCCCGGACGCGGCCCGCCTGAACGAGGAACCGAAGATCGACAACGACCTGTACGTGCGCGACTACGACAAGTGCATCCTCTGCTACAAGTGCGTGGACGCCTGCGGCGACCAGTGGCAGAACACCTTCGCGATCTCGGTCGCCGGACGCGGCTTCGACGCCCGGATCGCGGTCGAGCACGACGCGCCCCTGACCGACTCGGCGTGCGTGTACTGCGGAAACTGCATCGAGGTCTGCCCCACCGGGGCCCTGTCCTTCAAGTCGGAGTTCGACATGCGGGCGGCCGGTACGTGGGACGAGTCGGCGCAGACGGAGACGACCACGGTCTGCGCGTACTGCGGAGTGGGCTGCAACCTGACGCTGCACGTGCAGGACAATGAGATCGTGAAGGTCACCTCGCCGCACGACAACCCGGTGACCCACGGCAATCTCTGCATCAAGGGCCGTTTCGGCTACCAGCACGTACAGAACCGGGGCTGATCAGGACATGGGACGAGTCACGGAACGACGCAAGGTGATCCGGATCCGGGACGGGGTGGTCTCCAGCCGCCCGGACACGCTCGTCGCCGAGGAACCACTGGAGATCAGGCTCAACGGCAAGGCGCTCGCCATCACGATGCGCACGCCGGGCGACGACTTCGCGCTCGCCGCCGGCTTCCTGGTGAGCGAGGGGGTGCTGGCCGCCGCGTCCGACCTGCTCAACATCGTCTACTGCGCGGGCGCGACGGTGGACGGGTCGAACACGTACAACGTGGTGGACGTGCGGACCACGCCGGGCGTGACGATGCCCGACTTCACGCTGGAGCGGAACGTCTACACCACCTCGTCCTGCGGCCTGTGCGGCAAGGCGAGCCTCGACGCCGTGCGGACGACGGCCCGCTGGCCCATCTCCGACACTCCCCCGGTCCGGGTGGACCCCGAGCTGCTCGCGAGCCTGCCCGACCGGCTGCGTGCGGCCCAGCGGGTCTTCGACCGGACCGGGGGCCTGCACGCGGCGGCCCTGTTCACCGAGGAGGGGGAGCTGGTCGACATACGGGAGGACGTGGGCCGGCACAACGCGGTCGACAAGCTGGTCGGCCGCGCCCTGCAGAACGGGGACCTGCCGCTGTCCCGCACGATCCTGCTGGTGTCCGGCCGGGCCTCCTTCGAGCTGGCCCAGAAGGCCGTGATGGCGGGCATCCCGGTGCTGTCGGCCGTCTCCGCGCCCTCCTCCCTGGCGGTGGACCTGGCCGCGGAGACGGGGCTGACCCTGGTGGGCTTCCTGCGGGGCGCCTCCATGAACGTGTACGCGGGCGAGGACCGCATCGCTCTGCGGGCCGCGGCCTCCCAGGGCTGACCGGTTTCCCCGCGACACGGCGGCGGGGCCCCGACCGGCGGGGAGCGCCCCCTGCGCCGCAGGGGCCCCGCCTCAGCCCGCCGTCCGCCGCTCCGCGACCTCGGCGGTGAGGGGTGAGGTTGAGGGGCGGGACGCCGGCATGAGCGCTCAGACGAAGCGCACCCCGGCCGCCGTCACCACCGTGCCCAGCCGAGGGAAGTCCAGTCGCACCGACGCGTCGTGCTCAGCGGCGGTGAGCGCGGTCATGGCGTCCTCGACGAACACCAGGTCGTAGCCGAGGTCGCCGGCCGCGCGGGCGGTGGACTCCACGCCGAGGTTGGTGGCGATGCCACCGAACACCAGGGTGGTGACGCCGAGTTGCCGCAGGCGCTCGTCCAGGCCGGTGCCCTGGAAGGCGCCGATGGTCCGCTTGACGATCTCCAGGTCACCGTCACGGGCCAGGCCCGCCACCAGACCGCTGCCGGGCGGCTGCTCGGCGGCACCGGGGCGCTCGACGCGCACGAGGACGACGGGCGCGCCGACCGAGCGGAACGCGACCGCCAACTCCTCGGCGACGGCCAGGACTTCGGTGCCCTTCCGGGGTTCCAGGGGGAGGGCGAGGGTGCGCTCCATGAGGTCGACGAGCACGAGGGCGGTGCGCGCGGGATCGAGCGCCGGGCCGGAATCGGCGGTGCGGGGTGCCGTCATGACGGAACGTTATCCCCCGTCAGCCCTCCGTACCGGAAATCCGGATCAACAGGCCCATGAACTGGTCGCGTTCGGCCGGTGACAGAGGGGCGAGCAGGTCGTCGTTGGCCTCGCGGGCCACCTTCTCGCAGCGCTTCAGCAGACGTGCGCCCTCGCCGGTGAGGGAGACCGCGTTCTTGCGCCGGTCCTTGGGATCGGGCGCGCGCACGACGAGGCCGGCCGACTGGAGGTCGTTGAGGATGCCGACGACGTCCTTGGGGTCGAGCCGGACGCTGCGGCCGAGGTCGGCCTGGGCGACGGGGGCGAGGTCACGGACGGCGGAGAGCACGACGTGATGCCACATCTTCATGCCCTCCGCGGCGAGCGCCTCGGCCACCAGGGCGCGCCCGCGGGCTGCCGCCCGGCCGAGCAGCCAGCTGGGCAGGGAACGGATGGCGGGGAGGGGTGCGTCGGCCATGCCTCGATCCTAGCGAATATTTGTTGGGGATCCCTATGATCTCGACTATCATTGGCCACTCCAACGTTGGGGACCCCAATGTCTTTCCCCTGTTGTGGTGAACCCGTTCAAGACCTCAGGAGGTGCGCTCCGTGCGCCGTGTCCGCTACGACTCCCCCGGCGGCCCCCTGTTCCTGGAGGAGGCCCCGCTCCCCGCACCCGGTCCCGGTGAACTCCTCGTGCGCTGCGAGGCCGTCGGTGTCACGCTCCCCGTCGTCCGCAAGGTCACCGAGGCCGCCGAGCCGGTCCCGCTCGGCGGCGAGATCGCCGGTGAGGTGGTGGCCGTGGGGCCCGAGGTCACCCGCTTCCAGGTCGGCGACCGCGTGACGGGCCTGTGCTTCGGCCACGGCTACGCCGACTACGCGCCCCTCCACGAGGCCATGGCCTCCCCCGTCCCCGCGGGGGCCTCGGCCGCCGACGCGGTGGCGCTGGTCCGCAGCGGCCTGGTCGCGCTCGGCGCCCTCCACGCCGCGCGGCCGGAGCCGGGTGAGAGCGCCCTGGTCACGGCCGCGGCGAGCGGGGTCGGCCAGTTGGCGGTGCGGCTCGCGCGGGCGCGCGGCGCGGCCCGGGTGGTGGGCGCGGTCTCCGACCCGGCGAAGGCCGGTTTCGTGCGCTCCCTCGGCGCCGACGCGGTGGTGGTCTACGGCGACGAGGACTGGGGAGAGCCGGTGGACTACGTCCTCGACGCGGTCGGCGGCGACCTGCTCACCCCGGCCGTCGCCGCGCTCGCCCCCGGCGGCCGGCTCGTGGCGTACAGCTCGGGCGGCGGGACCGTCCGGGCGTACGACCTCCTCGTGGGCGCCAAGTCCGTCATCGGGTTCCAGATGGCGCGGGTCGCCCGCGAGGAGCCGCAGCGGTACGAGGGGTGGCGCCGGGAGCTGTGGCGGATGTTCGCGCGCGGCACCCTCCGGCCGGCGGTGCACGGGACGTTCGCGCTGGAGGACGCGGCACGGGCGCACGAGGTGATCGCCTCGCGCCGCAACCTCGGGAAGGTACTGCTGCGCCCGTGACGCGCCCACCGCTCCCGGTCACGTGGCTGACGGATCGTCAGACCTACGATCTTGTGGTGTCCGGACCGGAAAGGGCAGGAGCCCCATGTCGGCATGGCATCACGCACGTCTGAGACCCACCCTGGCAGCGGCCGTCACCGCGACGGCACTGGCGCTGGCCGTCTCCCCCACTCCCGTACACGCCCGATCCGACTCCCGCGCGCCGGAGTTCGAGCAGCGGGTCCTCTTCACACCTTCCCAGGACCCCGGCTACGCCTGCTTCCGCATCCCGGCGATGGTGCGGACCGTCGACGGGACCCTGCTGGCCTTCGCCGAGGGCCGGGTCGTCAACTGCGGTGACGCGGCCGACATCGACATCGTCCTCAAGCGCTCCACGGACGGCGGCCGCACCTGGAGCCCGCTCCAGGTGGTCAACGACGGCGGCGGCGACACCCACGGCAACCCCAGCCCGGTCGTCGACCGGGCCACCGGTCGCGTCCTGCTCGCCGAGACCTACAACACCGGCCGCCCCGACGCCGAGAACTGTTCCGTGCCCTGCGACCGCTCCCCGCGTCTGCAGTACAGCGACGACGACGGACTGACCTGGTCGGCGCCGCGCGACCTGAGCGCCGAGACCCGGCCCGCGCGGTGGAACTCCTGGTACGCCACCGGCCCCGTGCACGGCGTCCAGCTCACGCACGGCCCGCACGCCGGGCGGCTGGTGGTCGGCGTCAACTCCGAGACGTGGGACGGCAGCCGGGTCACCGCCAACCACGCGGCCCTGGTCGTCAGCGACGACGGCGGCGACCACTGGAAGGTCGGCGCCACCGACTCCTGGCCGGTCCCCGCGGACGGTGCGTTCCGGCAGAAGCCGTCCGAGCTGACCCTCACCGAACGCGCCGACGGCTCGCTGCTGGTCAGCGGCCGGGAACAGGACGGCACCGGCCTCGGCCACCGCACCCAGGCCGTCAGCCTGGACGGCGGCGGCACCTTCGCCGCCCCCTTCGCCGCCCTCCCCGACCTGTACGCGCCCCAGGTCCAGTGCGCGACGCTCCCCTTCCGCGGACGCGTCCTGCTGTCCTGCCCGGCCGATCCCGACCGCCGCCGGACCATGATGATCCGCTCCTCCTACGACGGCGGCGCCACCTGGGACAGCGTCGACCGGGGCGCGGTCGTGACCGCCGACTGGTCCGGCTACTCCGACCTGGCCCCGGTCGACGAGGACACCGTGGGCCTGCTGTACGAGGGCGGGACCGTCGACGCCCACGACGAGATCCGGTTCGCCCGCTTCACCGACGACTGGCTCGGGCCGCGTCGCACCGCGGATCCCACCACCGCCGACCTGGCCCCGGGCGGGCTGCCCGCGGCGGTGCTCGGCGGGGCGAGAAAGACGGACGGCGCCCTCGGCGGCGCCCTCGGGTTCGACGGCGCCGACGACGCCGTACGCCTGCCGTACCGCAGTCAACTCCCCCTCGGGACGAAGGACTTCACCGTGTCCCTGTGGTTCCGGTACACCGCCCCCTGCGGGGAGCAGCCGCTGCTGTGGATGGGCGGGGTGGGCAACTACCAGCCGCAGGTCACGCTGCGCGCGGATCCCGCGGGCCACCGGCTGCGGGGCCAGATCACCGTGCGGGACGGCGCCAGGACCGTACGCGCCGCCGATGTGAGCGGCACCGCCGCCCACAACGACGGCACCTGGCACCGCGTGGCCCTGCGGCGGGGCGGTAACCGGCTGACCCTGTTCGTCGACGGGACCGCGGTCGGCGGCACCGCGGACGTGACCGGTTCCGTCAGCCGCAACTCGCCGTTCGGGGTGCACATCGGGCAGCGGATGGACAGCCGGGCCTTCTTCACCGGGGCCATCGACGACGTCCGGGTCTGGGACCGGGCCCTCACCGACGCGGAACTCGCCGCCCGGACCGCGCCCGTGACCGACCTGGTCCTCTGGCTCCCCATGGACCGGGTGAGCGACAGCCGCTAACGTCCCGGAGGGTGCCCGAGGACACACGAGCACGACAGCGCACGGGAACCGGGGTCGGACTGCTGCTGGCCCTGGTTCTCGCGGCCGTGCTGCTCACCGCGCTCCCGGACGACGACGGCCGCCGCCACGCCGACGCCTGCCGAGCGCACACCGTCGGCTCCTGGTCGGCCGACGACCGCCTCACCGCCGAGTTCGCCCGCTACGGCGACGACGCCACCCGCGGCGACGACTGGACCGGCGGCGACGGCACCCACTCGGTGCGGCTCCCGGACGGCCGGCTGCTGTGGCTGTTCTCCGACACCTACCTGGGCCAGGTGCACGGCCCGCCGAACCCCGTCGGCGAGTCCTTCGCCTGGCGGGACGGCAGCGCGCCCCTGGTGCGCAACTCGGCGGTCGTGATGCGCGACGGCCGCCTGGAGAGCACGCTCCCCGCGCCCCTCTTCCCCGACCCCGGCCCGAACCAGTGGCGCTGGCCGGTCGCGGCCCGGGTCGAGCCCCGCTCCCCCGGCTCCTCGGAGCGGGTGCTGCGGGTGCTGTTGTGGGTGCGGACCGCGGGCGCGGCGCCGTGGGTGTACGGCGTGCCCACCGCCACCGAGGTCGCCACGCTCGCCCTGCCCGACCTGCGCGTGGAGTCCGTGACCGAGGTGCTCGACCAGCGGCTCGTCCGGGACCCGTCCCGGCGGGTGCTGTACGGCACGACGCTGGTCGAACGGGGCGGCTGGACGTACGTCTTCGGCGGCGACGACGGGCAGGCCGCGTCCCGGCCCGCCTCGCACGCGTATCTGGCGCGGGTCCCCGAGGGCGGGCTCGGGGACCCAGCCGCCTGGGAGTACTGGGACGGCTCCGGCTGGGCGGTGCGCGCCCGCCCGGCGGCGGTGCTCGGGGACGGGCGGCGCACCGGGGTGGGCAGCGCGTTCTCGGTGGTGCGCCGGGGCGGGACGTACGTCCTGTTCACGATGGCCGCGGGGACGCGCGGACTGACCACGGTGACGTCGTACTGGGCCTGCTCCCCCACCGGGCCCTGGCACGGCCCGGCGAAGGACTTCACACCGACGTTGCCGGCCGGTCAGGTCGCCGCGTACAACCCGCAGATCCACACCGCGCTGGGCGACGGCGGGCGGCTGGTGCTCAGCTACGACGTCAACTGGCTGGAGCCGACAGCGGCCGCCGCGCAGCTCAACCGGAACGTGTCGCTGTACCGACCGCGGTTCGTGACGCTGCGGCTGAAGCCGACGGCGTGACCTCCTCGGCCTCCGCGGGCACGTCGTGCGAGCGGCGCTTGGCGATCACCGCGCACACCATCAGCTGCATCTGGTGGAAGAGCATCAGCGGCAGCACGGCCAGCGAGGCGTGCGCGCCGAACAGGACGCTCGCCATGGGCAGCCCGGAGGCGAGGGACTTCTTCGAGCCGGCGAACTGGATCGCGATCCGGTCCGCCCGGCCGAAGCGCAGCGCCTTGCCGCCGTACCAGGTCAGGGTGAGCATCACGGCGAGCAGCACGGCCTCGACGACCAGCAGCCCGCCCAGTCGGACGGGACTGACCTGGTGCCAGATGCCCTGGACCATGCCCTCACTGAACGCCGTGTAGACGACGAGGAGGATCGACCCGCGGTCGACCAGCCCGAGCACCTTCTTGTGCCGGGTGATGAAACCTCCGATCCAACGGCGCAGCACCTGCCCGGCGAGGAACGGCACCAGCAGCTGGAGCACGATCTTCAGGAGCGAGTCGGCCGAGAACCCTCCGCCGCCGCTGCCGAGCAGGGCGGCGGCCAGCAGCGGGGTGACGAGGATGCCGACCAGGGAGGAGAAGGAGCCCGCGCAGATCGCGGCGGGCACGTTGCCGCGGGCCATCGAGGTGAACGCGATCGAGGACTGGACGGTCGACGGCACCAGGGTGAGGAAGAGCAGGCCCTGGTAGAGCGGGTGGGTCAGGAACACCGGCACGAGCCCTCGGGCCGCCAGGCCCAGCAGCGGGAAGACGACGAACGTGCAGGCCAGCACCGTGACGTGGAGGCGCCAGTGCCTGAGTCCGTCCAGGGCCTCACGGGTGGACAGCCGGGCGCCGTACAGGAAGAACAGGAAGGCGATCGCGGCCGTCGAGGCGCCGGAGGCCACGTCGGCGCCCGTGCCGCGTGCGGGGAGCAGGGCCGCGAGGCCCACCGTCGCGAGCAACAGCAGGATGTAGGGGTCGATCGGCATCCAGCTCGGCCGGCGCAGGCGTTTCACGGTGCTCCACTTGCTGATTGTCGTGTGCGCGTACAGGTGCACGGCCAGGCCCACGGGGCCTGCCTGGCGTGCGGTCGGGGTCCGGAAGGCCCCCTTCCATCGTCCTCCTCCGACCCTTGATCGGGAATCCGGCATACCGTTCTGACTGTCATCACGTTCCGCGATAGCGTGGCAGGCGTGTACGACCCTTCCCAGCTGCGTACGTTCCTGGCGGTGGCACAGACGCTGAGCTTCACGCAGGCCGCACGGCGCCTCGGTCTGCGCCAGTCCACCGTCAGCCAGCATGTGCGGCGGCTGGAGGACGCCGCCGGGCGGCAGCTGTTCAGCCGGGACACCCACTCCGTGGAGCTCACCGAGGACGGCGAGGCGATGCTGGGTTTCGCGCGCCGGATCCTGGAGGTGCACGAGCAGGCGACGGCGTTCTTCACGGGCACGCGGGTGCGCGGCCGGCTGCGGTTCGGCGCCTCGGAGGACTTCGTGCTGACCCGGCTGCCGGAGATCCTGGAGGCCTTCCGCTACGACCATCCCGAGGTCGACCTGGAGCTGACGGTCGAGCTGTCGGGCACCCTGCACGAGCAGCTGGCGGCCGGGAAGCTGGACCTGGTGCTGGCGAAGCGGCGCCCCGAGGATCCGCGCGGCCGGCTGGTGTGGCGCGACGAGCTGGCGTGGATCGGTGCGGAGCGGCTGCGGCTGGACGCGGAGCGCCCGGTGCCGCTGATCGTCTACCCGCCGCCGGGCATCACCCGGGCGCTCGCCCTGGAGGCCCTGGAACGGCAGGGACGGCCCTGGCGCATCGCCTGCACCAGCGGCAGCCTCAACGGCCTGATCGCGGCGGCCCGAGCCGGCCTCGGCGTGATGGCCCACTCCCGCGGCCTGATCCCGCCCGGCCTGGTCCGCGTCCCCGACCGCGCCGGCCTGCCGGAACTCGGCCGGGTCGACTTCGTCCTGGTCCACGGCCACCGCCGCACACCCGCCGAGGGCGCCGCCGACGCGCTGGCGGCGGCGATCCTGGCGGGCGGGGACCGACTGCACCGACGCTGAGGCGAAAGTGACAGATCCGACCGTTCGGACGCTGACCAAGGAGGGGGTCGTGCGCTGACGTACGGGCCGGCCCGTCGGCCCTGCGCAAAGGCCGTCAACCGGGCAAAGGGGCGTCGTGGCGTCGTACAGATTCGGTGGAGATTACGGGACCGAAACTTACTCAACCGTCAGCTTTCTGTCCGACCCTTCCCCATGTGAGCGCATTTCACGTCACTGACCTGTACACACCTGAGCACTGCTCGTGTTCGGCCCCCCTCCCGCACGGTTCCCGGGTGAGGTAGCTTTCACGGCGCTGTGGGGAGCGCCACCAGAAGCGGGGAGCGGGGTTTGCGCGAGTTCACCAACCCTCCGTTGGCGTTGGCACCGCCGGTGGGCGGTCTGGCCGATGTCGTTTTTCAGCATGCCCAGGAGGACCCGCTGCACATCGCGCTCGGCCGCAAGGACGACGACGGCCGGTGGCGGGACGTGACCGCCGCCGAGTTCCGGGACGAGGTCCTCGCCCTCGCCAAGGGTCTGCTGGCTCAGGGCATCCGCTTCGGCGACCGGGTCGCGATCATGTCCCGGACCCGCTACGAGTGGACGCTGTTCGACTTCGCGCTGTGGACCATCGGCGCCCAGGTGGTGCCGGTGTACCCCACCTCCTCGGCCGAGCAGTGCTTCTGGATGCTCTACGACGCCGAGTGCACGGCTGCGGTGGTGGAGCACGAGGACCACGCGATGACCATCGCGACCGTCATCGACCGGCTGCCGCAGCTGCGCCAGCTGTGGCAGCTGGACTCGGGCGCCGTGCGGGAGCTGTACGACGCCGGCGCCCACATCGACGACGAGGTGGTGCACCGGCACCGGCAGGCGGTCACTCCCGACTCGGTCGCGACGATCATCTACACCTCCGGCACCACCGGCCGCCCCAAGGGCTGTGTCATCTCGCACGGCAATTTCATGTACGAGGCGGACACGATGATCAAGCGCTGGGAGCCGGTGTTCCACTCGAAGAAGGGCGACGAGGCGGCGACCTTGCTGTTCCTGCCGCTCGCGCACGTCTTCGGACGGATGGTGGAGGTCGCCACGATCCGCGGCAAGGTGAAGTTCGGCCACCAGCCGCAGATGAGCGCGGCCGCCCTGATGCCCGACCTGGCCGCGTTCAAGCCGACGTTCTTCCTCGGGGTGCCGTACATCTTCGAGAAGGTCTTCAACGCCTCCCGCCGCAAGGCCGAGAAGGAGGGCAAGGCCGGGCCGTTCGGGAAGTCCGTCGAGGTCGCCGTGAAGTACGCGGAGGCCACGGAGGCCAAGGCCTGGGGCATCGGGCCGGGCCCGTCGGCGGGTCTGCGCATGCAGCACCAGCTCTTCGACAAGCTCGTCTACTCCAAGATGCGGGCGGCGATGGGCGGCCGTATCCGGCACGCGATGACCGGCGGCTCGGGCATGGACCGGCGCCTCGGGCTGTTCTTCGCGGGCGCGGGCGTGCACATCTACGAGGGGTACGGGCTCACCGAGACCACCGCCGCCGCCACCGCCAACCCGCCGGAGCGCACCCGCTTCGGCACCGTCGGGCAGCCCATCCCCGGCATGACCGTGCACATCGCGGACGACGGCGAGATCTGGCTGCGCGGCGACAACGTCTTCCAGGGCTATCTCAACAACCCCAAGGCCACCGACGAGGCCCTGCACGACGGCTGGCTGGCCACGGGCGACCTGGGCGCCCTCGACGAGGACGGCTACCTCACCATCACCGGCCGCAAGAAGGAGATCCTGGTGACCTCCGGCGGCAAGAGCGTGTCGCCCGGTGCGCTGGAGGAACGCGTCCGCGACCACCCGCTGGTCGCCCAGTGCATCCTCGTCGGCAACGACCGGCCGTACATCGCCGCCCTGGTCACCCTGGACCAGGAGGCCGTCGAACACTGGCTGACGATGCGCAACAAGCCGCAGATGCCGGCGGCCCAGCTGGTGCGGGACGCCGACCTGGAGACCGAGGTGCGACGGGCCGTGGTGGCCGCCAACACCCTGGTCTCGCAGGCCGAGTCGATCCGCACCTTCCGTATCCTGGCCCAGCCCTTCACCGAGGAGCACGGCCTGCTGACCCCGTCGCTCAAGCTCAAGCGCAAGGCCATCGAGAACGCGTACGCGGGCGAGGTCGAGGCGCTGTACCGGGCCTAGCATTCGCTAACTGATACCGACCCGGAAGATCTTGTCCGAGCCGTCCGCCTCGCCTCCGTTGTTGTCGCAGTTGGTGGTCGACAGCCACAGCTGGTCGGCGCCCGGCACTTTGGTGACCGTGCGCAGCCGGCCGTAGGTGCCGACGTAGTACGCCGTCGGGGTGCCGACGCTCTCCTTGTCGCCGTTGATCGGGATCCGCCACAGGCGTTCGCCGCGCAGGGACGCCATGTAGACGACGTTGCGGACGATGGCGATGCCGCTGGGCGAGGCCTCGGAGACGCTCCAGGTCGCCTTCGGGTTGGTCATCCCGGCGACGCTGCAGGAGCCCTCGCAGGTGGGCCAGCCGTAGTTGGCGCCCGGCTTGATCAGGTTCAGTTCGTCCTTGGAGCTGTTGCCGAACTCCGCCTCCCACAACCGGCCGTTGCGGTCGAAGGCGAGGCCCTGCGGGTTGCGGTGACCGAGGGAGTACACGTAGGTCCCGAAGGGGTTGCCGGGGGCCGGTTTCCCGTCCGTCGTCATGCGCAGGATCTTGCCGTTGAGGGAGTTCTTGTCCTGGGCGAGGTCGGGTGTCTGGGCCTCGCCGGTGGAGACGTAGAGGTAGCCGTCGGGGCCGAAGGCGAGACGGCCGCCGTTGTGGTAGCGGTTCTTCTTGATGCCCTGGAGCAGGACGGTGTAGTCGCTCAGGGAGCTTCCGTCGTACGTCATACGGACCACGCGGTTGCCCTCGGACGCGGTGTGCATGAAGTAGACGTAGTGGTTGCTCGCCCACTTGGGGTCGACGGCGACGCCGAGGAGCCCGCCCTCGCCGTTCGTGGTGACGGCGTTGGGGACAGTCCCCACCTGCGTCCTCGCCCCGGCCTTCGTGACCTTCCAGACGCGGAAGTCGTCCCGCTCGGTGACCAGGGCGGACTGTCCGTCGGGCAGCCAGAAGATGCCCCACGGGATCGTCCAGCCCGTGGACAGGGTGGAGACGGACGACGGGACGCCGCCGTCGGTGGCGCACGCCTTCGTGGTGACGTTCACCGTGTTGCTCTGCGCGGACACGTTGCCCGCCGCGTCGCGGGCGACGACGTTCAGGGCGTACGGGCTGTCGCAGGCGAGCCCGGTCAGGGTGGTCGACGTACCGCTGGTGACCGTCTTGTAGACCGTGGTGTCACTGCGCACGTCGTACGCCACGACCGCCCGGTCGTCCGTCGAGGCGCCCCACTTCAGGTCGACGCTGTTCGACGTGACGCCGGCCGCGGACAGGGTGCCGGGCTTCTTCGGTGGTGTGGTGTCGGAGCTCGGCTTGGTCGTGCAGTCGACGACCGGGCTCGCGGAGGACGTGTTGCCGGCCGCGTCCCGGGCGATGACGGTGAGGTTGTACGTCGTGCCGGGTGCGAGGCCGGTCAGCGCTTTGGAAGTCGAACTCCCCGGCGCCTCACCGATCTTGTTGCCGTGCTCGTAGAGGTCGTACGCCGTGACGCCCACGTTGTCCGTGGCGGCACCCCAGGCCAGGGTCAGGCCGTTCTCGCCGATGTCCGGGCAACTGGGCCGGCCGGGGCGGGTCGGGGGCTGGGTGTCGGCCGCCGCGGCGACGCTGCCCCCGGTGAGGCCGACGAGTGGGAGGGCGAGGGCCAGGGAGAGGCCCCACGCCAGTGTTCTGGTGGGTTTCATGGTTGTCCCCTCAGCCCGTGTACCGGGTGAAGACCTTGAGGTAGTCGTACGGCTGCTGCGTCACGCCGCTGCAGGAGTCGCCGTCGGTGCCCGAGCCGCAGGGGCGGTCGCGGTTGACGGACCAGTAGGTGAGGCGCCCGATGTGGTGCTGCTGGGCGTAGGCGAGCATGGTCTGGAAGTCGGCGACGCGGACGCGTTCGCCGGAGTCGTCGGTTTTGCCGTTCATCGACGACAGCCCGATATGGGCGTACGCGGTGGCGTCGCTGTAGCCGTACGCCGACTTGACCCGTGCCTTGAGGCCCTCCATGGCCTGCGTGGTGAGGGTTCCCATGTTCGTGGCGCCGCCGCCGAAGTCGAACGGCATGATGCACCAGACGTCGTTCGCCAGACCGGAGTTCGCGGCCCGCTTGATCATGTCGACGCCGGTGGAGTCGGGACCGCTGGTGGTGGTACCGAAGGTGATGACGGTCTTCAGGCCGGGGTTGTTCGCCTTCACCGTCTTCAGCGCGTCGACCACGCGCTGCCGCACCGTGGCGTTCGACCACTCGGTGTTCTCGATGTCGATGTCGAGGGCCTTCAGCCGGTACGCGTCGATCACCTTCTGGTAGGCGCCCGCGAGCGCCGAGGCGCTGGAGCACTTCTCGCCGAGCTTGTTCCCGCTCCAGCCGCCGACGGAGACCATGACGTCACCGCCGGCGGATCTGATCGCGTCGATCCTCGACTGGTCGGTCCCGCCGGTCAGCGGGCGCGAGCCGTCCCACTTCGGGTTGCAGCCGCCGTCGGAGAGGATGAACGCGAGCGTGAACCACTTGACGCCCGTCGCCGACATCACCGAGGTGGGGTTCGGCGGGTTGCCCCAGCCGAGGTACTCGTAGGGGGCGACGGCCATGCCCGGTGAAGCGGCCGCAACCTTGAGGGAGTTGGCGGGCTTCACACGGATCAGCCGGGTCTCGCCGGGCCGCAGGGTCGCGCTGTACGAGTCGGCGATCACGCCCTTGTGGGAGCCGGACCACAGGTCGGTGACGTCGCCGGAGCCGGTGAAGCCCACCTGGGACCAGTCCACGGAGACCGTCGTGCTGCCGGACGTGCCGTTGTTGAACAGGGCCACCACGTACTGGCCGTCCTTCTCCTTCTTGCTCCAGACCTGCTGGACACCGCTGTTCACGATCCGCTTGGCGGCGACGCCGTCCTGGTCGACTCCGATCAGCCGGTCGTTCGTCAGCATCGCCTTGTCGACCGGGTCGAGGTCGGTCAGGTCGGTGCCGAGCAGCAGCGGTGAGGCGGCCATCGCCCAGAGGGTGAAGTGGGAGCGGCGCTGGTCGGCGGTGAGGCCCACCCGGTCGCCGTTGCCGATCTCCAGGGAGTCGAGGTCGTTCCAGCCGCCGGGACCCGCGTGCGGCTGCCAGGAGGCCGCCGAGCTGAAGCGGGAGGAGACGTGCGACCAGTCGGTGAGCGGATAGCCGCTTCCGTTGGAGCCGGGGCCGCAGTAGCACTCCACATCGCCCTGGGTGCGCCAGCTGTTCGCCAGCTTCTTCCAGGTGGCGGCGTCCGCGATCGGAAGGTTGTTGGACAGCGCGAAGTTGATGGGCCGTCCGGAGGCACGCAGCGCCTTGTCCCAGGCCTGGACGTCGGGGATGTCCTGGCTGCCCACCCCGTCGATCTTCAGGTAGTCGACTCCCCAGGAGGCGAACTGCCGCGCCCAGGAGTTCACGAACTCCTGCGCGCCCGGCTTCCCGTAGTCGATGTAGTACATGTTCTTGCAGTTGTAGTTCTTCTCCGTCTTCGAGGTGTCCGCGATGTCCTTGGCGTGGTACGAGGTCCCCTCGATCGGCGTGTTCTTGGTGACCGCGTTCTTGGCGATGCCCGGCGTCACGTAGAAGCCGAACTTCAGGCCCTTGGAGTGGATGTAGTCGGCCAGCGCCTTGATGCCGGACGGGAACTTGGCGGTGTCGACCGCCCAGCGGCCGTAGGAGTCGACGACGAAGCCGTTGTCGTCGCACTTCTGCCAGAAGTCGTCGAGGTTGATGTGGACGAAGCCGTGGCTCTTGAGACCGCTGGAGACGAGCGCGTCGGCCTGGGCCTTGATCTTCGCCTCGGTCGGCGAGCGGCGGACGAAGCTCCAGCTGCTCCAGCCCATCGCGGGCCGGACCGACTGGCCGTTGTCGGAGGCGGCGGCCGGCCGGGCGGCGGCCAGCAGCGGTATGACCGAGGCGATCAGCAGCCCGACCACGGCCACGACGAGCGATCTGACGCGGGTGAGGTGAGTGACTGGGGTGATGCCTGTCATGACTGTCCCCTCTTCGCGGGAGTCGCGTACGAGGTCCCGACCCACGCCTCGTCGATCCGCAGCCGCTGGTAACGGGTCGTGTCGGTGGAGGCGGCCCAGGTGGAGTCGACCTCGAGACGGACGTAGCGGGCGCTCGCGGCGGTGAGGTCGATGCCCTGGATGCCGCGGCGGCTCGGCAGTTGACCGGTCTTCACCGGGCTGCCCCAGGTCGAGCCGTCGGCGCTCAGGTACACCTTGTAGTCCTTGATCCGCGCCGACTGCTCGGTGTCGGAGCGGGCGTAGGCGACGGAGTCCTCGCGCTGGTTGAGCCCGAGGTACTGGACCTTCTTCGCCGATCCCAGGTCGAAGGTCAGGTCGACGGGCAGCGTCTTGTTGCTGTCCCAGTAGGTGCGGTAGTCGCCGTCACCGGCGGCCGAACCCGGGTGCCCGCCTGCCGAGGCGCTCGCGCTCACCTTGACGCCGGAGAGGATTCCCTGGCGGCCGGCGGCCGTGACCTTGAACACCGTGTCGTACGGATCCCAGTTCCCGAGGCCGGTGAGGGTGAGCACGCCGCCCGACTGCGACCACGAAACAGCGGCTCCGGTACGGAGGTTGGTCACCGACGCGATGCGGTAGCCGTTGTCGCGGACGCGCAGCGTGCCGGTGCTCGGCGGGGTCAGGACGTGGATGTACTGGCGGTTGGGGTCGGTCTTGGCGATCGTGGTCACGCCGTGCGCGCCGTCGTTCCAGAAGCCCGGCTTGAGGCCGCCGTACATGTAGCCGCCGCCCTCGGTGCCGTGCAGGGACTCCCAGATGGGAGCGAGGTAGGAGTTCGCGAAGGTGTTGAAGGCGGCCTGGTTCGCCGGGAACTTGCCGTTGACCTGGGCGGTCTCGGCCATCAGCGCCTTCACGGACGAGCCGGCGTTGGTGACGAGCCGGCCGAGGGTGAGCATCTTGTCGACCGACGGGTCGGAGCCGTCGTACCACCAGGCGCCGGTGGAGGGCAGCTTGAAGTCGGCTTCGGTGAGGCGGGGTTGGGCCGTGTAGACCGCCTGCGGGTAGTCGTACGCCGGCGTCATCCCCGTCTTCTGCTCATTGCTGATCATGTCCATGATCGGCGTGTCTTCGTTGTTGTTGCTCAGCGTGTAGTTCGGGCGCTTCTGGTAGATCTGCGCGTAGAGGTTGTTGCTCTCCCAGTACGCGTTGTCGTTGTCGATCCAGAAGCCGCCGAGGTCGGGGTAGCGGTCCATGACCTCGAAGAAGTTGTCGTAGCTGAACTGCCCGAAGCCGTCCCGGGTGGTCAGGTCGACGTTCTTGCCCTTGTAGGCCGAGTACGCGGCCGAGTCGAGCCACTCATGTCCGCCCTCGGCGTGCCACTGGGGGTCGTCGGTCATGTAGAGAATGACCTTCAGGCCCTTGGCCTTCGCGGCGGTGATCAGTTCGCCGAGGAAGTCCCGCTTGGTGGAGCAGGAGCCGGGGATCTTCGACGGCCAGGCGCGGGCGTAGCCCAGGCGGCTGTGGAAGGAGGCGAGGACCAGGTACTGGGTGTGCAGTTTCTGGGCCTCCTTCACCCAGTAGTCGGGACTCCAGCCGCCGTTCGTGACGTCCTTCTCCCAGGCGGCGCAGTCGGTGTGGGCGGGAGCGGTGCGCAGACCCCAGTGCAGGAAGAGGCCGCCGACGGAATTGCGCAGGAAGTTCTGGCGGGGGTTTTCCAGGTCGAGGGGCTTCGCGGAGGTGGCGGCATCGCGCAGGTCGAGGGCGGCGGCGCGCGGAGCGCTCCGCGGGGCCGCGAGGGCGGCGGGGTGGGTGAGTCCGAGGACCGCGGCGAGGACGAAGAGGACGATCACCGCGGCTCGGCGCCGTGGAACGGTGGGGGGTTTCATGGGGGCGCTCCTCACGCGAGCTGGTAGCCGCGGAGATCGGTGAGCAGGAGGTAGGTGTCCTGCAGGGACCCGGAGGTGTCGCCGAGGGAGCGGTAGATGCCCCACTTCGGCCGCACGCGGTCGGCGAGGAAGGTGTCGACGCCGCTCTTCGACGCGTCGATGACGGTCGAGCCGCCGCTCTTGAGGATCCAGCGGACCGAGCCCGCCGAGCCGTTGCCCACCTTGATCTGGAAGTCGACGTCGGTCCATTTGTCGTGCAGGGGGTCCAGGTCGGTGCGGCCGATGAGGATGTCGTCGATGGCGAGCTTCAGCTCGATGGTCTGCTTGCCGTTCACCCGGCGCAGCGACTGCACGACGATCGGGGAGGTGCCGCTGCCCGGCTGCTTCATCTGCATGATGTGCGTGAAGGTGGTGGTCGCCTTCAGCGAGCTGGGGATGTACATGGAGTACGTGACCCGCCAGGTCTGGCCCTGGGTCCACTTGAGGTAGTTGCTGCCGCTGCCGTTGCGCAGCCCGGTGACCTCCTGCCGCTGACGGTCGGTGGACGTGTCGCGGTCGACCATGTGCATGTTGAAGCGCCAGTTGTTGCCGGTGGCGTAGATGTGGGGCGCTCCCGAGGGGTGTGAGTCCGCCCGGTCGTCCTCGATCGTCTCGAAGGCGCCGAGTCCGTCACCGCTCGCGGACGGGGCCCACTTCTGCTGCCAGGAAGCGGCGTGCGCGGTACCCGCGGCGGGCAGACCCACGGCCGCTCCGGCGGCACCGGCGAGCGCGGCGCCGAGCAGCGTCCTTCTGGATGCGTTCGCCCTTTTGGGTGTGCTCATGACACTAATCACCTCGCAGTTGTTCGTTCATGATCAGGAAGGCGCCCAGGCCGTGGAAGTCGTCGGTGGCCCGGGTGCGGGCGACGTAGTACGCGTAGTCGCCGACGTTCGTGCCGACGGAGATGTCGGCGAGGTTCGTACGACCGTCCGCGCCGACCGACAGCTTCGCCAGGACACCCTGGTAGCCGCGCCGGGCGACGGCCCTGTAGTGCGGGTCGAGATAGCCCCGTTGGGCGCCGCGCGAGAGGGCGTAGGTGAACATGCTGGAGCAGGAGGTCTCGGTCCAGTTGTCGCTGCGGCCGCCCTTGTCGATGACCTGGAACCAGCGCCCGGTCGCCGGGTCCTGGTACTTCTCCAGGCCGGCCGCCAACTTGCGGAAGATTTTGAGGAGTTGAGAGCGGCGGGGGTGGTTTGCGGGGATCGCGTCCAGCACGTTGGTGATCGCCATGGAGTACCAGCCGACCGCACGGCACCAGTGCTCGGGCGCCAGCCCGGTCTGCGGGTCCGCCCAGCTGACGCTTTTCGACTCGTCGTAGGCGTGCCTGAGCAGCCCGTTCGCGACCTGCAGATGGCTGCCGTAGACGGAGAGCTGCCTGGCCGCCTCGTCGTCGGCGTACGCGCTGTCGCCGAACTCCTTGCCGTACTCGACGAGGAACGGGTTCACCATGTAGACGCCGTCAGCCCAGAGTTGGTGGGCGCGGCTGGCGGTGTCCGCGTGCCAGAAGCCGCCGTCGGCGGTGCGCGGGTAGGTGTTCAGGCGGTCGCGGATCTTCTGCGCCGCCTTGCGGTAGCGGTCCTGGCCCGTCTCGTGGTGCAGGATCACCAGCAGTCGGCCGGCCTGCATGCTGTCCAGGCTGTTGAAGGACTGGTCCATGGCGCCGTCGCTCGTCACGAAGCGGTCGACGTAGTCCTTGATGTAGGTGAGGTAGCGGGCCTCGTGCGTGCGCCGGTAGGTGAGGTACTGGCCGTAGAGGTAGAGGCCGACCGGGTAGGACCAGCTGCCGATGGTGCTCGGGGTGTAGCGGGCCGTGGTGGAGTCGACGAGGGCCACGGACCAGTCGGGGGCGGCGGCCGGGCGGTTCGCGGTCCGCGCGCTCGCGGCCACGGCTGTGGTCGGGTTCGGGACGGCCGCCGGCAGAGCGGACAGGGTGACGGCGGCCAGGGCGATGGTCGTCAGCGCCGCGGACAGGGGTCGGCGTGTCATATGCCTCCCTTTCGAAGGACTTTCGAAGGGCTTACATCCGATGTCTGGCGAACGGGAGCCTCCGTCCAGGCGGTCGGCGTCATGGTGTCGTCCATGGAGGCGTACCTGCTTCCCGAAAGGCGGAGGGAGGGGAAAGCCCAGGACAGCATGGAGAGGGCCGGCGTTCACATGGGTGTACAACGTTCAGCAACTCGTTCGACAGCGCCATACAGAGTTGCGGCACAAGGCGGCGCGGTCAATGGTCCGGACCGAAGAGGTCGGATGCGTTTCCGGCCAATCTCCGGCCGTCGATCCCCAGTCACCCTCCGACCGCGCCCGGCTCGGGCTCCGGCCGCCATCCGGCCGATCCCGTCCTCCCGGCACTGACTCACCAGTCAGTTCCGGCGGATTGCGACGGATTCCGCGGTCAGGAATGCATCACGGCGCGTGATCGTTGACGATGGGAGTGCCATCTGACGACAACCGTAAGGATCAAGAGCTCGTGAGCAGCAAGGTCCCCCCGATCATCCTCAACAACGGCGTCGAGATGCCCCAGCTGGGTTTCGGCGTCTGGCAGGTGCCGGACGACGAGGCGGAGCGGGCGGTCGCCACCGCGTTGGAGACCGGGTACCGCAGCATCGACACAGCGGCGATCTACGGCAATGAAGAGGGCACCGGCAAGGCCATCGCCGCCTCCGGCGTCCCCCGCGAGGACATCTTCGTCACCACCAAGCTCTGGAACAGCGACCAGGGGTACGACGCCACCCTGCGCGCCTTCGACGCGTCGCTGGAGAAGCTCGGCCTGGACTACGTGGACCTGTACCTGATCCACTGGCCCACCCCGTCGCGGGACCTGTACGTCGACACCTACAAGGCGTTCGAGAAGCTGAACGCCGACGGCCGGGCCCGGGCGATCGGTGTGTCCAACTTCGAGCCGGAGCACCTTCGGCGCCTCGTCGCCGGGACGTCGGTCATCCCGGCAGTCGACCAGATCGAGCTGCACCCGCACCTGCAGCAGCGTGAGGCCCGTGAGTACCACGCCGAGCAGGGCATCGCCACCGAGGCCTGGTCCCCGCTCGGCCAGGGCAAGGGCCTCCTGGAGGTCCCGGCGATCGTGGCCATCGCGCAGAAGCACGGCCGCACCCCGGCCCAGGTCGTGCTGCGCTGGCACATTCAGCTCGGCAACGTGGTGATCCCCAAGTCCGTGACACCGTCCCGGATCAAGGAGAACATCGAGGTCTTCGACTTCAGTCTGGACACCGAGGACCTCGCGGCGATCAGCGCCCTGAACGAGGACCGGCGTCTGGGCCCGGACCCGTCGACGTTCAACATGGCCTGACCGTTTCCTGGTTCTCGCCTCCGGCGCGCCCCGCACCGCTCTTCCGCGGTGTCCGGGGCGCGCCGCGTGTCGTACGGGCCGCTCCTGGATGACCGGGCAACCGGGTCGGGTTGAGGGTTGTCAGCGCGTCCCACGCCTACAGGGTTGACGCGGCCATGCCGAGGGGGCACCTTGGTTCCGCCAGGTAAGGAAACTTTCCTAACAGAAGGGTCCCCCACAGTGCGTACGCGAACACTGACCCTCTCCGTGGCCTGCTCGGTCGCCCTGCTCACCGCCGGCGTACTCCCCGCGACGGCCACCGGCGCCACCTCACCGACATCCGTCCAGGAGGGCACGGTCAGCGCGGCGAACCTGCTCGCGAAGGTGACGAGCTGCTCGCAGATCTCCAGCGGCAAGTACAAGACCGACGACGAGACATCCGCCACGATCCCCGTGTGCGGCAAGAACGGCGCGGTGTTCTGGAAGGCCGACATGGACGTCGACTGCGACGGCCAGCGCACCTCGAACTGCAACGAGAACACCGACCCCTGGTACCAGGACGACACGGCGTTCCACCAGTCCAACGGCAAGCCGCTCAAGGCCGACTCGCTGCCGTATGTCGTCGTGCCCAGCTCCAGCAGCATCTGGAACTACTCCGGCGCCGGCATCAAGGGCGGCGGCGTGGTCGCCGTCATCTACAACAACAAGGTCGAGTACGCCGTCGTCGGCGACACGGGTCCCACGAAGATCATCGGCGAGGCCTCGTACGCGACCGCCAAGGCCCTCGGCATCGACCCGGACCCGGAGACCGGCGGCGCGGAGTCCGGGGTGACCTACATCCTGTTCAAGAACTCCCAGGTGTCCCCGATCGAGAGCCACAGCGCGGCGGTCACCCTCGGCGACCGCCTGGCGCAGCAGTTCCTGAGCAACAACTGATGCGCGTTCAAGGCTAGTTGGGCTGCCCGATCGGTCGTACGACGACGGTGTTGACGTCGACGCCGGCGGGCTGCCCGAGGGCCCACACGATCGAGTCGGCGATCTGGCCGGCGGTGAGCAGATGGCCGGGCGGCAGACTGCCGTAGCTGTCCCAGAACGGCGTCTCCACCCGGCCCGGCGCGATCAGCGTCACGCCCACCCCGAACTCGGTCACCTCCCGGCGGGTGTTCTCGGCGAGACCGGTCACCGCGTACTTCGTCGCCCCGTAGATGTTGCCGGGCGTGGGTACGAACCCGGCGACGCTGCCGACCAGCACGATCCGGCCCCGGGTCTCCTTCAGCGCGTCGATCGAGGCGCGGATGAGCAGCGCGGGGCCGAGCACGTTGGTCAGCACCATCTCGGTCCAGCCGGACGGATCACCCGTGGCGACCGAGTCATGGGTGGCGAACCCGGCGTTGGCGACGACCGTGTCCAGCCGGCCGAACTCCTTGAGCGTACGGTCGACCGCCGAGCGCACGTCGGCGTAGTCGGCCGTGTTTCCGGCGAACGTCACCAGGCCGTCCGGGTCACCGAGTTCCTCGGCGAAGCCGCGCAGCCGGGCCTCGCTGCGGCCGGTGACGGCCACCCGCTGCCCGGCGTCGAGCAGCCGCCGGGCGACCGCGGCGCCGATGCCGCTGCCGCCGCCGGTGATGAGCGCGACCGGAGAGTCGTGAGAGTCGGTCATGGGTCCCCCCGTGCTTCCTGTGCTTCCCGCACCTGTGCTTCCCGTGAGTCCTCGATTTCCTCGACGGGTGCTGGAAGTCCATCAGTTGGAGCGCTCTCGAAGTCAAGGGGGTCGAGGAAGCCGGGCGCCGGCGGTGGGCGTCAGCCCTTACGCTCCGCCGTGTGCACCGTGTGCGCCGCCAGGACGAAGACATCCCGCCGCCGGTGCACGCTCGCCGGGTCCGCGGGGTCGAGCAGCCGGTCGAGGGTGGCACGGTCGGTGGCGTCGAGCTGGTCGCCGAAGCCGTCGCGCATGCGGGACAGGACGGCGGCGACATGGGCGCGGGCCCGGTCCGTGGTGGGGGCGGGCAGGTCGAGCAGGAAGCTGCGCGTGCCGGTGTGCCGCAGGCCCGCGGCGGCCATCAGTGCCGGCCAGTCCTCGGTCTCGGCGACGGCGCCGGGCAGGTCGGCGCGCATCCGCGCGAACCACTCCTCCTCCAGCGCGTCCAGCCGGGCCTGCAGCCCGGGCCGGCCGATGCCGAAGTCACGGGGCAGGAAGCGGGCGGGCAAGCCGCCCTCCAGGATCGCGAGGGTGCCGCCGGGTGCGAGCCGCGCGGCGAAGGCGGCGAGGGCGGCCCGCTGGTCGCCGAGGTGGTGCAGACTGCGGCTGGCCCACAGCAGGTCGGGCGGATAGTCCAACTCGTCCAGCACACCGGGTAGTTCACCGGCGAGAGTGCCGAAGCGGTCGGCGACGCCGAGCCTCGCGGCCCGGGCGCGGGCCCGCTCCAGCAGCGGCTCGGTGCCGTCCACGGCGACGACCCGGGCGCCGGGGAAGGCGTCGGCGAACAGACAGGAGACGACACCGGGTCCGCTGCCCGCGTCCACGATCAGCCCGGGCGCCGTCTGTTTGTGCCCGAGCCAGGCCAGGGCCCGCTCGTACAGGGGCGTGAACAGCTCCGCCTGGGACTCCAGCATCGGGGCCATCTCGTTCCAGTCGATGTCGACGTGGTCGTGGTGGTGACCATGAGAGTGGCCCTGAGGATGATCTTCGTGGTGGTCGTGCGTCATGGGGGTCAGCCTCTCCTCGCGATGCGGCCAGCGTGCACCGACGCACCGCGAGCGGGCCAGCGTTGTTGCCGCGACGGCAACGAACCGACGGCACAGAGACCGGGAGAACACATCAGGTGCGCGGCGGTCCAGCCGAACCACGGCACCCGGCCCGCTTCCAGGCCCAGCCGCCGCTGTACCCGGCGGTGCCGTACGAGGTGGAGCGGTCGGACGCGGCCTCCTCGGCCTGCTCGGCCGTGGAGTACGCGATCCGCCGGGGTCCGGCCCGCGAGGGGTGGCCCCGGCGGATCACGTCAGGAGACGGTCAGCCGGTCAGAGCGCCGGGTAGGCGTTCTTCATCAGCTCCTGGAACTGGGCCGAGAACCAACGCCCGGAGATCGGGGCGTTCGGCAGGGCGCCGGACAGGTTGTTGCCGTTGCGCGGGTTGCCCGTGTAGGTCGGGTCGCACATCCGGTCGAAGCCCTTGCCCTCGTCGTTCGGGATGGCGCTGCTGGAGCCGTCGGACTCGCCCGGGGGCTTCATCCAGACGTACGCGTCGATCCCGGCGGCGGGGCTGGCCTGCGGGCGTTCGCCGAGGCCGGCGCCGGACTGGTTGCACCAGTTGCCGGTGTTGAGGCGGCGGTCGTAGCGGCCGCCGTCGACGTACGTGTTGACGTCCGTCATCGCGCCCGGTCCGGCGGGTCGTGCGGTGCCGCCCCAGCCGTTGCGGGAGGTGTCGATCAGCATGCCGATGCCGGAGTCGAAGCCGATCGAGACCAGCTGATTGCGGAAGGCCTGGGCGTAGGACAGCTCGTCGACGTACCGATTCCAGTCCACCCACTTGGACTCGCGGACCGACTTGCCGGCGACCGTGTCGTTGATGGTGAAGTTGTTCTCCTTCAAGGCGCTGTAGTTGGCCGTGTTGGTGATGAAGCCGTGGACGTCGTTGACGGTGGCGCCCTCGGAGGTCGCCGCCTCCTTCATGATCGCGGCGCTGGGGGCGAAGTTGTCGTCCCAGCCGAGCCAGCCGTGGTGCCCGGCGTCGATGTAGTTGTAGACGTTGGGCACGTCACCCAGCTTGTTCAGGGCGTAGCCGACGCCCTTCTGGTAGTTGCCGTTGGCCTTCATCACGTCGCACTGCGGGGTGGCGGTGGGCCGGCTGCCGGTGTTGGTGACGAGGTTGGGCAGCGAGTCGATCTCGATGGTGGTGACGATCCGCAGCGAGGCGTACTTGGCGTCGGCGAGGATCGCCTTGATCGGGTCGATGTACTGCGTCTTGTACTTGTCGATCTCCGTCGGGCCGAGCTCGCCGTTGGAGGCGAGGGCGGAGCAGTCGCGTCCCGGCAGGTCGTAGATGACGAGCTGGACGACGAGTTCGCCGGAGCCCTTCTGCTTCAGGGCCTCGTCGAGGTGGTCGCGCAGGCCCATGCCGCCGTTCACGCCGTTGATGGCGGCGATCCGGTCCAGCCAGACGCCGGTGGGCTGGTCGGCGATCCGGCTGCCGCCCGGCTCGGCGGCGGCGTGCGCGGACCACTCCGGGTTCACGTACACCTTGGCGCCGCTGTAGGGGTTGTCGACCCGGGTGGTGCCTCCGGGGTCCGTCGGATCCGTGGGGTCGGTGGGGTCGGTGGGGCCGCCGCCGTCGACGTTGCAGGTCACGCCGTCGAGGGTGAAGGCGGCCGGGATCGCGTTGGTACCGCTGTAGGTGCCCTGGAAGCCGAAGCTGACCGAACCGCCGGTGGCCAGCGACCCGTTGTAGCTCTCGTTGGCCGCGGTGACGGCGGCACCGCTCTGGCTGACCTTGGCGTTCCAGCCGCTGGTGACCTTCTGGTTGCCGGCGTACGACCACTTCACCGACCAACTCGACTTGGCCGCACTGTTGTTGGTGAGGGTGACGTTGGCGGTGAAGCCAGTGTCCCACTGGTTCTGCACCTTGTAGTCGACGGTGCAGGGGGCGGCGGCTGTGCCGAGGTCGCGGGGTACGACGGCGAACGCCGTCCCGGAGGCCCCGGCGACCAGCGCCAGGGCGGCGAGCATCGCGGTTCTGGTACGACTCATGAGTGGGGGTTCCTTCTCCGTTGCGGGTGACTCGACTGCGGATGGACTCGGCTGTGGACGGACTCGGTTGCGGGGACGGACTCGGTTGCGGGGACGGACTCGGTTGCGGATGGAGTCAGGCGGTGGACGACTCAGGGGTGGATCGACTCGGGGGTAGATTCACTCGCGGTGGATTCACTCGGGGCCACGCCTGGGTGACCGTGGAGGCGGCGCGGTCCGGGTAGGGCTCGTCGAACAGGTCGAAGGCGACAATCGCGTCGCCCTTGAAGGTGTTCGCCACCGAGGTCCAGAAGGACGGGGCATACCGCATTCGGGCATCGGCTTCCGGCAGCCGGCGTGCACGTCGGAGCAACCGGCCGAGTTACCGGTGTACCGGCCGTAGGACCAGTGCGGTTCGAGCGGCGGCGTCATGCTGTGCGCGTTCACCTTCGCCACCAGGTCGTCGGCCCGGCGTCGGTGTCGCAGGTGCTTCCGTTGAGCGTGAAGGACTCCGGTACGGCGGTGCTGCCCGACACGGAGGCGATGAACCCGGCGCTGACACTCGCGCCGGTGCCCAGCTGCCCGTTGCAGCTCTCGTCGGCGGCGGTGACCGGCGTACCGGACGGGGACCACTTGGCGTTCCGGCCCTGACTGATCTGCCGGCCGTTCGCGAGCTCGAAGGTGAGGCTCCGACTGCTCACGGCAGCCGTGTTGTTCGTGACCTTCACGGCCCTCTGGAAGCCGGCGTCCCACTGGCCGGTGACGGAGTACTCCACCGTGCGGGCGGGTGCGGCCCCGGACACCGCGACTGCCGTAACCGTCATGGACCCGACAAGTGCGTGCGGGTCCGCGACGGCTGAAAGTACTGAACGCGGGGGGTGTCGCATGAGCGACTCCTTGCAGATCAGGCGCGCCCTGCCGGACGCGTCGACTGATGGAACCGCTCCCACTGGTGCCAAGGAAGGTAGCGCCAAGTGACGGCAAAGAACAGAGGAGTCACTGACTTTCCCTCAACACGTTCCGTCGAATCTTTTCGACTCTTCAAGCACCTTGACCCCTCTCACCCCCGTCCCCACTATGGGAGCGCTCCCACTGGTTCAAGCCTTGACTTCTCCGAGCCGCAAGGAGGAACCAGCACATGCCCCCCAGAACAAGACGCCGGGCCGCTCGGCGCATGTGGACCGCCGCTCTGGCGGCCCTCGCGCTGCCGCTCGCGATGCTCAGTACGGGTTCAACTCCTGCTCAGGCGGCGCCACTTCAGTGCAGCGTCGACTACAAGACGAACGACTGGGGATCGGGTTTCACCGCGGATCTGACAATCACCAACCGCGGCACGGACGCCGTCAACGGCTGGACCCTGGCCTACAGCTACACCGGCAACCAGAAGCTCTCCGGCACCGGCTGGAACGGCACCTGGTCCCAGTCCGGCCAGGCGATCACGGTGAAGAACGCCTCGCACAACGCCACGATCGCCGTCGGCGCGGCCGTCTCGACCGGCGCGCAGTTCGCGTACAGCGGCACCAACGCCGCCCCGACGAACTTCTCGGTCAACGGCACCAGTTGCACGGGCGCGCACCAGCCGCCGATCGCCGTGCTGACCAGCCCCGCCGCCGGCGCGGTCTACACACAGGGTGACGCGGTCCCGCTCGCGGCGACCGCCGCTGCCGCGGACAACGCGACCATCAGCAAGGTGGAGTTCTACGACAACACCACCCTGCTCGGCGCGGACACGACCGCGCCCTACTCGCTCTCCGCCTCCAGCTTGACCGTGGGCAGTCATTCGCTGCTGGCGAAGGCGTACGACAGCCTGGGCGCCTCCGCGGAGTCCACGCCGGTCGGCATCACGGTCGCCTCGGGTCCCGCCGTGGTGGCCTCGACCAACCAGCTGGCCGTGCAGCAGGGCAAGACGGCGACGTACGACGTGAAGCTGTCGACGCAGCCGTCCGCCGACGTGACCGTCACGACGGCCCGCACCGGCGGCAACTCGGGTCTGTCGGTCACCGGCGGGGCCTCGCTCACCTTCACACCGTCGAACTGGAGCACCGCGCAGAAGGTCACCGTCACGGCGGACTCCTCCGGGACCGGCGCGGCGACCTTCGAGTCGACGGCTCCCGGTCACGGCAAGGCCTCGGTGACGGTCACCCAGATCGCCGCGTCGAAGCAGTACGACGCCCGGTTCCTGGACCTGTACGGCAAGATCACCAACCCGGCCAGCGGTTACTTCTCCCCCGAGGGCATTCCCTACCACTCGGTCGAGACGCTGATCGTCGAGGCGCCGGACCAGGGCCACGAGACCACGTCGGAGGCGTACAGCTACCTCCTGTGGCTGCAGGCCATGTACGGGAAGGTCACCGGTGACTGGTCGAAGTTCAACGGTGCCTGGGAGATCATGGAGAAGTACATGATCCCCACGCACACCGACCAGCCGACCAACTCCTTCTACAACGCCTCGAAGCCGGCGACGTACGCACCCGAGCTGGACACCCCGAACGAGTATCCGGCGAAGCTCGACTCGTCGGTCTCGGTCGGCTCCGACCCGATCGCCGGTGAGCTGAAGAGCGCGTACGGCACGGACGACATCTACGGCATGCACTGGCTGCAGGACGTCGACAACGTCTACGGCTACGGCAACTCTCCCGGCAAGTGCGAGGCGGGCCCGACGGACACCGGACCGTCGTACATCAACACCTTCCAGCGCGGCGCGCAGGAGTCGGTGTGGGAGACGGTGCCGCAGCCGACCTGCGACGCCTTCAAGTACGGCGGCAAGAACGGCTACCTGGACCTGTTCACCGGTGACTCGTCCTACGCCAAGCAGTGGAAGTTCACCAACGCCCCCGACGCCGACGCGCGTGCCGTGCAGGCCGCGTACTGGGCGGACGTCTGGGCCAAGGAGCAGGGCAAGGGCGGTGACGTCTCCGCGACCGTCGGCAAGGCCGCGAAGATGGGCGACTACCTGCGCTACGCGATGTACGACAAGTACTTCAAGAAGATCGGCAACTGTGTCGGACCGTCGGCCTGCCCGGCCGGCACCGGCAAGGACGCCTCGATGTACCTGCTGTCCTGGTACTACGCCTGGGGCGGCGCGACCGACACCTCGGCGGGCTGGGCCTGGCGCATCGGCTCCAGCCACGCGCACGGCGGCTACCAGAACCCGCTGGCCGCCTACGCGCTCAGCTCCTCCGCCGACCTGAAGCCCAAGTCGGCCACCGGGCAGTCGGACTGGGCCAAGTCGCTCGACCGGCAGCTGGAGTTCTACCGCTGGCTGCAGTCCGACGAGGGCGCCATCGCGGGCGGCGCGACCAACAGCTGGGCGGGCCGGTACGCGACGCCGCCGGCCGGGAAGTCGACGTTCTACGGCATGTACTACGACCAGCAGCCCGTCTACCACGACCCGCCGTCCAACCAGTGGTTCGGCTTCCAGGCCTGGTCGATGGAGCGGGTGGCCGAGTACTACCAGCAGACCGGTGACGCGGACGCCAAGGCCGTCCTCGACAAGTGGGTCGACTGGGCGCTGTCCAAGACCACGATCAACCCGGACGGCACCTACCGGATCCCGGCGACACTCGAGTGGTCGGGCCAGCCCGACACCTGGAACGCGTCGAGTCCCGGCGCCAACAGCGGACTTCACGTCACCGTCGCCGACTACACCAACGACGTCGGTGTGGCCGCCGCGTACGCCAAGACCCTGACGTACTACGCGGACCGCTCCGGCGACACCCAGGCGGCGAGCACGGCGAAGGCCCTCCTCGACGGCATGTGGAACAACTACCAGGACGCCCTCGGCGTCGCCGTCCCGGAGACCCGCGCCGACTACAACCGCTTCGACGACGCGGTCTACGTCCCGTCCGGCTGGACCGGGACGATGCCGAACGGCGACGCGATCAACTCCTCGTCCACCTTCGAGTCCATCCGTTCCTTCTACAAGAACGACCCGGCCTGGTCGAAGATCGAGGCCTACCTGACGGGCGGTGCAGCGCCCTCCTTCACGTACCACCGGTTCTGGGCCCAGGCGGACATCGCCCTGGCCATGGGCTCGTACGCGGAGCTCCTCGAATAGTCCCCGCCGGGCGCTCCGCGGGTTGGGCGGTTGTTCGGCTGCGGGTCCGTTGTGGCTGGTCGCGCAGTTCCCCGCGCCCCTTTCGGGGCGCGGTTGGCCCACCGTTCTTCCGCGGAACCGCCTGAAGGCTCCGCGTGCGTGGTCCCGTCACCTGACGACGGGCCATCCGGCCGGGCGGTCCCCACCCGCACTGGGGGCCGCCCGGCCCTCGCATGTTCCCCCCATGAAAGGCCCTCCCGAAAGGAAGGTCCCCCACCGTGCGAAGAACCCGCATCCTGACGGCGGTGCTGGCCCTGGCTGCCGGCCTGCTCGCGGGCAGCCCGGCCGCCCTGGCCGCCGCCCCCGCGAAAGCGGCGATCGCCGCCGACACGTACACCTGGAAGAACGCGCGTATCGACGGCGGCGGTTTCGTCCCCGGCATCGTCTTCAACCGGACCGAGAAGAACCTGGCGTACGCCCGCACCGACATCGGCGGCGCCTACCGCTGGCAGGAGTCGTCGAAGACCTGGACGCCGCTGCTGGACTCGGTCGGCTGGGACGACTGGGGGCACACGGGCGTGGTCAGCCTGGCCTCCGACTCCGTCGACCCGAACAAGGTGTACGCCGCCGTCGGCACGTACACCAACAGCTGGGACCCGGGCAACGGTGCGGTCATGCGCTCCACCGACCGTGGCGCGAGCTGGCGGAAGACCGCGCTGCCCTTCAAGTTGGGCGGGAACATGCCCGGCCGGGGCATGGGCGAGCGGCTGGCGATCGATCCGAACAGGAACAGCGTGCTGTATCTGGGCGCGCCGAGCGGCAAGGGTCTGTGGCGGTCGACGGACTCGGGCGTCACCTGGTCGCAGGTGACCAACTTCCCCAACCTCGGCAACTACCAACAGGATCCGAGCGACACCAGCGGCTACGCCAGTGACAACCAGGGCATCGTGTGGGTCACCTTCGACGAGTCGACGGGCACGTCGGGGGCCGCCACGAAGACGATCTACGTCGGGGTCGCCGACAAGGACAACGCGGTGTACCGGTCGACGGACGCGGGCGCGACGTGGACACGGCTCGCCGGGCAGCCGACGGGCTACCTCGCGCACAAGGGAGTCCTGGACGCGAAGAACGGCTACCTCTACCTCGCGTACAGCGACAAGGGCGGGCCGTACGACGGCGGCAAGGGGCAGCTGTGGCGGTACGCGACCGCGACCGGCACCTGGACGAACATCAGCCCGGTGGCCGAGGCCGACACCTACTACGGCTTCAGCGGGCTGACGGTGGACCGGCAGAAGCCGGGCACGGTCATGGCCACCGCCTACAGCTCCTGGTGGCCGGACACCCAGATCTTCCGCTCCACGGACAGCGGCGGCACGTGGACGAAGGCGTGGGACTACACGTCGTACCCCACCCGCGCCGACCGCTACACGATGGACGTCTCGTCCTCGCCATGGCTGACCTGGGGCGCGAACCCCTCGCCGCCCGAGGAGACGCCCAAACTCGGCTGGATGACCGAGGCGTTGGAGATCGACCCGTTCAACTCGGACCGCATGATGTACGGGACGGGCGCGACGGTGTACGGAACCGAGAACCTCACCGACTGGGACGCCGGGAACAAGTTCACCATCAAGCCGATGGTGCGGGGGCTGGAGGAGACGGCCGTCAACGACCTGGCCTCTCCCCCGTCGGGCGCCCCGCTGCTCAGCGCGCTCGGTGACATCGGCGGCTTCCGGCACACGGATCTCGCCAAGGTCCCGTCGATGATGTTCACCTCGCCGAACTTCACCACGACCACCAGCCTGGACTTCGCCGAGACCGGCCCGAACACGGTCGTGCGCGTCGGCGACCTCGACTCGGGCCCGCACATCGCGTTCTCCACGGACAACGGCGCCAACTGGTTCGCCGGGGCGGACCCTTCGGGCGTGAGCGGTGGCGGCACGGTCGCGGCGGCGGCCGACGGCAGCCGGTTCGTGTGGAGCCCGGCGGGCACCGGCGTGCGGTACGCGACCGGCTTCGGCACCTCCTGGGCGGCCTCGAGCGGCATCCCGGCGGGCGCGATCGTCGAATCCGACCGGGTCGACCCGAAGACCTTCTACGGCTTCAAGTCCGGGAAGTTCTATGTCAGTTCGGACGGCGGAGCGACCTTCACGGCGTCCTCGGCGACCGGACTGCCCAGCGGCGACATCGTGCGCTTCAAGGCAGTGCCCGGCACCAAGGGAGATGTGTGGCTGGCGGGCGGGGCGAGCGACGGGGCGTACGGACTGTGGCACTCCACCGACGGCGGCGCCTCCTTCACGAAGCTCTCGGGCGTCGACCAGGCCGACACCATCGGCTTCGGCAAGGCGGCGCCGGGAGCGTCGTACCAGACGCTGTACACCAGCGCGAAGATCGGCGGTGTGCGCGGCATCTTCCGCTCCACCGACAAGGGCGCGAGCTGGACCCGCATCAACGACGACGCCCACCAGTGGGGTTGGACGGGCGGGGCGATCACCGGCGACCCGCGGGTGTACGGCCGGGTGTACGTGTCGACGAACGGGCGCGGAGTCGTCTACGGCGACAGCTCCGATGCCCAGAACCCCACGGACCCCGGCCCTGGACCCGGCCCGGACCCCACACCGACCGGCGCCTGCACGGTGACGTACAAGATCACCAACCAGTGGTCCGGCGGCTTCCAGGCCGACGTGCAGCTCACCAACAGCGGATCGAGCCCCTGGAACGGCTGGTCACTGGGCTGGTCCTTCGCCGACGGCCAGAAGCTCACGCAGTCCTGGAACGCCGAGGCGGCGCAGTCCGGTACGGCGGTGACGGCGAAGAACGTCGGCTGGAACGGGACCGTGGCGGCGGGCTCCTCGGTGGGCTTCGGCTTCACCGGGAGCTGGTCGGGCACCAACACGAAACCGACCGCGTTCAAGCTCGGTGATCAGAACTGCACGGTCGGCTGAGGCCATGAGACGCCCCCGTCCGGACGCGGGTCCGGACGGGGGCGTCGTGATCACGGGGTGTAGACCGCCGGCCGTGGTGCCGTCGCCATCCCGTCGCCGATGAAGAAGCTGGGGTGCGGCGGCTGGTTGTACGCGGTGTTCTGCCAGGCCAGTGCCGTGCGGTACATCGTGTCGTGCAGCAGGGTCGTGATCTTCGTGCTCGTCTCGTCCGGTGTCGAGTAGATCCGCAGGGCCGTGTTGTCCGACGTCGGCCAGACGGCCTCCTCGCGCCAGTCGCCGAGGATGTCCCCGGAGAGGGACGGCGTCGCCTTGGTGCTGTTGTTGGAGTGGACGCCGGAGCCGGTCACCAGGCGGGTGTCGCCCGAGGTGCCGTACTTGTCGATGTGGGTGCCGTCGAGGAGTTCGCGGACGGTGTCGCCGTCCCACCAGGACAGGAAGTTGGTCGAACCGGGCTTGCGGGTCGCGACCACCGTGCCCTTGGGGCCGCGGATGCCGCTCTCCGACGACGACCAGGACTCGGCGCCCGCGCTGCCCGACCAGATGTCCCCGGAGACGCCCCGGCCGTTGTCGCCGTTGGCGGGCGTGGACCAGATGATCTGGCCGGTCCTCGCGTCGGCCATCCAGGACGACGGCTTCGAGCTGTCCTCGTCGACCTTGAACTCCTCCAGGCCCGCGCGGGACGGGTCGAGGTCGCCGACGTGCATCGCGTCGCCGTGACCGTTCCTGGTGGTCCACAGGCCGGAGCCGTTGTCGTCCACGGCCGTCGAGCCGTACACGATCTCGTCCCTGCCGTCACCGTCGACGTCCGCGACCGACAGCTGGTGGTTGCCCTGACTGTCGTAGCCCTTGCCGCTGTTGGTGGAGGAGGTGGTGTCGAAGGTCCAGCGGCGGGTGAAGGCACCGCCGCGCCAGTCCCAGGCGGCGATCACCGTGCGCGTGTAGTAGCCGCGCGCCATGATGAGCGACGGGCGGGAGCCGTCCAGGTACGCCGTCCCCGCGAGGAAACGGTCGACACGGTTGCCGTACGAGTCGCCCCAGGAGGACACCGTGCCGCGAGCCGGGACGTAGTCGACGCTCTGCATGGCCTTGCCGGTCCGGCCGTTGAACATGGTCAGGAACTCGGGGCCGGACAGCACGTAACCACTGGAGTTGCGGTGGTCGGCCGACGAGCTGCCGATGACGGCGCCGGTGCCGTCCTTCGTGCCGTCCGCGGTCTTCATGGCGACCTCGGCCTTGCCGTCACCGTCGTAGTCGTACGCCTGGAACTGCGTGTAATGGGCGCCCGAGCGGATGTTGCGGCCCAGGTCGATACGCCACAGCCGGGTGCCGTCGAGCTTGATCCCGTCGACGAAGGTGTTGCCGGTGTAGCCGGACTGGGAGTTGTCCTTGGCGTTGGTGGGCTGCCACTTGAGGACGAAGTCGAGCGCGCCGTCCCCGTCGAGGTCCGCGACGGAGGCGTCGTTGGCCTCGTAGGTGTAGGCGACACCGTCGGGGGTGGTGCCGCCGGCGGGCGGGGTGATGGGCACGTCCTTGTAGCCGGTGCGCAGTTGGACGGCGTGCACGGAGTCGGCCTGTTCCACGCCGCCGACGACCGCGCGGACCGTGTAGTCGGCCTGGGCGGGGGCGCCGGAGTGGAAGTAGTTCGTGGAGCCGGTGATCGGCGTGGGGTTGACCTTCGTGCCGGCCCGGTAGACGTTGAAGGAGACGTCGTTCGGGTCGGTGCCGAGCCAGCGCCAGCTGACCAGGTTGCCGGCGTCGGTGTGCACGCTGGCGACTCCGCGGTCCAGCTTCTCGACCTGGCGGGCGGTGGCGGCCATGGGGGCCCCTCCCGCGCGAGTCAGTTCGAGCGTGGGGGAGGTGTCGGGGCTGGTGAGGGTGGTGAGCCCGGCGCCGACGAGGGCCGCGACGGCGGTCACCGCGGACAGGAGCGCGCGGCGTCTGCGGTGGGTGCGCGCGTGCGGCTCGGGATGCGGGTGCGGGTGCGGGTGCTGCACGGGGGCGAACCTCCTGGGGGACGGACGGATTCCGTTCCCTGTCAGTCGCCGCCGCGTGAGCCCGGGTTGCCGTGTCTCTCGGCCAATTCGGCGACCGGGCGGGCGATATGCAGCCACCCGCTCGGCTACGGACTTTCCTCGCGCTTCCTGAACGCCGGCACCGTGAATACGGGGTCGGGGCGTGGGCGGTCCTGGTCCGGGAGCCGCGCCAGGCGGGCGGCGAACCGTTCGGCGAGGGGGTCGCCGGGCGGCAGCCGGGTGAACCAGCCGCGCCGCAGGTCCGCGATCGTGCCGCGGGGGCTGCGGCCCTGCCCGTGTCCGGGGAAGCGGGCTCGCCCGGCCGGGGCCAGGCCCCGCGCGGCGGCGTACGAGGTGACGGCCCCGGCGGCGTCCTGGGCGGGCCGGCGCGGGCGTGGGGCGAGGACCGCGTCGATGTCACTGCCGACGTCGTGCGCGGCGGCCTTGTCGACCGTGGTGACGTAGACGCCGCCGGGCCGCAGCAGCCGCGCGCACTCGGCGACGACCGCGCGGACGTCGTCCCCCGTCTCCAGCAGGTGCAGCAACCACACACTGGTGACGGCGTCGAAGCTCCGGTCCGGGAACGGCAGCCTGCGGCCGTCCGCCAGGACGATCGCCCCGGGCAGCCGTACGGCGGCCGTCCGGGCCATGCCGTACGTCAGGTCCGAGCCCGTCACCCGCAGGCCCGGGCGGGCCGCGGCGAGCCGCCGGGTCACGATCCCGGTGCCGCAGGCCACGTCGAGGAGCCGGTTCGCGCGATCGGGGATCAGGCCCAGCAGGGCGCCTGCGGCCGCGGCGGCCCTGGGCTCACCGCCGCGGCTGACGTCGTAGGCGTCGGCCTCTTTGTCGTAGTCAAGCACCGTCGTAGTCAAGCACCGTCGGGTCAGCACCACCGTGGTCAGGCACCGTCGTAGTCAAGCACCGCCGTGGTCAGGCACCGCCGTAGGCCGGCATTCGTGTCAACCGGCTCCGTGAGCGGGGGCGAGCTCCGCCACCTTGCGCGCCAGCTCGAAGTCCTTCTCCGTCACGGCGCCGCCCGCGCTGTGCGTGTGCACGCTCAGTGACACGGTGTTGTAGCCGAGGGTGAGGTCGGAGTGGTGGTCGAGCTCGTCCTGGACCCGGGCGATGTGGACGACCATCGCCGCCGCGGCGGCATGCGTGCCGAGCCGGTACGACCGGGTGAGGCGGTCACCGTCGAGCGACCAGCCCGGCAGCTCGGCCAGCCGGTCCTCGATCTCCTTCTGCGACAGCGGTGCCACGGGCATGGCTCGCTCCTTCCTGGATACGGGACGCTGGTTGCCGGATGTCTCTCCAGCCTGCCACAGGTGGGCCGCTCCGGTCCTGGTCAGACGGGTTCCCTATGATCAGTCGGCGAGACACGGCCATTCGTGTCACTGGCGGTCACCGGCGGACCGTGTCGCGGTGGACCGTTCCTCGACTACGGTCGTCCGTATGACCATCGCCGCCTCCGGGAAAGCCGCGCCCGCCGTCATCCCCGCCGACCGGGGCGTGGGCCCGCTGCTGCGGGCCTGGCGGGAGCAACGGCGGGTCAGCCAGCTGGAGTTGGCGTTGCGGGCGGACTCCTCGGCACGGCACATCAGTTTCATCGAGACGGGCCGGTCCAAGCCGAGCGAGGAGATGGTGCTCAGGCTGGCCGAGCACCTGGACGTGCCCGTGCGGGAGCGCAACGCGCTGCTGCTGGCGGCCGGCTACGCACCCCGCTACCCGGAGACCCCGCTGGACGATCCCGCGCTGGACGCCCTGCGCGAGGGGCTGGAGCGGCTGATCCAGGGCTACGAGCCCTACCCGGCGCTGGTGGTCGACGCGCTGTACAACGTCGTCGCGGCCAACCGGGGCATCCTGGCGCTCCTGGACGGCATCCCGGAGTTCCTGCTCACTCAGCCGCTCAACGCCATGCGGCTGACCCTGCACCCGCAGGGGCTGGCGCCGCGCATCCGCAACCTGCCCGAGTGGCGCGGGCATCTGCTCGCACAGATGGAACGGCAGATCGCCCTGCACCGCTCGCAGCAGTTGCGGACCCTGTACGAGGAGGTCGCGGCGTATCCGGTGCCGCGGACGGGGGCGGCGGACCAGCCGGAGGAAGCGGCACAGCCGGTCCCGTACTTCGCGTTGCCGATGCGGATCGAGCACGAGGGCCGGACGCTGTCCTTCGTCTCCTCCATCTCCACCTTCAACACCCCGATGGACGTGACCGTCGCCGAGCTGGCCATCGAGACCCTGGTCCCGGCCGACCCGGCGACGGTCAAGTACCTTCAGTCCCTGCTTCCCTGAGGGGATCACCCACTCGCGAACCGGACAACAGGGGTCGATCACCCATGAGGTGAGGGAAAAGCGGGGTAGTCGAAGTAGTGAAGCTGTGACAACGAAGCCGCTGTGACCGCTGAGACTTATACCGGAACATGACACACTGCATCCGGGCTTCGACGCGTAGGGGAGGCGTGGCGTGAGCGAGCGGCGTCCCGCGCCCACCGTGGGTCAGGTGGTGCTGGGCAGGCGGCTGCAGGAGCTGCGGGAGGCGGCCGGCCTCAAACGCGAGGAGGCCGCGCAGGTACTGCGGGTGGCCCCCGCGACGGTACGTCGGATGGAGATGGCCGACGTCGCACTGAAGATCCCGTACGTGCAGGTGCTGCTGGAGACGTACGGCGTCCCGGAGCACGAGGCGGCCTCGTTCGTCGCGCTGGCCGAGGAGGCGAACCAGCCGGGCTGGTGGCAGCGGTTCCACGACGTGCTGCCGGACTGGTTCAGCATGTACGTGAGCCTGGAGGGCGCCGCCCGGATCATCCGCTCCTACGAGCCGCACTTCGTGCCCGGCCTGCTGCAGACCGAGGATTACGCGCGCGCCGTGCTGGAGGCCGGGACGGTCGGGCAGACGGTGCCGGCGGCCATCGAGCGGCATGTGTCGCTGCGGATGGCCCGGCAGCGGCTGCTGGACCGGCCGGACCCGCCCCACCTGTGGGTGATCATGGACGAGACGGTACTGCGGCGGCCGGTGAGCATCCGCGGCGAGGTCATGCGCGACCAGCTGGACCAGCTCCTCCGGTTCGCCGAGCGCGACCGGGTCACGCTCCAGATCGCCGAGTTCGAGGACGGCCCGCACCCGGGGACGTACGCGCCCTTCTCCCTCTTCCGCTTCGGTGAGCCGGAACTGCCCGACCTGGTCTTCACCGAGTACCTCACCGGCGCCCTCTATCTCGACTCCCGCAAGGAGGTCGCCACGCATCTGGAGGTCCTGGACCACATGTCGGCGCGGGCGGCCTCGGCGGAGCGCACCAAGAAGCTGCTGCGGGAGCGGCGGGACGACTTCTGAGGGACACCGCCGCACCCGCTGACCCGTACGGGCCCCGTCAGCGGGTGCGCTCCCCCGCCCCGCCGTAGGTTCGAAGAAGCAGCCACGGGCAGGCAAGAAGGCGCGCGTGACGACGTCAAGGAGGAGGCCCGATGCCCTCGGACGCGGTGCTGTACCAGGGGGCGGCGCTCTGCCTGACGTACCCCGGCGACGACTTCCACGCCCGCCTCCCGCTGCTGCGCGAAGCGGCCCCGCAGCTGCGGGAGTTCACCGACCACGCGGCGGTGACTCCCCCGGACGAACTGGCCGCGCATTACGTGCGGGTCTTCGATGCCGGGAACGAGCCGCACAGCCTGTACCTGAGCCGGTCCCGGGGCGGCTCGCTGGTCCGCTTCGAGGAGGTGTACCGCGAGCACGGGCTGGAGTTCGCCGGCGAGGAGCAGCCCGACTTCCTGCCCGCGGTACTGGAGTGCGCGGCCCGCACCGGCGACACGGACCTGCTCACCGAGCACCGTGCCGGCCTGGAGTCGCTCCGCACCCGCCTCACCGAGTTCGGCACGCCGTACGCCACGGTCCTGGACGCCGTGTGCGCCGCACTGCCGAAGTCCCGCTGAAGCCGGGCCTGCTCCCGCTGAAGCCGGGCCTAGGCCGCGCCGCCGGCGCCCCCGCTCTTGTGGTCCTTCTCGTCGTCGACGATCTCCGCGTCGACCACGCCCTCCTCGTCCTGCGGTGAGCCGTGCCGGTCGGAGGTGTCCTCCGGCGGAGTCTGCTGGGCCTGGGCGTACATGGCCTGGCCCATCTTCTGGCTGACGGAGGCGAGTTTCTCGACGCCCGTGCGCAGGGCGTTCGTCTCGGCGTTCTGCTCCAGGAGCTGCTTGACCTCCGCGACCGCCGACTCCACCTCGCCCTTGGTCTCGGCCGGGATCCTCTCCTCGTTCTCACGGAGGAACTTGTCGGTCTGATACACGAGTTGTTCGGCCTGGTTGCGGGTCTCCGCGGCCTCCCGGCGCCGGCGGTCCTCCTCGGCGTACTGCTCGGCCTCGCGCATCATGCGGTCGATGTCGTCCTTGGGCAGTGCGGAGCCGCCGGTGACGGTCATCTTCTGTTCCCGGCCGGTCGCGAGGTCCTTCGCCGAGACGTGCATGATCCCGTTCGCGTCGATGTCGAAGGCGACCTCGATCTGCGGCACCCCGCGGGGCGCGGGCGGCAGACCGGTGAGGTCGAAGACGCCGAGCTTCTTGTTGTACGCGGCGATCTCCCGTTCGCCCTGGTAGACCTGGATGCCGACCGAGGGCTGGTTGTCGGCGGCGGTGGTGAAGATCTCCGACCGGCGGGTGGGGATCGTGGTGTTGCGTTCGATGAGCTTGGTCATGATGCCGCCCTTGGTCTCGATGCCCAGGGACAGCGGGGTGACGTCGAGCAGCAGCACGTCCTTCACGTCGCCGCGGATGACGCCGGCCTGGAGCGCGGCGCCGACGGCGACGACCTCGTCCGGGTTGACGCCCTTGTGCGGGTCCTTGCCGGTGAGTTCCTTGACCAGCTCGGTCACCGCGGGCATCCGGGTCGAGCCGCCGACGAGGATGACGTGGTCGATCGCGGCGAGCTTGATGCCGGCGTCCTTGACCGCCTGGTGGAAGGGGGTCCTGCAGCGGTCGAGGAGGTCGGCGGTGAGCTCCTGGAACTGGGCGCGGGTCAGCTTCTCGTCGAGGTGGAGGGGGCCCTCGGCGGAGGCGGTGATGTAGGGCAGGTTGATGGTCGTCTCGGAGGAACTGGACAGCTCGATCTTGGCCTTCTCGGCGCCCTCACGCAGCCGCTGCAGGGCCATCTTGTCGCCCGCGAGGTCGATGCCGTACTGCCCCTTGAACGTCTTCACCAGGTGCTCGACGATCCGCTGGTCCCAGTCGTCGCCGCCGAGGTGGGTGTCGCCGTTGGTGGCCTTGACCTCGATGACGCCGTCGCCGATGTCCAGCAGCGACACGTCGAAGGTGCCGCCGCCCAGGTCGAAGACGAGCACCGTCTGCTCCTCGCCCCGGTCGAGGCCGTAGGCGAGGGCGGCGGCGGTCGGCTCGTTGATGATCCTGAGGACGTTCAGACCGGCGATCTCGCCGGCCTCCTTGGTGGCCTGCCGCTGGGTGTCGTCGAAGTACGCCGGTACGGTGATCACGGCGTCCGTGACGTCCTCGCCGAGGTAGGACTCCGCGTCCCGCTTCAGCTTCTGCAGCACCCGCGCGGACAGCTCCTGCGCCCGGTAGCGGGTGCCGTCGATCGTGCCCTGGTCCGGGAACCGCCAGCCCGGGTCGCCCATGTACCGCTTGACCGAGCGGGCGGTGCGCTCCACGTTCGTCACCGCCTGCCGCTTGGCGACCTCGCCGACGAGCACCTCGCCGTTCTTGGCGAAGGCCACGACCGACGGGGTGGTCCGGGCCCCCTCCGCGTTGGCGACGACGGTGGGCTCACCGCCCTCCAGCACGGCCACCACCGAGTTCGTGGTCCCGAGATCTATACCGACCGCACGTGCCATCGCTGTCCCCTTCCGGCCGCCAGGAAGCCTCACGCCAGGAGCCTCGCCACTCCAGCACAAAACTTGAGTGCGTTCTTGTCAATGGGTGGCTCCCTGTCACGGGACGGATGCCCCGGTCTCATGGGGACGGGTACCCCGCCGGGCGCTCGTCGTGCCGTCCGCCGCGCAGCGCGAGGGCGCGGCGGGGGCGGTCGGTGACCAGGACGTCGACGCGCGGATCGGCGAGGAAGGTGCGCAGCGGCAGGTCCTCGTTGACCGTCCACACCATGGTGAACAGTCCGTGCCGGGCCGCCTCGCGCAGCACGCCGGCCCGAGCCAGCCGGTGGTGGACGGCGACTCCGGAGGCGCCGCAGGCCCGGACCCGCCGTATCGGAAGCAGCTCGCTCAGCCGGGTGGCCGCCAGCCGGGCGGGGGCGATCTCCCGGCGGTCCCGGCCCAGGGAGAGCAGGGTGCGCGCCCGGGGGAAGGCCCGGGCGATGGCGGCGACGGAACGGTCCTCCAGGGTGGTGGCGACAAAGCCGTCGGCGCCGAGCAGGGCGGTGGCCCGGTCGATCACCGCGCGCTCGTACCCCACTTCCTTCAGGTCCAGGTGCCCGACCAGCTTCCCGGCGATCAGGGACATGACGTCCTCGACGGCCGGGACGGCGTATCCGGCGCGCGCGCTGAGCTCGGCGTGGGTGAGCGTCGACAAGGGCGGGCCTGCGGGTGCGACGCGGGCGTCGTGGTAGACGACGAGAACGCCGTCGGACGTACGGCGGATGTCGAACTCGGCGTACTCGGCACCGGAGCGGACCGCGTCCTCGTACGCCTCCCAGGTGGCGGCGCCGGCGAGTTCGGAGCCGCCCCGGTGCGCGGACACGGCGGGTCGTCGCGGCATCGGCGGGTCAGCTCCCGGACGGGGATCGGGGCGCGGGCACCGGTGCGGGCCGGCCGTCGGGCGGGGACAGGAGGGAGCCGGAGCGTCTGCCGACCCGGCGCAGCAGGACGTATCCGATCACGACGAGGATCACGAAGGGAAACCAGGCCAGCGCGTACGCCGTGCCGTAGGTGCCGAGGTCGAGGATGGAGCGGTCGTCGTGGACGTTGGTGCCGTTGACCCCGAAGAACGCCAGCAGCAGGGTCGGCGGCAGCGCGATCAGGGTGGCGGCGGCGACCAGCGCGGAGACCGTCCGGTCGCGGCGGTCGTCGCGTTCGGCGAGTTCGGCGTCCAGGGCGGCGGAGCGGGCGCTGATGACGGAGGTCAGGCGCTCGACCATGCGCGCGGAGTTCTCCAGGCTGTCGCGGATGCCGAGGGTGTCGCGCAGGGAGGACTGGAAGGCCTCCATGAGCATCTCCGGGATCAGCAGGCTGTCGACGTACGCCTCGACGCCGAAGGCCAGGTCCAGCTGGAGTTCGTTCACCCCGGCCGACAGGCGCGAGATGAGGGAGCGGACCTCGTACGGGGAGTCCGTCATCGGGGCCAGCTCGTTGGCGCGCATCGTGTCGAAGGCGGCCAGGCGGGTGCGCTGGAGGACGGCGAGGGCGGAGATCATGCCGACGGCGACCAGGACGAGGCCGTTCTCGACGTGCGGGGCCCAGCCGGCCTGGACGGAGACGCCACGGCCGTGTGTGGAGAGGGTGACGCCGTGGTTCCTGAGGTTGGGCGGCAGGGCGTCCTCGGCATCGGGTGTGCGGTGCGCCGGCATCCGGCCTCGGTAGACGATCGCGTTGAGCAGGGTGTGCCTGTGGGCGGCGCCGGTGAGGTCGGCGGACAGCAGGTCGTGCAGCAACCGCCCCCCGGGGAAGACGAGTTGGTGGACGTTCTGGCCGTAGGCGAGCGGCGTCGGCAGGGCAAGACGTTCGTTGACCGCGTCCAGCAGCGGCCGGTCGCCGAGCAGGAGGCCGCGTCGCTCGAAGCAGGTGTCGGCGAGCCAGCCGGCGAGGGCGTCCTGCGGGGTGTCGGCGGCGAACTCGCAGTCGACGACGAGGGTGATGTCGCCGCGCGGGGTGGCGAGGACCAGGAGGTCCGCCGAGGCGAGGGCGAGGCCGTGGTCGCCGTGCGACGGTCGCAGGTCCTCGGGCGCCAGGGGCATGGCCAGCACCGGCACGGGCAGCACGGCCTGACTGGTCCTCAGGTGGGGTGCGAAGCGGCCGAAGTCGAGCCGGTCGACGAGTGCGTCGGAGGTGGCGGGACGCGGGCGGGCCCGGCCGTCGAGGCTGAACAGCAGGACCGTACGGGTCAGTTCACGGGTCGCGGAGTCGAGTGCCGTCGTCGCGCTGGATGTTCCCGCCACCGTTCCCGTCCTTCCGCCGCCGTTCAGCTATGTACCCGGGCCGGTGCCCGCGAACCGGCCCGGCGCACGCGCAGGCCGCCCCGGCGAGGGGCGGCCTGGCGGGCGTCGTGTCCCGCAGGGAGCTCAGGCGAGCTTCGCGGACAGCGTGATCGGTACAGCCTTCAGTGCCTGGCTGACGGGGCAGTTGGCCTTGGCCTCCTCGGCGGCGGCGACGAAGGCCTCCTCCTCGATGCCCGGCACGGTGCCCTCGACGGTGAGGTGGATGCCGGTGATGCCCTCTCCCGGCTGGAAGGTGACGTCGGCGGAGGCGACGAGCTTGGTGGGCGGGGTGCCGGCCCCGGCGAGGGCGTGCGAGAACGCCATGGAGAAGCAGCTGGAGTGAGCGGCCGCGATCAGCTCCTCGGGGCTGGTCTTGCCGTTCGCTTCCTGGCTACGGGAGGCCCAGGTCACCGGCTGTGCGTCGATGGCGCCGGAGGTGTCGAAGGTGACGACGCCGTTGCCCTCGAGCAGGTTGCCTTCCCAGACGGTGTGAGCGGAGCGCGTGGTGGCCACGGTCATTCCTTTCGTACGGTCATACGGTCCCGGTTGACGGGTCAGGGCACTATCCGATCACACTCGGGCTCAGCTCATGCGGAAGACCTGCCCCCAGCGGGCTGAGCGGCAGGCGGGCGCCCCGCGTGATCAGGGAGGCGTGCTCGCCGCGCACCCGCAGGAGTTCGCACCAGCCGTCGGTGATCACATGCGAGGGGCGGGCGTACGTCCGTACCGGCTCCGGACGCGGCAGGAACTCGTCGCACCGGCGGGCGCACGCCGCGGGAGGCGTGGGTTCAGGCGGCGCGTCGTTCCTGGCGGGCCGCGAGCGGGACCTGGGGGCCGTCCGTCTCGCGCAGCCAGCGGCGCAGGACCCGGTGGATGTGTTCCGCACCGGTGAGCTCCGCACCGTCCTCGACGGGCGCGGACAGGCCGAGCGGTGACAGCAGGAAGGGGCGGCCCTGGGCGCCGCCGAGACCGCCGTGCGAGCCGATCTGCTCCTCGAACGCGAGGACTTCGCCCTCGGCCGGGTCGTACCAGGAGTTGACCATGATGTCGGCGGTGTGCGGGAAGGAGTGGGTGCGCCGGACCGCGTCGGCGGCGCCGGCCCCGAAGTCCGTGAGCGGGCCCGGGTTCTCGTCGAGCGCGTCGAGGGGTATCTCCGTGCCGAACGGGCCGAGGACGACCCCGTCGTGCGCCTCGCTGCGGACCAGCAGGAAGCCGATGCCGGGGTGGTTGGCGAGGGTCGTCAGCAGGGCGGGGTGGCGGGCGTCGATCTCCTCCTTGGTCATCCGGTGCGGCACGTCCGGGAAGGAGACCAGGCCCAGGTTGCCGGAGGCCAGCACGACCGGCTCCGCCCGGCGGGAGGGCCGGTACTGCTCGCGGCCCTCCTCCACGGGCCGGCGCAGCGCGGCGCGTACCGCCGCGCGGGCCTCGGCACCGCTGTGGGTGCGCCGTGCCCGGCGCGGCACGGGCAGGCCGCAGCCGGCCCGCACCAGGTCGCCGAGGGTGAGGCCGTAGCGGGTGCGGAAGGTCTCGCCGGGGCTCTGCCCGTGATCGGAGAGCACCACGATCCGATACGGCCGCGGGGCGTGCTCGACGACCGTCTCGATCAGCGCGAGGGACCGGTCGAGACGTTCGAGGACCTTCTCGGCGTCCCGGCTCATCGGCCCGGAGTGGTGCGCCACTTCGTCGTACGCGACGAGGTCGGCGTAGACGGCGGTGCGCCCGGCGAGCATGTCGCCCATCACCGCGGCGACGACGACATCGCGTTCGACGACGGTCGCGAAGGCGCGGACGAACGGGTACAGGCCGCCGCGCCCCACCCGGGGGCGGACCTTGCAGAAGCGGGTCCGGGTGGACTGGCCCATCTCGCGGCCGACCTCGGCGACGAAGGACATGGCGGTGCGCACGGCGTTGGCCGGGTCGGAGAAGTAGGCGAAGTAGCCCGCTCTGGAGCGGGTCTCGCGGCTGCGGCGGCGGGCGGCTATGGACAGCACCAGGGCCTGTTCGTCGGCGCCGCCGGAGAACAGGTTGCCGCGGCTGGCGCCGTCCAGGGTGAGCAGTCCGCCGTCGCCGGTGGCCCGGACGGCACGGCGCTGGAGTTCGGCGGCGCTGGTGGGGCGGTTGCAGACCATGACCTCCTGGCGGTCCTTCTCGTACCAGCGGAAGGCCGGGATGTCGTGGTTGCTGCCGTGCAGGATGCCGAGCTGGCTGGCCCCGGTCTGACTGGACCAGTCGGTGCGCCAGGGGCTGAGCCGGTGGGTGGCCTTGCGGCCGGCGGCGCGGCCGCCGGCCGCGCTCCCATCACCGTTCTCGCTGCCGTTCTCACAGCCGCCCTCACTGCCGCTCTCGCAGCCTTTCTCACAGCCGCTCTCGCTGTCGTTCTCACTGACGCCGAGCCAGCGGGCGACCGTGGGCATCAGGCCCTTGCCGACCGCGTCGAGCAGCACATCGTGGCCGACGCCGTCGAGTTGCATGAACACGATGCCGGGACTGGCGGGGCAGGCCGGGGCAAAACGGCGGCGGCGGTCGGAAAGGCGGTACAGGCGGCGCCGGTAGGCGTCGTCGTCACGGACGGCCAGCGCGGCGCCCGTCGCGGAGGCCACCGCGGACATCACGGCGGCCACCACGACCGCGGTCTCCGGAGCGGCGTCGCCCTGCTCGGTGGGGTTCAGCCGCAACGCGAGCAGCAGCAGCCCGCCGTTGAGGAAGAACACCAGCAGCCCGAGCACGAGCGCCGGCACGAGCAGCAGCAGCCGTACGAGAAGGGGCCACACCAGGGCCGACAGGAGACCGAAGGCGCCGGCGCCGAACGCCGCGGTGACAGCGATCCGGGTGGCGCTGTCGCCGTCGGCGGACTGCAGCCTGAAGTCCGGCAGGATGCCCGCCAGCACAAGCATCGTCAGGGTGGAGACGCCCCACACCGCGACGCTCCGCCCGATCTGACTGACGACCCGCCGCCAACGCCCTGCACGCACGCCCCGCACACCTCACGTCCCGGCCCGTCGTCGATGCGGGCCTGGGCCAAGCCTGTCATACGCGTTTTCCGCCGGGATGCCGGTGACGGCCCGTCCGCGACCGCCCCCTGCGGCGTACCGGACCGCCGGCGGAGCACTCAGCGCCCGTCGTACCCGGCCGTCGGCATCGACAGCCGCCGGTGCACCCGCGCCTTCATCTGGGCGTCGTACGACGGCTCCGCGTGGCCGACCGTCTCCACCCGCACCCCGCGCCGGGCGCACTCGGCGGTGAACTCCTCCACCGACGACAGCGCGCTGCGCAGCACCCGCAGGCTCGGCGCGACGAACAGGTCACGGCCGGGCCGCACGCCCTCCCACAGGACGCCGTGGTCGGGGCGCAGCGCACATCCAAGGAGTTCCCGGGTGACGACGTAGCCCCGCTCCGCGGCCCAGCGGGCGCACATCGCGTGCTGGCTGCGGGAGTCCACCAGGAAAGGGTCGTCGTCGAGCTCCTCCAGAGGCGTCAGGCTCGCGATCGCCGTGACGCGGAGCGGTCCGGGCGTGCCGAGGGCACCGCGCACCTGTCCCATGAAGTCCCCCCTCACCTCCGGGTTTCGCCGCCGACCCTACTCCTGCCCGTAGGCTTCGGGGAGTCGCGCGAAGGAGGCAAAGAGGTGCCGGTCGAGATCACCTGGTGGGGTCATGCGACCTGCGCGGTCGAGGACTCGAACGTCCGAGTGCTCACCGATCCTCTGTTCGCCCGCCGGCTGGCGCATCTGCGGCGCCGCCAGGGCGCTCTGCCGCCGCCCGGAGCCCGGCGGGCCGACGTGGCGCTGGTCTCCCATCTGCACTCCGACCATCTGCACGTGCCCTCGCTGGCGCGGCTGCCGCCGGGCACGCGCCTGCTCGTGCCCCGGGGCGCACCACGGGCGGTACCGGGGCTGCGCCGGCTCACCCACCTCGACGTGAGCGAGGTGGCGCCCGGCGACGAGACCCGCGTCGGCGACCTGTCGATACGGGTCGTGCCCGCCCTGCACGACGGACGGCGGCTGCCGATCGGTCCGCACCGCTCCCCCGCGCTCGGGTACGTCGTCGAGGGCGAGGCCCGTACCTACTTCGCCGGGGACACCGGCCTGTTCGACGAGATGGCGAAGGAGGTCGGGCCGGTTGAGGTGGCCCTGCTGCCGGTCGGCGGCTGGGGACCGTACCTCGGCGAGGGCCACCTGGACGCGGGGCGGGCTGCTCAGGCGCTGGCCCGGCTCGCGCCCCTCAGCGCGGTGCCGGTGCACTACGGCACGTACTGGCCGATCGGCATGGACGCCGTGCGCCCGCACGAATTCCACGCGCCCGGCGACGAGTTCGTGCGCCTCGCGGCCGAACGCGCACCGCGGGTGGCGGTGCACCGGCTCGCGCACGGGGAGAGCGTGCGGCTGGAGGTCGCCCGGTGAGCTGGCTCGCCGCCGCCTCGGCGGGCGTGACGCCGGAGTCCACCCAGCAGGCGATCGGGTATCCGACGCTGTTCGTGCTGGTGCTGCTCGGGGCGCTGGTGCCGGTGGTGCCGACCGGCGCGCTGGTGAGTTCGGCCGCCGTGGTGGCCTTCCACCAGGCGGCGCCGTTCGCGCTGGCGCTGGTGTTCGTGACGGCCTCGACGGCCGCGTTCCTCGGTGACATGGCCCTGTACTGGCTGGGGCGGCGCGGCATGAAGTCGAAGAACGGTTCGCGCTGGCTGGAGGCGATACGTTCCCGCGCCCCCGAGGACCGGCTCGGGCAGGCCCAGGCCAAGCTCGCCGGCCACGGGGTGGCGGTGCTGGTGCTGTCCCGGCTGGTGCCGGCCGGCCGGATCCCGGTGATGCTGGCCTGTCTGATGGCGAAGTGGCCGATGCGGAGGTTCGCCCGGGGCAACCTGCCGGCGTGTCTGGCCTGGGCGGTGACGTACCAGCTGATCGGGATTCTCGGGGGGTCGCTCTTCAAGGAGCCCTGGGAGGGTGTGGTGGCGGCGGTGGGGCTGACCGTAGTGATCAGTGCGGCCCCGAGCGTGTGGAGGAGAGTGCGCTCCGCGGGGTGATGCCGCGGAGATCCGTCAGAAGGCTCTGCGGGAGCCCTGCGTGAGCCCTGCGTGAGGCCCTGCGTGAGCCCTACGTGAGCCCTACGTGAGGCCCTGTGCGTGCCGCAGTACTCGTGAGCCTCCCACCGGCAGGTCCCACAGGTTGTCCCGGTCCAGGCCCGCCTTCTCCCAGGCCGCCCGCACCCGGGTGAGCGGCTCCAGCACCGGCTCCGCGGACAGCACGAAGGTGGCCCAGTGCATGGGCGCCATCCGCCGGGCCCCGAGATCCTGGGCGGCGCGGACCGCCTCCTCCGGGTCGCAGTGGACGTCGCTGAGCCACCAGCGGGGGTCGTAGGCGCCGATGGGCAGCAGAGCGAGGTCGATGCCGGGGTAGCGCTGTCCGATACGGGCGAACCAGTGGCCGTATCCCGTGTCGCCCGCGAAGTAGACACGCCGGCCGTCCGGGGCGGTGAGGACCCAGCCGCCCCACAGGGTGCGGCAGGTGTCGACGAGGCTTCGCTTGGACCAGTGGTGGGCGGGGACGAAGTCGAAGCGGACACCGTCCAGTTCGACCGCCTCCCACCAGTCCAGCTCCGTGACGCCGGTGAACCGGCGGCGGCGGAACCAGCGGCCGAGCCCGGCGGGCACGAACACCGGGGTGTCGCGCGGGAGTCGGCGCAGCGTGGGCGCGTCCAGGTGGTCGTAGTGGTTGTGGCTGATGACGACGGCGTCGACGCGCGGCAGGGCGCCCCAGGCGATGCCGACCGGGGTGATGCGGGCCGGGGTGCCGAGGATGCGGCGGGACCAGACCGGGTCGGTGAGGACGGTCAGCCCGCCGATCCGCACCACCCAACTGGCGTGCCCAGCCCAGGAGACGGCGACCGTGCGGGCGTCGACCCGGGGCAGTGGGGCCGGCGCGAAGGGCAGCCGGGGGATGTCGGCGAGGCCCTCCCGGCCGGGGCGGATGGCGCCCTCGCGGGCGAAGCGGGCCATGGCCTTGAGGCCGGGCAGCGGGGCGGTGAGACGGTCGTGGAAGGTCCGCGGCCACACCCGGCGCTCACCGATGGGGCGCGGCGCGGCCGGCGGTTCGAAGGGAGTCGGGGTCGGCGGAGCGCCGGCTTCCCGGGAGGGTGTGCTCGCGGTCGACTCGGGCTGCTGCGTCTCTGACTGCTGCGTCATCGAGGAGGCTCCCATCGCTGAGCGTCGTCGCGGAGATCGTCGAAGACCGATCCCAGAAGGAGCAACGCGCGTTGCACCTGTGGCAGTTCCAACGGCGCGGGTGAATCGAGGCATTCCGCCCGCTCGTCCCGCGTGCCCCCGCCCAGCAGCGGGCCGGTGGACAGCCGCACCCGCAGCGCCCCGAGGTCGTCGCCGAAGCGGTGGCCGCCCGGGGCGGGCATGCCGAGCCGGGCGGCGAGGAAGTCCTCCAGTTCCTGCGCGTCGCGCACGCCCTGCGCGCCGAGCGCGGGCCCGAGGGGGCCGAGGTCGACGTAGAGGTGGCGGCCTGCCTGCGGGGGCCGGGCGACGGCGCCCGCGGCGGTGACGGCGGTGTGCGCGGCGGCGGCCACGCGCGCGTGCAGCCGTACGGCGGCCCTCTGGCGGGCGATGACCGGCTCCGGCTCCTCGAGGGCGTACCCGGCCGTCGCGGCGACGGGTGCGGCGACCCGGGCGCCGAGCGCGGTGAGGACGTCGAGCACGCGCGCGTGCAGGCCGTCCCCGTCGGCCACGCGCGCGTGCGGTCCGCCCCCGTCGGCCTCGCCCACCGGGAAGCGGGCGACGGCGGCCGGCCAGCCGGTCGGCAGCAGGGCACCGGCCAGGTCGCTGACGACGGTGACCTTGTCGGGGAACATCTCGGCGGGGCTGAGCAGCACCGTGCCGTGCGGGTCGTGCAGTGTGTCGCGCCAGGTCTCGTCACTGACCAGGTGCAGACCCTCTCCGACGGCGGCCTCGACCGTCTCGTGCAGCAGTTCGGGCGCGGCCACGGTGGCGGTGGGGTCGTCGGCGACGGACAGCACGAGCAGCCGCGGGTCACCGCCCTCGGCACGCACCCGGCGCACGGTCTCCAGCAAGGCGTACGGGTCCGGGACGCCGCCGGACTCGACCGGTGCCGGCACATGGAAGACGGGTCTCCCCAACAGCCGTGCGTACGGCGCCCACCAGGCGGCGCAGGGCCGCGGCACCAGGACGTCCCCGCCGAGCGCGGCGGTCAGCGCCAGCAGCAGGGCGGGGGCGCCGGGGGCGGCCACCACCCGGTCGGGCTCGGTGGGCAGACCCCGCCGGTCCCAGTAACCGCAGGCGGCTTCCAGCAGGGCGGTCCCGCCGCCGACCGGTTCGCTCTGCGCGCGGCCGGCCGCGGCGGCAAGTACGGCGGACAGTTCGGGCAGCACGGGCAGTCCGTCCTCGGGAAGCGGCGGCCCGAAGCGGACGGGGCCGTGGCCTTCCGGGTCCGTCCGCGGCATCCGTACCTCCGTGTGCGGTCTCGTGCGGTGCGGGTCGTGCCCTCGGGCTCTGAGTACCCAGCGAGGCGGGGCGCCATGAGCGCCGATGCGGGTTGCGCGGATCACACGATGACGGTCGGGCGAGGGGGCGAACGGGCGTCCGGTGTGGACAGTGGCGGCGCCGCTCGGGGTCAGTCGTGCGCCGCGGGCTCCCTGCGGCGCACGCGGTGGACGGCCGCGCCGAGCGCGCCGGCGATCAGCAGGCCGCCGGCGACCAGGGCGGGCACGGAGTCACTGAAGGCGCCGCCCTCGCCGGCCCGGACCCCGTGCTGGACGACCCCGCCGTCACAGGAGCCGGCGTGCGGCTCGCCGCAGGGGTGAGTGGTGGCGCAGGAGCCGCCGTACGACGAGTCGGTGCAGGGTTCCGTGGTGGCACAGGAACCGCCGTACGACGACTCGGTGCACGGTTCGGCGCTTCCCGGGTTCACGGTGAACGTGCCGCTCCACGGCTTGCCCTGCCCGCCGGACGCCGGCGGACAACTCCCGTCCACGGTCCAGTCAGGGTCCTGCCCGTAGGTGTCTTGGCCGTCCCCTCCGTCGACGGCGCCCCCGCCGCCCTGGCCGTCCCCGCCGCCCGCACTGCCCTGCCCACCCATGCCGTCCCCACCGACCACGGCATCCCCGCCGCCCTGGCCACCCACACCGCTCGCGCCGTCCCCGCCACCCCCACTGCCCTGCCCACCCACGCCGTCCCCACCGACCACGGCATCCCCGCCGCCCTGGCCACCCACACCGCTCGCGCCGTCCCCGCCGCCCCCGCCGTTCTCGCCGTCCTGAGAAGTCCCGGAAGTCCCGGAAGTCCCGGAGGAACCGGAGGAACCGGAGGCCGCGGAGGCCGCGGAGGTCGCGGCGATACGGGCGGTGCCGGTGTAGGCCGGGCCCGCGGCCCCGTCGTTGCCGGAGACCAGCTTCAGCTGGGCGCTGCCCGGGTCGAAGGCCTGCGAGGTGGCGGTGATCGACTCGGGCGGGGCACCGCCGGTCGGATCGCAGGAGACGGACACGGTGACGCTGCCGCCCGGGGACGCGGCACTCGGGGTGACCTCCACGGCCGGCTCCGTCTCGGCGGTCGGTTCCGCGGAGACGGCCGGCCCGGCGAGGCCCATGACGGCACCGGCCAGGACGGCGGCGGACAAGGTACGTGCGCTGCGGCGCATGGGGTGGACTCCTTCGGCCGACTGCGGGGACACGGGGGTCGTGCCCCCGCAGCCATCACAGCCCTCCCACCGGCGCGCCGCGCGCGGCCGGACACCATTCGCGGGAACACCGACGGCCGAGCGGGTGACACGCACCGCGCCGACGGCTACGGGCGCCGGCATACGTCCACGCCGTCCCCGGCGGCCCGGTTCCGCGCGCCGCGGCAGACGTACGCAGCGGACCGGCCTACGCCCGGTCGGCACACGTGCGCAGCGGACCGGCCCACGCCCGGACACACAGCGGCGCGGATACGTGCCGGCCGCGCGGGCCGCGGTGTGCGGCGCGCTCCGGGTCGCACCGGCGGCCACCCGGGTGGCCCGCGCAGCCTCATGGCCCGCGCAGCCTCATGGCCCGCGCGACCCCATGGCCCATGCGGACCCGGCCGCCGCCCGCCTCATCCGCACTGGACCGAGCGGGGACACCGTGGACCACGCGAGACCGACCGCCCCGAGCCGGCGCGTCCGACCGGGCCCGGCTCCACACGGCCCGCCTCCGAGGCGGGTCCGCCGGTACCGAACGCGACGCCACCCGCTGCGCTGCGTACCGAACGCGACCCGCTGCGGAGCCCGCCGAACGCCACCTGCTGCGGAGCCCACCGAACGCCACCCACCGGTCCGTGCCGCGTACCGACACGGGTGCACCGCGCGAACGGTCACCGACGGACCGGCAGCGGACGATGAAACCGCGCCCGCCGCGATCTACGCGGCGTCCCGGAGCACCTGCTCCCGCACCCGACCACAGCACCGGCTGATCAGCCGGGACACATGCATCTGTGAGATCCCCAGCTGCTCCGCGATCCGGCTCTGCGTCATGTCCCCGAAGAACCGCATGTAGAGAATCGCCCGCTCGCGCTCCGGCAGGGCGGCGAGCCGGGACCGCACGGACTCCCGGTCCACCACCGTGTCCAGCGCCGGATCGGGTGAGCCGAGCGCGTCGCTGAGGGAGTAGCCGTCCTCGCTGCCGGGCATCTCCGCGTCCAGGGACAGCGCGGTGAAGCTCTCCAGGGCCTCCAGGCCGACGAGGACGTCCTCCTCGCTCAGCCCCGCGTGCTCGGCGATCTCCGCGACCGTGGGCCGGCGCCCGGAGATGGTCTGGGACAGGTCCTGGCCGGCGAATCGGACGCGATTGCGCAGGTCCTGGACCCGGCGCGGCACATGGAGGGTCCACATGTGGTCGCGGAAGTGCCGCTTGATCTCGCCGGTGATGGTCGGTACGGCATAGCTCTCGAACGCGTTGGCGCGCTCGGGGTCGTAGCGGTCGACGGCCTTCACCAGGCCGAGGGCCGCGACCTGGCGCAGGTCCTCGGCACTCTCGCCGCGGTTGCGGAACCGTCCGGCGAGCCGGTCGGCCATGGGCAGCCAGGCCTCGACGATCTGTCCGCGGAGGGCGTCGCGCTGCTCGCCCGGGGGGAGTTCGGCGAGCCTGCGGAAGGCTTCCGCGGTGTCGGGGGCGTCGTCGTGCGGGTGGTGCTTCGCGCTCACTTGAGTGGGCATATGCGTCACAACTCTCTTGGTTGTGCTCTGGGGTGGACGGTCACCGTGGAAGCGCGTCTGCGGCAGTGGCAGGCGCGTCCGGGCGGCGAAAGGGGCCGCTCCCACGGACGTGCCTCCGGTCCGAAGCACTGGGGTGCGCCTGCCCGCGACCCCCGGCCACAAACACCGGGAAGGTTTTCCGGGGGCGCGCGGGGTGACTCGTAGGACTGCTGCGTGTGTCACCTAGGTCCGGGAGGTCCGTACATGAGCACCAAGGTCTCCGACCACGTCCTGGAGCGGTTGCGCGAGTGGGGTGTGGAGCACGTCTTCGGCTACCCCGGCGACGGCATCAACGGCCTCCTCGCCGCCTGGGGGCGGGCCGACAACCAGCCCCGTTTCATCCAGTCGCGGCACGAGGAGATGTCCGCGTTCGAGGCGGTCGGTTACGCCAAGTTCAGCGGCCGTCTCGGAGTGTGCACGGCGACTTCGGGGCCCGGCGCGATCCACCTGCTGAACGGGCTGTACGACGCGAAGCTGGACCATGTTCCGGTGCTGGCGATCGTCGGCCAGACGCACCGCACCGCGATGGGCGGCTCGTATCAGCAGGAAGTCGACCTGCATACGCTGTACAAGGACGTCGCCTCCGACTTCGTGGAGACGGTGACGGTCCCCGAGCAGCTGCCGAACGTGCTGGACCGGGCGATCCGTACCGCGTACGCGCGGCGCTGTCCGACCGCGGTCATCATTCCCGGCGATGTGCAGGAGCTGGACTACTCGGCGCCCACGCACGAGTTCAAGATGGTGCCCTCCAGCCTGGACCGCAGTGCCTGGACGGCGGTTCCGTCCGAGGACTCCCTGCGCCGGGCCGCCGAGATCCTGAACGCAGGCGACAAGGTCGCGATCCTGGTCGGCCAGGGCGCGGCCGGCGCGCGGACCGAGGTGGAGCGGGTGGCCGAGATGCTCGGCGCGGGCGTGGCCAAGGCGCTGCTCGGCAAGGATGTCCTCAGCGACGAACTCCCGTACGTCACCGGCTCGATCGGCCTGCTCGGCACCCGTCCGTCGTACGAGCTGATGCGGGACTGCGACACCCTGCTGACCATCGGGTCCTCGTTCCCGTACACCCAGTTCCTGCCGGAGTTCGGCAAGGCGCGGGGGGTGCAGATCGACATCGATCCGCACATGGTCGGGATGCGGTATCCGTACGAGGTGAATCTCGTCGGCGACGCGAAGGCGACGCTTCAGCGGCTGATCCCGATGCTGGACGCCGACCGGGGCGAGCGCGACTGGTACGGGACCGTGTGCGACAACGTGACGCGCTGGCGCGAGGTGATGGAGCGGCGGGCCCAGCAGTCGGCCGACCCGATCAACCCGGAGTACGTGGCGCACGCGCTCGATCCACTGCTGCCGGCCGACGCGATCGTCTCCTCCGACTCGGGGTCGACGGCGAACTGGTACGCGCGGCACCTGACGATGCGGCCGGGCATGCGCGGCTCGCTGTCCGGGACGCTCGCGACGATGGGCTGCGGTGTGCCGTACGCGATCGGCGCGAAGTTCGCCCACCCGGACCGGCCGGCGATCGCGCTGGTCGGCGACGGGGCGATGCAGATGAACGGGATGGCGGAGCTGATCACGGCGGCGAAGTACCGCGACCTGTGGGAGGACCCGCGACTGATCGTCGCCGTCTGGAACAACCAGGACCTCAACCAGGTCACCTGGGAGATGCGGGCCATGGAGGGCGCCCCGTCGTTCCTGCCGTCGCAGCAGCTGCCGGACGTGCAGTACGCGGCGTTCGCCCGCTCGCTGGGGCTGACCGGGATCCGTGTGGAGAAGCCGGAGGACGTCGAGGCGGGCTGGCGGGCCGGCCTGGAGGCGGACGGCCCCGCGGTGATCGAGTTCCTCACCGACCCGGCCGTGCCGCCGATCCCCCCGCACGCCACCTGGGAGCAGATGGAGGCCACAGCCGCCTCGATCCTCAAGGGCGACGCGGACCGCGGGTCCGTGGTCAGGCAGGGCTTCAAGGCGAAGGTGCAGGAGTTCCTGCCGGGCCGGGAGAAGAAGTAGCAGGCGAGGTGTTGAACCGCAGCGAGTAGTTCAGTTACGCACGAAACAGTTCAGTGGGTAGTTCAGTAGCGCACTGAACTGTTCAGTGCCGTCTGTGGATTCTGTTCCGTCGCATCGAACCTGGTCTGCCGCACCGATCTGCGCACCGAGGCGGTGCGAGGGCCCGGGGCAGGTTCCAATGAGGTGGTGTCCCATCTTGGGGCGGCTGTTGCCTCGGTTTGTCCTATCAGCGGACATCGCCCCTGGTGGGGCGCATAAACTCAACATCACGCCCCCACCAGCTTCCGATGAGATGGCCGTGCCCATGCGAAAAGGTGCGGAGATCTCACTCCCCGCCTGTCAGTAGTGATCGCCATCACGAGGATATGACCAACCCGAAACTGCGGCACTCCCTCTACCTCGACGGGCACCCGCCCGACCGACTCGCCGAAGAGCAGCACGCATCCGGTACGCGCAGCGACTCCACAGGCCTCTTAACAGAGCACACGAGTTGCGGTCTATATCACTTCTCGGGAATGTCGTGACCACACCAGCGCGGAGTGTCAACGTTGATGGCTTGGAGTAGCCGCTTGCGCGACTCCGTCCGCACGAGCGCGGCATCCGCAGGCCATCCGGCCTGAGGTTGCCCCGGCGGTGAGGCACCCTCCTGCCATGGACTCGCTACTGCGCTTCGTCGGGTGTGTCCTCGGCGAGGTGCCCGTGATGCCGATAAACCATTTCGTCGGGATGGCGTGTCACTCGTGCCAGCCGCCAGGCCGCGTCGTAGGATATGCGGCCGCGTTCTTGAGCACGAAGCCGCAGGGCCAGGAGGCTGGTTACCGGGTCGAGCAGCCAGCGCAGGGCGGTTAGCTTCATCGGGCCGTGCCCGCCTCAGTGACGGGGGGCGGCTCTCTCCCGTCACTGACACTCACGGGCGAATCAGCGGCCGGTGGCTCGCCCGGCGTCAGCCAGGCGGGCGCGTCGTTCCATCCCATCTGGTCCAGGACGGTGCGGACGGTGGTTGTGAAGCGTGCGTGTTGTCCTGGGTTGTCGCCCAGTTTCTCCCAGACGTACAGGAGGGTGTGGGCCATGCGTTCGGCCTTGGACTGGATGTCGTCGGCCGCGCCGACGAGGGGGAGGATCTTCTCCTTGAAGAGGTCCCAGTCGAGGGATTCCAGGTCATCCAGGTGGCGGTCGAGCCACCAGATACGCGTGGCGTCCGGGCTGTCGAAGACCGCGTGTCTGAACCGTTCTCGGCGTTCGTATTCCTGCGCGAGCTGGAGTGTCACCTCGCGTAAGGCGTCTTGGTATCTCTGGGCCCGGTTACCGTCTTGCTCGGTGAGCAGCAGGGTGATGTGTGCCTTCAGCCAGAGGCCTGGTGTGTCCTTGGGTGTGTGCCAGTGCGCCGCGGCGAGTGTGAGACTTTCTTGTGCGGTGGTGAGCTGTTCGGGCATGTGGTTCTGGGTGATGCCGCGGCCGAGTTCGTCCAGGGCGAGTCGTGCGGCGGCTCGGGCGGTGGCTGTGCCGTCGGCCTTGATGTTGGCGTGTGCCCGGTAGGTGAGCGTGCCGCGGGCGCAGAAGCGGATGCCGGGCAGGCGTGTGGGCCACTGGGCCCGGATCCGACTGCGTCGGCGGCTCCACCACGGGCCGGGTCCGTCGGTCGTCAAGGGGTCGATGCCTCCTTGGACGCCTGGTAGCGGTTGGCGGCCAGCACCAGAACCTCGCGCCAGAAGGGGAGGATGGCCGCTTCTTCCGTCACCATGAGCCGGTCAAGACCGGGGCGGAGGCTGGGTGGGGCGAAGATGTCTGCAAGGACGTTCACCACGGCTTCCCGGCGGTCGGGGTCCTCTTGGAATCGCTCATGCCATCGCGACAGTTGCGTGACGACCGCGTCCACGGCGTCGTCGGTGGACAGCAGTTTCTGCCACGCGTGGATGACGCGCAGCCGGGCTTCGGTCTCGTGTGTGTTGTTCAGGATCAGGTCTGTTCCCTCGTCGCTGGAGACGAGGGCGAGGAAGGATCCGAGAGTCTGGCGGCGCAGGGTCTCGTCGGCGGGCCGGCTTTCGGCATCGGTGAGCCATTGGTCGACGGCCTTGCGCACATCGTCCGGTCGTTGCAGCGCGAGTTCCTGGAAGGCATGAATGACGGTTGCGGAGCCGAACGTCTTGTGGCCTGCTGCTTTGCCCAGCCGTGTCAGTGCAAGGGCCGGCTGTTGGATTCCCCAGGCGTCTGCGCAGATCTCGATGACGAGGTCGACTTTGTCATCCGAAGGGTTCTTGGCGTCCATCCACTGGCGCAGGCGGTCCCTGACGTAGCGGCCGAACTCGGCGTCCCCGACTGCCTTGGTGAGGGCTTCCACGGCCAGGACCCTCCGGGGGCCCTTGAGGTCGCTCGCCAGCCCGTCGAGGATGGCTCGGTCGTGGCGGTGCGCCGCCAGTTTCCACAGTGCAGTGGTGATCAGCCGGGCATCTTCTTCCGGGACGGTCCGGTCGGCGGCGATGCCGATGGCCCACCTGCGCAGGAGTTCATGCTGGGTGGGGAATTCGTCCCACAGGTGACGCAGGATGGCGGCGGGCAGGCCTTCTTTCTGCGTGTCGTGAAAGGCCCGGTCTCCGTCGCGAGTGATCTCCGCGGCGTCCAGTCGGCTCGATGTGGTGGCATCGGTCAGAACATTGACAGGGTTGCGTTCGAGACCGAGTCGGGTCAGGAGGTCATCGGCTGCCTTGATGACGGAGCTGCGTTGTCCTCCGTGCAACAGCGCGCCGGCCCACACCGTGACCCGGGTGGACAGCAGCTGCGCGTCGCCCCCCGTCGCCCGATTCCTGCTGAGGAGTTTCTCGACTTCCCTGTGCCAGTCGCCGAACTCGTCGACGATCGCCTGGATCTGCTCCGGGCCGGATGCCTGGAGCAGACGGTCGGCCAGGCGCCACGCGGCGCGCGCGGACGGATTGGCCTTCCAGATGCCAGCGAACTCCGTCCTCTCCAACCAGGTGACACGATCGCCGCGGTAGTGCGCCCGGAATTCCGCTGTGACGAGGGCCCGTGCGTCGGGTGACTCCAGCCGCACGGTGAAGGGCAGCGTTGGTTCGGCCCAGTGGCCGTACCAGTCGGCGGGCGTGGCCAGGATGACGAGGAAGGAGTTGTTCTTGCGCAGTTCCGCCCCATGGCTGACCAGGTCGGTGCCCAGCCGCTCGCCAGGTTGCTCCGCGAGGTCGGAGAGATCGAGGATGCATCCCATCCCCGCCTCTTTCGGCAGCGGGCGGACCGAGGGCTTGGACCATTCCGGGTCGAGGTCGAAGAGGGCTGGCGGTGGGCTGGTCACGGTACGCAGCAGGCGTATGGCAGCCGTGCGTCGGCCGGTGCCCTGGGCTGCGCAGAGCACGATGACTCCGTATTCGTCCAGCAGTTTGGAAGCGGCCTCCCACTGGTCAGTGTTGCGCGGCGGTACGAACCGGCCGTCCCGGCTGGCCTTGTAGTCGGCGTCGCTCTCGGTGATGGGGACGGGGATCGCCTGATCACCGTTCAGGTGCAGGTTGTAGGCCTGGATGCCGTGCTCGCCGGAGTGATTGAAGCTCACGGAGCTGGACTGCGGCTGGCCGTTCGGCTCGCTGCCCTCTGGCGGTGGAGGGGAGCCTGCGGGCACGTTCGGCTCGACGGGCTCCGCCGACGGTGGCTCCGCCGACGGCGTGGTCTCCGTGTCTTCTCGCTGGCCCTGCTCGTTGTCGATCATCACTGCCCCCGCCCGGCGCCGAAGTGGTTGTAGGCCTGGATGCCGTGCTCGCCCGTGTGACTGAAGCTCACCGTGCCCGGGGCCGTGGAAGCCGGCTGAGGGAATGCTCCGGGCGAAGGGGCCGGCTGCTCAGTAGCCGTATCCATGGTGTCGAGGGGTTCGAAGATGTCCGGGTCCGCGAGCCGCCAGTCGAAGCCGGGGATGTGGACATAGGCTGGCTGCTGGAACTTCTTCACCTTCACCAGGTGCTGCATGAACTGGTCGGGCAGGACGTCGCCGTTGACGCAGCCGCTTTCGAAAACGTCCTCGTAGACGCGTTGCGAAATGATCACCGCGGTGTTGGTGATCTCCGGGTTCGCACGGTTCAGCAGGGTGCGCAGCGCGTCGTCGTCCAAGAGCCGGTGAGTGTGCACCATCGGTACGCCCAGCCCGGTGTGCGGCAGCGGGCCGACGTGGATGCTGACCCTGAGCTGCAGGGGCGTACTGGCGGGGGTATCCGTGCGGCGGCGGGCCAGAGCCTGCCTCAGGGCACCGGGGAAGCAGCCCACCAGCGCGGGCAACACCTCGGGGTCCATGCCGGCGACGTAGCTGTCTCCGGCATGCTGTCCGAACACCCGCAGCTGCCACTGAGCGCTCACGTTGCTGGCGCTGAGCGCCTCGGACAGCAACGGCAGGATGTCGGCGTTCACTTGCTGCATGCCCTTGCTGTCCAGCGCACTGAAGTTGCGGGCGTCCACCGCCAGAACGGCCCGGTAGGGCCACAACGGTTCCCACGACGGCAACATGTGCCGCTCCTCTCGTCGGGTGCTCTGCCGCGAAATCGCGGCGAACACGACCTTCGTGGAGCAGCAGGGACGAGATGGTCCAGGACTGGACGGTACGGGCGTGCGCTGAGTCACACGCTGGGTGCGTCGCCCTGGCAGCCGATGCCGTCCGGAAGCCGCTTCTCGTCCCGGGCGGCTGCCCTGAGGTGGGCGACATCGTTGATGACCAGGTTCCGGCGGCCGAGTGTGAGGACCCCGGCCGCCTGAAGCTGACTGAGAGCGTCAAGTGCTGATGAGCGGCTCATGGACGCCATGGTGGCCAGCTCAGTGCGGGCCATGCCCAACTCGACGACCAGGCCGTCGCCGCCGTGCGGGTGGCCGATTTCGTCTGCGAGGTGACTGACGATTCGGGCCATGCGCGCCACGCGTGGCAGGTGCGCGAGGTCCGCCCGCAGGCGTTCGTGGCTGTTGAGCCGTTCTACCGTCAGCTGGTACACCACCGTCTCCAGGCGATGGCGCTCTATGTAACCGCGGAAGGCATGGGCCGGCAGAACAAACCCTGTACACGGACGGACCGCGGCCACGGTGGCCGAGCGTGGGCGCCCGAGTAAGGCGCCCATTTCCCCGAGCACTTCGCCTGGTCCGCGCAACGTCAGTGTCAGTTCGTCCCCGCACTCATTGACCTGCGTCACCTTCACCAGGCCGTCGACCAACGCGATGACGGAGTCCGGCGACTCCCCTTCTCGCAGCAGCACGGATCCACGCCTGAACGTTCTCCGGCGCCCGCGTTCCACAAGGTCGCGCCATACCTCGGCGGATACCAGGGAGCAGAAGTTCATCAGCGTCCTGCCTTCCTGGTATGTCATCCGACTATGGTCGCGAGAGCGAAGGCGGCGCAGCCCGCAACTGCCAGCGTGAGCGACCACTGCACACGGCGGTGCTTGGTCCAGGCGATCTCGCTCATCACCACCAATTGCCGGGACAGCGGTGGCAACGGATCTTTGTTCCGGAGGACTTCTTCGAGCGCCGCCGGTTCCAAGTGCCGAACATGCCCGAAGTACAGGAAGTCGTCGTCACGTTCAGGCCCGCGCCGCTCCTTTCGGAGGTTCGGCGAGATGGCCCAGGCGGCACAGCTGGCGCCGAACACCATGAGTAAGACGCCGCACCAAAGCAACAACCGCGATGTGCCCGAGTCGAGGTCACCCGCGGACCGTCGAGAACTCGCAAGCAGTCCTAAGACAGCCAAGGCCGTGGATTGCATGGTCAGTGCGAACGAGGCCTTCGAATCAGCCTTGGCTGTCAAATCCGCAACAGCCGCCTGAATCCGCCACGCAGTCTCCGTCGGCTCGACCGTCATCGGCCCTCCCCCTTTGTGTCAGGCAGGGCATCGACCTGCCAGCCCGGGCAGAAGCATGGGCAGCGCAGCTGTCCCGAAAACCTCACTTGGGGCAGTTTGGCTAAGAACGGACTCCCCGAGTGCGCAGCAGGAGATGGCGTCCCGCGGAGTGATATAGCCGATCAAAGCAGCGGAATCCGCAGTCGGAGACGGTGGCTTGCCGCGGACGGATGCCTCAGCAGGGCGCGAAGAAACCGTTCCAAGTCATTTACAACGCCGAGGACCGCGACCACGACGAGGCGGCGGTCAAGACGTTCACCCAGCTCTACCGGGCGAAGTTCCCGAAGGCACTACCTACTCCACGGCACTACAGCGGGCCGTCTCTTCCAAGACCAACCCCTGCAAGGTCTGCCATCCCGAGGAGCGCCAGCGCGGGGGCACGATCCCGCCCTCGCCGACGAGGCAGTGGTTCTTCGCATTGACGTGCCCGACATCGGGAGTGATCGGCGCATTGGGGGAGGAAGGCCTCCTGTTACGGACGTGATGCTGGCGGGAAGCGCTCGCGTGACCGGTCTCGGCCGTCAGGGCGCGCGGTTGAGAGGCCTTGTAGCGATGACGGTTAATCCCTGGCCGCGTACCGCCGCGTGCGGCTGATTCCGACCGTGATGCGAAGGCGCGAGCATGCCCACCGAGCTTCCTGAGTCTGGTTCCCTCCACCGGATCCAGCGAGCCCTCAGCCGCGAGACGCGGCCGGCGTCCTGCCTTCACGCATGCGCAAAGCGAGAAGTCCGCGCAGACGCCATCACGGCGCTAACCCTCGTCTCTGCGGGAGGCCGGCCCTCCCCTCGTCGGCCAGGCGGCGGCCGCGCTGACCGACGTACCGCTGACCGCGCTGGCTCTGATGCGTGCCACCAGCTCCGAGACTCCTCCGCGCCAGGCTGACGCGGCGGTGTCGCCCGCCGACCGAGACCAGAACACTCGACCCGACCCCATAGGACCTGGTGGCGGCATGCGGCCATCACTTCCCGGCCCAGAGCGCGAGTTCGATTCTCGCCACCCGCTCCAGATTCTTCGCCCGACTGCCCACCCGCCACACGGCGGGGCGGGCGGCAGAAGTTGCCGCCACCTGCGGGTTCCTACGCGTCGCCCGGGATCCGAGGGTGGCACTCGTTCCCAGTCCCTTTCCCGGAGGAGAGAACCATGACCGACCAGACTGCAACGGAAATCTTCTGCTCCACGACCACCCGGCTGCCTTTCGATGCGGAACTGGCACCAGTCGCGGAGGCGTTGATGGCCACTCTCCCGCACTTGTCCGATGAAACCCTCGCGACGGCCCGGCAGACCGTGGCCGACGGAGTTCCCGGCATGGAGCCGGTGGACCTGACGGCGGGCGGCCGGGTCAGGGTGGAAGAACGCCAGGTCCCGGGGCCGGAAGCCGCGCCGGACATCACGCTGCTGATCCTCAGCCCGGCCGAGGACCGCGGTCCCAAGGGGGGCATCCTCTACATTCACGGCGGCGGGATGGTCACAGGGCACCGTCGCACGGGCGTGGACAGGCTCCTCCCATTCGTGATGGAGGGCAGTGCGGTCGTGGTGTCGGTCCAGTACCGCCTGGCCCCGGAACACCCCGACCCCGCACCCGTCGAGGACTGCTACGCCGGACTGGTGTGGACGGCCAAGAACGCCGCGGAACTCGGCATCAACCCCGAGCGTCTCCTCGTCGCCGGTACCAGCGCTGGCGGCGTTCTCGCAGCCGGCGTCGCGCTGCTCGCCCGCGACCGGGTCTTCCCCAGGCTGAGCCACCAGGTACTGATCTGCCCCATGCTCGACGACCACTTCCAGACACACAGCAGTCGCATGATGGACGGTGGGGGAACCTGGATGTGGGCCGGACGATAAAGGCTGCGCCCGAGGGTCGCAACGGCTTCTACGCGTCGATCGCTGTGATGTAGGGGGCGGCGTAGGCGACGGGGGTGTTCAACGAGCGATCCGGCCCGGAGCAGACCACTCGTCACATCGTGGCCGCCACGCACTCCCTCGCGCCGCCTGCTCGGCTACGCGACGGGCGAGCGTCGTGCTTCGGCTGTGAGGATGGTCAGGTGCCGCTTCGGGTGGTGGCCTGACCCGTGCTTCGACTGGCGTTGTTGCCTTGGCGTTGATCTGTCGGCCGCTGCCTGGAGCGGCATTCGCTGCCGCCGGGCAGGGGACGTGTCCCGATAGGGGCCTTCGCGACAGGCACCGTCACAGTCTTGACCGCCCCGGCCCGGCGACGGCCACCAGCACCCGAGGCAATCAGGAGACAGGCGACCTTGCCCAGCATCATGCAGCCCACGGCCCCATGTCACGTCCCGGCGGAAGCCGAGGAGGACATCCTGCTCGGTGTGGACACCCACAAGGACATCCACGCCGCAGCCGTCATCACCACGCTCGGCGCCGCTCTGGACGGTCGCAGCTTCCCGGCGACCGCGGAGGGATATCGTCAACTTGTCTCTTGGGCACGCTCGTTCGGCATGCTGCGGCGAGCCGGGGTCGAGTGCACCGGATCCTACGGAGCTGCCCTCACGCGGCACCTGCGGGTCGAAGGCATTGAGGTAATCGAGGTCAACCAGCCCGACAAGGCCGCCCGACGGCGCCACGGCAAGACCGATGCCATCGATGCCGAAGCCGCCGCCCACGCCGTATTGTCCGGTCGCGCCACTGCCACAGCCAAGACGAGCGACGGACCAGTGGAGATGCTGCGGCTGTTCAAGCTGGCGAAGGGGTCCGCGACCAAGTCCAGGACTCAGGCCATCAACCAGCTCAAGAGCGTCCTGGTCTGCGCCGATGCCGAACTTCGCGAGTCGCTGGCCGGGCTGAGCAACCCGAAGCTGTTCAAGCGATGCGCCGAGCTGGAGGACTCGGGGCTCTCCGGGCCGGCAGGGGCCGCACGTCACACCTTGAGACTGCTGGCCCGCCGCGTCCAAAACCTGACCGCGGAGATCAACGACCTCAACACGCGGATAACCGAAGCGATCAAAGCGAGTGCTCCTGGCCTGCTCGACGTCCACGGCGTCGGCCCGGACGGCGCAGCAGCCCTGCTTATCGCAGCAGGTGACAACCCCGAACGCCTCGACAGTGAGGCGTCTTTCGCCGCCCTGTGCGGCACCAGCCCGGTCGAGGCATCCTCCGGCAAGACCCAGCGCCGCAGACTGAACCGAGGTGGCGACCGGCAGGCAAACGCCGCCCTCTTCCGGATCGTCCTCAGCCGCCTGCGCTGGGAGGGCCGTTCCCAGGACTATCTGCGGCGACGCCTCGCGGAGGGCAAGACGAAGCGCGAGATCATCCGCTGCCTCAAGCGGTACGTTGCACGAGAGATCTACCGACTCATCGCCCCCGCAAACACCGCTGCAGACGACACGGGACCAGCCCGAGGCGCCGCTTGACATCCATAGGGGCATCAACGCCGCCGCAGAGAGCTTCAACTCGACCATCTAGGTCGAGTACATCCACCGAAACCGGTTCGCCACCCGCACCGAGGCCCGCGTCAAGATCGCAACATGGATCGTCGACTTCTACAACACACGACGGCGCCACAGCGCGACAGGCGGCCTGCCGCCCGCCGAGTTCGAACAAATCATCAACGAGGCGCGCAACAACTACGACCAGGACGACCTGGCCGCATAACGGAGGCCTCTACGAAACCAGGGGATTGACATGGATCTACTGGTCGTCATCTCGATGTCCTCTCAGACCGTGGCCGGCGTGCCGACCGCGGTGAGCAGTTCGTCGGCGGTGGCGATCTCAGCCAGAAGCCCGAGCGACTCCAAGGAGGCGCTGTGAGCTGCCTCGGAGCCTGCTGAGCAGCCGTCGGAGACGACAATCGTCCGGTAGCCGAGGTCGGAGGCAGCTCGCGCGGTCCCCTCCACAGAGAGGTTTGTGGCGACCCCCGCGATGATGACCGTGTCGATGCCGGCTCCTCGCAGGAGTACGTCCAGGGAACTGGCGTGAAACCCGGTGACCCGCTGGTGGGTGACGATCGTTTCCCCGGCTCGGGGGGCGACCTCACTCACGATCTCGGCCGCGGAGGTCCCGTCCACGAGGCAATTGTTTTGCGCGGTCATCGCCAGCAGCGGCGAGTTGGGGACCATGTCGGAGAAGTCGGGCCGGAAGGCGACCCGCGTGTAGACGACCTTGACGCCGCCGGCTCGCGCAGCGTCCAGTAGCCGACTGATGGTCCCCAGCACTCCGGTGCGCTGGATTTCGGCCTGGAAGAACGGGGCCAGGGCTCCGGCCGGACCCACGACGTCACCTTGAAGGTGCACGGCGATCACGGCACTGCGTGCCGGGTCGATGGGATTCATGGCGCTTCTCTTCCCTCTGAGGTGATGCTTGGAGTTGCCGGGCGGATCCGAGACGGGGGTTGTTTCAGCCGTGGGCGAGGATCGACGAGCCGATGTCGGCGATGTCGCGGTCGGCGGTGAAGGGGTTGGAGAGCATGACCCCGACCATGTCGACGCCGGAGTCCCTCATGAGCTGGTGCTGCTGCTGAAGCTCTTCAGGGGAGCCGCACAGGCACCAGTAGTCGACGAGCTCCTTGGTGATGATGGGTCGGTGAACCGGATCGAGACCGCGTAGGTACTTCGCCCACACGTCGAGGTAGTGGGGAGCGTCCTGCACGGTGGGGTCACCGAGGTAGGCCATCGCGGCGTTGGTCGATGCCTCCACGATCGGCTGCCCGAGCTGGTCGACGTGCTCTGCCATGAATCCCGAGTTCACGATGCAGGAGCTGATCGGCCCGGAGCCGAAGCCCTTGTCGACCCCGTCCTCCCAGGTCTCGCCGGGCCGCAGCTGGTAGAACCACGTGTTGCTGACGAGCTTCACTGAGCCGGGCTCGCGGCCGGCGGCCGCGACGGCCTTGTCGAGTGCCTGGCGGACGACCTGGATCATGTCCGGATTGGGTCCGAGGCAGTAGGTGATGGCATCGGCGTGCTTGGCGGCGATCGCCATGCCCTTCGGGCCCCCTACTGCCATCCAGATCTCGGGCCGGTTGTCGAGGTCGTACCAGAGGCCCTCCTTGTCGAGGAACTCGACTTCGCGCTCCTGGCCCCGCCACTTCTGTGTCACCCGCTGCCCATCGAGCAGGCCCTTGATGACACTGAACGCGTCATCGAGCTCGCGCATCGTCGAAGGTTTCGCACCCATCGACCTCAGCGCGTTGTTGGCGGTGCCCATCGCCATGAAGACCCGGCCGGGTGCGAGAGCGTTCAGCGTCGCGATGGAGTTGGCCGTCACCGGAGGAATCCGGGTCAAGGGGTTGGTGACCCAAGTCCCCAGCTTGATCGTGCTGGTGTCACGTGAGGCGAGTGCGAGGTACTGGTACGGGTCGCTGAACAGGAGCGGTCCTTCGCCGACCCCGAAGTGGCTCGCGCCGACGTCCTCAGCCTGCTTGACCCAGTCGACCGAGTCGATCTTGGCGCAGCTGCCGATGCAGAAGTCCACCATCACTCCACCTTTCCGTCCCACGATGTGATAGGCGGACGCGCATCGGGGTCACACCGGACCTCGATGAGCCATGTCCGCCCGCTGTCCAGCGCCTTCTTGAGCGCTGGTCCGAGTTCTGAGGGCGCCTCGACGCGGATCGCGTCGGCGCCGCAGGCCCGAGCGACTGCGGCGTGGTCGACCGGCGCGAAGTCGACCGCGGACGTGTGCTCGCCGAACTGGACGAGCTCTACGTGCTTCTGGAAGCCGAGGATGCCGTTGTCGAGCACGACGACGACCACGGGCAGGTCCTCACGAACGGAGCTCTCGAGCTCGGACCAGACATGGCCGAAGCCGCCGTCGCCGACAAGCGCGACGACCACGGAGTCGGGGTCCGCGGCGCGGGCTCCCAGGGCCAGCGGGAGCCCCCAGCCCAAGCCGGCCAGTCCACGAGGAGCAAGGAAGCGCTGTCCCACGCGCCGCGAGCGCATGTAGTTGCCCATCCAGATCGTCGAGTAGCTGGCGTCGGCGGTCACGATGGCTCGGCGGTTGGCGACGGCGGCGTCGATCTCGGCCGCCACCCGCTCTGGGCGGATCGGCTGCCTGTCGCCCGTCACGAGGTCGGCAACCGCTTCGGTGAAGCGGATTCTGGCTTCTGCGATGACCTCCGCCACCGCGTCGCGCGCCTCGTGGCGCTTGGTGAGGTCCATGCCTTCGAGAGCGTTGAGGATTGCCTCGAGGTTCAGGCGGGCATCACCAGCCACTCGGAGGTCCGCCTCGTAGTTGCGGCCCATCTCGGCGCTGTCGATGTCGAGGTGGATGACGGTTGCGTCACTCGGGAAGGCCTGCCACGCGTCGGTGCCGTTCTCATTCGTGCGCGAGCCGACGAAGATCACCACGTCGCTGGCCTTGACCCAGTCACGGAGGTGGTGGGTGGCAGAGTGCTTGCCCATGTAGTTCGACACGACGCCCAAGGACAGGGGGTGACGCTCGTCGACGGCCCCCTTGCCCATTGTGGTCGTGGCCACGGCGACAGACGCCATCTCCTGAAGTGAGGCCACGGCGTCGGCAGCACCGGAGAGATGTACGCCGCCGCCGGCGATGAGCAGCGGCTGCTCTGCGCGGGCGATGAGCTCCGCAGCACGGTGGATCTCGGCGGCCCCGACCTGCGTCCGGTCGAGCGGGAAGCTGCCGTGGGACGCGCGCCGAACGGAGGTGGAGGGAGCTGCCATCATCAGCACGTCTCGCGGGAGCAGCAGGACGACCGGTCCTGGCCTGCCAGAGCACGCGGTGGTGATGGCCATGTCGAGGTAGTCGTCGATGCGTGCGGGGTCGTCGAGCGACCCGATCCACTTCGCGACCGAGCTGAACAATCCCCGGTGGTCGAACTCCTGGAACGCGTTGCGGTCTCGATTGGCCAAGGGCACGTCCTGAACGAGCGCCAGCAGAGGCACCGAGACCTTCAGGGCCTCCGCCATCGGCGGGACGAGCAACGTCGCGGCCGGACCGTTCTGCGCTGCCACGACGCCGATCCGCCCGGAGACGCGCGCGTAGCCGTCGGCCATCGTGCCGCCGGCATTCTCTGTGCGGTACGTGATCTGGCGGATCCCCACCTTCGGGGTGGCCAGGAAGAGTGCCGACGGCAGACTCTGCCCGAAGATGTCAGTGACCCCGTGGCGCGCCAACCCTTCGGCCAAGGCATCGGCGACGGTGCGTTGCGTCATCGTGTCCTCCACGTTTCGACGAGCCACGGTGGGCCGCCGGGCACCAGCGTGGAACCGCGACACGGGGTCGGTCCAATAGTGATCTGTGCAGCGCTGAGAACCGTTGCTTATCATCTCCCAGTGGACCTTCGGAGACTCAGCTACTTCGTGGTTCTGGCAGAGGAACTCAACTGTCGACCCGCTGCCGAGCGGTTACACATCGCCCAGCCCGGCCTCTCTCAGCAGATCAAGGTCCTGGAGAAGGAGCTGGGTGCGACTCTCTTCGAGCGCAGCACCAACCCCAGCGCCGAGCTCGCGATCGAGAGCGCCTGGACGGCCAAGAACACTGAAATGCTCCGCGCCGCGAGGTCGATGCAGCGTTCATACGGCTCCCTCTCGCCGGCATGACCGGGATCGAGATCCTCTCCTTGGGCCGAACCGAGCTGGTTGTCGCCTTACCCGCCGATCACGACCTGGCCAGGAAACGCGCCCTGCGGTTCTCTGACCTCGAGGGCGTCGACATCGTCTCCTGGCCCCGGGAACAGGCCGAGGGCTACTTCGAGTACGTGCAATCCACGGTCTGGGCGACAATCGACTTGTCGTGGTGGCATCTGAGCCCGATCCGGAGCACCTGATCGCCGCCGTCGCAGCCGGCGTGGGTGTGTGCGTACTCGACGCCGAGCGAGCCAGCAGACTGCGTCCTCGCGGGGTCGCGATTCGGCGGTTCACGCGACCGTCGCTGACAGCCGAGTTCGGCCTCGCCTGGAGCGCCGGCAGACGATCTGGACTACTCGACGCCTTCATTCGGCACTGTGCTCCCATCAGCGACGCGTATCGCAGGTCGTCCTCGGCCGAGCATCAATAAGCGCTCCTTCTCGGCTTGTCGCATCGTCCTATTGGACGAGACCCACGAATGCGGCGTTACCTGACTGTCATCCACCGCGACGGAAAGGCTCAACATGCGAACGCTGGTCATGGGAGGCACTCGCTTCCTCGGGGTCGAGCTCGTCAACGAGCTGCTGAGGGCCGGCCACGACGTCGTCGCCTTCCACCGCGGTAGTCGGCAGCCCGAGTGGATCGCTCCCGTCGAGCAGGTCATCGGCGATCGGAACGTGCAACAGGACCGCGCCCTACTCGCCGAGCTCGACATCGACGTCGCCGTCGACCTGTCGGCTTACACAGCCGACCAGACCCGGTCGATGCTCGAGACGCTGCCGAGGGTGCCTCACTACGTACACGTCTCGACCCTCAACGTCTATCAGCCATCCCCGATCCTGCCGTGGCCCGAAGACCTCCCCTACGGGCCGCATCCCCTGTGGGGCTCCTACGCCGTGGAGAAGATCGGCTGCGAGCTGGCGCTGCGAGAGCTTCGTCCCGCTCCGCTGAGCACCGTCTCGATCCGTTTCCCGCTGGTACTGGGACCCGGCAACTTCATTCCACGCGAGGAGTTCGTCCTCAACCGACTCCTCGACAATGAACTGATCCTGCTCTCTGGCGACGGTCAGGCAGTACACCAGTACGTCTGGCTCAAGCACGCAGCCACCGCGTTGGCCCGCGCCGCCGAGCTCGTCGCCGAAGGATTCCAGCCCTACAACGTCGCCTCTCGCCGCTGCAACACCTCGCTCGAGGGTTTTGTCGACGTGTGCGCGGAGGTCTCCGGCACCACTCCGCGCGTACGCACCGTGGGTGGCGGCGCCACCGGCGAGGACCTCCCCGTGTTCAACGGCGTGGACTGCGTGTTCCCTTTCAGCAACGAGAACACCATCGGTGACATCTCCGCCGCGGACGCTGCCGGCCTGATCGAGCCGTTCCTGCCACTCCACGACATGATCGACGCCGCGCTGCAGCACCTGCTCAACGAACCCGGCCGTCGCACGTGGAGCCGGACCGAAGCAGAGCAGCGCGTCTTGGCGCGGCTGGCGGTCACCGAGGGATCGAGATGAGCGAAGTCTTGACTGACTCACTGCCGCAGAGCAGCGTCCTGGACATCGGGGATGGGCCGGCAGTTCTTCTCCTGCACGGCACAGCCCCCGGCACGACCGCTGACGCCAACTTCAACCGCATGATTCCGGCGCTCGGCGGCCATCGCATTCTCGCGCCCGACCTCATCGGCTTCGGCGACAGCGCCAAGCCGGTTGAACTGACGTACGGCCCGCGGCTGTGGATGCGGCAGGCCTGGCAGATCCTCGACGAACGAGAGCTCGACCAGGTGGTCGTCGTGGGCAACTCCATGGGTGCGCGTGTGGCATTGAGCATGGCGCTGGAACAGCCTGACCGTATCGCCGGGCTTGTCCTTCTCAGCACTCGGCTGCGCCCGTCGCAGTCGCACGCACAGCGCCTCCTTCTGGAGTACGTGGCCAGCCCAGAGGCGATGGAACAGCTGTTGCGCGAGTGCTTCGTGACCGATCAGGACATCGTCACGCCCGCGCTCGTCAGGGAACGGTACGAAGTCAGCGCCCGGCCTGGAGCGCACGAGGCGATGCAAAGCGTCTTTGCGGGACTCGCAGCCGCAGGGCCGGGCCACACCGACGAAGAGCTTGAGAGCATCTCTGTCCCCACACTCATTCTTCATGGTCGGGAAGACCGTGTGGTGCCCGCCGAGAACAGCGTTCTGCTTGCCCAGCACATGCCGCGCGCAGACCTGCATCTTCTGTCTCGGACCGGACATTGGCTACAGATCGAGCGCGCTGGCCTCGTCAACGCCCTCATCAACCGGTTCCTCACCGAGTGCACCCCGTGAGCGCCTCGGTTCTCGCTCCGAAGGACGTCCTCGCCGCAGCCGCGGGTGCTGCGCGTCCCGTCGCACGAGCCAGACACACGATGCGCGCCGCGTGGCTCCACGCCATCGCCGCCGCGCTCGACGCCCACTCAGGTGACCTCATCCCTGTGGCCATGCGCGAGACACACCTGCCCGAAGGACGGCTCATTGGCGAGCTCGCCCGCACGACGTTCCAGCTCAGGCTCTTGGCCGACCGCCTGGCCGCCGGAGCCCTGAGCGACAATCAAGTCGACCATGCCGACCCTGACTGGCCAATCGGCCCCCGACCCGATCTGCGACGAACGCACGTACCTCTCGGACCGGTTCTAGTCTTCGCTGCCAGCAACTTTCCCTTCGCCTTCAGCGTGGCCGGAGGAGACACCGCGAGTGCCCTCGCGGCGGGCTGCCCGGTCGTTCTCAAGGCACATCCGGGCCATCCGGACCTTTCCCGGGCCACCGCGGACCTCGTCCTCTCCGCACTGACCGACAGCGGAGCGCCGGGCGAAACCTTCGGTCTGATCGAGGGTCACCAGGCAGGTGCCGAAGCCGTCGGCAGTCCGATCATCAAGGGCGTGGCCTTCACTGGCTCGACAGCCGGCGGACGAGCCTTGTTCGACCTTGCCATGGGACGACCAGAGCCGATCCCCTTCTACGGTGAGCTCGGGAGTACCAACCCGGTCGTCGTCACACCACGGGGCTGGGCGAACCGACCCGACGCGATCACGACAGGCTTCGCAGGGTCGGTGATGCTCGGAGCTGGGCAGTTCTGCACGAAGCCCGGCTTGATCTTCGTCCCTCACGTCGATGAGTTCCTTATGCGTCTGCCGAACCTCGTCGCGGGGCCGCTGCTGAATGACCACATCACGGCAGGATTCCTGCGCAGCGTCAAGGAGCTCGCTGCCCTGGCTGAGACTGCTCGCGGAGCGGTCCTGGCCGACGAGGTGTCGCCAGTGCTGTTCAGAACCGGCACCTCCACCGTTCGAGAGCATCCCGAGATCCTCGACCTTGAAGCGTTCGGTCCAGCGTCCGTCCTCATCGAGTACGAGGACCTGGCCGACGTCCTGAGCCTCGTCGACTTGTTCCCCGGTCAGCTCACTGCGACCGTCCAGGGCTCCGAGGACGCCGACCCAGGCGAGATCGAACTCGTGGCTCGGCTCGCAGAGCACGCCGGACGCGTTCTTTGGAACGACTGGCCAACCGGAGTCGCCGTCACTGACGCCCAGCAGCACGGCGGCCCCTACCCGGCCAGCACCGCGCCTCTCAGTACCTCCGTCGGCACTGCCTCTGTCGCCCGCTTCCTCCGACCCGTCGCCTTCCAAGGTGTCCCTTCCGCCGCACTCCCCTCGGAGCTTCGCGATACCCCAAACCAGGAGAACACGCCGTCATGAACATTGCAGGCCCCCAGATCGCCGCCGTAGCGCTCTCGCACAGCCCCCAGATGGCTCAGGACACCGAACACGTCCAGGGTGCCGAATTCCGGGCCGGATTCACCGAGCTGGCCAAAGCTGTCCAGACATACGACCCGACGTTGATCGTGTACTTCGGGCCCGATCACATGCGGGCGCTCGCAGGCATCGCCCCCTGCTTCACCGTCGTCGAGTCGGCTACCGGTTACGGAGACTGGGGAACTCCGCAGGAGGACTACGACGTTCCCCACGATCTCGCTCTCGCCATGGGTGAGTACCTCGCGGCCGCCGGTATCGACATCGCCATGGCTCCAGACCTTCGACTGGACCACGGCTTCGGCCAGTCGACGTTCGATCTCTTCGGCTCGCTCTCAGCCGTACCCATGATCCCCGTCATCATCAACTGCGTGGACCGCCCGCTGTCGACAGCGAAGCGAACCGCGGCACTCGGAGCGGCGGTCGGCGCGTTCCTCCGAAGCCAGATCGCGGCCAACGAGCGCGTCTTGGTCATCGGCTCAGGCGGGATCTCCCACGCTCCACCCTCTTTGATCCCCGGAGCCCGCGACCTGACCGAGGCCGACCGCCAAAAGCTCATCACCGACAACCTCGCAAAGGCAGCGGAGGCCATCAACCCCGCGTGGGACGAGAAGTTCCTTGCGCTGCTGGCCGGCGACCAGTGGGAAGAGCTGGCCGACCTCACGGCCGACGACCTCGCTCCGGCCGGCACAGGTGGCGCAGAGGTCCGCACCTGGATCGCCTGCGCCTTCGCTGGGGCCGAGCCACTCCCGACACTCGTGTACCAACCGGTGACCGAGTGGATCACCGGCATGGGGATTTCGGCGAGTACCACCTTGACCGGACTGGCACGTTGACCACCGCGCCATCGGCCTGAACATCACGCAGGCCGTCGCGCTGGGCGACTACGACACCCCGGCCGGCCCGCTGTCAGTGGAGCGTGACATCGCCCGGATCATCACTGAGGGCGTACTCGCCGCCGGAGTGGACGTGGCCCTGTCGGAGCGGATGTACGTCGACCCCGGATTTGCCCAGCCTCTTCAGCTCCTGTTCGGTGGGCTGGACAGAGGCTGTTCCCCTGAGCCCGGTCAGCCGCGTCCGCCCGCTCGGCGAAGCGGTAGGCCGTGCGGTTCCGGCCGACGCCAGGGTGTTGTGCGTGACCGACATGGCCGAGCGGGGGCTCATGGCCGCCTGGATCCGCTGGGCTGCGCGGGCGGGGTGCGCGAGGCCCGGGCCGGCCGCCGTCGGCCGGCCCAGTACGGTCACGTACTTCCGCAAGGTGTTCATCCCGCTCACCCGGCTGCGCCGCGACTCGTGCCGCTACCGCGCTTTCGCCACCGTCTCAGGCAACGCACGCCCCCTTCCTCAACCGGCCGTGCGCCTGCAGGCGTTGGACCGGACCGTCACGTCAGGCTGATGACGCTCGCGACGCGAGATCGAGAGCGATGTCGGTGATCATGTCCTCCTGGCCGCCGACCATCTTGCGGTGTCCGACCTCGACGAGGATCGCGCGGGTGTCGATGCCGTAGCGCTCGGAGGCCTTTTCGGCATGGCGCAGGAAGCTTGAGTAGACGCCCGCGTAGCCGAGCGTCAGGGTCTCGCGGTCGACCCGTACCTCGCGGTCCTGCAGCGGTCGTACGAGATCGTCGGCGGCGTCCATGAGGGGGAACAGGTCGCAGCCGTGCTCCCAGCCCATGAGGTCGGCGACCGCGACGAACGCCTCCAGCGGACAGTTGCCGGCGCCCGCGCCCTGTCCGGCGAGTGAGGCGTCGACGCGGGTGACGCCGTTCTCGACGGCGACGACCGTGTTGGCGACACCGAGGGCGAGGTTGTGGTGGGCGTGGATGCCCAACTCGGTGGCCGGGGACAGGACTTCGCGGTAGCTACGAAAGCGGTCGCGGATGCCGTCCATCGTCAGGCGGCCGCCGGAGTCGGTGACGTATATGCAGTGTGCGCCGTAGGACTCCATCAGCTTGGCCTGGCGGGCGAGTTCAGCGGGCTCGGCCATGTGGGACATCATCAGGAACCCGGCGACGTCCATGTCCAGTTCCCGTGCGGCGGCGATGTGTTGGGCGGCGATGTCGGCCTCGGTGCAGTGGGTGGCGATACGCACGGAGCGGATGCCCAGGGAGTGCGCCTGCTTGAGGTCGTGGATGGTGGCGATGCCGGGCAGCAGGAGGGTGGTGGGCACGGCGTGGTGGGTGGCGTCGGTGACGGCCTCGATCCACTCCCAGTCGGTGTGGGCGCCGACGCCGTAGTTGATGCTGGAGCCGGCCAGCCCGTCGCCGTGTGCGATCTCGATCGCGGCCACGCCTGCCGCGTCCAGCGCTGCCGCGATGGTGCGTGCCTGCTCGACGGTGTAGCGGTGGCGGACGGCGTGCATCCCGTCCCGCAGGGTCACGTCCTGGATGTACAGACGGGTCATCGGGCTGCCACCTCCGTGGTGATGGGGGTCCCCCCGCTCGAGCGAAGCCGAGAGTGGGGGAGGGCGGCCATGCGCTCCGCGGTACGCAGCGCGGCCGAGGTCATGATGTCGAGGTTTCCGGCGTAGGCCGGGAGGTAGTGGGCGGCGCCCTCGACCTCCAGGAAGACCGAGACCTTGAGGGCCTCGTCGGCGCCGGGGGCCGCGAGGGCGTGCAGCGGGTCGTCGGCCGGCACCCGCTCGAACTGCACCTTCTGCTTCAGCCGGTAGCCGGGTACGTACGTCCGCACGCGGGCGACCATGTCCTCCACCGAAGCGGTCACTGCCGCCTCGTCGCAGTCGCCGACCAGACAGTAGACGGTGTCCCGCATGATCAGCGGTGGCTCGGCCGGGTTGAGAACGATGATCGCTTTGCCCGTCCTCGCGCCGCCGACCTTCTCGATGGCCGAGGACGTGGTCTCGGTGAACTCGTCGATGTTCGCCCGGGTGCCGGGGCCTGCGGAGCGGGAGGCGATGGAGGCGACGATCTCGCCGTAGTGGACCGGAGTGACCGCGTTGACGGCGGCGACGATCGGGATGGTGGCCTGGCCGCCGCAGGTCACCATGTTGACGTTGGAGGCGTCCACGTGGTCACCGCCGTTGACCGGTGGGACGACGTACGGCCCCAGCGCGGCGGGAGTGAGGTCGACGACCGTCTTTCCGTGCTCGCGCAGGACCTGGTCGTGACGACGGTGGGCGCCCGCGGAGGTGGCGTCGAAGACGATGCTCACATCCTGGAACTCGTCCATGGCGACCAGGCCATCGATGCCCTCGTGCGTGGTGGCGACCTTGAGGCGACGTGCCCGCGCAAGACCGTCGGAAGCCGGGTCGATGCCAACCATGGCGGCGATCTCCAGGCTCTCCGACAGCCGCAGAACCTTGATCATGAGGTCAGTGCCGATGTTCCCCGAGCCGATGACGGCTACCTTGGTACGGGGCGAGGGTGTCGTGGTGGTCACTGCTGCTCTGCCTTCCGGTCGGGTGCGGGGGCGGCGAAGTCGACACGTACTGAGCCGAGTCCGGAGATCACCGTTTCGTAGCGGTTGCCGGGGAGGACGGCGACCATGGGGCCGAGAGCGCCGGTCAGTACTACATCGCCGGCGCGCAGCGGGTCGCCCATCGCGGCCAGCGTCGATGCGAGCCACACGGCTGCGTTCAGGGGGCTGCCGAGGCAGTCGGCGCCGCTGCCGTGGGAGACCTCCTCACCGTCGCGGGTGAGCGTCATGCGCACGGTGCGAAGATCGACCGAGGTCAGTGGCACCGGAGTGCCGCCGATGACGAACAGGCCGGAGGAGGCGTTGTCGGCGACCGTGTCGACCAGGCTGATGTCCCAGTTCGCGATCCGGCTGTCGACGATCTCCAGGGCGGGCAGGGCGAAGTCCACAGCGCGCAGCACATCGGTGAGCGTCGTCTCGGGGTGCGGCAGGTCCGAGGCCAGGACGAGTGCGACCTCTGCCTCGATTTTGGGCTGGAGCAGCCGCCCGTGTGGCACGGTCCCGCCGTCGGGTACCGCCATATCGGATAGAAGGGCGCCGAAGTCGGGCTCGTCGACTCCCAGCTGGTGTTGAACGGCCGGTGAGGTCAGGCCGATCTTGCGGCCGACGAGACGGCGGCCCTGAGCGAGCCTGCGCTCGACGTTGATGCGCTGTACGGCGTAGGCGGTGCTGAGGTCACCGGTGGGCAGCTGGTCGCGTACTGCCGGACACGGTGTGCCGGACTGCTCTGCTTCCCAGAGGGCGTCGGCCGTTTTGCGTGTCTCCGGGGAGGGCGCGTCGGGGGAATGGGGCGGCATGGGCAACCTCCGGGAGTGCGGGTTAAACCAATCCCTGGATAGACGACACACGGCAGATGCGGCAAAGTTTGTTCCATGTCACGGCACAGTGTGAACGGCACCATGCTGGAGAAGGCCATTCTTCTGCTGGAGTGCTTCAAGCCCAGTGGCGGGCCGTTCCGTCTCACGGAACTTGCGGAGCGCGCGGGCCTCGCCAAGAGCACCACGTTCAGGCTGGTGGGCTCTCTGTTGGATCTCGGCCTGCTCGAGCGCAGCGAGGAGGGGTATCACCTCGGGGGAAAGCTCTTCGAGCTGGGATCGCTCGTGCCGCGCCGCCGTGACCTGCGCGAGGCGGCCCTTCCGTTTCTCCAGGATCTGTTCGAGGCGACGCGCGCCACCGTGCATCTCGGGGTGCGCGAGGGGCACGAGGTTGTCTACGTCGAACGGATTCACGGTCACGAATCCCTTGCCCTCCCTTCGCGTATCGGCGGCAGCCTGCCTTTGACCTGTACGGGCGTGGGCAAGGCTCTGCTGGCCTTCTCGCCGGCGGAACTCGCCGACGAGGTGCTCGCGGGCCCGTTGCCCCGGCTGACCCGCTATTCGGTGACCGACCCCGCCAGACTTCGCACCGCGCTTGAGCAGGTCCAGGTGTCGGGCCTCGCCTATGAGGAGCAGGAGGCCGCCGAGGGGGTCGGCTGCATTGCGGCCCCGGTGTTCGGGACGGGCGGCAAGGCCGTCGCAGCGTTGTCCGTGGCAGTACCCCGGGCAAGCTTCCACCCGGCGCGACTGGCTCCGGCGGTGCGCACCGCCGCGCTCGGCCTGTCCCGGACGCTGCGAAGCGGAGTCTGAGTCAGGCTCCGAAGACAGGGGGTTGTGCTGGCAGGAAACCCGCCCTAGCGTTACTGGCATGCTAGTACGCCAGTTGTTGTTCAACTGGACCGGCGGAATCCGCCCCGCCGACGTCCCGCGGCCGCTGCGGGCATTGGCGCCTCTATTCATCGAGGGACGAGATGAGCGACAACGAAGTCTTTGATGCCGACGTTCTGGTCGTCGGCGCCGGACCCATGGGCGCGACCACAGCTCTGGCGCTCGCCACCTACGGCGTGCGCGTGGCGATGGTGTCGCGCTGGACGTGGGTCGCGAACACCCCCCGTGCCCACATCACCAACCAGCGCGCGCTGGAGGTGCTGCGAGACCTCGGGGTGGAGGAGGAAGTCCTCCGGGTGGCTACACCGTGGGACCAGATGGGCGACATGCTCTTCGCCACCAGCCTCGCCGGGGAGGAGATCGCCCGGCTGCGGGCCTGGGGCACCGGTGACACGCGCAGGGGTGACTACCTCAGTGGCAGTCCGTGCCCCCTGGTCGACGTTGTTCAGCCCTTGCTGGAACCGGTGCTGGTACAGAACGCGGCCGCCCGCGGAACCGACCTCCGCTTCAACACGGAGTACCTGGGGCACGAGCAGGACGGCCAGGGCGTCACCACGCGGTTGCAGGACAGGGTCACCGGTCGCGAGTACACGTTCAGGACGCGCTATCTGGTGGGCGCCGACGGAGCTCGCTCGCAGATCGCCGAAGAGGCGGAGCTGCCTTTCGAGGGACGCATGGCCCGCGCCGGTACGGTCTACGTCCAGTTCGACGCGGACCTGAGCCGGTATGTGGAGCACCGGCCGAGCACCCTGCACTGGATCGCGTCCCCGGCTGCCGAGTTCGGTGAGATCGGCATGGCGGTCCTGCGAGCGGTCCGCCCGTGGGACCAGTGGATCGCCGGCTGGGGCTTCGACATGGCCGAGGGTGAGCCCGAACACTCGCCGGAAGAGCTCCTCCACCGGGTCCGCATCCTGATCGGAGACCCGGACATCGACCTGACCATCCGGTCCGTGTCCACCTGGTACGTCAATCAGCAGCACGCCCTGCGCTACTCGCGGGGGCGTGTCTTCTGTGGAGGCGACGCCGTTCACCGGCACCCGCCGAGCAGCGGCCTGGGGTCGAACACCTCCATCCAGGACGCGTTCAACCTCGCCTGGAAGCTCGCCTACGTCGTCCAGGGGCACGCCGCGCCGAACCTGCTGGAGTCCTACTCGCCCGAGCGGGCTCCCGTGGGCAAGCAGGTCGTGGCCCGCGCCAACCAGTCCCGGCTCGACTACCGGCCGATTCAGGAGTGCTTCAAGGACCCGGGCGCGGAGGACCCCTTCGCCGCCGGAATGCGGCGCCTGAAGGACCCGGGGCCCGAAGGGGAACGGGTACGCGAGGCGCTCTACCAGGCCCTGGAGCTGAAGCAGACCGAGTTCAGTGCCCAGGGAACGGAGCTGAACCAGCGCTACGAGTCGTCCGCGGTGGTCCCGGAACCCGACGCCGCCCCGGAGGAGTGGAAGCGGGACCGGGGCCTGTACCTGCAGGCCACCACCCGTCCCGGTGCCAAGATCCCGCACGCCTGGCTGGTGGGCAGGGACGGCAGGCGCCTGTCGACCTTGGACGTCACGGGCAAGGGCAAGTTCAGTCTGGTCACCGGAATCGCGGGACAAGCCTGGTCCGCGGCCACCGACGAACTGGACGTCCCGTATCTGCGCACGGTCGTTGTCGGGAAGCCCGGCAGCGCCGACCCGTACGGCGAGTGGCGCGGTGTCCGCGAGCTCCCCGAAGGGGGCGCACTGCTCGTGCGCCCCGACGGATATGTCGCCTGGCGGCACAGCGAGCCGGTGAATAACACCGGGGACGCCCGGAAGCTCCTTGAGCAGGCACTGCACGCGGTGCTCGGCTGGGAGACGACCGCAATCGAGGAAGCGAACCGATGACCCACGAAACGTACACGAGCGTCTGGTCGGACCTCGCCCAGGTCGAGTTCAGCCAGGGGTTCCTCCAGGCAGGCCCGTACCGCACGCGCTACCTGCACGCGGGCGACGACTCCAAGCCCGTCCTGCTGATGCTGCACGGCATCACCGGGCACGCCGAAGCCTACGTGCGGAACCTGGCCGCACACGCCGAGTACTTCTCCGTCTGGGCCATCGACTTCATCGGGCACGGCTACTCCGCCAAGCCCGACCACCCGCTGGAGATCAGGCACTACATCGAGCAGGTCAACGCCGTCCTCGACACTCTCGGCGCGGAGAAGGCGTACTTGTCGGGGGAGTCGCTCGGCGGCTGGGTCACGGCGGCGTTCGCCCGAAGGCAGCCGGAACGGGTGGAGCGCGTCGTGCTCAACACCATGGGTGGCACCATGGCCAACCCGGCGGTGATGGAGCGGCTGTACACCCTGTCGATGGAGGCCGCGAAGGACCCCTCCTGGGAGCGCGTACAGGCTCGTCTTGAGTGGCTGATGGCGGACCCGTCGATGGTCACCGACGACCTCATCAGGACTCGGCAGGCCATCTTCCAGCAGCCGGACTGGATCAAGGCGTGTGAAGCGAACATGGCGCTGCAGAACCTGGAGATCCGCAAGCGGAACATGCTCTCCGACGACGACCTGCGCGCGATCCAGGCTGACGCCCTGGTGTTGTGGACGACGAAGGATCCCTCCGGTCCGGTCGACGAAGGCCGCCGCATCGCCGGCCTGATTCCCCACGGGCGCCTGGCGGTGATGGAGAACTGCGGCCACTGGCCCCAGTACGAGGATGCAGACACCTTCAACCGCATCCACCTCGATTTCCTTCTCGACCGCGACCAAGCAGACTGAGAGGTACCGGAACATGCCTCTCGCACTGACCTGCATGTCGCACAGTCCGCTGCTGGAGTTCATGCAGCCCCCTGAGGACGTGGCGAAGGAAGTGGACGCCGCCTTCGCCTCGGCCCGGGGGTTCGTGAAGGACTTCGATCCGGAACTCGTGGTGGTCTTCGGGCCGGATCACTACAACGGTTTCTTCTACGAGCTCATGCCGCCCTACTGCATCGGGCTCCAGGCCCGAGGCATCGGTGACTTCGGCACGGTGGAGGGACCGCTGAACGTCCCGCGGGAGACGGCCCACGGACTGGCGCAGGCAGCCTTGAACGCCGGCGTCGACCTCGCGGTCTCCCTCCGCATGGAAGTCGACCACGGGATCGTCCAGCCGCTGGAGATCCTTTTCGGTGCGCTCGACAGCGTCCCGGTGGTGCCCGTCTTCCTCAACAGCGTCGCGCCGCCCTTCACTCCCATGGAGCGTGTGCGCGCCCTGGGGCAGGCGCTGGGCACCCGGCTGGCACAGAGCGACCAGCGGATACTTCTCGTCGGGTCCGGCGGGCTGTCCCACGATCCGCCGGTGCCCAGGCTCGCCGACGCGACGCCTCAGGCGGAGCAGCGGCTCATCTCCAACCGCAACCCCACCGCGCAGATGAGAGCGGCCCGCCAGCAGCGGATCATCGACGCGGCAGCGAGTTTCGCCGCTGGCGACACAGAACTCCAGGACCTGAACCCCGAGTGGGACAATGCGTTTCTCGACCACCTGGCCGCCGCCGACTTCGATGCGATCGACGCCTACAGCAATGACGACATCGTCGCCCAGGGCGGCAACTCGGCCCAGGAAATCCGCTCGTGGATCGCCGCCTATGCGGCACTGTCGGCCGCGGGCCCCTACCAGATGACGTCGCGCTACTACCGGCCGATCAAGGAGTACATCGCCGGTTTCTCGGTGACGACAGCTCTTCCCACCCGCGCGTGAACCGAGCCGCATGACACAGGCCTCTGCCGACACCATGTGCGGCAGGGGCCTGTAAGTGCGGCTTGTGGTACGCGCAGAAGATGCTGTCAGAGCTGCGCCGGGCGCATGATCGCCAGTGTGCCGAGGATGTGCCGTTCCATCTCTCTGCGAGCGGTGTCGGCGTTGTGGTCCCACAATGCCTTCCGGATGCTCTCGTGGTCGTCGTGGCGGGCGTCGAGCGCGGCGTGCAGAGGATGATCAACACCGGAAGTGTTGATCAGGAAGTCGCTGAGATCCCACATACGATGACTGACCTCGGCAACCACGGCGGAACCCGCGAGCGTGTGGATATGCGCGTGGTACTCGCGGTTGAGGGCGCGGTAGTGGTGGGAACGCGCCGCGGGATCCGTTTCGGAAGTGAGGTGCCCGATGCGCGCAGAAATGGCGTCGAGCCCGCGCAGCCCGGCCTCGGTGCACCGCGTTGCCGCGAGACCGGCGATGGTGCCTTCCATGCTTGCGAACAGGGCGAAGAAGTCCTGGACTTCCTGCAGTTCGTAGCGCGCAACCTCGCAGCCGACCTGCGGGATGATCGTCACCAGTCCATCCGCGGACAGCAGGCGCAGCGCCTCCATGACGGGCTGTTTACTCACACCCAGATCGGCACCCAGCTCGACGGCGGAAAGTCGCTGTCCCGGGCGGTACCCGCCCTCCAGTAGCCGCTCCTTGATCTGCTCGTACGCCAGCGATCCCAGGCGCATCGGAGCGCGGCCACGGGCACCCCGGGGAGCGAACTGCGCTCCGGAAGCGCCCTCCGACCTGCGGTGACCGCGTTGCGGTGCGGTTTCCTCCCGTGCCATCAGATGCCCCCGTGCCGATGTTGCGAATTGGTGTGTCCAGGGTATTGCCCGCCGGTGTCACCGAAGCTACTTTTCGTTCTAGAAGGCTAGCATGCCAGTCGTGGCGGGAGTCTGCCGTCCGGATGCGTGCGGGGTGCCCGTCGTCGGACCCCGCGCGGCCGACCAACTCACAGCGACTTCGAATCAGGCCCCATTCGCTTCGTGAACCCAGCCGCCGCCCAACAGTTCTCCGGAGGTCGCCATGACCGAGCTCGACCCTTCCCGCACTGCCGTGATCAACGTCCACTGGCAGCGGGACATCGTGAAGGCCGACGGGGCCTTCGGCCCGTTCTTCGCGGAACCCGTCGAACGGCGCGGTGTCATCGCCAGCGCCGACCGGCTCAACCGCGCGGCCCGTGCCGCCGGCGCCACGATCGTCTACACCCGGGTGGCGTTCCGGCCCGGCTACCCCGACCTGTTCGCCAACTGCCAGCTCCTCGCCCTCGTCGCCGAGCACCAGGCACTCGAAGACGGCACCGAAGGCGCCGCGATCGTCAAGGAACTCACACCCGAAGCCGGCGACCTGGTGATCACCCATTCTCGCGTCACCGGATTCCACGGCACCGAACTCGACGTCCTGCTGCGTGGCAAGGGCATCGACACCGTGCTCTTCACCGGCGTCGCCACGAACGTCTCCGTGGAAGGCACCGCACGCGAAGCCGTCAACCACGGCTACCGGGCCGTGCTGGTCTCCGACGCGTGCTCCGCAGCCTCTGACGAGGCCCACCAGGCCACACTCGACTCCTTCGCACTGCTCGGCGAGGTGAGCACCACCGACGCCCTGGTGGCGGCCTTGAAGGCGCGCACGCCGTAGCCCCGCCAACCGCCCGGTCGTCCGACCACACCCCAGCGAACCCCACCTCTCAGGAGACATCCGCCATGAACACGATGCTCACCGCCCGGCTGCACGAGATCGGCGCCCCTATGCAGCTCGACCGGCTGCCCGTTCCCGAGCCGCGGCCGACCGATGTCCTCGTCCAAGTCAAGGCATGCAACGTTGTACCGAACCTGGGCAACGTGCTCACCACGTACGCCGAGTGGTTTCCTTACCTGCCGCTGCCGAAGCTCCCGGCGGTCTTCGGCCTCGACTCCGCGGGCGTGGTCGCCCAGGTCGGCAGCCTGGTCACCGATGTCAAAGTAGGCGACCGGGTCTACGTCAACCCCGGCCTGTCCTGCGGAGCCTGCCGGGCCTGCCGCCGAGGCGAGGAGCCCAACTGCGACAACTACACCTTCATGGGCTACTTCTCCTTCGGCACCGACGGCCAGGACCGTTTCGATGCCTACCCCTACGGCGGGTTGTCCGAATATCTCACGGCGCCGCAGCGTAACCTCGTCAAGCTGCCCGGCAGCGTCACCTTCGAGCAGGGAGCCCGCTTCGGCTACCTGGGTACCGCCTACTCGGCGCTGCGCAAGGCAGGTACCGGACCGGGCCGCACCGTGCTCATCGACGGCATCTCCGGAACCCTGGGGCTGGGTGCCTGTCTCATCGCTCTCGGCCTCGGCGCCGGCCGCATCCTGGGCACCGGGCGCAACGCCGACCTACTGCAAGACGTCAAGGCCCTCGCACCCGACCGCATCGACGTCCACGCCGCCGGCACCGGATCGTTGCCCGACTGGGTACGCGAACGTACGGACGGCGAAGGCGCCGACATTCTGATCGACAGCCTTGGGCCCGGGAGCCCCGAGGAGACTTTCGTCGAGGCGCTCTCCTCCCTGGGCCGTGGCGGGGTCGCGGTGAACATCGGCGGCATGATGGGGCGGCCGGCCCTCGACCTGTTCTCGATGATGTGCTCGCAGATCAGCGTCATCGGCAGCCTCTGGTTCTCCACCGGGGAAGCCCAGGACATGGCCGACATGGCCGGCAGCGGAGTGCTCGACCTCTCCGTCTTCGAACACCATGCCTTCCCGCTCGAGAAGATCAACAGCGCCCTCGCTGACCTGCCGTCCCGGCACGGCGGATTCACGAACTTCGTCTGCACGCCCTGACAAGGTTGTTCGTCGGGGCGCGCCGACCTCCGCGAGACACAGTCGATCCCGTTGAAGACCGGCAGGGCCTCGCCGGTGGCGCCGCCACCCACCCGGCGGATCCGCGCGGTGGTGCCGGAGACCTCGGCGCACACCTGGACGAACCCTTCGAGCGAGGTCACACAGCGCCGCGAGGCGGTGTTGAAGGCGTGGAATCCCCTGCCCGGCAGATCCACGGCCCGAGCCAGTGCCTGTGCCGCATGCCGGATCCACACGTACTGGTGCACGGCCTGACCGTCACCGGGCAGCAGGATCAGCTCGTCGTCGAGCAGCCGGTTGAGGAAGAACTCCTCACGGGCCAGGAAGTTTCCCGGCCCGAGGACGAGCGGCAGGCGAACGGCCACTGTGGTCAGCGGCTCGGGCCGGTGCTGCCGGAGGGCCGGCTCGCAGCCGATCTTCTCCATCGCGTATGGCCCCCACAGCGGGTGTGGTCCATAGGGCGTGCCCCTCGGGCCAGGGCAGCAGCGGCTGCGGCCGGTAGACGTTCACTGTGGAGCAGTGCACGAGCCTCGGGGCGGCGGGGAGGGCGTCCAGCAGAAGCTCGGTCTGCGCACGGGTGTAGGCGGAGAGATCCACCACCGCGTCGAACTCCGGATCAGCGACCTGGGCCAGGTCCTCCGGGACGTTGCGGTCGCCGATGACCTGTTCGACAGGACCCCGCCAGGCGGGCTTTCTGCTCCCGCGATGGAAGGCGACGACAGTGTGCCCTTGATCGAGCAGGGCGTTGACGACCTCGACTCCGAGGAACCGAGTACCTCCCATCACCGGCGTACGCACTGTGTGCACCTTCCCGTAGCGGCTGACGGGATCCAGCGAACAGCCGCAGTGGAGTCCGCGTCCAATACCGAGGTCGTTCCACTTGAGGACTGAAGCTTCTCAAGTGTCGGTGTCGTGGTCGGGTGAGGTGTCACGGGCGTTCCGGCAGTGCGTGAGGAACGCGTCGAGCAGGGGCGGAACCCGGCCCGGGTTCCAAGCCAGGCCGAACTCTGCGATCAGCGTGGGACGGACGAACCGGCGCAGTACGACTCCCCTGGGCCGCAGCTTGCGGGCGCGCTGCATATCGAGCACACACACCCCGACGCCGGCTGCGACGGCCGCGAGCAGGTGCTCGGGGTCGGGTTCGGACGCCGAGACAGTGGGTGGCTCCTCGCCCCACACCGTGGACTGGACGTGATCGAAGTAGCCGGGGGCCTGGTCTCGGGGCCAGCTCACGACATCGGTCCCGCGCAGATCGGCGAAGCGCAGGGTGCGGCGGCGCGCCAACGGATGCGCGGACGGAAGCGCGGCGACGAGTTCGGTGCTGCCCAGGGGGAGCACCCGCAGATCTGTGGCGTCGACGACGGGAAGCCGGACAAACGCGGCGTCGGCCTCGGCGGAGCGGAGCATCGCGACGTTCCGAGTGGTCCAGGCGATCTCCACGGCGATTTCGGCCCCGGGGTGCGAGAGCCGGAATCCTCTCACCAGATCGTCGGGGAGGCCATCGGCCAGGGAACGGCTGTGCACGATCCGCAGCAGCCCCGTCTGACCCTGCGCGGTGGCGCGGACGCGATTGTCGATCCTCTCGATTTCGTGCAGGAGGGGAACGCTCTCTTCGAACAGGATCCGGCCCGCGTCGGTCAGCGCCACACCCGCCGTACTGCGTTCGAACAGGGTGGCTCCCAGCTCGCGCTCCAGGACGCGGATCTGTTGAGAGAGGCCGGGCTGGGCGATGTGGAGCCGTTCTGCCGCACGACGGAAGTGCAGTTCTTCGGCCAGTACCACGAAGTACCCGAGTCTGCGCAGATCCACCGGATCACAATAACCGTTGCTTCTCAGCCCTGCACAGAGCTGTGTCGGACGCCGCGCGGGCGCTGGACCGACGATTTCGTCGAGGCCGGAAACCCCCGCGGATGAGGGAGAGTCCAGATGACAGAGCGCACGGTGGCCGACGCCCTCGCTGAGGGACTGCGACGGCACGGAGTCACGACCGTGTTCGGGCAGAGCCGCCACGGGAACCGCGCTTCTGGCGGTTGCGCGCTTGGTCGATTCACTCAGCGCCGACGAGGACAGAGACGACATCCCTCGCAGCATTCCACACCCTCTGATAACCCGAGATCACCAGTACTCGTGCAAGCGCTGGGCCGGTCGTCGAAGGTGGCCGTCACAAAGTACGCCTGGTCGGGCCGGGAGCGGCTTGGGCTGCTGCGCGTCCGGGATGACGTGATCGTTTTGCATGCGATGCACTGGCCCGCCGAAATCCGCGACCCGTCATCGCTGCTCCCGCCTCCGACAGAAGTGTCCGAGAGCGAAATCGACGGCTCCCTCGCCCTGATGGAGACGATGAGCCGCGATCGCGTCGATCGCCTCCGTCACGTGGGCCACCACGTCGGCCAGCAGCGCTGCGTCCGGGCGGCAGCCTCGACCGCCGAATCAACACACGGCTCATCGCCAGCCCCGGCGCCTCCGGACTCCACCCGGCCCAATGCAGAAGCAAGACCACCGACGCGCACCATGCCCCGCTCTGCCAGCACCGACTGGACTCCTTCGACCCGCCGGGTGTCGAACTCCCGGCCGAGCTGGAACGGCTCCAGCCCGAACTTCTCGCTCTCCTGGAAGACACCACCAATCCGAACCGAAGCCTGGGCCGGCTGTCGGACCTACGTCGCCTGTCAGCGATCATCCGCGCGACCTGGCCCCACAGCCGACGCGGCGATCTTCGTGTGGGTCGAACCCTTACGCGGATGGCGTCGCGTTCAGGCACTGTCCCAGCGGACCCGGATCGACTGGGCCGGCCAGGCCAAGCAGCTCCTGAGCGTGGACTACCCCGACGCCGAGACCGTGGTGCTGGTGATGGACAACCTCAACACTCACAATGTCGCCTCACTGTACGAGGCGTTCGAACCGGAAGAGGCCTTCGCCCTGGCTCAACGCCTCGAGATCCACCACACGCCCAAACATGGGTCATGGCTCAACATCGCCGAGATCGAACTCGCCGCACTGACCAGGCAACGCCTCGACCGCCGGATCGGCGACCTCGAGACGCCGCTCCAGATCGTCGCCCGGCGTCACGTAGCCCTCGGGCCACGCCCGGTCCGGCACCAGGGCCGCCGCCGCAGCCGGATGCGCCCCTGCGCCTGCCCGGTGACCCCCCTCGCGCGTTCACACGGCGAAGTCGAGGTCGATGGCGGCCACGTCTCCCAAGTCGGCAGGGACTCCGCCAGCGCTTGCGTGGTCTCGCCGATTGCTCTGTTGCCCGACGAGGCGTCAGTGCTCCGTGTCTTCGCTTCCTTCTCCGCGAGCGCGCTGCGCGCGGAGCTCGACGGCGTCGAGGAGCAGGCCGAGCGCGGTCTCGAACTGGTCCTCTTCGTCGATTTCCGCGAGATAGGGGGCAACCTGTGCAAGGTTCGGGTACCGCTGTGGCGAGGCCGTCAGGTACTCGCGGCGCCAGGCCAGCCGGTCACCTTCCCGAGCGCCCTTGTCCAGCACGTTGAAGGAAGCCTCGAAGGCACTGGCGGCGAGTGCCATTTCGGTCAGGGCCCGGTAGTACGAGGCCGCTTCGCGCCCCTGGAGGCCGGCCTCGAGCAGGGCGCCGATGACCACGTCGGCGCCCTGGAACTCCGGCTCGCGCCGCGAGGTGCGGGCCGCGACCAGGACGGCCACACCCGGGTGCTGCAGGCATGCGGCACGGATCCGTCGGGCGAGCGACGCGAGGGTCTCGCGCCAGCTTTCCGACGGTGCGAAGTCGTGCAGGGCATCGCTGACCAGCCGGGCGGCCAGGCCGAGCAGCAGGTCGTCCTTGCCGCGGAAGTGCCGCAGGACGGCCGTGTGGTCGGCGCCCAGATCAGCGCCCAGCCGACGGAAGGTGAGCGCCTGCGGTCCGTCCGCCTCGATCACGGCCATCGCGGTGTCCAGGATCAGATCCGGGGTGAGAAAGGACGCCGGACGCTGCTTCCGCCGGGCGGGAGTGGCTCCTGCCGAGTCGGTCTTCGCGCGTGTCATGGCCGCCATCTTATCGACGACGTTGTCAACGGTGGTCCTCCCGCAGATGGTCGGCCACCGCCCGCAGTGCCGTGACGGACTCCGCGTCACGCGAGGAATCGTCCGCCGTCGGCCACGCGCTGGTCTTGACGATCACCACGTCGGCGTCCGGGTCCACATACAGGTACTGGCCGTGGATCCCCACCGCGGTGAACGGACGTCGCTCGCCACCGAGTGTCCACCACTGGTTGCTGTACCCGTAATACGGGTACCCACTGGGGCCCAGCGCGCCGACCTCCAGGTGCGGCACCCCGCGACCCCGGCAGCGCGCCACCCATTCCTCGGGCACGATGCGCTGCCCGTCCAGCTCTCCGCCACGGGACATCAGCAGTCCCAGCCGGGCCATGTCGCGGGCGGTGGCATTGAGCGAGCCGCCGCCGATCGCGGTACGCGGCTGCCTGCGGGTGAGCCAGTAGTACGCGTCGTGCTCGGCACCGATGCGGCTCCAGAGGCGCTCCGTGGCGTACTGCGCGAGGGAGCGGCCGGTGGCGGACTCCAGCACCCATCCCAGGACCTGGGTGTCGATCGTCGAGTAGCTGAACTGTGTGCCGGCCTCGGCCGAACGCTCGGCCGAGGACACGACCTCGTGCAGCGAGCCGCCCCCTGTGGCGGCCTTGGTGAACCGGCTGATCAGACTGTCCCGAACGGTGTGGTCCTCCACCAGGTCACCCACTCCGCTGCTCATGTCGAGCAGATGCTCGATGGTCACGCCGTCGAAGGCGGAGCCCTCCAGCCCCCTGCAGTACGCCGTCACCGGCTCGGTCACATCCTTGATCGCTCCCTCGTCGAGGGCGATCCCGATCAGCATCGACGTCACCGATTTGGTCATCGAGAACATCTGGAACCGTACGTCGTCCCCGGCGAAGTACCCCGGGTACGACTCGTGGACGATCTCGCCGCCATGCAGTACGACGAAGGAGGTGGTGTTCGTCCGAGTGTGCAGTTCGGCAAGGCTCCGCTCCCGCCCCTCGAAGCCGTAGGTCACTTCCAGAGGGCGCGGTCGCCGGGGCAGGGGGAACACATCTCCGCCGCGGCGGACGTCCTCGGTGGGCATGAGGAGATCCATGTGAGTGAACGTCCACTCATTGACCGGGCGGCGGGTCATCACCTCGTCCTGGTGGCGCCACAGCCACACCGCCGCGGCGCCCGCCGCAGCGGCTCCCAGCAGCCACCCACCCGCTTCGATGCGCATTACTGAGCCCCTTCATCGCATGGACATGCCGAGCTTCGGCGCCCTCACTCTGGCTTGCCGGTCCAACGGTGTCAACAGTGGTGCCCAATATGGTGTCAATATTGGTGTCACCAACGTTGACATACTTTGGACGAGTGCTCATGATGACGACGGGGTCGTTGAACCCCCTCTCCGGCACTCCACGAAGGACAGCGCATGACAGCCATCAAGAAGAGCTGTGCTGCAGGCCCGCCCCGGACGGACGCACGGTGAAAGCGCTCGCGGATCACAGGAACGGTGACCGATGAACGGCACTGAACTGCCCACCGCGCGCCGCCTGCTCGGGAAGCTGCCCTTCGTCGACCCGGGCCGGCCCCCGCTACCCGCGACAACCGCGTTCCTGACCGGTGCCAGCTCCGGCATCGGCAAGGCGCTGGCAGCCGAGCTGTGCGCCCGCGGCCACGACGTGTACCTCACCGCGCGCACAATCGAGGTCCTGGAAGAACTGCGGGCACAGCTCACCGCCGCGTTCCCGCAGCGTTCGGTGACCGTGGCCGCCCTCGACGTGACCGATCACGAGGCCGTGGCGCGGACGATCGACGACGCGGCCCGGCGATTCGGCGGACTCGGAATGGTCATCGCCAACGCGGGGGCCGACGACTGGGGCAACATCGGGGAGGGCCGCTTCGAGGCGCACCGCGCGGTGGTCGACGTCAATCTGCTGGGTGCGATGGCGACCATCGACGCGGCCGTCGCACACTTCCGCAGCCAGGGCGGCGGGCAGGTGGTGGGCGTCACATCCGTCGTGGCCGCGGCGGGCCTGCCAGGCGGGGCGCCGTACTGCGCCTCCAAGGCAGGGCTCACGAGGTACCTTCAGTCGCTCCGAGGCGAGCTGTGGAACAGCGGCATCACCGTGACCACGGTCGCCCCCGGCTACATCGACACCCCGATCAACGAAGCCCTGGGCGACAAACGACCATTCCTCATCGACACCCGCACGGGCGCCCGCAAGATCATGGACCGCATCGAGTCCGGCGCCGTCCACGCGACAGTGCCCCGAGTGCCCTGGACCGTCGTCGAATACCTGCTGGCGCGGCTCCCGACCCGTCTGCTGCGGAAGCTCCATACCTGACCGCCCAGGCCCGGGGACCACTGACGCGCCGGTGCCGAGCCGCCATCACCCGGAGACCGTCGGGCCGGGCCAAGCCTTCGGCGCACACCACACACCCCGGTGCCGCCCAGCACCTGCCCGCTCCCGAGCCCCCGGCCGGTTCCCTCACCTGCCGCAGCGCCCGCCAGATCGCTCCGCACGCCCTGGGCAGTACGTCGAAGACGTCTGGGCCGGCTGACCGCCAGCCGCCGGACTGCGCCCCCAAACGCGTCCGGGTCGAGTCTGCCCTCTCTGCCCGGAGGCTCCCTTCGCCGCTCCAGTACCGGACACGGCACCCGACCGCCTACCAGTTCTGAGGTTTCTGCGATGCTCCTCTTCCCTCCCGCTCCCGCGCCCGCCTGCCAGGCGGCCCTCCGTGCAAGGGGCATTCAGTGAAAACGAACAGCGGCCCCGCGCTGACGTTCACCGTCGCCGCTGCCCTGATCGCCGGAGTCACGCTCGGCAGCAGCGGCAGTAACGTGATGCCCGTCTTCGTGGACGACTTCGCCGACCGCTTCGACCTGTCCAGCACCAGCGCCGGACTCGTCGCCGCCAGCCAGCTGACAGCGGTCGCGATCACCACCCTCCTGCTCACCAACCGCGCCGCCCGCCCCGGACGCGTCCGGATGGCCCGCAGCGGACTGGTCCTGGCCGCCGCGGGGTTCATCGGCGCCGCCATCGCCTTCGACATCCTGACGCTGATCGTGGCCGGCCTGCTGCTCGGCGCCGGACTCGGAGCCGTCTACGCCGCCTCCACCGCCGCCCTGCCCGGCGCCGGCGACGACGCCGACAAGACCTCCTCGATCGTCATCACCGGCGCGCTGTTCGCCAGTGCCCTGCTGATCCTCGCCGTCCCGGCCGTCAACGAGTCCGCAGGCGGGGGAACCGGCTTCTTCCTGTTGGCCGTGTGCTGCCTGCCTGGCTGGTTCCTGGTGGGCCACCTCCCCGACGGCCCGGGCTCTGCGAGGAGTCCTTCCGCGACCGCCCCCGACGCAGCCTCCCGGTCGGCCCGTCCCTCAGCCGTGCTGCTGGTCGGCGCGGGCCTCCTGATGGCCGTCACGCAGGGAGTCTGGTCCTATGCCTCCGTCCTGGGGCGCGGCCACACCGGCATGTCTGCCTCCGTGGTCTCCGCCGTCCTGGCCATCTCCAGCGTCGTCGCACTCGCCGGAGCCGTAGCCGGACCGATCGCCGTGAAGCGTTTCGGCCGCCTGCGCTCGATGACCGGGTTCGTCGTCGTCGAAGCGTTCAGCACGGGGCTCCTCATCGTCACCCACAGCCCCACCCTGTTCATCGCCACCGCCGTCATCTGGCAGACGTGCTGGCTGGCCGTCCTGGTACAGATACTCGCCGCCGCCTCGGTCATCGACTCCACCGGACGGTGGGTGGCCGCCCTCAGCGGCGCCGGAGCACTCGGTGGAGGCATCGGCCCGCTGGCCGTCGGCGCGATCATGGACAACATGGGCGTCGGCGTCCTGAGCATCCTCCTCACCGCCGGAACACTCATCGCAGCACTCCCCCTCCTCAAGATGACCGCGTCCAGCGACGCGGCGGCAGACCCCGCATCCGTTACACCCCACCCGCAGGCCACGCCCGTCGCGAGGACGACCACCGAGAAACCAGCCTCCCCAGCGGAATGAAACACCCGCCCCCGGTGTGTCGGCGATCCAGCGCCTCGATGCGCCGGGCCGCAAGGCAGAGGTCGGCGCCGCGCGCCGCGAGCTCGAGCGCCAGCGCCAGCGCCAGCGCCGGCGCACGGCCGATACCCGAGCTTGCACCCGTTAGATACGCCGTACGCGCAGGAACGGACCCACGAGGTTGGGGCAGGGCCCCGAGGAAGAGCTTCATGCCGGAACGACTCACGACAGCACGCCCGACAGCGTTGTCCTGCGCGACGCACGGCCACGCCGGGCGGATCGACTTCGACATCGCCGGGCCGGCTTGCGCATCTGCGCGTCCTGAGCGCCGCGTGCCGGTTCGTCCTGTTCCAGGTCAAGGAGGGTTCGGGTTGTCAACTATGTTGACAGCATAGTTGACCCGCCGTACTGTCCGGCCCATGTTGCAGACATCTGCGGGCCGCGTGGCCCGAGCTGTGATGGTCCTCGTCGCTACCGCGTCGCTGCTCGTGGGCGCGTCGGCGGCGGCGCAAGCCAGCCCTTGGGCCAAGCGGACGTGGGGCTACCTCACGACCCCCGACGGGGTGCAGCTGCGCTACAGCGTCCTGCTGCCGCAGGCGACCGGCCGGTTCCCGGTCGCCCTGAAGTACGACGGCTACGACGCCGGAACGATCGGCGGCGCCGCCTACCAGGCCGGTGACAGCTGGGAGTCGAGCGCGCTCGATTCGCGGCTGCTGGCCGCCGGGTACGCGGTCGTGGGTGTCTCCATGCGAGGCACCGGGTGCTCCTCTGGAACGTTCGGCGTGTTCAGCCCTTCCTGGGGCAGCGATGGGGCGCTGGCCGTCCAGTGGGCCGCCGCGCAGCCATGGTCGACCGGACGCGTGGGCATGTACGGCTGGTCGTGGACCGGCATCTCCCAGCTGTTCACCGCAAGCCAGCGGCCGCCGGCGCTGGCCGCGCTGGCGCCCGGCATGGTCGTCACCGATCCGCTGCGCGACGTCGGCGCCCCGGGCGGCGTCATCAACGGCGAGTTCCCCACCCTGTGGTGGGGCACGATCATGGACACCTGGACGCTCGACAGCCGCAACGCGGCCGGCGACGGCGATCCGACGTGCGCCGCCAACGTCGCCTCGAATCTGGCGACCGGCCAGGCGTCGTCGCCGACGACCGCCTACGGTCATCCGTTTTACGATTCCTACTGGGCCGAGCGAGACCTCCGCAGCCAGACAGCGAAGATCACCGCTCCCGTCCTGTCGGTCGAGGACTGGCAGGACGAGGAGGTCGGCCCACGCGGCGGCTACTACCAGGATCTGCTGAACCCCGACACCACCTGGTACATCGGCAGCAACGGCCAGCACGACCTGTACGCGAGCACGTCGGTGCAGAACCAGCTGGTCCCGTTCCTCGACCACTTCGTCAAGGGCGTCAACAACGGCTTCGAGCAGACGCCGCACGTCCGGCTCTGGATGGAGACGACGGCTCCGGGGGCACCGCTGCCCAGCGAGGACGAGCTCGCGCAGGCGACACCGTCCTGGACCCTCACGGCGCCAAAACTCCCCGTCCCCGTCCGGCCGACGACGCTGTACCTCAACGCCGACAGGACGCTCACCGGTGCCCGCGGCGCCGACGGCACGCTGACCTACCCGCCTGCACCGGGGCCGTCGGTCAACAACGGAGCGCTCGGCTCCGCGGTCACCGGCGGCAACGCCGGCCCGGCGGGCGAGGAGACCTGGAGCAGCGCGCCGCCCACCGGCGTCTCGTTCACCACCGCCGCGCTCAACAAGACGGTGACGCTGGCGGGTTCGGCGTCACTGGATGTGTGGCTGTCGTCGACGACACCGGACACCGCCCTGCAGGCGACGGTCACCGAGGTCCGCCCGGATGGCGAGGAGGCCTACGTGCAGCGCGGCTGGCTGCAGGTCTCCGACCGGGCGATCGATCCGAGCCTGTCCACCCCGTTGCGACCCGTCCATCCGCAGACGCTGGCCGCGGTGCAGCCACTGCAGCCCGGCGTCCCGGTCCAGGCGCGGCTCGAGATCGAGAAGTTCACCCATACCTTCCGGCGCGGCTCCGCGCTGCGCATCTGGATCGACGCGCCGAGCGGGACCGGCATCTGGAACTTCCCGGCCACCAACGCGGGGCTGAACACGATCTACAGCGACGCCGGCCATCCCTCGTCGCTCACCGTCGGGCTGCTGTCGACGCGCCCCGCGCCCGTAGGGCTTCCCGCGTGCGGCACCGTGATCGCCGAGCCATGCCGCGCTACGACGGTGACGATCCCGGACACCCCACCCGTCGACTGGCCCGACCTCGGCTGACACCGCGCGCGGCTCCCTCCTCGCTCAGGGCCGTGGGGGGACGGGCTCTGTGGCCGTCCTGGGCGTACGCCGCGGCAGCGATCCGGATCAAACGTTCCCCCGACGGTGCCCTTACGGCCGTCCTGCGGTAGGTGGCGGGGCTGGTCCCGTAGCGGGACTTGAACGCCCGGGAGAAGTGGGAAGCGTCCTTGAACCCGGCGCGCAGCGCGATGCTGCTGATGCTCTGAGCGTCGTATCCGGCCCCCGACAGCATCGCGCGGGCGCAGTCGAGCCTCTGGGCGTAGAGCCATGCGCGCGGTGTGGTGTCGGCTTCGCGGAACAGCTCGTGCAGATAACGCAGTGAAAAGCCCAGGTCGAGCTCCAGTACGCGCAGCCGGCCCTCGGGAACCTCGGTGAGCTCGACGAGTACCCCGTAGTCGGCGGTGGACAGGCCCGACTCAGCCTGCATCTCGCGGCCCAGTCGGCCGAGGAGCCTGTCCTGCAGTCGCACGAAGCTGCGCCAGGCGTGTTGTTCCGCGTCGGTGAGCCCTGCGACCACTCCGGCCCGTGCGGCGAGTGACACCGGCGGAGGCGGCCGCCCCACCCGTTCCCGGACCGTAGTAGCGGTGCTTGAACCACTCCCCGAGCGGCAGGTACTGGCCGGTGCTGTTCTTGGTGAGGAGATTGGCTTCGTTGCGGCGCAGGCCGTCGGCGCCGGCCGTGCCGTCCACGAGGATCTCTCCCTCGTCCCGGTCCGTGAGGCCCGCGATGGCACGAAGAAGTGTTGTCTTGCCGGAGCCGCTGGGGCCGAGCACGGTCAGGAACTCGTTGTCGTCGATGGTCAGGTCGACTTCGGACAGGGCGTGGACCGTACCGCCCTCACGCCCCGCGAACTTCTTGCTGACGCCTCGCGATCACGCTTGCTCCTCGGAGGGGTTCTGGGAGGCGGCCCACGGGGCGGCCTTGCGTTCGGCCCAGCGGGCGGCGGCGATCAGCAGCAGGGCCTGACGAGGACGATCACGATCGTCGCGTAGAGCCTGGGAGCCTCGAAGCGGCTGCGGTATTCGAGGATTAGACCGCCGAAACCGACCGAGACCACGAGGAGTTCGACGATCACCATGCCGGTGCCCCCCTCCCCAGGCCGAGCCGGACGCCGGTCATGATCCGCGTCGTCGTTGAGGGCCGTTGCCCGGTAACCCCGGTGGTCGCGCCATTCCCGCACAGCACGGTTGGCGGAGCCGTCGCGGTGGTCCACCTACCGGTGCCTGAGCGGTGGCAGCCCCAGGGGACGGGCCGTTGTCGGCCGCATACGAACCAGCATGACCTGCCGTCACCGCCGATCTGGTGTCGTCGCCCGTGGCTGGGCCAGCAACTGTTGACGCAGTGATTCGGTCAGCCACTGCTGGTACTGGTCGTCGGTCCAGCCGCGTCCGACCGTGGCGCGGAAATAGAGCTCGACGCTGCTCAGGAGCATCGCGCGGTCGACGGCATCCTGCCGGGTGAGCCCGGGGGCGAGGAGGCCGGCCTCCACGAGGGCGTCGACGACGGGGCCGAGCCACACCTGGTTGCTGCGATCGCCCTCTTCTCGGAGGTCGCGGACGCCGGGGTCGCCGCCGGCGTCGACGGCGGCGCCGAGGACGTCTCGGCCACTGCTGAAGAGAAGGCGGTGCCAGGCGGCGTACAGGTCGAGTTTCCGTCGCGGATCGGGTTCGGCGCCGATGCGGGCGCGCCACTGTTCGCCGTCGGCCTCAGCTTCGAGCCGGCTGACCAGTTCCTTGATGATCTCGGCCTTGTTGCAGAACACGGCGTAGACCGTGGGGGCGGCGACCCCGGCGTGCTTGGCGATGACCGTGACCGTCGTGCCGGCGAAGCCGCGTTCCCTGAACAGGGTGCGGGCGGCGTCGATGATCCGGGTGCGGGTCTCGGCCGCGCGTTCGTCGCGCAGCGTGGAGCGGTAGCGGCGCCGCTCAGGTGTTCCGGACACGGTCGCCTGCTCTTCCTGTCGTTCCTCGGCTCCACTCATGTTGACACTCTAGCCGATAGTGTGGACTATATTGAATGTAGTCGCGTAAATCGATTTCGAAGGAATCCAGATCATGAGACTGTCCTCTGTCCTGTCCGCCGGCCTGGTCGCGGCGGTGCTGACGGCCGCCCCGATCGCCTACGCCGCCGAGCCGTCAGCCCCTGTGGCCCAGACCGCGCACGCGATGCACACCACGGCCCCGGCGCAGTGGCCCTCGACTCTGCAGATGCCGAAGGGCGTGCGCCCCGAAGGCATCGTGATCAAGGGCTCGACGGCCTACGTCACGTCCTTCGTGGACGGCACCATCTACCACTTCGACCTGAGGACCGGAGAGCGGCGCGTGTTCGTTCCGGCCACCGGGGTCGGATCGATCGGCATCCTGCTGGACCACCACGGCCGTCTGTTCGTCGCCGACGGCTATGGCGGGAGCGTCCGCGTGATCGATTCCCGCAGCGGCAAGTTGCTGGCCCGCTACCAGTTGGCCCCCAAGGGCTCCTACACCGCCGTCAACGACTTCACCGTCCTCGACGGGGCCGTCTACGTCACCGACTCCTTCGCCCCCAACCTGTACAAGATCCCTCTGGGTAAGCACGGTCAGCTGCCCCGGCAGAGCCAGGTCAGGACCATCCCCCTCGAAGGGATGCCCTATGGGGGGGAGGGCAACTACGGATGGAACGCCAACGGCATCACCCCCACCCCCGACGGCAAGGCACTCCTGGTCGTCGACACCAACTCCAACACGCTGTTCCGGGTGGACCGGGCCACCGGCCACGCCACGCCGGTGGACCTCGGTGACGTGGACATGGCCTGGGGCGACGGCATGCGCCTGGAGGGCCGCACCCTCTACGTCGTACGCAACACGCCCAACAAGCTCACCGTCCTGCGGCTCAACAAGTCCGGCACGGCCGGCCGGCTCACGGCAGAGGTGAGCGACCCCCGGTTCGACACCCCCACCACCCTCGCCCGCCACGGCGACACGCTCTATCTGACCAACGCCCACTTCTTCTCCACCGACCCCGCGAACACCGAGTACGCGATCACGGCGATCCCGGACCCGGCCTGACACTCATGACAGCCGGGACATCAGTTGCGCGGTGCAGCTGCCCCCGAGGACACCTGTCCCACGGGTTCTCGCGCCTGGATCGGCTGTCAGTCAGGCGAGCACCTCGTCGGTGACGACGGGCTCGACTCCCGACAGGGCTCTCGGCTTCGAACGTGTCAGCGGGAGATGAGGATCTTGTCGAACCGCTGGAACGGGGGTGGTCGGTGAGGACCGCGCGGAACCGCCCGAGGTCGGAGGCCGATTCCGCAACTGCGGGGCCCGTGCCGGAGTGGATGCTGGTCGCGCCGATGAGCGGGGCGGCACCCCGGAGGGAAGCCAAGGCTCTGGGAAGTCCGGCGAGGTGGTCCTCTTGGGCGACCGTGCATTGGGCAGGCACTTGTAGTCCCCCGTCAGGTGGGTGCCGCCCGCGCCGGCCCCGTACTGATCGACCCCACCGAGACAGAACTTCTCGGTGGGGTCGATCAGTACGGGGCCGGTATCGGAAACAGCCGCATGAGAACGTCCAGGGACTCGTCCCGACACAGACGCTGGGTGACGACCGCTTCACACAGGCGGTCCCTAACGCTCAGCAGTGAGCTTGACCGCGTCCCCTGTGCTACTCCATCGTCAGGCGCGGAGGGCGCGCAGTATCACGGTCCTTGACTCGCACGAAACCTGCGTCGAGGTCCGGTCGCTGCGGCCAGTACCGGCTGCCACGGCAATGCCGGTGCCGCCGCTGTATTCGCGCGCGAAACCGCGATTCCCAGCAGGAAAGCCGACCACACTGCGCCCCGGGCCCGGCGTGTGCGGACCCCGGAGGGCTTCAGCAGGCCGACCGTGGCAAGGAGCAAGAGGCCGTCCACGGACAGCGGCCACAGTGAGGCACTCGCTGCCTCCGACCCGCCTTGCAGTGCGAATTGCCGCTGGTGAACGTACGAGGCATTCGCGGCGACCCCGGCAACAGCAAGTGCGCACAGAGGCCGAATCCACGGTGATTTCACTCATCGAACCCACCGCCCGGCACCGTACCCCAGTGCACAACGCGTGCACACTTGCGCGGGAACTCTCGGGAACTCGCGGTTATAAATGGGATGCGCCGAGACACGGCAAAAGGACCCCACCAGGCCATAGGACCAGGTCAGAGCCTGCTGGCAGACGAGTCGAGCTGTACGCCGGATTTTGTCACCCGGTCGCCTCGCGGCAGCCGGGGAGACGGCCATCCGCCTAGTACTCCAGCCGTAGATCGTGATCTTGTGAGTGGGGGCGCCGCTGATATGGCGCGGCCACCATTGACCATCTCGACGAGACCGGCCGCGCCATCGGCGGCGTCCATCCCTCTCTGCCTACTTGAGTCCACCGAGACGAAGGGCTTCCTCGATCTCGCTGAGCTTCGCGGACGGCAGGACGCCCGCCTGCCCGATCAGGTCTTCCCTGGCCAGGGTGACCAGCCAAGTGCAAGGGATGAAGTCGGGACGTGGAAGTGCGACTCTCAGGACGCCTTCGAGAGGCAGTCCTTCGGGGGCACCTACTGCCACCTCAACGGCCACGCCGCTGAGATCGGTGCCCGCGGGAGCGACGACCTGCATCGCCAAGAAACCGGACGTCTCTTCTCCCGACAGCAGTACGACTGCCTGCTGCTCGTTGAAATCTGCCCACCAGACTTCGCCACGTCGCATATGTCCTCCTGATACGGGACGGCGCGCCTGCGTCGCCCCTTCGACCGCCGCCTACTCCAGGCACAGATCGTAATGTTGGCTGGTCAGGGCCGACGATAAGACGGCTGCGGCCACCGTTGATCATCGTGAGTTGTGTGGACTGACGAAGAGACGGTGGCCGCAGGTCACAGCATAGAACCCGCCCGTTGGCGGGACGCGTTCGAGGGTCTGATGGGCCGGATCGCGGGGCGCTTCGCGCGGGTCGAACCCCGGCGCAGGGCGGCGCGGTTGGTGCTCGGTCTATTGGCCGACCTGCCACGCAAGAACTGCTGGACAATCGCGGAGTGGGCCGGCGAGACCACTCCGGACGGTATGCAGCACCTGTTGGGCCGGGCCAAGTGGGATGCCGATGCGGTACGCGATGACGTACGGGAGTATGTGGTGGAGCATCTGCACGACGACCGGGCGGTACTGGTGGTCGACGAGACCGGGGACGTGAAGAAGGGCACCAACACGGTCGGGGTGCAGCGCCAGTACACCGGCACCGCCGGCAGGATTGAGAACTCCCAAGTCGCTGTCTATCTGGTCTACGCAGGTCAGCGCGGCCACGCCGCCGTGGACCGGGAACTCTACGTTCCGCGCTCCTGGACCTTGGACCCCGACCGCTGCCGGGCTGCGGGCCTGGACGAGGACGCCGTCTTCGCGACCAAGCCGGAGCTGGCCACTCGTATGGTCGCCCGGTTCCTGGACGCCGGCCATCAGGCTGCCTGGGTGGCGGGGGACGAGGTCTACGGCGGCAACCCGAAGCTGCGAACCGCACTGGAGGAACGCGGCACCGGCTACGTCCTCGCGGTGGCCTGCTCGCACGAAGTCACCACCGGTGCGGGGAAGTTCCGTGCGGACATCTTGTCCAAGAAGGTGCCCAAGCGGGCCTGGCAGAAGCTATCGGCAGGGGCCGGGGCCAAGGGGCACCGCTTCTACAACTGGGCAGTCATCGACCTCGCCGACCCCCGCCCCGGGAGTCGTCAGCTGCTGATCCGCCGTAACCGCAGCACCGGTGAACTCGCCTACTACCGCTGCTACTCGCCCGCGTCCGTGCCGTTGGCCGTGCTGGTCAGAGTCGCTGGATCAAGATGGCGGGTGGAGGAGTTCTTCCAATCCGGAAAGGGCCTGGCCGCACTCGACGAGCACCAGGTTCGCCGCTATACCTCCTGGTCCCGCTGGGTCACCCTCGCCATGCTCGCTCACGCCTTCCTCGCCGTCGTCCGCGCCGACGAACACGCCCGCCATCCCGCCCCGGACAAGCTGATCCCGCTCACCTGCAATGAGATCCAGCGACTGTTCACGACGCTGATCGTCCGGCCCGTGCACGATGCAGCCCACCGGCTCCGCTGGTCCGCCTGGCGCCGCCGCCACCAGGCCCGAGCCCAGGCCAGCCATTACCGCCGACAAGCCGCGAATCAGACATGAAGATCACGATCTACGGCTGGAGTACTAGGACCGGCGTTGCCACCGGCCTCGTGCGGTCTACCCGCGGACTCGGGCCGGCAGCCCTCGAACGTCCGCGCAGAGCGCTTTTTATGGCGCTCCTTTTGACCTTGCTCCGGGTGGGGTTTACCTGGCCGCCTGAGTCACCTCAGGCGCTGGTGGTCTCTTACACCACCGTTTCACCCTTACCGAGGATCAAGATCCCCGGCGGCTTGTTTTCTGTGGCACTGTCCCCCGGGTCACCCCGGGTGGCCGTTAGCCACCGCCCTGTCCTGTGGAGTCCGGACGTTCCTCGGGAAGCCCCTGGGGGCTCCACGCGGCCGTCCGCCTGGCTCGTCTGCCGTATCGACCACGGTAGCCGGCCATGCGCGGATCCCGGTTCTTCGCTCAGCGACCGCTGAGCGGATCCGGTGACTCCTTGGACTGCGGCCCAGCTGCCAGCTGCATGGTGGAGTAGTCGAGCCAAAGCTCTCCGGTCACCCTGCCTCTCGCGCTCAACCGACGTCCTGCGAGCCTCGCCCACTCGCGAACGTGCGCCTCATCCAGCAGCCCGTCCGGGCCGAGCAGGTCGTCGCGCCCGGCTTGATCGAGCCGGTAGGAAGCGGTCACCCGGTCCGGAACTCGTCCGCTGCCGCCGATGGCTGTCCCCCGTCGCCGCGCCCAGGAGGCATCAGCAGCGGCCTGGTGCCGGGCCGTGCCACCGTTGGAGTACGCGTCCAGGCCCGGCACGGCCCCGGGGAAGCGCGCCGAGAGGGCCGAGGCCACTGCGCTGGCCTGCTGGTGGGCCGTGGCCCGTTCAGGTACCGACACGACCAGAGCGTGGGGTGCCAACATCTGCGGCAGATCACCACTTCTCACGTGAATGAGCAGGTCCAGGAGCCCCGCTTCAACCAGCACGCGGCTCTTGTCTTTCTCGTACTGGCGGCGGTCTCGCTGTCTGGCCGAGTGGTGGAATGCGCCGTCGTATTCGAGGCCTACACGGATCCCGTGAGGCATATGGAAGACGGCGTCGACCTCGACGTCCTTGTAGCGCCAGTGGGCCGGCTTGTGCTCGGGGGAACGGTGAGACGATGCGAGGCGAAGTCGGGCACACCGGTCGGCAGCCGAGGGTCCGGGCTCTCCGGAGGTACGAGGTCAATGAGTCCGGCGAGTTCAGCAACCAGCCGGACCTGCTTCTTCGATATCCCAGAAGTCGAGCACTTGCCGCAGCCGGTTCCCTGGACACGGTTGAGGACGGTGGCTTCCCAGCCGTGGCCGTGACGGCATCGCCAAGGCAAGGTCACGTATGTACCCACGCTGTCCGCTTCGGCAACATGCTTGCGCGAAATGTTGTGCTGGCTCGTAGGCAGCCGACGCGGGTCAAGCCCCGGAGCATCCAACTCGTCCGCGATTTCCGGGAACCAGGTGAACAGCGAGTTCGTGTCGTCGATCACGTACCCCGCACACACCCGACAGCCGTCCCCCTGAATTGCTCGCTCTTTGACCACCGCCTCAAAACGGTGCTCAACTGGGTGCCACACTCCGGTACTTGGATCGACCGCCCATGTCCGGCAGATCCACGGCACCCTCTCGTGTGAAGCGTGAGTGATGTCGCTCGCCAGCGTCTGTCCACGGTACTGAGCAGCCAGCGTCGGAAGGTCCGCGAGCCGGATCAAGCGCCGGCATTCGGGACACCCCGCACCCTTCTGAATGCGGTCCTTAGGCCAGGCCGGCCACGGCTCATGACCGAAGCCAAGAGGGCATTGCCACAGGTAGGGACTGACCTCGCCACTCTTCTGTTCCATTGCCGAGACGTTCACAGAGAGGATGACGTTGTCTCGGTGCCACTGCGCCGCGACCTCCGAGATGTCCGCGACGGTGGTTTCCCCCCGGCCACTGGTACGACTGCCCCATCGGTCCTTGACCGTGGCCCTGTGCCGATTCCAGTAAGCGGTGACTTCGGCCCGCCGGGCCCGGGCCGCTGCGAGTTCCTTCTTGATCAGTTCACGGCGGGCCCCGTTGAAGTCGTCCCAGACGGACCGCATCAGCCGAAGCATCCGTAACCGGTCCTCGCGCCCACCGCTCCCGGGATCGAGTCTCGCCGGCTGAGGTGGCCAAGCGGCGAGTACTGCCACGTCACGCCCGGACGCGTCTGAACCTTGAGATGCGACTCCTACCAGGAACTTGAAACCACCGTGATGCCATCGCGCGTCGCGTACGGCAGCGGGTCCTCGGCGTCACTCTCCCCGGGACCCCGAGCGTCGTCACCGTTCCGGCGGCCGGCCGCCCGTATCAGCGGCCTTCGGTTCACCGCCATGATGGCCGTCACCGCACGCGGCGGATCTCCCCGCGCGGGGCCGGGGGCCTTCATCCGGGCCGGAGCCGGGTGACGGACGACGCCGTGGTGTCCCCTGTGTGCGCCCCTGGGGTGGCCGCAGGCCCCGGATGTGCCGCCACGGGGAGGTGGCGGCACATCCTGCAGGCGGGCCGCCGGCTCAGGCCGGTGTCAGTTGCCATTGCTGGTTGGTGCCATTGTTGGCGGTCCACTGCACGACTTGGGCGCCGTCGCTGGTCGACTGACCGTACACGTCGGCGGCCAGGCTGCTGGCGCGGCTGACGATGGTGTAGTAGCCGTCGCCGGTGGGCCGGAGGTACCACTGCTGGTTCGTGCCGCCGTTGGCGGACCACTGCTGCAGTTGCAGTCCGGCCGTGGTGGAGGAGGCGTTGACGTCGAGCATTTTGCCGCTCGCGGTGTAGCGCAGGGTGTAGGCGCCGTCCTGGGCGGAACCGAGGGTCCAGGTCGCGTTCCCGGTTTGCTGGATGGCCTTGGCGCCGTCGGCCGTGGAGTTGCCGGTGATGGCGAGCGGTTTGCCGCTGTTGCGGTTGACGATGCGGTACGTGCCCGGCGCGGGACCGGTGCTCCCGCCGCCGCTCAACGTGAAGTACTCGACCGCGTCGCTGAACACGCTCGTCCCGGCTTTGCTGGTGGACAGGACGAGGTAGACCCGTGAGCCGCTGGACGGCGCGGTGAACGACACGGTCTGCGTCGCCTTCGAGCCGAGCGGGACGCTGAGGGTGGTGTTCCCGGAGGCGATCACCGGGCCGGTGGCGCTGTCGAGGCGGGCGCTCCAGGCGAAGCCCACGGCGGTGCCGGTGAAGTCGTCGTTGAACACCGAGATCGTACGGTTCACGGTGCTGTTGGCGGCGTATCCGGGGACCGCTTGCGGGAGCGGGAAGGTGCCGTTGGAGTCCGACACACCGGAGGCCGACCAGTAGGGCAGGTCGATCGCGGCGACCGGGTTGAACGCGGCCTGCACCCGCTGGAACTGCGGATTGCTCCACGGGTCGGAGAGGTTGTCGGCGCCGTAGACGGGATGGCCGCCCTCTTCGGGGGTGAAGTCGGTGGTGCGGACGCCGGGTATGACGCCCGCCCAGGCGGACAGCAGGGTGTAGGGGCGCAAGTCGCTGGCGTCCTTGCCGCGCTTGGCCACCATCGTGGTGGCGAACCACTCGAAGCCCTGCTTGGTGTTGCACGCCGGCCAGATGTACTCGCCCTCGCCGTCGGGCCGGCCGGGCACCGACACGACCTTCTCGCCGTAGGCGCCGAAACCGTCCAAGTAGTGCCCGAAGACATCGAAGTTGGCGTACGTCATGGTGGGGTAGGGGTTGGCCGGAGCGCCGACCCACGCGTCGACGCTGACCGGCCGGGTGCCGTCGTTGCCGTTCATCGCCGCGTACAGGTCCTTCTCGAACTGCTCCGAGTCCATACCGCTGCTGCCGGGCTCGTTGCTCTGGCTCCAGCGGATGATCGCCGGGTGGTTGCGGTCGCGCAGGGTCAGCGCGCGGGCGTGGTCGACCATGTTGTCGTGCCCGGCGACGAAGTCCTGAAGGCTGTTGGAGCCGCGGATGCCGGTCTCGTCGATGATCATCAGGCCCATCTCGTCGGCCACGTCGAGCATGTAGGGGCTGGCCGGCTCCTGATGAATGCGGACCACGTTGTAGTTGAGCCGCTGGTAGTTGTCGACCGCCTGCGGCCAGCCGCCGTTGCCCGAAGAGGGCGCGAGGAAGCCGGGCAGGGTGTCGTAGGCGTCGCCCTTGCCGCCGTTGTTGATGCGGTCGAAGTCCGCGCCCTGGAGGTTGTCGCCGCGGAAGTTCACCCGCACGCCGTTGAGGTAGTAGTACTCGCCGTTCTGGCTGCTCTCCCGGAATCCGAAGCGGTAGGTCGCGTCGCTGGTGCGGCCGTCGTCGGTCGCCGCGTGGACCGTCAGGCGGTGCAGTTGGGCGCGATACCCCTGCCGGTAGGGGACGTTGGGCCACCAGTACGAGGAGGAGCCCAGGTTCCACGCCACCGGCCCGACCGTCACCTTGACGGTCGAGTGGGCGGCCACGGTCACCGTGCTGCTCGGCAGCGCCGGGTAGTTGAACGACGTGGCGTTGTCCGATGCGAGCGAACCGGTCAGCGTCACTGTCCGCGCGACGCCGGAGGTGTTGGTCACCGACGCGTCGTAGGTGAGGGTCTGATTGGCCACGGACGTACGGACGAACGTGTCGCTGACGTACACCGCCGGATACACGCGCAGGAACGCCGAACGGAAGATGCCCTGCGGTACGGCCTCGGCCCAGTCGGCCGCGTCGGGCACCAGATACCTGCCGTTCGCGGGGTTCTTCAGGGCGCCCCTGCCCTTCACGTCGACCGTGATGGTGTGCGTGGTACCCGGTGCCGCGTACGCGCTGATGTCGAAGTTCGACGGTGTGAAGGCGGTGGTCCTGGTCGCCACCGTCCGCCCGTCGACCGACAGGGTCGCCTGGTGGTTCACCGCGCCGAACTCGATTAACGTCGACTGCGGCTGCCCGGAGTCCGGCACGGTGATGGTGCGGGAGTACACCGCCTCGTTCACATCGGTGAAGCCCTGCTTGTACCAGCCGCCGCCCGGCACGGTGATCGACGTCGCCGACCGGCCCGCCGGGGTGAAGCCCCACGTGCCGGCCAGATCGACCGAGGCGATCGCGGCGTTGCCCGCGGTGACGCCATCGGTGCCGGAGGCCGGCGAGGCAACGGCCGCCGTAGGTCGAGGGGCCGCCGCGGCCGGCTGCGTTCCCACTGCGCCGGTCAGCAGCGCCACGGCGGCCACGCACCACAACGCCGGGCGTCGGCGGCGCGGCGGCCGATGGTGTTGTCGCATCACACATCCCTCTTTCGCTGGGGACGGGGAACGGGAGACGGTCAGGCGGCCCGCACACCCGTCACCGCGCGGGCCGGCCGGATCGGCCGGAAGGGATCAGTGCACCGGTGACGGCAGCAAGGCCACGCCGCGTCCGGCCCCGGCCGACGGGTCCGATCGTCATGTGGGGATCCCCTCTGCTGATCACCGCGGTGCCACTGGTGGGAGCGCTCCCACACCATAGTGCCCAGCGGGGCATCCGTGAATGCCCCCGTCGCACCCTGTTGCCGAAGCCCAGGAGCGGACCCCGCTCCCGCTCCCGCGCGTGGCCGGTGCTGTTGGAGGGTCCTGCCGTCGAGGGCGGCCAGGAGGCGGGTGAGGGTGGCCTTTGACGGGGCGCGGCGACGTCCGGGCAGGTGGCGGCGGATGCCGAGTTCTTCCAGTACCCCGTTGCTGGCGCGCTGTCCCCACTCGGTGATTTCGGTGATGGTCCGGGCGCCGGAGACGACTGCGCAGGCGCAGATCAGCAGCAGGCCGAGCACTGGATACCACCGTCCGCGACGCGAACGCGGGTCGGGTACGCGCTGGAGGTGGGCGCGCAGGCGACCGGTGTCGTGCTGGTGGGGGGCCAGTTTCGCCAGGACGGCAGGAATCGGGAAAGATGGAGCGGCAGGCACGGGACCTCAATGTGATCAGCTGGCGTAGACACCCTGATGATCACCGGTCTCGTGCCTGTGCTGTTGCCGCGTCAACTCCCGCTCAACGCGGACGATCCACCCAATCCCGGAACTTGAAACCGCCCTGGCCGTGGGCGGCCCGGCGCGATCACGGTCTGCGCACTGAACTGTTCCGCGCGAGGGTCGCTACTTCCTTCCATGCAGAGAAGAGTTCAGTGCCCAGGTCAGGGCCACGGGGACTGAACTCTTTCCTTTCGTCCGACACGAGGTGATCGAAGAGGTCACCGCAGAAGTAGCACGAGCAACGGGAGCAACTGCTGACGTGCCGGGAGACCGGGGGGACGGGGCGGCGGCCGGTTCCGGTCGGCCGGGCCCCTCCCCCGGGTCTCCCGGGTCTCCCGGCAGCAGCAGTTCCTCGTACCGGCCCAGCGCCAGCACCACGCCGAGCATGAGGAACGGAATGATCACAGCGAGCACCGCCATGGCTGTCCTTCTGCAGGAATGAGCTTCCGCGCGGGGGGCCCGGATCGGGTCTCCCGCCATTGGGGGTGCAAACCCCGTGTCGGTCTCCGGCCCTCGGGTACGCGGTGCCCATCCCGAAGGATCTGGAGGGAGAACATGCAGCGAGGCAGTGACCGGCTGAGCCGCCATCGCGACGACGAGATGAAGCACGAACTGCAGGGTCTGCTGCGGTCCGGGCACCCCACCCGGACGGAGGAGTGGCACGACCCCGAGCCGACCGCCGACGACGACCCCGAGATCGCGGGCGGGCCGGTGACACCGGGCCAGGCCGGGGCGTCGCTGGAGGCGGTCCGGCTGGAGCTGGCCAGGCTCCTGGGCCGCAGCTCGTTCCCCGCGAGCGCCGGGGACCTGGTGCGTGCCCTGCGCCGCAAGAACGCCCCCGACGCCCTGGTCGAGGCCGTGGAAGGGCAGCCGCGCGGCCAGCGCTACGCCAACGTCCAGGAACTCGCGCGGGCACTGACCCGGAGGGAGGGCCCGTGACGGCCGACTTCGTGAAGGACGTGATGACACCCGGTGTGGTCGCCGTCCGCCCGGACGCCTCGCTCGTCGAGGCGGCGCAGCTGATGCGCGCGCAGGACATCGGCGACGTCCTGGTGGCCGACGGGCAGCACGTGGTCGGAGTGCTCACCGACCGGGACATCACGGTGCGGGCCGTCGCCGACGGCACCGACCCGCTGACCGTGAGCGCCCAGGCCGTGTGCACCCCGGACCCGGTGATGGTGGCCCCCGACGACCCGGTGTCGGCGGCGGTCGCCCTGATGCGGGCGCACGCCGTACGGCGGCTCCCGGTCGTGGAGGACGGACTGCCGGTCGGCATGGTCAGTCTCGGCGACGTCGCCGAGGCCGAGGACCCGGACTCGACGCTCGCCGACATCAGCCGGGCCGAGCCGGACCGGGAGCGGGGCGGCGACGGGCTGGACGTCCTGTGAGCCTGGGCCGCGACCAGGCCACCGAGGTCGCCGCCACCGGCAGCACCGTGGACGTCGGCGACGTCACCACGCGCTATCTGCTGTACGGGCTGCTGCCGGGCTGGTTCGTGCCCGGTCTCGCCGACTGGGTGATGCACCGGCGCACCCGCATCGAGGACACGGCGGGGACCAAGGAGTCCCTCATCCACTCGCTGATGATGGCCGAGGTGGGCCTCCCGATCGCGCTGACCCTGCGCTACGAGGTCAACCCGCTGCTCCTGTCGGTGCAGTTGGGCGGTGCCGCGGTGCACGAGGCGACCGCGCTGTGGGACGTCCGGACGGCGGTCCGCAGCGACCGTGAGGTCAAGCCCCTCGAGCAGCACATCCACAGCTTTCTGGAGTCGCTGCCGTTCGGCGCGCTGGCCTCGCTGATGTGCCTGCACGCCGACCAGGTCAGGTCCCTGCTGCGGGGCGGCGGGGACGACCCGGACGCCTGGCGGCTGGTACCGCGCCGGCGGCCGCTGTCGCCCGGCTATCTCGCGGGCATCGGCGTCGCGATCGGCGCGTGTGTGCTCCTGCCGTACGGCGAGGAGCTGCTGCGCTGCCGGCGCGCGGCGAAGGCACGGAAGAAAGGCGCGCGAGGCGACGGGGCCCGTCGGCCCGGGCTACGCGGCAGGAGGCCCGCGCGCATCAAGAAGCTTTCCATGAAAGGTAGTTGAACCACCATGCGCATCGCGTTTCTGACGGCACCCGAGGGCGTCGAGCAGGTCGAGCTCACCGATCCGTGGCAGGCGGCGAAGAACGCGGGCCACGATCCCGTGCTGGTGTCGACGCAGTCGGGTGAGATCCAGGCCTTCAACCACCTCGACAAGGCGGACACGTTCCCCGTGGACGAGGTGGTGGGCGAGACCTCTGCCGACTCCTTCGGCGCGCTCGTCCTGCCGGGCGGCGTGGCCAACCCGGACTTCCTGCGGATGGACGAGAAGGCCGTCTCTTTCACCCGGACCTTCTTCCAGCAGGGCCGTCCGGTCGCCGCGATCTGCCACGCCCCCTGGACTCTCGTCGAGGCGGACGTCGTCCGCGGGCGGGTGCTGACCTCGTGGCCGAGCCTGCAGACCGACATCCGCAACGCGGGCGGCACCTGGGTGGACGAGCAGGTCAAGATCTGCGACCACGGCAACAACAAGCTGGTCACCAGCCGCAAGCCCGACGATCTCAAGGCGTTCTGCGAAGCGTTCCTGGACGTGTTCGCCCAGGAGGCCGCCTGATGGACCCGGCCGACCGAAAACAGCAGCAGCGCGAGAGGTTCCACGCGGACGACCCCGCCGCCGGACCGCTCACCACCGACCAGGGTGTGGAGGTCGATCACACCGACGACTCGCTGACCGTGGGTGAGCGCGGGCCGACCCTGATGGAGGACTTCCACTTCCGGGAGAAGCTCACCCACTTCGACCATGAGCGGATCCCGGAGCGGGTGGTGCACGCGCGGGGCGCGGGCGCCTACGGCTACTTCGAACCGTACGAGTCGTGCGCGGAGTTCACCCGGGCGGCCTTCCTGCGGGACCCGTCGGTGCGGACCCCGGTGTTCGTGCGGTTCTCGACCGTGCAGGGCCCGAAGGGCTCGGCGGACACCGTGCGCGACGTGCGCGGGTTCGCGACCAAGTTCTACACCTCGGAGGGCAATTACGACCTGGTCGGCAACAACTTCCCGGTCTTCTTCATCCAGGACGGCATCAAGTTCCCCGACTTCGTGCACGCGCTGAAGCCGGAGCCGCACAACGACATGCCCACGGGCGCCTCCGCGCACGACACTCTGTGGGACTTCGTGTCGCTCCAGCCGGAGACCCTGCACGCGATCATGTGGCTGATGTCGGACCGGGCGATCCCCCGCAGCTACCGCATGATGCAGGGCTTCGGCGTGCACACCTTCCGGTTCGTCAACGCCGAGGGACGCGGCACCTTCGTGAAGTTCCACTGGAAGCCGCGGCTCGGGGTGCACTCGCTGGTGTGGGACGAGGCCCAGGAGTGCCAGGGCCGCAACCCCGACTTCAACCGGGGTGACCTGTGGGACGCGATCGAGGCCGGCGAGTATCCGGAGTGGGAGCTGGGCGTCCAACTCGTGCCGGAGGAGGACGAGTTCGCCTTCGACTTCGACCTGCTCGACGCCACGAAGATCATCCCGGAGGAGCAGGTGCCGGTGCGGCCGATCGGCCGGATGGTCCTGAACCGCAACCCGGAGAACTTCTTCGCGGAGACCGAGCAGGTCGCCTTCCACACCGCCAACGTCGTCCCCGGGATCGACTTCACCAACGATCCGCTGCTCCAGGCCCGCAACTTCTCCTACCTGGACACGCAGTTGACCCGGCTGGGCGGCCCCAACTTCGCCCAGCTGCCGGTGAACCGTCCGGTGGCGCCGGTGCGGACCAACCAGCGCGACGGCCACCACCAGAGCGCGATCCACCGGGGCACGAACTACTTCCCGAACTCGCTCGGCGGCGGCTGCCCGGCCCACGCCGGTGCCGGCCAGAACGCGTTCACGCACTACGCGGAACGGGTGGACGGGCACAAGATCCGGCGGCGCAGCCCGAGCTTCCAGGACCACTACAGCCAGGCCGCCCTGTTCTGGAACAGCATGGCCGACTGGGAGAGGCAACACATCGTCGACGCCTTCCGGTTCGAGCTCGGCAAGGTCGACGCGCTGGCGGTCCGCTCCCGCACGGTCGAGCAACTGGCCAAGGTCGACGGGGAGCTGGCGGCGCAGGTGGCGGCCGGTATCGGGGTGCCCGAGCCGGCCGAGAGGGCCACGGCCGCCAAGGGGGCCTCTCCCGCCCTCAGTCTGGAGTCGCTGCGCGGTGCGGGGTCGATCCGCACCCGGCAGATCGCGGTCCTGGTCACCGACGGCATCGATCCCGAGCAGGTGGCGTCCGTGCGCGAGGTGCTGGCCGCCGAGGGCGCGACCGTGGAGGCGCTCGCGGCGACGGACGGCACGGTGCAGGGCTCCGACGGCGAGCGATACACGGTCGACCGCGCGCTGCCGACCGTGGCCTCGGTGCTGTACGACGCCGTCCTGCTGCCCGGCGGACCGGTGGGCACCCCGCCGACGACCGCCGACCCGGACGCGATGCGCTTCGTGCGGGACGCCTACCGGCACGGCAAGCCGGTCGGCGCGCTCGGCTCGGGCGTCGGGATCCTGTCGGCGCTGGAGCCGGAGGGGCTGCGCCTGTCCACGGAGTTCCACCGCGTGGTCACCGACCGGGGCGTGGTGACGGAGACCTCGCCGGGCGCCGCGAGCGAGGAGTTCACCCGCGCGTTCGTGGAGGCGATCGCCGCACACCGGCACTGGAACCGGCCCCCGGTGCGCCGCTGAGAAAGAGTCCCGGACGGATCGGGAACGTTCAGGAGCGGGGAGTCGCCGACTCCCCGCTTCCGCGTTCCCGCGCCCCTTCGCGGGTACGGCCCGCGGCGACCGGGCGGCGCGGGTTGCGGCGCAGGAACTCGCCCTCCAACTGCGCCATGCGCTCGTTGTGGGCCCGCAAGGCGTCGTTCGACCCGTGCAGCAGGGTGTCGTGCCGGGTGCGGTGGATGGTCTCCAGCTCCTTCATGAGCTGCTGGTCGTCCAGCCGGCCGGCGTCGACTCCGGTGATGGTGAGGTCCCGCTCGTCGTGTTCGTTCATGTCCCCCGGGTACCCGCCCCGCACGCACTACCCCCAAGCGACATCCGGGAGGGAACCATGGATCTCGCCTTTCTCCAGCCACTCTACGAACATCCCGGTCCCTGGGCCTCGGTGTACGTCGACACCTCCCGTCATACGGAGGACACGGCCCACGAACGGCATCTGGCGGCCGTGGCGCTGTCGCGGGAGCTGTCCCGGCAGGGCGCGGACGAGGACACGTGCCGGGCTGTACGGGAGGCGCTGGAGGGCCTGCGGCGCTCCCCCGAACCCCACGGGCGGGCCCTGTTCGCGCGGGCCGGAGAGGTGGCGCTGGATCCGCCGCTGGCCGTGGCGCCGGACGGCAACCGCGCGTACTGGGCGCCGCTGCCGCACACCGCTCCCCTGCTGGAGCTGGCCGGCGAGGACCCGGTCTGTGTCGTGGCGTACGTGGACCGCAAGGGCGCGGACTTCGAGCTGCGCGGCGCGCTCGGCCGTCAGGACGCCGGCACGGTCACCGGCCGCCAGTACCCCGTACACCGTACGAGCTCGGTCGACTGGTCGGAGAAGCACTTCCAGCTGCGGGTGGAGAACACCTGGGAGCACAACGCGGCCGAGATCGCGGACGCGCTCGCCGTCTGCCAGGAGGAGACCCGCGCCGACCTGCTGGTCCTGGTGGGTGACGACCGGGAGCGGCGGTCCGTGCACGACCGGCTGCCCAAGCGGCTGGAGGATCTCGTCGTCGAGGCCCCGCACGGCGCCGGCAGCAGGCTGCTCGACGAGGACGTGGAGCAGGCCCGCGCCACGCACGTACGGCAGCGCGCGGAGCGCGAGCTGGAGCGGTTCCTGGCCGCCCGGGAGCCCGGCGACGACGGGCGCGCCGCCGCGGTCGAGGGCGTGCCCGCGCTGGTCGAGGCGGCGCGTGAGCACCGTATCGACGAGTTGCTGATCCGGCCGGACGGCCCCGACGCGCACCGGGAGGTGTGGATCGGCGAGGACCCGGACCAGCTGGCCGTGCGCCGGACGGATCTGAAGATCCTCGGCGAGCAGCACTCGTGGCCGGCCCGTGCGGACGACGCGCTGATCCGGTCGGCGGTCGCGACGGGCGCCCCGGCGATCTCGGTGACCGCGGCCCCGGCGGCCGAGGAGACGGAGGTGCCGGTGGGCGGCCTGGGCGCGCTGTTGCGCTGGAAGTGACCGTGTGCGAGGGCCGGGCCCGGTGACCTGAGGGTTACCGGGCCCTTTCCACGCGTCGCTCGTCCCACACCGGCTCGGCGCTCTCACGGACCCGGCCGTCGCTGCCGAAGACCAGGTAGCGGTCGAAGGAGCGGGCGAACCAGCGGTCGTGGGTGACCGCGAGGACCGTGCCGTCGAAGGCTTCCAGGCCATCCTGGAGGGCTTCGGCGGACTCCAGGTCGAGGTTGTCGGTCGGCTCGTCGAGCAGCAGGGCGGTGACGCCCTGGAGCTCCAGCAGGAGGATCTGGAAGCGGGCCTGCTGGCCGCCGGAGAGCCGGTCGAAGGTCTGCTCGGCCTGGGCTGTCAGCTCGTAGCGGCGCAGCCGGGACATGGCGGCGCCGCGGTCCTGGGCGTGCTCCTTCCACAGGATGTCCAGGAGAGTGCGGCCCTGCAGTTCGGGGTGCGCGTGCGTCTGCGCGAAGTGCCCGGGCACCACACGTGCCCCGAGCTTCCACTCCCCTGTGTGGGCCACGTCCTCGCCGGCCAGCAGCCGCAGGAAGTGCGACTTGCCGGAGCCGTTGGAGCCGAGGACGGCGACCCGCTCGCCGTAGAAGACCTCCAGGTCGAAGGGCTTCATCAGACCGGTGAGTTCGAGTCCCGCACAGGTGACGGCCCGTACGCCGGTCCGGCCGCCCTTCAGGCGCATCCTGATGTCCTGCTCGCGCGGCGGTTCCGGCGGCGGGCCCGCTTCCTCGAACTTGCGCAGCCGGGTCTGGGCGGCCTGGTAGCGGGAGGCCAGCTCGTGGCTGATGGAGGCCGCCTGGCGGAGGTTCAGGACCAGCTTCTTCAGCTGGGCGTGCTTCTCGTCCCAGCGGCGGCGCAGTTCCTCGAAACGGGCGAAGCGTTCGCGCCGGGCCTCGTGGTAGGTGGCGAAGCCGCCGCCGTGCACCCAGGCGTCGGCGCCCGCGGGACTCGGCTCGACGGAGACGATCTTCTCGGCGGCGCGGGCGAGGAGTTCGCGGTCGTGGGAGACGAACAGGACCGTCTTGCGGGTCTCCCCCAGCCGCTCCTCCAGCCAGCGTTTGCCGGGCACGTCGAGGTAGTTGTCGGGCTCGTCGAGGAGCAGCACCTCGTCGGTGCCGCGCAGCAGCGCCTCCAGCACCAGCCGCTTCTGCTCGCCGCCGGACAGGGTGCGCACCTGACGGAACTGCGCCTTCTCGTACGGCACACCGAGCGCGGCCATGGTGCACATGTCCCACAGCGTCTCCGCCTCGTATCCGCGCACCTCGGCCCAGTCGGAGAGCGCCTGGGCGTACTGCAGCTGGGCGGCCTCGTCGTCGACGGTCATGATGGCGTGCTCGGCCTTGTCGACGGCCCGCGCGGCCTCCTGGATCCGGGGCGGTGCGACCGACACGAGCAGGTCCCGTACGGTCGTCTCGTCCCGTACGGATCCCACGAACTGGCGCATCACGCCGAGGCCGCCGCTGACGGTGACGGTCCCGCCGTGCGGTTTCAGCTCGCCGGAGATCAGCCGCAGCAGCGTCGTCTTGCCCGCGCCGTTGGGTCCGACGAGGGCCACGACGGCCCCTTCGCCCACCCGGAACGACACATCGCCGAGCAGCGCCCTCCCGTCGGGGAGGTAGTACTCGAGGTGTGCTGCTTCCAGGTGTCCCATGACGAGCCAGTCTGGGGTCCGGCAGCCTCCCTGACAAACCGGTTTCCCCGACCGCCCGCCCCGGTGGGCCCCGCGCGCGTGCGTACAGGATCCGCCCGGGCGGGGGTAGACGCATGGGCATGAGCCCAGACGTCGACCTCACCGTCCCCAAGCCCGGACACCATGTCCTGCGGGAGCGCCTGCTGGCCCTCGACTGCAAGGTGTTCGAGTTCGCCGCCGCGAGCCACTGGCCCGGTGCCGAACGCGTCCTGCCGGGGCTGAGCCGGAGCGCGAACCACGGGGTGCTGTGGTTCGCGACGGCGGCCGCGATGGCCGCGAGCCGCACCCCGCGGGCCCGCCGGGCGGCCGCGCGCGGGCTGGCCTCGCTGAGCCTGGCCTCCGTGACCATCAACACGCTCGGCAAGCGTTCGGTACGTCGGCCGCGGCCCGTGCTGGACCCGGTGCCGCTGGTGCGGCAGCTGAAGCGGCAGCCGATCACCACCTCGTTCCCGTCCGGCCACTCCGCGTCGGCGGCCGCGTTCGCCGTCGGGGTCGCCCTGGAGTCGCCGTCCTGGGGCGCGGCGGTGGCCCCGGTCGCCTTCTCGGTGGCCGCGTCCCGCGTCTACACCGGTGTCCACTTCCCGAGCGACGTGCTGGCGGGCGCGGCCCTGGGCGCGGGTGCCGCGTTCGCCGTGCGGGCTCTGGTGCCGCCCCGGGCCCAGGCCCTACCGCCGGCCCGGCCGCGTGCCGAGGTGCCCGCGCTGCCGGACGGGGCGGGCCTGGTCATGGTCGCGAACACCGGCTCCGGCAGCGCCGACCGGGTCCGCGCGCTGCGCGACAGCCTGCCCGCGGCCGAGGTCGTCGAGTGCGACCCGGCCGATGTACCGGCCGAGTTGGAGAAGGCCGCGGCCCGGGCCCGGGTGCTCGGGGTGTGCGGCGGCGACGGCACCGTCAACGCCGCCGCCCGGATTGCCCTGCGCCACGGCCTGCCCCTCGCGGTGCTTCCCGGCGGCACGCTCAACCACTTCGCCTACGACCTCGGTGTGGAGGGAGTCCGCGATCTGAGCCGGGCCGTCCAGCGGGGCGAGGGCGTACGGGTGGACGTGGGCCGCTTCACCGGCGGCGGGCAGGAAGGCATCTTCCTCAACACCTTCAGCCTGGGCGTGTACCCCGAACTGGTGCGTGAGCGGGAGCGCTGGTCGTCCCGGATCGGCGGCTGGCCCGCGGGAGTGCTGGCCGCGCTGCGGGTGGTGCGCGCCGACCGGCACCCACTGGAGGTCCAGGTCCGCGGCCGGGCAACGCCGCTGTGGCTGCTGTTCGTCGGCAACGGCACCTACCATCGGATGGGCCTCACACCCGGCCGCCGGCTCGACCTGGCCGGCGGGCAACTGGACGTACGGGTCGTGCACGGCGGCCGCCACCCCGCCGTACGGCTGCTCGCCGCCGCCCTCGCCGGACCGCTGCCCCTGCCCCACTCCCGGCTTCGCCCGAGCGAGGGGCACCCCCACCCCGCCCACACCGCCGTCCAGGTCGGCCGGCTCCGGCTGGCGGGCGTGGCGCCGGGCACGTTGCTCGCGTACGACGGCGAACTCACCGAGGTGGACGGCGAGGTGAGGGTGGAGAAGCTGCCGGAGGCGCTCACCGTCTACCGTCCGCCGATCGGCGGCTGATCACCCGTCAGTCCGTATGGCAAGACACCTGGTCTCATCATTCGGCATGCGAGCGTACGGTGAGTCGTGTCGCCGGCGGGGCGCGGGGTCCCGGTGAGCCGGCCTGCCGAGAGGGGATCAGCCATGCCCAGGGCACGGGAGACCGCCGTCTACACGCACGGGCACCACGAGTCGGTGCTGCGCTCGCACACCTGGCGTACCGCCGCCAACTCCGCGGCCTACCTGCTCGGCTCGCTCAAGCCCCACATGAAGATCCTGGACATCGGGTGCGGTCCGGGCACGATCACCGCCGACCTGGCCGCGCTGGTCCCCGACGGACACGTCACCGGCGTCGACCACGCCCCGGGGATCCTGGACCAGGCCCGGGCCACGGCCGCCGAGCGAGGCCTGACCAACGTGGACTTCGCGGTCGCGGACGTGCACGCGCTGGACTTCCCGGACGACACCTTCTGCGTGGTCCACGCCCACCAGGTGCTCCAGCACGTCGGCGACCCGGTACAGGCGCTGCGCGAGATGAGACGGGTGACAAAGCCGACCGGGTTCATCGCCGTCCGCGACTCGGACTACGCGGCGATGACCTGGTACCCGGCGTCCGAGGGGATGGACGACTGGCTGGACCTGTACCGCCGGGTGGCCCGCGCCAACGGCGGCGAGCCGGACGCCGGACGCCGGCTGAAGTCCTGGGCGCTCCAGGCGGGCCTGACGGACGTCACGGCGACCTCCAGCACCTGGACCTTCGCCACCGCCGAGGAGCGGGCCTGGTGGAGCGGCCTGTGGGCGGACCGCACGGTGGCCTCCGCCTACGCGGAGCGCGCCGTCGGGGGCGGCCACGCGAGCGCCGGGCGACTGCGGGAGGTGTCAGCCGCCTGGCGGCAGTGGGGCGCGTGCGACGACGGCTGGTTCTGTGTCCTGCACGGAGAGATTCTGTGCCGAAAGTAAGTCTGAATCCCTGATTTCGGGAAACCCTGAATGCAGGAGGTTCATACTATGGTTCCGATCCTGCTCGTACTGCTGCTGGTGCTGATTCTTTTCGGTGCCGGTTTCGCAGTGAAAGTGCTCTGGTGGATTGCACTGGCCGTTCTGGTGCTATGGCTTCTGGGCTTCCTGATGCGGGGTTCTACCGCTGGCGGAGGCAGGGGGCGCTGGTACAGGTGGTGAATCGACTCCGGGGATCATCCGAATGATTACCGATGATCCCCGGAGTCCATGATCCGTTCCCCGGCTTCATTCCCGGGGAAGGAGAGGTCCGAGCGGCCCGAGGTCCAGATTCAGGTCCTCGGGCCGCAGTCCGTAGCGCTCACGCAGCTCGGTCATGCGGTCGTCGAGCAGCATCAGGGTGAGCCCGATACGCTCCTCCTGCTCCTCGTCGAGGTCACCGGCGTCGAACCGGCGCAGCGCCTGGCGCTCCATCAGCTGACGCAGCAGTTCCACCACCGTCAGCACGAGTTTGACCAGGTCCCGCTCGACGGTGTCGGGCTCGAGGTCCAGCCGGTTGCGTCGCTCGGTCACGTCAGCCTCCCCACCGGTGTCACGTCAGTCTCCGAACGGGGACGGCACTTGCGCGTTCACGGAACTGATCAGGGCGTTCAGATCGATCCGGACGAGGTCGACGTCCGCGATACGCAACGTGATGTCCCCGGTGATGACGACCCCGCCGGCCAGCAGCCGGTCGAGGAGGTCCACCAGGGCGACCTCACGACGCTCGATCACCGTCACCGGTTCTCCTCCTCGCCCGCGAAGGAATAAGCGGCCCAAGGGCCGGTGAGTTCCACACGCATTCCTGGGACGTCGTCCTTCGTACGGTCCACAAGTTCCACGAATTCCTCGGATTCCGAGCGCGTTACGAGATAGGCCGCGTTGAGCACATTCCGACCGGACACACCCGAGAGCGTCGGGTTCTGCGGCGCGTGCAGCCGGGAATCCTCGGCGAACCCGGAAAGCGTTTCGTGCAGCCTGGTCGCGAAATCCTCGGCCCGCTGCCACATGTCCTCGTTCGAGCGAACCCGCATACGCCGCTGGCGCAGATAGTCCCGGCCGGACGCGGCCTTTTCCGGCGGGGCCTCACTGTCCGTGCTGTCCGCGGGCTCCGCGCCGGCGTACACCTTGACGCCCCACTCCACCCGGCCCCGCAGCCGGTCCAGGGTGCGCCGGAAGGCGTCCTCACGCTCCTCGATCATCACGCGGACCCCGCTGTCGTCGCGGAAGACGGTGCCGAGCCGCAACGGCAGCGGGGTGGTGACGACGGTGAGCGCGTCGATCACGCCCTGGTGGGCGCGGGCGGTCGCGGTCAGCCAGTCCAGGTCCTCCAGATGCCCGCGGAGCGGCTCTTCGGCGAAGTCCCGCTCGGGCACATGGCTGACCACGGCGACCAGACCGTGGTGGTGCAGCAGTCGGGGCGGATCACCGGCCACCCCCGTCAACTGCGCCTGCAGGGGCGTACCGAAGGGGTGACAGACGGCGTAGACGTACCGCAGTCCGGTCATGAACGCTCCTCCTCGGCACGGGCGGGTTCGAGCTGTTCGAGGCGTGCCAGGCGCTCCCGCAGCTCGGCGTTCTCCCGGGAGAGTTCGTCGCGCCGGGCCTTGGTGGACAGCGCCGGGTCGTCCTCCCACCAGTCGATACCCATCTCCTTCGCCTTGTCCACCGAGGCCACGATCAGCCGCAGCTTGATCGTGAGGAGCTCGATGTCGAGCAGGTTGATGCGGATGTCACCGGCGATCACGATGCCCTTGTCGAGCACGCGCTCCAGGATGTCCGCGAGGTTGGCGCCGCTGCCCTGGCCGTAGGGGTCGGGCAGCCGACTCGGCGTGGTCATCGACGGCTCCCGCGCCCGGCTTCGGCGTACTCGTCCTCGTCCTGAGCCGCCTCGGCCTCCGGTTCCTCCGCCTCCTCGTCGTACTCGTCCTCGGCGTACTCGTCCTCGGCGTACTCGTCGTCGGCGCCGTTGCCTTCTTCTTCCTCGTCCTCCTCGGCGGGCTCGTCCTCGGCGGACGGACCCTCCTCCTCGTCCTCGGCCTCAGCGTCGTAGGCCTCCTCGTCCTCGTTCTCGTCCTCCTTCGCGGAGTCCTCGGCGGAGTCCTCGGTGGAATCCTCGGCGCGCTCCTCCTCTTCCTCGGCCATCGCCTCGTCGTGGTCGCGGACGACCTCGCCGTCGCGGATCTCGCCGCGCCAGCTGTCCTCGGCCTCGCCCTTGAGGGTGATGAAGCGGACGTAGTTCTTCAGGTCGAGCCGGAGCCGACGGCCCTGGGCACGCCAGATGTTGCCGGTCTTCTCGAAGAAGCCGCTGGGGTAGTACTCGACGACCACGATGACGCGGGTCAGGTTCTCGCCGAGCTCGTGGAAGGAGACGACGCCCTTCGTGGTGCCCTTGGCGCCCTCCGAGGTCCAGGAGATCCGGTCGTCCGGCACCTGCTCGGTGGTCTTCGCCTTCCAGCTGCGGTTGGACCAGAAGATCTTCATCTGCCAGTCGGAGGTCGTGTCGTCGGCGCGGCTCGCGCTCTTGACCCCCTTCGCGAAGGTGCTGAAGTCCTGGTACTGGGTCCACTGGTCGTAGGCCGTGCGCAGCGGCACGCCGACGTCGATGTGCTCGATGATGACCGTGGGCTTCTGGCCGGACCCCTTGCCCTTGCCCTTGCCCTTGCCGCCGCCGAGGTTCTTCACGGCGCCGACCACGCTGTCCTTGGCGCGGGTGGCGCCGACCTCCAGCGCGCTGCGCACGGGCCCCTTGCCCTCGGCGAGCTTGCGGCCGCCGTCGAGGGCGAGCTTGGCGAAGCCGGGGCTGTTGCCCTCGGCGATGTCGTTCAGCTTGACCGTGGTCTCGCCGAGCTTGCGGCCGGCGCCCACCAGCAGGCGCTGGGCCTGGGCCGAGAGGTACTCCTGCACCTCATCCTTGAGCCGGTCCGCCGCCTCGCTTCTGGCCACGTCGGTGAGCGGGTTGTTCTTCGTCGCCTTGTCGGCGGCCCCCCGTGCGGATTCGCGTGTCTCGGTCATCACTCACCGCCTCCCTTCGGGTGCCGGTCACCGGCTCCGCGAGCCGCGGCGGTCTTCTTGCCGGCCGGCCTCTTGCCCGCCGTCTTCTTGGCGGGGGCCTTCCTGTCGGACGTGGACTTCTTCGCGGGCGCCCTCCTGGCCGGGGCCTTCTTCGCCTGCTTCCGCGGTGGCTCGGGCTCCTCGTCGTTCTCATCGGCCTCCGCGGCCTCGGGCTCCTCCTGCGACTCCTCGTCCTCCGCGCCCTCGTAGTCGTCGGAGTCACCGGAGTGGTCGGACTTCTTCCGGGAGTCCTTGGCCCGCTTGTCGTCCTCGGAGTCCTCGGAGGACTCCGCGCCGGCGCCCGGCACCACGCCCGCGAGCTGGTCGCGGACCTGGGCGGTACGGCCGTGCAGACGGTCGGAGAGGGCGTCGAGCTGTCGCTCGACCATGGCGCCGGAGGCGGCCTTGCCGACCCCGCGCAGGTCCTCGCGCAGCTGGTCCCCGATCTCCTTGAACTGGGGGTTGTTCTTCAGCTGCCCGGACACCAGGTCGGCGACGCCCTTCGGGCTCAGGTTCATCTTCTTGCCCGCCACGAGACTGCCGACGGCGACCGCCAGTTTCATCTTCCTGGTACGTCCGAGGACGTATCCGGCCCCTATCGCGAGGCCCATTCCCATTCGGTTCATCGTGCCGTCCCGTCGCCTGTACCCGCGCCACCGCGCAGGCCGATCTCCAGTCGGTCGAGGAGTTCGTCCTCCTGCCGGTCGAACTCCTCCTCGTCGATCTCACCCGCCTCCAACCGTTCCTCCAGCCGGGCGAGTTCGGCCCTGACCGCGGACGGGTCGTAGTAGAGGCGTTCCGCCTCTCTCAACACCTGTCTGATCACCCAGCCGCTGCCGCGCACCGGGGCGAACGGCAGCAGGAGGACCTCTCCGATGAGTCCCACGGCGACCTCATTCCTCCGCGCCGGCTGGACCGGCCGTGGATTCCTCCGCGCGGCCGGGGTCCGCAGTGGTGCCCGCGGGCTTGTCGTCGCCGGGTTCGACGAAGCTGTACGGCGGCAGCGGGCCGTTCACGCGCAGGTCGAGGTGCGGATTGCTGGTGCGGACCTGTTCCACCGCGTTCAGGAACTCGGCCGCCTTGTCACGCTCCACCAGGAAGGACACGTTGGCGATCCAGCCGGTGGACTCGGGGCCCACACTGACCGCGTCGCCGACGGACTCCAGGGCCTGCCGCACCACGGTTGCGTCCTCGGCCTCGCGGGCCTTGACGGCCGCGACGACCATCTCGCCGAGTTTCAGCCGCTGCTCGTACGTTCCGCCGCCCGCCTGCCGGTTGGCCTCGGTCATGGCGCGGATCTCCGAGTTCTCGGACATCACGCGGTGCAGGACGGCCTCTTCGTCGTGGGTGGCCTTGACGTTGTACTCGACCTTGCCGTCGAGGGTGCGCAGCCGCTCCAGGTAGTGGTCGGCGCGCTCGGTGAGCACTCCGGTGACGGTGTCGTCGTCGGGAGCCACGCTGCCGAACCGCATGGGCAGGACACACCCGTTGGCACCGGCCTCGCTCAGGACGCTCTGGTGGGCGAGGAGGTCCTTGCGCTTGGGCCGCAGTCCCTCGGGCGCGTCGCTGACGACGGCCGCCAGCTCGCCTGCCTTCAGGATGCGCACAGGACGCGGCGGGTCGCCGACACCCCCCATGCCCTCGGGCAGCGAAGGCTGGGACGCGGCGGTGATGCCGTAGACATAGGTGCTCACTCCTCTTCCTCCTTCCTGCGCGATGCCGTCGACTTGCGCGGACGCGGCCGGGACTCGGTCTGCCCCTCCTCGCGTGCCTGCTTGAAGGCGCCGGATATGGTGTCGGCGGCGCCGGACAGCGCACCCTTGGACTTGCCGCGGGCGCCGGACTCGGTCATCTCGCCGACCAGGTCGGGCAGGCCGGGATCCTTGCGCGGCCCGGCCTCCAGGTCGAGGCGGTTGCACGCCTCGGCGAAGCGCAGGTAGGTGTCGACGCTGGCCACGACGACCCGGACGTCGATCTTCAGGATTTCGATGCCGACCAGTGAGACCCGTACGAACGCGTCGATGACGAGACCCCTGTCTAGGACGAGTTCCAGAACGTCATAGAGGCCACTGCTGCCGCCTCCGCCGCCGCTCTGCTGGGCCGGGACAACGGTCATGTCGACCGCGCCTCCTTGTCTGTGAATGGGTGCGGGTGTGTGGACGGGTGGGCGGCCTAGCGGCCACCCCTGTGCGCGTCGGCCCGCCCGCGTTCGTAACGGCGGACGCGCCGGTAGCCGGTGAGCTGTCCGTCGGGGTCGAGCTCGACCTGGTAGCTCGCCATCAGGCTCATCGTGTCGGGCACGCGAGCGAGCTCGAGGACCTCGACCTCGAGCGACCAGCCGTCCTCGGTCTGCTCGAAGGACGACACGTTCTCGGCGGACATGCCGGTCAGCTCCCCGAGCTGGGTGCGCGCGTGCCGCAGCACCTCCATGGGGCTGGGCCGGCGCTCCTGCGCAGTGTTGTTGTCTGTGTCCCTGTCTTCCCCTTTGGGGGAGTTCCGTGAATTCTGTGACTCTGATGGGTTCTTTGTGTTCGACATGGCCACCTCTTTCTCCGGGTGGCCGCTCGTTCCTTGGCCAAACCTTCAGGAGGGCATCAACGCGTCGAGCCGGCGGCGGGCCGGTCCCAGTGAGCGCCCCTTCGCCAGCACATCGCCCCACGGGTCGGTGCGGGCCTGGTCGACGGCGTCGGCGATGGTCCACCGGCGGGCGTCGAGGCCGGGATCGTCCAGCTGGGCCCAGGCGAGAGGGGTGGCCACGGGGGCGCCCGGTTTGGCGCGGACCGTGTAGGGGGCGACCGCGGTCTGGGCGTAGGCGTTGCGCCCTGTGTCCAGGTAGAGGCGGTCGCCGCGGTCCTTCTTGCGGGCGGCTGTGGTGAGCCGGTCGGGGTGCCTGGCGGCGAGCGTGTCGGCGACGTCCCGTGCGAAGGCGCGGGCCTCGTCGAAGTCGTGGTGGCCGTTGAGGGGCACCACCAGGTGCAGGCCGCGCGAGCCGGTGGTCATCAGCGCCGAGGGCAGTCTCAGCTCGTCGAGCAGTTCCCCCAGCAGCCGGGCCGCCTCCCGCACCGCGGCGAAGCCGTCCCCGGAGTCGCCGGCCGGGTCGAGGTCGAAGACCAGCCGGTCGGGCCGCTGGACGCTGCCCACGCGGGACAGCCAGCGGTGCAGGGTGACGGCGGCCTGGTCGGCGAGGTACAGGAGCGTGGCGGTGTCGTCGCACACGGGGTGGCAGACGGTGCCGCCCTCCTTGGTGACCTCGATGCGGGTGATCCACTCCGGGTAGTTGTCGGGGGTGTTCTTCTGCATGAACCGGGGGCCGTCGACGCCGTCGGGGTGCCGCTCCAGCATCAGCGGGCGGCCACGCAGGTGGGGCAGCATGAAGGGGGCGACGGAACGGTAGTAGTCGACCAGGTCGCCCTTGGTGTACTCGCGCGCGCCGCCGTCCCCGGGGAAGAGCACCTTGTCCTGCCGGTGCACCTCCACCGTGTGCCGGCCGGCGCGCACGGTCCGCACGCCGTCCCGGGGGCCGCCACGTGCGGTACCGCCGCGCGTGCCGCTTCCTGCCGTACCGCCGTGCGTGCCGCCTCGTGTACCGGTGCGCGTGCCGCCCGCCGCGCCGTCGTCGCCGCTCACCGCACGATCGCCTCCCCCACCAGGAGCCGGCCGGCCGCCGCGATCGACTCGGCGTCGATGCCGGCGGCGTGCAACTGCTCGTCCGGCGAGGCCGAGCCCGGCATCGTACGGACGGCGAGGCGCACCAGACGCGGTACGGGCCGCCCGTCGGCGAACGCGTCCAGGACGGCGTCGCCGAGGCCGCCCTCCGCTCGGTGGTCCTCGACGGTCACCAGGCAGCCGGTGTCCTCGGCGGCCTGGCGCAGGGTGGGCGCGTCGACGGGCTTGACCGAGTACAGGTCGATCACCCGGGCCCGGATGCCGTCCGCCGCCAGCGTGTCGGCGGCGGCCAGCGCCTGAGGCACGGTCACGCCGGCCGCGACGATCGTCATGCGGTCCTGGTCGGAGGAGCGCAGCACCTTGCTGCCGCCGATCGGGAACTCCTCGTCGGGCCCGTAGATCACCGGGCTCTCGCCGCGCGAGGTGCGCAGATAGCGGATGCCCTCCAGGCCGGCCATCGCGGTGACGAGGTGCGCGGTCTGGTTGGCGTCGCACGGGTACAGCACGGTCGAGCCGTGGATCGCCCGCATCATCGCCAGGTCCTCCAGTCCCATCTGGCTGGGCCCGTCCTGCCCGATCGCCACGCCCGCGTGCGAGCCGACCAGGTTGATGCCGGAACCGCTGATCGACGCCATGCGGATGAAATCGTGGGCGCGGGTGAGGAACGCCGCGAAGGTGGAGGCGTACGGAACCCATCCGCGCGCGGCGAGTCCGACGGCGGCGGCGACCATCTGCTGCTCGGCGATGTAGCACTCGAAGTAGCGGTCGGGGTGCTCCTTGGCGAAGAGCTCGGCGCGCGTGGAGTCGCCGACCTCGCCGTCGAGGGCGACCACGTCCCCGCGTCCGGAGCCGAGCGCGGCGAGGGCCTGCCCGAAGGCGTCGCGGGTGGCGACACCCTTGCCGCCCTGGGCGGCGCCGCCCTTCTCGAAGCGCGGCAGTTCGAGATGTCCGGCGGGCACGGCGTGCAGCATGCGGGCCGCGGGCGGCTCGTGGACCTCGACGAGGATGTTCCGGTGGGCACCGCCGAGTTCCTCGATCGCGTCGTCGGCGTTCTTCAGCGGCTTGCCGTGCAGTCCCTCACGGTCCTCGACGTCGCTGACGCCCTTGCCCTTGAGGGTGCGGGCGAGGATCGCGGTGGGCTGGCCCTTGGTGGAGATCGCCTCGCCGTACGCCCGGTCGACGGCGTCCACGTCGTGGCCGTCCACCTCGACGGTGTGCCAGCCGAAGGCCTGGAAGCGGCGGGCGTAGGCGTCGAGGTCGTGGCCGTGCCGGGTCGGACCACGCTGGCCGAGCCGGTTGACGTCGACGATCACGGTGAGGTTGTCGAGGTGCTCGTGTCCGGCGTGCTCGGCGGCCTCCCACACGGATCCCTCGGCCATCTCGCTGTCGCCGCACAGCACCCACACGCGGTATCCGGTGCGGTCCAGCCGCTTCCCGGACAGCGCGATACCGACGCCGACGGGCAGGCCCTGCCCGAGCGAGCCGGTGGCCGTCTCGACCCACGGCAACTGCCGGGGCGTCGGATGTCCTTCGAGGCGGCTGCCCAGCTTGCGGAAGGTCAGCAGTTCCTCGTCGTCGATGCCACCGGCCGCCTTGAAGACGGCGTACATGAGCGGCGAGGCGTGGCCCTTGGACAGCACGAAGCGGTCGTTGGCGGGGTGGGCGGGGCGGTCGAAGTCGTAGCGGAGGTGGTTGGCGAGGAGTACGGCCATCAGGTCCGCGGCGGACATCGACGACGTCGGGTGCCCGGAACCCGCGGCGGCCGAGGCGCGCACACTGTCGACGCGCAACTGCTGGCCGAGTTCTACGAGTTCACCGGTGTTCATGAGTCTCCTTCGGCGGGGGTGACGTCGGTCCGCTTGACGGGGCCGGGAGCCTTGTCGGGCTCACCGCTTGGCTGGTTCTTGGCGGGCTCACCGCCGGGCTGGTTCTTGGCGGCCTCACCGCCGGGCTGGCTCTTCGCGGCCTCGGGGACCGGTTGGTTCTTCGCGGGCTCACCGCCCGGCCGGCTCTTCGCGGCCTCGGGGCCCGGCTGGTCCGCGGCCTCGGTACGGGGCTCCCCGGAGCCCTCCGGTTCCGTGTCGGCCGGGGTGGCCGCTCCGGGCCCCGAGCGGGCCGCCTCCGCTTTCCGCCGCTCCTCCTGACTGCGGTGGTCCTGCTGACCCCGGGCCCCGTCCGGTCCCCCCGGCACCCGGGCCAGCTCCGGTGACGCCGTGTCCAGCGGTACCGACCAGGACCGTACGAGGCCCAACTGGACGGCCTGGCGCGGGAGTACGGAGTCCAGCAGCCAGTCCGCGGCGACCCGGACCCGGTTGCCGGGCAGCGCCGCGAGGTGGTAGCCGCGGGTGACCGCACCGGCGGCCAGGCCGGACAGGGGGATGCCGAGCGGGTTGGCGGCGGCCTTCGCACCGCCCAGGTCGACCACGAACCCGAGGTCCTTGTGCCGGTAGGGGCGCCGTTCGCCGACGCCCAGCGAGGCGGCGACGTTGCGGGCCGCGACCTTGCCGTGCCGCCACGCGTGCTGCGCGGTCATCGGCGTGTACGACCCAGGGTTGTTCAGATCCGGTACGGCGGCCGCGTCCCCGCACGCGAACACCTCGGGGTGGCCCGGGAGCTGGAGATACGGGTCGACGATCAGACGCCCGCGCTCCAGCGGCTGCCCGGTGCTCTCCACCAGCGGATCGGGCCGTACGCCGACGCACCACACCAGGGTCCGAGTCGACACGAACTCGCCGTCGGTGAGCAGCACCCCGTTCGGCGTGGCCTCCTTCACGGAGGTCCCCATGCGCACCTCCACGCCCCGCTCCCGCAGGGTGCGGTCGGCGGTGCGGGACAGGTGCTCGTCCAGTTCCGGCAGGACACGCGGCGCGACGTCGAGGAGCAGCCAGCGGGGCCGTATGCCCTCCCTGAGGGGGTGCCTTCGCACCTGCGCGTCGGTGTACAGCTGCCCCTGCGCGGCGACCTCGGTGCCGGTGTAGCCGGCGCCGACCACCACGAAGGTGGTGCGCGCGGCACAGCTCTCCGGGTCGTCGGCCGAGGCGGCGAGCTCGACCTGCCGGGTGACGTGGTCACGCAGGTACAGCGCCTCGGGCAGGCCGCGGAAGCCGTGTGCGTGTTCGGCGACCCCGGGAATCGGCAGCAGCTTGTTCACGCTGCCGACGGCGAGCACGAGCCGGTCGTACGGCAACGTGCCCTTGCCGCCCTCGGGGTCGGTGTACCGCACGGTCCGCCCGTCCAGGTCGACGCCGTCGGCCTCGCCGAGCATCAGGCGGACGTGCGGCAGCGTGCCCGAGAGCGAGACGGTGACCCGGCGCGGCTCCAGGATCCCGGCCGCGACCTGGGGCAGCAGGGGCAGATACAGGAAGTAGTCGGTGGGGTTCAGCAGGGTGATGTCGGCCTTGCCGCGGGACATCCGGGACAGTTCTCGGGCCGTCCGGTATCCGGCGAAGCCGGCACCGACGATCACAATGCGGGGTCGACTCACGGTTCGCCTCCGGGGCTGTCGCGTACCTCGGCAGCCTTCCGCGTCCCCCTGGTCAGGGCACCCAAACGTACGCCCGGTCGCCGCGCCCTCCCGGTTTCCGCCACCCGCGCCGGGTACTCGGCACGGCGAACCACCCGTCCACCTCGTGGAGGCACATCCCCCATGCCCGAGTACGGCTATTTCCTCTCGTGCGAGCAGTACGGTCCCGCGGAGCTCATCGAGCAGGCGCGAATGGCCGAGCAGGCCGGATTCACGGCCCTGTGGATCTCCGACCACTACCACCCCTGGAACGACGCGCAGGGCCAGAGCCCGTTCGTCTGGTCGGTGATCGGCGCCCTCTCCGAGGCGGTGTCCCTGCCGATCGAGACGGCGGTGACCTGCCCGACGGTACGGATCCATCCGGCGGTGGTGGCACAGGCCGCGGCGACCAGCGCCGTGATGACGAACGGCCGCTTCCGGCTGGGCGTCGGCACCGGCGAAGCCCTCAACGAGCACATCCTCGGCGACCCCTGGCCGCCCGCGCACGTGCGGCTGGAGATGCTGGAGGAGTCGCTCCAGGTCATGCGGCGGCTGTTCACCGGCGAGGAGGTCAACCACCACGGCACGCACTACACGGTGGAGAACGCCCGCCTGTACACCGTCCCGGACGAGCCCGTCCCGATAGACATCTCCGGATTCGGCCCCGCGGCGACCCAGCTCGCCTCCCGGGTGGCCGACGGCTACATCACCATCCAGCCGGACGCGGCGATGGTGGAGCAGTACCGCAAGGGCGGGGGCGGCGGAAAGCTGGTGAGCGGCGGCACGAAGGTCTGCTACGGCACCGACAAGGAAGAGGCCGTACAGACCGTGCACCGTCTGTGGGCGAACGAGCAACTGCCCGGCGAGCTGGGCCAGGTGCTGCCCTCCCCCAAGCACTTCGAGCAGGCGCAGACCCTGGTCACCGAGGACATGGTCCGCCAGAACCGGGTGTGCGGCGACGACGTGGACGAGCATGTGGCCGAGCTGAAACAGTTCGCCGACGCCGGCTTCGACATGGTCTACGTCAACCAGATCGGCCCCGACCTGCGCGGCTTCTTCGACTTCTACCGTACGAAGGTGCTGCCGCAACTCCAGCAGGCCGGCTGAGGGCCGGGAGCAGGCGATGAAGCTCCACCGACCGGTCGTGTCCGTGTACACCGTGCCCACCGACGCCCCCGAGGCCGACGGCACGCTGTCCTGGGACTCCACGACCATGGTGATCGCCGAGGTGAGCGCGGGCGACGCGACCGGCACGGGCTGGACCTACGGCCCGGCGGCGGTCGGCGACTTCCTGCACGAGCAGCTCGGCCCGCTGGTCGAGGGCCGGAGCGCCCTGGACATCCCCGCGCTGCACGACGCGATGTGCCGCTCGGTCCGCAACGCGGGCCGCCCCGGCATCGCGGCCTCGGCGATCTCGGCCCTCGACATCGCCCTGTGGGACCTCAAGGCCCGGCTGCTCGAACTCCCCCTGGCCCGTCTGCTGGGCGTCGCCCACGAGACCGTGCCGGTGTACGGCAGCGGCGGCTTCACGACGTACCACGACACGCATCTGGCGGCGCAGCTCAACGGCTGGGTGCACGGGCAGCACATCCCCCGCGTCAAGATCAAGATCGGGGAGGGCTGGGGGCGCGCGGTCACCCGCGACCTGGCCCGGGTCCGCGCGGCCCGCCATGTCATCGGCGCGGACGCGGAGTTGTACGTCGACGCCAACGGGGCCTACACCCGCAAACAGGCGGTCCGGGTCGGACACGCGCTCGCCGAGCACGGCGTCGGCTGGTTCGAGGAGCCGGTGTCCTCGGACGACCTGACCGGGCTGCGGCTGGTGCGGGACGCCGTGGTGTGCGACGTGACGGCCGGGGAGTACGGGTACGACCTCCCGTACTTCGCCCGCATGATCGCGGCCGGCGCGGTCGACTGCCTCCAGATCGACGCGACGCGCTGCGGCGGCCTCACCGAGTTCCTGCGCGCGGCCGCCCTGGCTCAGGCCCACGGCCTGGAGGTCTCCGCCCACTGCGCCCCGCACGCCCACGCCGCCGCGGCCGCGTCCCTGCCCAACATCCGCCACCTGGAGTGGTTCCACGACCACGTCCGCATCGAGGACATGTTCTTCGACGGCGCGCTGGATCCGACGGGCGGTCAGGTCCGCCCCGTCTGCGGCATCGGCCACGGGCTGACGCTGCGGACGGAGGAGGTGGAGCAGTACCGGGTGACCTGAGGCGTGCCCGACCGGCTCGGCCGGCTCGGGGGGGGGCTCAAGCCCGGTCTCGGCAGTCCGGTCTCGGCCGGCTCGGGGTGACCGACCGGCTCGGCCGGCTCGGGGGCCCAGGTCTGGTCTCGGCCGGCTCAGGTCCGGCCGCGTCGGCGCATCCCGGCGGTCACCGCGGCGCCCAGTCCGCCGGCCGCCACCAGCCCCGCTCCCATGCGCCCCCGGTTCCGGGACACCCAGTCCTGCGGGCTGTCCGGCACGGCCTCGTCGTCGAAGCGGCCGTGCGCCCCGAAGTCCCGCCCGTGCGGACCGTCGGCCGGGGCCCAGAGATTGCCGGGACCGCCGGGACCCGCCTGCTTCCCGTCGCCGCGCCGGTCCTGCTGCGACTCGAACGCGGTCCGGGCGAGGTAACGGTCGAGGAAGCCCGGCACGACCGCGTTGGCGATCAGCGTGGCCACCGTCGATCCGCCGACCCAGTACTCGCGCCGCCGCCCGTGGAAGGCCGCGTGCACGATCGCACGGGCCGCCACCTCGGGCTGGTAGACGGGCGCGACCGGCCTGGGACGCCCCGGCATCCGGTTCAGCACCCAGTCGAACTGGGGGGTGTTGAGCCCCGGCATCTGGACCATCGTCGTACGCACCTTGCTGCGCTCGTGCAGCAGTTCGCAGCGCAGGGACTCGTTGAAGCCCTGGATCGCGTGCTTGGCCCCGCAGTACGCCGACTGCAGCGGAATCCCGCGGTAGGCGAGCGCCGAGCCGACCTGCACGATCGTGCCCCGGTCGCGCGGCAGCATGTGCCGCAGCGCGGCCCGGGTGCCGAACACATAGCCGAGGTACGTCACTTCGGTCACCCGCCGGAACTCGTCCGGGGTGATCTCCGTGAACGGGGCGAAGACCCCGCTGAAGGCGTTGTTGACCCAGACGTCGATGGGCCCGAACGCGTCAGCGACCTTCTGGGCCGCGTCCTCGACCGCCTTGGCGTCGGCCATGTCCACGGTGACGACGAGGGCCTCGCCACCGGCGCGCTGCACCTCGTCCGCCGCGGCGGCCAGGCCCTCGCGGCCCCGGGCCAGCAGGGCGACCCTGGCACCCCGGGCGGCGAAGGCCACCGCCGCGGCCCGGCCCACGCCGCCGCTGGCGCCGGTCACCACGACGGTCGGGCCGTGCTTCGAGGGGACCTTCGAGAGGGGGCCCTTACGGAACGCTCGCACCGCGCATCACGCCCGGTGGTGCGGCTCGGGGTCAGTGCGCGTGTCGGGCGGGGCGCTCGGCATCGGCGGGACGGGCCCGTTGCCGAGGCCGCCGGCCGGGCCGACGGGCGCGGTGCCGCCGTGGGCGCGGTCCCGGTCCGCGGCCAGGTCCGCCGCGCGGCCGGGCGTCGGCCGGGACGCGGTGGGATGGGCGGCGCCGCGCAGCGCATAGGCCACGGCGCCCAGGATCACCGCGGTGATGAGCGCGGCGGCCCAGTCGGGCAGCCCGATGGCGAGTGCCAGCCCCACGGCGAGCGCGACGGCCGCGCCCGCGTACAGGGCGGCGGCGCCCGACGCGGCGTACAGCATGGCCGTACGGCGTTGCTTGCGCGTCTGCTCACGCAGTTCGTCGCGGATGGTCTCCCGCGCGACCTGCGCCAGCTCGTCGACCAGGTGCTTGTCGAGATGCTCCAGGTGATCCAAGCGGTCCATGACCGCCGGGTACCCGACCCGACCGGCGCGTAACGCTCGGGCCACGGGCTCCCGGCCCGGCGATCGAGCGGGGGACGCCGTGCGGATCGCGTGAAACGATCTCACTCTCCGCGCCGCTCCAACTAGGCTCGTGGCATGGACATTCTGGGAGCCACGCTGCGCGTCTGCGTCGACGACCTGGAGACCGCGGTCCCCTTCTACGAGCGCCTCGCGGGCGGCCCGGCCCTCCGCTTCGAGCGCGGCGGCGTCCAGGTCGCCGCGGTCGGCTGCTTCCTGCTGATGAGCGGACCCGAGGCCGAGCTGGACGTGCTGCGCAAGGTCGCCGCGACGATCGCCGTCAGGGACGTCGAGGAAGCCAACCGGGTCCTCACGGAACTCGGCGCCCGCGTCATCGCCGGCCCGGTCGCCACCCCGGCGGGCCGCAACCTGATCGCGATGCACCCGGACGGGGTGGTGTACGAGTACGTGGACCGGGGCGGCGCATGACGGCCGGGATGCCGCGGCACTTCTCGGTCAGCTCGATCAGCCCGGAGCCCGCGTCTCGGCGGTGATCGCCCAGCGCTCGTGGTCGCGCCAGGCGCCGTCGATGAAGATCATGGCCGGGGAGAAGCCCTCCAGCCGGAACCCGCAGGCACGGGCGAGCGCGATGGACGCGGCGTTGCCGGGCTGCACGTTGATCTCCAGCCGGTGCAGCCGCATCGGTCCGAACGCGTACCGGACCACGAGGTCGAGCCCCTCGCGCATCAGTCCGCGCCCGGCGGCGTGCGCGAAGGCGCCGTAGCCGAGCGCCCCGCACTGGAAGCCGCCCCGGACGATGTTGTTGATGTTGATGTAGCCGGCGAGGGCCCCGTCCGCGCCGTTCTCCGGCGCCTTCTCGCAGACCAGGAACCCGGCCTTGCTCGGGTCCTCGATCAGCCGCCCCGCGTACGCGGCGTAGGCACCGGCGCTGTCCGGCGGAAACAGCCACGGCTGGTGCAGTTGCTTGCTCTCCCGCGCGCGGGCGGTGAACTCGGCACCGTCCTCGTAGGTGAAGTGGCGTATGCCCGCGCGAGGGCCTTCGGCGAGGTAGCGGGAAGCGTGGTGAGGCACTCCACCACCCTACGGCTGCCTCCCCCGCCACCGGCAGGTCCAACGGCCCGCGCCCCCTCGGCTCGCTCGTCGCGGTCACGGGCGAACGCCGCTCAGCGCAACGCCACTCAGTGCGACGCCGGTCAACGCGACGCCGGTCAGCGCGGCGCCGGTCAGCGCGGCGCCGGTCAGCGCAACGCCGGCTCGTCCAGCGTCAACGTGCCCGTGCCGGCGTCGAGTTCGGCCGCCACACCGAAGGGGATCGTCAACGCCCCTTCGCAGTGCCCGAATCCGAACTCCTCCACGACCGGTACTCCGAGCCCGCCGAGACGGTCCGCCAGCAGCGCCCGAAGGCCCTCGTACGCCTCGCACTGCTCCCACGACCCGAGCAGCACCCCGCGCACCCCGTCCAGCCAGCCCGCGCGCAGGAGCTGGGTGAGGTAGCGGTCCAGGCGGTACGTCTCCTCGCCCACGTCCTCCAGGCACAGCAGTCCGCCGCGCGCGCCGGGACGGGCGTGCGGGGTGCCGAGTTCGGCGGCGAGCAGGCACAGACAGCCGCCGAGGGTGACGCCCCTGGCCCGCCCGGGGACGAGAGCCGTGCCGCCGGAGGTGATCGTGCGGACCGTCTCCGGGGCGAACAGGGTGGACTTGAGGTGTTGCTGGGCGCGGGCGTTCTTGACGAAGTCGATGCCGACCGCCATCGGCCCGTGCAGGGTGGCGAGGCCCAGGCGGGTGGCGAACGCCTCGTGCAGGGCGGTGATGTCGCTGAAACCGACGAACACCTTCGGCCCCGCCGCCCGCATCGCCTCCCAGTCGAGCAGGTCGACCATGCGCTGCACCCCGTATCCGCCCCGCGCGCACAGCACGGCGTCCACGGACCGGTCGCACCAGGCGTGCTGCAGATCGGCGGCCCGGTCGGCGTCCGTGCCCGCCAGGTAGCCGAACTCGGTGTGCCGGTCCAGCACATGGGGTGCCACGACCGGGTCGAGGTCCCAGCCGCGCAGTACGTCGAGCCCGGCCTGCAGCCGCTCCTCGGGGACGGGTCCACTGGGTGCGACGACGGCCACGCGGGCGCCGGCAGCGAGCCGTGACGGCCGCTGGAGTTCCTTCACTTGGCGAGCTCCAATGGGGGGATGCCGGGCGGGTCGATGCCGAAGGTCTGGGCGTAGAGGGAGAGTTCGGACTCCAGCACCCGGATCGTGGTCTCCGCCCGCCGGAACCCGTGCCCCTCCCCCTCGAACGCGATGTACGCGTGCGGCACCCCGCGGCCCGTCATCCGGGCGAGGAACCGTTCGCACTGGGCGGGCGGGCAGATCACGTCGTCCAGGCCCTGGAGCAGCAGGAAGGGCGCGGTGATCCGGTCGGCGTGCTCGCTGGGCGACCGCTGCGCGTACCGGCCGGGCACCTCGGCGTACGGACCGATCAGGGTCTCCAGGTACCGCGACTCGAAGTCGTGGGTCTCCCCCGCGCCCCAGCCGGCCAGGTCGAGGACCGGATAGAGGATGGTGCCGCAGGCGTAGACGTCGGTGGCGACGAGGGAGGAGGCCGCGGTCCAGCCGCCCGCGCTGCCGCCCCGGATCGCCAGCCGGTCGCGGTCGGCGGTGCCCTCGTCGGCGAGTGCCGTGGCGACGGCCGCGCAGTCCTCGACGTCCACCACGCCCCACTGCTCCCGCAGCAGGTTGCGGTACTCCCGGCCGTACCCGGCGGAACCGCCGTAGTTGACCTCGACGACCCCGATGCCCCGCGAGGTGAAGTAGGCGATCTCCAGGTCGAGGACGAGCGGCGCCCGCCCGGTGGGGCCGCCGTGCGCCCAGACCACGTACGGCGGCAGCTCGTCGTCGGGCGCGGTGCAGCCGGGGTGGTGCGGCGGGTAGATGTGGGCGTGGATCTCGCGTCCGGCAGGCCCGGTGAAGGTGCGGATCTGCGGCTCGGGGTAGTAGGCGGGGTCCACGGCGTCGTCGTGCGCGGCGCCGATCACCCGCGCCCGGCCGGTCCGGGCGTCCAGCTCGATCACCTCGTACGCGCTGCGCGGACTGGCCCCGACGCCGACGACCCGTTCGCCGTGCACCGCGAGACTGGGCGCGCACTCGGTCCAGGGCCCGGCCGCGTCGACCAGTTCACCGGTCTCCGGGTCGAGGATGCCGAGGGTGGCGGCGCCGCGGCCGTGGACGACGGCGATCAGACCGCTGTCCAGCGGGGCGAACCAGCGGCACCCGAGCTTCCACAGGGGCCCGCCGAACTCCTCCTCGCGCGGGCAGAGGGGCTCCCCGTCGCGGTACAGGTTCCACCAGCCGGTGCGGTCGCTCGCGTACAGGAGCCGGCCGTCCGCGGACCAGTCCACCTGGGCGATGGACTCCTCCGGCCCGCCGGCCGTCCTGCGCGCCCGGCCGAGGGTGCCGTCCTCTCCCACCTCGGCGACAAGCAGTTCCGTGCCGTCCCACGGCATCCGGGGGTGGTCCCAGGCGAGCCAGGCGGCCCGCCGCCCGTCGGGCGAGAGCCGGGGGCCGGTGACGAACCGGTGCCGGTCGTCGGTGAGTTCGCGTACGCCGTCCCGGTCCCCGGCGGCCGACCCGTCGAGCGGCACGGCGGCCAGGACACGCCGTACGTCGTCGGGGCCGTCGCCGGTGAACTCCTCGAGTACGCACCACACTTCACCGCGTTCGAGGCGCAGCTGCGGGTCGGCCCAGCGCAGTCCGCCGCCCACCGGGGAGACGGGGGTGAGCGGGAACGGTTCGCCGCCCGGACGGCAGCGGTACAGGCGCTGGTCGGCGAAGTGCACGAAGACGACGAGGGGTTCGCCGTCGACGACCGCGCCCGCCCAGGGCTGTCCGCCGTACTCGATGACCCGGCTGCGTACGTTCCACGGGGCGGGCAGCAGCGACTCCTCCACACCGTCGGCGCGCCGCCGCACCAGCGTGCGCCGCCCGCCCTCGGTGGGCCGGGGCTCGGTCCACCAGGCCTCGTCGCCGACGAAGCCCACGTACTCGGGGTGCCCGTCGTGCGCGGCGGCGAGCGCCGCGTCGATGGGCGAGGGCCAGGAACCGTAGGCCAGCGTCCGCACTTCGTCCCCCTGTGTGCCTAGGCCGTGCGCAGAAAGCGGTCGAGGACACGGACACCGAAGTGGAGCGCCTCGACGGGCACCCGTTCGTCGACGCCGTGGAACAGAGCCGCGTAGTCGTAGTCCACCGGGAGCTTCAGCGGGGTGAAGCCGTAGCCGGTGATGCCGAGCCGCGAGAACTGCTTGGCGTCGGTGCCGCCGGGCATGCAGTACGGCACCACGTGGCCCTCGGGCGCGAACTCCTCGACGGCGGCCCGCATCCTCGCGTACGTCGGCGAGTCGAGCGGAGACTGGAGAGCCACCTCCCGGTGCTGGAACTCCCACTCCACATGGGGTCCGGTGAGCCGGTCGAGGGTCGCGCGGAACTCGTCCTCGGCGCCGGGGAGGTAGCGCCCGTCGACGTACGCCACCGCCTCCCCCGGAATAACGTTGATCTTGTAGCCGGCGTCCAGCATGGTCGGGTTGGCGCTGTTGCGGACCGTGGCCTCGACGAGCTTCGCGGCCGGGCCGAGCTTGTCCAGCAGCGCGTCCACGTCCGACAGGTCCGTCTCGATGCCGTGCAGCGCGGCGAGTTCGATGAGCGCGGCGCGCACGGTCGGGGTCAGCCGGAGCGGCCACTCGTGCGCGCCGATCCGGGCGATCGCCGAGGCGAGCCGGATGACGGCGTTCTCCCGGTTCACCTTGGAGCCGTGTCCGGCGCGTCCGCGGGCGGTGAGCTTCAGCCAGCCTGTGCCGCGTTCACCGGCCGCGATCGGGTACAGCTCCCGCCCGCTCCCGTCGTGGAAGGTGAACGCCCCCGACTCGCTGACGCCCTCCGTGCAGCCCTCGAACAGGTAGGGGTGCTGGTCGGCGAGGAATCCGGAGCCGTCCTCGGCACTGGCCTCCTCGTCGGCGGTGAACGCGACGACGATGTCCCGCCGGGGCCGCACGCCCTCCCGGGCCCAGGCGCGCACGACGGCGAGGATCATCGCGTCCATGTTCTTCATGTCGACCGCGCCCCTCCCCCATACGACGCCGTCGCGGATCTCCCCCGAGAAAGGGTGCACGCTCCAGTCCCGGGCCTCGGCGGGCACCACGTCCAGGTGACCGTGGAGGAGCAGGGCGTTCGCCGACGGGTCGGTGCCCTCGATGCGGGCCACGACGTTCGTACGGCCCTGGGTGCGTTCGAGGAGCGTGGGTTCCAGACCCGTCTCGGCGAGCCGTGCCGCCGCGTACTCGGCGGCTGGGCGTTCCTGGCAGTCGCCGCCACCGCGATTGGTGGTGTCGATGCGGATGAGGTCCGAGGTGAACTCGACGACCTCGTCCAGGGCCTGCTGGTCAGCCATACTGCTCCTCCACGGCGGCCGAGACGATCGTGGTCACCGCCTTGAAGCTGCGGATCCCCTCGTACATGGTGTCACTCGTGTACGCCACCTTGCGTTCACCGATCCGGGCCACGCCCGGCACGACGGTCGCGGCCATCGCCAGGTGCTCGGCGTCGAATTCCAGCGCGATGGTGAACGGCCCACCCAGCACCGGTTCCTGACGGATCGCCAGGGATGCGGCCGCCTTGGCCGCGGCCCGGATCTCGGCGGCGGTCCTGGCCGGGGTACGGCACACGGCCGCGTACCGCGAGACATGGTCCTTGACCGCGACCTTCAGCGCCTCGGGGGCATAGCCGAGCGCGTCCTCGCAGGCCACGTCGTCGCCGGTGACAAGGACGACGGGCACCCCGTACTCGGCGACGACGTGCGCGTTGAGCAGGCCCTCGCTCGCCCGTACGCCGTTCAGCCAGACCCCGGTGACGGAGTTGGCGAGGTAGGTGTGGGCGAGGACGCCCTCCATGCCGGCGCCCGCGTGGTAGCCGACGAAGGCGACGGCGTCCACGTCGCCGTGCTGGACGCCCTCCACCATGGACAGCGCCTTGTGCCGGCCGGTGAGCATCTGGGCCCGCTCGTCGAGCCGCTCCAGGAGCAGGTTGCGCATGGTCCAGTGGGCCTCGTTGACGAGGACGTCGTCGGCACCCCCGTCGAAGAACCCCCGCACGGCGGCGTCGACGTCCGAGGTGAACATCGACCGGCACCGCTCCCACTGCGGGGTCCCCGGCAGCACGTCGGCCGGCCAGGTCACCCCGGTGGCGCCCTCCATGTCGGCGCTGATCAGGATCTTCATGCAGCGTCACGTTACGCGTCGCGGGAGGAACCGGCCAGGAAGCCATGAGTTCCCCCTGGCCCCGCCCGCCGCCGGACTCACCCGGTACGTCCGGCCACCAGCCACGTCGACGGCAGTTCGATCCGGGTACCGTCGGCCCGGTACTCCGTGGTGGTGAGCGGGAGTGCACCGCTCGCCAGGACGGTCAGCCCGGCCGCGTCCAGGTACCCGGGGATCGCGTCGTCGGCGACCTCGCCGGGGGCGATGCCGTGCCGGAAGACGGGCGCCAGCTTGGGCGGGGGTCCCCCGGGGCTCTGGGCCAGGCCCAGCAGGACGGGTTTGGCGTCCTCGGACAGCTCTACCAGGAAGGCCCGGCCGCGCTCTCCGACGAGTGCGGCGATCCCGTCCACCAGCTGCTGCCTGTCCTCGGGGGCGGCCTGGTGCAGGACGCCCCGCATGTAGACGTTGGCGTCGCCGAGTTCCGCGTGCAGGATCTCCGCCGCGCCCTTCGCCGCGGCGTCCAGCAGCCGGTACGTCGCCTGTCCCGCCGGGTCGGCGTGCCGGGCGTGGTCCAGTGCGGCGGCGGAGATGTCGGCGCCGACGACGTGCGGGAAGCGGTCGGCGAGGAAACGGGTCTGGGTGCCGTTACCGCAGCCCAGGTCCACCATCGGCAGGCCGTGGTCGGTCAGGTGGGGTTCGAAGAGGGCCAGATGGGCTCCGGCGGTCAGCACCGGCTCCGCGTCCCAGAACACGGCCCCCTGTTCGCCGGGAGCCTCACGCCAGAAGCCCTCCCAGGCCTCCCGGTACCGACTCGTCACGCTCATGACCAACTCCCCAGGGTACGAAGGCCGCCCGCCGCGAGTGACGGGCCCGTACGGTGTATCGCGCCCTGTTCACGCTCACAAGCGCGCGGCGCATTCCTTCACGGCTCGTTCGAGCGGAGCACGCCGGAGCGCGCTCCGTGTGGCCTGCGCGCTGTTCGCGCCGTGTGAGCCCGGGGCCCGGGTGACTCAGCTCCGGAGCTGACTCAGCCACGCGAGTACCTCAGCCCCGCCCTGTGCCGCAGCGTCGCGCGTGCCCCATCGCCGCGCGTGTGTCACCACCGCGTGCCTCACCACCACGCCTGCCTCAACGCCGCGGCAGCGTCATTTCGAACCAGACGGTCTTGCCGGCCTTGGTCCGGCTGGTGCCCCACTCGCGTGCGAGGGTGCTGACCACCCGCAGACCGCGCCCGATCTCGTCGCCGGGACCGGTGTTCAGCAGGGTCGGCAGGTCGTGGTCGTCGTCGTCCACTTCGCACAGCAGGGTGTCGCCGCGCACCAGACGCAGATCGACGGGCCGGCTGCGGGAGTGCCGTACGGCGTTGGTGACGAGCTCGCTGACCAGCAGCTCGGTGGGATCGGCCAACCTGGCGAGGCCCCACTCGTGGAGCTGCTCGCGCACCACCGCGCGGGCCCGCCCGACCTCGGCCGGGTCCAGGCGCAGCCGCCACTCGGCGACGTCGTCGGGTTCGATGCCGTTGAGCCGGGCCATCAGCAGGGCCACGTCGTCCTTGCGGCCACCGCGCGTGTTGAGGGCCCGGATGATGGTGTCGCAGGCATCGTCCATGGAGGCGGCCGGATGCGCCGCCGACTCGCACAGGGTGGCGAGTCCCACGCCTATGTCCTCGCCGCGCACCTCGACCAGCCCGTCCGTGCACATCACGAGCCGGTCGCCGGGCTCCACGCGTACGCGTACCGTCTCGAAGGGCACTGAGCCGACGCCGATGGGCGCGCCCGTGGGCAGGTCGAGCAGGTCGCTGGAGCCGTTCTGGGCCCGTACCAGGACGGGCGGGATGTGCCCGGCGTTGGCGAGGTGGAGTTCGCTCGCGATCGGGTCGTAGACGGCGTACAGGCAGGTCGCGAGGTAGGTGTCGCCGAGGCGCTGGGCGAGGTCGTCGAGGTTGCGCAGCAGCTGTGCGGGCGGCAGGTCGAGGGCGGCCATGGTCTGTACGGCCGTACGCAACTGGCCCATCATGGCGGCCGAGTTGAGTCCGTGGCCCATGACGTCGCCGACGACGAGGGCGGTGCGGGCGCCGGGCAGTTTCACGGCGTCGAACCAGTCACCGCCGACCCGGCCCAGCAGCGTGCCGGGCAGATAGCGGGTGGCGATGTCGCAGCCCGCCATGCGCGGCGGGATGTGCGGCAGCATGCTGTCCTGGAGGGTCTCGGCGACGCTCTCCTGGTAGGTGTACATGCGCGCGTTGTCGAGCACGAGGCCCGCGCGGGCGGCGAGTTCGGCTCCGGTCACCCGGTCCATGTCGTTGAACTCGACACGCTCCGGGTGGCGCAGCAGGATCATGAACCCGAGGACCACATCGCGCGCCTTGAGCGGCACGATCAACATGGACCGGTTGTTGATGAGGGGCCTGATGTCCCGCTTCTCGAACTGCGAGGCGATGGCGTGGCCCATCTGCTCGCTGATGCGGGGCACGAGGACGGGTTCGCCGCTGGTCATGCACTGGAAGAACGGGGTGTTCGCGGGGAACGGCATGGCCTCGCCGACCGGTACGACGTCGTCCCAGCGGCCGGGTTCGTCGGTGTGCTCGACGGCGACGCGGTGCCACAGGGTGGTGGTGTCCGGCACGCCCTCCGGGAAGCCCTCGCCGGCGACGACCTGCTCGCGCAGATAGGTGCCGGCGACGTCGGTGAAGCGGGGCACGACCGCCTTGCTGACCTCGACGATGGTCCGGGACAGGTCGAGGGAGGTGCCGATGCGTCCGCTGACCTCGTTGAGGAACTCCAGGCGTTCGCGCACGGCCGCGTACTCAAGGTCCTCGGCGTCCTCGGCGTCCTCCGCCTCGTCGGCGAGGTCCGGCGGCAGCGGCTCGCCGGCCGCGACGGCATGCGCCGCCCGTTCCCGGCGGGCCTTGCGCTCGGCGCGCCGGGCCACGCCCCAGTCGGGAGTCACGGGCACCCGGTCGTTCTGGCTGAACTCCAGGACCGGGTAGCCCAGTTCGAGGACCTGCGCGACGATGCGGGCGCTTTCCCCGACGCTCATGCTGGGCAGGATCTCGGGGAGCCGCCGGGCGAGTTCGTCGGCGCCCGGGAAGTCGGTGTGCAGGGCGAAGGCGGGCGCGATCCGTTCGACGGTCAGGTCCTCGGCGGGATCGTGCCGCCGGAGCCCGTCCGCGTCCGCCGCGAGGACGAGCAGCCGCTCCGGTCCGGGACCGACCAACGGGTAGGCCCACCACAGGACATCGACCCTCCCCGGCCCGTCGGGTGGCAGGATCCCCCGCTCGCCGCGTCCGCTGCCGGACACGGTGAGCCGGGCGCGGCCCGCGGCCGGGTAGGACAGCCTCCCGTCGAGGGACGACTCCAGGTCGGGGCCGAGACCGTCGTAGTCCGCGTACGGCCCGTAGGCCGCGGACTCGTCCTCCTCGGGCAGCGCTCCGGAGACGGGCAGCAGATCGACCGCCGGCCGGCCGATCGCCTCCTCCTTGGTGACGGCGAACAGCCGTCGGGCGCCGATGCTCCAGTGGGACACCAGTCCGTCACGGTCCACCACGACCACGGCCAGCGCGATGCGCCCGGCCGCGGCCGGTTCCGCCGTGCCGTGCCCGGCTCCAGGGCCCGGAGGCGTGTCCCTGTCGGTGCCACGGTCCATGGTGCAGGCCCTCTTTCCCCACGGCTCCGCGAGAATCTGTGCTGCCGTCACCACCGTACGGCGTCGGCCGGTCACGATGGGCGCCGATCCGGGAATCAACCGCGCCCTCTCACACCGGCGCACGCCCCCGCGCCCCGCGCTGAGCAGGGACGATGAACACCGGAGCGGAGTGAGTGACGGGTTTTCAGTCCTCGTGCCCCAGCTGGAGATCCCGTTCCGTGCGCCCGCCGCCCGCCACCTGGAGCACGGTGGCGACCGGCGGGTAACCCGAGGCGATGACGGTGTACTCGCCGGCGGACAGGTCGACGAACCGGAAGGCTCCGTCCGGACCGGTGGTGACGGTGTCCACGACGTTGCCCGCCGCGTCCAGCAAGGTCACGCGCGCGTCCTCGACGGGCCTCCCCCACCCTTCGGGCGGGAGGACCCCTCTCTCGCTTCGCTCGCCGGCCGCCCGCACCGTGCCGCGCAGCACGGCTCCGCCGGCGAGTTCGACGTCCTGGCGGGTCTCCCGGGACGCCTGCACGCTGACGGGGAGCGCGGCCGGGCGGAAGGCGGGCGCGCTGGCGGCGAGGGTGTACTCGCCGGCCACCAGCTCGGTGATGACATAGCCGCCCTCGCGTCCGCTGCGGGTGCTGGCGACGACCTCGCCGTGCACGTTGGTGAGGGTCACGGTGGCCTCGCGCACGGGCGTGCCGTCCGCGGTCAGCACGGTTCCGGCGAGGCGGCCCGCGCCGCCGAGGACGACGTCGAGTTCGACGGGCCGCTCGCCGACGGTCACCGAGACCGCCTGCGGCTGGTGGCCGCCCGCGGCGGCGATCAGGACGTACGAGCCCGGGCCCGGCGTGGACAGCGCGTACCGTCCGTCCTCACCGCTGGCGCCGCGCCCGATCTGCTGCCCGGTGACGTCGATCAGGGTGAGCGCCGCGCGGGGCACGGCGGTGCCGTCGGGGTGCTGCACCGTGCCGCACACGGGGACACCGGCGGAGTACGCCGAACGGGCTTGCGGAATGGAGGTGGTCCCCTGCGCGGTCGCCGGGTCGGTGGCGGGGGTGCGGTGGGACGCTGCACTGCTCAACAGGGGGGTCTCCTTGAGGAAGAAGGCGATCAGCAGGCCGAGGACGAGCACCGGCACCAAGTACAGGAAGATGCGGGGCATGGCGTCGGCGTAGGCCCGGATGTAGCCGTCGCGCAGCGCCGGGGGCAGCGCGTGGACGAGTTGCGGGGTGATGGACTGCGGGTCGGGCAGCGGGGCGCCCGCGCGCGCGGGCAGGCGTTCGCGCAGGGAGTCGGTGAGCCGGTCGGCGAACAGGGTTCCGAAGATCGCCGCGCCGACGCTGCCGCCGATCTGCCGGAAGTAGTTGTTGGCGCTGGTGGCGGTGCCGAGGTCGGCGGGGTCGACGGAGTTCTGCACGGCGAGGACCAGCACCGGCATCACCATGCCGATGCCGGCGCCGAGGACGGCCATCCAGATGCTGTAGTGCAGCCGGGGCGTGTCGACGTCCAGGCGGGACAGCAGCCCCATGCCGAGCACGGAGAGCGCGGCGCCGAGGATCGGGAGGATCCGGTAGCGCCCGGTGCGGGTGATGAGCTGCCCCGAGATGATCGAGGTGCCGACGATGCCGCCCATCATGGGGAGCATCAGCAGTCCGGACTCGGTGGCGGAGGCTCCGTCGACCATCTGCAGGAAGGTCGGCAGATAGCTGGCGGCGCCGAACAGGGCGACGCCGATCACGAGGCCCACGAGACCGGTGACGTTGAAGACGGAGTTCCTGAACAGCCGTAGCGGGATGAGGGGTTCGGCCGCGAAATACTCGGCGACGAGGAACAGGACGGCGGCCGCCACCGCTCCGGCGCCGAGGCCGAGGATGACCCGGGAGTCCCAGGGGTACTCGGTGCCGCCCCAACTGGTCAGCAGCACCAGGCAGGTGGAGGCGGCGGCCAGCAGCAGCATGCCGAGAAGGTCGAGCCGCGCCTTCGCCGCCGGTCCGGGCAGCTTCAGGACGACGGTGACCACGGCGAGGGTGACCAGTCCGAAGGGCACGTTGACGTAGAAGCACCAGCGCCAGGAGAGGTGGTCGGTGAAGTAGCCGCCCAGCAGGGGCCCGGCGACGGAGGCGAGGCCGAAGGCGGCGCCGATCAGGCCCATGAAGCGGCCGCGCTCCCGGGCGGGCACGATGTCCGCGATGATCGTCTGCACGCCGATCATGAGGCCGCCCGCGCCGACACCCTGGACCGCGCGGCAGGCGATCAGCTGGTCCATGGTCCCGGCCCGGCCGGCGAGCGCGGATCCGACGACGAAGACGACGATCGCGAACTGGAAGACGCCCTTGCGGCCGTACAGGTCGCCGAGCTTGCCGTAGACCGGCAGTCCGACGGTGGCGGTGAGGAGGTAGGCGGTGATCGCCCAGGACATCCTGTCCAGGCCGTGCAGCTCGCCGACGATCTTCGGCAGCGCGGTGGCGACGATCATCTGCTCCAGCGCGGCCAGCAGCAGCGCGAGCATCAGCCCGAAGAAGACCAGTCTCACCCGGCGCGGGCTCAGTGCGGGCGGGGCGGCCGGTGCCCGGGGCGGGTCTTCGGGCAGGGGTGCCGTGACCGGTTCGTCCGGCACCAGAGTCGTCCCGCCCACGAACCGCTCCCCTCGTCGCGCCTGTCGCACAATTCCCGCGATAAGCGACAACAGCGAACAAGCGCGACGAGTTACGGCGTACCGTCGGTCCCGGTGGAGATCCACCCGAACCGGTGAGAGGTCAACACCCCGTCATCGATGGCTGGTTGGGTCTACCGCTCGACCTCGGCGGCCAGCTTGTCGAGCACGGCGTCGTAGATCCGGCCGAGCCCCTTGGGCGCGAACGTCTTCTCGAAGAAGCCGCCGATGCCGCCGGCGCCCTGCCAGGTGGTGGTGACGACGACCCGGGACCTGCCCTCCCCGGCCGGGGTGACCCGCCAGGTGGTGACCATCGAGGAGTTGCGGTCCTTCTCGACGAGTTCGCCGTCGGTGGGCTCGCTGACCTCCAGGAGGCAGTCGCGCACGCGCTTGCTGGTGGCCTGGAGCTTCCAGTGGACGAGGGTGCCCTCGCCGTCGCCGCCCTCGCGCACCTCGTATTCGCTGTACTGCTCGGGCAGCAGTTTCCCGCGCGTGCCGGTGTAGTCGGCGAGGGCGTCGAACACCTTCTCCGCGTCCGCCGCGACGATCCGCTCCGTAGTGGCCTCGACCTGCGCCATTGACGTCCTCCAGGACCTTGGGTTCTCGGGGTTTTTCAGGGTTTCTCAGGGCTTCTCGGGGTGAGGGCAAGCCAACCACCCCGGTCCGGGGGCGCCCAAATCGGGGGCACGGAAGCGATCGGAAACAGCCCTTGCACGATCATGCGAACAGGTGTTCTATTCTGGGAGCAGTGCTACCGAGGAGGCCTCATGCGCTGGGAGAACCTCACCGACTCCGGTGACCACAGCAGGGCCGACGCCGCGTTGTTCGGCGCCGACGCGGTGACCACCCGTACCTTCGACACCCCCGAGTTCCGCGGGATCACCTTCCACGAGGTGCGGGCCCGCTCGATCATCAACCGGGTTCCGGCGGTCTCCCGCATGTCCTTCCAGTGGACGGTCAACCCGTATCGGGGCTGCTCACACGCGTGCGTGTACTGCTTCGCCCGCAAGACCCACAGCTATCTGGACCTCGACACCGGCCTCGGCTTCGACTCGCAGATCGTGGTCAAGACGAACGCGCCGGAGTTGCTGCGCCGCCAGCTCGGCTCGCACCGCTGGCAGGGCGAGCACATCGCGATGGGCACCAACGTCGACTGCTACCAGCGCGCCGAGGGCCGCTACCGCCTGATGCCGGGCATCATCGGCGCCCTGCGCGACCACGCCAACCCGTTCTCGATCCTGACGAAGGGCACGCTGATCCTGCGCGACCTCGATCTGCTGACCCAGGCGGCCGAGGTGACGGACGTGGGAATCTCGGTCTCGGTCGGCTTCACCGACCCCGAGCTGTGGCGCACCGTGGAGCCGGGCACGCCCGCACCGGAGCGGCGCCTGGACGTCGTACGGAGCCTGGGCGAGCGCGGGATCGACTGCGGGGTGCTGATGGCGCCGGTGATCCCGTTCCTGAGCGACAGCCCGGACCGACTCCGGGAGACCGTACGGGCGATCGCGGCCTCCGGGGCGACCTCGGTCACCCCGCTGGTGCTGCATCTGCGCCCCGGCGCCCGCGAGTGGTTCATGGCCTGGCTGGAGCGCGAACACCCGTATCTGGTGCGCCGGTACGAGCGGCTGTACGCGGACGGCTCCTACGCCCCGAAGTGGTACCAGCGCCGGATCACCCGTCAGGTCCACGAGTTGGCCGAGGAGTACGGCATCGGCCCCACGCGCGCGGGGATGCCGCGCCGGACCCGGGAACCCGAACCGGTTCAGCCGGCACCGGCCGCGCCCGACCTGCCCGAACCCACCCAGCTTTCGCTGATCTGAAGCATCCGAGCGCATCCCACGACCCAACCGGGTCAAGTTTCAGCTGAACGCGTTCCTCCAGGTGCGCTTGCCGGGACGATGCCGCGGGGACCGTGACCCTCGCGGTCCCGAACCTCCGTCCTGGGAAGACTCCATGAGAAAACGCGCAGCCGTGCTCGGCGGCGTGGCCGTCGTCGTGGCCGGAACCTTGAGCGCCGTCCCCGCCGACGCGAGCACCTCGCCCCCCGCACCGCCCGCTCACGCCGCGAACCCCACCTGGGAGAAGTGCGGCACCACCGACTATCCGACACTCCAGTGCGCGTCCCTCAAGGTGCCGCTCGACCACGCGAACCCGCACGGGAAGCCGGTCACGCTCGCTCTGTCGCGCGTCCCGCACACCGCGAAGAACTACCAGGGCCCGCTGCTCGTCAACCCCGGCGGCCCCGGCGCCGGCGGTCTGGCGCTGGCCGGCTTCATCGCCTCCGCACTGCCCAAGGAGGTCGCGGCACAGTACGACATCGTCGGCTTCGACCCGCGCGGAGTGGGCGCGAGCGAGCCCGCCCTGGACTGCGAGCCCGGCCACTTCGCCCCGGTGCGCGCCGACTCGCTGCCGACCACGCGCGCGCTCGAGAAGGCCGGCCTGTCCCACGCCAAGGCCTTCGCCGCCGCCTGCGGCAAGAAGTACCCGCGCGTGCTGCCGTACATCGACACGATCAGCACCGCGCAGGACATGGACGCGATCCGCGAGGCGCTCGGCGCGAAGAGGATCAACTACTTCGGCTACTCGTACGGCACTTACCTCGGCGCCGTCTACGCCAGGATCCACCCGGACCGGGTCCGGCGCCTGGTCCTGGACTCGATCGTCGATCCCACCGGCGTCTGGTACGACGACAACCTGGCCCAGGACCACGCCTTCAACGACCGTCACCGCGCCCTGATGGCCTGGATCGCCAAGCACGACTCGACGTACAGGCTCGGCACCGATCCGGAGAGGATCGAGGCCGCGTGGTACGCGATGCGGGCGGCCCTGGCCAGGAAGCCGGCCGACGGCAAGGTGGGCGCCTACGAGCTGGAGGACACCTTCATCCCGGGCGGCTACTACAACGGCTACTGGCCCTACCTGGCGGAGGCGTTCGCGGCGTACGTCAACGACAAGAACGCCGACCCGCTGGTCAAGGCGTACCAGAACTTCGCCGCCATGGACGCCTCGGGGGACAACAGCTACAGCGTCTACACCGCGGTGCAGTGCCGTGACACCCCCTGGCCGCGCGACTGGCACCAGTGGCGGGAGGACACCTGGGCGGTGTACGAGAAGACTCCGTTCATGGCCTGGAACAACTCCTGGTACAACGCACCGTGCGCGTTCTGGCCGACCGGCACGCTGGAGCCGGTGAACATCGCCAACAACAAGCTGCCGCCGACGCTGCTCTTCCAGGCGACCGACGACGCGGCCACACCGTACGAGGGTGGTGTCACGGTCCACCGGATGATCGCCCGTTCCAGCCTCGTGGTCGAGCAGGGCGGCGGAAACCACGGCATCACCCTCAACGGGAACACCTGCCTGGACAAGCACCTGGCGTCGTACCTCGCCGACGGCACGGTGCCGCGCGGCCACGGCGAGGCCGACGCGGTCTGCGAGGCGCTGCCCGACCCCGAGCCGCTGAGCACGGCCAAGGCGGCGTCCCCGGCGGCCGACGGTGCCACCCTGCACCGACTGCTCGGCTTCCGCCGCTGACGCCTGTACCGAGCCGAGGTCCCGTCGGGGTTGTCAGATCCATGATGGTCCGTCCCGAATTCCTGCTGGAAATCGAGGCGTTGGCGGTGGTGGCCGGGTGACGGCCGCACGGGTGCGGGAGATGACCCTCGCCGACACGCGCCGCCGCCGGTCACCGGCGCATGCCGCTCCGGGTCCTGAAGCAGCACACCCGCGCCCGCCGCTTCTACGAGCGGGCCGCCTTCCGGGCGGACGGCGCCGAGGAGCCCTTCGAGGTCGACGGGGTGCCGGTGCCCGAGGTGCGGTACGCGAAGGAACTGTGAGGCCTCACCGCTGCCGGGGAATCCGCGCCAGCGCGTGCACCGCCGCCTCGGCGAGCGTCGGGTGGGCGAGTGCCTCGTTGAGGACCGGTCCGGCCCGGGTGTCGCCGAGCGTGCCGAGACCCTCCACGCAGGCGAGCGCCACCCGCCGGTACGGGTCGTGCGGGCGCAGCCGGCGCCGCAGGGTGGTGATCAGCGCCGGTACCGCCTCGGGGGCGCGCAACTCCACCAGGAGCCGGACCGGGTGCAGGGCGTAGGCCACGCGCAGTTCGTTGGTGGCGAGGGCGGCGGCCGCGCGGGCGGTGCGGGGATCGCCCAGGCGGGCCAGGGCATGGGCGGCGGAGGCGCAGCGCGGCGGGTCACGGTGGTTGAGGAGCAGCACGAGGGATTCGAAGGCCCGCCGGTCGCCCGCCGAACCCAGCCGGAACGCGGCCAGTTCCCTGGCCCACAGCGGCTGTCCCGGCTCGGTGAGCACACCGGCCAGTTCGTCGAGATCCTCGGTCGCCACGAGACGGTCGAACACGGCCGACGCCCCTGCCTCCTGCCGTAAGCGTTCCGTGAGTGATCGCAACTCTTCGTCCATGGACCCGAGATTAGGCGTGTCGCCACGCGGCCGGGACCTACATCACAAACCTGGGGGCTGGCGCGCTCGTTACTCACGAGTTAAGCTCATACGAGCGAGTCACCCACTCGTAGATCTGCTGGTGGTGGCCTGGTGACGCAGCCACCGCGAGAGAGCAGTCGGTTCGGTACATCGCGTACCCGAATGACGACTCGGCCCCGGGACAGGGCCGGTCGGTTCCGCCGGTTCCGGGCGTGTGCACGCCCGGCAGCACGGCACCGGGCGTGTGCGCCAGTCAGCCCGGCAACACCCGCACTCCTTCCGCACCCGGTGCGTGCGTCGGTCCGGCCAGGCCGCTTCCGCCGCCGCACCGGGCGCGCTCCCAGTCGTCACCCTCATTCCTGGAGTCCCGCGATGGCCACTCCCCTGTCCGACATCCCCGCATCCCCTCTCAAGACCGTCGCCGTCGTCGGCCTCGGCACCATGGGCACCGGCATCGCCGAGGTCCTGGCCAAGGCCGGCCGCGAGGTCGTCGGCATCGACATCAGCGGGGCGGCGGCCGCCAAGGCCGTCGCCGCGCTGGAGACCGCGACCGCCCGCGCCGTGGAGCGGGGCCGGCTGACCGAGAAGGAGCGCGCCGACGCCCTCGCTCGGGTCCGTACCTCCACCGATCTGCGGGCCGCGGCCGACGCCGACCTGGTCATCGAGGTGGCTCCGGAGTCGTACGAGATCAAGCACCAGATCTTCCGCGAGCTGGACGGGATCGTGGGCCCCGGGACGATCCTCGCGACCGGCACCAACGCCCTCTCGGTGACCCGCCTGGCCGCCGACTCGGCGCGGCCCGAGCGCGTGCTCGGCCTGCACTTCTTCAACCCGGCGCCGGCGATGAAGCTGGTCGAGGTCGTCTCGTCCGTGCTGACCGCGCCGCAGGCCGTCGCCGCGGTCACCGACCTCGCCGTGGAGCTCGGCAAGGAACCCGTCGCGGTCGGCGACCGGCCCGGGTTCGTCGCCGACGGGCTGCTGTTCGGCTACCTCAACCAGGCCGCCGCGATGTACGAGGCGAAGTACGCCTCCCGCGAGGACATCGACGCCGCGATGCGGCTCGGCTGCGGGCTGCCGATGGGGCCGCTGGCCCTGCTCGACCTGATCGGCGTCGACACCGCGCGTACGGTCCTGGAGGCCATGTACGCCGAGTCCCGCGACCGGCTGCACGCCCCCGCCCCGATCCTCAAGCAGCTCAGCGAGGCGGGCCTGACGGGCCGCAAGTCGGGCCGCGGCTTCTACACCTACGAGGCTCCCGGCAGCGCGACGATCGTGCCGGACGCCCTGACGCCCCTGTCGGGCAGCCTCGACGTCCCCGCCCGGCCGGTCCGGACCGTCGGTGTCGCCGGCTCCGGCACCATGGCGTCAGGGATCGCCGAGGTGTTCGCCAAGGCCGGGTACGAGGTCGTCCTCGCCGCCCGCAGCGAGGAGAAGGCCCAGGCCGCGAAGGCCCGTATCGGCAAGTCTCTTTCACGTTCTGTCGACAAGGGCCGGCTGACCGCCCAGGCTGCCGCGCAGACCCTGGACCGGATCACCGCGGCGGGCTCCTACGAGGCGTTCGCCGACGTCGACCTGGCCGTCGAGGCGGTCGCCGAGGACCTGGAGATCAAGCAGCAGCTGTTCGCGACGCTGGACAAGGTCTGCAGGCCGGGCGCGATACTCGCCACCACGACCTCCTCGCTGCCGGTCGTCGCGTGCGCCCGGGCCACCTCGCGTCCCCAGGACGTGATCGGGATGCACTTCTTCAACCCGGCACCGGCGATGAAACTGGTCGAGGTCGTCCGTACGGTGCTGACGGCCGACGACGTGCACGCGACGGTGCGCGAGGTCTGCGTCAAGATCAAGAAGCATGCGGTCGACTGCGGGGACCGTGCGGGCTTCATCGTGAACGCGCTGCTGTTCCCGTACCTCAACAACGCGATCAAGATGGTGCAGGAACACTATGCGTCTCTTGACGACATCGACGCGGCGATGAGGCTGGGCGGCGGCTACCCGATGGGCCCCTTCGAGCTCCTGGACGTCGTCGGGCTCGATGTCTCCCTGGCCATCGAGAGGGTTCTGCACCGCGAGTTCCGCGACCCGGGCCTGGCCCCGGCCCCGCTCCTGGAGCACCTGGTGGCCGCGGGCTGCCTCGGCCGCAAGACGGGCCGCGGCTTCCGCGAATATGCCCGCCGCTGAGCGGCCGGGCGACTGGTCCACGACGGAGGCGGACTGGGGCGGGCTGCTCGGTGCCGGCAGCTCTCCCCCGCACTCCGGGCCCGGTTCTCCCCCGCCCGCCCCGGGCGGGGGAAGCCCTGGACATGCGCATCACGCTGCGCACATGCAGTACGTTCAGGTCATGCCCCAGCCCGCCAAGTCCGCACGTACACCAGCCACGCCCGACGCGCCGGAAAGTGCCGCAGGCTCTCGCGCCGCCGCCCAGCGACTCAAGATGCGCCGCGAGCTGGCGGCCGCAGCGATGGAGCTGTTCGCGACCAAAGGGTACGAGGCGACCACGGTCGACGAGATCGCCGCCGCGGCCGGGGTGGCCCGCCGCACCTTCTTCCGCCACTTCCGCTCCAAGGAAGAGGCGATCTTCCCGGACCACGACGACACGTTGATCCGGGCCGAGGCCGTCCTCAACGCCGCCCCCGCGCACGAGCACCCGCTCGACACGGTGTGCCGCGGCATCAAGGAGGTCATGCGGATGTACGCGGCCCGCCCGGAGATCTCGGTCGCCCGCTACAAGCTCACGCGCGAGGTGCCCACCCTGCGCGAGGCGGAGATCGCCTCGGTGGCCCGCTACGAGCGCCTCTTCACCCGCTATCTGCTCGGCCACTTCGACGAGCACGCGCACGACGACGACGCCAACGACGACCCGCTGATGGCGGAGGTCGCCGCGTCCGCCGTGGTCACCGCCCACAACCACGTCCTGCGGCGCTGGCTGCGGGCCGACGGCCAGGGCGACGTCGAGGCGCAGCTGGACCATGCCTTCGCGATCGTGCGCAGGACCATCGGGTCGGGCATCGGAGCCGGCCGCACCGCGTCGCACCGGCCGACCTCGGCGGCGGTCTCCACGCACGGCGAGGTACTGGTGGCGGTCGCCCGCACGGACGCCCCGCTCGACCAGGTCATGCGGACCATCGAAGAGGCACTCAGGGACCGCTGAGACTCCCTCACCCATGTGACGACGGCCACTCCCTCGGGGTGGCCGTTTCGGCATGTCAGAGCCCCTTTTTTCGGGGCCTTTCACGGACCTTTCAGGCACCTTTCCGTGTCCGTTCGATCGATCATCGCTCATTTGTTACGTAAAGATTTCACCTGAGAGCAAATTCTGGCACTCCGTGCCTTGCGAGGTGGCACGCGGTGTCATACGTTGAAGAGGTCCGGGCGGCCGGCGTGCAGAGACCTTTCGTACGCCGGCTGTCCCCGCAAGTCCCTCAGGGCCTGCGCGCCCGGGCGCCTGCGTCACAGGCAACCTCCCGCGCCACAAAGCGCTGCCGAACAGCACCATCCGCCGAACCGACGGCACGTTCCCACCCTCAGCAGCAACCGACGTAACCCTCAGCACCCCTCCCTCAGGGTGCGCATCGCCGGAGGCAACACCGTGACCGTTAAGGACATCCTGGACGCGATCCAGTCGCCGGACTCCACGTCCGCCGACTTCGCCGCTCTGCCGCTCCCCGACTCGTACCGTGCGATCACCGTGCACAAGGACGAGACGGAGATGTTCGCGGGCATGCAGACCCGCGAGAAGGACCCCCGCAAGTCGATCCACCTCGACGACGTGCCGGTGCCGGAGCTCGGCCCGGGCGAGGCCCTGGTGGCCGTGATGGCCTCCTCGGTCAACTACAACTCGGTGTGGACCTCGATCTTCGAGCCCCTGTCGACGTTCGGCTTCCTGGAGCGCTACGGCAAGCTCTCGGAGCTCACCAAGCGCCACGACCTGCCGTACCACATCATCGGCTCCGACCTCGCGGGCGTGGTGCTGCGCACCGGCCCCGGCGTCAACGCCTGGAGGCCCGGTGACGAGGTCGTCGCGCACTGCCTGTCCGTGGAGCTGGAGTCTTCGGACGGCCACAACGACACGATGCTCGACCCCGAGCAGCGCATCTGGGGCTTCGAGACCAACTTCGGCGGCCTCGCCGAGATCGCACTCGTCAAGTCCAACCAGCTGATGCCCAAGCCCGACCACCTGAGCTGGGAGGAGGCCGCCGCACCCGGCCTGGTCAACTCCACCGCGTACCGGCAGCTGGTCTCCCGCAACGGTGCCGGCATGAAGCAGGGCGACAACGTCCTGATCTGGGGCGCGAGCGGCGGACTCGGCTCGTACGCCACGCAGTTCGCGCTGGCCGGCGGCGCCAACCCCATCTGCGTCGTGTCCTCGCCGCAGAAGGCGGAGATCTGCCGGTCCATGGGCGCGGAGGCGATCATCGACCGCACCGCCGAGGACTACAAGTTCTGGAAGGACGCGCACAACCAGGACCCCAGGGAGTGGAAGCGCTTCGGCAAGCGCATCCGCGAGCTCACCGGCGGCGAGGACGTGGACATCGTCTTCGAGCACCCCGGCCGTGAGACCTTCGGCGCGTCCGTGTACGTCACCCGCAAGGGCGGCACGATCGTCACCTGTGCCTCGACCTCGGGCTACAACCACGAGTATGACAACCGCTACCTGTGGATGTCCCTGAAGCGGATCATCGGCTCCCACTTCGCCAACTACCGCGAGGCCTGGGAGGCCAACAGGCTCGTCGCCAAGGGCAAGATCCACCCGACGCTCTCCAGGGTGTACTCCCTGGAGGACACCGGGCAGGCCGCCTACGACGTGCACCGCAACCTCCACCAGGGCAAGGTCGGCGTGCTGTGCCTGGCCCCCGAGGAGGGCCTGGGCGTGCGCGACGCGGAGAAGCGCGCGAAGCACGTCGATGCCATCAACCGCTTCCGGAACATCTGAAAACTGCGGAGGCCACAGATGACTGAGCGTCAGAAGGACCGGCCGTGGCTCATGCGCACGTATGCCGGTCACTCCACGGCAGAGGCGTCCAACGAGTTGTACCGGCGCAACATCGCCAAGGGCCAGACCGGTCTGTCGGTCGCGTTCGACCTGCCGACGCAGACCGGCTACGACTCCGACCACGTCCTCGCCCGCGGCGAGGTGGGCCGGGTCGGCGTTCCGGTCGCGCACCTCGGTGACATGCGCCGGCTGTTCCAGGACATCCCCCTGGAGCAGACGAACACCTCGATGACGATCAACGCCACCGCCATGTGGCTGCTGGCGCTCTACCAGGTCGTCGCCGAGGAGCAGGGCGCGGACATCACCCAGCTCCAGGGCACGACGCAGAACGACATCGTCAAGGAGTACCTGTCCCGGGGCACCCATGTGTTCCCGCCGGTGCCCTCGCTCCGGCTGACGACGGACATGATCGCGTACACGGTCTCCCACATGCCGAAGTGGAACCCGATCAACATCTGCAGCTACCACCTGCAGGAGGCGGGCGCCACGCCGGTCCAGGAGATCGCGTACGCGATGTCGACGGCGATCGCGGTGCTGGACGCGGTGCGGGACAGCGGCCAGGTGCCGCAGGAGCGCATGGGCGACGTCGTCGGCCGTATCTCCTTCTTCGTGAACGCGGGCGTCCGCTTCGTCGAGGAGATGTGCAAGATGCGCGCCTTCGGCCGCATCTGGGACAAGGTCACCCGCGAGCGGTACGGCATCGAGGACCCCAAGCACCGTCGCTTCCGCTACGGCGTCCAGGTCAACTCCCTCGGCCTGACCGAGGCCCAGCCGGAGAACAACGTCCAGCGGATCGTGCTGGAGATGCTGGCCGTGACCCTCTCCAAGGACGCACGCGCGCGCGCCGTGCAACTGCCCGCCTGGAACGAGGCCCTCGGCCTGCCCCGCCCCTGGGACCAGCAGTGGTCGCTGCGCATGCAGCAGGTGCTGGCGTACGAGAGCGACCTGCTGGAGTACGCCGACCTCTTCGAGGGCTCGAAGGTCGTCGAGGCCAAGGTCGGCGAACTGGTCGAGGAGTCGCTCAAGGAGATCGAGCGCATCCAGGAGATGGGCGGCGCGATGGCCGCCGTCGAGTCGGGCTATCTCAAGTCGCAGCTCGTCGCCTCGCACGCCGAGCGCCGCGCCCGTATCGAGTCCGGTCAAGAGAAGATCGTGGGCGTCAACATCTTCGAGACCACCGAGCCCAATCCGCTCACCGCCGATCTCGACACAGCCATCCAGACGGTCGATCCAGCCGTCGAGGCCCGGGTGATCGCCTCGCTGCAGCACTGGCGCGACACCCGCTACCAGCCGCCCTTCAACCACCCGCGTCCCTGCAAGGCGCTGGAGAAGCTGAAGGAGGCCGCCAAGGGCACCGACAACCTCATGGAGGCCACCCTGGAGTGCGCCCGCGCGGGCGTCACGACCGGCGAGTGGGCGGGGGCGCTGCGCGAGGTGTTCGGCGAGTTCCGGGCGCCGACGGGCGTGTCGTCCGCGCCGGTGGCCGTCGCCGCCGCGGCGGGCTCGGCACTGGCCGGCGTGCGCCGCAAGGTGGACCTCACCGCTGCCGACCTCGGTGTCGGCAAGCTCCGCTTCCTGGTCGGCAAGCCCGGCCTGGACGGCCACTCCAACGGCGCGGAGCAGATCGCCGTGCGGGCCCGCGACGCCGGCTTCGAGGTGGTCTACCAGGGCATCCGGCTCACCCCGGAGCAGATCGTGGACGCGGCGCTCGCGGAGGACGTGCACGCGGTCGGCCTGTCGATCCTCTCCGGCTCGCACGCCCAACTGGTGCCGGACGTGCTGGAACGGCTCAGTGTGGCCGGTGCCACAGATATACCGGTGATCGCAGGTGGCATCATCCCGAACGGGGACGCCGAAAAGCTCCGGGCAGCCGGAGTCGCCGCGGTCTTCACCCCGAAGGACTTCGACATCACCGGAATCATCGGCCGCATCGTCGACGAGATCCGGAAAGCGAACAAGCTCGACCCCCTGGAGGTCCCCGCATGACAACGCCCGTCAACCGTCTGCGTCCGCGGCGCTCCTGCCTCGCGGTCCCGGGGAGCAACCCCCGCTTCCTGGAGAAGGCGCAGGGCCTCCCCGCCGACCAGGTCTTCCTGGACCTGGAGGACGCGTGCGCGCCGCTCGCGAAGCCGGAGGCGCGGCACACCATCGTCAAGTTCCTCAATGAGGGTGACTGGACGGGCAAGACCAGGGTCGTGCGCGTCAACGACTGGACGACCGAGTGGACGTACCGGGATGTCGTCACGGTCGTCGAGGGCGCCGGCCCCAACCTCGACTGCATCATGCTGCCGAAGGTCCAGGACGCGCAGCAGATCGTCGCGCTCGACCTGCTGCTGACGCAGATCGAGAAGACGATGGGCTTCGAGGTCGGCAAGATCGGCATCGAGGCGCAGATCGAGAACGCGCAGGGCCTCAACAACGTCAACGAGATCGCGCAGGCGTCGCAGCGCGTCGAGACGATCATCTTCGGCCCGGCCGACTTCATGGCGTCGATCAACATGAAGTCGCTGGTCGTGGGCGAGCAGCCGCCCGGCTACCCGGCGGACGCCTACCACTACATCCTGATGAAGATCCTGATGGCCGCCCGCGCCAACAACCTCCAGGCGATCGACGGCCCCTACCTGCAGATCCGCAACATCGACGGCTACCGCGAGGTCGCCCAGCGCGCCGCGGCTCTCGGCTTCGACGGCAAGTGGGTGCTGCACCCGGGCCAGGTCGAGGCGTCCAACGAGATCTTCTCGCCCTCCCAGGAGGACTACGACCACGCCGAGCTGATCCTGGACGCGTACGACTACTACACCTCCGAGGCGGGCGGCAAGAAGGGCTCGGCGATGCTCGGCGACGAGATGATCGACGAGGCCAGCCGCAAGATGGCCCTGGTCATCGCGGGCAAGGGGCGCGCGGCGGGCATGCAGCGCACGGGCAAGTTCGAGATCCCCGCCAACTAGAGGAGCCGTGAGCGCGATGCAGTTCGGACGTACGTACGAGGAGTTCGAGGTCGGGGCGACGTACAAGCACTGGCCGGGCAAGACGGTCACGGAGTACGACGACCACCTGTTCTGTCTCCTCACCATGAACCACCACCCGCTCCACATGGACAGCAACTATGCGGAGAAGTCGACGGACTTCGGCAAGAACGTCGTCGTCGGGAACTACATCTACTCGCTCCTGCTCGGCATGTCCGTGCCGGACATCTCCGGCAAGGCGATCGCCAACCTGGAGATCGAGTCGCTCAAGCACGTGGCGCCGACCTTCCACGGCGACACGCTCTACGGCCAGACGACCGTCCTCGACAAGTGGCCGTCGAAGTCGAAGGACGACCGCGGCATCGTCTACGTCGAGACCAAGGGCTACAAGCAGGACGGCACGCTGGTCTGCGTGTTCCGCCGCAAGGTGATGGTGCCGACCGAGACGTACATCAAGGAGCGCGGCGGCGAACAGCCCGGCCGGCCCGAGCTCAGGGAGCAGGAGAAGTAGCCATGGCGCGACTCGCCCAGACCGCCGGTCTGACCGACATCCAGCAGGAGATCCTCTCCACGGTCCGCGACTTCGTGGACAAGGAGATCATCCCGGTCGCGACCGGCCTCGAGCACCGCGACGAGTACCCGCAGCAGATCGTCGACGGCCTCAAGGAGCTCGGCCTGTTCGGCCTGATGATCCCCGAGGAGTACGGCGGTCTGGGCGAGTCGCTCCTGACGTACGCACTCTGTGTCGAGGAGATCGCCCGCGGCTGGATGTCGGTGTCCGGCATCATCAACACGCACTTCATCGTGGCGTACATGCTCAAGCAGCACGGCACCCAGGAGCAGAAGGACCACTTCCTGCCGAAGATGGCGGCCGGCGACATCCGCGGCGCCTTCTCGATGTCGGAACCGGGCCTGGGCTCGGACGTCTCGGCGATCACGTCGAAGGCGGTCAGGGACGGCGACGAGTACGTCCTGAACGGCCAGAAGATGTGGCTGACGAACGGCGGTACGTCGTCCCTGGTCGCCGTACTCGTCCGAAGTGACGAAGGACACCCCGAGGGCACCGCGCCCCACAAGTCGATGACCACCTTCCTGGTCGAGAAGGAGCCCGGTTTCGGAGAGGTCCGTCCCGGACTCACCATCCCCGGGAAGATCGACAAGATGGGCTACAAGGGTGTCGACACCACCGAGATGATCATGGATGGCCTGCGCATTCCGGCCGATCGGGTGCTCGGCGGGGCCACCGGCCGAGGTTTTTACCAAATGATGGACGGCGTGGAGGTCGGCCGCGTCAACGTGGCTGCGCGTGGCTGCGGCGTCGCCCAGCGTGCGTTCGAGCTGGGTGTCTCGTACGCCCAGCAGCGCCACACCTTCGGCAAGCAGATCGCCCAGCACCAGGCCATCCAGTTCAAACTGGCGGAGATGGCCACCAAGGTCGAGGCCGCGCATGCGATGATGGTGAACGCGGCACGCAAAAAGGACTCCGGCGAGCGAAACGACCTTGAGGCAGGGATGGCGAAGTACCTCGCCTCCGAGTACTGCAAGGAGGTCGTGGAGGACGCCTTCCGGATCCACGGCGGCTACGGCTTCTCCAAGGAGTACGAGATCGAGCGCCTCTACCGTGAGGCTCCGATGCTGCTGATCGGTGAAGGTACCGCCGAGATCCAGAAAATGATCATCGGTCGCAGGCTGCTCGAAGAGTATCGACTCCAAGGCTAGATGTCCGGATTCGGGGTGTTTTGTTCGAGAAGAAGATCACACCCCGTCAGGACTCATCAGCCGCCGACTCGGCTTCCTGGCTTGCCCAGTTGCGGCCCGCGACCGGTACGATCCCGGGAAAGCCGCCGTCCCCCTCACGCAGCGCGGCATCATCCGCTACGAAGGTCATCCATGCCCCACAGCCAAACCTCTGCACCTCGCGACAGCCTGGCAGGCGTACGCCTGGCGCGCGGAGCATCGCCGTGGCTCCTCCCGACCGTCGCCACCGCAGCCCTCAGCCTGGTACGCGCGCGCAGGTCCGGCGCCGCCAAGGCCGTCGCCGTGCCCGCCACCGCGCTCGCGGCGGGCATGCTGTGGTTCTTCCGCGACCCCGAGCGCGAGATCACCCGGGGCCGGGTCATCTCGCCGGCCGACGGTGTGGTGCAGAGCATCATGCCGTGGAAGGACGGGCGCACCCGCGTCGCGATCTTCATGAGCCCGCTCAACGTCCACGTCAACCGCGCGCCGCTGTCCGGCACGGTGGCGTCCGTGGAGCACATCCCCGGTGGGTTCGTGCCGGCGTTCAACAAGGAGAGCGAGAACAACGAGCGCGTAGTCTGGCATTTCGACACCGAACTCGGTGACATCGAGATGATCCAGATCGCCGGCGCGGTCGCCCGCCGCATCGTCCCCTACGTCCCGCAGGGGACGAAGGTCGAGCAGGGTGACCGGATCGGTCTGATCCGCTTCGGCTCGCGTGTCGACATCTATCTGCCGGAGGGCGTCGAGGTGGCGGTCGAGGTCGGTCAGAAGACCGTGGCTGGGGTGACTCGCATTGACCGTGATTGATCCGGAGACCCAGGCGGGCTGGGTGCCCGCGGCCGACGAGGTGGACGACGAGGAGGAGATGCCCCTCTCTCTCCGCCTCTCGATAGCGGACACCCTCACACTCGGCAACGCCACGTGCGGCTTCATGGCGGTGTACTTCACCACCACCGGCATCCTGATCCCGCATCTCACCGACAGCCAGGAATCCGGCATGGCCCGCAACAGCGCGGCCACGGCGGTCATCCTGATGCTGTGCGCGGCCGTCTTCGACCTGTTCGACGGCCTGGTGGCGAGGAAGCTGCGCTCCTCCCCCATGGGTGCGGAGCTGGACAACCTCTCGGACCTGGTCAGCTTCGGTCTGGCCCCGGCGTACTTCGTCCTCGTCTACGGAATGGTGGCGGACGACGCGTCCCAGCGGGTGGCCGCGGTCGGGGCGATCGTGGTGCTGTTGGCGGTGGTGCTGCGGCTTGCGCGGTTCTCGTGCGTCACGGTGAAGGACGGCACCTTCCAGGGCATGCCGTCGCCCTTCGGGGCGCTCACCGTGGTCTCGATCGTGCTTCTCGAACTGCCGTTCGTCGCGACGCTGCTGGCGATTCTCGGTACGGCGTGGCTGATGGTGAGCCGGGTGGAGTACCCGAAGCCGCGGGGACGCCTCGCGGTGGCGATGCTGTCGTGGATCGTGCTGTCGATGGGGCTGCTGGCGGCGTGGGCGTTCGACGCGCCCGGCGGACAGCTGCTGCTGCAGACGGGGTGTGCGCTGCAGCTGGTCATGGGCGCGGTGATTCCGCTGTTCGCGACGGCTCGACGGGTGAACAACTTCCGTGACCACCGGCGCGAGGCTCGGGCGGCGCAGGTTCCGTAACGAGCGAGGCGATGGTTTCTGGGCCCCGGACCGAATACGGTCCGGGGCCCTTCGCTGTGCCGGCTCCCGGCGTCGCTCCGGACACTGCCGGGGGCTCCGCCCCGGACCCGCGGCCCGACGCCCACCCCCCGACCGGAACCGGCTCGGCCGGGCGGTTCCGGGCTGGGGCCGGCTGGTCGAGTGGTGCGAGGCGGGGCGGTGTGGTGGGTCTCCGCCTGTCGAGTCGGCGGGTGAGCGGATCGGCGTACGCCCCAGGGCCAGGGGGCGCCGCCGCTCGAACGGCAGGGGCTGTGCGAGCTCAGGTCAGGAAGTCGCGGGCGATCTGTTGCGCCACTCGTTCCAGGATCGGACCGGCGTCCGCGATGCACTTCGCCACGTCGGGCTCGGCGTCGGTGAGGGGGTAGGCGCGGCGGATTCCGGCGCTGCCCAGGGCGGCCGGGCGCAGGGCCAGGCGGCCGCAGACCGCGATGACCTCCTTGCCCGCCGCGCGGGCCGCCGCCGCGACGCCGACGGGGGCCTTGCCGTGCAGGGTCTGCTCGTCCAGGGAGCCCTCGCCGGTGATCACCAGGGTGGCATGCTCCAGCGCGGGCGCGAAGCCGAGGACGTCGAGCATGACCTCGATACCGGGGCGGAAGCGGGCGCCGATGAGGAGAGCGCCGTAGCCGATGCCGCCGGCCGCGCCGGCGCCCGGGCAGGCGGCGTGCTCGGCTGCCTTCGGGCCGATCGCCCGCTCCAGGACCTTCGCGTAGTGGGCGAGCGCCGCGTCCAGCGTCGCCACGTCGTCGGGCGAGGCGCCCTTCTGCGGGCCGTAGACGGCCGCCGCGCCCTTCGGGCCGGTCAGCGGATTGTCGACGTCGCTCGCGAGGATGAACTCGACCGACGCCAGGCGTGGGTCCACGGCCGACAGATCGGCCGACGCCAGGGCGGCGAGGCCCTCGCCGCCCGGTGTCACCGGCTCCCCGCCCGCGTCCACGAACCGCGCGCCCAGCGCGGAGAGCATTCCGGCGCCGCCGTCCGTGGTGGCGCTGCCGCCGACCCCGAACACGATCGTGCGCGCGCCCGCGTCCAGCGCGGCCCGCAGCAGTTCGCCGGAGCCGTACGTGGAGGCCGTGAGGGGAGCGAAGACGCCCGCGGGCAGCCGCTGCAGCCCGCTGGCCTCCGCCATCTCCACGACCGCCGTGCCGCCGCGCAGCGCGAACGCGGCCGTCACCTCGTGGCCGAGCGGCCCCGCGACCTTGACCTCATGCCGTTGGAAACCGGCCGCGACCGCCGCGTCCACCGTTCCGTCGCCGCCGTCGGCCACCGGCAGCGCCTCGACCGCGAGGTCGGGCAGTACGGTGCGCAGTCCCGCCGTGACCCGCTCGGCGACCTGCACGGCCGTCAGCGAGCCCTTGAACTTGTCCGCGGCGATGAGCACCCTGTGGGCACCCCTCACTCCAGCGTCCGCCACCTTGACATCCCCTTGCTCTCCGGGCCCGACGCACGTCAGGGCCAGTCGCGCCGCTGCGACCTTAACCGGAGGACGCACCTGCCGTCATGCTCCGGCCGGCCCCCGGACGGAGTCCGGGAACGCCCTGTGCGCCTGGCGCGAACCCCGCGCGGACGCCCCCTGAATCCGGTAGACCGGAGCTATGACCCCTGTGGGCACTGAGCCAGAGCTCGCCGACCGCGTCCTCGGGGGCTGGCTCGGCCGGATCGCGGGCAACATGCTCGGCAAGCCGGTCGAGCAGGGCGACCTGTGGACGCGGGACCGCATCGACCGCTATCTCCGGCAGGCCGCCGCCCTGCCGCTCACCGACTATCTGCCCGAGCCGGTCGGCGAGGACACCGGCCTGGAGCTGCGCCCCGAGTGGCGCCAGTGCGTGCGCGGCCGGATCCACGGCAGCTGCCGTGACGACGACGTCGACTACGCCATCCTCGGCCTCGACCTCCTGGAGACCCACGGCTTCGGCTTCAGCACCGAGCAGGTCGGCGACCTGTGGCTGTTGCGGCTGCCGTATCTGCAGACGTTCACGGCGGAGCGGGCCGCGTACCGCAACCTCGCCAACGGGCTGAAGCCGCCGCTGACGGCGACGTACGAGAACCCGTACCAGGAGTGGATCGGGGCGCTGATCCGCGCCGACATCTACGGCTGGACCTGCCCGGGCGCACCGGCCCGCGCCGCCGCGCTCGCCCGCCGGGACGCGGTGCTGTCCCACACCGGCAACGGAGTGTACGGCGCGATGTGGGCGGCGGCGCTGATCGCGGCGGCGTTCACGGCCGGGACGGTACGGCAGGCGGTGGACCAGGCGCTCGCGGTCGTACCGGCGGGCAGTCGCCTCGCCCGTACCGTACGGCGGGTCGTCTCGCTCCACGACACCCGGATGCCCTGGGAGGACACGCTCACCACGGTCGCCGAGGAGACCGCCGGGCTCGGCTGGATCCACACCATCCCCAACGCGGCCGTGCTGACCGCCGGGCTGCTGTACGGCGACGGCGACTTCACCCGCACCATCACGCTCACCGTGCGCGGCGGCCTGGACACCGACTCCAACGGCGCGACCGCGGGCTCGGTGGCCGGCGTGCTGACCGGCGCGGACGCCATCCCCGAGCAGTGGAAGGACCCGTTGGAGGACACGGTGCGCAGCGCGGTGTTCGGCTTCGACGGCGCGCGGATCAGCGAACTCGCCGAGAGGACGCTGCGGTTGGCACAGACGGCGCCGTAGCCGGCCGAGCCGCCGGAGAAGCCGGTCGGTGCTGGTTACCCTTCCTGGATGACCACGACTCAAGACTTCGCCGCCTACATCGCGGGACTCCCCCGTATCATCGCCGGGGCCGCCGCACTCTTCCGGGATGCCGAGGGGCGGGTGCTGCTCGTCGAGCCGAACTACCGTGAGGGGTGGACACTTCCGGGCGGCACGATCGAGTCGGACGACGGCGAGACCCCGCGTCAGGGCGCGCGCCGGGAGACGGCGGAGGAGATCGGCCTGGACCGCGAACTGGGCCGACTGCTCGCGGTGGACTGGGTGCACGGGGCGGGACGTCCGCCGCTGGTGGCGTACCTGTACGACGGCGGGGTGCTCGGCGAGGACGAACTCAAGGCGATCCGCCTCCAGGAGGAGGAACTCCTGTCCTGGCGGCTGGTACCGCGCGAGGAACTGGCCGAGTACCTGCCGGGTGCCCTGGGACGCCGCGTCCTGACCGCGCTGGACGTGCTGGCGGATGGCCCGGGGACGGCGGAGCTGGAGAACGGGCACCGGGTGGGCTGACGCGAACATCTTGAGCGGACGCGGACACCTTTGGGTGACGGCGACGCCCTGCCCCGCACGGGGTTCGCAGGGGGCGCCGCCGATCACGACGGACGGCTGGTCATCGCCCAGCGCCGAGCCGACGCCGTACGACGAACGGGCGGACGGGCGGACGGGCGGACGGGCGGACGGGCGGACGGGCGGACGGGCGGACGGGCGGACGAGATGATCCGCGAGCCGATCGGGCGGCGTTGCCGAAGGTGCTGCGGGAGATCGGCGGCTGGACAAGAATCTGTGTCATAACCTCCGCGATACGCCATGTGACGATCGATTCCGCCGACGCCCACCGCCTGGCCGCCTTCTGGTCCGAGGTCCTGGGCCAGCCCGTTTTCGTGCGGAATGCCTGCTGTCTGTCCGACCGACCGACCGACGACAGCGAAGCCGACCGACCACAGCGAAGGCGGGCCGCTGCCCACCCGGGCCGGAGCGTCCGGCCGCCGGGCAGGCGCTTACTCCCCTTTGCGCTGTATACCGACTTCATACCGATCGATCAACCGGCGGCCTTCGCATCCTGCCCAGCGGAATCAGATCGGGAGCGCCGAAGACGTCTCGCTCCACGACTCGTACGACAATGCCGTACCGTTTCCCAGTACCACCAGGAGAGGGGTGCCGCAGATGACCATAAGCGCCAGCGAGGCCCGCAAGGATCTCTTCCCGCTCATCAAGCGCGTCAACGACGACCACACCCCCGTGCGTATCAGCTCCAAGAACGGCGACGCGGTGCTGATGTCCGCCGCGGACTACGACTCCTGGCAGGAGACCGTCTACCTGTTGCGCTCTCCCGCCAACGCGCGCAGCCTCATGGAAGCCATCGCACGGGACCGGTCCGGTGAGGCCGTGATCACCAGGAGCATGGCCGATTTGGAAGAGCTGGCGGGTGACGGGTGAGAAGGGTCCACTTCGACCCGGCCGGATGGGAGGACTTCCTGTTCTGGCTCAGCTCGGACCGCGCCATGGCCCGCAGGATCACGCGGCTGATCGCCGAGATCCAGCGCACCCCCTTCACCGGCATCGGCAAGCCGGAGCCCCTGAAGGGCGATCTGTCCGGCTACTGGTCACGCCGGATCGACGACGAGCACCGGCTCGTCTACCGGGTGGACGAGAAGGAAGTCAAGATCCTCAAGGCCCGCTACCACTACTGAGGCCACCGGTCCCCGCGGCGACATGCGCCGTCACGTCATCGGCCCGACCGGTATGCGTCCAGGAGTTGCCGGCCCGCCACCGTGAGCGGGTGCTCGGGGCCCAAGCCGCGTTCCCGCCGTGCGACGACGTCGGTCATCAGCTCGATCGCCTCCTCCACATGACCGAGCGCGACCCGGATCCGGGAGAACAGCTGCCGGGCTGCGAGCACGATCGGGTACTCCGAAGTGAGTCGCCGTACTCATCGTCGTAGGCGGTCGCGCGCCGGATACTGAGCCCGAGCCACCTCCTGCTTGCTCGCGCACAACACCCACCCGCGTCCAACACTTCGTCCGCCCGGTCGAGGAACTGCGGCGGTGGAATACGTCTACCCTGCTCGAACGACGCGATCGTCGAGGCCGAGTACCCGGTCAGCGACCCGAGACTCGCGCGGTCCGTTCCTGTCCGCTCCCGGGCAGCCATCGTGGCGCCCGGCAGACATGACCGAAGTCTTACGTGGGCACTGCAAGGCCGAAAGCACGGACTGACCGGCCGGGTGACATGGCGTCGGGCCCCCTTGGATGATGATCTTCCGAGAGTGAGCCTTGCATGAAAGTTCGGCATTCGACTCTGCGGTTGCGCTACGCGCGTTGCACCCTGGAAGGGACAGGAGTGCCGCCGTTGACCCGAGGAGCCCAAGGGAGACCCGCCGAGCCCGGCGACCCTGACGGCGACGGTCCGGATGTGCGCTCACGGGGGATCAACACACAGGGGGAACGACACATGTCCGCATCTCACGGCATGCCATCACGCGGCCTCAACAACGCCGAAACCAGCGGAAGCTTCGGGCGAATGTTCCCGCAGCTGCCGCCGCGCCGGGCCACCGGTCTGGAGACCGCGCTGCGATTCGGCGCACCCGGCGGTCTGATGGACGGCGGGGACACCACCGACAGCCAACTCGACCCGGAACTCCCGGCGGGGTTCACGTACTTCGGACAGTTCGTCGACCACGACCTGACGCTGGACGTCATGTCGCGCTTCGGCGAGCGCACCGACCCCTCCGCCGCCACCGACTTCCGTACGCCACGACTCGACCTGGACAGCCTGTACGGTGCCGGACCGGTCGTCAGTCGCCACCTGTACGACGGCTCGCCCGAGGGCAGGCTGGCGCTGACGCCGAGCGGTGTGGACCTGGCCCGGACCCCGGCCGGAGTCCCCTTCATCGGCGACCCGCGCAACGACGAGAACCTGATCCTCAGCCAGTTCCACGTGGCCATGATCAAATTCCACAACCAGGTCACCACCAAGCTCATCGCGGGAGACATCACGGACGCCTTCGGGCAGCCACTCCCGCCCAGGCCGGAGAACGAGCCGCCGACACAGCAACCCGGCGTCCCGCTGGACCAGCTGCTCGACGTGGAGAACTACTACGACACCGTCTTCGCCGGGGCCCGTCGACTGGTCCAGTGGCACTACCAGTGGATCATCGTCCACGAGTACCTGCCGCTGATCGCCGACGCGAAGATCGCGCGGGACGTCGAGGAGAACGGCCCGCGGTTCTTCAAGCCCGGCGGCCAGCCGTTCATCCCGGTGGAGTTCGCGGTCGCGGCCTTCCGCTTCGGCCACCCGACGGTCCGCACCAGCTACCGCGTCAACGAGGACTTCGCCGCGCCGATCTTCCCGGACGACCCGAACGCTCCCGCCAATCCGCGCATGGACCTGCGCGGCGGGATGACCGTCCTGCCCGAGCACGCCGTCGACTGGCGGTTCTTCTTCGACGTGTCCCGCACGAGCGAACCGCAGACCGCCAAGCGAATCGAGGCCACACTCAACACCCAGCTGCTGAACCTCCCGGTCAGCGCGGTACCCGGCGCCCGCCAAGGGGCGTTGGCCCAGCCGGTGGCCTCGCTCGCCGTCCGCAACCTGCTGCGCAGCGAGACCCTCGGCCTGCCGTCCGGTCAGGACGTGGCCCGCGCCATCGGCGAGATCCCGCTGACGGACGAGGAACTGGGCACCACGGGCCCGGTCTACCTCTGGTACTACGTCCTCAAGGAGGCGGAGGTCCTCAACCGCGGCCGCAACCTCGGCCCGGTCGGCAGCCGTATCGTCGCCGAGGTCCTCATCGGTCTGCTGGACGCCGACCCGTCGTCGTACCGCTCGGTGTTCCCGCGCTGGAGGCCCACGCTGGCGGAGACGCCGGGGCGGTTCGAGATCGCGGATCTGCTGTATGTGGCGGGAGCTGTCGGCAGCTGACGGACGAACAGGTCCGCCCGATCCCGGGAGCGGGTTCCCAAGCGCGGCACGGCGGAGCGCGCCGGCGGTCCTGGGCGGTCCGCCCAGGACCGCCGGGGCGGCTAGAACAGCGCCGTTCCGCTCTCGAAGTCCAGCAGGCGCTGCTTGCGGTCCAGGCCGCCGCCGTATCCGGTGAGGCTGCCGTTCGCGCCGACCACTCGGTGGCAGGGCACGATGATGCCGACCGGGTTCCGGCCGTTGGCGAGGCCCACCGCGCGGGAGGCGGTGGGGCTGCCGAGGGCGTCGGCCAGTTGGCCGTACGTGCGGGTCTCGCCGTACGGGATCTTCCGGAGCTGGTCCCAGACTCCGCGCTGGAACGGGGTTCCGTGCAACCGGACTTCGAGGGTGAAGTCCTTCAACTCACCTGCGAAATAGGCCTCCAGCTGCTCCTCGGCCGCCGCGAAGGGGCTTTCGGCGCGGGTTCCGAACGTGTCCTCCGGCGGGCGGTGGCGCTGGTCGGTCATGTAGAGGCCGCACAGGACGCCGTCGTCGGCGACGAGGGTCAGGGGGCCGTAGGGGCTGTCGATCACGGTGTGCTGTTTCACTGGAAATCCTTACACGGGAAGGAAGTTGATCGGGTGGCTGTCGGTCGCCCACAGGTACTGGACCGCGTACGCCCGCCAGGGCCGCCAGGGCGCCGCGCGGGCCGTGAGCGCGGCCGGGGTCGAGGGCAGGCCCAGCTCCTGGGCGGCGCGGCGAATGCCGAGGTCGGTCGGGAGGAAGGCGTCGGGGTCGCCGAGGGCGCGCATCGCGATGACGTCGGCCGTCCAGGGGCCGAAGCCCGGAAGCGCGAGGAGTTGGGCGCGGGTCCGCGTCCAGTCGCCCTCCACGCCCAGGTTGAGGGTGCCGTCGGCGAGTTGGCCCACCAGCGTGGTGAAGGTGGTGCGGCGGGTGCGGGGCATGGCGAGTGAGGCGGGGTCGAGGGCGGCGAGCGCCTCGGGGGTCGGGAAGAGGTGGGTGAGGCCGCCCTCGGGGTCGTCCACCGGGTCGCCGTACGCGGTGACCAGGCGGGCCGCGTGGGTGCGGGCCGCCGCCGTGGAGACCTGCTGGCCGAGGACCGCGCGCATCGCGAACTCCGCCTCGTCCACCGTGCGCGGGACGCGTCGGCCGGGGGCCTTGTCGACCAGCGGGGCGAGGACCGGGTCGGTGCGCAGTTGGTCGTCGACCGCGACCGGGTCGGCGTCCAGGTCGAGCATCCGGCGGCAGCGGCTGATGGCGACGGTCAGGTCACGCGGGTCGCTGAGGGTGAGGCGGCAGGCGATGTGGTCCGGCCGCGGGGTGAGCGCGACGATGCCGTGGCCGTACGGCAGCCGGAGCGTGCGCCGGTAGGCGCCGTCCCGCCACTCCTCCACACCCGGCACCGCCGTCGCCACGAGGTGGCCGAAGAGGTTGTCCGGGTTGAGGGGGGCGCGGAAGGGCAGGCGCAGGGCCAGCGCCCCCGAGGCGGCCGGGGCGGCGTTGTTCTTCGGGAGGCGGGTGCGCAGTTCGCTCGGGGAGAGGGCGAAGACCTCGCGCACGGTGTCGTTGAAGGTGCGGATCGAGGAGAAGCCGGCGGCGAAGGCGATCTCCGCCATCGGCAGCGGGGTCGTCTCGATGAGCAGGCGCGCGGTCTGGGCGCGCTGGGCGCGGGCGAGGGCGAGCGGACCCGCGCCCAGTTCGGCGAGCAGCTGGCGTTCGACCTGCCGGGGGCTGTAACCGAGCCGGGCGGCGAGTCCGGGGACGCCCTCGCGGTCGACCACGCCGTCGGCGATCAGCCGCATCGCGCGGGCCACCAGGTCGGCGCGCTGGTTCCACTCCGGGGAGCCCGGACTGGTGTCGGGGCGGCAGCGCTTGCAGGCCCGGAAGCCGGCCTGCTGGCAGGCCGCCGCGCTCGGGTGGAAGGTCATGTTCTCGGGCTTGGGCGGTACGACCGGGCAGCTGGGCCGGCAGTAGATGCGGGTGGTCAGGACGGCGGTGAAGAACCAGCCGTCGAAGCGCGCGTCCTTCGACTGGACGGCGCGTACGCAGCGCTCGGTGTCGGTGTGCATCCCCATCTGCATGGTTCCAGCATCGGGCACCGACCGGGCCGGGGCTGGCGAGAATCCGACATCAAGCTGGCCTGTCCTGCGCCGGGCCGGATCGGAGCTGCTCGACCAGGCCGTGTCCCACGTGGAGCACCTGAGGATGGGGCTGAGCGACACGTCGGAGTGACTGACGGGCGGGGGTGTCGAGGGACCCGGACCCATTATCGTCCGCCGAGAGGCGCGGGCCGGGACACCTTGCCGTCGGTGTCCCGGCCCGCGCCGTCGTCACTCCGTGGCCGTCGGCCGCCGCGAGGCCACCGTCGCCGCGTCGACGTCCCGCAGCGGACGCAGCCGGTAGGTGTAGGCGTAGTCACGGTCGGCGAAGAGCTTGTACTCGTCGTGCGTGTGCGCGCCCCAGCTGTTGTCGCCGCCGACGCCCATCTGCCGGTGGTTGACGCGCAGGACGACCTCGTCGCGCGGCGTGAGCTGGTAGTCGTGGCGCGCCCCGACCGACAGGTCCTCAGGGGTGAAACGGGAGGCGTTGACCTCGATGAGCGGCTCCCCGCTGACCAGCAGTCCGACGCCGTCGCGGCCGGTCAGCGCGGCCCAGCGGACGTCGGTCTTGTTGCCGTTCTCCTGCGGGCGCAGATAGGAGGTCCACTGGTCGGCGACGGTGCCGGAGTACAGGCCGACGTCGGTGCCGTTGTTGCGGTCCCACATGTTCTCCTCGGGACCGCGGCCGTAGTAGTGCAGGCGGTCCAGGCGCTTGGGCAGGAACAGCAGGGTGCCGACCTCGGGGATGTACGGCAGTGACGTCGCCCCGGGGTGCAGGGTGTTGTCGACCTTGATCTCGCCGTTGCCGAAGACCGTGTACGTGGTGCTGTACGTCGACTCGACGGTCGTCGGCAGCGTGCCGCTGACCTTGATCTCGACGGCCTTGTCACGCAGGGCGCGGACACTGACGTCGGTGACCTCGCGCCGGGAACCCGCGTCGCGCCAGGTCTGGTTGCGGGTGTGCTGGCCGTTGCCCCGGTCGTTGTCGGTGGGCGCCCGCCAGAAGTTCGGGACGGGCCCCGAGGTGATGAGCCGGACGCCTGAGGCCTCGTACGACGTGATGGTGCCGCTGCTCTTGTCGACGGTGACGGAGAATCCCCGGCCCCGGACGGTGACGGCCTTGTCGGTGTCCTCATGGCGCAGCGCCGGGACGCTCTCCAGGGGTACGGGTGTCACGGCCGGGCTGCTCGCGGCGACGGGGAGTTGCTGCTTGGCTGTCTCGAAGCCGGCCCTGGCCCACTTCGTGGGCTCCTTGGTGGTGAAGGACAGGTGCAGGAAGTACTCCGTGCCGGGTGCCGGGTTCGCCGGCAGCCGTACCGGGACCGTGATGTCCTTGCTGGTCAGCGGTGCGACATCGAGCTGGTCGCGGCTCAGCTTGCCGCTCTGGACGACCTTGCCGTCGGCGGTGAGCCACCAACGTCCGTCGAACTCACGGAGGTTGGTGAACAGGTACTCGTTGGTGAGGGTGACCCGGCCCGAGATGACGGTGTCACCGGACGCGGGCGCCGCGTTGATCGCCTGATAGATCTGCTTGACCTCGGCGGCCTTGCCGGTGTGGCCGCGGTCGGCGGTGACGATGCCGTTGCCGCAGAACGGCCCGTCGTTGGGGTTGTCGCCCCAATCGCCGCCGTAGGCGAGGAACGTCCGGTCGCGGGGCCGCTTCTCGGTGAGGTCCACGGTGCCGGCGTCGAACCAGAACCGCACCCCGTCGTCACCGGGACCACGGCCGTCGGAGGCCAGCTCGGTCGCGGTCAGGGGCCGGGCGTACACGCGTGCCCGCCGGACGGTGCCGCTGAACTCGCGGGTCGGGTTGTCGACGTCGGTGGCCAGGGCCAGGGGCGCGGTGTTGACGGCGGGGCGCCGGGTGGTGGTCCGGGTGGCCCGTACCGCACCGTCCACGTGGAGGGTGAGCGTGCCGGCCTGCGCGTCGAAGACGCCGGCGATGTGGTGCTCACGGCCGGTCCAGTCCTCCGGCAGCGCCCAGCTGGCGGTGACCCACTGGCCGTCGCCGTGGATGAAGAACTCCAGGGTCCGGTCGGACTGCTTGAGGGCGTACTGGGTGTCGCCCTTGGCGAGGATCGGCTGGTGGCCGCCGGTGACGTGCGGGGTGACCCAGGCCTCCAGCGTGAGCGAGCCGGTGAGGTCGAGACGCTCGTCGCGGGGGAAGACGGTGCCGCCGAAGACACCCTTGTCGCGGGCGAAGGTGCCGCTGGGGGCGATGACCTCGCCGGTCAGGGCGGCGGGCCCGGACTCGGTGAGCAGCTTGCGCGTCGGGGTCGGCCAGCTCAGGGCCTGGTCGACGAAGTCCCAGATCCAGCCGCCCTGCAGCACGTCGTGGCGGCGGACGACGTCCCAGTACTTCTTGAAGTTGCCGTTGGAGTTCCCCATCGCGTGGGAGTACTCGATCATCACGTACGGCCGGGTGTCACCGGTGTCCTTCGCCCGGGCCTCGACCCGGGAGGGGCTGTCGTACATCTCGGAGCGGATGTCGCTGATCCCCGGGCGGTCGTCGCCCTCGTACTGGATGACGCGGGTGGAGTCGTAGGAGCGGATCCAGTCGTGCATGGCGGTGAACGTGCTGCCGCCGCCCGCCTCGTTGCCCAGCGACCAGATGACGACCGAGGCGTGGTTCTTGTCGCGGTGGACCATGCTCTGGGCGCGGGCCACGCACGCCGCGGTCCAGTCGGCGTGGTCGCCGGGGTACTGGTCCCGGATGCCGTGCGTCTCGAGGTTGGTCTCGTCCACGAGGTACAGGCCGTACTCGTCGGCGAGTTCGAGCCACAGCGGGTTGTTGGGGTAGTGCGAGGTGCGGACGCTGTTGATGTTCAGCCGCTTGATGATGCCGATGTCCTCGACCAGTTCCGCGCGGGTGAGCGCCGAGCCGCGGGTGGGGTGCATCTCGTGCCGGTTGGTGCCCCGGAAGGAGACCGGCTTGCCGTTGATGCGCATCAGCCCGTCCTTGAGCGCGAACTCGCGCAGGCCGACCCGGTGCGAGAGGGTCTCGATCACCTTGCCGGCCGGGTCGCGCAGCCGGAGCACGGCGGTGTAGAGGTTCGGGTGCTCGGCCGACCACAGGCGCGGCGCGGGCACCGACTTCGCGGCCTGTACGGTCGTCTCGTCGCCGGCGCCGAGCTCGACCGTCTGCTGCAACGGGCGGGACCAGACGGGGTGTCCGCCGTCGTCGTAGAGCTGTGTCTCCACGGAGTACCGGCCGCCGCCGGTGCCGCCGTAGTCCCGGACGCTCGCGGTGACCGACAGTTCGGCGGCCGAGTAGCCGTCGCTGAGCGGAGTGTCCAGCTTGAAGTCGCGCAGGTGCACGGCGGGCGTGGAGTAGAGGTAGACCGAGCGGAAGATGCCGCTCAGCCGGATCATGTCCTGGTCCTCCAGCCAGTCGCCGTCTGAGTGGCGGTAGACCTCGACGGCGATCTGGTTGGTGCCCGGCTTCAGGTGCCGGGTGATGTCGTACTCGGCGGGGTCGTAGGAGTCCTCGTGGTAGCCGACCAACTCCCCGTTGATCCACACGTAGTGGGCGGACTTCACGCCCTCGAAGTGCAGGAAGGTGCGCCGCCCGGACCAGTCGCGCGGGACGGTGAAGGTGCGCCGGTACTGGCCGACGGGGTTGTGGCGGGTGGGCGCGGCCGGCGGCTGCGCCTCCTCGCCGAGGCCGTTGGGGCCCCACCACGGGTAGGTGATGTTGACGTAGATCGGCGAGTCGTAGCCGTGCGTCTGCCAGGCGGAGGGGACCGGGATGGTGTCCCAGGCGGCGTCGTCCAGGTCGGTGCGGTGGAAGTCGACGTCCCGGTCGTCGGGGCGGTCGGCATGGGCGAACTTCCAGGTGCCGTCGAGGCTGAGGCGGTACGGCGAGCGGGTGCGGTCGGCGGCCAGGGCCTGTCTGACGTCCTGGTACGGCATGAGGGTGGTGTGCGCGGGCTCGGAGCCCAGCCGGAAGACGTCGATGTGACCGTTCCACTCCGGCGAGCCGTCCGCCGCCGCGCGCCGGCCGGCCGCCTGCGCGAGAGAGGGGGACGCGGACAGGGCGAGCGCCCCTATGACGGCGGCGCCCCCTTCCAGAAGACGGCGGCGACTGACGAGCGGCCGGTCGGTGTCAGGCACGTGCGGGTGCGGGTGCGGCATGTGGGGCCTTCCTCGGTTCGACAGTGGGGTGCGGACTGAGGGGTGCGTGAGCGTGCGTTAGTTGACGGTGCGTGAGTTGACGGTGCGTGGGAAGAAAGGTGCGTCAGCCAGGGAACCCTAGAACTCGCACACAATCGAAGCAATGATCCTGTCGGACTTTGTTCGGTCCTGTTGGGCGACTTTCACGCGCACGTGACGCAGGCCACAACCAAAACGGTGCCGTTTCGATAACGCCGGGGCTAGTCTGATGACATCAAAGTGAACGAAACAGTTTCGTTCAGGAGGGAGGAGCATGATCACCGTACTCGTCGTCCACCAGCAGTCTCTGCAGCGGCTCGGCCTGCGCATGCTCCTGGCGGCCCGACCCGGTCTGACCGTCGTCGGGGAAACAGCCACCGAAGCCGAAGCTATTCCCCTGACCGACCGGCTCCGACCGGATGTGGTCCTCATGGACGGCCGCGGTCTCGGCACCGGCGGCATCGAGACGGTACGCCGTCTCGCCCGGTCCTCTCGCGTGCTCCTGCTGAGCACCACCGGCCACGACACCCACGCCTCCGCCGCCCTGCGCGCCGGGGCCGGCGGATTCATCAACCCGGACGTCACTCCCGACCAATTGACCGCGGCCATCCACACGGTCGCCGTCGGAGACGCGGTCATCTCCTCCGACCTGACCCGTGAGCTCATCGACGTCGTCCGCAGACAGCGCCCCGTCCCGGTGAACGCTCCGGCGCCCCGGCTCGAAGCCCTCACCGAGCGCGAACGGGACGTGCTCACGGCGGTCGCCTCGGGATGCTCCAACGCCGAGATCGCCGAACAGCTCTCCATCGCCCCGACGACCGTCAAGTCGCACGTCAGCCACATCCTGACCAAGATCGGCGCCCGCACCCGCGTCCAGGCGGTGATCTTCGCCTACGAGACCGGACTGCTGCATCCGACCATGGCACCGCATCCGACGATGACACCCCGCCCGTCGCCGTCGTACCGGGTCATGTCCGACGCGGCGTAAGGCGCACAAGAACGGCTCGTCGGTGTGAAGCACCCAAGAGCGGCTCGTCGGCGTGAGGCGCGCAAGAGCGGCTCGACGTCCCGCCTGACCCGTCAGCCCACCCGCTCCGCGAAGGCTTCGTACGCCCGCTCGTCGAAGAGTACGAACCGGACCTCCTCGACCGCCGTGTCCGTGGCCCGCACCGTCTCCACGGCGATGCGGGCGGCGTCCCCCAGCGGCCAGCCGTAGATGCCGGCGGAGACGGCCGGGAACGCGACCGTACGGGCGCCCAACTCGTCGGCGACGCGCAGCGATTGCCGGTAACAGGAGGCCAGCGACTCCGACCGGTCCTCCTCCTCGCTGTAGCGCGGGCCCACGGTGTGGATCACCCAGCGCGCGTCCAGCTCTCCCGCGGTCGTCGCCACCGCCTGACCGGTGGGCAGGCCCTTGCCGTAGTGGCCGGCGCGGAGCCGGCGGCAGTCCGCCAGGATCGCGGGGCCGCCGCGCCGGTGGATGGCGCCGTCCACGCCGCCTCCGCCGAGCAGGGAGGAGTTGGCCGCGTTGACGATGGCGTCGGCGCTCTGCCGGGTGATGTCGCCCTGGACGAGGGTGATCGTGGTCATGTCCGGCGCAGCCTCCGCCACACGGCCTTGGCCGCGTTGTGCCCCGACATGCCGTGCACTCCGGGTCCGGGCGGCGTGGCCGACGAGCAGATGAAGACGGCCGGGTGCGGCGTGCCGTAAGGGAACAAGGAGAGCTTGGGGCGCAGCAGGGTCTGGAGTCCCGAGACCGCGCCGGTGGCGATGTCGCCGCCGATGTAGTTGGCGTTGCGGGCGGCGATTTCGGGTGGTCCGGCGGTCGCGCGGGCCAGGACCAGGTCACGGAAGCCCGGGGCGAAACGCTCCAGTTGGCGTTCGACGGCGTCGGTCAGGTCGCCGGTCCAGCCGCTGGGGACATGGCCGTACGCCCAGAAGACGTGCTTGCCGGCCGGGGCCCGGGTGGGGTCGACGACGCTGGGCTGCACGGTTATCAGGAACGGTTTCCCGGGTGCCCGGCCCTCGCGGGAGGCGGCGCGCAGGGCGGTGCCGATCTCGGTGCTGTCGGCGCCGATCTGCACGGTGGTGGCCCGGTGCGCCTCGGGCGCGGTCCAGGGCACCGGGCCGTCCAGGGCGTAGTCGATCTTGAAGACGCCGGGGCCGTACCGGAAGTTCGCGTAGTGGCTGCCGAAGCCGGCGATGCGGGCCAGGGCGGTGGGCGAGGTGTCGAAGACGTAGGCGCGGGCGGGCGGCAGATCGTCGAGGCGCTTGACCTCGTAGTCGGTGTGGACGGTGCCGCCGAGATCCTTGAGGTAGGCGGCGAGCGCGTCGGAGACGGACTGGGAGCCGCCACGGGCCACGGGCCAGCCGCGGGCGTGCGCCGCGAGGGCGAAGACCAGGGCGATGCCGCCGGTGGCGAAACCGCCGAGCGGGGCCATGACATGCGCCACGAGCCCGGCGAGCAGGGTCTTCGCCCGCTCGTCGCGGAAGCGTCGCATCAGCCAGGTCGAGGGGGGCAGACCTGCGAGGCCGAAGCGGGCGAGGGTGACCGGGTCGCGGGGCAGCGCGGTCAGGGGCAGGGACATGAAGTCCCGGACGAGGGTGTCCCAGCGGGGCAGGAAGGGCTCGACCAGCCTGCGGTACGGGCCCGCGTCCCGCGGTCCGAACGAGGCGGCCGTCTCACCGACCGACCGGGCCAGGACGGCGGCGGTGCCATCGGTGAAGGGATGCGCCATGGGCAGGTCGGCGTGCAGCCACTCCAGGCCGTACCGCTCCAGGGGCATCGCGCGGAACGCGGGAGAGTTGATGCCGAGCGGATGGGCCGCCGAACACGGGTCGTGCCAGAAGCCGGGGAGGGTGAGCTCCTCGGTGCGGGCCCCTCCGCCGATGGTGTCGCGGGCCTCGAAGACGGCCACGGAGAACCCGCGCCGGGCCAGCTCCACGGCAGCGGTCAGCCCGTTCGGCCCCGCACCCACCACGACCACATCGAGCATCGACGGCACCTTCGGACTCCTTCGTCAGCCGATGGCCTGTAAGGATCAGGATATGACGGAGTACTGACAGGGGCCGGGCGGGGCGTCGCCAAGGGTGGAGGCTTCGGCTACGGTCACCGGCTACGGCGGCCGAGGGCTGTCGCGGCTCCCTGGCCTCCGGGGACTACCGCACCCCTGGCCTTCGAGGGCTACTGCGCCCGCAGCAGCTCCATCACCCGGCGGGCCGTGGCCGCGTCCCGTGCCGCGGTGAACGGGAGCGCATTGTTTCCGGTGATCCGGAACGGCTCGCCCGCGCGGGTCAGGTGGGCGCCGCCCGCCTCCTCCACCAGGAGCAGGCCGGCCGCGTGGTCCCAGGCCGCTTCCCAGGAGAACGCGGTGGCGTCCGACTCGCCCCGGGCGACGGCCAGGTACTCCAGACCGGCCGAACCGCACGCGCGCGGGGCGACGCCGTCGGTCCACAGGCCCCGCAGGGCCTGCTTCTGTTCCTCGGTCGTGTAGTCCGGGTGCGAGGTGGCCACACGAAGCTCACGGTCCGGCTCCGGGGTGCCCGCCACCAGCCGCTCGCCGTCGAGGAAGGCGCCCTGTCCGCGCACCGCCGTGGCCATCTGGTCACGGGCGGGGGCGTACGTCCACGAGGCGAGGAGGACTCCGCGCAAGGCCAGCGCCACCAGCGTGCAGAAGCCCGGCTCGCCGTGCACGAACTGCCGTGTCCCGTCCACCGGGTCGACGATCCAGACCGGGGCGTCGGCCTGTATCGCCTCGTACGACACCGGATTCGCGTGCACCGCCTCCTCGCCGACCACGACCGAGCCGGGCAGCAGGGCGCCGAGCACCTCGGTGAGATACAGCTCGGCATTGCGGTCGGCGTCCGTCACCAGGTCATGCGGGCCGGCCTTCTGATCGATCTCGTGGGCGGCGAGCCGGCGGAAGCGCGGCATGATCTCGGCGGCGGCCGCCCTGCGGACGGCCTCCTCCACGTCGGCCGAGTGGCGGGCGAGAAACTCGTCGATGGCTTCCCTGTCTTCTTTGCCGTTGATGTCTTCTTTATCTTTGATGTCTTCGATCACGATTCCATGAGAGCACGCGCCACTGACACCCCCCGCCCGGCCGGTGCACAGCGGGTGGAATCACCATGAACACCGGGGCCCGGCGCCGCGCGCGAGGCCGGCGTCGGGTTCAGCGGCCGGCACCGGGTTCAGCGGCCGACCGCGTACCCCTGCATGCCCCGCGGGTTGGCCGCCGCCGACAGGATGCCGGTCTCCGGGTCCCGGGCGACCGCGCACAGTCGGCCCTCCGACCAGGGATCACCCACGGTCACGTCGTGCCCACGCCGCCGCAGCTCCTCGACGACCCGGGCGTCCGTGCGGGACTCCACCGTGACGCTGCCCGGACGCGTGCCGCGGGGGTAGAAGGAGCCGGGGAAGCTGTCGTTGTGCCAGTTCGGGGCGTCGATGGCGCCCTGGAGGTCGAGTCCGCCGCGGGCCCGGGCGCGCAGTGCGACCGCGAGGAAGAAGTGCAGCTGCCACTGGTCCTGCTGGTCCCCGCCGGGCGTCCCGAACGCCATCACCGGCACGCCGTCGCGCAACGCGATCGAGGGCGTGAGGGTGGTGCGGGGGCGGCAGCCCGGGGTGAGGGAGTTCGGCAGCCCCTCCTCCAGCCAGGTCATCTGCAGCCGGGTCCCGAGCGGGAAGCCCAGCTCGGGCACGACGGGGTTGGACTGCAGCCAGCCGCCGCTGGGCGTGGCCGCGACCATGTTGCCCCAGCGGTCGACGACGTCGAGGTGGCAGGTGTCGCCCCGGGTGAGTCCGTCGGCGTCCACCTCGGGCTCCCCCGGGACCGGGGACGTCGGGTGCTTGGCGACGGTGGGCTCGCCGGCGCCGGGCACGTCATGGACCGCGACCGTCGGTTCACCGGCCCCCAGCGGGTCGAACCCGGGTTTGTCGCCGATCACCAGGCCCGCGTGGCCGCACAGGCGCGGCGTACGCCCTCCAGGGCTGCCGGGCCGCAGTTCGTACGAGGCCTTCTCCCCCACCAGCTCCCGCCGCCCCGCGTTGTACTCCTGCGACAGCAGTTCCGCGAGCGGCACCTCGGCCGCGTCCCCGTACCAGGCCTCCCGGTCGGCCATGGCGAGCTTGCAGCCCTCGATCAGCAGGTGGACGTAGTCCGCGGAGCCGTAGCGGGGCAGCTCGGGCGGGAGCAGGGCGAGCTGCTGGAGGAGAACCGGGCCCTGGCTCCACGGGCCGGCCTTGCACACGGTCCAGCCGTTCCAGTCGTACGTCGCCGGCGCCTCGTAGGTCGCGGACCAGCCGGCGAGGTCGGCGGCCGTGAGCGTGCCGGTGTGCCGTGCGCCGCTGGTGTCCATGGTGGGCCGCCACGCCTGCCGCACCAGGGCCTCGGCGACGAACCCGGTGCGCCACACATCCCGCGCCGCCTCGATCTGCGCCTCGCGGTCTCCCGCCCCGGCGGTCTCGGCGAGCAGTCGCTTCCAGGTGGCGGCGAGGGCGGGGTTGCGGAAGAGCTCGCCCGGCCGGGGCGCCCTGCCTCCCGGCAGGTACACGTCCGCCGAGGACGTCCACTCCGTCTCGAACAGCTCCCGCACGGTCTCGACGGTCGCCCCGACGTTCTCCACGGGCGCGTGCCCGTGTTCGGCGTACCCGATGGCGTACCCGAGGACGTCGGCGAGGGACTTGGTGCCGTGGTCCCGCAGCAGGAGCATCCAGGCGTCGAAGGCGCCGGGCACGGCGGCCGCGAGCGGTCCGGTGCCGGGGACGAGGTCCAGGCCGAGCCCCCGGTAGTGCGCGACCGTCGCCCCGGCCGGCGCGACGCCCTGCCCACACAGCACCCGCACCTCCCCGCCCGCCGGCGCGAGCAGGATCGGCACCTCACCGGCGGGCCCGTTGAGATGCGGCTCGACCACATGCAGCACGAACGCCCCCGCGACGGCGGCGTCGTAGGCGTTACCCCCGTCCTCCAGCACGGCCATCGCCGACTGCGAGGCCAGCCAGTGCGTGGACGACACCATGCCGAAGGTGCCCTGGAGGGTCGGTCGGGTGGTGAACACGGGTGGCTCCTCACTGCGCGGCGGCGGGTCTCGTGATCGTACGCAGTCACGATCAGGCGGAGGATGGCCGCGGCTCCAGGGAAGCCGCCTGCCCACGGCGGCAAAGAGGAGTCAGAACTACCGACAGAAGTCAGAACTCCGAGGTGTCGAGCTCCAGACTGAACGGATCCGGCAGTGATACGGGCGTCCCGAACGGCACCGGGCCCTTGGCCTCGGTGTAGCCGAGTTGCCCGGGAGCGGCGTACAGCGTGCAGGACCTAAGCTGACGATCGATGAGCAGATAAAGCGGAGCCCCATACTCCGCGTAGCGCTTCCGTCTGACCACGCGGTCGGTGTCCCCGTTGCTCTCCGAGGTGATCTCGACGATCAGCAGCGTCTGGTCGCGCAGCAGCGCGCCCGCTCCTTTGGCGACCTCGCTCGGTACGACGGCCAGGTCCGGCACGTACCAGTTGCTCGTCCCCGGCAGGTCCAGGTTTCCGGAGGCGGCCCGACAGCCCAGCCTGCGCAGGACAGGTCCGAGTTGCTCTCGGATCAGGTCGGCGACGTTCTCATGATCCCCCAGGACGGCACGATCGGCTGGATGACCCCCTCGACGCACCTTGGATGTGCTGGATCGCGTACTTGAGTGCGGTTTCGGGGTCGGCCACGGCGTACGTATGCGGCTGAGCGCTCATTGCTTCTCCGTCGGACATCGTGCCTGCAGCAGGACCACCGTCCCCGGTCTACCGCAATCCGTCACGCCCCCAGAGCCGTCCGGCGGCAGGATCACCAGGACCGGTGATCTCCGCCGCGTGCCGTCACCCGCTCCGACTCATGGGAGGACACCACCGGTTGGGTGGCCCGAAGGGGTGGTACATGGGGCGCACACCCAGAGCGCGCTGTCTTTCGAAACGCAACCACTCGTCATGTCGCAGAACAGCAACGAGCCTTCCGTTTCCAGATCTGTTGTTGAATCCTTTATCATGCACAGTAGGGGGAAGTTGTGAAGGCTTTCCACATCTCGGCACAGCCATCTCGGTCGATGGGTCGTCCTACAGACAGGCCACGAACGGAGCCGTCCACGCCGACTCCGACCCGAACCGAGACGCCGCAAAGTCCCTGTTGAGTCCAGTGTTTGACGTCGCCGCCGACTGCAGACATGAATGGCGCGAGCGATTCAAATGTTTCGAATGAGTAAAGGGACTTCCGCTTCCGGGCGGCTTGTTGAACTCTGGATGTCCACACATGAGGGGGATTTGTGAAGATCGTTGCGCGTGTCTCGCGCATGTTCAGGCAGGGGGCCTGGACCGGTCGTTGAGCCGACGATGACTCAACTGGGGCGTCACTGCAACCCAACTGGGGGGTCGCAGCAAAGGCCGTCCCACCCAGCACATCACGCAGTACCCGACGCCGCGGCCGCCTGCTTCAGGACCAGGTGGCCGCAAATCAGGGGCGCCGATCTTTTCGGCCCGCGCATGGCCGCGGGCCGACTGAAGCTGAGGAAACCACCATGCACGTCTGTGTTCTCGGGCAGGGATATGTCGGCCTGCCCCTGGCCTTACGGGCCGCCGAGGCCGGCCACACCGTGACCGGATACGAGCCCGACGGGCAGCGCTGCGCCCAACTGGCCGCGGGATCCTCCTACATCGAGGACATCGAATCCACGCGTCTGCAGGACCTGCTGCGCTCGGGGGCGTACCGGCCGACGGACGACCCGGAGGAGCTCAAGGGCTTCGACGTCGCCGTCATCACCGTGCCCACACCACTCACCGACCGCACGCCGGACCTGAGTTGCGTGCGCGATGCCGCCCGTGAGCTGGCCGTGCGGCTGGAACCGGGGGTGACCGTGGTGCTGGAGTCCACCACGCACCCCGGCACCACCCGAGACGTCCTCATACCACTGCTGGAGACGGGGTCAGGGCTGACAGCAGGACGGGACTTCCATGTCGGGTTCAGCCCCGAGCGCATCGATCCCGGTAACACCGTGTGGCGGCTGGAGAACACGCCCAAGATCGTCGCCGGGCTCACCGAGGCGTGCCTGCATCAGGTGAAGGCCTTTTACGACACGGTCACCGACGCCACCGTGCCGGCCTCAGGACTGGAGGAAGCCGAGCTGGCCAAGGTGTTCGAGAACACCTACCGGCACGTCAACATCGCGCTGGTCAACGAGCTGTCCCGGATGGCCCACACACTGGGCGTCGACGTGTGGCACACCCTGGAGCTGGCCGCGACCAAGCCCTTCGGATTCACCAAGTTCCTGCCCGGGCCGGGCGTCGGCGGGCACTGCCTGCCCATCGACCCTGTCTACCTCAGCCATCACGTCAAGACGCAGCACGGGCAGACCTTCCGGCTCATCGAGCTGGCACAGGACATCAACGACAGCCAGCCCGACTACGTGGTGCGCCGTCTGCAGGACGCACTCAGCCGCCGCTTCCGCCGAAGCGTCCACGGTGCTCGTATCCTCGCCCTGGGCACCGCCTACAAGCCGGGGACTGCGGACGCCCGTCAATCGCCGGCCGTCCAAGTCATCGACCGCCTGCGCGACATGGGCGCGGACATCACTGTCGTAGACCCCTATCTGCCGGACGGCGGATCACGAGAGATTCCCTTCGCCGCTGCGGAGAACGACGCGAGCCTCGCCGATTTCGATGCGGTGGTCCTGCTGACCGCGCACGCCGAGTTCGATCTCGCCCGGGTCGCCGCCGAGGCCGCCTACGTCCTCGACACCCGTGGCGTCATGGCGACAGCTCCGCACGTCGAGCGGCTCTAGGGAGCAGAGGGTCAACAGCCGCGCTGCCGTGTACACGCGGCAGGCTATCGGCTTCCCGGCAGGCAACTCCTGCCATTGCCGGGAAATCGCAGGGGGTACGCCCCCGGGCCGAAATCAGGAGTCCGTGAGTCGGCTGACGTCCACGGGAGCATGCAACGTCACGGAGTCCGCCGACGAGGCAGCCGTGCGCTGAACATACCCGGTGCACTACCGACCCGCGACAACGCCGGGTGTCTGTGACGCCCGAGAAAGAGGACAACATGTACGGACAAAATGGTGTGGGTGCCGCGATCGGCACGGCCACCGGGGGAGCCGCGCTGGCCGCTACGGGCGGCACCGCTCTGGGGTGGATCGTACTGGCGGCCATGCTCTTCGTGATCAGTGGCGTGGCGGTCTTCCGCCTGGCCACCCGCGGCAAGCGGGTGACCGCTTGAGCACTTCACCACGGATCCGCTTGACCGTGGTGACCAGCGTGGTGGTGGCGGCTCTGGCCGCCGCCACCGTGGTGGTGCACCTTCAGTCGAAGAGCCCGATCCTGACTGCCTACTGGTGGCTCGGCATGGCGGTGATCGTGCTCTGCCTGGTCTCGTTCCTGAAAGGCAGGTCCTTCACCCACCTGCCCGTGGCTACTGGCCGGACGGTAGCCATCATCCCCGCCTTCGAGGAACCCACGGAAAACCTGCACCGCACGGTGCGGTCACTGCTGGCCCAGACACACCGGGTCGACGAGATCCATGTGATCGACGACGGCTCCACGCAGCACCCCGTTCAGTCCTTCGAGCACCCTCGGGTCCACTGGCACCGGCAGGAGAACAAGGGCAAGCGCGGAGCGCAGGTCACGGTACTGCGCCACCTCCAGTCGCAGGGCAAACGCTTCGACTTCGTCCTCACCATCGACTCGGACGGCGAGCCCTTCCCGGATGCGCTGGAGCAGCAGCTGCGGGCCATGAGCAATCCGAAGATCCAGGCCACCACCGGGATGATCTACATCCGCAATTTCGAGGAGACCTGGGTCTCCCGGGCCGCCGACATCGACATCGGCACCTCGTGCGTGATGATGCGCTCCTCGCGCTCCATGCTCGGAGCGCTGGAGACCACCTCGGGCGCACTGGCCCTCTACCGGGCCGAGCTGCTCTACGACCACTTGGACGCCTACGAGGTGGAATGCGGCACGGGCGACGATCGCTGGCTTGCGCTGCGGGCCCTCATGCGCGGTGAGGTCGTGGCCGTCAACGAGGCCGGCGTGATCACAGACATGCCGACCACGCTCAAGAAGACCTACCGTCAGCGCCTGCGCTGGGCCCGGTCGTGGTGGTGGATGCTGCCGTTCGTCTATGCCCGGCTTTCCCTCAAACAGCTCATATCGCCGACCTTCGGCCTCCTCCAGCTCGTCATCACCCCCGTGATGCTGGTCTGGACTCTCGTGATGACGCTGATGACCTTGGGCGGCCGGTACGACAACCCCGGCGTAGCCCTTGTCTACCTCGGTGTATACCTCGTGGTCCGGTACGGCCAGTCAGGTCTGTACGTCCTCATGCGGCCAGACATGACCACACGCCAGCGGTGGCGCTCGTGGCTCGTCGGAACCCCGACGGCCGTGTTCATGAACATCGTGCTCCTGTGCCCCACTCGTTACTGGGCACTGTTCAAACTCCGCGACAACGCGTGGCAGTCCCGCGGACTGACCGCCAAGACGGCACTACCGAAGGGTCGCCACCGCGCCGAGGCCACAGACCTGACGAACGCGTGAGTGCCACCCGGTAAGGCTCCTTCCCTCGCAGTCCGGGACCTTGCTTTGAAGGCCTCCATGCCGAAGCCCCCTGGAGGGCGGGTCGGGTGGTGAACACGGGCGGCTCCTCACTGCGCGGCGGCGGTCCGGTGATCGTACGCAGCCGCGGTTACCGTCTGCCCGCGGTGAGCAGGTGGCCGCTGGCTCCGAGGAGGGTCGGGTCGGACTCGATGTGCCGGCTCGCCGCCAGCACGGCCTCGCGGCGGTCCGGGTCGTCCAGCCAGACCTCGACGCCGCCCATGAGCCAGGCGACGCCCTCGACGCCGTACTGGCCCTCGACGGTGAGACCCGCGTCGGTGAACTCCGTGGGCACCTCGTCCGGTCGGGCGAAATAGGCGACGGTGAAGAAGCCGTCGTCGTGGAAGGGGTGCCTGCCGTCCACCAGGACGGCGTCGGTGCGTTCGCGGTGCAGGGGGATGAAGTAGCGCTCCTCGCGCAGCAGGTCGTGCAGTTGCGCGAATCGGTTGATGGTGGCCGCGACCACCAGCCCGCCCGGGCGGACCACGCGGTGCGCCTCGGCCAACGCCCGTAGGCGATCGGCCCGTTCGGGCAGGTGGTACAGCGGGCCGAGCATCAGGACCACGTCGTACGCGCGGTCGTCGGCCGGCAGCGAGCGGGCGTCGCCGGACCGGGCCGTCACTCCGGGCAGCCGGGAGGCCTGCTCGACGTGGAGCGGTACGGGATCGACGAGTTCGACCTGGTATCCGTCCCGCACGAGCCACTCCGCGTGCACTCCGCTGCCGCCGCCGACGTCCAGTACGCGTGCGGGGGCCGCGGGCAGTAAGCGCCGCAGCACGTCCTGGGTACGCCAGAACTCCAGGCGCCCGGCGGGCGCGCCGCCGTCTCTGAGGCGGGCGTCCTCCGTGCCCTGGGCGTAGTAGGCGAGGATCTCCTCGGGGACCGCGGGATGTTGCCGCCGTGTCGTGTCGGTCATCGACTCAGGGTGCTGACCGCCGCTCACCGCGCGCAACGGGATATTCACCCGCGGCTCAGTTGTCGCGTGCCGTCGCCGGCCCCGGCTCACAGGCTTGCCGGCACGCGTCTCGCGAGGCCGGCGGCCCTCGCGCCGTACCGGATCACGGACGAGCACGTGGCGGCCTGGCGGCGGCCGGAGCACACCGACCACTGTCTGGTGCACCTCGTTGCCAACGGGGCGTTCACGGCCGTGGACCGTATCGAGTCGGCGCTCAACCGCCCCATCACACGGACATAAGCGGACACTTGGCGCATCGGTGGTGGGACCCAGTCACCACGCCGCCACGGAGCGAGTTGGCACTTCCGCCCCACAAGGACTCGTGTGACACTGGCGTCCCGTCCGCAGTGCGGACCCGCTCCGCACCGTCCCCCACGAAAAGTGCGCCGTGCGTTCCAGCTCTCTTCCCTTGCCGCTCGCCCTCACCGCGCGGCTGTCGCCCGTCATCGTGCTCGCCGCGGCGGGCTGGGCCCTGTCGTCCGGTCCGTTCGCCGCGGCACCGGCCGCCGAGCACAAGGACGAGCAGAAGACCGCGACCCAGTCCGCCTCCGCCCCCTCGACGTCGGCGGCCTCCAAGACGTACGCCGCCGCACCGGCGCCGTGCACGAGCGTGGCGAAGAAGACGATCACGTCGCTGGTGCCGGGCGCCAGGACGGCAGGCAAGGAGATCGCGTCCACGGACGCGAAGGTGCGCCGCACCTGCTCCTGGAACGCGCTCAAGGGATACGACTACCGCTGGCTGGACGTGTCCTACGAGGTCACGGAGTCGGACGAGGCGGCGCGGCAGTCGTACCAGGAGACGGTGACGGAGAAGAGCGGCGGCGGGGACGTGCCCGGGGTCGGCGACTCGGGCTACTCGGTCGTGAACCTCACGACTCAGGACAAGCAGCAGACCCGCGAGGGCGTGGTGCTGGTCCGGGTGTCCAACGTGCTGGTGACCGTCACGTACAACGGCAGCGACTTCGAGACCAAGAAGGCACCCAGTACTGATGTGATCAACAAGGGTGCCATCAAGGCCGCCAAGGAGGCGGTGGCGGTGCTGGAGGACGGCCGGAAGAGCTGACCGTCCTCCCAGTCCCCGGGGCCGGATCAAGCGTCGAGACGGTCCCGTCCGCGCGCCAGCATCAGCACCAGGTAGAGCACCATCGACGTGCCCAGGCCGACCGCCCAGCCGTAGTCGGCCAGTGGCTCCAGGGCCGGGACGGGCCGTCCGTCGATCAGCGGCTTGAAGCTGGCGCCGCCGATGGCGAGGACACCGCCGGCCACGAAGGCCACGACAGCCCGCCAGTTCCAGCCGCCCTCGTACCAGTAGCGGCCGCCCGTGCGGTACAGGTCCGTCAGGTCGAGCTTGCCGCGGCGCAGGATCCAGTAGTCGGCGATGAGGATGCCGGCGACCGTGCCGAGCAGGCCGCCGACCAGGCCGAGCCAGGTGAAGATGTAGCCCTGCGGGTCGGAGTACAGCTTCCACGGGAAGATCAGCACGCCGAGGACACAGGTGACGAGCGCGCCGGCCCGGAAACTGATCTTCCGGGGCGCGATGTTGGAGAAGTCGAAGGCCGGCGAGACCAGGTTGGCCGCGATGTTCACGGACAGGGTCGCCACCAGCACGGTGACCAGCGCGTACAGCAGGCCCACGACGTTGTCCGTCTTGGCGGCGAGCTGTACCGGGTCCCAGATCGCCTGGCCGTACACGGCCTGCGAACCGGAGGTCACCATCACCGACAGGAACGCGAACAGTGTCATGGTGGTCGGCAGACCGAGCGCCTGCCCCCACGTCTGCGCCTTCTGGCTCTTGCCGTAGCGGGTGAAGTCGGGGATGTTCAGCGACAGCGTGGACCAGAAGCCGATCATGCCCATGAGGGACGGCCAGAACAGCTTCCAGAAGTGGCCGCCCCAGCCGAGCTTGGAGGGCTGGTCGAGCAGCGGACCGAACCCGCCCGCCTTGTTGCTCATCCAGACCAGCATCACCAGCGCGCCGACGAGCACGAAGGGCGCCGCCCAGTTCTCGAACCGGCGGATCGTCTCCATGCCCCGGTAGATGATCGCGACCTGGAGCACCCAGAACAGCGCGAACGACAGCCACATGGTCCAGGCGTAGCCGCCGATGTGCGAGGCGTTCGCCCAGCTGTCGCCGATGAGCTTCCCGGCGAGGAAGTAGATCGCCTCGCCGCCGATCCAGGTCTGGATGCCGAACCAGCCGCACGCCACCAACGCCCGTACGACGGCGGGCAGGTTGGCGCCGCGCACCCCGAAGGAGGCGCGGGCGAAGACCGGGAAGGGGATGCCGTACTTGGGTCCGGCGTGCCCGGTGAGCAGCATCGGAACCAGCACGATCACATTGGCCAGGGCGATGGTGAACACCGCCTGCTTCCAGTCCATGCCGACGGCGATCAGACCGGAGGCCAGGGTCCAGGAGGCCGTGTTGTGAGCCATGCCGACCCACAGCGCGGAGAAGTTGTACGTGGTCCAGGTGCGCTTGTGCACCGGAACCGGCAGCAGGTCCTCGTTGGCGTAGGAGCCGCTCGGGGCGGAGGCGCCCGGGGCGGAGGCGCCCGGGGCGAGCTCCACCCGGCCGTCGGGGAGGGTGACTTGCATGGACGGCGATATGGCCGTGGGAGCGGTGTCGGTCATGGGCAGGCCAATCAAACGAGGGGCGGATCCGGAAAGGCCGTGCGGGCTCCGGCACCCCTCCCCCGAGACGCGAGGGAGGGGAGAACAGGAGTGGGGGGATGGGGAGTTGGGAGGAGTTACGGGGTCAGCCGTTGAGGGCCGGGATCACCGTCGACCCGTACGCGTCGATGGTGGCTTCCTGCGCGTCGTGCATGTCGTAGACGGCGAACTGGTCGACGCCGAGTTCGCGCAGCGCGTTCAGTTTCTCGATGTGCTTCTCGACCGGTCCGATGAGGCAGAACCGGTCGACGATCTCGTCAGGAACGAACTGGGTGTCCGGGTTGTCGGCGCGCCCGTGGTGGGAGTAGTCGTACCCCTCGCGCGCCTTGATGTAGTCGGTGAGTTCGTCGGGTACGGCGGCGGAGTGCTCACCGTACTTGGAGACCAGGTCGGCCACGTGGTTGCCCACCATCCCGCCGAACCAGCGGCACTGCTCGCGCGCGTGTGCGAGCGCCTCGGGTGAGTCGTCCTCGGTGACGTACGCGGGGGCGGCGACGCAGATCTTGACCTCGGACGGGTCACGTCCGGCGGCGACGGCAGCGTCCTTGACGGCCTTGACCATGTACTCGGTCAGGTAGAGGTCGGCGAGCTGGAGGATGAACCCGTCGGCCTCCTCGCCGGTCATCTTCAGCGCCTTGGGCCCGTACGCGGCCATCCATACGGGGAGTTCGGCGCCCGGCTTGATCCACGGGAACCTGATCACCGTACCGCCGAGGTCGGCCTCGTCACCGCGGCCGAGGGCCCGGATGACCTTCATGGCCTCGCTGATGCGGGCCAGCGTGTTGGGCTTGCGGCCCGCCACCCGCATCGCGGAGTCGCCGCGGCCGATGCCGCAGACCGTGCGGTTGCCGAACATGTCGTTGAGGGTGGCGAAGGTGGAGGCGGTGACCTCCCAGGTGCGGGTGCCCGGGTTGGTGACCATCGGGCCGACCTTCAACTTCGAGGTGCTCGACAGGATCTGACTGTAGATCACGAACGGCTCCTGCCACAGCACGGCGGAGTCGAAGGTCCAGCCATAGGTGAAGCCGTTGTGCTCGGCCCGCTGCATCAGGCTGATGACCTTCGAGGCCGGCGGGTCGGTCTGCAGGACGAGTCCGAAGTCCATCTGCGCCACTCCTAGTTGAGGTACTGACAGGTGGACCGAGGGGTGTACGTGCCGTGTCCGGCGTGCCCGGTGTACTCCCGCTCGGTGATGACGAGTTCGCCGCGCGAGAGGACCGTCTCGACGCGGCCGGTGACGTGCTTGCCCTCGTACGCCGAGTAGTCGACGTTCATGTGGTGCGTGTCGACGGACATGACCTGCTCGGCGTGCGGGTCGTAGATGACGATGTCGGCGTCGGCGCCCGGCGCGATGGTCCCCTTCTTCGGGTACATGCCGAACATCCGGGCCGGGGCGGCGCAGGCGATCTCGATCCAGCGGCGGCGCGAGATGTGCCCGTCGACGACGGCCTGGTGGAGCAGGTCCATGCGGTTCTCGACGCCCGGAAGGCCGTTGGGGATCTTCGAGAAGTCGCCGCGGCCGAGCTCCTTCTGGCCCACGAAGCAGAAGGGGCAGTGGTCGGTGGAGACGACCTGGAGGTCGTTGGTGCGCAGGCCCTGCCACAGCTTGGCCTGGTGCTCCTTGGGTCGCAGGGGCGTGCTGCACACGTACTTGGAGCCCTCGAAGTCCGGCTCGGCGAGGTTGTCCGTCGACAGGAACAGGTACTGCGGGCAGGTCTCGCCGAAGACGTTGAGCCCCTCGTCGCGCGCCCTGGCCAGCTCTGCGACCGCCTCCATCGCCGAGACGTGGACGACGTACAGCGGGGCGCCCGCGACCTGCGCGAGCTTGATGGCGCGGTGGGTGGCCTCGGCCTCGAGGAGCGCCTTGCGGACCTCCCCGTGGTAGCGGGGGTCGGTCTCGCCGCGGGCCAGCGCCTGTTCGACGAGGACGTCGATCGCGATGCCGTTCTCCGCGTGCATCATGATCAGGCCGCCGTTGTCGGCGGAACGCTGCATGGCGCGCAGGATCTGGCCGTCGTCGCTGTAGAAGACGCCGGGGTAGGCCATGAACTGCTTGAAGGAGGTCACGCCCTCCTCGACCAGCAGGTCCATCTCCTTCAGCGTCTCCTGGTGCACGTCGGAGACGATCATGTGGAAGCCGTAGTCGATCGCGCAGTTGCCCTCGGCCTTGGCGTGCCAGGCGTCCAGGCCCTCGCGCAGGCTGTGGCCGACGCTCTGCACGGCGAAGTCGACGATCGTGGTCGTGCCGCCCCAGGCGGCCGCCCGGGTGCCGGTCTCGAAGGTGTCGGAGGCGAAGGTGCCGCCGAAGGGCAGTTCCATGTGGGTGTGGGCGTCGACACCGCCCGGGATGACGTACTTCCCGGTGGCGTCGATGGTGCGCTCGGCCGTCCAGGCCTCGGCGGCCGGGGTGCCGGAGGCGGCGAGGGCGGCGACGCGGCCGTCCTCGATCAGGACGTCGGCGTGGATCTCGTCGGACGCGGTGATGACGAGGCCACCGCGGATGACGGTACGGCTGCTCATGGCTCCCTCTCCTGCCGTGGTCAACACTGGTGTGGTGCGAGTCGGTCGGTGCCGCCGGTCCGGCCCCCGTGGGCCGGACCGGCGGACGTCCGGGCAGGCCCTACGGAGCGGTCAGTGGGCCGTACGCCTCCGGGCGGCGGTCCCGGAAGAACTGCCAGCGGTCGCGGACCTCGCGCAGCTTGGCCAGGTCGAGGTCGCGGACGACCAGTTCGGTCTCCTTGTCGCTCGCCACCTCGCCGACGAACTGGGCTTCCGGGTCCACGAAGTACGAGGTCCCGTAGAAGTCGTTGTCGCCCAACTCCTCCACACCCACCCGGTTGATGGCGCCGACGAAGTACTCGTTGGCGACGGCCGCCGCCGGCTGCTCCAGCTGCCACAGGTAGCCGGACAGGCCGCGGGAGGTGGCCGACGGGTTGAAGACGATCTCGGCGCCCGCAAGGCCCAGCGCCCGCCAGCCCTCCGGGAAGTGCCGGTCGTAGCAGATGTAGACGCCGATCTTGCCCACGGCGGTGTCGAAGACCGGCCAGCCCAGGTTGCCGGGGCGGAAGTAGAACTTCTCCCAGAAGCCGGGGACCTGCGGGATGTGGTGCTTGCGGTACTTGCCGAGGTACGAGCCGTCCGCGTCGATCACCGCGGCCGTGTTGTAGAGGACGCCGGGCTGCTCCTCCTCGTACATCGGCAGGATCAGTACGAGGCCCAACTCCTCGGCCAGAGCCTGGAAGCGCCGGACGATCGGGCCCTCGGGGATCTGCTCGGCGTACTCGTAGAACGCCTTGTCCTGGACCTGGCAGAAGTAGGGCCCGTAGAACAGTTCCTGGAAGCACAGGACCTGTGCGCCCTGCGCGGCCGCGTCGCGGGCCGCCTGCTCGTGCACCTGGATCATCGACTCCTTGTCGCCGGTCCAGGCGGTCTGGAAGAGGGCGGCTCGGATCACTGTGCTCATCGGGACCTCCGGTCACTCGGTGTGCGAGGAGCCTAAGAAGCCCAGGGGTCCGGTTTGAGTTGCACGGTGTCACGTCTGCGGGCGTCGGGCGTGCCACGGTGTCACCCTGTCGTGGGCCCATGTTTCACCGCCGTTTTCCCAGGTCTTCGTGTGTTTCTCAGCTGTTTCGCAGCCTGCTGTCAGCCCTGCTGCGCGTCGTGCGCGAGGAGCGCGATGTGTACCGAGGCGGCCTGCTCGAAGTCGTCGAGGTCGACGCCGAGCCGGGTCTGTATCGCCTCCAGGCGGCGGTACAGCGCCGGACGGGAGACGTGGTGGAGCTGGGCGGTACGGGACTTGTTGCGGCCGGTGGCGAGATAGGTGCGCAGGACGGCGAGCAGGTCCTCGCCCGCCGCGCACAGCAGCCCGTCCAGCTCCCGCTCCGCGAACGACTGGACGTGCGGGTCGTCCCGCAGCAGCCGGACCAGACCGCGCAGATGGACGTCCTTGAGGCGGACCACGTCCGGCAGGACCAGGACGGCCGCGGAGTCCGCGACGGCGTCGGCGACGTGCTGGGCCTCGCGCAGGCCGGCGGGGACGTCGTCCCAGGCGGTGCGCGCGTCGGCGGCGGCGATCACCGTCCGGCCGGACTCCGAGCGCACCCGGGCCGCGAAGTTCGCCGTGAGCACCGAGGCGTCCTGGTCCCGGGCCAGGCTCAGCAGGACGGCGGTGGCGCCGTCGGCGAGTTCGGCGACGATCCCGGGCAGCCCCAGCATCCGCAGCACCCGGTCGAGACCGGCCGGATCGCCGTCGCGGACGACCAGCGGCACGAAGGTGCGCCGGTTGACCGGCAGTCCGGCCGCGCGGGCCCTCGGCAGCAGCTGCCGGGCCGGTACGACCCCGCTGACCAGGTCGGTCAGCAGGCTCTGGGCGGACTGTTCCTCCCAGGTGTGCGCGGAGGTGCCGCCGAGCATGCGGTGCAGGACGAGGGACTCGGCGGCCCGGTCGGCGAGCAGCCGCCCGGTGGCGGTGTCGCCGCGGTAGCCGCACAGCACGATCCGGCCCCAGCGTTCCCCGCGCCCGCCGAGTTCGGCGCGGATCCAGCCGTCGCCCTCGCTGCCGCCGGCCTGCCGGGCGATGCGCTCCCAGTCCCGCAGCACGTCGTCCACGGCCGACCGCTCCCCCGCCGTGGCGAGGACGCGGTGGGCGAGGTTGGTGACGACGACGGGGCAGCCGCTGTGCTGGGCGACCTCGTCCAGCAGAGGCTGCAGGGGGGCGCCCGCGGTGATGAGCCCGGTGAGCGCGGTCCGTACGGCCTCCGAGAGGCTGACGGCGGCGAACTTGCTCCGCACCAGCCGGGCCTGCACCTCCTCGGTCAACTCGGCGAAGGGGAAGGGCCGGTGGAGGACGACCATGGGCAGCCCGCACCGCTCGGCGGCCCGGCGCATCACGTCCGGCGGCGCGGGGAAGGCCCGTCCGAGGCCCAGGACGACGGCGGCGGCCTCCGCCCGGTGCAGGGACTGGACGTACTCGGCCTGTGCGCCCTCGTCGCCCGCGAGCAGTACGCCGGTGGTGAGGACCATCTCGCCGCCGCTGAGCATCACGCCCACGTCGGCGGCCTCGGCGACATGCACCCAGCGCACCAGCCGGTCGAGCTGGCCGGCGCCGGCCACCACCTCGGGTTCCCCGGCGAGGACCCGTTCCAGCGTGAGAACCTGCCGCACCGACAGGGTCGGCTCCACGGGTTCGGCGGTACCCCAGGTCTCCAAGGTGGTGGTCATGGCGGTGCTTCCCTTGTTCAGGACCTCGTTCAGGCCCTTGTTCAGGATGGTGCTACTGGATGCTCCTCAGAGCGTCTTCGAGGATCGCGGCGCCCTCCTCGGCCTCCGCGAGGGTCAGGGACAGCGGCGGTGCCACCCGCAGGGCGCTGGTGTTGTGCCCGCCGCCCTTGCCGATGAGCAGACCGCCCGCGCGGGCCGCCTCCAGAACGGCGGCCGCGGCCTGCGGATCGGCCTGGTCGGTCCCGGGCCTGACCAGTTCGATGCCCAGCATCAGTCCGCGCCCGCGCACCTCCCGTACGCCCGGAATCCGCCCCCCGGCCGCTCGCAGCCGTTCGAGGAGCAGACCGCCGACGCGCCGGGCGTTGCCCTGGAGGTCGTGTTCCAGGAGGTACGTCAGGTTGGCGAGGCCGGCCGCCATGGTGATCTGGGTGCCGCCGAAGGTCGAGATGCTGTTGCTGTCGAGGCAGTTCATGATCTCGGCGCGGGCCACCACGCCGCCGATGGACATGCCGTTGCCGATGCCCTTGGCGAAGGTGAGGATGTCGGGCGGGCCGCTTCGGCCGTGGGCCTGCCAGCCCCAGAAGTGGTCGCCGGTGCGGCCCCAGCCGGTCTGCACCTCGTCGGCGATCCACAGGATGCCGTGCTCGTGCAGCACCTCGCGGAAGGCCGCGTACAGGCCGTCCGGCGGCGAGGTGAAGCCGCCGACGCCCTGGATCGGCTCGGCGATCAGGGCGGCGGGCGGGCGGGTGTGGCCCAGCAGGTCGTTCAGATCGTCGACGCAGGCGGCGATGAAGGCCTCGTCGCCGAGCGAGGCGTACGGACCGCGCGTGCGCACGCCTCCGTGGACGTACAGCGTCTGCAGCGGTGACAGCGAGGTAGGCGACCAGCCGCGGTTGCCGGTGATGCCGACCGCACTGAAGGACCGGCCGTGGTAACTGTTGCGCATGGCCAGGATCGTGTTGCTGCGACGGTACGTCGTCGCCAGCAGCAGGGCCGTGTCGTTGGCCTCGGTGCCGGAGGTGGTGAAGAAGACGCGGGCGTCCGGGATGCCGCTCAACTCGGCCACCCGCTCGGCGAGTTCGACCATCGGGCGGTTGAGGTACAGCGTGGACGAGTGGATGATCCGCCCGGCCTGCTCGCTGACCGCCTTGGTGACCTCGGGCAGGGCGTGCGCGGTCATGGTGGTGAGGATGCCGCCGAAGAAGTCGAGGTACTTGTTGCCCTCGGCGTCCCAGACGTACCGGCCCTCGCCGTGGGTGATCTCCAGCGGGTCCTCGTAGTAGAGGGCGAGCCAGTCGGGCAGGACGGAACGGTGGCGGCCCAGCAGGTCCTTGGTCACGGCCGCACCAGCCCTTCGTAGGCGTCGGGGCGGCGGTCGCGGTAGAACGCCCACTGCTGCCGTACCTCTTCGATCAGGTCGAAGTCGAGGTCACGGACGACCAGTTCCTCCTCCTTGTCGCTGGCGGTCTCACCCACGAACTGCCCGCGGGGGTCGACGAAGTAGCTCGTCCCGTAGAAGTCGTTGTCGCCGTACTCCTCGACGCCCACCCGGTTGATCGCGGCGACGAAGTACTCGTTGGCGACGGCGGCGGCGGGCTGTTCGAGCCGCCAGAGGTAGTTGGAGAGGCCGCGGTGGGTGGCGGACGGGTTGTAGACGAGCTGGGCGCCGTTCAGACCGAGCTGCCGCCAGCCCTCCGGGAAGTGCCGGTCGTAGCAGATGTAGACGCCGACCTTGCCGACGGCGGTGTCGAAGACGGGCCAGCCGATGTTGCCCGGCTTGAAGTAGAACTTCTCCCAGAAGCCCTTGACCTGCGGGATGTGGTGCTTGCGGTACTTGCCGAGGAAGGTGCCGTCCGCGTCGATCACGGCCGCGGTGTTGTAGTAGAAGCCGGACTGCTCGACCTCGAAGACCGGGACGACGATCACCATGCCGGTCTCGCGCGCGAGCTCCTGCATACGACGCGTGGTCGGCCCGTCCGGCACCGGCTCGGCCCAGCGGTAGTGCTCCGGATCCTGGACCTGACAGAAGTAGGGGGCGTTGAACACTTCCTGGAAGCCGATGACCTTGGCCCCCTGGCGGGCCGCCTCACGGGCGTGCTCCTCGTGTTTCGCCACCATGGACTCGGTGTCGCCGGTCCAGGTGGCCTGGACCAGGGCGGCGCGTACGACGTTGGCCATGAGCTGCTCCTTCGACGGGACGTCAGAGCCTCTACGCCCGTAGACGCAGGTCGTAGAGGCACGAACGTAAGCCTCTGGGAGGGGCTTGCCAAGACCATCGTCGTTAACCCGCTGAGTCGATCACGTTTCACACTCCTGTGGGTCAGTCGCCGGCCCGGCGAGCGGAGTGCCGCAGGGGCTGGGCGGTGGAGGTGCTCAGGCGCTGAATCCGGCGACGCGCAGGGCGTGCACCAGGTCCCAGTGGCGCTCGTCCGAGACCTGCTGGGCGGCCTCCACCAGGAGCGGGACGAGCGTCTGCGGGTCGGGTCCGGCGCTGCGGGCGGCCTCCTCCGGGGTCCGGACGCGGACGTAGGCGTCGAGGAGCGCCCGCACCTCGCGGCGACGGCCCTCGGTCGCCAGCGCCAGCACGGCCTGTCCGATCTCGGCGGCCGGCCGTGCGACGCCCTGCCGCAGGATCTGCTCGCCGTCGGTGCCCCGCCCGGCCTCGACCAGCGCGTCGGCGGCGGCGACGAGCCGGTCGGCGGGCAGTGAGGCGGCCTCCCAGAGCAGGGTCGCCCAGTCGGCGCCCAGCCCGGCGCGCTGCATCTCCACGGCGAGCAGCGGGTAGCGGGCGGCGGGCCAGTACGCGAGCTCGGCGAGCAGCGCGTGCGCCTCGCCGCTGCGGCCCTCACCGCGCAGCCGCACGAGCCGCTCCACGGTCCGGACCGTCTCCCGCCGGTCCTCCCCGTCCAGCGGCTCGCCCTGCGGCTGAGGCCGCGCCTCTCCCCGCGCGGCCCCGGCGAACCGGGCCCCGCGCGGTGTACGGCCGCCGGGCGCGGGCGCCGCGGGCAGATCCGGTACGGCGGTGGGCGGTACGGCCGTCGGTGGTACGACGACGGGTGCGGCCGCCCCCTCAGCCATCCCGGCGAAGCGGGCACTGCCCCGGCGACGCTTGCGCTGCTTGGGGACGGGGGCCGGCTGGGGGGCGGGGGTCTCTTGCTGCGGGGCGGGGGCGGACTGGTGACGGGTGGGGCGGAGGCGGGGGTCGTGGGCGGAGGGCTCTGCGCGATGGCCGCCGGGGGCGTCGGGGGCGGGGCGGGAGGGGTCTGCCGGTGCGGTCGGGCCTGCGGCGGTTCGGCGTGGCCTGTCGCGGTCGTCCGACATCCGGGCGGCGGTCTCCTCCGCCGCCTCCCGCCAGTTGTTCGCTGCGTCGGCGGGCCGCGCGTCGTGGTCGCGCTGGCGCGGCATGTTCGGGAAACCGCCGCCCTGCCCGGCGCGCGCGTCCTGCCGCTCACCGTACGAGGTGTGCCCGCTCGGCTGCTCGCCGTACGCGCCCGGCCTGCCACCCTGCGTACCGCCCGAACCGTCCCCGCCCGGCTGCTCGCCGTACGCGCCCGGCCTGCCGCCTTGCATACCGCCCGAGCCGTGGCCGCCCGGCTGCTCGCCGTACGAGGCCCGTTCGCCGTACGAGGCCCGCTCGTCGTACGAGGGGGGCCCGTCACCGTCCGTACCGCCCGAACCGTGGCCGTCGGCGCCCTGCCCGTCCGACGGGGCGCCGTACGCTTCACGGCCGTACGACCGGGCCCCGGAGCCGTGTCCGTCCGCCTGGCCGCCGTACGCACCGTCCTCGGCCCACCCCTCGCCACGGGCCCCAGGGGTGTCATGGCTGGTCGGTCGCGCACCGCCGGGGTCGTGCCCGGCCGGTCCCGGGCCGCCCCCGCCCCGGCCGTCATCACGTGGCACACCGTGCGAAGCGCCCCCCGCACCCCGCCCGTCCGTCCGCGCGCCGTCCGTCCGCGCGCCGTCCGTCCTCGCGCCGTCCGTACTCGGGTCCTGTCCCCGGGATTCCTCCCGTACCCGGAACACGGCGCCCTCCCCGGCGGCCCCCCGCCGGATCGCCTGTGCCTGCTCGTGCGTGGTGCGTCGCTCGAAGTCCGTCATGCGGGAGCGGAGTTCGGCGCAGCGGCGGGTCGCGCGGGCGTGGTCGTCGCGGGCCCAGGCGAGGTCGAGGCGGAGGGCGTCGGCCTCCTCCTGGGTGGTGGCCAAGGCCAGCAACCGGCCCAGCTCCGCCTGGCGTTCGACGGCGTAGCGCTGCTCGCGGAGCATGACGTCGAAGCGGTCACCGAGGGCGTCCCGGCCGCCGGGACGGGCGTCGTACGCGATGAGCGCGGCGGCGTGCAGGGCCCGGGCGCGTTCCGTCTCGGCGCCGGCGGCCTGAGGGCCGTATCCGGTCGCGAGGTCCTGGAGGAGGGCCTCCACGACGTCCCAGGGCGGCATCTCGCGGCCGTCGAGGCAGGCTTGCATGCCGTCGGGGTCGCGCTGCCAGAACACGCCGCACCAGCCGCCGCCCTGGTCGAGGCGCGCCAGCAGGCCATCCAGATAGTTCGCGAACTCCCGTACTTCTGTGGGGAGTTGATCCACAGTCATCGCCCAACTCCCGCCAGACCGGAGCACTCCGGTCCGTAGGCAACACCAGTCGTGTTACAGGAAAGCTACGGAAAGTTTTCCGGGACAGTGCGGGGCCCTCATTGCGCGATCTTGACCCTTGCGCGCCGACCGCCGGAGTGGAGATCTACGAGGCTTCTGCGGGACCCCCTCCGCCCCCGCCGGCACCCACCGTCCCGCCGGCTCGTCCATCGGCAGACCGAGCGCGCGGGCAGGCGCGGCCACCGTGACGAAGGCGGGCGTCGGGGCGCGGCCGGTCTCTGTCGTGCGGCGGGTCGCGGCGCAGATGCCGGCGCTCGCCGCGACCTCGCCCTTCCCGGGCTACCGCCCCTCGTTCGCACCCACGCCGTTCCCCCGCGGACCTGCGCGCCTCGGTGAACGGCGACCTGCTGAAGGTGCCCTCTCCCCCCGATCGTGCGAAGGTGTTCTACGAACGCGCGCCCAGGTGTGTACCGGCTCCCGCCCGGGTTACCCGGCTCCGGCACGTCGATCAGCGAGGGCGTCCCGGCCCTCCTCCCGTCCTCGAACGGACTCGGACCGGGGGGATCCCCATGGGGACGCCGGATGGGAACGCCAATGACCAGCGGCTTCACCGGACCGGAGGGCTACGACCCCTTCGGTGAGTTCCTCGCCCGTTTCTTCGGCGGACAGCGCCCCGGTCCGCGCCAGATCGACATCGGGCGGCTGCTCAGTCAGCCGGCCCGCCAGCTGGTGCGAGGCGCCGCGCAGTACGCCGCCGAGCACGGCAGCCGGGACCTGGACACCCAGCATCTGCTGCGGGCGGCGCTGTCCGCCGAGCCGACCAGGACGCTGCTCAGCCGGGCCGGCGCGGACCCGGACTCGCTCGCCTCGGAGATCGACGAGCGCTCCGGCCCGGTCAAGCACCAGCCGGGAGAGGCCCCGCCGCCGACCTCGCTGTCCCTGACCCCGGCCGCCAAGCGCGCCCTGCTGGACGCCCACGACCTGGCCCGGACGCGCGGAGCCGGCTACATCGGCCCCGAGCACGTGCTCAGCGCGCTCGCCGCGAACCCCGACTCGGCCGCCGGCCACATCCTCAACTCGACGCACTTCGCCCCCTCGGGCCTTCCACCGGAGACCGCCCCGGACAGCGGGCAGGCTCGCGGCGAACGGCCGCGCACCGCCGACACGCCCACCCTGGACAAGTACGGCCGCGACCTCACCGACCTGGCGCGGCAGGGCCGTATCGACCCGGTCATCGGGCGGGAGGAGGAGATCGAGCAGACCATCGAGGTGCTCTCCCGGCGCGGCAAGAACAACCCTGTGCTCATCGGTGACGCGGGCGTCGGCAAGACCGCCATCGTGGAGGGGCTCGCGCAGCGGATCGTCGACGGGGACGTACCCGACGTGCTCATCGGGCGGCGCGTGTTCGCGCTGGATCTGACGGGCGTGGTCGCGGGCACCCGCTACCGGGGCGACTTCGAGGAGCGGCTGAACACCATCGTGGGTGAGATCCGCGCCCACTCCGAGCAACTGATCGTCTTCATCGACGAGTTGCACACCGTCGTCGGCGCCGGGGGCGGCGGCGAGGGCGGGTCGATGGACGCCGGCAACATCCTCAAGCCGGCCCTGGCCCGCGGCGAGCTGCATATCGTGGGCGCGACCACGCTGGAGGAGTTCCGCCGGATCGAGAAGGACGCGGCGCTGGCCCGCCGTTTCCAGCCGATCCTGGTGCCCGAGCCCACCCCCGCGGACGCGATCGAGATCCTGCGCGGCCTGAGCGACCGCTACGAGGCCCACCACCAGGTCCGCTACGCCGACGAGGCCCTGGTGGCCGCCGTGGAGCTCTCGGACCGCTATCTCACCGAACGCCGCCTGCCGGACAAGGCGATCGACCTGATCGACCAGGCGGGCGCCCGGGTACGGCTGCGGGCGCGGACCAAGGGCACGGACGTACGGGCCCTGGAGCGGGAGGTCGAGCAGCTGGTCCGGGACAAGGACCAGGCGGTCGCGGACGAGCAGTACGAACAGGCCATGCAACTGCGCGACCGCATCGGTGAGTTGAAGCAACGGATCGCCGCGGCCGGCGGTGACGACGAGGTGGACGAGGGCCAGCACCTGGAGGTGACGGCGGAGGCCATCGCCGAAGTCGTGTCCCGGCTGACCGGTATCCCGGTCAGCAGCCTCACCGAGGAGGAGAAGGACCGGCTGCTCGGCCTGGAGACGCATCTGCACGAGCGGGTCGTCGGCCAGGACGAGGCGGTCCGCGTGGTCGCCGACGCCGTGCTGCGCTCCCGCGCCGGGCTCGCCAGCCCGGACCGGCCCATCGGCAGTTTCCTGTTCCTCGGGCCCACCGGTGTCGGCAAGACCGAGCTGGCGCGCGCGCTCGCCGAGGCCCTGTTCGGCAGCGAGGAGCGGATGGTCCGCCTGGACATGAGCGAGTACCAGGAGCGGCACACCGTCAGCCGCCTGGTCGGCGCCCCGCCCGGGTACGTCGGCCACGAGGAGGCCGGCCAGCTCACCGAGGTCGTCCGCCGGCACCCGTACTCGCTGCTGCTGCTCGACGAGGTGGAGAAGGCGCACCCGGACGTCTTCAACATCCTGCTCCAGGTCCTCGACGACGGGCGGCTGACCGACTCCCAGGGCCGCACGGTCGACTTCACCAACACCGTCATCGTGATGACCAGCAACCTCGGTTCCGAGGCGATCACCCGGCGCGGCGCCGGCATCGGCTTCGGGGCGGGCGGCGCGGACGCGGACGAGGAGGCGCGGCGCGAGCAGATCCTGCGGCCGCTGCGGGAACACTTCCGGCCCGAGTTCCTCAACCGTATCGACGAGATCGTCGTCTTCCGGCAGCTCACCACGGACCAACTGCGGGAGATCACCGACCTGTTGCTGGAGAAGACCCGTCGGCTGCTGCACGCGCAGGGCATCACGGTCGACTTCACCGGCCCGGCCGTCGACTGGCTCGCCGAGCGCGGCTACCAGCCGGAGTACGGCGCCCGCCCGCTGCGCCGCACCATCCAGCGGGAGGTCGACAACCAGCTCTCCCGGCTGCTGCTGGACGGCCGGATCGTCGAGGGCGGCCGGGTGACGGTGGACGTGGCGGACGGGCAGCTCGCCTTCCGTACGGAAGACCTGCCGCCCGCCCCCGAGTTGTGACCCCTGACGACGTCCGCTACTTCGCGGGGTCCACCACCATCGCCGAGCCGCCACCGCGCCGTACCTTTTCGGCGGCGGCCAGCCACTTCCCGTTCGGCAGCCGCTGCACGCCCGTCGCCGCCCCGATCTCGGGGTTCAGCTTGAAGGAGTGCCCGATGGCTTCGAGCTTTCCCCGCAACGCGCTGTCGTAGAGCGCGGGTTCGAGCTCGGTCTGGGCCGCGTTGCGCTGGCTGGCGCGCGGCGCGGCGATCGCGTCGACCAGCGGCAGCCCGCGGTCGAGGAACTCGGTCAGCGTCTGCAGCACGGTCGTGATGATGGTCGCGCCGCCGGGCGAACCGAGCGCCACCACCGGTTTGTTGTGCCCGTCCAGCACGATCGTCGGCGAGATCGACGACCGCGGCCGCTTGCCCGGGCCCGGCAGGTTCGGGTCGTGGACGGCCGGGTTGGCCGGGGTGAAGGAGAAGTCCGTCAGCTCGTTGTTGAGGATGAACCCGCGCCCGGGGACGGTGATACCGCTGCCGCCGGTCTGCTCGATGGTGAGCGTGTAGGAGACGACGTTCCCCCACTTGTCGGCCACCGTCAGATGCGTGGTGTTCTCACCCTCGTAGGTCGTCGGCGCCGCCGTACCGCCCGTCGGGCAGGCCGCCGGGTGGCGCGGGTCGCCGGGCGCCACCGGGCTGGTGAGCACGGCGTCGTCCTTGATGAGGCACGCCCGCGAGTCGGCGTACTTCTGCGAGAGCAGTTCGTTCGTCGGTACGTCCTCGAAGGCCGGGTCGCCGACCCAGCGCCCCCGGTCCGCGAAGGCGATCCGGCTCGCCTCGATGAAATGGTGCAGGTACTGGACCTCGCTCGCCTTCTTGAGGTCCGTGTTCTGAAGGATGTTGAGGGCCTCGCCGACCGTGGTGCCGCCGGAGGAGGAGGGCGCGATGGAGTAGACGCCCAGTCCGCGGTACGACGTCTTCGTGGGCTCCTGGAGCTTGGCGCGGTATACCGCGAGGTCCTTCTCCTCCAGGCCGCCCGGGCGGGCCTTCCAGCCGGAACCCGGGTCCACCGGCGGGTGGTTCACGGTGTCCACGATGTCGTCGCCGAGGTCGCCGCGGTAGATCGCGCCGACGCCCTTGCGGCCCAACTCCGCGTAGGTGCGGGCCAGATCGGGGTTCTTGAAGGTCGAGCCGACCACCGGGAGCCGCCCGCCCGGCAGGAACAGCTTCGCGGTGTCGGGGAAGTAGCGGAACCGGGTCTCGTTGGAGGCGGTCTGCGAGCGGAAGGTGTCGTCGACGACGAACCCGTCGCGGGCGATGCGCTCGGCGGGCTTGAGGACGGTGCCGAGCCCTCTGCTGCCCCACGTGTCCAGCGCCGTCTGCCAGGTGGCGGGCGTGCCCGGGGTGCCGACGCTCAGGCCGCTGCTGACGGCGTCCGCGAAGGCCAGCGGCTTGCCGTTCTCCGTGAAGAGGTCGGAGTCGGCGCTCAGCGGGGCCGTCTCGCGTCCGTCGATCGTGTGCACGGAACGGGACTTGGCGTCGTAGTAGACGAAGTAGCCGCCTCCGCCGATGCCGGCGGAGTAGGGCTCGGTGACGCCGAGCGCGGCGGCGGTGGCGACGGCCGCGTCGACGGCGTTGCCGCCCTTCTTGAGGACCTCGATGCCGGCGGCCGAGGCGTCCGCGTCGACACTGGAGACGGCACCTCCGTAGCCGACGGCCACGGGGACCTTCGCGGGTGCGCCGGCGGGGCCGCTCTGCGCGGCGGGTGGCGCGGCCGCCCCCACCGACACCACGGCGGCCGAGACCGCCAGGACCGACAGTTTCCGTGCGACAGGGCGACGCATCCCAACCTCCAGCCAGAGACCGTTCTCGCAGCTTAATCGATCGCCATGGCCCCGTCAGGGCGGCGCACGAGGCGACCTCGAACATAGGTTTGAACGTTCGCCCGCTAGCATGCGCGCCCATGAATGACGACCTGCGCAACCTCGTCCTGGGCGTGGTGGCCGCCGGCATCAGTGCCACGCTCGGCTGGCTGGCCCGGACCTACCTGTGGAAGCGGAAGCTCCGCCGCAAACAGGCCTTCTTCGGGCTCCCGGACAACTCCGAGTCGCTACTGGTGGTCAACCGCGGCGCGGCCGGCCCGGACCTGACGGTCATGCGCTACGACGTGTTCGCACTCCTCGAACTCGCCGCACTGATCAAGGACTGCAACGCCAACGCCCAGGTCGTCCCGCACGACGCCGCACGGCAGGGCTTCGGCGAGCGCACCGAGTTCTGCGTCGGCGGCCCGGCGTCGAACCGCCGCATGGCCGCGCACCTGTCCTCCCTGCTGCCCGGTGTCCGGGTGAACGTGGACGCCGAGCCGAGCCCGGACCGCGGCGCCTTCCAGATCGGCTCCGAGCGTTACCGCGTGGAGGTGGGCCGGGCCGAGTACGCGCTCCTCGCCCGGCTCACCGTCGACCAGAGCAACGGCACGCGTCCCGTCTTCCTCTTCTGCGGTCAGACCGCGATCACCAACCAGGCCGCGACCCGCTACCTCGCCCGCCACCACGAGCGGCTGTCCCGCAAGCACGGCGACACCTCCTTCGTCCTGCTGCTGAAAGTGGTCAACTCCGGGGCGTACGGACCGGATGTCGTCGAGCTGGTCGCGGACGTGACGCGGGACGCGAAGACACCCCTCCCGGCGCCCGCCGCTCCACGCAACTCCCACCGCGCCACCTGAGATCCAGCAGTTTTCAACAATCGTTACTCGCACGTAACTTACCGACGGGTTACTTCCGGTAAGGCGCCGAGGTTACCGTCGGGTCACTTTGCACTTGCACGAGTGAGGAGTGGCCCGTGGGACACACACGCAAGGCACTGCGCACGACCGCCGTGGGTGCCGTCTCGGCGACCCTGATCGCCGGCAGCGCTCTCGGGTTCGCCCCCACCGCCCAGGCGGCGCCCGGCGTCCGCTTCGTCGACATCGCCGGGGAGGGCGGCACCGTTCTCAAGGCGAACGTCGTCCTGCCGGCCGACGCCGACGCCGACGGCGCCCGTCGCTACCCGCTGCTCGTCCTGCCGACGAGTTGGGGCCTGCCTCAGGTGGAGTACCTCGCGCAGGCACGGCAGCTCGCCGACTCCGGGTATGTCGTGGTGAGTTACAACGTGCGCGGCTTCTGGCAGTCGGGCGGGGAAATAGAGGTCGCCGGCCCGCCCGACACGGCCGACGCGTCCAAGGTCATCGACTGGGCACTCGCCCACACCCCCGCCGACGCCCGCAAGGTCGGCATGGCCGGCGTCTCGTACGGGGCCGGCATCAGCCTGCTCGCCGCCGCACACGACCGGCGGATCAGAGCGGTCGCCTCCCTCAGCGGCTGGGCGGACCTGGTCGGCTCGATCTACTCCGGCCGTACGCAGCACGCCCAGGCGGCGGCGATACTCGACGGTGCGAGCCTGGTCACCGGACGTCAGAGCGCGGAGACCCGGCAGGTCTTCGACGACTTCTACGCCGCCAACCTGGCCAAGGAGCCGGACCTCGTCGCCTGGGGGAAGAAACGTTCCGCTGCGACCTACGTCGACCAGCTCAACCAGAACGGCACGGCGCTCATGCTCGCCAACGCCTGGGGCGACACGGTCTTCTCGCCCAACCAGTACGCCGACTTCTACGAGAGGCTGACCGGCCCGAAGCGACTGGAGCTGCGCCCCGGCGACCACGCCACCGCTGAGATCACCGGCCTGTTCGGGCTGCCCAACGACGTGTGGACCGACACCGAGCGCTGGTTCGACCACTACCTCAAAGGCACGGACAACGGCATCGACCGCGAGCAGCCGGTGCGGATCAAGTCCCGTTCCACAGGCGGCTACGAGGGCTATCCGGACTGGAAGTCGGTGGGTGCGACCCGGAAGAAGCTCGCTCTCGCCGGCACGAGAACGATCCACACGAACGTCGACTCGGGCGCCGACGGCGGCGTGGTCTTCCTGTCCAGCATCCTCGACCAGGTCGCCCAGCTGCCCCCGATCGCCTCCATCCCGCTGCTCCCGCGCCGCTGGGCGGCCGTATGGCAGTCGGAGAAGTACGCGAGCGCCCAACAGGTACGCGGCACCGCGAAGTTGCACACCACCCTCACTCCGACCGAGGAGAGCGGCACCCTCGTCGCGTACCTCTACGACGTGGGGCCGCTCGGCCTCGGCAAGCTGGTCAGCAACGCGCCGTACACCTTCCACGGGCGAACGCCCGGCAAGCCGTTCGACGTCGACCTGGAGCTGTTCTCCACGGCCTACGACGTCCCGGCCGGCCACCGGCTGGCCCTGGTGACCGACACGGTCGACCCGCTCTACATGGAGCACAACCCGTCCGGCGCTCGGCTGACCTTCTCCTCGCCGGCGAACGACCCGTCGTACGTGTCGATCCCGCTGCGCGAGCAGTGATCTCCGGCCTGCGCCGGCCGGGTATGGGCTCTGTGACTGCTGCCCCCTACGACCCGGGGGCCATGGGGGGACCCCCACCCGGCAGCAGCATCCCTGGGTCGGCCGGGGCGACCTCCGTGGCCTCGGCCATCACCACGGGGAGGAACGGCACATCGTAGTCGAGGTCCGGCGCGATGAGCCTGCCGGTGCGACAGGGGGGCACGGACGGTCAGTTCGACGGTGCCGAGAAAGCAGTCGCCGAGACGGGAGCACGGGCGACGGCAACACTCTCCCCGCGCCTGAAGGGCCTGGCAGGCACCCCCGGCCGCCACCCGTCGCGGACCTTGACCCGGGCCTGCGAGACGTTCTGCAGGACATGCATCTCCCCGTAGTACTTGTCACGTCACGCAGTTCGATCAACGGATCGACGGCCATGCCCAGCCCTGCCCACTCTCAGCTGTGTCATAGGTGCCGCAACTTATCGGGGCAAGATCATAGTTGAAGGACGACACGCACTTTTCGGGCATTAGCCGTATTTACGTCGAAGAGTGGGCCGAAGAGTGGGCCGAAGGCTCACGCTTCGGCGACCTCGCCATACAGCTGGGAGAGCTCGGGCACCCCGCTCGAAGCCCACTCGTGACCGGAGGCGACGACGTCGAACTCGCGGCCGGAGGCGAGCCGGATCACGGGCTGGCCGTCCGGCCTGAGATCCCAGGCGGCACCCGGCACGGTCCGCACGACCACCGTGCCGAGGTACAGCCCCGCGTCGTTCCCGAGCCAGGGCAGGACCTCCTCGTCGTCCCGCCAGCGCGGCACCAGCTGGTCCAGCGCCTCCAACGAGGCCGCGGTGTCGTCGAGTCGGACGCCCTCCCGGGAGGCCTGGGAACGCAGCAGCTCACACTCGGAGAGGAGTTCGGCGATGCCCTCGGGGTCGGGGGCGCCGGGCTTGTCGTGCCGGTGGCCCAGAAAAGGGATCTTCATACCCCCAGCGTGTCATTCACCCTGCCGTACGCACCACAGGCGCGCGGGCCGCCGGTTCCGGTCGGCTTCACGACGGCTTCACGACGGCTTCGCGCATGGCTCGTTGACCTGTCTCCGGCGTCTTACACGTCGAGGTCGACCACGACCGGGGCGTGGTCCGAGGCACCCTTGCCCTTGCGCTCCTCGCGGTCGACGTAGGCGTCCTTGACGACCTTGGCGAACGGCTCGTTGCCGTACACCAGGTCGATACGCATACCGCGGTTCTTGGGGAAGCAGAGCTGGCGGTAGTCCCAGTACGTGAAGGGGTGCTCATACTTCAGGGGCCGCGGGACCACGTCGGACAGGCCCGCCTCGCGCAGGGAGGCGAGGGCGGCGCGCTCGGCGGGGGTGACGTGGGTGGAGCCCTCGAAGGCGGACCTGTCATAGACGTCGTCGTCCGTCGGCGCCACGTTGTAGTCGCCCATCACCGCGAAGGGGCGGCTGCCCGCCGCGTCGCCCGCGACGGCCGCCTTCAGGGCCTCGAACCACTGCAGCTTGTAGGCGTAGTGCGGGTGGTCCACCTCGCGGCCGTTCGGCACGTACACCGACCAGACCCGGACCGGACCGCAGGTCGCGGAGAGGGCGCGGGGCTCGGGGGCGCCGTCGTAGCCGGGGTCGCCGGGCAGGCCCTTGACCACGTCCTCGACGCCGACTCGCGATATCACCGCCACGCCGTTCCACCGACCGGTGGCGTGCACCGCCGCCTCGTAGCCCAGCTCGCGCAGCTCGTCGAACGGGAACTGGGCCTCGGCGACCTTGGCCTCCTGGAGGCAGAGCACATCGGTGCCGCTGCTCTCCAGCCAGGCCAGGAGCCTCGGCAGGCGGGCGGTGATCGAGTTCACGTTCCAGGTCGCGATACGCATGCCTCACAACCTACCGGGCGGGTCTGACAGTGAGGACGCGCGTGGTACCGCTCGGGGCCGAGGACCGGAGGGGTCGGAGGGGTCGGAGGGGTCGGAGGGATCGGGGGGCCTGGAGAGGTCTGGAGGGGGCTCAAGGGGTCTTGGACGGTCCGGACGGGTCTCAAGGGTTCTTGGGACGGTCCGGACGGGTCTCAAGGGTTCTCGGAGGGTCTGGAGGGTCGTTACACCTCGGCCGACTCCCCCGCTGTCAGCCGCAGGTGGTCCGTGCCGCCCAGGGCGCCGATCTGACGGTCGTAGACCGGGCGGGCGAGGTCGGCGAGGAGGGCGTCGTGGACGTCGTAGGCGCGCTGTGGCTTGACCTCGCGGACGTAGTCGATGACCTCGGAGATCTTGCTCCAGGGGGCCATCACCGGGAGCATCAGCGTCTCCACGGCGTGGTCGGGGACGGTGAGCGCGTCGCCGGGGTGGAAGATCTTGCCGTTGTCGACGAGGTAGCCGACGTTGGTGATCCGCGGGATGTCCGGGTGGATGACAGCGTGCAGCTCGCCGTGCACCTGGACGTCGAAGCCGGCGGCGGTGAAGGTGTCGCCGTGGCCGACGGTGTGGACGCGGCCGGGGAAGGCGGCGGAGATCTGCTCGGCGACCGACGCGAGGGTCCAGATCCCGGCGGCCGGGTTGGCCTCCATGGCGGCCCGCAGCCGGCCCTCGTCGAAGTGGTCGGGGTGCTCGTGTGTGACGAGGATCGCGTCCGCGCCGAGGGCGGCGTCCTCCTCGCTGAATCCGCCGGGGTCGAGGACGAGCGTCCGCCCGTCCTTCTCGAGGCGGACGCAGGAGTGCGACTTCTTCGTGAGCTTCATGACGTCCATCCTGCCTCCGCCCCGCGCGGGGCTCACTCGGTGGGGGTCGTCTCCTCGCGGATGACCTGCTGGGCCACCTTGAACGCGCTGTTCGCCGCCGGTACCCCGCAGTAGACGGCCGCGTGCAGCAGCACTTCCTTGATCTCGGCCGGGGTGAGGCCGTTGCGCAGGGCGGCGCGGGTGTGGAAGGCGAGCTCGTCGAGGTGGCCGCCCGCGACCAGGGCGGTGAGCGTGATGCAGCTGCGGGTGCGTCGGTCGAGGCCCGGCCGGTCCCAGATCTCGCCCCAGGCGTAGCGGGTGATGAATTCCTGGAAGTCCCCGGAGAACTCGTCGGCCTGTCCCAGCGCCCGGTCGACGTGCGCGTCGCCGAGCACTTCGCGGCGCACCTTGATGCCGGCGTCGTAGGGGTCCGGGCGGCCCATGGTCTGCGGCTCCACGGCGGCCGGGGCGATCTCGGCGATCGGCTGCGCGGGCTGCGGCGGCGCGGCGGCCAGGACCGGCTTGACCGGGGCCGCCTGGATCGCGGTCATGCCGGTGGTGGAGTCGAAGCCGGGCTGCCAGGCGGTGGAGAAGTGTCTGACCAGCAGGTCGGTGACGGCGCCGGGCTGCTCGACCGGCACCAGGTGCGAGGCACCGGGCACGACGGCGAGCCGGGCGTCGGGGATGCCCGCGACCAGGGTGCGGGCCTCGGCGGGACCGGTGACCTGGTCGTCCGAGCCGACCAGGACGAGCGTCGGGACGCCGACCCGGGCCAGCTCGCCCCGTACGTCGAACGAGGCCAGCGCCTCGCAGGCGGCGATGTAGCAGCCGGGGTCGGTGGTGCGCACCATCTGCACGGCCCACTCGGTGATCGCGGGCTGCGCGGCGGCGAACCCGCCGGTGAACCAGCGGTCCGGGGACGTACGGGCGATGGGGTCGAGCCCGTTCGTACGGACGATCACCCCGCGCTGCCGGAACTCGTCGGCCGTGCCGAAGCGCGGCGAGGCGGCGATCAGCGCGAGCGAGGCCAGCCGCTCGGGGTGGCGCAGGGCCAGCTCGATCCCGACCGCGCCACCGAGCGCGCAGCCCGCGTAGCCGAAGCGCTGCACACCGAGGCCGTCGAGGGTGGCGAGCAGCCGGACGGTGAGATCGCGCACGGCACCCGCCGGGTACGCGGGCGCGCCGCCGTGCCCGGGCAGGTCGAACCGGAAGACACGCCACTGTTTCGCCAGCTCGGGGACCTGCCGGTCCCACATGTGCCAGGTGGTACCCAGTGAGGGACCCAGGATCAGGACAGGTGCGTCTTCTGGCCCGTCAAAGCGGTATTGCAGGGTGTTCGGTGGTGTCTCACTCACGCCCCAGACCCTCTCACGTATCACGAAATCTCACACGGCCGGGTGAACCCGACGGCTCCCCAGTGCACCCTCCTGGCTCGCGCGCTCTCCCAGTCCCCGCGCCGCACCCCTTCCTTCTTCGGCACAGCTTCCAGGCGGTCCGGATTACAGCAAAGCGTGTAGTGCCATCCCCGAGGATCGGCATGACACAGCTGGAAGCCTTCCGGAATCTCCCCAACCAGCGGCCTGAACGCCACTCGGTGGAAAAGCTGCGTCTTTCCCTCACAGGAGACGTGTCCGTCGTTCGGTCGATACGCCGCCCGACTCACGCTTGCCCCTGCGCCTCGACACCCTGAAGGCCATCCCACGTTGTGGCGCCTGCGCGGAGATCCTCTACGTCCGCTTCGCCTACCACTTCTTGGCGGCCTTCACATTCGTGTGCCGGGCCCGCCGCGCGAGGATGTGATCCGGCACGCCGTGGTTGGCCAGGTACGTGCGGCACGACGAACGAGCGTCATGACGACGGACTCGGCGGAGACCGAGGATCAAGGTCCGAACACCGCCGGAGAAACCGGCCGCGGGGTCCCCGCCCAGGTCAAGGGGCGCCAGATGGCGACGGCGCCAACATGGCGCACATATTGTCCTCATGGCACCGCACGAAGAACGCCGACCACTCGGCCGGCAGTCGCGATGTCCCCCGGGCGAAGACGGCCACCGTGTCGCCGCGCTCGTAGGTCAGCCCGCCCTGGTCCACGACGGGAGAAGTCTCCAGCAGACGGGCGAGCGATGCTGGGTCGAACCCGTACTCGTCACGCCACATGGTGACGATGTCGGCCGATGTGCACCCGGTGCACTCCTCAGTGAGGAAGTGCGTTGGACGGCCGCCGCCGAGCAGGCGGGCCAGCGCGGTGAAGTCGCCTGCGCAGGCGGCCCGATGTACCGGATCGATCACCTTGCGCCACGCGGCGGCGGACCGTCGGCCGCCCACCCCGGTGAGGTTCGGCGGCGAGCAGCGCGCCGCGCCGGCCGAATCGTGCGCCTGCGGCACACCCGACCGCCGGGCAGGCGTTCCCTCGTCGTCGTGCCACAGCAGCCACGCCGATGTCCCGGCGACCGCCAGGAGAAGCAGGAGCGCCACCAGCCACCGCATGCGCCCTCGGCCCTGGTTCCGACCGGTCAGCACGACCCCTCCAGTGCGCGGCCCGGTTTGGCCGGCGCCGAGGCAGCGATACGGCCGAGGGAGTAGTCGGCGCGCATGGCGTAGACACTGCGATAGTGCGGCGTTCCTCCCGCGGGTGTCGGGACGAGCGCGCTCACCTGGAAAGGCTTCCCGTGGTCGTCGATCACGGCCTTCTTCTTCTGGCTGCCGAGCATGTACGTGGCCTCGAGCCGGAACGCCACGTAGTGCTGCCGCGTGACAGCCCGGACAAGGAGCACCTGCTGCTCGTTGTCCTGAAGGGTGATGGTGCGCTGGGCGAAGAACGGCGGGCCGAGCCCCTCCTGCGGGTTCCCGCCACCGTCCGTGCCGGCGTCGTTGCCGAACTTCATGTCGTGCGCGACGGGAAAGGGGCGGTCCATGTCGAACAGCATGTTCATCGTGGGCGCGCCGCCCTGCGACGGCGCGCACAGGAGACTGCCCGACAGCGGGGCCGATCGCGCCACGATCAGCGGGCGGATGTCCTCGATGGCGATCTGCTGGTTACGGTGACCGGTCAGCGTCACCCGCACGGTGAGGGTTTCCAGGTTGACCGCCCCGATCGACCGCAGCAGCCCGGTGAAAGCCGCGGTGGTGGCCGAATTCCGACGCGCCAGCATCCGCACCTGCGCGGCGCTCGGCCGGAACTCCTCCTGTGTGACCGCGCTCCTGCCCTCGTCATCAAGGCGTACGGCGTCGATCCCGACGGAGAAGTCCGGTCCCGACCTCAAACGATCTTTGGTCGACAGGGGGTTGAGGAGCTGTCCCGGCAACGCGAGGAGCACACCCGTGAGCAGCGTCCCGAGGACCCCCAGGACAATGGTCCCCACCCACATCCTGGACGACCTCACCGATCTGGCGAGAGCGGGCAGTTCTGTTGGCCGAGGCCCCCTCCGCACCCGCGGGAAGGCCGTGCGTATCCTCAAGCGTCTCCTCACTGCCACGCCGGCCATCGTAACGATCCAACACGCCTCACCAGGCTCGACCGCACATCAAGGTCACGGACCAAGTCGGCGTGCGTGAACTGTCCGCGGGCGGAAGGTAGTCCACGAACTTGTCGACGCCCTGGGGGTGAGCCAGCCGCTGGTCTCCCAGCACCTGAGGGTGCTGCGCAACTCGCGCATCGCGACCGCCAACCGTCAGGCGCGCGAGATCCAGTGCGGCCTCCGGACGACCACATCGCCCACATCGTCCTGGACGCCATCCGGCACGCACAGGAGTAGCCCGGCGCCGCCGTCACGCGGCAGCGCCGACCGCTTCCTGGGGCGGACTCGGTCAATGGCGCCCGGGGGTCGAGGACTTCGCCTCGTACACCCTCAGCAGTTTTCCGGCCGCCGCCTACGACAAGCTGCCCACCGCCCACCAAGACGTGCTCCACGGCCTGGCCGCCCAGCAGCTGCCGCAGGTCAACGACTACCGGCTCGGCATTGTTCGGCTGCCCTGGCACCGGCCACGGCTCACCCGGACGTCAGATCCTCCGGACGGCCACTGTTTCACGTTCCGCCTCCGCGTCGGTCCCGGCGGTGTCGCTCAGGCCCAGGCGGAGATGCTCGACGTGATAGAGGGCCTGGTCGAGGAGTTCGGCCACGTGGTTGTCGTAGAGGGAGTAGACCACGGAGCGGCCTTGCCGGGTGCCGACGACCAGGCCGAGGTTGCGCAGCAGGCGCAGCTGGTGGGAGCAGGCCGACTGCTCCATGCCGACCTCGGCGGCCAGTTCGGTCGCGGGCAGCGGACCCTCGCGCAGCCGGGCCAGGATGAGCAGCCGGGACGGGGTCGCCAGCGCCTGCAAGGTGGTGGCGACCTTGGCGGCGTTGGCCGCGTCCAGGCGTGCGCGCGGGACGCTTCCGGCAGGCGGTGCGGCTCCATGACCCATGCGCCAAGGATACGGCAGGATCCCATGAACGCATGAATCGGTCTTCATTTGTTCCTGTTACGGTGGTGGGGTCGGACCGCGCCCTCATCCGTGAAGGAACCCCTGTCGATGTCTGCCACCCTCACCCGACCGGCCCCACCCGGCGGCGCCGCCCGCGAGACGGTCGCGCCCCGGCGGCGCACCCGGATCTTCGCGCTGCCCGAGGCCCGGTGGGCGGCCGCCGCCCTGGCGCTGTTCCTTGTCGCACTGCCGCTGTACCTGCTGGGCACGTCGGCCTGGTCGTGGGGTTTGCTGTTCGCGGCCGTCTACGTCACCGGGGGCTGGGAGCCCGGCTGGGCAGGGCTTCAGGCGCTCAAGGACAAGACCCTGGACGTGGACCTGCTGATGGTGGTCGCGGCCCTGGGTGCGGCGGCGATCGGGCAGGTGCTCGACGGGGCGTTGCTGATCGTCATCTTCGCCACCTCCGGTGCGCTGGAGGCGATCGCCACCGCCCGCACCGCCGACTCGGTGCGCGGCCTGCTGGACCTCGCCCCCGCCACCGCCACCCGCGTCAGGGGCGACGGCAGCGAGGAGAGCGTGCCCACCGAGCAACTGCGCATCGGTGACACGATCCTGGTGCGGCCCGGCGAGCGGATCGGCGCCGACGGCCGGGTCCTGGACGGGGCCGGCGAGGTCGACCAGGCCACCATCACCGGGGAGCCGCTGCCGGTGGCCAAGCAGGAGGGCGACGAAGTCTTCGCCGGCACGCTGAACGGCACCGGCGCCCTGCGGGTGGCGGTCGAGCGCGACCCGTCCGACTCGGTGATCGCGCGCATCGTGGCCATGGTCGAGGAAGCCTCCGAGACGAAGGCCCCCACCCAGCTGTTCATCGAGAAGATCGAGCAGCGGTACTCGATCGGCATGGTCGCGGCGACGGTCGCGCTGTTCGCCGTGCCGCTGCTCTTCGGCGCCGAGCTGCAGTCGACGCTGCTGCGGGCGATGACCTTCATGATCGTCGCCTCCCCGTGCGCGGTGGTGCTGGCCACCATGCCGCCGCTGCTGTCCGCGATCGCCAACGCCGGGCGGCACGGCGTACTGGTGAAGTCCGCCGTGGTCATGGAGCGGCTCGGGCAGGTGGACGCCGTAGCGCTGGACAAGACCGGCACCCTGACCGAGGGCACCCCACGTGTGACCGACATCCGCCCCCTGCCCGGATCCAGCCTGGACGAGAACACCCTGCTCCAGCTCGCGGCGGCGGCCGAGCACCCCAGCGAGCACCCACTGGCCCGCGCCATCGTCGACGCCGCCCGCACCCGCCGCCTCACGATCCCGCTCGCGGAGGACTTCGCCTCCGCCCCCGGCACCGGCGTGACCGCCACCGTCCAGGGCCGCACCGTGGCGGTCGGCAGCCCCGCCCGGCTACTGGACGGCAGTGACCACCCGGCCGCTTCGGCGGCCTCCGACCTGGAGGAGGACGGCCGCACCGCGGTGCTCGTGCTGGCCGACGGCACCCCGGTCGGCGTGCTCGGCATCGCCGACCGGCTGCGCGCGGAGGCCGCGGGCACCACCGCCGCGCTGGCTGAACTGACCGGCACCGTGCCAGTGCTGGTCACCGGTGACAACGCGCGCGCCGCCACCCGGCTCGCCAGGGAGGTGGGCATCACCGACGTGCGGGCGGGCCTGCTGCCGCAGGACAAGGTCGCCGCCGTCCAGGAGCTGGAGCGGTCCGGGCGGAAGGTGCTGGTGGTCGGCGACGGCGTCAACGACGCGCCCGCGCTGGCCGCCGCCCACACCGGCATCGCCATGGGCGGCGCCGGGTCCGACCTGGCCCTGGAGACCGCCGACGCCGTCGTGGTGCGCGACGAACTCGCGACCATCCCCACCGTCGTCGCGCTCTCCCGCCGCGCCCGCCGCCTGGTCCTGCAGAACCTCGCGATCGCCGGCGTGTTCATCACCGGCCTGGTCGTCTGGGACCTGGCCGGCGACCTGCCGCTTCCGCTGGGCGTCGCCGGACACGAGGGTTCCACCGTCATCGTCGGCCTCAACGGCCTGCGCCTGCTGGCCGACGGCGCCTGGCGCCGCGCCCGCGCCGACATCCGAATCAGCCAGTGAGCCGCCGGACCCATCGCAAGGCCGCCCCCGCCACCACGGGGCGGCCCGCTGCACGGTCACCGTCTGCCGCGGCTGCTGCTGCGGAACGGCGAGGATCCCCGGCGTCGACCACGCAGCTCAGCTCGCCGGCCTGCGGCAGGCGCTCGCCGGCACCGCACAGGTGCGGGTGACCGGCCGTCTGGACGCCTGCGAGCACGCCAACGTCATCGTCGTCCAGCCCTCCGCCGCCGGCCGGGCCGTCGGCGGGCGCCCGGTGTGGCTCGGCTTGGTCGACGACCCCGACGCCACCGACGACATCGCCGCCTGGATCACCGCCGGCGGCCCCGGGCTCGCGGACCCGCCAGGCGTGCTCGACCTGTATGCCTTCACCCCTTCACGTCGCGCCCGCCAGGCCGTCGACGGCGGGCCGTGACCACCGCTCGCGGGATGCGTGGGGACCTGACCCGTCAGTTCAGGTGCGCGTTCTGCGGGGCGGGCGCCGCGCGCAGCCTGCCGGGTAGGGTTCCGTCCTCCGGCATCCCGGCCCGCAGCCACGATCCGACCGCTTCGGCGTCGTCTGCCGTGACGAGCGGACCCAGCCGTACGACGGTCCCGGAGGGCTCGCGGTCCGCCGCACACGGTTGCACGGCGGCGTACAACCCACGCGGGTGACGGCAGTGCAGGACCTTCCGCAGACAGCCGGTGGGGACCATGACCCCGTGGCGGCAGCCCCGGACCGCCCGGCGCGGACCATCCATCACCTGCTCGGTGGCGGGATCGCAGGAAGCACGGACGACGAGGGTGAAAGGGCGGCCCCGAGGGCCGTATGCGGCATTACTCATGCCTCGGCTTCCTCCGCACGGTTGACGAGAGAGTTCCTCTGCTTGCGCCGGATGGCCCAACGCGCTGCGTTGACCAGCTCGTTGGGACGCGAGTGATTTGACACAGTCCCGCCGCACCACCAGCCTATGCTCATGACATCCATTTCCAATAGGAGTCGCTAGCGATGCGCGTTGCCTTCGTCGGCAAGGGCGGCAGCGGTAAGACCACCCTGTCGGCCCTCTTCTCCCGTCACCTGGCCCGCTCGGGCGCGCCGGTCGTCGCGATCGACGGCGACATCAACCAGCACCTGGCGTACGCGCTGGGCCTCGGCGAGGACGAGATCTTCGCCGCGCCGCCGCTCAGCGCACGCACCGGCGAGATCAAGGACTGGCTGCGGGGCACCAACCCGCGGATCCCGTCCCGTGACGCCATGGTCAAGACGACCCCGCCCGGCCGCGGGTCCCGCCTGCTGCGGCTGCTGGGCGACGACGAGATCCACTCCCGTCATGTGCAGGAGGTCGGCGGTGTGTCGGTGATGGTGACCGGCGCCTTCGACGAGAGCGACCTCGGCGTGGCCTGCTACCACTCCAAGCTCGGCGCCGTCGAGCTCTACCTCAACCATCTGGTCGACTACCCCGGCGAGTACGTCGTCGTCGACATGACCGCCGGCGCCGACGCTTTCGCCTCCGGCCTGTTCACCCGCTTCGACATGACCTTCCTGGTGGTCGAGCCGACGCGCAAGAGCGTCTCGGTCTACCGCCAGTACCGCGACCACGCCGCCGAGTTCGGCATCCCCGTCGCCGTGGTCGGCAACAAGGTCACCGGCGAGGACGATCTCGAGTTCCTCAGGAGCCACGTCGGCGACGACCTGCTCGCCCATTGCGAGCAGTCCACCTTCGTCCGCGCCCAGGAGCAGGGACGCGACGAGGGCGAGCTGGAGGCACACAACACACGCGCCCTCGACCGGCTGCGCGCAGCCGTGGACGCCCGCCCCAAGGACTGGGCCACCTTCCAGAAGCACGCCGTGGAGTTCCACCTGCGCAACGCCGCCGCCTGGGCCAACGAGGCCACCGGCGAGGACCTGGCCGCCCAGGTCGACCCTGACTTCCGGCATGGGCCGACCGCCCTCGCCGCCCTCGTCCGATCCTGACCCCCGCCCGTACGGAACCACAGAACAGGACAATCCTTCATGTCACTCGACGTCTCCCCGCGGTTGCTCGCCGAAGCCGAAAGCGGTGACGTACGGGAGGAGGACTTCGTGGAAACGGTCCGCACCTCCCTGCCGTACGCCTACCACCTCATCGCCCGTCTCGTCGGTGAACTGCGCTCCGGCACTGCGGAGTTCGCGGACAACCAGACCCCGCCGCCCTCCGAGAAGGAGCGCGGACAGCTGCTGCGGGCGCTGTCCAGCGACGCCATCCGGGGCAGCCTGGAGCGGCACTTCGGCGTCGCCCTGGCCTTCCAGAACTGCCACCGCGTCGCCGTCTTCCCCCCGGAGGCACAGGGCGGTGAGACCCACACCCGCTTCACCTCGCTGCGCGCCCAGATCCTCAACCAGTCACCGGAGTTCCGCGACTGCTGAACTCGGGGCTCTCGTGCTGCCCGGCGGGCACGGCACCACGCCAACGCGCCGGGCAGCCGGGCGGCCCGCCCGCGTCACGCCTGCCGCGTCGGCACGTTCCGGGCGCTGCCGGCCGGTGACCGGGTGGAGCTGAGCGTCGCTTCGTTCACCTCCCGAGCGATCCATGACAGCGGGCGCTCGCTGAAGGGTCGTACGGTCCGCTGACCGGCTTCGGTCATCACATCTCCCTCTCCCACCGGCGCAGCAAGCGCCGCTTCGACCCCACCATCCAGCGCAAGCGCTACTGGCTGCCGAGCGAAGGCCGCCACGTCCGGCTCACTCCGACGGTCGGTTTCGTCCGCGGGACGGATGTGGATGTGGTGCGGGCCGGCAGGTGGACCCATTAAGGGACTAGGAAGGCACGAGGGGAAGGTCGTCGGTGTAGGCGTTGACCGGCGGCGGGATGCGGCGGACGGTGCGGACGTCGAGGGCGGCAGCCGCGGACTTCGTGCCGAGCGTGCCGCTGGGGTGCCAGGTACCGGTCACCGCCAGCCAGGTGTTGGCGGGCGGCGCCGTGGTTCCGTACGCGCGGACCTTGACGGGACGTGCATCGGCCGCGCAACACGTGAAGATGATCCGGGTCAGATCCCAGGCGCCACCCTGTCCGGCCGGCGTGACGAAGCCGGTCAACTGGACGGTACGGCCCTTGATGGCCGTTTCGCGGTCCTGCTGGACCCGGGTGGTGAAGTCCGTGAGGGTCATGGGTAGCGGCGAGGTGGCGGGCAGCGAATCGAACTTCTTCTGCTTCTTGACCACCGTGCCGTTGGAACGTGCCGCGGTGTACGCGCCGAGGGCCGGTGGGGCGTAGAAGACGAGACTGAGAGCGGGGAGGAACAGCAGCCACGCGATGCGGGGTGCCGTGTTGTGGTGGTGGCCGTGAGCATGGCCGCGGTGTTCGTCTCGGCCTTGGTCCATGGCCACGCCCGCCAGGGCGAGCAGCAACAGCAGCACCCCGGAGACGAGCAGCAGGGGGCGCAGCCCCTCCTTGACATAGCGCAGGTAGAGGCCGGTGAACAGGGTGGAGTGCAGCAGACCGACACCCATCACGGCCAGCAGCACGGCCTGTGCATGGCGTTTCACAACAGGGCGCCTCCGATCAGGGCAGTGGCGGCCACCGCCACGACGGTGGTGATGGAGGAGAAACGCCAGGCGAAGGCCCGGCCGAAGGTGCCCGCCTGCAGGGCGATCAGTTTCAGGTCGACCATGGGGCCGACCACCATGAACGCCAGCCGGGCGGTCGGCGAGAAGCCGGTGAGGGAGGCGGCGACGAAGGCGTCGGCCTCCGAGCAGACGGCGAGTACGACGGCGAGGGCGGCCAGGAAGAGCACCGACAGCCAGGCCGAACCGGAGAAGGTGTCGAGGACGGAGCGCGGTACGGCCACATTGAAGGTCGCCGCTGCCATCGCGCCGAGTACGAGAAAGCCCCCGGCATGCAAGAAGTCGTGCTGGAAGCCGAGACGGAACTCCCTCCACCGGCTGCCGCCGGGCTGATGCCCGGTGTGCGGTGCCGTGGCTCGCAGCCATTGCTCCTTGCCCAGCCAGAGCCAGAGCCAGCCCATCACCGCGGCGGTGGCCAGTGAGGCGAGCAGCCGGGCCCCGACCATGGCCGGGTTGCCCGGAAAGGCCACCGCCGTCGCGGTCAGTACCACGGGGTTGATCGCGGGCGCCGAGAGAAGGAAGGCGAAGGCCGCTGCCGGAGTCACTCCACGTCGGATGAGGCTGCTCGCGACGGGCACGGAGGCGCACTCGCAGCCCGGCAGGACCGCTCCGGCCACACCTGCCACCGGTACGGCCAGGGCGGGACGCCGAGGCAGCACCTTGGTGAACAGGGCGGCCGGCACGAATGCGTTGATCGCACCGGACAGGGCGGTGCCCAGCAGCAGGAAGGGCAACGCCTGCACGGTGATGGCCAGGCAGACGGTGCGCCACGCGGCGACGGCCGGCCGCTCCGGCCACGAGGCGCCGGCGAGGGCGAACACCGCCGCCAATCCGATGGCCGCCAGGACACCGACCACCAGCGGCCAGAGCAGTGCCCTGCGTCGTGGTGTCCCGGACGACGGAGTCCCTTCGACGGACGGGATGACCGCGCTAGCCATTTCATCCGTTTTCATACCTTTACCCCGAATGTCGATTTCGTCGGCAAAGGTAAGCACTGAATACGGGCATGGGCGGGCGTACACGCCGTCACATGGCGATGCCTTGAACGAAGACATGAACCATTTGGTGATCCCTGCTCCGCCGCGCGCCCAGCCGCGAACGCGTCATCCGAGACCGCCGGCGGTGGGACACCGGGTGGGTGACGGGTGTCCCGCACGCGGACGGTTACCGCGTGCGGGATCGGGTGCTCCCCTCGGGTGGGTCAGCTGGTCGTCAGGGCGGTGTCATCCACGACGAAGCTGGTCTGGAGAGAGGAGTCCTCCACTCCGTTGAACTTCACGGTGACCGTCTTGCCCGCGAACGAGGACAGGTCGAAACTCTTCTGCGCGTACCCGGAGGCGGCGTTGAGATTCGAGTACGTGGCCAGGGTGGTCGAACCCGCGGTCACCGTCAGCTTGTCGTACGCGGTGCTGCGGGTGGTCTCGGCGGTGTCTATGTGCAGGTAGAAGGTGAAGGTCGCCTTGCAGCCGGCCGGGACGGTCACCGACTGGGACAGCGTGTCGGTGTGCGAGGAGCCGTAGCCGTCCAGCCACGCCTTGTACGAGCCGCTGTGCGCGGCCTCGCCGCTGTCGGTCGTGATGACCCCGCTGATCGCACTCCAGCCGGTACTGCCCGACTCGAAGCCCGGGTTGGCCAGCAGCTGGGAGGAGGAGCAGCCGCCGCCACCGGAGCCGACGGTCCAGGAGAAGGAGGTCGAGCCGGAGGCGCCGGTGGAGTCCTTCGCGGTGACCGTGACCTGGTAGGTACCCGCGGTGGACGCCGTACCGGAGATCAGGCCGGTCGAGCTGTTGATGGACAGCCCGGGCGGCAGTCCGCTCGCGCTGTAGGTGAGGGCCGCGCCCGCGCTGTCACTCGCCGATATCCGCAAGCTGACCGAGCCGCCGGTGGTCGTGGACTGGCTGCCGGGGTTGGTGACGGTCACCGTGTTTCCGCTGCTCGTGCCCGAGGTGAAGGCGGTGATGCCGTTGGGGGTGCCCCAGCCGGTCGGGCCGTCGTAGCCGGTGGTCGCGGTGCAGAAGTACGACGGGGAGCAGGAGCCGTTGCTGCCGCTGGTGACGTCGTTCAGGTTGGAGGTGTGGGAGTAGGGGTACTTCGCCGGGTAATCGCTGGAGCCCGGGGTGCCCGCGAGGGCGTAGACGCCGGCGACGATCGGGGCGGAGGCGCTGGTGCCGCCGTAGACCGCCCAGCCGGAGCCGCCGTAGGTGTCGTAGACCGCGACGCCGGTGGCCGGGTCGGCGACGGCGGAGACGTCGGCCTCCATGCGCTTGGAGCAGCCGGTGTCGGTCTGCCAGCTCGGCTTCGCGTCGTACGCGGAGCAGCCGGAGCCGGTGCCCTCGGTGGAGCTGGTCTTCCAGACGGACTCGCTCCAGCCGCGGGAGTTGGAGGCGGTGGTCAGCGCGGTGCCGCCGACCGCCGTCACGTACTGGGAGGTTGCCGGGTACTCGGCGCCGTAGGCGGAGTCACCGGAGGAGACGGTGATGGCGACGCCCGGGTGCTTGAAGTACGAGGTGTCCTCGCCGGTCTGGGAGGAGGACTCGCCGCCGCCCCAGCTGTTGGAGACGAACTTGGCGCCGAGCGAGACGGCCTCGTTCTCGGCGATGCCGAGGTCGGTGTCGTTCGCGGAGTTGGCCTCGACCAGGATGATGGTGCAGTTCGGGCAGACCGCGCTGACCATGTCGACGTCCAGCGCCTCCTCGCCGGCCCAGCCGGTGTCGTCGGAGGGCAGCGAGGTGGTCGAACCGGTCTGGCTGACCTGCTTGAAGCAGCCGTTGGCCTTGGTGCAGGCGGACAAGCCGTAGGTGGAGCGGTAAGTGGCGAGGTCCGACTCGGCGTTGGGGTCGTTGAAGGCGTCGACCACGGCGACCGTCAGGCCGCTGCCGCCGGTGGTGGGCAGGTTGTAGGCGCTGTGCAGGTTGGCCGGGGAGAGGCCGGAGGGGGCCGCGGCGGCGAGCGCCGAGGCGAGGCGCTGCTTGATGTCGGTGCGGCGCTGGGCGAAGCAGGACGCGTGGCCCGGCTCGGCGGTGGCGCACAGGTGGGTAGTGGGTACCTTCTGACCGGCCTTGCCGGTGGCGTGGAAGGTCTGGCGCGCGGGGTCGGTCAGCGCCTTGTTGTTCTGCGTGACCTTGGTGGTGTGCGGGTGGGCCGCGGCGGCCTGGGCGCCGGCCGTCGGTGCCATGACGAGTCCGGCGAGGGTGAGGGTGAGGGCCGGGAAGGAGACGGCGAGGAGTCTTCGCAGACTCCGTCTCCGCTTGCTCAGACGTGACTGACGCATGGGGTTCTGCCTCCGTTGACGTGGGGATGCGCACTGGATTGGCAGGCCCGTGACGCGCGTAGCGGCGGCGAAACCGCGCAGTCATGAGCATGACATTCTGACCCGGCATGCCCGCATGAGCGAGACATGACAGGGTGCGAGAGGAACGTAAATCCGAGGCGGGCGGACCGGCAGTGCCGCAGGGAATTCTTTGCTCCGCCATAGGATGAGATTGGACACTTCATTGGAGGTGACTGGGGCGGGCTTGGCGCAGATCTGGGGAAGACCGAAATCGGACAAGTACCGAGACTGAAGCCGGACCAGTCCCGGAGGCTGACCCCGCAGCGTCTCGATGACCTCTTCCGCGGTGGCTCATTCCGCCGACCGTCCTGAACGCCCCTCGCGGCCGTACAGCCATCACACGTGTTCTGTTCACCGAGCAAGGCCCCGATGGTTTCGCGGAGAGCAGGCTGAGACCACGACCCAGCCGTTCCCGTACTCTTCCGGAGAGTCGCCGCGCAGGCCCGACTCCCGAGGGGGCAGGACAACCGCGAAGGAGACGGGATGGGAGCCGCTGACCGGCGGGATGCCCGAGAATGGAACGGCGTCGGCGACCGGCCCCAAGCCTGGGACGGTCGCGCAAGGGAGTACGGCCACAACCACCCGTACGGGGATCTTCCCGAGTCGGCACCTCACCCCGGCTACGGACCCGATGCCGGCGCGGGCCACATCCCCTCTCCGGCCAGGGGCCACGGGCACACCGCCATGATGGGTAATGAACGCCCCACCGACACCGGCACCGGGCATGACCCCGGTCACGGATCCGGAGCGGGCGCCGGCGGTCACGGGCATGCACACAGCCATGGGCCTGCCGCGCCGGTCTCCCGGCATCTGCGCAAGGTCATCGCCGCGATCCTGATCCCCTTCACCGCCGCCGTCATAGTGGGGCTCTTGGTGCTCTGGCCCGGCGGCGCCCCGCCCCACAAGCGCACCGGCGTCGGCTTCGACCGCCAGACGCAGCAGGCCACGGTCACCAAAGTCGTCGAGGTGAGCTGCAAGTCAGTCAACGCCTCCGGGGAGGCCCCGACCGGCGACACCTCCACCGCCGAGGGCACCACTGCCCAGCAGGAGGCAGGCGGCACCTGCAAGAAGGCGACGATCCGGGTGGACACCGGCAAGGACGAGGGCCGTACGTTCACCGAGATCGTGCAGCCCGATCAGTCGCGGCAGCTGCACCAGGGCGAGAAGGTCGTGGCCGCCTACGAGCCCTCCGCGCCCAAGGACCTGCAGTACTCGGTCGCCGACGTGAACCGCCGATTCCCGATGGGCCTGCTGGCCGGCATCTTCGCGCTCGCCGTCGTGGTCGTGGGGAGGCTGCGCGGCGTGATGGCGCTGGCCGCCCTGGCCATCAGTTTCATGGTGCTGAACTTCTTCGTGCTGCCGGCGATCCTGCAGGGCTCGAACCCGCTGCTCGTAGCCGTGATCGGGTCGAGCGCCATCATGCTGATCGCCCTGTACATGTGCCACGGACTGTCGGCGCGCACATCCGTGGCGGTGCTCGGCACCCTGGTCTCACTGCTGCTGATCGGCATCCTCGGCTCGCAGTTCATCGGCTGGGCCGCCCTCACCGGCAACACCGACGACAGCACGGGTCTGATCCACGGGCTCTATCCGTCGATCGACATGAGCGGTCTCCTGCTCGCCGGCGTCATCATCGGCTCCCTCGGCGTCCTCGACGACGTCACGGTGACCCAGACATCGGCGGTCTGGGAGCTGCACGAAGCCAACCCGTCGATGGGCTGGCGCGGGCTGTACCGCGCGGGCATACGGATCGGGCGCGACCACATCGCGTCCGTCGTCAACACGCTCGTCCTCGCCTACGCCGGCGCCGCACTGCCCCTGCTGCTGCTCTTCTCCATCGCACAGAGCAGCGTGGGCGCCGTCGCCAACAGCGAACTGGTCGCCGAAGAGATCGTCCGCACACTGGTCGGCTCGATCGGACTGGTCGCCTCGGTACCGGTCACCACGGCCCTGGCGGCTCTGGTGGTCTCGGCGGACCGGCCCGGCCCGCGGACGGAAACGGCTGCGGCAGGCACGGTGGCGGCCGGCGGAGCGGCGGCCGGCCGGGGCAGGCGTCGGCGCAAGCGTTGAGGGGAGTCCTGCCGCGAGGGCCCGCGATCGATTCCGCACTCGTGGGTGGCCACCCCCTCGCCGGGATGCTGCACCCCCGACGCGTCCGAACCCGCTGAACCTTCCGCTGATGCCGACCGCGCCGCTGGTCCTCCTGGCTGCGTACTCCACGTCGTACGCTCCTGAAGCGCGCGGGGCTGGTCCGGCAGCGGCCCACTGACCACGAGGCCGGGCAGGCAGCCGATGACCGCACCGGCCTGGCCCACGACCACCTCGCCGAGCCGGCCGTAACCACCGGCCGGCACCGCCACCGTGGCAGCCGGCAGCAGCCACGCCGGGCCGCTGCCTCACCTGTCGTACCCGGCCGCCTCGTGGGCTGCTCGTACCAGGGCCACACCGTGTGCCCCTGTCACGCCGGGAGCGTGCCATCGGTCAGGCGATGACTACGCCGTCCAGCTTGCCGGCCTTCGCCTCCTCCACCAGGGAGCCGAACTGGTCGACGCTCATCTGGACGCGCTGGCCGAAGTCGTCGGTGAGCAGAACGCGGCGCTCCGCAGGAGCGCTCGGGTCGACGAACAGCTGCGGGCAACCGCAATCGCAGTTTCCGCAGAAGGTCGCCAGCGGTTCCAGACCGTTGATGTCACTCATGGCGCACTCTGCCTTTCGGGGAAGTCTCACGGCCGGAGGCGTGTCGACCACCTGGGGCCCGGTACTGCCCTGGACATACCCCCGGGCGCACGGCACCACCCGCCCACGTCAGGGGCGGCCGGAGCGCGGTCCTGAGACACCACGCGCCGGTTCACCCCCCGATGCTCCCGCTTCTACGTGCTTCAGGGGAACCAGGCATGTCACGTCGACGACTACCTGAGGGGGCGTCATGCGCTCCTTGGACGAGGCGCAGTGCTGATGCTGCTGGGGAGGCAGGACGGGAGTTGTGGGAGGCGCCCCGCTTCATGCGCTCGCCGTATGGCTGGATCGATGCTGTGGCTGGATCGATGCCGAGGTGCGGCACCCGGAGGATTGAGAGACGCACGGGAGAGGGAGTCGGCCTGTTTTCCTGTTCCCAGGGGGCCCGAAGCCTCCTTGCTGAGTTGGGAGACGGGCGGCTCGGCCTCGCCGGAGAGCGCATCGCCCGTACCGCCCCGTACCCTTCGTAGTGTCTACGGCGTCACATAGTGGGCGCAAAACCACTGGAGGCAACACCCCGTGCTGATTGCTCAGCGTCCGTCCCTGACCGAAGAGGTAGTCGACGAGTTCCGCTCCCGGTTCGTGATCGAGCCGCTGGAGCCGGGCTTCGGTTACACCCTCGGCAACTCGCTCCGCCGTACCCTTCTGTCGTCGATCCCCGGTGCGGCTGTCACCAGCATCCGCATCGACGGTGTCCTGCATGAGTTCACCACCGTGCCCGGTGTCAAGGAGGACGTCACCGACCTGATCCTCAACATCAAGCAGCTGGTCGTGAGCAGTGAGCAGGACGAGCCGGTCGTGATGTACCTGCGCAAGCAGGGCCCGGGTCTGGTCACCGCCGCCGACATCGCGCCCCCGGCCGGTGTCGAGGTGCACAACCCCGACCTCGTCCTCGCCACGCTCAACGGCAAGGGCAAGCTGGAGATGGAACTGACGGTCGAGCGCGGCCGTGGTTACGTCTCCGCCGTGCAGAACAAGCAGATCGGCCAGGAGATCGGCCGTATCCCGGTCGACTCCATCTACTCGCCGGTGCTGAAGGTCACGTACAAGGTCGAGGCGACCCGTGTCGAGCAGCGCACCGACTTCGACAAGCTGATCGTCGATGTGGAGACCAAGCAGGCGATGCGTCCGCGTGACGCGATGGCGTCGGCCGGCAAGACGCTGGTCGAGCTGTTCGGTCTGGCGCGCGAGCTCAACATCGACGCCGAGGGCATCGACATGGGCCCGTCCCCCACGGACGCCGCCCTCGCCGCCGATCTCGCCCTGCCGATCGAAGAGCTCGAGCTCACCGTCCGCTCGTACAACTGTCTCAAGCGCGAGGGCGTCCACTCCGTGGGCGAGCTCCTGGCGCGGTCCGAGGCCGACCTCATGGACATCCGTAACTTCGGTGCGAAGTCCATCGACGAGGTCAAGGCGAAGCTGGCCGGCCTGGGCCTGGGCCTCAAGGACAGCCCGCCCGGATTCGACCCGACCGCCGTTGCCGACACCTTCGGCGCGAGCAACGACGCGGACGCCGGTTTCGTGGAGACCGAGCAGTACTGAACGCTGTGCTGCGCCGGGGCAGGGAACATCCACACTGTTCCCTGCCCGCCGGGCGGTCCCGGCCGGGCGCGCGCCCGCCCGCCACCCTCGATTCCTCAGTGGCCGTGCGGGCACGCCCGGGCCGTCCGACGGCCTGATCCGATCGTCCCGGGGTACCCGCCGCGGATACCCACGCTCCGTCGGAAGGAAGAGATCGGACAGGCAATGGATCACTCGTCCCGCTCTCCGGGTAACGTCAAGGTATGAGTCATCCGCACCCTGAACTAAAAGCCGCCCCGCCCCTTCCCGCCGGAGGGTTGCGGGTCGTCGCCCTGGGCGGCCTGGGTGAGATCGGCCGCAACATGACCGTCTTCGAGCACGCGGGCAAACTGCTCATCGTCGACTGCGGCGTGCTGTTCCCCGAGGAGACCCAGCCCGGCGTGGACGTGATCCTGCCGGACTTCACCTCGATCCGGGACCGGCTGGACGACATCGTGGCCGTGGTGCTCACCCACGGCCACGAGGACCACATCGGCGGCGTGCCGTACCTGCTGCGCGAGCGGTCCGACATTCCCGTCGTCGGCTCCAAGCTGACGCTGGCGTTCCTGGAGGCCAAGCTCAAGGAACACGGCATCCGGCCGCGCACGGTGCGGGTACGGGAGGGCGACCGGCGCGGTTTCGGGCCCTTCGACTGCGAGTTCGTGGCGGTCAACCACTCCATCCCGGACGGCCTCGCGGTCGCGATCCGCACCGGCGCCGGGATGGTGCTGCACACCGGCGACTTCAAGATGGACCAGTTCCCTCTCGACGACCGCATCACCGATCTGCGCGCCTTCGCCCGCCTCGGCGAGGAGGGCGTGGACCTGTTCCTCACCGACTCCACCAACGCCGAGGTCCCCGGCTTCACCACCTCCGAGCGTGAGCTGAACCCGGCGATCGAGCAGGTGATCCGCACCGCGCCGCGCCGGGTCATCGTCTCCAGCTTCGCCAGCCATGTGCACCGCATCCAGCAGGTCCTCGACGCCGCCCACCAGCACGGCCGCAAGGTCGCCTTCGTAGGCCGGTCGATGGTCCGCAACATGGGCATCGCCCGTGACCTGGGCTATCTGAAGGTTCCGTCCGGTCTGGTCGTGAGTACGAAGGAGCTGGAGAAGCTCCCGGACCACAAGATCACTCTGGTCTGTACCGGCTCCCAGGGCGAACCGATGGCCGCGCTGTCACGGATGGCCAACCGCGACCACATGATCCGCGTCGGCAAGGGCGACACCGTCCTGCTCGCCAGCTCCCTCATCCCCGGCAACGAGAACGCCATCTACCGGGTGATCAACGGACTCACCCGGTGGGGCGCCCACGTGGTCCACAAGGGCAACGCCAAGGTGCACGTCTCCGGGCACGCCAGCGCCGGCGAACTCGTCTACTGCTACAACATCGTCAAACCCCGCAACGTCATGCCCGTGCACGGCGAATGGCGCCACCTGCGGGCCAACGGCGACCTCGCCATCCGTACCGGCGTCGACCCCGACCGCGTCGTCATCGCCGAGGACGGCGTCGTCGTCGACCTCGTCGACGGACGCGCGTCCATCACCGGCAAGGTCCCCGCAGGCAACGTCTACGTGGACGGCATGGAAGTCGGCGGCGCCACCGAAGCGTCCCTCAAGGACCGCCTCACCCTCGCCGCCGAAGGCGTGGTCACGGTGGTGGCGATCGTCGACGCGGACACCGGCGCCCTCGCCGAGGCCCCCGACTTCCTGGCCCGCGGCTTCGTCCACGACGACACCACCTTCGAGCCGGTCATCCCCGTCATCGAGAAGACCCTGGCCACCGCGGCCGAGGAAGGCGTCGGGGACGCGCACCAACTCGAACAACTCCTCGCCCGCGCCGTGGCGAACTGGGCGTTCCGCACCCACCGCCGCAAGCCCCTCATCATCCCCGTCATCATCGACGCCTGAGCCACAGCCCGGCGGCACACCCGCGGTTCCGGTCGCGGCCCCGCGAGCATCGACGTCGACGCAGCTCAGCTCGATGCGGCCGAACACATACGGGGCAACGGGGGTTGCCGTCACTGGTTCTGGTGGTGGGCGGAACCAGCCTGCAGGTGGGGCCGGCGGCCCTCGGCGCACCTTTCGGTGACGCGTCGGGCTCACGGGTGGAAGCGTGCAAGGACCGAGGCACTTGCCGGATCCGTGAGCGGTCCAGGCCGGGACGGGACGTGGAGGCGAGCCACCCCGTCCTGGCCTCATCGGACGTGCTTCGCCGGCTTGGTGGCGGCGTTGAGCAGATACTCCAGGGGCCCGCGGCGGAAGAAGCGGGACCAGATCACGGCGAACACGGTCGCCCCGAGGATGTACATGAGCAGCGGCGCCCAGGACTGCTGGGTACCGGTCGCGCCGGACCCGGACAGCACGGACTGTGCGACGAAGTGGCCCACGTAGGCCGTCAGGGACATGGTGCCCACGGCGATGACCGGTTTGGCCAGGCGGCGCAGTCGCGGCAGGCGGTCCATCGCCACCGTCGCGCCCACGATCACGAGGATCGCGACTCCCACGCTGCCGATGATGTCGAACGTGGTGCCGCTGTGCGGCCCGGCCGTCAAGAGCAACGATGCCGACTGCGGGTCGAACAACCCGCTGTCGAGGGCCATCGACCCGGAGCCGCCGGACGAGGGTCCGGCTTCCGCCGTGCTCCTCAGCGCGCCCTTTCCGGCCGACAGCGAGGACATGCCGTACGCGGCAACGGTGAGGGCGGCGCCGAGCGCGGCCAGGCGCCGCTGGACAGTGGCGGAGGACAGGTCGAGGGGGGCCGGCGCCATACCGGCGATCACGAACGGCATCCACGTGATCGCCGGGTAGAAGCCGGTGAGCAGCAGATCGAGCACTCCCACGTCGCTGAGCCGGTGGAGCGGGTCGTAGGCGTTGATGCTCTGCTGGACCGGCTGGGTCAGCAGCGAGTTGAGGGCGAACGCCGGCTGTGGTGTGACGAGGGCGAGGGCGGCCGCGGTGATCGCGAGCGTCCTGGCCCGAGGAACAGAGGCCGCTTTCGCAACAGGACCTAGCCGAACAGGCGCCGCTGGATCTCGCGCCGGTAGTCCTCCAGGGTTCTGTCGAGGTGTGCCGCGGTGGCCTGCGCCGCCTCCTGGGGGCGGCCGTCACGGATGGCCCGGTAGATCGCCTCGTGTTCCTCGACGGCGGCCCCGGTGTTCTCGCCGAGCGTGTCATGGATACCGATCGCGCTGGACTGGCGCTGCAGACGTCGTGCGTCCCGTACGGCGCTGACGAGGAAGGTGTTGTGCGAGGCCGCGGACACCGCCTCATGGAAGTCGTCGTCAGCCTGATTGAACACGTCGACCTGGCCATGGACGAACCCGTGCCGGCACTGCTCCATGGCCACCTCGATGGTGCGCAGTTCCGAAGGCGTGGCGCGGGTGGCCGCCAGACTGCTGGCGGACATTTCCTGGACCCTGCGGAACTCGAACAGCATCAGCACGTGGTCGATGTCGACGGGACGGAAGAAACCTCCCCAACGGCTGGTGATGAGCATGCCCTCGTCGTCCGCGACGAACAGGCCCCTCCCCTTGTGGGCCCGCACGCGGCCCAGTGCCGAAAGGATCTTCACGGCTTCCCGCACCACCGCCCTGCTGGTGCTCAGCATCTGGGCCAGGTCGATCTCCGTGGGCAGCCGGTCACCCGCCACCAGCCGCTCCTCGGCGATGTATTCGAGGATCCGCTCCGCCACGATTTCGTACCCGGGACGGTAGTCACGCCGCTCTTCCGAGCCGTGCACTGCCGCGGGCGCAGCGGGAAGGACCTGAGCCGGCGAGGCCGCTTCGATCGCTGGCGTGTCGTTCATCTGTGCTGCCTCCCGGGTGACTGCGGCGAGCGCGACTGATCGCTGTGGAGCCAACACCATCGTAGCTTAGAGGAACTATAAGTCGTACTCATTTTGACCAAGATCTACGACCTTGACTCTGGGATCTCAAGCACACAAAGGACATTTATCGGTCATAACCGTGCACGGCTACCGCGTCATCGCCTCAAACCCGTCAAAGCAACGCCGTACGCACTCTTGACGAACCCCTCGATAAGGCGGCTAATTTCTTCCACGTCGGTAGCAGCGCAGTCGCCTTAAGTGTTCGACGCTCGCCCGGGACGGCCCAGCGTCAGCCCATTCAAGTGCCACCCCTCGACCTGCTCGGGGCACCTGCAAACTCAGTGGAGTCACTCATGACCGTCAACAAGCCTTCGTCCAGCCCGAAGAGAGCGCTCGGCAAGAAGCGTGCGGCGTCGCTGGCCGGGTGCGCGGCCACCGTGTTGCTGACCGTGACGGCCTGTGGCGGCGGCAGCACCGCCGGTACGACCACCAAGGACGGCTTCGCTCAGGCGCCGCAGAAGGACGGCGCGTTGACCGTCTGGGTGGACGCGACCCGTATGGACGCCGCGAAGCTGTACCAGCAGCAGCACCCCGAGGTGAAGCTGAACATCGTCAGCTACGACGGCGACGCCAACGGCTCGAACTACCTCCAGACCAAGGTCCAGCTGTTCAACCGCACCGGCAAGGGCTGGCCGGACGTCGTCTTCAGCTCCCAGAACAACGAGGCCTCCTGGGCCGTCGACGCGGGCTTCGCCGCTCCGCTCAACAAGGGCCTGATCCCGGACGCGACCCTCGGCGGGTTCGCCAAGGGTGCCAACGACGTCTGCACGGTCAACGGGACCCTCTACTGTCTGCGCAACGACCTCTCCCAAGCAGTGCTCTGGTACAACGCTCCGCTGCTGAAGAAGTTCGGCTACCAGGTTCCGACGACCTGGGAGGAGTACCAGAAGGTCGGCGAGAAGGTGGCCAAGGAGCACCCGGGTTATCTCGTGGGCGACGCCGGCGACTCCTTCACCCCCGAGATATACCTGTGGGCGAGCAAGTGCGGCGCCAACCACATCACCGGGCCCAAGTCCGTCTCGGTGAACACCACCAGCGAGGCCTGCACCAAGATGGCCAAGCTCCTCGACGTACTGATCAAGAACAAGTCCATGTCCATCAGCGGCGTCTTCAGCACCGACTTCGGCAAGAACCAGGCCGACAAGGTCCTGCTCATGCCCGGCCCGGCCTGGTACGGCGGCGCGGTCTTCAAGGACACCCTCAAGGTCCCCGCCAAGCAGATCGCGGCGGCTCCCATCCCGCAGTGGCAGGGGGACAGCGCGCCGTCCACCGGCAATGTCGGCGGCGGCACCTGGCTGCTGTCGAAGCACTCCACCCACCTCAAGGCGGCCGCCGACTTCCTGACGTGGGTCACCACCGACAACGCCTACCAGGGCGAGAAGGCGCCCGGCTTCCCGGCCTACGCGCCGGTGGCCGAGGCCTGGCTGAAGGGACAGGACACTTCCGGCTACTTCGCCAGCGACCTGAGCGCCCTCAAGGACGCCTCCTCCCAGGTCTGGCCGGAGTGGGGCTCGGGCCAGTTCAGCCAGGAGGCGATCTGGGCGGCCACCGTCAAGCCCGGCCTGACCCAGGGCAAGTCCATCGTCTCGATGCTGCCGGCCTGGCAGGACTCCATCGTCAAGTACGCCGAGTCCAACGGATACAAGGTCGCGCAGTGACCCTGAGCCCCTCTGCGGCCGCCTCTGCCCACCGGCGCCGTCGCGGCGCCGCACGGCAGAGCCGGGCCGGCGTCGCCTTCGTAGCCGCCTACGTGCTCCTCCTCATCGCGTTCGGCATCCTGCCGACCGGATACGCCGTCTACTTCGCCTTCACCGACGCCGGGGGCACGTTCACCGGCTTCAGCAACTTCGTCACCACGGCGCAGGACTTCCGCTTCATGGACGCCGTGGGCCATGTGGCGCTGTACCTCCTGTTCTGGCTGGTCTCGCTGGTGGTGTTCGTGGTGAGCCTGGCGCTGCTGCTGCACCGTCTCGCCTCTGGCACCATCAGCCAGTCCCTGCGCTTCTTCTTCTACATCCCCGGAGCGCTCGCCGGCGCCGCGAGTGTGCTGGTGTGGCTGTTCATGCTCGACCCGACGGTGAGCCCGGTCAGTTCGCTGCTGGGCTTGCTGGGGTTCCACACCTTCGGCGAGGTGATCGCCCCCGGCAACCTGCCCCTTCTGTTCACGGTCATCGCGTTCTGGACCGGCGCGGGCGGCTGGATCGTCGTCATCTACGGCGCGCTCAACAACATCCCCAAGGACGTCATGGAAGCCGCGCACATCGACGGCGCGGGCGCCTGGCAGACCGCCTGGCGCGTGCAGATCCCCATGCTCCGCAAGTGGATCGTGTACATGGTGATCCTGGCCTTCGCGGGCGGCGCCCAGCTCTTCGTGGAGCCGCAGCTGCTCTCCCTCGCCAGTGTGGGCGTCGCCGGACGCGACTACTCGCTCAACCAGCTGACGTACGACTTCGCCTTCCAGATGAACAACATCAACGGCGCCGCCGCGGTCTCGGTGGAGCTCCTGGTCGTCAGTGTGTCGGCCGCCGCCGTCTTCGTCGCACGGTCGGGGTTCTTCGATGCCGACTAAGACCCCTGCCGGCCCAGCCGCCACCACACCACGCAAGGAACGGGGACCAAGCGCCATGAGCCGAGCGCACCACCAGGCCCCTGGGCGGCGGCGCCCACGCCCCCCGCGTCGCCTCGTGCCTCGCCTGCTGACCGGCTCCGTACTGCTCGTCTTCCTGGTGTTCTTCGTGCTGCCGGTGCTGTGGCTCGTCCTCGCGGCGACCAAGACCGACCAGCAACTCGTCCATGACAACCCGCTGTCGTTCGGCTCCTGGCACGCCTTCAAGGCCAACTGGGACGGCCTCACCGCGTTCCAGGACAACGCCGTCCTGCAATGGCTGGGCAACTCCACGTCGTACGCGGTGATCTCACTGGTCATCACCCTCTGCGTGGCCGTACCGGCGGGGTACGCCCTGGCCATGACCGAGTTCCGCGGCCGGCACACCCTGCTCGTCTCGACGCTGGTCGTGATGCTCATGCCGACCGCCACACTGGTGGTGCCGTTGTTCCTGGAGATCAACGCGGTGCACCTGATCGGCACGATGTGGTCGATCATCCTGCCGTACTCGTTCTACCCGTTCGGCGTGTACCTGACGTACATCTACTTCACCACCGCCGTACCGAGGGACCTGCTGGCGGCGGCACGGATGGACGGCTGCTCGGAGTTCGGGGTCTTCTGGCACATCGCGCTGCCGCTGGCGACCCCGGTCATCGCGCTCGTGGGCTTCTTCAGCTTCGTCGCCAACTGGACCAACTACTTCCTGCCGTACGTCATGCTCCCCGAGAGCGACCAGATGCCGGTCCAGGTGGGTGTCGGAAGCCTGCTCAGCAACGTGCCGTCCTTCAATCCGGCGGTCGGCACCCTCGCGATCGAGCGGCCGCAACTGGCGCTGGCCACGCTGCTGGCCATCACACCGGTGCTGGTCGTCTTCCTGTTCGCCCAGCGCTTCCTGGTCAGCGGGATGCTCGCCGGCGCCACCAAGGAGTAGGCCCCGACCAGCGGCTCCACCGATGACGCCCGAGCCGGCGTCGTCCGCCCGGCCGTCGTCCCCGGCGCGCACCCCGCCACCCCGAACGGAGATCCATCCCATGCCCTTCAGCTCTTCCGGCCCCGCGGCCGGTGAGAACGCCCCGGCCTCCGGGCAGCCGACCCCGCCACCCGAGATCGAGGCGGGGGTGCCGCTGCTCGAACCACCCGGCTGGGCCGTGTCCCAGCGGGCCCTGTTCGACCTCCTCGACCACGCCTGGCGCCGTTTCGCCCGCGACTTCACGGGCCCGGACGGACGGCTGAACTACTCCGGCCGGCTGACCACCCGCGACGGTGTGGACGACTTCTACGAGGTGTTCTTCAACTGGCCCCAGCTGTATCTCCTCGGCGGCGCCGACGACCTGCTGCCCGCCAGTGAGAAACACTGGGAGGGCGTGACCCGGCAGCTCACCGAACTGAACATGCTGCGCGAGGAGTTCGAGCGCGGCTACGACTGGTTCCACCAGGGCGAGAGTCTGCTCCTGCTCTACTTCCTCAGCATGGCCGCCCCCGACCGCTGGTCCGAACGCGCCCTGCGCTTCGCCGAGTTGTACGTCGACCCGGCCAAGGGAAACTACGACCCCGAGCACCGCGTCATCACCCGCCCGCACAACGGCAGCGACCCCGACCGCACGGGCCTGTTCGACGGTGACGTCTATCCCTGGCTGCAGAAGGAAGCACAGACGTACGGCTTCCCGCTCGACTGGATCCCCGAGGCCGACGGCGGTCCCCACCCGCTCTCCGCGGATCCGCGTCTGGGCGCGCAGATGCGGGACCGGATGGGCGTCGGCGACACCGCGGTCAACCTCGCGGCGGCCGGACTGGTCCTCAACGCCTGGATCCTGTCCGGCGAGGACCGCTACCGCGACTGGATCGTCGAGTACGTCGGCGCGTGGCGGGAGCGTACCGAGGCCAACGGCGGCATCGTCCCGGACAACGCCGGCCCGGACGGCGTCGTCGGCAGCCTGCTGGAGGGCCGCTGGTACGGCGGCCACTACGGCTGGTCCTGGCCGCACGGCTGGCACAGCGTGGGCCACGCGGCCTGTGTGGCGGCGCTGGCGGCGGCCACCGTCACCGGGGACGACGACTACCTCTCCATGGTCGCGACCTCACTCGACACCCTCATCGGCCTCAGCAAGGTGATGCCCCACACCGAAGCGGACTCCAGCCTCCCCTCCAAGTGGGTGGCCGAGCTCGGCCCCGACATCCACACACCCACCCCGCACCTGCCGTTCCGCCACAACGACTCGGGCTGGTTCGACCACAACCCGGCCACCGCGCCCGTCCCGGTGGCCCTGTGGCACCACACGGCCTCCGACACCGACCGGGCCCGCCTGGAGCAGCTGCGTGAGGCCGACGGCATCGACTGGCGCACCGTCCGGCCGTTCCGGGCCAAGGAGGAGTCCGGGCACGAGAAGGCGTGGTTCGCCTTCCTCGCCGGCGACGACCCCGGCTACCCGGAACGCATCCTCGCCACCGCCCAGGCCCAGGTCCGCCACCGGCTGCGTCGCGTCGACCGCTACCGCGACCTGGACGTGCCCGAGGCCGACATCCACGTGTGGCAGCAGTCCAACCCCGTGGTCACCGAAGCCCTCGTCCAGTTGACCTGGGGCGGCCCCCAGGTGCTCTACAACGGCGGCCTTCAGCAGGCCCGGCTGCGCTACCACGACGCCGAGGCCCGCCGCGCCGGCCTGCCGCCCGACGTGGCCGCACTGGTCACCTCCATCGACCCGGAAGCGACCACCGTCGAACTCGTCAACCTCTCCCCCGAGTCCACGCGCACGGTGATCGTGCAGGCCGGCGCCTTCGCCGAGCACACCATCACCAGCGTCCGCCACACCACCTGCCAGGACGACACCTGGATCGGTGACCTGTACGACTACGGCCACACCGAGCCGACCGTCACCGAGGTGGAGACGGCATGCGACAGCCCCTTCCTGGCGGTACGGCTGCCCGCGTCCACCCGCATCCGGCTCGTCCTGCGGCTGCGGCTGCGCACCAACGCCCCCAGCTACCGCACCCCGTTCGACACCCGGGACGACGAGCTCTCCCCGGGCACGGAGGAGAACACGGCATGAAACGCATCGCCCAGACGATCCGACTCAGGCCCGAACACCGGCAGGAGTACCTCGCACTCCATTCCGCCGTCTGGCCCGGGGTCGAAGCGGCTCTGCACCGGGCACAGATCCGCAACTACGGCATCTTCCTCCACGGTGACGTGCTGTTCGCCTACTTCGAGTACCACGGCGACGACTTCGAGGCCGACATGGCCGCCCTCGAAGCCGACCCCGAAACCCAGGAATGGTGGAAACTCACCGACCCCTGCCAGGAACCCTGGCCCGACCGGGGTGACTCCCGCCAGTGGACGGAACTGACCGAGATCTGGCACCTCGACCCGCCCGGCGAAGACGTCACCGTCTGACGCGGCCCGCTCCGGACCGAACCGACTTGGAACCCGCCATGACCTCCGGCCCCGTCCTCATCGACGCCCACCACCATCTGTGGGACCTCGACCGGCGTCCGCAACACTGGCTCGACGACCCCGCCCTGGCGACGATCCGCCGTACCTTCACCCCCGACGACCTGCGTACCACCGCCACCCAGCCCATCGCCGGCCGCCACCTGCACGGCACGGTGGCCGTGCAGTGCGTGCCGGACGTGCCCGAGACCGAGGACCTGCTCGCGCTCGCGGAGCGGGAGCCGCTGATCGATGCGGTGGTCGGCTGGGCAGACCTGACGTCGCCGGCGATCGGCGAGGTGCTGGACCGACTGCTCGCCGGACGGGGCGGCGCGTATCTGCGCTCCCTGCGCCATCTCGTCCAGGGCGAGACGGATCCGGGCTGGCTGCAACGCCCAGACGTTGAACGGGGTCTGGCGGCGGTCCGGGACCGCGGGCTCTGCTACGACGTGCTCGTCCGCAGCCACCAGCTCGACCAGGCGATCCGGCTGGCCGAGGGGTTCCCGGACCTGCCCCAGGTCCTCGACCACGCCGGCAAACCGTCGATCGCCGACGGAGAACTGGCCGACTGGGAACGCCAGTTGCGCACGCTGGCCGGACACCCGCACGTGGTCTGCAAGGTGTCGGGGCTGATCACCGAGGCGGACCACGAGAGGTGGACCGTCGACGACATCCGCCCGGTGTGGGACATCCTGCTCACCGCATTCGGCCCGGACCGGCTGATGTTCGGCTCCGACTGGCCGGTCGCCAACCTCGCCGGCGGCTGGAACCGCTGGGCCGCCACCGTGGACGAACTGCTCACCGACTGTGCCGAGAACGAGATCCACGCGCTCCTCGCCGGCACCGCGACCGCCTTCTACCGCCTTCCCACCCGCGGTTGACCGTCGGCGCTCGTGCTCAAGGGACCCTGCGAGGAGGACGTCATGCGACGCCGGACCATCCACAACACCTCCGTCGAACTCACCGAACTCGGATTCGGCGCTTCGGTGATCGGCAACCTTTACCGGACCACCTCGGCGGCCGACGCGACGGCCGCCGTCGACGCGGCCTGGGACGCGGGCATCCGGTACTTCGACACCGCACCGCACTACGGCCTCGGCCTCTCCGAACAGCGCCTCGGGGCGGCACTGCGGCAGCGCCCCCGGGACGAGTACGTCGTCTCCTCCAAGGTCGGCCGAATCCTCGTCCCCAACGAACGTCCACAGGGCGTCGACAGTGAAGGCTTCGTCGTACCGGACAACCTGCGCCGACAGTGGGACTTCAGCCGCGACGGCGTGCTCCGTTCCATCGAGGACACGCTGGAGCGAACCGGCCTGGACCGGCTCGACATCATCTACCTGCACGACCCCGACGACCACTGGCGGCAGGCCGCCGAGGAGGCCATGCCCGCCCTGGCGGACCTGCGCGACCAAGGGGTTGTCGGGGCCATCGGCGCCGGCATGAACCAGTCGGCCATGCTCGCCCGCTTCCTGCGGGAGACCGCCGCCGACGTGGTCATGCTCGCCGGGCGCTACACCCTCCTCGACCAGTCCGCGCTGGACGACGTCCTGCCCGCCGCACAGGAACACGGCAAGAGCGTCGTCGCAGTCGGCGTCTTCAACTCCGGCTTGCTCTCTAGTGAGTGGCCCACCGAAGGCATGAAGTACGACTACCAGGACGCCCCATCGGAACGGGTCGCCCGCGCACGGGCGATCGCAGAGGTCTGCAAGGGGCACGGCACCAGCCTCCCCGCCGCCGCCATCGCCTTCCCGACCACCCACCCCAGCACCGTCAACGTCACGCTCGGCATGCGCGATCGCGCACAAGTGACGCAGAACGTGGAACTCCAGCGAAGCGCCGTACCCCGGGCGCTCTGGGACGACCTCCGGTGCCAAGGGCTGATCAGGCCCGACGTCCTCACCACGGTATCCAGGGCACGGCCGACCGCCCGCCCGATGCCGCTGATCGACTAGGGCGACCACCATGAGCCAGCCACCGTGGACGAACGAAGTCGCCCCCGATCCGCGGGGTTGTGCCGCTCACGCTCCTGTGCCCTCGGGACGCTCAAGGGCCGGGCGATGAAGATCCGCGTCAACCGCACTGACAACACCCCCGGAGCCGCCGCATGAAAGCCTTCCCGACCGTCCGAACCAGCAGGAGGGGCAGACGATGAAGCCCGTCACCTCCACCGTCCGCAAGTTGTCAGCAGTGCTTGCGATGGCTCTCCCCGCGGTGCTGCTGACATCCCTCACGACGTCGGCCCCGGCCTCGGCCGCGACCCAGGCGACCTACTACGTCGCCCCCGGCGGCAACGACGCCAACGCCGGGACGATCACCGCGCCGTTCAAGACCCTCCAGCACGCACGGGACGTCGTGCGCACGGTCAACAGCAACATGACCGGAGACATCAACGTCTTTCTCCGCGGCGGCAACTACCCGGTGAGCAGCACCATCGACTTCACGCCGGCCGACTCGGGAACGAACGGCCACCATGTCGTGTACGCCGCCTACCAGGGCGAGAAGCCGGTGCTGAACGGGGGCGTTCAGGTGACCGGCTGGACACAGCAGAGCGGGAACATCTGGAAGGCCCCGCTGAACCGCGACAACAAGCTCCGCGCGCTCTACGTCAACGGCAAGCGCGCCCAGATGGCCTCGAAGACGATCGCCTCTGCCGGATGCTACGGGACCTACACCGTCACGGCCGGCCAGGCTCCCTGGGCCTGGGAGTCGGGTTCGGAGTGCGACGGAGCCAAGTACAGCCTGTCCGATCTGCCCGCCGTCGCCGCCAACCAGGACGACGTCGAAATCAAGTATGCGACGACCTGGACCACGGCCATCGTGGGAGTCCGCCAGATCACCACGAGCTCGGACGGCGCCAATCGCGTGGCCCTGTTCCAGCAGCCGGGTGCGGCCATCGCCCAGGGACCGCCGAACGGCAACTTCGCCGCCGGCGGCGGCACCCCCACCTTCATGAACGCGTACGAGTTCCTGGACCAGCCCGGCGAGTTCTATTTCAACAAGACGAACCACACGCTGTACTACTACAAGTCCGGCTCCGAGGACATGACGTCGGCGCAGGTCTTCGCGCCGAACAACGTGTCCACCCTCATCAAGGTCGCCGGCACGTCCACGACCGACCACGCGCGGAACATCACGTTCTCCGGGCTCACGGTCGAGCACTCCGACTGGAACCTGGTCAATGTGGCGGGCTCCGTCTTCCGGCAGGGCCAGCAGGGCAACGCCAGCTCGACCGTGTACGCGCAGAAGAACTTCCACGCGTACACCTACCGCAACGTCGACCTGCCGCCGGGGATCATCCAGATCGAGAACGCCGACGGGATCAGCCTCCAGCGCAACACGGTGCAGCACACCGGCGCCGACGGAATCAACATGGTCAATGACGTGACGGACTCGCAGTTGACCGGCAACGTCACGAATGACATAGCCGGATCCGCCATCACCGTCGGGCACCCCCAGCACGTGTACATCGGGGACTACACCTCGACCAACAACGAGAAGTACCCGGTGAATGTCGAGGGAGTCTGCAAGAACATCTCGATCACGGACAACTACCTCTACGACAGCGCGGTGCTGTTCCAGGGGTCCAGCGCCGTGTCGGCGTACTTCACCGATTCCCTGTCCGTGCGGCACAACCGGATCGAGAAGTCCCCGTGGGCGGGCATCACCCTGGGCTGGGGATGGTGGAACTTCGACGGTTCGGCGAACTCGATCCGGCCGGGTGTGCCGACCACCACGGCGAAGAACAACACCATCAGCCACAACCAGATCGTCGACACGATGCAGGTCCTCGGCGACTCCGCTCCCATCTACGATCTGGGCAGCCAGCCGGGAACCGAGATCAGCAACAACTATATCCAGGGCGTTCCGGCCGGCCACAAGTACGGACTCCACCCCGATGAAGGCTCCGCCTACATCAACTTCCACGACAACGTGCTCGACCTTGACCCGAATGTCGCCTTCGCCATCAACTCCGGCACGTGGGGCAAGCAGCACGACCTGAGCATCACCAACACCTACGGCACCGTCAACAAGATCAACGACAAGACCGTCCCGAACAGCACCATCGAGGACGTGCGCGCGTACGCGGACAACGTGTGGCCGTCCCAGGCGTACGCCATCGCCGTGAACTCCGGTCTGGAGGACGCCTACAAGGACCTCGTCCCCCAGAGCAGCCTGGGCCTGCAGGACTACGCCCTGCCCGCGAGCACGTTCACCGGCAAGGGCGTGTCGTCCATCCCCGTCCGCAGCATCGGTGACGCGACCAGGACTCTCTGGCTGGCTCCCTCCGGTACGACGACGTTCGCCGTCGGCCCCACCATGACGAAGGCAGCCGGAACCGCGACGACCATCAGTGTCCCGCCGACGGCCGGCGACTACCGCCTCTACGTCGTGGACGCCCAGGGGAACGCGTCCGCCGCGTCGAAGTCGCTCGTGCGGCAGCGATGGGCCTACGTCGACGACAAGAGCTCCGGCATTACCTACAGCTCCCCTTGGTCGAACTGGAACGACTCGCAGGACTTCAACGGGTCGGAGAGTTTCACGAGCGCGGCGGGCGGCTACGTCCAGTACTCGTTCACCGGATCAGGCATTCGGTACGTCAGCATGAAGCAACCGAACATGGGCAAGGTCGACGTCTACATCGACGGCAGCCTCGCGCAGTCGGGCATCGACGCCTACGCCTCGACGGTGACGAAGCAGGCGGTGCTGTTCGAGAAGACGGATCTCGCCGCCGGCCCGCACACGATCAAGGTCGTGTGCACAGGAACAAAGAACGCGTCCTCGTCCAACGCCATCTGTGCACTGGACGCCTTCGCAGGCATCTCCTTCCCCGCCACCAACGCGTTCTACAAGCTCCTGGACAAGAACAGCGGCATGGCGATCGACATCTCAGGTGGATCCAGCTCCGACGGAGCGAGCGCCATCCAGTGGAACGACAGCGGCGCCCAGAATCAGCACTGGCGGTTCGTTGCGGTGGGTGATGGCAGTTTCAAGATCATCAACCAGAACAGCGGCAAACTGCTGGACGTCTACCAAGCGTCCACCGCGGACGGCGCGACCGCCGTCCAGTGGACCGACAAGAACGGTGCGAACCAGCACTGGACGCTGGTCGCCGCCGGAAACGGCTACTACAAGATCAAGAATGTGAACAGCGGCAAGCTGCTCACGGTGTCCGGCGCGTCGACGACAGCAGGCGCTCAGCTCGTGCAGACGACGGACGCGAACGCCGGCAGCCAGCTGTGGCAGGCGGTGAACGTGGACTGATTCCTTCCGCGCCACGGGCCGTACACCCCGCTCAGCCGCCTCGGTGTGCTGCTGCAGGTGGCGACCCAGCAAGGAGGCGAAGGACCTGAGGGACGGTGTCGGCGAAACGCGGGCCGGCACCGTCCCTCGCGAACCTCCACCACGGCGTACTCGCGTCGAAAGAACGCCCATACATGAGATGACTCCTGCCCGAGGACGGAATCGTGGACATCACCAGACGACAACTCGGCCGCTTCGCCGCGGTCGGCACCGGGGCGCTCCTGCTGCCGGGCCTGCTGCCACCGAGCAGGGCGGCGGCAGCCACCCCTCCGGCCGGCACGTGGGGCGACCAGGGCGACGGCACCTACGTCAATCCCGTCCTCCCGGGCGACTTCAGCGACTGGGACTGCATCCGGGTCGGCGACGACTACTACGGCATCACCAGCACGTTCGGGTACTCGCCCGGCGTGGCCGTCCTGCACTCGAAGGACCTGGTCAACTGGCGGACGCTCGGCGGCGCGGTCGACGATCTCACCCGCATCGGGCCGGAGCTGAACTGGGACCGGATGAACCGCTACGGCCGCGGCGTGTGGGCCGGGGCCATCCGTTACCACGCGGGGCGGTACTGGGTGTACTTCAACACGCCCGACGAAGGCTTCTTCATGACGTCGGCCCCGTCGCCGAGCGGACCCTGGGACCCGCTGACGGCGGTGTGGCGGACCACCGGCTGGGACGACCCGTGCCCGTTCTGGGACGACGACGGCCAGGGCTACCTGGTCACCACGCACTACTCGGACAGCTACAAGGTGAACCTGTTCAAGCTGTCCGAGGACGGCAAGTCGCTGGTCGGTTCGCCCACTGTCATCCACCAGTCGCCGGGCAGCGAGGCCAACAAGCTGTACAAGATCAACGGTCTCTACTACCACCTGTTCAGCGAGGTGAAGTCCGAGGGCCGGGTGCTCATGATGAACCGCGGCACCAGCCTCTACGGCCCGTTCGAGACCCGGCAGCTGGAGCACGTCAACGCCTCGGTGGACCGCGAGCCCAATCAGGGCGGCCTGGTGCAGGCCCCGGACGGCAAGTGGTACTTCGTGACCCATCACGGCCACGGCGACTGGGAGGGGCGCGTGCTGTCCCTGCTGCCGGTGACCTGGGTGGACGGCTGGCCGATCCTGGGATCGGTGGGCGCGGACGGCATCGGCAACATGGTGTGGACGGGCCAGGTGCCCGCCGGCGGCACCCCCGGTCTGCCGGTCGACGCACTGCCCTCCGTGGTGACCAGCGACCTGTTCACCGACACCCGCCTCAAGCCGCAGTGGGAGTGGTACTACCAGCCGCGCGCGGACCGGTGGTCGTTGACCGAACGCCCCGGCTACCTGCGATTGAAGGCGTTCGCACCGCTGGCGGCCGACAACCTGACCAAGGTCGGCAATACCCTCACCCAACGGGTGCTGCGCACGGCGGGCAGCACGACGGTGACCGTCCGCCTCGAACTGGCCGGCCTCGACGACGGCCAGCACGCCGGGCTGTGGCACTACGCGGCAACCTACGCCGGTTTGGGTGTCCGGCGCTCCGGGACCACCACCACGCTCGCGAACAACGTCGGCGGCACCCTCACCGACGGTCCGGTGATCACCCAGAACGCCGTGTGGCTGCGCACCTCCTGGGACGTCAACGGAGTCAGCCAGTTCTCCTACAGCCTCGACGGGAACGCGTTCACCTCGTTCGGTGGCACCTACCAGCTCACCTGGGGCGGTTACCGCGGCGACCGGGTCGGCCTCTACACCTACAACCCGAACGGCACCGGCTACGTCGACGTCGACTCGGTGCAGTACACCCTCGCACCCGCCAGGGCATACAAGTGCGTCAGCGTGCGCAGCGGCAAGGTCGCCGACGTCTCCGGTGCGTCGAACGCGGACGGTGCCGCCGTGATCCAGTGGTCCTACGCCGGCGGATCGAACCAGCAGTGGGCCTTCCAGTCGACAGCGGACGGCTACCACACCATCATGTGCGTCCGCAGCGGCAAGGTCCTCGACGTGGCAGGCTCCTCGACGGCCGACGGCGCGCGGATCGTGCAGTCGATCCCCGACGGCCGGACAAGCCAGCAGTGGCAGTTGCGCCCGCAGACCGGTGGTGTGTTCACCGTGGTCAACCGAAACAGCGGCAAGGTGCTCGACGTCAGCGGAGGCAGTACCGCCGACGGTGTCACGCTGATCCAGTACCACGACGTCGGCAGCACCAACCAGCGGTGGACCTTCGGCCGCGTCACCGGCTAGCGTCGCGCGTTCATGAGCGCGCCACCGCGCCGCCCCGGGGCTTCGTCAGCCTGTTCCTGAGGACGTGAGGAACCTGTTGGGCTGCCGCACCAGCAGATTTCTCACCTCAGGAGGAGAGCAGCCGCTCGAAGGCACCACTCATGGTGCCGAGCTCTGCCGCCTCGGCCATCGCCGCCACATAGCGGTCGGGGCGGATCACGGCCACGGTGCCGGGAGCGCCCCGATGACCTCAGAGTCCGCTGTCAGAGTTCGCCCGGTGCGCCCAGGCCCGTCAGGGCGCCGACCGGATCCAGGTCGGGGGTGCCGCGGGGCCACCAGTTGTCGTGGCCGGGCTCGGACTCGTAGGCGTACCAGAGGCCGTCGCGGCCGAGGCGGAGCTGGACGTGACCGCGGGGGTGGGTGAGGTGATTGTGCCAGGGGCGGAAGGCGGGGAGGTCGGCGGCGAGAAGGAGGGGGCGGGCACGGTCGAAGCGGCCGGCCGGCGGGTCCCAGGGCTCTTCGAGGACGCTCAGTCCCTCCGGGCCGCCCTGGCGCCAGGCGGCGACCGCACGCGCCAGGTCGGCCGGGGTGCGGCCGGTGGCGGAGGCGAGCGAGGCGTAGAGGGCACGGGTGCCCGCGGTGAGACCGGAACCGGGGCGGGCGGCGGCGAGTCGTACCGCGTCCTGCCACAGGGTCAGTTCGCCGACCGGGTCGCGGCCGGTGGCCAGCAGGGCATGGGCGCGGGCCGCCGCGTCGGTCGCCAGCTGGTCCAGGGCGAAGGGGTCCGGACCGCCCGCGGTCGCGGGGTACGCCGGGGGCGGCTCGGGATGCGGCGGCACCGGCAACGGTGATGGCAGAGGCGGGAGTTGGCGTGGTTTGAGGACGTCCGTGGCCCGTACGCCGGGCAGGGGTGCCGGGCCCCGCTCCTGGGCGGCGCGGGCCGCGCGGGCGGCGCTGAGCCGGGACAGGGCGTCGAGCAGCTCGCGTTCACCGCGGCCGCGCAGCAGGAGCAGGACGAAGGGGTCGGCGTCCAGCAGGCGCGCGGTCTGGTAACAGAGAGCGGCGGCGTGCTTGCAGGGGTGACCGGAGTCGGGGCAACTGCACCGGGGTTCGAGGTCACCCGGGCCCGGCAGCAGCGGCACTCCGGACTCGGCCAGCGTGTGGGGCATCTCCTTGTCGAGCAACGCCGCGATGTCGGCGGGCCGTTCGGCCGCGCGGTGCAGGAAGCGGTCCCAGTCGGCTTCGTCGAGTGTGCGCAGCCGGACCTGGACGCGGTACGGCCGGGGGCGGCTCCCCTGCACATAGGCGAGCACGAGCCCCGGCGTCACGGTGATGGCGTCCACATGCCCCTGCTCCGCATACCCACGCCCTCGCACCAGCCGCTTGGCATCCAACGCACCCTCCTCCAACGCGGCGACCCACGCGTTCCCCCACCAGGTCTCGGCGAACCCGCCGCCCTCGGAGGCCCGCGGCGGGAAGGCGGGGAAGGTGCGCCGGAGTTCGTTGTCGCGTGCGGGGGCGGCCATGGTACGGGGGTGGCGGGGCGGGGCGGGGGCGGTGGTGGATGTGACGGCCGGAGCCGGGGGTGGGGGTGGAGACGGGCGTGGAGGGTCGGTGCGGCGCGAGGGCGGGAGCGGGAGCAAGGCGTCGGTAGCGGGCGCAGGAGAGAGCGAGGGCGAGGGCGAGGGGGAGGGGGAGGGGGAGATGCCCGGCTCGGCGGGAGTCGGAGTTGAGACCGGGGAGCCGGGGCCGACCGACGCCGGACGCGGAGGCGAGGAAGCAGCACCCGTCGACGTCTGACGCGGGGCCGGGGAGCCGGGGCCCGCCGGAGCCGGACGCGGAGGCGAGGAAGCATCACCCGTCGACGCCTGACGCGGAGCCGGGGAGCCGGGGCCCGCCGGAGCCACACCCGGAGGCGAGGCGGAGTTTGTCGCGGCGGCGCCGGTGTCCTCGGGGGTCGTGGCAGGGGGCGGCGTTTCCGTGAGGGGATCCTCGTGTCGCTCACCGCGGTCGTCGCCGGCGTCCGCGTCCGGGGTGGTCGCTGCTTCAGGCATCCGGAAGGCGTCGGCGAGCAGCGCCCGCACGTCACGCGCCCGGGGCCCGGCGGCGTCCGGTCCGGCCGCGCCGGTGCGATCCCGGCCCGTCGCCGAGGTTCTCCCGGCCCGACGAGGCGCCTCACCTCGGCCTGCGACACCGCCCTCGGGGGCGGAGGTGGCGCCGTGAGCCTGCCGGGCCTCGCTGCGCGCCGTACGCAACGCCTCGCGCACGACATCCGCGGGGCGCGCGTCCCGTCGCCGGGTTCTTTGGTCTTCGCCTTCGGGAGCCGAGCGGTGGGGCCTCACCGCACCCTCTCTACGGTCCCTCACCTCGTCGACGGCGTCCTTCACCCCGGGATGCACCGCCCCGGGACCTGCCTCGGCGACGGTTCCCTCCGGGCCGGGCCGCTTCTTCGGGTCCACCTCCGCACCCGCACCGCGCCGCGCGGCACGGGCCTGCCGCAGAGCCTGGCGCGCGGCGTCACCGGGTCGGGCTTCGGTGGCCGCAGGCTTCACGGGTTCCCGGAGCTCCGGGAGTTCCGCGGAGCCCTCAGGCCTCGAGGAGCCCTCATGTTTCGCTGATTCCTCGTGTATCGCTGATCCCTCGTAGTTCACGGATCCCTCGTGTTCCGCAAACCCCTCGTATCCCGCAGATCCTTCTTGCGCCACGGATTCCTCATGCTCCACGGAACTCCCATGCGCCGCGGTTCCCACATGCTCCGCAGTCCCCACATGCTCCGCAGTCCCCACATGCTCCGCGGCCCCCTGAAGTTCCGCACCCCTCTCAGCCCCCGCCCCCCTCCCCCACGCCAATGCCCGGTTCCCCGCCCTGCTTTCCCCAGCCACTGTCGCTTCCTCAGCCACCGTCGCTTCCTCGGCGACCGTCGCTTCCTCAGCCATCGCTCCGGCCTCGGCCACGTGCGGCTCGCTGCCGGCTTTCTTCCGCGCCTCCCGCAGGGCCCGGCGCGCCTCGTCGGCGGGGCGGGCCGTCACGTCGGCCTCCGAAGGGACACCAGGTCGGACAGTTCGCGGTCCGTCAGTTCCGTGAGGGCCGACTCGCCGGAGCCGAGGATCGCGTCGGCGAGGGCCCGCTTGGATTCCAGCATCTCGGCGATACGGTCCTCCACCGTGCCCTCGGTGATCAGGCGGTGGACCTGAACGGGCTGGGTCTGGCCGATGCGGTAGGCGCGGTCGGTGGCCTGTTCCTCGACGGCCGGGTTCCACCAGCGGTCGAAGTGGACGACGTGTCCCGCGCGGGTGAGGTTCAGGCCCGTGCCGGCCGCCTTGAGCGACAGCACCAGGACCGGGGTCGCACCGTCCTGGAAGCGGTCCACCATCCGTTCCCGCTCCGGTACCGGCGTGCCGCCGTGCAGGAGGTCCACCGGGACCGCGCGGGCGGCCAGATGGGAGGTGATCAGGCGGGCCATCCCGACGTACTGCGTGAAGACGAGCGCGGAGCCGTCCTCGGACAGCACGGTGTCCAGCAGTTCGTCGAGGAGGAGGAGCTTCCCGGAGCGGGCGGCCAGGCCGTCGCCGGCCATTGCCGGGACCGCCTCCTTCAGATACAGGGCGGGGTGGTCGCAGATCTGCTTCAGCGCACCCAGCAGCTTCAGCACGAGGCCCCGGCGGCCGATGCCCTCCGCGGTCTCGATGGCCAGCATCGACTCGCGCACCACCGCCTCGTACAGCGCGGTCTGTTCGCGGGTGAGCGGGACCGGGTGGTCCGTCTCCGTCTTGGGCGGGAGTTCGGGGACGATGCCGGGGTCGGACTTCTTGCGGCGCAGGAGGAAGGGGCGCACGAGGCGGGCGAGCCGGACGACCGCCTCCTCGTCCTCGCCGTTCTCCACCGCGCGCGCGTGCCGGGCGCGGAAGGACTTCAGGGGGCCGAGAAGGCCGGGGGTCGTCCAGTCCAGCAGTGCCCACAGCTCGGAGAGGTTGTTCTCGACCGGGGTGCCGGTCAGGGCCACGCGCGCGGGGGACGGAATCGTGCGCAGGGCTTTCGCGGTCGCCGAGTACGGGTTCTTGACGTGCTGCGCCTCGTCGGCGACGACCATGCCCCAGTGCTCTTCGGCCAGCTGTGATGCCGTCGACCGCATGGTGCCGTACGTCGTGAGGACGAAGCCGCCGTCGAGGTCGTCCAGGGTGCGGTCCGGGCCGTGGAAGCGGCGGACGGGGACTCCGGGTGCGAACCGGGTGATCTCCCGCTGCCAGTTGCCGAGCAGGGAGGCCGGGCAGATCACCAGGGTCGGCTCCCGGCGGGCCCGGCGCAGGTGCAGGGCGATGACGGTGATCGTCTTGCCGAGGCCCATGTCGTCGGCGAGGCAGCCGCCGAGGCCGAGGGTGGTCATGAGGTCCAGCCAGGCCAGGCCCCGGAGTTGGTAGTCGCGCAGGGTGGCGCGCAGGCCGGGTGGCGGCTCGGCGGGCCTCACTCCGGCCGTCAGACGGTCGCGGAGGGCGGCCAGCGCGCCGACCGGTACCGCCTCGACGGTCTCGCCGTCGACGTCCGCGGTGCCGGTGAGGGCGACGGAGAGCGCGTCGACCGGGTCGAGAAGGCCCAGTTCGCGCTTGCGGGCCTTGCGGACGAGGGCCGGGTCGACCAGCACCCACTGGTCCCGGAGGCGGACGACGGGACGGTGGGCTTCGGCGAGCGCGTCCATCTCGGCCTCGCTGAGCGGGTCCCCGCCGAGCGCCAACTGCCAGCGGAACTGGAGGAGTTCCTCGCTGTCGAAGAAGCCGGTGCCGTCGGTCGCCGAGCCCGGCGCGGGCCGGACCACCGCGGCCGCGCTGAGGTCCTGCGCGAGGTCCCGGGGCCAGTGCACGGCGACCCCGGCCGCCGCGAGCCGGTTCGCCGCCACACCAAGGAGGTCGCCCAACTCCTCGTCGGACAAGGCCAGTACGTCGGGCGCGTCCTGCTCGGAGAGCCGGTCGAGCGGTGGCCAGACGCGGGCCGCGCGCCGCACCGCGAGCGCGGCGTCCACGCGCGCGCGGGGCCCGAAGGCCGCGTCCGCCTCGCCGGCCCACAGTGCTGCCGCGTCCGTCAGGAGAGTGGGGTCGGCGAGGCTGTGCACCTGGACGATGGCCGCGCCGGCGCGGCGGGCCTCCTCCCCCGAGTCGTCGAAGAGGTCGTGCGCGGACAGGTCGAGACGCAGCGAGATCCGCACGCCCGCGTCCATCCCGGCGGCGACCTCCGCGGCCCAGTCCTGGGCGGCGGGCAGGCGCTGGGGCTCGCGGGCGGCGAAGGGCCTGCCGGAGGCGTACGGCGCCGCGGGAGTGCGAGGCAGGGTGTCCGCGACCGCGTCCAGGAACGAGCGCATCAGCGCTTCCGGTTCGGGCAGGCGGATCGGGCCCGGGCCGGACAGCGGGACCGCGTGTCCCTCGTACGGCAGGGCGGCGGCGACCGCGCGCAGGTGGGCGATGTCGCCCGGGTCGAGGGGGCCGGCCCGCCAGGCGTCGTCGCCGGTGACCGTCAGACCGGGGAGCAGGCGGCCGCGGGCGGTGAGCCGCAGGGCGTGCAGCGCGGCCGCGCCCCAGCAGGCGGTGGCCGGGTGGGCAGCGGGGTCACGCCGGGCGCGGACGAGCAGCGGCAGGGCCTCGCCTACGGACAGCGACAGCGCCGGGGTGGTCCTGCGGCGCACTCCGGCACCGTGCCGTCGTACGACGGTGATCTCGGAGGGGGCGGCGGGCAGCTCGCCGTCCGCCGGATCCCAGAAGGCGACGCGGCCTTCGCGGGGCAGGGGCGCGGGCAGGAAGACGGCGGCGAGCCGGAGAGGCACGGTCGGCCCCTCATGCCCGGCCACCGATGCCGTGCCGGGCACGGTCTCCTCCGCCCGCCCGGCCACCGATGCCGTGTCGCTCATACGTCCTGTCACCTCCCGCCCACGTGTCGGATCATTCGTCTTCGACTCTACGGGCGGGGTCTGACAATCGGCTCCGGCGACCGGCCGGAGCCCCTCCTCACGGAACCGCGCGCGCGACGACGTACACCATGGGGGACGCCGGGTTGGACAGGTTGACGACGACGTCCTGGGTGGGGGCCGGGTTCTTCTGCTTGTGGACGAGGCCGGAATACGGGCCGGGGATCTTGAAGGCCCAGCCGGTGATGTGCTGGTCGCGGGTGCTGATGGTGATGTCGTCCTGCTTGAGCTCGCCCCGGTTGACGCCCATACCGGTGAGGAAGGCGTCCAGGCCCGCGCTCGAGGTGCGGAACTGGACGTACAGGCGGCTGGTCTTCCAGTTGTTGGTCTCGTAGTACGCGATCCGGTCCGCCGGGTGCGGGACCGGGATCTGGTACAGCCGGCGCTGGACCTTGGAGGGCCAGCCCGCGGTGAGGCCGGTCGCCGAGTACTTCTCCTCCTTGACCTTGCCGCTGTCGCGGCTCTGGTTGGCGGAGATCACCAGATAGCCGGCCGGGACGCCGATCAGGAGGACGATGATGCTCAGGGTCAGCGCCCTGCGGCGGATCATGTGCCGGCGGTCCTCGGGCGGCCGTGCCGACCTGACCGGGGACGACGCGGGCCGGTGAGGAAGCGAAGAGATCACGCGGACCCCTGGGACGTACGGCGGGCCTCCACGTACCGCTCGTACCGCTCGTGCCGCTCCACCCGGCGGCGGTTGGCGCGCCGGAAGCGGCGGGCGACCAGCCGGGCGAGGTCGGCCGCGCCGACCATGCCCGCCTCGGGGCCGAGCTGGGCGCGGGCGATACGGGCCTCGGGGCGGTAGCCGCGACCGGTGAGCTGCCGCTTGAACGCGTCCCGCGCGGGGCCGATCAGCAGGTCGTCGGCGGCCGAGACGCCGCCGCCGATCACGAAGCAGGACGGGTCGAGCGCGGCGGCCAGGTTGGCGATGCCGACGCCGAGCCACTGCCCGATGTCCTGGAGCAGTTCGATGCACATGGCGTCGCCCTCACGGGCCAGCTCGGTGATCATCGGGCCGGTGATGTCGGCGATGCTGCCCTTCACGTGCTCGATGATGCCGTACGCCACCGGGGAATCGGCCGCGGCCAGTTCGCGGGCCTCTCTGACCAGCGCGTTTCCGGAGCTGTACTGCTCCCAGCAGCCACGGTTGCCGCACGGGCAGCGGTGGCCGCCGGGCACGACCTGCATGTGGCCGAACTCCCCCGCGACGCCGTACTTGCCGCGCTTGACCTGGCCGTCCTCGAGGATCGCGCCGCCGATGCCGGTACCGAGCGTGATCATGACGAGGTGGTCCTCGCCGCGGCCGGCGCCGAAGCGCCATTCCGCCCAGGCGGCGGTGTTGGCGTCGTTGTCGACGAGCACGGGGACCGCGAGACGGCCGGCGATACGGTCGCGCAAGGGCTCGTTGCGCCAGGACAGGTGAGGTGCGAAGAGCACCCGGTTGCGGTCGGCGTCGACCCAGCCGGCCGCGCCGATGCCGACGGCGTGCACGTCGTGCCGGTCGGACAGGTCCAGGACCAGCTCGCAGATGGTGTCCTCGACGACCTTGGGGCTCTTGGACTTGTCCGGGGTCTCCGTGCGGAGCATCTCCAGGATGTTGCCGTCGGCGTCGACGACGCCCGCCATCACCTTCGTGCCGCCGATGTCGATACCGACGGTCGGCACACGGGGCGCGGTCAGGTGCGAGCGGCGCTCCCGCGTACCGACCGTGCGGAGAGCTGTGGCGCGGCGGGAGCCGATGGGGGCGCTGAAGTTGCCGTAGGTGCTCATCGGGCCCGATTCTGCCGCACACTCACGCTGGGTGCGGCATGGGGGCGCAATGGGCCGGTTCCTGTGGATGTCCGAGCGCGGGGGTGCGGGCCGGGCGCCGGGCCGGTGGGGGACCCCCAGACACCGGTCGCCTTGTCCGGACATTGCGACGAACCCGGGGCACCTCAGGGCCGGACGAGCAGCTGGAACTCGAACGAGTAGCGGCTCGGCCGGTAGGTGTGGTCGCCGAACTCGACCGCCCGGCCGGTGTCGTCGAAGGTGGTGCGCTGCATGGTGAGCAGCGGGGCGCCCGCCTCCTCCGCGAGCCGCTCGGCCTCGACCGCGGTGGCCGCGCGGGCGCCGATGGACTGGCGGGCACTGTGCAGGGTGATGCCGGCGGAGCGCATCATGCGGTAGAGGCCGGTAGCCTCCAGCTGCCCGGTGTCGAGCTCGAGCAGGCCGGGCGGCAGGTAGTTGCACAGGTACGCCATCGGCTCCCCGTGAGCCAGGCGCAGCCGCTCCACGCGGTGCACGTCGCTGTCCTCGGGCACGCCGAGGGCGGCCGCGATCTCGGCGGGCGCCGGAACGAGCGTGTTGACGAGGACCTTCGTCGCGGGGCGCTGGCCGGCCGCCTCCAGGTCGTCGAAGAGGCTGCTGAGCTCCAGCGGCCGCTTGACCTGGCTGTGCACGACCTGGGTCCCGACGCCCCGGCGGCGCACCAGAAGGCCCTTGTCGACGAGCGACTGGATGGCCTGGCGCACGGTCGGCCGGGACAGACCGAGCCGTCCGGCGAGCTCGATCTCGTTGCCGAGCAGGCTGCCGGGGGTGAGCGCACCGTGCTCGATCGCGGCCTCCAGCTGCTGGGACAGCTGGAAGTACAACGGCACGGGGCTGCTGCGGTCCACACGGAGATCGAGCGTCACGGTCGGGTCCACTTCTGGTTTCGGCACGGGGCCGAGCGTAGCTCCGTGCGCTGTTGACGGGAAGTCGTGTAGTTCGGTTGTCCGGACATGCCGATTGACATCGTGGCGACTCCGCACGCAGTTTGTTTCCATGCGCATCGGAGTCATCGGTACAGGCCGCATCGGGGCCATTCACGCCAACACGCTCAGCCGGCACCGGGAGGTCGGCTCCCTGATCCTCACGGACGCCGACCCGGCGCGGGCCCAGGATCTCGCGCACCGGCTGGGCGAGACGGCGGCGCCGGGGGTGGACGAGATCTTCCACTGGGGCGTGGACGCCGTGGTGATCACGACGACGACATCGGCGCACGCCGAACTGATCGGTCGGGCAGCGCGCTCGGGGCTTCCGGTGTTCTGCGAGAAGCCGATCGCCGTCGACCTGGCGGGCACCTTAGAGGCGATCGGTGAGGTCGAGGCGGCCGGAACGATCCTGCAGATGGGGTTCCAGCGCCGCTTCGACACGGGCTACGCGGGGGCGCGTGACGCGGTGCGCTCGGGGCGGCTCGGACGGCTGCACACCGTTCGGGCGCTGACCTCCGACCAGGCGCCGCCGGCGGCCGCGTACCTGCTGGTGTCGGGCGGGCTCTACCGGGACACGCTGGTCCATGACTTCGACATCCTGCGCTGGGTGACCGGGCGCGAGGTCGTCGACGTGTGCGCCGCCGGGTCCGACGCGGGCGGGGCGATGTTCCGGGAGGCGGGCGACGTCGACACGGGTGCGGCGCTGCTCACCCTGGACGACGGCACACTCGCCACGGCCACGGCGACGCGGCTGAACGGGGCCGGGTACGACGTCCGCATGGAGCTGGCCGGGGAGCTGGACCAGATCGTGGTGGGCCTGGACGACCGTACGCCGATCGCGTCCACCGAGCCGACGGGGCCGCCGGCCGCGGACAAGCCGTGGACGGGGTTCCTGGAGCGGTTCGGGCCCGCCTACGAGGCCGAGCTGCGCGCGTTCGTGGACGTCGTACGAGGTGAGCTGGCCAATCCCTGCGACGGGCGGGAGGCCTTGCAGGCGCTGCGGATCGCCGAGGCGTGTGAGCTGTCGCGGCGGGAGCGCAGGACCGTCGGGCTGGCGGAGATCCAGGGCGGCGTGTGGCCGTTGGTGGGCTGAGCGCGAGCCTGCCGGACGACCGCTCATCACCGGGCCCTACCAGCGCACCGGCAGGTTGCGCAGCCCGCGTATGAGCATCCCCGGGAGCCAGTCGCCGGGCGGGCCGTCGAGGGCGAGGCCGGGGGCGCGCTCCAGGAGGGAGCGGATCGCCGTACCGGCTTCGACGCGGGCCAGCGGGGCGCCGAGGCAGTAGTGGATGCCGTGGCCGAAGGCGAGGTGGCCGCGGGTGTCCCGGTGGATGTCGAAGCGGTCCGGGGCCGGGTAGCGGGAGTCGTCACGGTCGGCGGCGGTGAGGCCGATCATCACCGGGTCGCCCCTGTTGATGGTGGCGCCCCCGATCTCCAGAGGCTCGGCGGCGAACCGGAATGTCGCGTTCTCCACCGGGCCCTCATGGCGAAGGGTCTCCTCCACCGCGGCGTCGACGAGGCTCATGTCGGCGCGCAGGGCGGCGAGTTGGTCGGGGTGGGTGAGCAGGGCATGGACGCCGGTGGTGATGAGGTTGACGGTCGTCTCGTGGCCGGCGATCAGCAGGATGAAGGCCATGCCGCGCAGTTCCGGCACGGAGAGTCGGTCGCCGTCCTCGGCGGTGGTGCGGATGAGGTCGCCCAGGAGGTCGCCGCTCGGGCCCGCGCACCGCTTGTCCTCGATCAGCTCGGTGAGGTACTCGCCGAGCCGCACGACGGCGCCGTAGGAGTTCTCCGCGCTCGTGGGCGCGACCACTTCCGTCGAGAGCTTCCGGAACTCCGTGCGGTCCATCTCGGGTACGCCGAGGAGTTCGCAGATCACGGTGATCGGCAGCGGGTACGAGAACGACTCCACGAGGTCGGCGCGGCCGTGCGGCAGCATCGCGTCGAGGAGGTCGTCGGTGATCTCCTGGATTCTGGGCCGCAGTTCCTCCACCCGGCGCATGGTGAAGGCGCGGGAGACGAGCTTGCGCAGCCGGGTGTGCTCGGGCGGGTCGGCGCTCAGCAGGTGTCTGCCGATCAGCTCCTCGTCCTGGAACGTCACCCCGATCCGCCGGCCGTCCTTGGCCAGCCGGGGGTCGGCCAGCGCGGCCCGCGCCTCCTCGTACCCGACGACGAGCCAGGCCCAGTACCCGTCGTCGGAGCCGGGCGGTCGCACCCGGTGGACGGGGCCGAGACCGCGCAACTCGGCGTACACGGGATGCGGGTCGGAGCGGAACGCGTCTCCGTACGTCCCGAGGTCGATCACCTCTGCCATCTCATTCCCCCCTTCGTCCGGACAACGGTCGGCGGCATCCGCTAGTGCCCGTCCGCCTCAGTTTCTTCAGGTTCTTCCAGAAGTCCCGCGTCGTACGCCAACAAAGCGATCTGGACCCGGTTGTTGAGGTCCAGCTTGGCCAGGATGCGGGAGACGTGGGTCTTGACCGTGGCCACGCTCATGAACAGCGTGGCGGCGATCTCGGCGTTCGCCAGGCCCCGGCCGACCGCGACGGCGACCTCCCGTTCACGGTCGTTGAGAGCGGTGATGCGCTCCCGCGCGCGCGTGCGGCGCGTGTCGGCGGCGTTGCCCGCCGCGTGATCCATCAACTGACGGGTCACGGTGGGCGACAGGACCGGGTCACCCGCCGCGACCCGGCGCACCGCGGCGAGGATCTCGGCGGGCGGAGTGTCCTTGAGGACGAAACCGGCGGCACCCGCACGCAGGGCCCGCAGCACCTGCTCGTCGGCGTGGAAGGTGGTCAGGACCACGACCTGCGGGGCCTTCGACCGGCCGCGCAGCCGCTCGGTGGCGGTCAGGCCGTCCACCGACGGCATCCGGATGTCCATCAGGACGACGTCCGGCCGGGTGCGGTCGACGAGAGCCTCGACCTCGCCGCCGTCCGCCGCCTCACCGACGATCTCGATGTCCTCGGCACCGCCCATCATCAGGGACAGGCCGGCTCTGACCAGCGGGTCGTCGTCGACGAGCAGCAGTCTGATCGCAGTCATGGGCCTACGTAATCACGGTTGAGGCGTACGGGATCACGGTCGCGCGGTGCGGAGTCGGCGGGGTGGCGCGGGAGTTGACGGGTGTCGGCGCTCAGGCCCATGGCCGCCGGGCCCGTGGTGCTCAGCCCGACGGCAGCCAGGTCCGTAGTGCTCAGCCCGGATGCTCAGCCCCATGGCAGCCAGGCCCGTAGTCCGAATCCGCCGTCCGGCTCGGGACCGTGCTCCAGCCGGCCCCCGGTCAGGGTCGCGCGTTCGGTCAGGCCGATCAGGCCCTGGCCGGAGCCGGGGACATGAGGGACCTCGCCTTCGGGCGGCGGGTTGCGTACCGACACGGTGAGGCCCTCGCCCGGGGCGCCGCTGACGGACACCGTGACCTCCGTGCCGGGGGCGTGTTTGCGGGCGTTGGTCAGGCCCTCCTGGGCGATGCGGTAGGCGGTGCGGCCGACCGAGGCGGGGACCGTTTCCGGGTCGGTGACCCGGCTGTCGAGGATGACCTTCATGCCGGCCTCGCGGGACTCGGCGACCAGCACGTCCAGCGCGCCCAGCGTCGGCTGCGGGCGGCCCGCGTCGTCGCTCTCGCCGGCCCGCAGCACGCCGATGATCTCCCGCAGGTCCTGCAGGGCCTCGTGCGCGCTCTCCCGGATGACTCCGGCCGCCCGGGCGACCTCCTCGCGGGGTGCGTCCGGCCGGAACTCCAGGGCTCCCGCGTGCACGCTCAGCAGCGTCAGCCGGTGCGCGAGTACGTCGTGCATCTCCCGGGCGATGGCCTCGCGGGCGAGCCGCTGCGCCTGCTCCGCGCGCAGCAGCGCCTCCGTCTCGGCACGCCGGGCGCGGTCGCGCAGGCTCAGCATCAGCTGCCGCTTGGCGCGCACGAGCATGCCCCAGCCGACCACCGCCGCGGTCAGCGTCCCGAACAGGGCGACCGCGACGGCGTACGGCAGGTCGGGGTCGGGACGCAGCCTGAAGTAGACCGGGATCAGCGCGATGGTGATGCCGCCCACCCAGGCGACGTACCGGAAGGGGCGGTGCACGGCGAGCGTGAACAGGGCGATCAGGCACGCGCCGCCCGCGGTGTCCGAGAGCACGCCGACCGGGATCGTCGCCACGGCCAGTCCGACCGGCCGGCGGCGGCGCAGCCACACCGCGGCGCAGGCGAGGGCGCCGATCAACTGGTCCAGGACGGCGAGGTCGTGCGGAACGTGCGGATTGTCGGTCACCGCGTCGGCACCGACGAGACCCACGATCACGGCCAGGAAGAAGCAGGAGAAGTCGACGATCCAGTCCCGCCCGGTGCGGCGGGGCCGCCGTCCGGGCCGGCCGGCGTCGGGGTCGAACTCCGCCAGCAGGGCCGACGGCAGCAGCCACCGCCGCCCCGCGAGGCTCTGCGGCACGGCCACGTTCTCGTCACCACTCACGGTCGACAAATCTACGCAGCGAGGGCCCCGGCACGCCCCTGCGCGCACGCGATCGGCGACCAAAGTCGCGGCGCCGGAGACTTTCGGCGCGCCCGCCCGGGCGGAAGCGAGGCTTCCGTCGGACGTGCGCCGCCCCGCGGCCGATGTCCGTGGGGGGTCCGCGGGGCGACTGTCCTGCCATGAAGCAGTTTCTGGAGCTCCTCGGTTTCCTCGCACTGGTGCAGGGTGCGATGGGTCTGCTGCACGAGTTCACCGACTGGCACATCGGTCTCGTACAGCGGATCGGCTTTCTCGACGGCTACGAGATCTACGCGAGCGTCGCACTGGTCGTGCTGGGCCTCGCCCTGTTCGCCGCCGCTGAGAGCCGGAGATCCGGCTGAGCTCGGGCCCGCCTGCGGCCGTGATCCCTCGACTCGGCAGTCGCAGGCAGCGATCACTTGCCGTGCGCCCGTCGCCGCGCCGCCCGCGGCCCTCGGTCGTCGTCGCGTCAGCGGATCCCCGGCTCCGGAATCACGTGGATGGCCGCCTCCTCGGCGGATGCCCCGGCGCCGTCCAGCCCCATGTCGGAGGCGATCAGCTCGGATTCGGTGGTTTCGTGGCTGCCCTCGTCGGGCGCGACGAGTCGTCCGGCCCGCTCGTCGCCGACCTCGTCGTCGATGAGCTCGCCGTCGGTGTCCCAGGTGTCCCCGAGGCCGTCTCCGTCCGGGACGGCGGTGTCCGGTATCTCCTCGGAGAGGCGCTCGTCGAGAGTCTCCCCTCGCTGCCGCTCCGCCGCCGTGACGCCGGTGTGCTGTACACCCCAGGGCTTCTCCGGGGGTGAGTAGCCTTCGTCCAGGGCCTCCTCGCCGGTGCGGTAGTCCAGGGTGTCGGACGCGTCCAGCAGCCCGGCGTCGTCCTGCACCTCCGAACCGTCCGGCTGGTAGACGTCGTCACCCATCGCTTCGTCGGTCAATTGCCCTCCCTTGGTGTTCGGTTCGGTCCCGGCAGTGACGGGTGACAAGTCTTGCGGCACTGTCCTGGCACGGTCGCTCCCCCAGGGGTGATTGTGCGCTCCTGGACAAGGAGAGACGCGAATTCGGCGATGGGGGCGGGCCGGCCGGCCCGTCAGCCTTCGGGGAGTTCGAACCGGCCGACGGCGCCCGCAGCTCATCGGTGGCTGACGTCGGTGTCCGTTCGCCGCCAGCGCCTCGGGAGCGGGGTCGCTGAGATGGGTCCATGACTTCTCAAGGAACGCGGAACGCTTCTCAAGGAACCCTGGACGGCAAGGTGGCGCTGGTCACCGGCGGCAGTCGCGGCATCGGCGCGGCGACGGCCGTGCGGCTGGCCCGGGAGGGCGCGGATGTGGCCCTGACGTACGTGAACGACAAGGCGGCGGCCGAGGACGTCGTAAGGACCGTCGAGACGCTGGGGCGTCGAGCGGTGGCCCTACGGGCGGATTCCGCGGACGCACGGGAGGCGGCGGGGGCGGTCGCGCGTACGGCGGAGGCGTTCGGGGGGCGCCTGGACGTGCTGGTGAACAACGTCGGGATCGGGCTGCTCGGACCGCTGGAGAGCCTGTCGGTCGGTGATGTGGACCGGGTGCTCGCGGTGAACGTGCGCGGGGTGTTCCTGGCCTCCCAGGCGGCTGCGGGCCGGATGGGGGCGGGGGGCCGGATCATCACCGTCGGCACGTGTATGACGCAGCGGGTGCCGGGGCCCGGAGGGACGCTCTACGCGATGAGCAAGTCGGCGCTGGTCGGGCTGACGAAGGCGCTGGCGAGGGAGTTGGGGGCGCGGGGGATCACCGCGAACATCGTGCATCCCGGGCCCACCGACACGGACATGAATCCGGCGGACGGGCCGTACGCGGAGGGGCAGGCGACGATGACGGCGTTGGGGCGGTTCGGGACGGCGGAGGAGGTGGCGGGGATGATCGTCCATCTGGCAGGGTCGGAGTATGTGACGGGGAGTGAGTTCTCCGTGGACGGGGGACATGCGGCGTGATGCGGTCCTGGGGTGTGCACCCCCGCCGCCCCCGGCCCTTCTGAAGCTGCCCTGACGGCGTTCGAGGAGTGCGTCCCCACTCAGCCGCCCAGTTCCTGGTGGCGGTCCGACAGGTCCGACGCGCCCGCCTGAGTCAGGGAGCCGAACAGGCGGAGGCGGGAGATTCCGCCGTCCGGATAGATGTCCACGCGCGCGTGGGTGGCGACGGCCGGGGCCGGGAGGATGAAGCGGTGGTCGGTGTCGGGCTGGAGGCGGGTGCGGGGGAGGATCTCCGTCCAGCCGCCGGTCCCGCCGTCACCCTCAGCCCCGCCGGTCCCGCCGTCATCTCCAGTCCCGCCTGCCCCGCCGTCCCTCACCGAGACCGACGCCCAGCCCGCGCTGTTGCCCTTGAGGTACGCGGTGTCGATTTCGAGGGCACGGATCCGGGACTGGGCGACCAGGCGGTAACGGATCCAGTCGTGGCCCTGGTCGCGGCGGCGGCGCGTCTCCCAGCCGTCGTCCATCTTGCGGGAGCGGCCGGGCTGGATGGTGTTGGTGGCCGGCGAGTAGAAGAGGTTCGACGCGTCCTCGACCTGGCCGCCGTTCTCCAGGGCGACCACGTCGAAGGTGCCGAGGACCTCCAGCCACTGCGGGTCGGGTACCACCTCGCCGTACACCCGCAGGCGCGCGATGCCGCCGTCGGGGTGCTGGTTGACGCGCAGGTGCGTGACGCGCTGTTCGACGGACACCGGGAAGCCGTTCGCGGCGTGGCCGCCGACCTGGGTGCGCGGGACCAGCGTCGTCCACTCGACGTTGTCGCCCAGCAGTTCCTCCGGTGACGGGGAGCCCGGCATCGACGTGCCCTCGATCGACACGGCCTGCGGGTAGTTGCCGCGGAAGTGGGCCGTGTCCACGACGATTCCCCGGATCACGCCCGGCGCCCCGAGGCGGACCAGCGCCCAGTCGTGGTCCTCGGCCGTCGGCCAGGGATGGTCGCCGGAGGCGCCCCGGCGGCGCCGCGTCTCCCAGCCGTCCATGATCTTGCCCTTGTGCCCGAAGTGCTCAGGGTCGAACTCGGCGGGTCCGGGCAGCAGCAGGTTCTCGCGCTGGGCGAAGAACTCGTCGTTGGCGGCGATGACTCCGGCGCCGAGCTGCCGGCCGGCGAGGTCGACGTACTGGGTGAAGGGGAAGTCGGCGGTGCGGTAGTCCGCGTACGGGTCACCGCCTCCGTAGGGACTCGCGTCGCCGGTGAAGTTCAACATCGCCGTCACAGTGATCAGGTGCCTTTCGGAGGTCGGTCGCCGCGGGTACGGGTGGATCAGGCGGTGCGCGTGAGGAGCCGGCCTTTCGGCTCGGTGAACTCACCGCCCGCGGCGATCCGTTCGCCGCGCAGCCAGGTGGACTTCACCACGCCGTACAGGGTCTTGCCGGCGTACGCCGTGACCCGGTTGCGGTGCTGGAGGGCCGCCGGATCGACGGTGAACGTCTCGTCGGGGGCGAGCACCGCGAAGTCGGCGTCGCGGCCCGCCTCGATGGCGCCCTTCTGGCCGAGGCCCACGAGAGCCGCCGTACGGGCGGACATCCACTCGACCACGTCCTCCAGGCCGTGACCGCGCCGGCGCGCCTGTGTCCACACCGCTGACAGGCTCAGCTGCAGGCCGGAGATGCCGCCCCACGCCGTGGCGAAGTCGTCCGTCTTCAGGTCCGCGGTCGACGGGGAGTGATCCGTGACCACGCAGTCGATCGTGCCGTCCGCCAGGGCCTGCCACAGCAGGTCCTGGTTGGCCGACTCCCGGATGGGCGGGCAGCACTTGAACTCGCTGGCGCCGTCGGGGACTTCCTCGGCGGTGAGGGTGAGGTAGTGCGGGCAGGTCTCGACCGTGACGCGGACGCCCTCCGCCTTGGCGGCGGCGATCAGCGGCAGCGCGTCGGACGAGGAGAGGTGAAGGACGTGCACGCGCGCGTGCAGGCGTTTCGCCTGGGCGATGAGCTGGGCGATCGCCGTGTCCTCCGCGTCGCGCGGGCGGGAGGCCAGGAAGTCGGCGTACTTGGGGCCGCTGTGCCGCGGGGCCGCGTCGAGGTGACGCGGGTCCTCGGCGTGCACGATCAACAGGCCGCCGAAGGACGCGATCTCCGCGAGGGACTGGCCGAGTCGGTCCTGGTCGAGGTGCGGGAACTCGTCCACGCCGGAGGGCGACAGGAACGCCTTGAAGCCGAAGACGCCGGCCTCGTGCAGCGGGCGCAGGTCCTTGACGTTGTCGGGCAGGGCGCCGCCCCAGAAGCCGACGTCGATGTGCGCCTTGTCGGCGGCGACCTCCTTCTTCGTACGGAGGTTGTCGACCGTCGTCGTGGGCGGCAGGGAGTTGAGCGGCATGTCGACGAGGGTGGTGATGCCGCCGGCGGCCGCGGCACGGGTGGCGGTCCAGAAGCCCTCCCACTCGGTGCGGCCGGGATCGTTGACGTGCACGTGTGTGTCGACGAGGCCGGGCAGGAGGACGTCGTCGCCGAGGTCCTCCAGGCGCGCTGCGGACGGTACGTCGGCGTCGTACGGCAGTACGGCAGTGATCGTTCCCCCGGAGACCGCGACCGAGGCCGCGCGCGTCCCCTCCGGAGTGATGACGCGTGTGGAGCGCAGCACCAGTTCTACGTCGGACACCCGGGGCCCCTCTCTGCCGCCGTTAACTTCCGCGAAACGGAATTCAACGTTCTGTTGAAGGAGTCTTCACTCCCGCTCCCTCGCCGTCAAGGGCACACTGCTCCAAGGCGGCCCACACGCCCCTGCCCTGGACGTTTCCACAAAGCGGAATTAAACTTCCGACAACCAGAACGTAGCCATGCAGCAGCAGGGAGTCAACCGACTGCCGGGTAGGCTTCTGCCTTCCCGCCCGTGCCGAAAGGAACGCGCCGTGCCGACGTCCAGCGCCAGCACCACCGACTCCGCCAAGTCCGCCACCGGCGGGGTCCAGTCCCTCGAGCGTGCTTTCGATCTCCTCGAGCGGATGGCCGACGCGGGCGGCGAGGTCGGCCTGAGCGAACTCTCCGCGAGCAGCGGGCTGCCGCTGCCCACCATCCACCGCCTCATGCGCACCCTCGTGGCCTGCGGTTACGTCCGCCAGCAGGCCAACCGCCGGTACGCGCTCGGCCCGCGGCTGATCCGCCTCGGCGAGTCGTCCGCCCGTCTTCTCGGCACCTGGGCCCGCCCCCATCTCGCCCGTCTGGTCGAGGAGACCGGCGAGACGGCGAACATGGCGCTGCTGGACGGCGACGAGATCGTGTACGTCGCCCAGGTGCCGTCCAAGCACTCGATGCGCATGTTCACCGAGGTCGGCCGCCGCGTCCTGCCGCACTCCACGGGCGTCGGCAAGGCCCTGCTCGCGAACGTCCCGGACGACGAGGTGCGCGCCCTCCTCTCCCGCACCGGCATGCCCGCGGCGACGGAGAAGACGATCACCACGCCCGAGGGCTTCCTGGCCGCCCTGGAGGACGTACGCAGGACCGGCTACGCCATCGACGACAACGAGCAGGAGATCGGCGTCCGCTGCCTCGCGGTCTCCGTCCCCGACTCCCCCACCGCGGCGGCCATCTCGATCTCGGGTCCGGCGGGCCGGGTGACGGAGGCGGCGACGGAGAAGATCGTGCCGGTTCTGCAGCAGGTGGCGACGGAACTGTCCCGGGCACTGGCGACCCAGAACCCGGCGTGACGCGGTGACGGCCTCACAGGCGCCCGCATCAACTGGGCCCTGTGGGCCGACGTGCCGGGTAGGGGCCCACCGCGGTGTGGACGAGCCAGCCCGCCGCCGCACCGACCGCGTACCAGAACAGGTCGGGTGCGTTGAAGGTGGAACCGAGCACGAGGCGGGTGACCTCGCTGCGCTGGGACAGCTCCGCCGGCACCTCGCTGAGCTGTAGGAACTCGATCCCCCAACTGACGGCCAGTGCGCTTCCGGCGGCCGTCAGGGGCGTCACTCGCGGCGCCACCAGAACGACAAGGGCGAGAAGCAGGACGGTGTACAGCGCGTCTCCGCCGTACTTGGCCAGGCTTCCCTCGGCCACTGCCCTGAGCCCCAGCCCCGCGCCGACGGTCACCGCTGCGGCCACGGCCGCCGCACGACGGATACGCGCCGGTTCGACGGCGCGGTCATTGGTTCCGGGGATGAGGCGCACAGGGGCATACTGCCGGACGTCCGATGCTCGCGGCGGAGCAGACCGCAGACCGCAGACCGCAGACCGCAGACCGCAGACCGCACAGGAACGTCCGGACGTCCCCCGTTGGTTCGGTGTGGGTGCGGGTGACAGCGAGGCTGTCGGTGATGGCCGCGCGGACCCAGGGCCGGTGATCTCTGCTGCCTTACGCAGTACGAGTGAATAAGCCGATTGCTCAGTTGGGGGCAGGTGGCGAGTCCTCTACGGTCTCTGAATGGATCCCAGGGCTGCGGGAAAGGCCCTGCGGGCGGGGGACCGGGGGAAAGGCGCACCTGATGACGGGGTTGGGGAAGTCGCCGGGCGTGCTCACGGTCCCGGCGGACCGCCGCCGTCGGACCGGGGCGTGGGCCTGGGGTGCGGTGGGCGTGGCCTGTCTCGTGGGAACGGCGCTGACTTTCAGCGGGCCGTGGGTGGCCGGGAACGCGGCGGCGCGGATGGTGGCTTCCGGGCCGTCCACCGGTTGCTGGGGGTTGGCGGCCTCACTGCTGCTCCGCGCGTGCGGGGCGAGCGGACGGGTGCGGACGCGTCTGCTGCTGTTGGGGGGTTCGGCGGTAGCCGGGGGTCTTTACCGGGGGACGGTCAACCTGCTGTCGGTTCACCCCCCGGGTTCGGGACGGGACGAGCGATCGCTGCTCGGTTCGGTGCTGGTCACCGGAGTGACGCTGGCGGTCGGCCTGGCGATGGCCGGTCTGGTGGTCGCGGCCGACGCCGGCAATGGCCGGCATGTGTTGCTGCGACGCGTGCTTGACGGGGTCGTCACAGCCGGGGCCGTGTTCATGACGGGATGGGTACTGCTGCGGGGGGCCAGTGACGGCTGGCGACTGGGGACGGGGATGGTCGGTGTCCTGTGGACCGCGGAGGTCGTGTTCCTCAGTTTTCTGTTCGCACTGCGCCGTCTCGTACGGAGTGAGCAGAGAATCACCTTGTGGGTGGGGATCGTCGGGCTGTCCCTCGTAGTGATCGGCGACACCCTGCGACTGTGGACGGTCGGCCCGCACGGCCCTGAGGCGATGTCCTCTCAGCTGGTCGACACCTGCACTACCGCGGGCCTGCTGGTGGTCGCTGTCGGCCCTTGGCTGTCCGGCGGAGCGAGCGTCCTGGGCACTGCTCAGCCGACGTTGCGGTGGGGGATAGACGGTGCGGCGGCGTTCATTCCCCTGACGGTCTGCACGGTCACGGCGCTGGGATATGTGTTGGCTCCTCCCGGCCGTGACCCGGTGCCGCTGCTGGTCGGTGGGACGGCGCTGCTGAGCCTCTGGGCACGCCAGACGTTCCTGCCGAGCGAGAACACCGGACACGACGACTGAGTCCTCGTGCGGCCGGCCTCCCTGCCGCGGCTGCTTTGCCGGTCCGCCCAACACCCCGCCCGGAGCGGGCCGCGGAGGGCTTCTGACCTCGCGGCGGCTCCCGGGCTCCTAGCCCCGCCCCCGCGGGGACTCCTGCCCCCGCCCGCGCGGCGGTTCCCCGAACCGATCCACCGCGTCGCGCACCTCCGACAGGCCCCGCGCCAGCGCGCTGACGGAGCCGATCGCCCCGGCGATCAGCAGCAGCGAACGGCGCAGGCGCGAGATCTCGGGCGTCCCGCCGTTCGCCATCGCGGCCAGCGCGGCGAGTTCGTCCTCCGCGACGGCGCGGTCGGGAAACTCGGCGGGATGCGCGGCGAGTTCGCGGCGCAGCCGGGACACCGCGGCCCGCAGCCCCGCCACTCTGCTGTCCTCTTCGCTGCCCGTCACCGACCTCGGCCCCAAGCTCCGCAACACAGCTCTCCCCCTCGCACCGCTGTTGTGCGCCCGCACACCCTCACCCCTTCGGGCGCTCCCCTGAGCGCTGGTGAGCGCCGGGGACGCGGGTCAGTAAACGCCACCCGATGGCGGGCGCGCCACCACAAGGACGGAAATTCAGCCCTTCGAAACCCGGCACCCGTCCGGGAGTCAGGTATGCAGGACGCATGACGGACAACGAACGGGAGAACGAACAGCGCACGGCCGGGCTGCTTCTCGCGGCCGGCGGCGGCCGGCGGCTCGGCGGACGTCCCAAGGCCCTGCTGCCGCACCGGGGGCGACCCCTGGTCGAGTACGCGGTCGGCGTCCTGCGCGCGGCCGGCTGCACCCGCGTCCACGTGGTCCTCGGAGCCGCCGCCGGCGCCGTACGGGAACAGGCGCGGCTCGGTGACTGTGTGCTCGTGGAGAATCCCGACTGGGCCGACGGCATGGGCTCGTCGCTGCGGGCCGGGCTCGACTCGCTCGCCGGGACGGGGGCGCGGGCCGCGCTGGTCTCGCTCGTCGACCAGCCCGGTATCGGGGCGGAGGCGGTGGCCCGGGTGCTCGCCGCCGGGCAGGACGAGATGTCGCTGGTCTCGGCCGCCTACGACGGTGTGCGAGGGCATCCCGTGCTGCTCGGCGCCGCGCACTGGGCGGGCATCGCCGCGACTGCGACCGGCGATCGGGGGGCACGCGCCTATCTGAAGGCGCACGAGGAGGACATCACGCTCGTCGAGTGCGGGGACGTGGCGCGGCCGTACGACATCGACACCGTGGCGGACCTGGCGCACCTTCAGTGAGTGCGGGCGCACCGAGCGCCCCCGTTGGCTCGACGCGGAGATTCTCGACATCAACAAACCATTGAAGTTCCACGATGAGGAAACTAGTATCCACTTTCAGCCGCACGCGGGGTCGTTCCCCGAATGCCGGCGCTCGGGAGCCGTCCTGAGTGCCTCCGCCCCACCCGGGTCGACCGGCACCCGGTGCCAAGCTCGCTGAAGGAAGTGACCGCTCATGTCCGCACCAGCGCCGTCCCCGCTGGCCATCGTCGACGCCGAGCCCCTGCCGCGGCAGGAGGAGGTTCTCACCGAGGCGGCCCTCGCCTTCGTGGCCGAGCTGCACCGCCGGTTCACGCCCCGGCGCGACGAGCTCCTCGCCCGCCGTACCGAGCGCCGTGCCGAGATCGCCCGCACCTCCACGCTCGACTTCCTCCCGGAGACGGCCGCGATCCGCGCCGACGACTCCTGGAAGGTGGCCACCTGTCCCCCGGCCCTGAACGACCGCCGGGTCGAGATCACCGGCCCCACCGACCGCAAGATGACCATCAACGCCCTCAACTCGGGCGCCAGGGTCTGGCTCGCCGACTTCGAGGACGCCTCGGCACCGACCTGGGAGAACGTGGTCCTCGGCCAGGTCAACCTGATGGACGCCTACACCCGCGCCATCGACTTCACGGACCCGGCGAGCGGCAAGTCGTACGCCCTGCGCCCGGACGAGGAGCTGGCGACAGTCGTCATGCGCCCCCGCGGCTGGCACCTGAACGAGCGGCACCTCGTCGCCGCCGACGGTACTCAGGTCCCCGGCGCCCTGGTCGATTTCGGCCTGTACTTCTTCCACAACGCCCAGCGGCTGCTCGACCTCGGCAAGGGTCCGTACTTCTACCTCCCGAAGACGGAGTCGCACCTGGAGGCCCGCCTCTGGAACGACGTGTTCGTCTTCGCACAGGACTACACCGGCATCCCGCAGGGCACCATCCGCGCCACCGTCCTCATCGAGACGATCACGGCGGCCTACGAGATGGAGGAGATCCTCTACGAACTCCGCGACCACGCCTCCGGGTTGAACGCGGGCCGCTGGGACTACCTGTTCTCCATCGTCAAGAACTTCCGTGACGGCGGGCCGAAGTTCGTGCTGCCGGACCGCAACGCGGTGACGATGACGGCCCCGTTCATGCGCGCGTACACCGAACTCCTCGTCCGCACCTGCCACAAGCGGGGCGCGCACGCGATCGGCGGTATGGCCGCGTTCATCCCCTCGCGGCGGGACGCCGAGGTGAACAAGGTCGCCTTCGAGAAGGTGCGCGCGGACAAGGACCGCGAGGCGAACGACGGCTTCGACGGCTCCTGGGTCGCCCACCCCGACCTGGTGCCGATCGCCATGGAGTCCTTCGACAAGGTCCTCGGCGACAGGCCGAACCAGAAGGACCGCCTCCGCGAGGACGTCGACGTCGAGGCGGCCGACCTCATCGCCGTCGACTCGCTGGAGGCCAGGCCGACGTACGACGGTCTCGTCAACGCCGTGCAGGTGGGCATCCGGTACATCGAGGCCTGGCTGCGGGGCATGGGCGCGGTCGCCATCTTCAACCTGATGGAGGACGCGGCCACCGCCGAGATCTCCCGCTCGCAGATCTGGCAGTGGATCAACGCGGGCGTCGAGTTCGAGCACGACGGGAAGACGGTGCGCGCCACCGCGGAGCTGGCCCGCGAGATCGCCGCCGAGGAACTGCGGAACATCCGCGCGGAACTCGGCGAGGAGGCCTTCGCGGCCGGTCACTGGCAGCAGGCCCACGACCTGCTCCTGGAGGTCTCCCTCGACCAGGACTACGCGGACTTCCTCACGCTGCCGGCGTACGAGCGGCTGAGGGGCTGACGGCTCACCCGGAACGGTCCGCGTGGCCCAGGGACTTCTCCGGGGCCACGCGGTCCCGTACGGCCTGCTTCACGGCCGTCGGCTCCGGGAAGCCCTGCTCGCGGCGGTCCCAGACGACCTCGTCGTTCACGCGGACGACGAAGACACCGCCCTTGCCGGGCTTCAGGGCCAGTTCCGTCAGCTCGGTCTCGAAGGTCGTCAGCAGTTCCTGGGCCAGCCAGGCGGCGCGCGGCAGCCAGCGGCACTGGGTGCAGTACTCGATCTCGACCCGCTGAACCTCCGGCTCGACCCGCTGAACATCCGGCTGAGCTGTCATCCGAGGTGCACCGACCAATCCTGTTCCGCGTCCGGCTTGCCGTGCAGGTCGGGGACCCGCTTGAGCCAGGCCGGCCGTCCTTGCTGGGTGCGCGCCGCCCGGAGGGCCTCCTCGGCGGCGAGTTCCTCCCGCGTGGGGAAGTTCGTGGGGAGCCAGGCGGCGGAGGCCCGTACGCGCGCGTGGAGGTAGTCCACGTACGCCGCGCGGACGTCGTCCGGGGTCGCGAAGCCCTCCTCGGCCGCCAGCCACGCGTCCGGCACCTCGGCCGTGATGGCCCGCAGCAGCTCCCGTGTGACCTTGGGCGCCAGCTCGGCGTCGGCGGCCCGTACGTCGGGCGCGTAGTGGCCGAGGGCGTGGTGGCGGAAGTCGTACGCCTTCTCCGGGTCGGAGGCGTCCCAGCGGTGGTGGAAGACGAGGGCGGCACCGTGGTCGATCAGCCACAGGCGCGGGGGCGCGACGCCGAGGGTCGGCCAGACCATCAGGTTGGAGCTGTGGACCGTACGGTCGACGTTGACGGTCAGGGCGTCGAGCCAGACGATCCGGCCCGCCTCCAGCGGATCGACCGGGAAGGTCCTGGCGACCTCGGGCGTGAAGTCCCCGGCGCCCGGCAGGTAGTCCATACCGAGGTTGAGGCCCGCGCTCGCGCCGTGCAGCTCCCGCACCTCCTGGTGGGGCTCTCCGTCGGCGATCGCCGGGTCGAAGTGCACCAGGACCAGTTCGGGGAAGCGCAGCCCCAAGGCGCGGGCCAGCTCACCCACGATCACCTCGGCGACCAGCGCCTTCCTGCCCTGCGCGGAGCCGGTGAACTTGACGACGTACGTGCCCAGGTCGTCGGCCTCGACGACTCCGGGTACGGAGCCACCGGACCGCAGCGGGGTCACGTATCGAACGGCAGTCACATCGCGCAGCACCCGGCCAGAGTAGTTCAGATCATGTACCGGCCAGCGGGTTGGGCAGAGGCAGGTAGCGGGCGTCCGCGCCGTCCGCGCCGGTCCAGCGCAGCAGCAGGTTCGTCTTGCCGGGCAGGGTGGGCGCGGTGAGCAGGGCGGCGATCTCGGGGAGGTCGTGCCGGGACAGTTCGCGGCGGACGGCGGGCCAGGGGTCGAGGCCCGGCCGGCGTTCGGCGAGGGCCGCGGCGACCTCGGCGAGGTGGTTGACGACCAGGCAGTACACCAGCCGCTCCCAGCCGGCCGCGCGGGACACCTCCGGCAGCAGCTTGACGCCCTCGGCGTCCCGGAACAGCGCCTGCACGGGCGTCCCGTCGGCGTCGACGGCCACCAGCGTGTTCTGCAGATGCGCTTCGAGTACGACACCGTGGTCGGCGAAGGCCGCCAGTGCGGGCGGCACCACCTGGGCCAGATACGCCTCCCACCAGGCCGCCGGGTCCTTCGCCCCGTCGAGCGGGCTGCCGTCGAAGCCCTCGACCAGTCCGGCGGCGAGCAGCGGGGTCGCACCGGGCCGCAGATGGGCGCGCAGTCCGTCGCGGACGAGGACGGCGAGCTCCTCGAAGGCGAAGTCGGCGGTGCGGTAGCCGGTGTCGCTCAGCCAGGCCGCCGGGCCCTCGATCGCGGCGAAGGCGGCACGGACCGCCGAGTCCGTGCGGCGCAGTTTCAGCAGGTCGTGCCGCCACAGCCGGCGGATGTCGTTGGTGATGCGGACATCGAGGCTGAACTTCAGGAAGAGGTCGCGGTCGGGGCAGGATCCGGACGCGCACTCGGGGACGTACAGCGTGCGGATCGCCGCCGTCGGCCAGGTCTCGAAGCCGGTCGTGCCCAGTCGGATCAGGCGGCCGTCGGCGAACGCCTGCCCGAGGTCGACCAGGTCGAGCTGCCAGGGGTGGGCGGGCAGCAGCCGGTAGCCGGGCGGGGCCTCGCCCAGGGTGTCGAGCGCCGAGGTGTCGCCCTCCTCGACGACCGTGTCCTCCCGCAGCCCGAGCAGGACCAGCGGGAAACGGGCGTGCGCCTCGGGGGCGTAGGGCAGCCAGCCGGCGACGGGGCCGCCGCCGCGGGCCTTGGGCGCCGGGTGGTGGGGGTGGCCGGTGAGGAGGGACTGCTCGGAGCGCGGATACGGGTCCTCGGGCGGCGTGGCACGCGCGCGGGCGGTGAGCAGCGCGGCGACCGCGTCCCGGCTGTCGATCATCTCGGCGGGCAGGTCGGGATTGGACAGCCCGGTGTGCCGGACCAGTTCCTCGGCGACGAGCTTGACCAGTTCGGGGTGGCCGACGCGCCGCCAGCCGCCGTCCCACCGGACCTCGGGCTCGGCGGGCCGCCGTTCCCCTCGCACCCGCAGCAGCCTGCCGCCGGGCAGCCGGTACACCCGGCGTCCGGCGTCGTCGCCGTCACCGTCACCGTCACCGTCGCCAGGTTGCGGGAGCGGCTCGGCCACCTCCCTCAGCAGGCAGTTCAGGAGGGGCGCCGCCGCGTAGGCGTCGGCGCGGGCCTCGACGTCGTCGCGCGGCACGGCGTGGATGGCGGCGGGCTGCGCGTCGCCGGCGTCGGGCGGGGGCACATCGGAGGCGGGCGGGGGGTAGGGATCCACGCGTTCCACTCGTTCTCTGCGTTCCGTTCGGGCGGAGACGATCAGTATGTCTGTCGACACCACCCGTCGTGACATCCGATGCGTACCCGAGGAGCCCGACCGTGCACCGTCCCCCCACCGCCGAGGCCGAGGTCGCCGGCGAGCTGGCCGCCGTACGCCCCGGCCTCGTGCCCCGGTACGCGGCCGAGCTGCCCGGTGCCCGCGCGGCCGTGCTGACCCGGCTGTGGCGGGCGCTCGCCCACGAGCCGCTGCCCTGGGTCATCTCCCGCACGGCCGGCCCGGACGGGCTCACCCTGCGCCTGGCGGACGGCCGCCGGCTGCACGGCCCGCGCCCGGACCCGTACGCCACCGCCGCGTACGTCACGGAGGTACGGCTCGACGAGACGGCGTACGACCATCCGGCGCCGCTGATGGCCGGCCTCGGTGTACCGCACGGGACGGACTTCGCCGCCGAGCTCGATCACAGTGTCGCCTCGCTGGCGCTGTCGCGGGCCGGGGCGCCGGCGCACTCGGCGCAGTGGCCGGAGCGGGAATGGGAGTGGGAGCAGCGGGTGGTCGACGGGCATCCGTTCCATCCCGGCTGCCGTTCCCGGCCCGGCTTCTCGGTGGCCGAGCAGCTCGCCTACGGGCCCGAACACGGGCCGGTGGTGCGGCTGGGGCTGCTGCCGGTGCCGGTCGGCGAGTGCCTGGTGACGGGCGCCTGGCCGGACGAACTGCGGGACGGGGAACGGCTGTTGGTGCCGGTGCATCCCTGGCAGGCGGAGCATGTGCTGAAGCGGACGTGCGAGACGGGGCTCGACGCACACCCGCTGATGTCCTTGCGCACCCTCGCCCAGCCCGGCGGGCCCCACATCAAGACCGCGCTCAGCGCCCGGCTGACGTCGTCGGTGCGGGACATCTCCGGGTACTCGATCGCGCTGTCCGCGACCCTGTCGGCGTTCGCGCGGACACTGGCCGGCCGCCTGGACGGCCTGCTGCACGTGACCCGCACCCTCGGCGCGGCCACCGCCGGCTCACCTGACCTGGCGGCAGTGTCGAGGGAATCCCCGCAGGCCTGCGTGACACCGGGCAGCGGTGAGCGGGTGGTGCCGGTGGCCGCGCTCGCCACCACCGCTCTGCCGGACTCCCCCGCCTGGCTGGCCGACCTCGCGCGGCTCGCCCTCACCGTCGGCCTGCGGCTGCTGGACCTGGGCGTGGCGCTGGAGGCGCACGGGCAGAACCTGCTGGTCGTCCTGTCCGCGTCCGGCGCCCCGCTGCGGCTGGTCTACCGGGACCTCGCGGACATCCGGGTGAGCCCGGCCCGGCTGGCCCGGCACGGCATCCCGGTGCCCGAGCTGACCGGCCGGATCGTCACCGACGACGAAACAGCCCTGCGGCGCAAGCTGTTCGGGTCGCTGGTCGCGGGCGCCCTCGCCGGTACGGCGGGTTCGGCGGCGGCGCTGCGGGGGGCGCTGGAGACGGCCGTACCGGATCTGCCGCGCACGCCCGACCTCGTGGCACTCCTCGAACAGCCGCTGCCCACGAAGGCGTTGACGTTGATGCGACTGTCGCCGGGGACACCCGGGGACCAGTGGACCGAGCTGCCCAACCCCCTGCTCTGAGCGGCCGTCCGGGAGCCTTTGAGCGGCCGTCCGGGAGCCTTTGAGCGGCCGTTTTGGAGCCTGGTACCGCTGATCAATAAGATCCGCCGATGATCACAAGTAAACGGCTGACGGCGGGAGTCTGCGCCCTGCTCGCCGCCCTGACGGCCGGGATCGCCTTCCCGACCGCGGCGGTCGCCGGTGAACCCACCGGCGAGAGGGCGCCCAAGGTCGACCTCGTCGTCGATGTGAGCGGTTCCATGCGGACCCGGGACATGGACGGCGGCACCCGGATGGCCGCCGCGAAGCAGGCCTTCAACGAGGTGCTGGACGCGACCCCCGAGGAGGTCCAGCTCGGTATCCGCACCCTCGGCGCCGACTACCCCGGCGACGACCGGAAGACGGGCTGCAAGGACACCGCGCAGCTCTACCCGGTCGGCCCGCTGGACCGTACCGAGGCGAAGACGGCGGTGGCGACCCTCTCCCCCACCGGCTGGACACCGATCGGCCCGGCGCTGCTGAAGGCGGCCGACGACCTCGACAGCGGCGACGGCGGCGCCGGCTCGAAGCGGATCGTGCTGATCAGCGACGGGGAGGACACCTGCGCCCCGCTCGACCCGTGCGAGGTGGCCCGCGAGATCGCCGCCAAGGGCATCGGGCTGACCATCGACACCCTCGGCCTGGTCCCCAACGCCAAGATGCGGCAGCAGCTCAGCTGTATCGCGGAGGCGACCGGCGGGACGTACACCTCGGTGGAGCACACCGACGAACTCACCGACCGCGTCAACCAGTTGGTGGACCGGGCGGCCGACCCGGTGGTGACGCCGGTGGCCACGGCAGGCGCGACGGAGTGCGCCAAGGCGCCCACCCTGAAGTCGGGGCTGTACACGGACCGCGAGGAGTTCGGGCAGCAGCGCTGGTATCGCGTGGAGGTGCCGGCGGGCCGGGAACTGCGCGCATCGGTGAGCGTGGCGGCGGACCGGGCCGTCGGCCCCTCCTACGGGGCGCTGCTGCGGGCCGTCACCGTGCACGGCCGCGAGATCGTGCGCGGGGAGACCGCGGGCAACGGGCGCACGGACGTCCTCTCCACCGGGCTGCGCTACCCGAAGCCCGAACGGGACGACGACGACAGCGACGGCGACGGCGACAAACCGGCCGCCGAGATCGTCTGCCTCCAGGTCACCAACTCCTTCACGCCGGCCTCCGGGGTGAAGACCACGCCCGGTCTGCCGCTGGAGCTGACCGTGGACGTGGTCGACGGTCCGTCCAACGCCGGCGACGTGGCCTCCTTCGGCCTCGGACGCGGCTGGTGGCTGCTCGGCGCGCTGATCCTCACCGGCTTCCTCGCCGGTCTCGTCTGGGGCTGGCTGTCGCGCTGGCGGCTCGCGGTCTGGAGGACCAACTGATGCGAATCCACCCGATTCCCAGCCGACTGAAGCCGATCACACGCGTCTTGAGCGCCTCCTTGCTGATGCTCGGTCTGGCCGCGACTCCGGCGGTCGCCGACTCCTCGCCGTCGCCGAGCGCGTCCGGCGACGGTGCGGCACCCGCCGCGGCGGGCACGTCGTTCCGTACGGCGACCGAGATCGAGCAGGGGCAGACGGCCACGGCGAACGGCTCGGCGGGCGACTACCTGTACTGGTCGTTCCCGGCGGACGCCGGACAGCGCCCCACCGTGAAGGCGACGGTGAAGCTGCCCGGGACACACGCCGCCGAGACCTGGCAGGTCGACGTGTACGACGGTCTGCGCCGGCGCCAGTCCTGCCAGTACGGCGCGCAGACCCGCACCGCCGCCGCGGGCGCCGCCTCCGTGGAGCTGACCTGCGTCCTGCGCACGGTCCGCGCCTGGTCGGAGCAGTGGGCCAACGACCCGCTGCCCGGCACGTACTACGTCCGGCTGACGGTCGTCGGCCTCACCACGGGCGACCTGGGCCTCCCGGTCGACACGGAACTGCGGGTCGACTCCAAGAACATCGGCGGTGCGGCGGCGGTGGACGGTTCACTGGCCGAGCCGCTGGTGCCGGGGATCGCGGTCAGGTCGGAAGCATCGGAGGCGAAAGGGTCCGAGTCGGGCGATTCGTCGGACTCCGCCGTGCTGTCCAGCATCGAGCCGGACGACGGCTGGTCATCCGGCTGGTGGTCCGACCGGTGGGTGTGGACCGCGGTCGGCGGGGTGCTGGCCGCGCTCGCGGGCATCGGCGGGTACGCCCTGACACGGGGGTCGGGGCGGCCGTCGCGGGTGCCGCCGGGGACCTGACGGGGCGTCAAGGGCCCGCCGCACTACAGGGGTGCGGCGGGCCTTCGCCTTTCAGTCCACCCGTAGGTCCCTGTGCGGACCCGCAGGACCCGCACGACCCGCAGGACCCGCACGACCCGCAGGACCCGCAGGACCCGCAGGACCCGCAGGACCCGTAAGGCTGTCAGCTCTCCCGCAGGGCCTTCGCCAGCGTCCCGTCACCTGTCACCTCGATACGCCCCGCCCGCACCGCGTCGGCCACGCTCATCTCCCCCCGCCCGACCTCCAGACAGGTGCCGGTGTCCATCACCAGCCGGGCGTCGGGCTCCCCCGGGGCGGGCCCGTCGCCGTACACGGGCCCCTCCTCGGAGCCGACGTACAGATGGAAGTCGCCTTCCTCCAGCCGCACTTCGACGAGTGCCTCGCCTTCCAGCGACCGCAGCAGCGGCAGCGCGAACCAGTGCGCCCGTACGGCGTCGGTGGGCCGTCGCTCGCCCAGCTCGGCCTGCCCCCACTGGCCCAGCGCCTGGAGCACGGGCAGCAACTCCCGTCCCCGGGGGGTGAGTTCGTAGACGTAGGCGGCCCCCGGCGGCGGCAGCCGGCGTCGCGATGTCAGCCCGTCGCGCTCCATGTCCTTCAGCCGGGAGGCGAGGACGTCGGTGCTCACGCCGGGCAGGTCGGCGTGCAGGTCGGTGTAGCGACGCGGACCGGCGAGCAGCTCACGGACGATCAGCAGGGTCCAGCGGTCGCCGACGACGTCGAGCGCCCGGGCGGCGGAACAGTACTGGTCGTAGCTTCGGCGAGGTGACATGCGACGCAGTCTAGACAAGTTGTTGGACTTTCCAAGCGGGTACTTGGTAAAACCAAGCAACACCACAACCGGAGGGGCGTAAGCGCATGGAGTTCCGGCAGTCGAACAAGCTGAGCGAGGTCTGCTACGAGATCCGCGGCCCGGTGATCGAGCACGCCAACGCGCTGGAGGAGGCGGGCCACAGCGTGCTGCGCCTGAACACCGGCAACCCGGCACTGTTCGGCTTCGAGGCGCCGGAGGAGATCCTCCAGGACATGATCCGCATGCTGCCCCAGGCGCACGGCTACACCGACTCGCGCGGCATCCTCTCGGCCCGTCGGGCCGTCGCCCAGCGCTACCAGACGCTGGGCCTGGAGGTGGACGTGGACGACGTCTTCCTCGGCAACGGCGTCTCCGAACTCGTCTCGATGGCCGTCCAGGCACTCGTCGAGGACGGCGACGAAATCCTCATCCCCGCCCCGGACTTCCCGCTCTGGACGGCGGTGACGACCCTCGCCGGCGGCAAAGCGGTCCACTACCTCTGCGACGAACAGGCCGACTGGTACCCGGACCTGGACGACATGGCGTCGAAGATCACCGAACGCACCAAGGCCGTCGTCATCATCAACCCCAACAATCCCACCGGTGCGGTCTACCCGAAGGAGATCATCGAGGGCATCCTCGACCTCGCCCGCCGGCACGGCCTGATGGTCTTCGCCGACGAGATCTACGACCAGATCCTGTACGACGACGCCGCGCACCACTCGGCCGCCGCCCTCGCCCCCGACCTGGTGGTCCTGACCTTCTGCGGCCTGTCGAAGACGTACCGGGTGGCCGGCTTCCGCTCGGGCTGGCTGGTGATCACCGGCCCGAAGCAGCACGCGAAGAACTACCTGGAGGGCCTGACCATGCTGGCCTCCATGCGGCTGTGTCCCAACGCGCCCGCCCAGTACGCCATCCAGGCCGCGCTCGGCGGCCGTCAGTCCATCCGCGAGCTCACCGCGCCCGGCGGACGCCTGCACGACCAGCGCACCGTGGCCTGGGAGAAGCTCAACGAGATCCCGGGCGTGTCGTGCGTGAAGCCCAAGGGCGCGCTGTACGCGTTCCCGCGCCTCGACCCCAAGGTCCACAAGATCCACGACGACGAGAGGTTCGTCCTGGACCTGCTCCTGCGGGAGAAGATCCAGGTCGTCCAGGGCACGGGCTTCAACTGGCCGACCCCCGACCACTTCCGCATCCTCACTCTCCCCCACGCGGAGGACCTGGAGGCCGCGATCGGACGGATCGGGCGGTTCCTGAGCGGGTACCGGCAGTAGCGGCCTCCTAGGCTGGGACTCATGGGTGACCTCTTCCTCGTCCGGCACGGTGAGACCGAGTGGTCACGGTCGGGCCGCCACACGGGCCGGACGGACGTCCCGCTGACCGAGCACGGCCGCGCCGAGGCGCGGCGCCTGGTGCCGCTGATCCGCTCGCACCGGATCGGGGCCGCGTTCGTCAGCCCCTCGCAGCGGGCGCGGGAGACGGCGGAGCTGATCGGGCTGCGGGAGGTCCGGGTCGACGCGGATCTGCGGGAGTGGGACTACGGCGGGTACGAGGGCGTCACGACCGTCGACATCCAGCGGACCCGGCCGGGGTGGTTCCTGTTCACGGACGGGGTGGCGCCGGGGCCGCCGGAGCATCCCGGGGAGACGCCGGAACAGGTCGGGGAACGGGCCGACCGGGTGCTGGCCGAGGTGGACATCGCGATCGCCGCCACGGAGGGGTCTGTGATCCTGGTGGCGCACGGGCACTTCCTGCGCGTCCTCACGGCCAGGCGCCTCGGGCTGCCGCCCTCGCACGGGGCGCTGTTCCAGCTGGCGACGGGGACGGTGTGCCGGCTCGGCACGGAGCACGGGCGGCCGGTGATCGCGGGGTGGAATGTCAGACCTCCGTCGTAACCTCGGGCATGGGTGGGACCGGTGAGCCGACGCCCAGGGAGGAGCACGCCGTGACACGACCGCCGACCGCCGCGCAACGGCGTGTCATCGACGCCGCCGATCCCGTCACCGGGCGACTGAGGGGTACGCAGGCGCAGCTCGCGGCGCTGGTCAAGCGGGGGCTCGCCTTCCGGCACCCGCGCCCGCCGCACGACCACTTCCTGACCCCGGCCGGGCACCGGATACGCGAGGCGCCCCCACAGGCCCCCGCGCCCGCCCCCGCTGTCGCACCGCCCCCTGCACCCGGCGTCTTCACCGCCCGCATCGGAGGCGAGGAGGATGCCCCCGAGGGCGGCGCCCCGCCGGCCGGGCCGTCCCGGACCCGCGAGGTGCACAGCGCCTGGCAGGGACTGCTGGAGTTGCGCCGGATGACCGACCCGCACGGCGCGACGGACCGGCCCTGCGGCTGGGAACGCACGCATCTCGTCCAGGCCGCCGCCCTCGCCCTGGAGGCCGCCGGACACCCGCCGGCCGGGCGGGACGGCACAGACGGTTACCGGGTGCGCGCCACCCCACAGCCCGAGGCCGTCGCCGTGCACGCGCCGGACACCGAGCTGCTGCGGGCCTGCGCGGCCACACTGGAGCAGGCGGGCTGGCAGGCCGGCGAGCACACGGAGCCGCGGACGAGGGCCCGTTATCTGCTGGCGTCCCCGCGCCGGACGTAATGAGCGTGCCAAGATCGTTCGATCAGAACGTCCACGACGACAAGGGGAAGCTGTGACCGAGCCGTTTGCCGTCCCGGTGACCGTCCGTGGGTACGAGACGGACGTGCAGGGACATCTCAACCAGAGCGTCTACCTCAACTACGCGGAACACGCCCGCTGGTCACTGCTGAAGGCTGCCGGCATCAGCCAGTCCGCCCTCATCGGCCGGGGAGTGGGCCCGGTGGCCCTGGAGACCACCCTCCGCTACCGGCGAGAGCTCGTGGCCGGCGACGAGGTCGAGGTGACCTGCGCGTTCGCCTGGGGCGGGGGCAAGACGTTCCGCATGGAACAGACGATCCGCAAGACCGACGGCACGGTCGCGGCCGAGATCACGGCGGTCGGCGGACTGATGGACCTCAAGGAGCGGAGGCTGGTGGCGGAGCCGTGGGAGTACTTCAAGGAACTGGCGGCGGATCCGGGGTTGTTCGGACTCTAGGGCGGCCGGCATGCGGCGGATGCCCTTGATGCCGCGCTCCGACTCGGTGCAGGGAACCGGGGCCGTGCGCGGCCGCGGCGAGGATCTGCGACGCCGGGCGTCCCGCAGCGGCGGCGGGGCCCTCTCCCGCCGCCGCGTGCGTCCGTCAGGCTCCGGTGAACACGCTCCGGTGGTCCTCGACCCACTCCCGGTACGTTCGCGCCGGCCGCCCCAGCGCCTCCCGTACATCGTCCGTGACCAGGGAGTTGCCGCCCTCGCGGGCGAACAGCAGGCCGCCCAGGACGCTCTCCGCGGCCGCCTCGTCCATTCCCGAGGCCGCCAGCTGGGCGCGGATCTGATCCGGCGAGAGGTCTGAGGTCTCCACCGGGTGTCCCACGACGGCGGCGACCGCGGCGGCCTGGTCGGGGACGGTGATCGCCTCCGGCCCGGTCAGGGTGTACGTCCGCCCGGAGTGCCGGGAGTCGGTCAGCGCCGCGACGGCCGTCTCGGACACGTCGCGGGGATCGACGACCCCTTGCCGGCCGTCCCCGGTCATGTTGGGCACGGGGCGGCGCGCGCGGACCGCCTCCGCCCAGCCGAGGGTGTTCGACGCGAAGGACGAGGGACGCAGGACCGTCCACTCGGACCCGCCGGCCCGCAGGGCTTCCTCCCCCGGAAGATGCCAGGTGCCGAAGGGGCCGTAGGCGGGGTCGCCGGTGCCGACGGAGGAGAGCTTCACGATCCGGCCGACGCCCGCCGCCCGCGCCGCCGCGACCAGCCGGGCGTCCCGCCCGCCGTCGGCCGGTCCCAGTACGGCCACCAGGAACACGGCCGTCGCCCCGGCCAGCGCCGCTTGCACTGACCCCGCGTCGAGGAAGTCCCCGCGCACCACCTCCACGCCCTCCGGCACCTGCGCCTTCGCCGGGTCCCGGGTCATGGCCCGCACCTTCTCGCCGCGCCCCGCCAGCTGTCGTACGACTTCGCTTCCGATGGTGCCCGTAGCACCGGTGACCAGGATCATGGCCTCTACGCTGGCGGGCGGGCGCCCCCGGCCGCTAGGAAATTCCGGCACGGTTGCGGCGCCCGCGGGAGCGGGACGCGCGCCTACCGTAGGAGGGTGACGAATGCCCACGCCGAGCGCGCCCTGACCGTCCCCGCCGCCCTGCGTGGCTGGATCACCGGCATCGAGTCGGCGGGCGCCGGGGAGGAACTGCCGGCATCGTTCGCCCAGGTGCCGGACACGGCGACGAAGTTGGTGGTGCGGGTCGAGGCGGGCGGCCGTCGCGACGCGCTGGTCATCGGTCCGCGCACCCGTGCCTCGTACTACGCGGACGCGGACCGGCGGGTGGTGTCCTGCGTCCAGGTGAGCCTGCGTCCGGGCACGGTACGTCCCTTGCTCGGCACCGCGGCGGTCGACCTAGTGGGGCGGGCCGCGCCGCTGGGCGCGTTGCCGGCCGGGACGGCACACCAGCTCTCCCGGGAACTGGTCGAGTTGCCGCCGGAGGAGATGCTCGCGTACGTGACCGACCTGCTTCCCGACCCGTCGGCCGCCGACCGCTCGCGCACCCGGTTGTTGTGGGCCGCCGTGGACGCCCTGTCGACGCGGTCGGGTCACGCCCCCGGCCAGGTCAAGGAGGTCGCCCGCGAACTCGCCGTCAGCGAGCGGCAGTTGCGCAACCTGTTCGCGGAGGGTGTGGGCCTGTCCCCCAAGCACTACGCCCGCATCGACCGCGTACGCCATGTCCTGAACGAGGCGCCCCGGGCCGACTGGGCCGAACTGGCCGCCGCCACCGGCTACTACGACCAGTCCCACATGACGGCCGACTTCCGCACCCTGATGGGTGTCCCGCCCCGGTCCTACTTCACCGGCCGGCTCCCGGAAGCCCAGCCCTGCCAGGCGTTCCGCCGGGCGTGACGCCCGGCGTCCGGTGCGGAGCGGTGGCCGGTCGGGAACCTTCTCTGTGGACACGAGATCTTCAACTGGTCAGCTGCTCTGAGCGGCGATCCGCGCCAGTCGCTGTGCTTCCTGGCGGGTGGAGCGGGCGATCTCGTCCTCGTCGGCGGTCAGCAGCCGGCTGTTCTCGACGATCTGGCGTCCGTTCACGAAGGACGCCGTGACCGGGGCCGCCGCTCCGAAGACCAGCGCGGTCACCGGGTCGGCGATGGAGGCGTGGGCGAGGGTGTCCAGCTTCCAGAGCACCAGATCGGCGAGCTTGCCGGGCTCCAGGGAGCCGATCTCCGCGCTGCGGCCCAGGACTTGGGCGCCACCGTAGGTCCCGAGGCGCAGGGCCTGGCGGGCGTTCAGGGCGGCCTCGCGATGAGCGCCGAGGCGGTTGACGAGGAGCGCGTTGCGCAGCTCGGTGTGGAGTTCGCCGGACTCGTTGGAGGCGGTGCCGTCGACGCCGAGGCCGACGGGGACGCCGGCCGCGAGCATGTCCGGGACCCGTGCGATACCGGCGGCCAGGCGGGCGTTGGACGACGGGCAGTGGGCGACGCCCGTCTTCGTCCGGGCGAAGGCGTCGATGTCGGAGTCGTTCATGTGGACGCAGTGCGCCATCCACACGTCCTCGCCGAGCCAGCCGGTGGACTCGAAGTAGTCGGTCGGGCCCATGCCGAACAGTTCCTTGCAGAACTGTTCCTCCTCGACCGTCTCCGAGCCGTGGGTGTGCAGCCGTACGCCGAGGCGGCGGGCCAACTCGGCGCCCTCACGCATGAGTTCGGTGGAGACGGAGAAGGGCGAGCAGGGGGCGACGGCGACCTGGGTCATCGCGTCGAAGGAGGCGTCGTGGTGCTCCTTGACGGTCTCCTCGGTGGCGGCGAGGGCACCCTGAAGGGTCTCCACGGCGAAGTCCGGCGGCAGCCCGCCGTCCTTCTGGCTGCGGTCCATGGAGCCGCGGGCGAGGGTGAAGCGGACGCCCATCTCGCGGGCGGCGCCGACGATCGCGCCGGACAGGTCGCCGGAGCCCTTCGGGAAGACGTAGTGGTGGTCCATGGCGGTGGTGACACCGCCGCGGGCCATCATCGCGAGCGAGCCCTGGGCGGCCGCGCGGACCATCTGCTCGTCGATGCGCGCCCAGGTCGGGTACAGCTCGACCAGCCAGTTGAACAGGTTGTGGTCGGTGGCCAGGCCCCGGGTGATCCACTGGTAGAAGTGGTGGTGGGTGTTGACCAGGCCGGGGGTCGCGAGGTGCCCGGTGGCGTCGATACGGCGTACGACGTTCTCCAGGCCCTCGGGGGCCCTGCCGTCGCCGACCGACTCGATGCGGTGATCGGCGATGACGACGTGTCCGGAGGCGTACTCGGTGTCGTCGGCGTCCACGGTCGCGATCGAACAGTTCTCGATGACGATGCGCTGTGCCATCGTTCGTCCTCTGCTTTCGATGAGCTCGATGAGTTCGATGAGCTCAATGTGTTCGATGTGGTCGATGTGGTCGATGTGGTCGATGTCCGCGTCCGCGTCCGCGTCCGGTCAGAGGTTGGTGAGGTCCGGCGGGATCCGCGCCTCGCGGCCGTCCCGGAGGACGGTGGCCTCGATCAGGCCGTAGGGACGGTCGGCGGCGAGGTACACCGCGCCGTCGGCGGTGTCGTTCTTCAGGCCGAACGGTTCGAGGTCGACGAGGAAGTGGTGCTTGTTCGGCAGCGAGAAGCGGACCTCGTCGAGTTCGCCGCGGTGGTCGATGACGCGGGTGCCCATCGCGTACAGCGTCTGCTGCAGCGAGAGCGAGTAGGTCTCGGCGAAGGCCTGGAGCAGGTGCCGCTTGGTCTGCGCGTAGGACTCCTCCCAGTCCGGCATCGGCTCGGCGTCGTCGCTCCAGCCGAACCGCCAGCGGGCGGAGACCTCGGTGGCCAGGATCCGGTCGTGGGCCTCCTTCAGCGTCGTGTACTTGTCCTTGGCGTAGCCCCAGAACTCCGAGTCCGTCGAGTTCATCACGACGAGGTCCTTGAGCCCGGAGACGACCTCCCAGGTCGCGCCGTCGTACGTGATCTGCGTCAGCCGCGTCTCCTGACCCTGCCGCACGAACGAGTGCGCGCCCTTCCCGGAGTGCTCGATCCGCTCCCAGGCGTACTCCTCGATACGGATCCGGGCCCGGTGGATCGGCTCCTGACTCGTCACGAAGTGCCGGGCGAGGTGGATGCCGAACTGCTCGGCGGACTCGATGCCGTGCTCCTTGGCGAACGCGTACACCGTGTTCTTGGTGGTGTCGGTCGGCAGCACGTTCGTGTTCGAGCCGGAGTAGTGGACCTCCTCCATGTCGCCGCTCAGCGACACGGACACGTTCAGGTCCTTGATGTGGTGGGTGGCGCCGTCCCGCGTGATCTTGACGACTCGGTTCTCGGCCTTGCCGTACTGGTTCTGTCCCAGGATCACGGGGCGGGCAGGGCGGGAATTGTCTGCCATCTCTAGCTAGCTCCCTCGGTATACGGAGTAGCCGAACGGGCTGAGCAGCAGCGGTACGTGGTAGTGCTCGCCCGGTACGACGGCGAACGTGATCGCCACCTCCGGGAAGAACACCGGGCCGCTGTCCCGATTCGCGGGGGCGTCCTGCTGCGTATCGGCTTGCTTCTGCTTCTGCTTCTGCTTCGGACTCTCGGAACGCTCGGAACGCTCGGAACTCTCCGAACGCTCGAAATACGTCTCGACCGCGAAGTCGAGCCGTGCATGGGTCGTCCCCTCCGGCAGTGCCGGCAGGTCCTTGCACCGGCCGTCCGCGTCGGTCACGGATCCGCCGAGCGTCCGCCAGTCCGCTTCCCTGCCGCTGCGGGCCAGGAGCTGGACGGCGACGCCCGCGGCGGGGTGGCCGACGGAGGTGTCCAGGATGTGTGTGGTCACGGAGGCGGTGGTGCCGGTGGTCATTCTCAGGCGTCCTCTTCGACGAGTCGGGCCAGGCGGATACGGTTGATCTTGCCCAGCTCGGTGCGGACGATCTCCCGCTCCCGCTCCGGCGAGTTCCCGATCCGCTCCCTGACCGCGTCGCGCATCTGCTCTCCGGTCAGGCCGGTGGCGCAGATCAGGAATACGTGCCCGAATCTGTCCTCGTAGACCATGCTCATGTACCGCATCTCCGCCCTGACCTTCTCGGCCGCGCCGGACATTCCGCTCTGTTCGCGCGCCGAGGTCGGGTCGCCGGGCGTGGGGCGGCCGATCGGCGGGTGCCCGGCCATCGCCTGAGCGAGGTCCTCGGCGGTCAGCTCGGCCATCGCGGCGTCGCTGACGGCGTAGAGCTCGTCGGCGGAGGTGCAGGGGCGGGCGGCGAGCAGCCGGTTCGCCCAGGTGGTGGAGGCGCACACCTCGTGGAGCGCGGCGAGGGCCGCGTGTTCCTCCAGGGCGTTGAACCGGGCCAGGCCCGGGGGCGTGGAAGTCGACGTCACGGGAGCCTCCGTGGCCGCGAACGGCCGTCGTACGGATCGGGCTGCCGCCAGCTAACGCCCTCCGGGAGATGCCGTCAACAGTTTGTTGAAAATTCCGGGTTACGAAAGCCCGCCCGCTCCGCGATCAGCCCTTCTCGCGGTTCAGGTAGTTGTAGACCGTGAAGCGGCTCACCCCGAGCGCGCTCGCCACGGTCTCCACGCCGTGCCGTACGGAGAAGGCGCCGCGCGCCTCGAGTATCCGTACGACCTCCTGCTTGGCCTTGCGGTCCAGATCGGCCAGGGGTTTGCCCTTCTTGCGCTCCATGGCCGCCAGGATGTGATCGAGGGAGTCGGCGAGCTGCGGCAGCCGTACAGCGACCGCCTCCGACCCCTCCCAGGAGAGCACGACGTCGTCGGGGCCGGCCTCGTCCGGCGGGAGCATCTCACCGCCCATCGCGTCGACCAGCGGCTTCACGGCCGTGATGAAGGGCTCGTCCCCGGTACCGGTCACTTCCCGCCCTCTCCGGTCACGCCCTCGCCGATCACATTCAGCTGCAGGGAGATCCGGGTGGCGCCGGACTCCAGGGTCCGGCGCAGCAGGGCGTCCACCGCGGCGAGTACGGCGTCGGCACCGCCTTCGGCCGTGTTGCCGAACGGGCCGACGTCCACCGCGTCCATGTCGGCCGCCTCGATCACCTCGCGGGCCACCAGCGCGTGCGCGGGTGCCTGGTCCAGGTCGAAGGGCTCGGTCGTGAACTCCACTCTCAATCGCACTATGCCCCCATGGCATCGGCTCTGACCTGCACGTCTCCCAGCCTTCCGGCTGAGGGGGCACATCTTCGGGGCACAGAGATGACTGCGGACGTTCAGAGTCGTCGCCGCGTTGGTATGCCCCAGTCGCTCCGACACGACCTTAACGGACTCCCCCGCGGCGATCAGCACAGATGCGTGGACATGTGCGGTAGGGCAAGGGGCCCGGCGGCCTGGGGGACGTCCGCCGTCAGGAGCCGTCCGTCTCCGCCGCCGGGTCGGGCGGCGCCGGGTGGAAACCCCATTCGGCGGCCTTGGCGACCGCCTCCAGCTGGGAGCGCGCCTGAAGTTTCTCCAGGATTCCGCGAACGTGGGTGCGTACGGTTGCGTAACTGATGGTGAGGCGGTCGGCGATGGCCCGGTTGTCCAGGCCCTGGGACATGAGGACAAGGATCTCCTCTTCCCGGGCGGTGAGGCTCTGAAGCCGTTCCGCCTGCTGGGCGGAGAGGCGGGTGCTCTCGCGGTGGCGGGCGAGGACCTCCATGAGGGTGCGGGCGGGAATGAGGGTCTCGCCCGCGTCCGCGGCGCGGATCGCCGCGGCGATCTCGTCGCCTCCGGCCGACTTGAGCAGGTACCCGCTCGCGCCCGCCTCGACCGCGGCCAGCAGGGCGGCATCGCTCGTGTCGGCGCTGAGGAAGACGACCACGACGTCGGGGTCCTCCTGCCGGATGCGGGCCGCGGCCTCGGCGCCGGTGCCGTCGGGCAGCCGGTAGTCGATGAGTGCCACCTTCGGGGACAGTTCGACCGTCATCGGGACGGCTTCGGAGACCGAGTCGGCCCAGCCGACCACGGTCAGGTCGTCGTACTCGTCCAGCAGGGCCCACAGTCCTTCGGCGACAGCGCGGTGGTCCTCGACGAGCAGCACCTTGATGAGGTCGGAGTCGCTCTTCATGTCCCGGCGTCTTTCGATGCGGACGCGGCACCGTCGTCCTCCGTCCCGGTGTCCGTGAGCGGCACCCAGAACTCGACAGTGGTGCCGGCGCCCGGCGCGCTCTCCACGCGGCTCCAGCCTCCGGCGATCTGCGCGCGTTCGTGGATGAGGGTGAGGCCCAGGTGGCCCGGGCGGGACTCCACTTCCAGGGGGTCGTAACCCACTCCGTCGTCGACGATCCGCATCAGACAGCCGTCGTCCACGCCCAGCAGCTGCACACGGACCATTTTGGCCCGGGCGTGCTTGCGCACGTTGATCAGGACTTCCTGCGCGGTCCGGTAGACGACCACCATGGTCTCGACGGGGAGGGCCTTCTCCAGATGGTTCTCGAACTTGTAGGACGTTCCCGTCTCGGCGTGCATGCGGTCGAGGAAGGTCTGCAGGGCGGTGGCCAGGCTGCCGTGCTCGAGGCTGGAGGGCCGCAGGTCGAAGATGAGCTGGCGCAGGCGGCTGAGCGAGAGTTTGAGGGTCTCGTCCAGCTTGTCCATGACGTGTACGTCCTGGGGGTCCGTCAATCGTCTGCGAAGCTGCTGCAGGCGCAGCCCCGCGGCGGTGATGACCTGAATGGTGTCGTCGTGGATGTCGGCGGCGATGCGCCTACGCTCCTCCTCCTGGGCGTGGATGAGGTGGCTGAGCAGCGCCTGCCGGTCGCGGTCGGTTCCCTCCAGAAGTTCCAGGCTGCGTTCCAGGACGAACTGGGCGCGCTGGACCTCGGTGATGTCGCGGACCGTCAGGACGGCGAACGCGCCCTCGGAGGTCGGGAGCGGGCTGACGCTCACGTCGGCCGGGAACTGCTTGGTGTCCTGACGCCGGCCGACCAGCTCCACGCTGTGGCCGACCGGTTCCTGCCGCGGGTCGGCCCAGTCCCGCATCGAGACGGTCAGCGGCTGGTCGGGCAGCAGTGTCTCGACACGCATGCCGAGCAGCTGCTCCCGGCTGTAGCCGAACAGTGTCTCGGCGCGCGGGCTGGCCTGACGGATGCGGTCCTCGGCATCCACGATCATCATGGCGTCCGGGGAGGACTCGACGTACTGGCGCAGCCGGTCACCGGACGCGCCCGCCTCGCTCAGGTCCGTCACGTAGACCACGTACCGTGAACGGCCGCCCCGCAGCCGGCCGCCGCCGACCCTGGCGGGGAACTCCGAGCCGTCCCGGCGCAGGGCCGGTGTCGTCGGCGCGGGGGCGACCTGCTGACCGATCGCCGTTTCGACGCCGGGCAGCTCGGGCAGCAGGTCGCCGAGCCGCTTGCCGCGCAGTTCGGCGGTGCTGTAGCCGAACATCCGCCTGGCCTGGGCGTTGGCGAGTTCGACACGGTCCTGTGCCTCCGTGACGAGCACCCCGCAGGGGGCCCGTTCGAGCACGTCCAGGCACGCTTTCTCCTCGATCCGCACGGTCGGGCCTCCCGCGCCCGGCAGCGGAGCCCTCATGGCTCGCCGCAGCGGTTCCAGGCAGGCCTCGGCGAGTTCGGCCGCCATGCTGAACTGGCCACGAGCGGCACGGGTGATCGCTTCCAGGATCTCCTCCGCCGGCGCGCCCTTGACGAGATAGCCGACGGCGCCGGCAGCGAGCACGTCCGTCACCGTCTCGCGGTCGGCGTACGCGGACAGGGCCAGGATCCGTGTCTCGGGCGCGCGTTCGCGGAGGGTGCGCACGGTGCTGGGGGCGTCGCCGTGGGGCATCTGCACGTCCAGGACCAGGACCCGGGGCTGGACCTGGCTCGCCACGGACACGGTCTGCGCGTGGTCGACGGCGAGGCCCACCAGCTCGAAGGCGGGGTGCGACTCGACCAGGTCGGCGAGCGCGCCGCGGACCTCGGCGTCGTTGTCGGCCACCATGACGGGGATGCGGTGGTTCATGGCTGTCCGCTCCGTCCGAGCACGGCGTTCGGCAGGTGGCGGGTGGCGAGCTGGTCGCGTCGGCACACTCCCAGGGACGGCATGACGGCCGCGACCGGGGCGATCAGGATGTCGTAGTGGCCCCCGATCCGGTCGCAGACGGCGATCGCCATCACCGCGTCCCACACCGCGGCCCAGAACGCCCAGTCGTGCCGGTGATGGTTCTGCGCGGTGTCCAGGGCCGCCCGGCGGGCCACCGAGGCGGCCACGAGGATACGGTAACGCTCCTCGTCGGTGGTGGTGCGCCGGACCTCCGCCCATGCCTCGGCGCGGGTCTGGCTGGAGGTCTGCCGCCACAGGCCGGCCACCCGGTCGATCTCCTGCGGCGACAGGTCCTCGATATGGGTGAGGAACTGCAGGACCCGTCGGCTGTTGGGCCCGAAGACGACGCTCATGGTGTTCTCCTCACGCGGTCTGTCGCTCAGTGGCTGCGGACCGCTCGTCCGTTCCGGCGCCCGGCCTACTGTCCTTGGCCCTGCTGTCCTTGACCCTGCTGTCCTTGCCCCTGCTGTCCCTGCTTCTGACTGGAGTTGACGGCGGCCTTCGCGGTGCCTCCGCTCTTGCTGCCGACGAGTTTGAAGCTCACGCCTCCCTCGTCCGCCTTGGTGATCTGGTAGGAGCCGACGGCCTCGGCCGCGCCCTTCTCGTCGACCTGGAAGGTGGTGATCTTCTTCCCGTCGCCGTTCGGGCCGCCTGTGTACAGAGTGACCGTCTCCCGCGGGGCGAACCCGGTGACGTAGAAGCTCACCGCCGTACCGGCCTTGCCTGTGTACGTGCTCGGCTCGGCGGCCGGCGTGTACGGCATCACCTGGAAGCCGGAGCGGACCACTGCCCGTGTCCGGTCGCCGATCGCCGTGACGCTCTGCGCGCCCCGCAGGCCGAACGGCACGTCGAAGGCCACCGATCCGACGTTGCCGTTCGCGTCGGCGTTGGCGGTGAAGGCCGGGATACCACTGGCGCTGTTGATGTAGAAGAGGACGCGCTCGCCGGGGGCGAACCCGCCGGCGGACACGGTGATCTTCCGCCCGGATTTCAGGGCGTACGGTGACGACTTGAGCGTGGGATACAGGTCCAGCACCTGGAACGGGGCGGTGGCCGTGGTCTTGCTCTTCTCGCCGACCAGGATCAGTGTGCCGACGCCGGTCGGGGCGATACCGACCTTGACGTCCGCGCGGCCGATGCCTCCGGAACCGTCGGCGGTCAGGACGGCGTCGGGAGTGCCGCCGACGCGTCCCCAGTAGACCTTGATCCGCTCCCCGGCACCGAAGCCCCGTACGTTCAGGGACACCGAGTCCCCGGGCTTGCCCACCTGCTTGCTGATCTTCACGGAGCCGACCACACCGCCCGCGACGAGCTGGGCCTGTGCCACGTTGTCCGCGTCGCGCTGCTGCGCGACCACTGTGGCGCCCCTGCCGACGCTCTCGGGCACGGTGATCTGTGTGCTGAGCGACCCTGTCCTGTCGGCTTTCGCCGAAGCGAGGCTCTGGCCCTGGCTCTGCTTCCCCGATGTCTTCAGCAGCAGGTCCACGGTGGATTTGGCGTCGAAGCCGGCGCCCTCGACCCTGGCCTTGCCGCCGGGGGTGACCAGGCCGGGGTTGACCACGATGATCGGCCCGGCCTGCCGCGGTACCTTCTGGCCGCCCAGTTCGACTGTTTTCGGCTTACGAGTGGGTGTCCTGACCTCTGAGGGCGCGTTCTTCTGCCCGGACTTGCCGCCGGTGGTGTTGAGCGCGCCGCCGAAGCCTCCGCTCTTCGCTATGACCTGAACGAGCGAGCCCACGACCACCAGGGCTATGGCGATCAGCAGGACCTTCTTCCAGGTGAACCGCCCCTTCTTGCCCCCGGTTCCCTCGGTGTCTCCCGGGGGCGGCTGCTCGGCCTTCTCGGCCATGTCCCTGCCCCTGTCCTCGGGGTTCTCAGGCATGTCGGTCACCTCCTCGGCCCGGCACTAACCGACCCGGTAGATCTGCAGCTTGATGTCGCCCTGACTGGTCTCCCAGACCTTCGTCGAGTTCTTCAGCGCGGTCAGGATCCAGTTCTCACGGCCGTCGCCGTTGTTTCCGTCGATGGACTGCCGCATCTTGTTGGACATGATGATGTAGTCGACGTTCTGCCACTTCTTGGCGAAGAGCTTGTCGCGCACGTCGGGGTCGGACGATGCGTTCCAGTGGGAATGCGCGAACGGGTAGAAGGGGCGCACGTCGTGGAGGTCGCTCCACAGGTCGTCGTCCATGATGATCCGCGCGTTCGACGGGACGTTCTTCCGTATCCAGGCGATCTGTTGCTCCTGCATGCGGGTCAGGTTCAGCTTCGGCTGGTACTGGTCCGCGATCGCCACGTGCCCCTCGTCGTTGACCGTCAGGAGGTAGCCGGTGGCCGGCAGGAGCAGCAGGAGGGCACCGGCGACGGCGGGCAGCGCGATCCGCAGCCGGGGGCCCAGCTTCGCGAGCAGCCGGGCCGTCACCATGCCGGTGGTCATCGCGAACAGGGGGATCATGGGGGTGACGTAGAAGTCCAGCAGCACACTGCCGCGCACCAGGTAGAAGGCGTAGGCGAGGCCGAGCGTGCCGATGACCAGGAAGCCGAGGTTCCGTTGCCGGTCCCTGAAGCCCCAGTACAGGCTGGCCGACATGGTGAGCAGGCCGGCGAGCAGGAACAGCCCGTCCCGGGGGATCCAGCTGCCGTAGAGGAGCCCGCCCGGGCTGAGCAGGGACCCTTGGCTGCGGTGGAGCTGCCACCACAGGGTGTACAGCAGCGACACGTGGTCGGCCGGCGGCTTTTTCAGGTCGAAGTCGAGGCCGGTGGGCACGAGTTCGTTCTTCAGCAGCGCGTACAGGACATAGGTGCCCACCGCGATGGCCACCGCGAGCGGCCACAACGACGTGGCGAACCGGCGCTGGGTGGAACCCCTGACCCTGCGGTACAGGAGGTACAACAGGCTGGGGATGAAGAAGATCGCGTTCTCCTTGGTGATCAGTGCGATCCCCAGCACGGCCCCGGCGCCCAGCGCGTGCCGGATCCGCAGGTCGCGGCAGAGCAGCAGGTACAGGCTCAGCAGCACCCAGAACATCATGAGGTTGTCCAGCAGGACCTGCCGCTGGTAGTAGATGGCGAGTGGCGAGACGTTGAAGAAGAAGGCGGCCACGGAGGCGGCGAGCACGCTGCCGGACAGTCGCCGGACGATCTCGAAGAGCAGGACCACGCTGACGAGATGCACCAGCAGCATCAGGAACCGGCCGGTGTTGATCGCGTTGCCGAACGTCTCGAACTGGTTCGGCAGCGGGAAGGCCCAGCCGGCGAGCTGGATCCACCCGCCGGGCGCGTGGTCGTAGTCGTAGGTGTACGGCGACAGCCGCGTCTGTCTCACCAGCGACCACGCCCGCTGCATGTAGATGCCCTCGTCGGTGAGGTACAGCGGGTACTGGAACAGGTGCCAGCCGTGTGCGGCGAGCCCGGTGAGCACGGCGGCGCCGAGGGCGATCCGTCCGCCGTTTCCCAGTCGAGGGAACCTGCCCGCGGTGATGTCCGGCTGCTGGTTCCGCCCGGGCGCGGGGGATCGTCCGGTCTTCGCGGGATCCCCGTCCTGGATCACGACCAGTTGCGGCCTCGTCTCATGCGGCATGGGAGTTCGCCTCTGACGTCTCGGTCCGGTGGGCGCCGACGTGCTGGGTCTTCTCCCAGTTGTGCTGACCGGTCAGCTGACGCCGCATGGCGCGTACCGCGGCGTAGGCGAGCACGAGCTGGTACGGGTACCAGGCGACGGCCATTTTCAGTACGGCCTTCGGGCTGGCCTCCAGGCCGTGGGCGTCGGTGAACTCGTACAGACCGACCGCCTGGGTCACGAAGTGGGCCATGAGCATCAGCACGGGCAGCCAGGAGACGAGTGCGACCAGCACCGGCACCCGCAGGAAGAACATCATGCCGAGGGAGAAGAGGAGGTAGAAGCCGAGGAGCGCCTGCCCGTGCGGGAAGGCCAGCACGTAGAAGGCGAGCCAGCGCTGCTTGCGGGTGGGCATCTGCTTCCAGGTGCCCTTGCTCAGGGTCTGCATGAACCCCTGGCTCCAGCGAGTTCGCTGCCGGATGAAGTGCCCGAGGGTCGGTGGCGTCTCCTCCTTGGTCACGTAGCGGTCGTCGTAGATCACCCGCACCCGCTTCCCCGCGGCGGAGACCCTCAGCCCCAGGTCCGCGTCCTCGGTGAGGTTGTGGTCGTCCCAGCCGCCGAGGCGCACCAGCAACTCCCGTTCGAAGAACACGGTGTTGCCGCCGAGCGGGATGGATCCCCAACGCGCGTGGTAGTGCAGGCGGCTCTTGAACCAGAAGAAGTACTCCAGGACGTTCAGGGCGGAGTACCAGGTGGACTGATAGTTCATCAGCTGCACGCCGGCCTGGACCACTTCGACCTCGTCCTCGATCATCACGGTGTTGACCAGGCCGAAGATCGCGGGATGGATGTCGTCCTCCGCGTCGAAGATGGTCACCACGTCGTGACTGGTCTCCGGCAGGGCGGCGTTGAGGCCGTGCGGCTTGTTGACGGGCTTGTCGTCGAAGACGACGACCTCCACGTTGCGCATGCCCTCGCGGTCGAGTTCTTCGATCTTCTCCTCGGCCTTGGCGATCGTGCCGGTGTCGTCCGCCGAGCAGATCACGAAGACCTCCAGCAGATCCGCCGGATAGTCGGCGCGCACCACCCGGTCGATGGTGGTCTGGATGACGTCCTCCTCGTGCCGGGCCGGCAGCAGCACGCTGAAGGACAGCCGCGGCGCCAGGAACTCCTCGGGCCCCCTGGTCCTCCCCTCGGCGTCCGGCTGGTCCCAGGTGTAGAGCATCAGGTACAGGACGTGGGCCGACTGCACGGTGAGCAGGACGGAGACCAGGATCAGTCCGGCGTACAGAAGGAAGTTCATCATCGGCTGCTCCCTTGGGTCCCGCCCCACACCCAGACCGCGCTGGAGGCGTAATTGACCGCGAGGGCGGCGCCGATGGCCAGGAGATTCGCCGGCAACAGGTCGACTCCGCCGCGCACCAGGGCCCACAGGACCAGCACGTTGACCGCGAGCCCGGCGAGCATCGACACGTTGAACTTCCCGAGCCGCCGCACCGACAGGTCACGTGTCCCGAAGGTCCACCGGCTGTTGAACACGTAGTTGTGGACGACGGCGAGTTCGACGGCCACGGCGGAGGCGGCGACGAGCGGCACCCCCAGCAGACGGTGAAGGACGTACAGAGCTGCCGTGTTCACGACCGTTCCCGCACCGCCGACCAGCGCGAAGCGCAGCATGCGACGCGCCGCACGTCCTCTCACCCGGCCGGCCGATGCCGCGGAAGCGGACGGAACCCGGGGGATTTCTGCCTCTGGTCGCGGCTCGTCGGTGTGCACGGATGCCGTCCGGAAGTGGTGCATCGCGGCTCCTCCAAGCGAGAGAGCGTCCCTTCCGCTCCGCGCGGCGGGACCTCGTGCACACCAGCCTGCGCTCAAAGGCAGACACGGACATCACGTGAACGGGGGAGTGATGGCCCCCCTTTCCGGGGGTCTTTCCGCACCCCCGTTTGGGGGAGGGCCGCCGAGAAGCACCGAAAAACGCGGCCGGCGGGACTCGACCGGCCCTCGCTCTCCCCCGAAGAGGGGAGTGCCCTCTCCCCCATCGGCGGGTGCTACGCCCCGCACCGGCCGTGGACGCTCAAGAGGTCGGGCGCCTCGCCAGGGACGTCCCGCGTCGCATACAGCCTCAGGGTAAGGGGCGTCACGATGGCAGGTCACACAGCTTCGGGTGCAGTACGTGCCGGGCGTGCCCTGGTCGGCACCGCCGCACTGACCCTCACGGTCTTCACATCGCTCACCGCCGCTCCGGCCGGATCGGGCACCGGCGGGGCCCCTGCGGACTCCGGCTCGCTGCGCGGATCCGAGTGGGCGCTGACCGCACTCAAGGCCGAGCAGGCCTGGAAGACCAGCAAAGGCCGTGGCGTGACGGTCGCGGTGATAGGCACCGGTGTCGACGCCTCGCATCCCGACCTCAAGGGCCGCGTCCTCAAGGGCGCGGACGTCGGCGACGGCTCGACCGTCGACGGCCGGCGCGACCAGGGCGCCGCACAGGTCCAGGGCACTCATCAGGCGGGCATCATCGCCGGCACCGGCCGCAACTACCGCGGCGACGGCCTGCACGGACTCGCTCCGCAGGCGCACATCCTGCCCTTCCGGGTCTTCCGCAACGACAAGGCCCTGACCGCGGCCACCGCGAGGGCCATCATGAACGCCGCCCGCCAGGGCGCCCAGGTCATCGACGTGACCGTCTCCTCCCCCCAGCCGAGCGACGACCTGAGGACAGCGGTCGAGTACGCGGCCCAGCAGGGGGCCCTGGTCGTGGCCGGCGCGGGCGACACCGGGCGGACCGGGAACGAGGCGAGCTATCCGGCTGCCTTTCCGCAGGTCCTGTCGGTGGCCGCGACCGACAAAAAGGGCAGTGTCTGGCCCGGCTCCCACCACGGCAAGGACGTGGACCTGGCCGCGCCAGGTGTGGACATCCTGACCACCGCGCGCAACGACGGATACTGGACCGGCTCCGGCACCGGGTACGCGGCCGGCTGGGTGGCGGCCTCGGCCGCGCTGCTGCGCGCCGAACACCCGAAGTGGACGGTCAGCCAGGTCACTCGGGAACTGACCCGAACGGCCACCCACCACAAATCGGCCGCCTGGGATCCCCGCTACGGCTTCGGCATCGTCGCCTCCGCGGCAGCACTGGCGGACCACCGCTCCCCGCCCGCCGCGAGCGGGAAGCCGGCCAACCAGGCGGTGGCCGCCTCGGACCGCACCGCCTACCACTCCTCCGACACCGGACCGACGATGGTGGTCGCGGCGGTGATGGGAGCACTCATCGTGCTGGCCGTCCCCGCATGGTTCCTGATCCGACGCAGCGTCACCCCGTCGGACGACGACTGACGGGGGTCCGGCCGAACGATCCGTCCCCGAGCGCGCGCCCCGGAAACGACTTCCGGGGCGCGCGCTCGCGTCGACACGGCGGAGCCGCCTGACAACGTTGTCTCCCCTCTCGGGCGACGGCCTCCGCGGTAGCCGCCACCGCGACCGACGCGACCGGCGCACCGTTGTTCTGCGGGAGGGCCGGCACCTGGCCCCGGGCGGCCGCCTCAGCCGCGACCCAAGCCCCGTTGTTCTGCGGAGGGCCGACACCTCACCCCGGCCGGCCGCCTCAGCCACCGGCCACAGCGGCGCCGGTTCACGGCGCTGCCCTACGCGCGCCGGGTCCGCGTCGCGACGCCCGGCCTGGGTCCCCTACGACGCGCGGGTCATCCGGGACGAGATCGCCTACGGCCGCTCCGTACTCCGCGACCTGGACTCCTCGCGCCCGGCAGGGTGATCGGCACCAGCCGACGGGCGGTACACCCGCCTGCCCGCCCGATGAGGCGGGTCCGCGCGCCCGCACCGTCAACAGCGCCACATAAGGAATATAAGTAACCAAACGGCCGAATTCGGACTACCTCAATTGAGGTAGTCCGAATTCGGCCGTTTGGTGTGTATGGAATTCGGTCGCTCGTACGGCGATTCGATCTCGGCTCCTTTTCTAATCTCTTGGGCATGGCAGGAAAAACCCCGAAGGAGTCCGCCGCCCATGAAAAAAGTCCTCATTGTGGAGCCTCACCCTCAGGTGCGAGCGGCTCTGGCCGATCTCGTGGAGGACGAGCCCGGATGTGAACTCGTGGGCGCCGTGGCCACCGCAACTGAGGCAATGTCGCTCGTCAGCGACGTGAGCCCGGACGTGGTGCTGGTCGACGCGGACACGCCGGACCGGCGGTCCCACCAGCTCGGCGAACTCTTTCCGCTGGCTTTGCTTGCCCTTCTCACAGCAGTGAACGAACCGCCGAGAAAGTGCCCGGAATCGTCGGCGAAAACACCTCACGTCTGCATTCTCAAGACCGCCGCACCCGAATTCCTCAGGAGTATCAGCGCATGAATTCCCCCATGGAAAACCACACCGAACCCACGACGTCCGTTCCCGAAAAGAAGCGTGGTCTCAGCCGGCGCCGACTGGTGCTCGGTGCCGCGGGGGCAGCTGTCGCGATCGCAGCGGTCGGCGGTGCCGTCACCGCGCTCTCGGTGAATTCGGCCGACGCCTCCGACAAGAGCGGCGTCGCGCACGGCCCGCTCCACACCGACGGGGGTGACATCGTGGACGGGAAGGGCAAGAAGGTGGTCCTGACCGGCGTCAACTGGTTCGGTTCCGAGACCGGCACGTTCGCCCCGCACGGCCTGTGGAAGCGCAACCTCGACTCCATGGTCGATCAGATGGCCGAGACCGGGTTCAACACGCTCCGGCTGCCGTACTCCAACGAGCTGTTCGACGCGGGCAGCAAGCCGAACGGCATCGACTTCAAGAAGAACCCCCAGCTCAAGGGCCTCAACGGTCTCCAGATCATGGACAAGGTCGTCGAGAGCGCCACCAAGCACGGGATGATGGTCATCCTGGACCAGCACCGACCGGACCAGTACGGGCAGAGCGAGCTCTGGCACACCGAAAAGGTCTCCGAGAGCAAGTGGCTGTCCGACTGGAAGATGCTGGCCGCACGCTACAAGGACAACGACAAGGTCATCGGCGCCGACCTGCACAACGAGCCGCGCGGCCAGGCCACCTGGGGCGACGGCAATCCCCAGACCGACTGGAAGATGGCCGCCGAGAAGGCCGGCAACACCATCCACTCGGTCAACAAGAACTGGCTGATCTTCGTCGAGGGCAACGACAACTACAAGAACGAGTCGACCTGGTGGGGCGGCGAGCTGCGGGGCGCCAAGGAGCACCCGGTCAAGCTCAAGGAAGCCGACAAGGTCGTGTACTCCCCCCACGACTACGGCCCCGGCGTCTACAACCAGAACTGGTTCATGGACAAGAGCTTCCCCAACAACATGCCCGCCTTCTGGGACAAGCACTGGGGCTACCTGAAGAAGAACAACACCGCCCCGGTAATGCTCGGTGAGTTCGGCGGCAAGAAGAGTGCGGGCAACAGCACCGAGGCCGTCTGGCAGAAGAGCCTGATGACGTACTTGAAGAAGAACGGCATGAGCTACACCTACTGGTGCTGGAACCCCGACTCCGGCGACACCGGCGGCGTCCTCAAGAACGACTGGACGACCGTGGACCCGGGCAAGAAGGCCCTGGTCTCCATGTACCAGGCCCCGCTGGCGCAGGCCGAGAAGGACGCCGGCAAGGCATCGCAGTGACCCTCAGGGGTCTGTGAGCGCTGAGAGGTCGCGGACGCTGTCCGCGGCCTCTCAGCCGTCCGCGGCGGCTTCCGCCCGGCCGGTCGCCCAGGCCGCGTCGACCAGCCGCGTCGACCAGCCCTGACCGGCGCGGGACGGTCACCGTCCGTCAGCGGTCACGCGGCGCCCGTGCCGTCCGGTGTCGGCCGCGCCGGGACTGTGGCCCGGATCCGGGTGCCCCGGCCAGGGCGGCTGTCGACCACCAGGGTGCCGCCCGCCTCCCGCGCCCGCTCCCGCATGGAGTGCAGGCCCAGGTGGCCGGGGAATGAGCTGCCGGTGTCGAAGCCGGCGCCGTCGTCCGTGACCACGAGGGTGACGGTCTCGGGAGTGGCGCACAGCCGGAGCAGGACATGCCGCGCCGCCGCGTGCTTGATGACGTTGTGGAGCGCTTCCTGGGCGATCCGGTACAGCGCGTGCTTGACCTCCGGTGCCGCGTCCGGCTCTGCCGAGAGCCTGGCCTCGGCCACGAGGCCGTGCCGGACGCGCAGCTGGCCCAGGTAGCGGGTCAGCGCGGCGACCAGCCCCTCCGTCTGCAGTGAGTCGGGGCTGAGCCGGCAGAGGATCGACCGGACCTCGTCCAGTCCCGCGTCGGCGAGCCGCAGCACAGAGGCGATCGGCCCCCGTGCCCCCGTGCTCTCGCGGCCCAGGAGTTCCCGGGCGGTGCACGCGTTCAGGGCGATGCCGTACAGGGTCGGGCCAAGGGAGTCGTGCAGCTCGCGCGCCAGGCGCCGCCGCTCCTCACGCGCCGCCTGCTCCCGGGCCACGCCCCACAGCCGCTGCGCCTCCACGGCGGCGGCGGCCCTGACGGTGAGGGCCTGAAGCGCCCCGAGGTCCTCGGCACCGGGCTGCCACCCGCGGGGGAAACGGCAGCACAGCGCGCCGACCGCCTCCGCACGGCACAACAGCGGCAGGGCAACCAGCACGTCCCCGGAAGGCGGGGGCGGTGGCTTGCGGGGACGTGCGACTTCCGGGACGGACTCCGGGTCCCGCTCGACGGCCCTGTCCTTGCTGGCGCCGTCGTCCTTGCGTCTCCCGTTGTCCTTGCTCGTCCCCTCGTCTTTGCTACCGCTCTCCTCCTCCCTCGCCTCGTCGTCCTTGCTCCCCCCGTCGTCCTCGCCCCTCCCCTCGTCCGTGCTACCTCCGTCGTCCCTGCGCGCCCCCTCGTCCGTGCTCCCCCCCTCGTTCTCGTCCTCCCCGCCCCCCCTGATCACCGGCGCCGCTGTCGTGATCGCCTCCATCGCCGCTTTCGCGGGACGGTCGACGGAACGCTCCGCCGGGTCGCAGGACAGCGGCCCGGCACCGCCGTGGCCGCCTGCCCGACGCAGACCCACCCCCGGTTCCAGCAGGTAGACCTCGCAGCACACGCCGCCGGTACGGGTGACCGCCTCGGCGGCCACGGAGTTCAATGCCTGCCGCACGGCGTCCTGCCCGATCGCGGAACGACCGTCGAGCCGGTCCAGATCCTCGTCGGCGCGAGCCTGCTCGACGGCCAGCCCGACCGGCCCGGTGAAGGGCTCCACGAACCGCAGGTCCTCGGGCTTGAAGCGGCGCCCGCCCCGCCGGTTCGCCACCTCCAGCAGCCCGACCACCCGCCCGCGGACCGTCAACGGCACGCCCATGACCGATTCCAGCCCGGCGCCGCGCAGCGCCGTACGCAGTTTCGACGGCTCGTGGTCGGTATCGGAGACGATCCGCGGGTATCCGGCTCGGACCACCTCGTTCGCCAGCTCCGACTCCCCCGGCATCAGCAGGCCCCGTGCGGCCGAGGCCCCGACGCCGTCCACGGCACACACAGTGAGTGTGTCGCCCCAGTCCGGTGCCAGCACCCGGACCCCTTCGGCGCCGACGGACTGTCGCACTCGGCGCGCGGCCAGCGCCAGCACGTGGGGGCCGGGGCGGCCCTCGACCACGCTCGCGGTGACCTCGGCGACCGCCCGCTGCCACCGTTCGTACCGCCAGCGTGCGCTCAGATCGCGGATGACGACGCAGTAGCCCGTCAGGCGAGCGTGCGCGTCCCGGGTCGCCGTGATCGCGGTCTCGGCCCACAGACGCGCTCCGTCCGAGCGGACCCGCCAGGCGCATTCCCGGTGCGTGCCGAGGCCTGCGGCCTCGTCCAGCGCTCGGGCCGCCGCGCCCGACGCCACGTCCTCGGGCGGGTAGATGAGCGAGACGTGCCGCCCGACGAGGTCGGCCGGGCCGTGACCGTGCAGCAGGGTGGCACCCGCGCCGACGCTCCGCACCAGCCCCTGGGAATCCAGCAGGAGGAGCGCCTCCGCGACGGCTTCTCGCCGCGGAGGCCGACCGGTGTCACCGGAACCGGTCTCGGCGCCTGGCGTCCTTGGTGACGCTTGCGGGAGCGCGGGGGAAGGCAGGTCGGTCACGCCGACCACCGGTACTCGTCGGTCGTGACGAGGCCGGAAGCGAGTTCACCGGATGGCAGCAGCCCCAGTCGCAGGGCGTGCGCGACCGCCTGCGTCCGGCTGTGCACCCCGAGCTTGTCGAAGATATGGCTGACGTACGTCTTCACGGTCTGTTGCCCGATCCGCAGCTCGCGGGCGATCTCCTTGTTCGCCTTGCCGCGGGCGAGCATGGCCAGGACCTCCGACTCGCGCTCGGTGAGGCGCTCCGGCCGGGTTTCGCCCGCGGCCTGGTCCACCAGCCGGGCGACCGCGCCGCTGGAGACGTACGTCCGTCCGGCCGCCGCGGCCTTCACCGCGTGCCGCAGTTCGTCGGCCTCCGCGTTCTTCAGCAGGAAGCCCGTGGCGCCCGCCCGGATCGCCGCCATCACCGCGGCCCCGTCGAGCGCGCCGGTCAGCGCCACGACCCTGACCTCGGGGAGTTCCCGGCGGATCCGCTCGGTGGCCTCGATGCCGTCCATCACGGGCATCATCAGGTCCATCAGCACCACATCCGGGCTCAGCTCCCGGGCCAGCCGTACGGCCTCCCGGCCATTGGTCGTCTCACCGGCCACCGCGATGTCACCGTCAAGGCTCAGGAAGTCACGCAGGCCTTGTCGGACCACCGCGTGGTCCTCCGCGATCAGAACATGAACTGCCACTGGTGATCTCCGTTGTCGAGCACCGGCCCGCGGCGCCACCACGGCCTTCCCGCAGCAGGCACCCCGAGGCCGACGCGATCGGCATCGCCCCAGGCGTTCATTCCGCCGACGTCAGGTCCATAGGGAACACTTCGGGGCATTCACGTCGTATCGGGAACCCGCGGCGGCCCGCGCTCATTCCATATCCCCCGCGCTCATTCCATATCCTGGGATGGAAAACCCGGCTCGAGTCACCCGGAATTCCCTTTGCGCCACTTATGTTCCGAGCCGTCGCCCCTTCCGATCACCACGACGCCGGCCTGCTGCGGCAGGCGTTCGGTGTCCTGCACCGACACCGGTGTGCTGCAGCCGGCTCGGTGTGCCGCAGCCGACGCCGGTGTGCCGCGGCATCCGTCCCGCACAGGGTCTCGTGCGGACCGGGAGCGCCGCATGCGGTCGTTGCCGGCACCCACGCCGCTTGGCTCAGGTTCCGCCGAGACGGGCCGCCTCGTCGTCCGCCTCCGCCGGTTTGGCAGTGAGCAGAGTGGCAGCGAAGGCGCGCAGGCGGGCCGTGGCGGTCTCGTCCGGTACCTCCTGACGGGCCAGCGAGTTCTTGATCTCCCGGTAGACGGTGATCTCGAGACCGCAGCGGCGGCAGTCCTCCCCATGGGCGGCCACCCGCCGGGCGGTGACCTCGTCGGTCTCGCCGTCCAGGCACGCCTGGAGCACCCGTGCCACATCCCTGCAGGTCATCCGGCGGTGTGCCACACCGCCCCGGCGCCCGATCACATTCGGCTCCTCTTCGGTTTCGGCGCGAGTCCGGCCGCCGCCAGCTGGGTCCTTATCCACTTGCGGGCCCGGTGCAGTCGGCTCATGACGGTCCCCTCCGGCACCTCCAGCACTGCCGCGGCCTCGGCGTAGCTGAGCCCGCCGATGTCCACGAGACGCACGACCCGCTGGTGCTTGTCCGGCAGGGCGGCCAGCGCGGCGCGGACCACCTCGTCGAAGTCATCGTCGACCACCGCCTCCTCCGGCGAGGCCACCGTGCCGGCCGCGGTCAGCCGGTCCAGGTCGGTGTCCGGGTCGTCGAGAAGGTAGGGCCTGCGACGGCGGTGCCGGTTGATCTCGGCGCGCCGCATGATGGTCAACAGCCAGGCCCGAGGATGCTCGCCGTCGAACCGGTCGATCCCCTTGTAAGCGCGCAGCAGCGTGTCCTGCACCAGGTCCTCGGCGTCGGCGGGCTGCGCGGTCAGCGTCATCGCCACTCTCAACAGCACCTCCACCTCGGGCAGCACGAACTCCGCGAACGCCTTGTCACGCACCTCCGACGGCTGCGCCATTGTGTCTCCCAGGGGCTGGAAACCCTCCGGACCAATCGGAGCATTCCGTGCAATGTCCCGCATCTCGACCGGGGTCTCCCGCGCATGACATCAGACTGTGCGCGGAGCGCTCACCCACCAGCGATGCGGTCACGCCCGTCGGCCGGGCCGGTGTGCGGCAGGGACTCGCCGAAGCAGCGCAGCCGCGCGGCCGCCCGGCCGTCGGGCTGCTCCTGCCGGGCCAGGGAGTTCTTTATCCCGCGGTAGAGGTCGGCCTCCAGTCCGCAGTCGCGGCACTGGTCCAGGTGAGTGACGACCCGACGGGCGGTGACCTCATCCATCTCCCCGTCCAGACAGGCCTGCAGGACACCGATCACCTCGGCGCAGCCCATCCCGCGCTGTGCCGCGCCCCGCTGTATCGGCCAGACCTGCATCGCCCACCTCGCCTCAGCCCCTCGGACCGGCCGCCGGGACCGGAAACGCGTCCCTCGCACGGCGCGCGACGGATCTCCCCGCTGCCGGCGCGCACGCCCCGGGCACCGAAACCCCTCGCAGGAGGGAAACCCGGCGACCGCACTCCGGCATTCCGTTGTGCCAGGCAGACACCGTGCGCTCATCGGCGCGGACCACGGATCAGCTACCCGTTCGTCAAGGTTCCCCAAAGCACCGCACACGAGGCACTTAGGCAAGGCTCACCTATTTTAGGGTGGGGGTGCCCCAGGCCGCCGCCCCCACCCGGCCGCACCCAGAACGCTCTCCTCCGGAGATTCCCCATGTCCAGCGCGAACACAGCCCTGCTCGGCGCCATCGCGGGCTTCACCATCTACCTCGGCCTTCCGCTCGGCCGCCTGCGCAAGCCGACGCCCCGCCTGAAGGCCGGGTTGAACGCCATCGCCATCGGCATCCTCGTCTTCCTGGTGTGGGACGTCCTGACGCACGCCTGGGAACCGGTCGACGCGGCGCTGAGCGACCACCACTGGGCAACGGTCGCCTCCGGCGGACTCGTCCTCGCCGCCGGGCTCACCGCCGGACTCGCCGGACTGGTGTACTACGACGCCTGGATCGCCCGCCGCCGGACCGCCGCCGAACGTCCCATCGGCCCGGGAGCCGCCGCGACGGCGGAGCTGGCGGCCAGGACCGGCAGCCACGCGGCCTCGCTCGCCCTGATGATCGCGACCGGCATCGGCCTGCACAACTTCGCCGAGGGCCTGGCCATCGGCAACTCCGCCGCCAAGGGCGAACTCTCCCTCGCCCTGCTCCTCATCGTCGGCTTCGGCCTGCACAACGCCACCGAGGGCTTCGGCATCGTCGCCCCGCTCGCCGCCGAGGGCGAACGCCCCTCGTGGACCACGCTCTTCTGGCTCGGCCTGATAGGCGGCGGACCCACGTTTCTCGGCACCCTCGTAGGCCAGCACCTCGTCAACGACACCCTCTCCATCGCCTTCCTGGGGCTGGCCGCCGGGTCCATCCTCTACGTCGTCATCGAACTGCTCGCCGTGGCGCGCAAGACCAGCCTCAAGACGCTCACCACCTGGGGCATCCTCCTCGGCCTGCTCCTCGGCTTCGCCACGGACGCCGTGGTCACCGCAGCCGGAGCCTGAACCTCCTCGCGCCCCCTCCGGCGGGTGAACATCCTCATCTCCGCGCCTTCGTGGGCCCCGACGCATTGCGGGAGTCGGTACGGCGAACCCGGCGGTCGCGCTGGATGCCGTCGTGGCCGAGCCCCTTGACAAGCACAGACAGCCGACGGCAACCTTCCAATAGACAGAAAGTTATTTCCGCAATACGGAAAAATACTAAGTCCTACGGACCCACCCGGCACGGAAGGGAGCGCGGCATCCGATGGGATTCGCAGATCAACGGTTGAACGTCAACCTGTCGATCCTGTTCACGGAACTCCCGCTCCTGGAGCGCCCCGCGGCCGCCGCCGCGGCCGGCTTCACCGCGGTCGAGCTGTGGTGGCCCTGGGTCGACTCCCCCACCCCCGAGCGCGCCGAGCTCGACGCCCTGAAGCAGGCGATCGAGGAAGCGGGCGTACGGCTCACGGGCCTCAACTTCTACGCCGGCCAACTCCCCGGCCCCGACCGGGGCGCCCTGTCGATCCCGGGCGAGGAGTCGGAGAAGTTCCGGGCCAACATCGACGTGGCCGCCGACTTCGCCCACTCCTTGGGCTGCACGGCACTCAACGCGCTGTACGGCAACCGCGTCGACGGCGTGGACCCTGCGGAGCAGGACGCTCTCGCGCTGGAGAACCTGGCCCTCGCGGCCCGGGCCGCCGACCGGATCGGTGCCGTCCTGCTCGTCGAGACCCTCAACAAGCCGGAGTCCCCGCGCTATCCGCTGGTGTCCGCCCCGGCCGGTGTCGGCGTCGTCGACAAGGTCAACGCGACCACGGGACTCGGCAACGCGCGGTTCCTGATGGACCTCTACCACCTGTCCATGAACGGTGAGGACCTGCCGTCGGCGATCGAGCGGTACGCGGCGAAGACCGGCCACGTCCAGATCGCCGACAACCCCGGACGCGGCGCCCCGGGCACCGGCTCGCTCCCGCTGGAGGAACTCCTCGACCAGCTGAGGAAGGCCGGTTACGAGGGCTGGGTGGGCCTGGAGTACAAGCCGGGCGACCGTCCGAGCGCGCAGGCCTTCGAATGGCTGCCCCGCGAAGCCCGCGCCGCCCGCGCCACCGGCTGACCACCACCCCGTACCGAGAGGCACTGCATCATGAGCAACCTCCCCAAGATCGCCTGGATAGGCCTCGGCATCATGGGCTCCCCGATGTCCGAGAACCTGATCAAGGCGGGTTACGACGTCACCGGCCACACCCTGGAGCAGGACAAGCTCGACCGCCTGGCCGCCGCCGGGGGCAGGGCCGCCGGTTCGATCGCCGAGGCGGTCCGGGACGCCGACGTCGTCATCACGATGGTGCCCGCCTCCCCTCAGGTGGAGGCCATCGCGTACGGCCCCGACGGCATTCTGGAGAACGCGCGCTCCGGCGCCCTGCTGATCGACATGTCCTCGATCACCCCGCAGACCTCGGTCGACCTGGCGAAGGCGGCGGCGGCGAAGGGCATCCGCGTTCTCGACGCGCCCGTGTCGGGAGGCGAGGCCGGCGCGGTCGAGGCCGTGCTGTCGATCATGGTCGGCGGTGAGCAGGCCGACTTCGACGAGGCCGAGCCGGTCTTCGGGGCACTGGGCAGGACCGTCGTGCTGTGCGGTCCGCACGGCTCGGGCCAGACCGTGAAGGCCGCCAACCAGCTGATCGTCGCCGTGAACCTCCAGGCGTGCGCCGAGGCCGTGGTCTTTCTGGAGAAGTCGGGCGTGGACCTGAAGGCGGCGCTCGACGTCCTCGACGGCGGCCTCGCGGGATCGACCGTCCTGACCCGCAAGAAGGCCAACTTCCTGAGCCGCGACTTCAAGCCCGGTTTCCGCATCGACCTCCACCACAAGGACATGGGCATCGTCACCGACGCCGCCCGCACGGTCGGGGCCGCGCTGCCCGTCGGCGCCGTGGTCGCCCAGCTGGTCGCGAGCCTGCGTGCCCAGGGCGACGGCGGACTGGACCACTCGGCCCTGCTGCGGACCGTGGAGCGCCTGTCCGGCGCCCACGTCTGACCGCCCCTTCCCCGAGCTCCGGGCGGCGTCGGCGCTGACATCGGTCCTGTCGCGCCCAGGCGCCGGCGCCGCCCGGAATCCGGACGGCCGCGGCGGCGTGCGAGCCAGTGCGGTGGGGAAGAGCCCGTGCTCCCTTCTCGGCTTGACGGAAGGCCGTCGACGGGCCTGCCGCGGCCGCCGCGGTCCCGACATCGCCCCCCTTCTGCGGGCGCCCCGGGCCGGGAACGGGCACAGGGGGGTGCACCGGGGTGCGGATCCGTCCCCTCCGCAGGACGCTGAAGGCATGGCACCAGCACACCCGGCACAGCACCCGGACCCGCGGCACCCCCACCACCCCCACGTCGTGGTCCACCCGCCGGCCCTGGACGGCTCCCGGCGCGTCACCGCGGACGACGAGAGCCTCGGGGTCGCCTCCCACCTGGACGATGTCGTCGAGCTTCTGCGGCTCGCCGACCTCGACCAGGTCGAGGTCGAGGAGAGCGACATCGTCGAATGGCAGGGTGGCGGTCCCGACGACTGGCCGGGGCTGTCCGAGCACCACGAGCGGTGAGCCGCGTACGACAGCGGTCGTACGCCGGCTACGGAACCCTCAAATCAAGCTCTGAACCCGCGCCCGAGGGCTTCAACTGCCCCCGGGAGCGGGCACATTCTCGTCACGTGGAGCCCGTCGGCACGGGGGCGGCGGGCCCCACGACGGGGGGTGCCATGGGCAGCGGTACGACGGTCCGGCTGGAGCCGTACGAGGTCGCACTGCTGCGGGGCGGTCCCCGCGCCGCCGTCACGGTCGCCGTGCTGGCCCTGTATCTACGGGGCGCCGCCGAAGCCGGCCGACCGGGCACGGTACGGGTCTCGGGGGAGCCCGTGGGCGCGGGGCAGGCCCTGCCACCGCTCGCCGAGGCGGTGCTCGCCGAACTGCGACAGCCCGTGGGCGTACGGGAGTTGGCGGGGCGGCCGAGTGTGCGGCGAGCGGTGGCCGACATGCGGCGTGGGCTGGTGGCCGCCGGTCTGCTGCGTTCGCGTCCGTCGCGTCCGTCGCGTCGGACCCGTGCGGGGCGGCGCGGGCTCGACGCCCTTCAGGCCGGGCATCCCCTCCCTCGCGACCGGAAGGGCCTGTCGACGGAGGAAGTTCTGATGGCGGTGACCCTGCACGGCGATCCGGCCCTGCGCCTGCTGGCGGGACGCTTCGCCCTGCGGTCCGGGCTGACCGCCCGCGTGAAGGTGGCGGACAAGGGGCTCCTGCGGCACGCCCCACGCTCGGAGTACTCCTGCGGCGGCGTCTCGGACTGAATACACGCGCAGGGCGGACCTGGGCCGGCGGCTGGACGTCGTCGACGCGGCGGGCCGCCGGACCGCGCGCGGCGAGGCCGCCCCGGTGACCGCGGCCGGTCACCGGGGCGGGCAGACGCCCGGCGCCTCAGATCTTCAGCTTCTTGATCGACGTCGGTGCGTGCCCCGGCTCCGTCGCCACCTCCTCGAACTCGACGACGTCGCTGATGTCGTTGGTCTTCGACATCGCGATGTCGGTGACCCGCTCCAGGATCGCCTCGACGACCACCGGCACCCGGTACCGGGCGGCGAGCTTCTTCGCCTGCTCGAACGCCGCGCCCAGTTCGTTCGGATCGGTCACCCGGATCGCCTTGCAGCCCAGCCCCTCGACGACCTTGACGTGGTCGACGCCGTAGCCGCCCAGCTCGGGCGAGTTGATGTTCTCGAACTCCAGGTTGACCTGGAAGTCGATGTCGAACGCCTGCTGTGCCTGGCGGATCAGGCCCAGGTAGGCGTTGTTCACCAGGACGTGGACGTACGGGATCCTGTGCTGCGCCCCGACCGCCAGCTCCTCGATCATGAACTGGAAGTCGTAGTCGCCGGAGAGGGCGACGACGGACGCCTCCGGGTCTGCCTTGGCGACTCCGAGCGCGGCCGGGATGGTCCAGCCGAGCGGGCCCGCCTGGCCGCAGTTGATCCAGTGCCGCGGCCTGAAGACGTGCAGCATCTGGGCGCCGGCGATCTGCGAGAGGCCGATCGTGGAGACGTACCGGGTTTCCGGGCCGAAGGCCTTGTTCATCTCCTCGTAGACGCGCTGCGGCTTGATGGGGATGTCGTCGAAATGCGTACGGCGTTGCAGCCTGGCCTTCTTCTCCTGCGCGGCGGCGGCCCAGGAGGAGCGGTCGGGGAGCTCACCCGCCGCCTTCGACTCCCCTGCCACCTCGACGAAGAGCTCCAGCGCGGCCCTGGCGTCGGAGGCGATGCCGTAGTCCGGGGGGAAGATCCTGCCGATCTGGGTGGGCTCGATGTCGACGTGGACGAACGTCCTGCCCTCCGTGTAGACGTCCAGCCTGCCGGTGTGGCGGTTGGCCCAGCGGTTGCCGATGCCGAGGACGAAGTCGGACTCCAGGAAGGTCGCGTTGCCGTAGCGGTGCGAGGTCTGCAGGCCGACCATGCCGGCGTTCAGCTCGTGGTCGTCGGGCAGCACGCCCCAGCCCATGAGCGTGGGGACGACCGGGATGCCGGTCAACTCGGCGAATTCGACGAGGAGTTCGGCCGCGTCCGCGTTGATGACACCACCGCCGGCCACGATCAGCGGACGCTCGGACGCGTTCAGCATCCCGACCGCCTTCTCGATCTGGGCGCGGGTCGCGGCGGGCTTGTACGGCGGGAGCGGCTCGTACACGTCCGGGTCGAACTCGATCTCGGTGAGCTGGACGTCGATCGGCAGGTCGATGAGGACCGGGCCCGGCCGGCCGGAGCGCATGAGCTGGAAGGCCTGCTGGAAGACGCCCGGAACCTGGGCGGCTTCGAGCACGGTGACCGCCATCTTCGTCACCGGCCCGGCGATCGAGGCGATGTCGACGGCCTGGAAGTCCTCCTTGTGGATCACGGCGGTCGGGGCCTGGCCCGTGATGCACAGGATCGGGACGGAGTCGCCGGTCGCGGAGTACAGGCCGGTGATCATGTCGGTGCCGGCGGGGCCGGAGGTGCCGACGCAGACGCCGATGCCGCCCGGTCGGGTGCGGGTGTAGCCCTCGGCCATGTGCGAGGCGCCCTCGACATGCCGGGCGAGGGTGTGATGGATGCCGCCGGAAGCCTTCAGGGCCGCGTAGAACGGGTTGATCGCCGCGCCCGGGACACCGAACGCGTCGGTGACTCCCTCGCGTTTGAGGATCTCAACTGCCGCGCGGGCAGCGGTCATTCGAGCCATCGAGTACTCCTGCTCCGACTGTCGGACGGCACTCCCCTCGCGCCCCGCGGTGAGCACTTCCGTATTATGGAAAACAAATTCTACTATCTGGAATTAATGTAAGTGGGTGGGTGAAGGCCGTCAAGAGACGGACAAGCGGGGGTCCGCTGGAGGACGATGTGGGCCATGTCCGAGAGCGTCCCGGTGCGCTGCCCGGCCTGTCGGCGCGGGCATCGCTACGCGGCACCGTCGTATCCCTGCGTGTGCGGCGCCCCCGTCAGCCCGCCCCTCGACCGGCGGGGCAAGGCCACCGCCGTCACCCACACCACGTGGGAAGAACAGTGGGTCACCGTCCACTGCTCCTCCTGCGGCCACGGCGCCCAGTGGCCGCACCCGGAACTGGGCTGCCCGTGCGGGACGATGCTGCGGATCGCGGTGACCGGCGAGTCCACAACGGCGCGAGCGACCTCCCCCGGGGACATGCCGGCCGGCGGGACAGCCACCGGCCCGACGCCTTCCGAGCTCCCTCCCACCCCGGCCCCCCGACGCGCCTTCCAGCCGGTGGCCATCCGTACCGCCCGCGACGCCGTCACGGCCGCCGCGCTCTACTTGCGGTGGCTCGGCTACCGGGACATCCGCCGTGCGGACCAGCGGCCGCCGTCCGGTATCGGTATCGCCGCGCGGGGGCTGCTGGCGCAGGTGGATCCGACCGTGCGGCCGGCCTCCGTGCGGGACGTGGAGTGTCTGTGGCTGACGGCCATGACGGATTCCTCGCGCTGCGTCTACTTCTCCCTCGCCGGATACGCGGACGAGGCCCGGACACGCGCCGACGGTCTGCGCGTCCCGCTGTTCGTGCTGGACCCCACCGGAGTTCCGCATCCGGTCAACAGTCCCGCCGCCGAGCTCGACGCCCCGGGGGCCTGAACCCCGGTATATCGCTCGCGCGGTGCCTCGGCGTGCCCGAGACTCGACGGATGCGCATCCGTTCCGCCGCCGCCGGAGAGCTCCCGCTGCTCCAGGACATCGAGCGCGCCGCCGGCGCCCCCTTCCGCGAACTGGGCATGGCTCAGATCGCGGAGGACGAGCCGCCCGCCTCGCAGGTGCTGGAGCGGTACCTGAGGGCGGGGCATCTGTGGGTGGCGGCCGACGACGAGGACCGTCCCGTCGCCTATCTGATGGGCGAGCCGGTGGACGGTGCCTTCCATGTGGAGCAGGTGTCGGTGCATCCCGGGGCCTCCCGCCGGGGTGTGGGCCGCGCCCTTCTCGCGTACGTCGCCGACCGCGCACGCGAGGAGGGCCTGACCGGTCTCACCCTCACCACCTTCACGCAGGTGCCGTGGAACGCGCCCTACTACACACGCCTCGGCTTCCGCGTCCTCGACGAGGCCCGGCTCACGCCCGGACTACGGGAGATCCGCACCCACGAGGCGAGCGTCGGCCTCGACCGGTGGCCGAGGGTCTGCATGCGCCGCGGCTAGCCGGCGTGCGCCCCGCCGTCCCCGTACGTCTGCCCGGCGTACCGCTCCCGCAACTCCACCTTCCGTACCTTCCCGGACACCGTCATCGGGAAGGAGTCGAGGACCTGGAGCCGGCTGGGGATCTTGTAGTGCGCCAACTTCCCCTCGCAGAATGCCCGTAGCTCGTCCAGGGTGAGCGGGTCCGCCGCCTCGCGTGGGATGACACAGGCGAGCACCTCCTCGCCGTACCGTTCGTGCGGTACGCCGACCACCTGGACGTCCGCGATCTTCGGATGGGCGTAGAGGAACTCCTCGATCTCGCGCGGGTAGATGTTCTCCCCACCCCGGATGATCATGTCCTTGATGCGGCCGACGATCTCGACGTACCCGTCCTCGCGCATCACGGCGAGGTCGCCGGTGTGCATCCAGCGGCCCTGGTCGACGGCCTCGGCGGTCTTCTCGGGCTCGTTCCAGTAGCCGAGCATCACGCTGTAGCCGCGGGTGCACAACTCGCCCGCGGTGCCGCGCGGTGGGGTGACTCCGGTGGCCGGGTCGACGACCTTGACCTCGAGGTGCGGCAGGACGCGGCCGACGGTGGCGGTGCGGTGTTCCAGGTCGTCGTCCCGCCGGGTCTGCAGGGACACCGGGGAGGTCTCGGTCATGCCGTAGCAGATGGCGACCTCCGCCATGTGCATCTCGGCGACCACTCGCTTCATCACCTCCACCGGACAGGGCGAGCCCGCCATGATGCCGGTTCGCAGGCAGGACAGGTCGTACGTGGCGAAGTCGGGGAGGTTCAGCTCCGCGATGAACATGGTCGGGACGCCGTACAGGGACGTGCACCGCTCCTGCTGGACCGCGCGCAGGGTGGCCGCCGGGTCGAAGGACGGGGCCGGGATGACGACGCAGGCGCCGTGCGAGGTGGCGGCCAGGTTCCCCATCACCATGCCGAAGCAGTGGTAGAAGGGCACCGGGACGCAGATCCGGTCCTGCTCGGTGTAGGCGATCAACTCGCCCACGAAGTAACCGTTGTTGAGGATGTTGTGGTGGGACAGCGTGGCGCCCTTGGGGAAGCCCGTCGTGCCCGAGGTGTACTGGATGTTGATCGGGTCGTCGCAGGACAGGTCCTCGTAGCGGGGGTCGGGGGTCGCGCGGCTGAGCAGCGCGTCCCAGCTCGGGTCGCCGATGAACACGACCTCACGCAACTGGGGGCATCTCCCGCGCACTTCCTGGACCATGGCCCGGTAGTCGCTGCTCTTGTGGCCGGCGGAGGCGACCAACAAGGAGATCCCGGCCTGCTTGAGGACGTACTCGACCTCGTGGGTGCGGTACGCCGGGTTGATGTTGACCATGATCGCGCCGACGCGGGCGGTGGCGTACTGGACGAGCACCCACTCGGGGCAGTTGACCGCCCAGAGCCCCACCCGGTCGCCCTTGGCGATTCCGGCGGCCAGCAGCGCGGACGCCAACTCCTCGATGTCGGCGGCGAACCGGGCGTAGGTCCAGCGCCGCCCGGACGGCACGTCGACGAGTGCCTCGCGCTCCGGCCAGGCCGCGACGGCGCGGTCCAGGTTGGCGCCGATGGTGTCGCCGAGCAGGACCGTGCCACTCGTCCCGTGGCTGTACGACAGTTCGCTCACCGGAAGTCCTCCTCGCGGTACTCGGCATCCGAACCCGCGGCCGTGGCCTCGCGCAGTTCGATGCGGCGGATCTTGCCGGAGACGGTCTTCGGCAGGGGTGCGAACTCCAGGCGGCGGATGCGCTTGTACGGGGCGAGGACCTCGCGGGAGTGCTCGAACAGCACCTTCGCGGTGTCGGCGCCGGGCTCCCAGCCCTCCGCCAGCACCACATACGCCTTCGGGACGGCGAGCCGCAGCTCGTCCGGCGCCGGCACGACGGCCGCCTCCGCCACCGCCTCGTGCTCCAGCAGCGCGCTCTCCAGCTCGAACGGGCTGATCTTGTAGTCGGAGGCCTTGAAGACGTCGTCGGCGCGGCCGACGTAGGTGATGTAGCCGTCGGCGTCCCGGGAGCCGATGTCCCCGGTGCGGTAGTAGCCGCCGGCCATCGCCTCCGCCGTACGGTCGGGGTCGCCGTGGTAGCCGGTCATCAGGCCGACCGGCTTCGTCGAGAGGTCGAGGGAGATCTCGCCCTCCGCCGCACCGGGCGCCCCCGACACCGGGTCGAGGAGCTCCACCCGGTAGCCGGGGCTCGGCCGGCCCATCGAGCCCGTCTTGAGAGGCTGGCCGGGGCTGTTGGAGACCTGGACGGCGGTCTCGGTCTGCCCGAAGCCGTCGCGGATCGTCACGCCCCAGGCGCGGCGGACCTGGTCGATGACCTCCGGGTTCAGTGGTTCGCCGGCCGCGACCGCCTCGCGCGGCGGGGTGCGCAGCTGGGTCAGGTCGGCCTGGATGAGCATCCGCCACACGGTCGGCGGGGCGCAGAACGTGGTGACGCCGGCGCGGTCCATCTCCGCCATCAGGCGGGCCGGGTCGAAGCGCGTGTAGTTGTACAGGAAGACGGTCGCCTCCGCGTTCCACGGCGCGAACAGGTTCGACCAGGCGTGCTTGGCCCAGCCCGGCGAGGAGATGTTCATGTGTACGTCACCGGGCTCGATGCCGATCCAGTACATGGTCGCCAGGTGCCCGATCGGGTACGAGGCGTGGGTGTGCTCGACGAGCTTGGGGCGGGCCGTCGTACCGGAGGTGAAGTAGAGCATCAGCGGGTCGTCGGCCAGGGTGGGCCCGTCGGGGAGGAACGCGGCGGAGGCGTTCTGGGCGTCCTCGTACGGCTGCCAGCCCTGCGGTACGCCGCCGACGGCGGTGCGCGTGTAGTCGCCGGGCACCTCGTCGAACTTGCCGGCGTCCTCGGCCCGGACCAGCACGTGCCGCACCTGCCCGCGCTCGACCCGGTCGCGCAGGTCGGCCGGGCCGAGCAGCGGGGTCGCCGGGATGACGACGGCCCGCAGCTTCATGGCGGCCAGGGCCGTCTCCCACAGCTCGACCTGGTTGCCGAGCATGACGAGGATCCGGTCCTCGGCGCCGACCCCGCGCTCCCGCAGCAGGTTGGCGACCTTGTCGGACCGCTCGGACATCTCGGCGAAGGTGAGCCGGACCTCGGAGCCGTCCTCCTCGACGATGTGCAGCGCGGTCCGGTCGTTGCCGGCCGCGATCTGGTCGAACCAGTCGAGCGCCCAGTTGAAGTGCCGGGGGCGGGGCCAGTCGAAACCCTCGTACGCCGTGGCGTAGTCCTCGCGGTGTTCCAGCAGGAAGTCCCGCGCGCTGCGGAAGAGCTCCGTCGCGGTCGTCATCTGTCCTCCTCGGTACCGGCACCATTGCCGGGCGGCTCTCTGCCATCGTGTAATCCGTGATGCAGGTCTCACTACCCCCGAACAGGGGTGTGTGCCGCGGTGAAGGGGCGAGGACGTGGCAACAGAGGTGTCCCGGTCGGTGCCGGGGTCGGTGCCAGGGCCGGGGTCGTTGTCGATGCCGGGGTCGGTGCCGGCGTCGCAGTCGGTGGAGATCCGCGGTGCGCTGGCGCGGCTGCGGCGCGCGACCGGGCTTCCGGTCGCGTTCGGCGGCCTGGTGGAGCCGGGCCGGCGCCGGATACGCATCAGCGAACTGAACGGCACGGCCACGGCCGCGCTCAGCTCCCTCGCCGTGACCTCCGGCAACGGCCTCGGCGGCAGGGCGGTGGCCCTGGGCCGCCCGTGCGCGGTGGCGGACTACTCCTCCTCGCGGCAGATCAGCCACGAGTACGACACCGCCGTCGCCGCGGAGGGACTGCGCGCGGTGCTGGCGGTGCCCGTCGTCGTACGGCGCCGGGTGCGCGGCGTGCTCTACGGCGCCCTGCGCGACGCCCGGCCGCTGGGAGACCGCACGCTCATCGCGGCGATGGACGCGGCGCGGGACGTGGAGCAGGCGCTGGTCGTCGCGGACGAGGCGCGGGAGCTCATGGCGGCGGCACGCGCGCGGCCGCCCCGGCCCGCAGCGGACGGTTCCGGGTGGGAACAGGTACGGGAGGCGCACGCGGCTCTGCGGGCGCTGGCCCCGCGGATCACGGACCCCGCGCTGCGGGCGGAGCTGCTGGCCGCGTGCGGACTGCTGACGCCGGGGAGCACACCCCTGGAGGGGACGAGCGCTCCGTCGGAGGGGGTGAGCCTGGCGCCCCGTGAGGTCGACGTGCTGGCGTGTGTCGCCGCCGGGGCGACGAACGCGGTGGCCGCGGAACACCTGGGGGTGACCGCCGAGACGGTCAAGGGGTATCTCCGGTCGGCGATGCGGAAGCTGGGTGCGCGGACCCGCGGGGAGGCGGTCGTCGCCGCACGTCGGGCGGGGTGGCTGCCCTAGCGGCGGCCCGGCGGGGACACCCGGAAGAGGGCGCCCGTTATTCGTGTCCGGGTACGCTGAATTTCTCTCAACCATCACGTTGTTATTTCCCTCACCACCGCGCCCCGCCGAATTCCAAAGACCGTTGCCTAATATTGGCCAGGACACGACACACGGAGGGGAGCGGTGACCGTGCGACGGGACATCAAGGAGCCTGCCCGGAGCCGCCCCGACCTGCTGATCGGCAGGGAGGAGCCGCTCATCTCGGCGCGTGAGCAGCTCGTCCGCGGCGGCAGCGTGCTGCTCCACGGCCCGGCCGGAATAGGAAAGTCGACCGTGCTGCGGACTTTGGCCGCCGAATACACCGGCGCGGCCGGCACCGTCCTGCGCTGCTCCGCCACCGAGTCCGAATCCCATCTGCCCTTCCTGGCCCTGGCCGACCTCCTCGGCCTGGTCGTCGACGAGGTGTCCGGCCGGCTGCCCGCCGCCCAACGCACCGCCCTGGAGTCGGCAATCACCGGCCGCGGTGAGTCCACCCTCCAGCGCGACGGACTGGCCCTGCGCCTGGCCGTGCTGTCCGCGCTGCGCGCACTGGCCGCCAAGGGCCCCGTACTGGTCGTCGCGGACGATCTGCAGTGGCTGGATCCGGCCAGCGCGGAACTCCTCGGCTTCGCCGCCCGGCGCCTCGGTGACACGCCCGTCCAGCTGCTGTGCGCGGTGCGCACGGACGGACAGGAGTACGACCGTCATCTACGCGCGTTGCCCCCGGACAGTCTCGCGGTCCGGCTCGGCCCGCTCTCCCGTGCCCAGGTGTCCGAGCTCCTCACCCATCGCGGCTACACCGGTCTGCCCCGCTCCACCGTCCGGGACATCCACCGCACCAGCGGCGGCAACCCCCTGTTCGCGCTGGAACTGGGCCGGGCGCTCGCCGAGAACCCGAACCCTCCCCGCCCCGGCGAGCCGCTGCACGTGCCCACCTCGCTGCGGGCCCTGGTGCTCAGCCGCCTGGACATGCTGCCGGTCGAGGCCCGCCGCACCCTCCTGGTGGCCAGTGCCGGAGCGCGTCCCACGCTGGCGCTGCTGCACGCGGCCGGCCGGGACAACGCCGAGGCGGAGACCGCGCAGGCGGCGGCCCTCGGGCTGCTGGCGACGGAGCCGGAGGGGCCCGCCCTGCGGTTCGCCCATCCGCTGATCTCCGCCGCGCTGTACGCGGAGGCACCGGCGCAGGAGCGGCGGGCCGTGCACGCCGCGCTGTCCACGGCCGCTTCCGATCCCATCGAGCGGGCCCGGCACCTCGCGCTGGCGACCACCGGCACCGACCCGGAGGTGGCGGCCAGGCTCGCCGAGGCCGCCACCCAGGCCCGGGACCGCGGGGCGCCCTCGGTGGCCGCCTCGCTCGGACTGCTCGCCGCCCGGCACACCCCCGCCGACACCGTGCCGGGACCGGACGAGCGGCGGCTGCAGGCCGCCGAGGACGCGATCACCGCCGGTGAGGTGGACCTCGCCAGGGACATCGCGCGGGAGGTGCTGACCCGGGTGACCGTGCCCGCGGACCGGGTGCGGGCCTGGATGGTGGTGATCGAGTCCGCCGGGCAGGCCCTCGGCGACGTCGACGCCGTGTTCCCGCAGGCGCTCGCCGACGCCGGCGAGGACCCCCGGCTGCTCGCCCTGGTCCACTACCAGCTGGCCTGGCGGGGCCTGGTCGTCCAGGGCGACTTCGCGGAGGGCCGGGAGCAGGCCGCGCACGCCGCGGAGCTGGCGGCGCGGGCCGGTGACCGGCGCACCGAGCTGCTGGCCCTCGCCTTCCAGGCCCAGACCGAGACCCTGATGGGCCATCCGGACGCCCCCGCCACCATCGACCGGGCGCTGAGGGAGCCCCAGGACCCGCTGGTGGCCTGCCATCACAACGGGCCGGGTCTGACCCGGTTCCGCTGGCTGCTCATGGGCGACCAGCTGACCGAGGCCCGCTCCACCGTGACCGCGCTGCTGCGCGAGGTGCGCCGCCGCGGCATGGTCGAGAGCGAGGTGCACTTCCTGCGGCTGCTCGCCGAGACCGAGCTGCGCTCCGGGCACTGCGGCCGGGCCCTCGACCTGGCCCGGGAGAGCCTGCGACTGGCCCGTGACTCCGGCATCGGAGAGGTGGCCTCCGCGCTGCTCACCTCCTTCGCGGAGGCGGCCGGCGGGGACGTCGACCGGGCCCTGGCGCTGGCCCGGGAGGCCGCGGACCACGCCGAGGTGGACGGGGACCAGATGTACGTCTCACGCGCCCTGGCCGCCCTCGGGCACGCCCAGCTGGTGGCCGGGGACGCGCCGGGCGCGGTCGGGTCGCTGCGCCGGGTGCGGGAGCTGGAGCTCGGGCTCGGCATCACCGACCCGGCACGCGGACGCTGGCACGGCGATCTCGCCGAGGCCCTGGTGCGCACCGGTGAGATCGCCGAGGCGCAGGACCTCATCACGGTGACCAGGAAGCACGCGCTGCGCCTGGGCCGCGAGTGCGTGCTCGCCGTACTGGACCGGGCGGAGGCGCTGGTGCGCGCGGCGCGTGGTGAACACGAGGCAGCGCTGAGACAGTTGACGTCGGCTCAGGACCGGCTGGCCAAGCTGGGCTACGGCCTGGAGGAGGCGCGCGCCGCGTTCGCGCTGGCCTCACTGCGCACGCGGACGCCGGGACCGACGTCGTACGACGAGGCGGCGCGGCTGTTCCGGCGCTGCCGGGCGCTGCCGTGGCTGCGGCAGGTGGAGGCGGCCGCGGTGCCGCCGCCGGCGGAGCCGGTCGTCGCCCCCTCGCCCGCGCTCGACGCGCTGGACGGGCTGGCCTCGATGGAGCGTCAGGTAGCCGCGCTGGTCATGGAGGGCGCGACCAACCGGGAGATAGCCGGACGGCTGTTCATCAGCGTCAAGACGGTGGAGGCGACCCTGACCCGGGTCTACCGCAAGCTCGGGATCCGATCGCGGGTCGACATCGTCAGACTGGCGGCGGGCCGTCGTACCAGCTGATCCCGCGCCAGGAGCCGATCCGCTCGTACGAGCCGCCCCTGAAGATTTCCGGGATGTTACACCATCCCAGGCGGGGTTTGACGTCATACGACCGAGGGTTTTCCCTGCCCAACTCCCTTAGGGGGTTCCCTCATTGGGAAGGGGAACCCCGGGTTCTAGCGTAAGGGGCGTGCCGCTCGCCCGGTCACCCGGGGGTCGGTCCCGAGACCCCCGGTGCACACCCCCACACCCGACCCGTGCGACCCCCCACCGGCAACCCCCACGAGGAGAACCATGTTCGGGTTCAACCGCGCCAGGAAGACCGCATCCGCCGTGGCCGCCACCGCTGCCGCCGCCGCGACCGCGCTGATCGGCGCCCCGGCCGCCGTCGCCGCCCCCCAGCCCATCGTCGGCGGTACCACGACCACGACGACCGCCTACCCGTTCATGATGCAGATCACGGACGCCTCGCAGAACCAGTTCTGCGGCGGCACCCTGGTATCCGCGACCAAGGTCGTCACCGCGGCCCACTGTATGGTCGGCGAGTCCACCAGCAGCGTCAGAGTCGTCGGCGGCCGCACGTACCTCAACGGCACCAACGGCACGGTCAGCCGGGTCAGCAAGATCTGGATCAACCCGAGTTACACCGACGCCACCAACGGCGACGACGTGGCCGTACTGACGCTGTCGACGTCGATGCCGTACACCAAGGCGTCGTACGTCTCCTCGTCCCAGACGAGCGTGTACGCGGCCGGCACCACCGCCCGCATCATCGGCTGGGGCACCACCTCCTCGAACGGCAGCTCCTCCAACCAGCTGCGCACCGCGACCGTGCCGATCGTCTCCGACAGCAGTTGCGCGAGCTCCTACGGCTCCGAATACGTCAAGAGCGACATGGTCTGCGCCGGATACACCTCCGGCGGCACCGACACCTGCCAGGGCGACAGCGGCGGTCCCCTGCTCATCGGGGGCGTCCTGGCAGGGATCACTTCCTGGGGCGAGGGCTGTGCCCAGGCCGGTTACCCGGGTGTCTACACCCGGCTGACCACCTTCTCCAGCCTGGTGACCGCACAGGTCAACTCGTGACCGGGAAGACTTCCTGAGCACCCCTCAGGTGAGAGACCAGGGGGCGTTGCGGGCCTCCACGAGCGGCCCGCAACGCCCCCTGTCCATGGTCGAGGCAGGTCGGCGCCCAGGGCCCGCAGACGTACGGGTCGGCTGACCGTCGGCTCCCGCCCCTGGACGGGGACGGCCGACGGGCTGCTCCGGCCGGCACCACCAGCACAAAACGCTGCCGTCCCAGCGCATGGGAGACGACCTCCTTGTCGGAGACCGGACCGGCGGACGCCAGGAGCCCCAACTCCACGGCACCCGTGCGCACCATGTCGATCACCTCACGCGAGGTGAACGCCGCCTTGATGGCCACGCGGACGCCGGGATACCGGTGGCTGAAGCACTCACCAAGGTCGTCAGCGGCTCCACCGCCTGCGACGGCATCGACGCCACATCCAGGCGCCCCTCACGCAGCTCATGCACCGCCGCGACACTCGCCCGCGCCGTCTCCAGACTCCGTACGGCCTGCGACAGCGACGGCTGCGACACGTACAGAGCCGAGGCCGCACGGTTGAACCCCCCACGATCGACAATCGCGAGGAAGTACTCCAGCTGCCGAATGTCCATACGCGCCTCTGCCCCTCAAGAAATCAACCGACGACTCGATCGGTCCCGACCATGGTCGCCTGAAGGATCGCCTCGACGAAGCAGGGACCGCCCGATGCACTGGCCGTAATCGTCACGAAAGCGCGGTCACAGGCGACTGAGGCACGCGATAGCCGGCTGAGGCGCCCAAGCGAGCCCGGCCTCCCTGCGATTCCGCAAGGCTGCCGTGCTCGCTGCTGGAGGCGCTCGGAGAGTCCGGTCCCTCGTCAGCTCCAGGGAGAAGCGGTGAGCCAACTGGTGTCCTCGGCCCAGAACGCCGTGGAGTCCCAGGCGTTGGACCCGCCATTGCCGGCTATGTAGCCCGTGTAGGCGTAGTGGCGGATGTACTTCGTCGGGTAGTTGACGGACTGGAAGGAGAGGCCGACCCCGCTGTTGCCATAAGTGGGGCAGAAGGTGGCGTCCTGCGCGAACAGGCTGCTGCCGTCGTCGGCGTCCAGGTAGAGCTGGAAGCCGGCGTGGCGCAGGAAGCGGCCGGGTGCATTGGCGGACTCGAAGGTCAGGCACGAGGTGTTGGCCCGGCCGGCGCGGACGATCCAGGTGGCGTCACCCTTGTCGGTGGCCGAGCTGGAGGAGTTGATGGCGGAGATGACGACCTTGTTGTCGGCGTCGTTGTGGCGCAGGTAGTCGGAGGTGCAGCACGCGGTGGTGGCCTGCAGGGAGATCCGGGAGCCGGGGGTGGGAGCGTTGGTCGCGGCGGTGCTGTAGCCGACGGCGGTGATGTTGGCCTGTACGGCGTTCTCGGTGGCGTCCGAGGGGTAGCCCGAGGTCATGACCCCCTCATAGAAGGTGCCTGCGGAGGAAGCGCTGTTGTCGCCGCCGATGCCGAGGATGATGGCGCCTTGCTTGTGCATCGGGTTGTAGCCGGAATCGTTGGGGCGTACGCCGCTGTAGTAGGTGGACAGGCTGCCCGACTGGGCGTTGCCGCCGCGGATGGCCCACTGGTTCGGCCCGCCCTTGATGATGGCGGTCACGAACCGGTTGTTGATGCTCGGGTCGCCCGCGTTGAGGCCGCGGTTGACGCCGGAGAACAGGCCGTTCTCCAGGTCGGCCATGATCCAGGGGCCGTTGCCGCTGCCAGAGCCCCAGTCCTTGTTGTTGCCGAAGTAGATGGCCTCCATGGTGCCGTTGCCGTCGTCGTTGCCGGTCGTCTCGGCGTTGCCGTAGTCGAAGCAGCAGCCGCCGTTGAAGTGCGTGCCGTCGAAGATCGCGTACATCCCCTCCGGCTGGTCGCCGGTCGCGATGCCCGAGGTGTGGTTGTTCCGGTAGCCGGTGCCGGGGGCCACGTAGACGCCGTACGCCTTGTGGCCGGCGACCGTGACCGGCGCGGCGACGGCGTTGGCCAGGTTGTCGGCCCCACCCGCGGCCGGCCCGGGCCAGTAGCCCCCGGGTGCCTGGGTGAGGTTGTTGCCCTTGCCGGACTGGTCGTAGATGACGGTGATGACGCAGCTGGTGTTGGCGCAGAAGGAATCCTGCGCGGCGGCGTCGGCGTACCCGCCGGCGCTCAGCACGCCGATGTCCTTGGTCGTGTTGTCGGAGGCGCGCCTGACCTGGTACAGCGGGCCGCTGTACGCCGCGTACAGGGCGCGGGTCGTGCCGTGCGCCGCGACGCACGGCGTACCGCCCGCCGCGTAGATGTCGCAAGGCCCCTGGGTGGCGGCCTGCGAGGTGGTGGCCGTGCCAGTGAGCAGGCCGGCGGCGAGCGCGGCGGTGGCACCGGCCGCGAGGAGCGCGCGTCTGACGCGGCGCATCCACGGTCGTTTGATCATGAAGAACTCCTTCATAGGGTGGAGTGTGATGTGAGTCCGGTGCTGATGAGCCGTCTTCGGCACCGGACTCGGGGCGGGTGCTCGTCAGCTCCAGGGGGCGGTGGTGAGCCAGCTGGTGTCCTCGCGCCACAGTGAGGTGGCGTCCCAGGCGTTGGTACCGCCGTTGCTGGCGATGTAGGCGGTGAAGGCGTAGTGGCGGATGTACTTGGCCGGGTAGTTGAGGGACTGCAGGGAGTAACCGGTGCCGCTGTTTCCTGGCTGCGGGCAGAACGTGGCGTCGGCGGCGAACTGGGTGGTCCCGTCGTTGGGGTTGAGGTAGAGCTGGAACCCGGAGTGCCTGAGGTACTTGCCGGATGCGTTGGCCGACTCGAAGGAGACGCAGTTGCTGTTGGCCAGGCCGGGCCTGACGATCCAGGTGGCGTCGCCCTTGTCGGTGGCGGAACTGCCGGAGCTCACCGGCGCGATCACGACCTTGTCGTCGCTCGCGTTGTGCTGCAGGTAGTCGGTGGTGCAGCAGGAGGTGGTGGCCTTCAGCGAGAGCCTCGCGCCCCGGGTGAAGGGGGTGGTGGTGCCGGTGACATAGCCGGCCGCGGCGATGTTGGCCTGGACCGCGGCGTCGGTGGCGTCGGAGGGGTAGCCCTGGACCATGGCGCCCTCGTAGAAGGTCCCCGCGCTGTCGTTGTTGTTGGTCTGGCAGCAGTCGCCGCCGCTGCCGAGGATGATGGCGCCCTGCTTGTGCATCGGGTTGTATCCGCTGGGCAGTGCGCCGCTGTAGAGCTGGGTCAGGCTCCCGGACTGGGCACCTGCGCCCTTGAGGGCCATCTGGGTGGTGCCGTTGTTCTTGAGCATCGCGGTGACGAAGTGGCTGGTCTCGGCGACCTGGCCGGGGTTCCACGTCGTGCTGCCGCCGGAGAACAGACCGTTCTCCAGGTCCGCCTGCACCCACGGTCCGGTTCCGCTGCAGCCGCCGAACCAGCACGAGGTGCTGAAGTTGATCGCGTCCATGGCACCGTTGCCGTCGGCGTGGTGGTCGGTCTCGCTGTTGCCGTAGTCGAAGCAGCAGCCGTTGTTGGCGTGGGCGCCGCTGGTGACCATGTACTCGCCCTCCGGCGAGCTGCCGGTCGGCACACCCGAGCCGCCGGCGAAGTAGCTGTTGCCGGGGTTGATGTACAGCGCGTACGCCTTCTGGCCGCCTACGGTCAGCGTCTCGGTGTTCGCGGTGGCGGCCGTGTCGGCGCCGCCGGTCCCGCCGGGCCCCTGGTAGACCAAGGTGTTGCCGCTGCGGCCCGTCTGGTCGTAGACGCGGGTGATGGTGCACGTGGTGCCCGCGCAGAACGAGTCCTGCGCCGCGGCGTTGGCGACGCCTCCGGCGGACAGTACCCCGATGTTCTGCGACGCGCTGTCCGACAGCCGCTGCACCTGGTAGAGCGGGCCGTTGTAGGAGGCGAACAGCGCGCGGGTGGTGCTGTGCGCCGCGACGCACGGCGTACCGCCCGCCGCGTAGATGTCGCAGGGCCCTTGTGCGGCGGCCTGCGAGGCGCCGCTGAAGGCGACAAGGCCGGCGAGGGCGAGCGCCACCGCGGCCAAGGAGACAACCAGCCCCCGGCGCAGTCGGCGGAAAGTGTGCAGCGCAGGCACCATGAACTCCCTTGTTCATTGATACGGGACAGCAAGCGGCGCCCTGAGCAACCGAGTTGGGGGTGAGCTGACGGGGGACTGACGGCGGGCGGACGCGTCCGGGCGAGCGGATCCGCCGACCGGCCCGCCCGCGATTGTTAGCGCTAACAATTCGGGGAGAACCAACTGCGACTCGGCCGTTCGGATCAAGCCAATACTGTCGACGAACTCCGGATGGGCGTCAAGATGGCGAACCGATTCGTTTCAAGAGGGCGGACACGACGGACCCCAGCCGCAAGCGGCAGCGCAATCCCCCCGCGCCGGTCCTGTTTCCCGGCTCCGTGCGGTTCTTGCCCAAAGCCTTGACACTCGCTCAACCCTGCTTCTAGCTTCCCGGTGCTCGAACCGATTCGACTCGTCCGCCCGTACCCCTCTCACGATCCGTCATCCCTCGCCGGCTCCGGCCCCTGGCACTCAGGGCCCGCGCGGACGGATTCAGGACAGTGAGCGAGCACGCCCGGACCGCGATCCTGGAGACCCTCGATGCTCCTCCCCCACCTCCTCCGACCGGCCGCCCCCACCGGCAGACCGCGAACGGCACGGCCTCCCCGAGGCCGCACGACCACCGCGCTCGCCGTGCTCCTTGCCTCACTCGGCGCCACCGCCCTGCCCGGCACCGCGGCGCACGCGGCCGACACCAGCGTCACGGTGGACTTCGCGACAGCCGGCGGGGCCCCCGCCCACCGCGCCTCGGGCATGATCTACGGGATGACCCCCGACGGCTCGCTGCCGCAGGACCACTTCTTCAAGGACATCAAGTGGCACTTCATGCGGGCCGGCGGCGCGCAGCTCAACAGCGGCGGCTACGCCACCAGCCTCGCCGACTACCGGACCCGCTGGAACTCGACTTTGGCCCAGTACAAGCGGACCGTCGCCCTCGGCGGCACCTTCGAGCTGCTCCCGCACGACCTGTGGGGTGCGGACGGAACGACCACGCAGGGCTGGCCCGGCGACAACGGTGACTGGACGCAGTTCGACAACTTCGTCACCCAGCTCATCAACGACGTCAAGGCCAACAACATGACGGTCCAGTGGGACCTGTGGAACGAACCCGACGGCAGCGGCTTCTGGGGCGCGTCGCAGACGCAGTACCTGCAGATGTGGTCGCGCTTCCACGCACGCGTGCGGGCCGCGTTCCCCGGCCAGCTGATCGTCGGCCCCAGCATCGCGGGCCAGCCGAACTCCTCCAACAACTGGTGGACCACGTACCTGAACTACGTCAAGGCCAACAACGTCGCCCCGGACATCTACAGCTGGCACGACGAGCCCGGTGACCCGGTCACCGATGCCGGCCGTGCCAACTCGACGATCTCCGCGGCCGGCCTGACGAACACCCGGCCGTACGAGATCAACGAGTACGCGACCCTGTCCATGCAGTCGCCGGGCGGCGGCGCCTGGTTCATCGGCCGCCTGGAGCGGGCCGGCGCCGACGGCCTGCGCGGCAACTGGGCGTCGGGCACCAACCTGCACGACTACGAGGCCAACCTGCTCACCAAGAACAGCGCCGGCCAGTACCTGCCGCGCGGCGAGTGGTTCATGTACCGCTACTACGGCTCCCAGACCGGCAACATCGTCAACCTCGTCCAGGGCACGGGCACCGACGGCCTGGCCACCAAGGACAACACCGCCAAGAACGCCAAGGTCCTGCTCGGCAGCAACGGCAACACCGGTACGGTCACCGTCAACCTGACCGGCCTGAACACCACGTCGGTGGTGGAGAGCGGCAAGGTGCGCGCGGTCGTCCAGCGTGTCCCGTACAACAACGGCGCCGCCGTCGCCGGACCGACGACGATCTCCGACACCACTCTGACGGTCAGCAACAACGCGGCCTCGGTCTCCCTCCCGTGGACGAACGCCAAGGACGGCTACACGGTCACCCTGCTCCCGCCCTCCAACGCCACCGTCGCCACCGTGGCCGTGAGCGAGAACAGCGGCCAGTGCCTGGACGACACCAACCTCAGCACCGCCAACGGCACGCAGTACCAGCAGTACTACTGCGAGGGCGGCTACCAGCAGATGCTCGACCTCAAGCCGGTCAGCGGCAAGACCAGCACGTACACCGTCGTCAACGAGCTCAGCGGCAAGTGCCTCGACGTCTCCGGCGCCTCCACCGCCGACGGAGCCGCAGTCATCCAGTACACCTGCAACGGCGCCACCAACCAGATGTTCACCCTGAGGCCCGTCACAGCCCTCGGCAACAGCCAGGACTACCAACTCACCGCCGTCCACAGCGGCAAGTGTGTCGACGTCAGCAACGTCTCCACCTCCGCCGGCGCCCTCATCCACCAGTGGACCTGCGATCCGGCGAGCGCCCTCAGCACCAAGAAGAACCAGATCTGGCGACTCCAGGGCATCGGCTGACCGGAGAGGCTTCGCCCGGCATGGCCTCGCCGACTGAAAGGGCCTGGGCCCGCTCAGTCGGTGGCATGGGTACGGGGTCCGCGCCCACCCCCGTCGATGACGAGACTCAGTAGTGCGGTGACCGCGCTGACCACCGCCAGCCGTACGCTCCACTCCCCCAGGAAGCCCTGCCCTGCGTCGGCGAGTCCGCGCAGGCCGAGAAGAGCGGTGCTGAGCGGACAGGTGACCGAACAGGCGATCAGCACCACCCAGAACGGCGGCTCAGTGGATATCGACAAGGCCGAGGAGACGCAGACCACGACGATGCTGAGAGCGATGATGAGCATGGTGAAGGTCATGAGCACCAGCATTCCGGTGACCGTACGACCAGGCATCAGCCGTCGGCAGGAAGGCCATCTCTAACTGGAGGTAGAGACCGCCGCGTCAGAGCTTGCGGCCCACCCCGCAATAGGCGTCCACCGCGGTGCGGACGGCTTCACCGGATTCGGGGCGCCACTCGGTCACCTGGACGACGCCCGGCTCCACCAGGTCGAGGCCGTCGAAGAACCCGGCGATCTCCTCGACGCCGCGCACGTAGTACGGCACGGCGCCGCTCTTGTTGTACGCCTCGGACGCGGCGATCATCCCCGGACTGGTGGAGGTGCTGTCGCTGATCACCAGGTGGCTGCCCGAGGGAAGGCCGTCCATGAGACGGCGGACCAGTTCGCGCGCCCGGTCGTACTCGGCGACGTGGCCGAGGGTGTTGAGGATCATCAGGGCGACCGGCCGGGAGAAGTCGAGGGTGGCCGCGGCGGCCTCCAGGACGGACTCGGGCTCGTACAGGTCGGCGTCCAGGTAGGCGGTCCTGCCTTCCTTGGTGCTGGTCAGCAGGGCGTTGGCGTGGGCCAGCACGATGGGGTCGTTGTCGACGTACACGATGCGCGCGTCCGGGGCGACGCGCTGGGCCACCTCGTGGGTGTTGTCGGCGGTCGGCAGGCCCGTGCCGATGTCCAGGAACTGCCGGATGCCCTGTTCGCCGGCCAGGTACCGCACGGCACGCCCCAGGAAGTGCCGGCTGGTCAGCGCCACGTCGACGAGGCCGGGGAAGATCTCCTTGATCTGGTCCCCGATCTTCTGGTCCACCTCGTAGTGGTCCTTGCCGCCGACGAAGTAGTTCCAGAAGCGGGCCGAGTGCGGCTTGGAGGTGTCGATCCGGGCCGATAACTCGGCTCGAGCGGTGGCATCGGGGCGGGTGTCCGACATGGCGGGTCCTCCTGTGGTCCGGCGTTGGTGATCAGGCACCAACGTAGGCGAACCCGCCCTGCCCGATGCCGAGTTCGAGCGAGATGATCATCACGCAGGGTGGAGTTTTGGCCAACCCTTCACGTGCCTTCCCAAGCCGCCTTCCCAAGCCGCCTCCCCAAGCCGCCTCCCCAACCTGCCTCTCCACCCTGTCTCTCCACCCTCCTCCCTCAAGTCACCCCGATCACCCGGCAGGACGGCTCCGGCGAGGGGGTCACCGCGGCCCCTCCCCGGAGCCGGAGTCGAACGCGGCCTCGATGGGCCGCTCGTCGGCCAGGACCCGCCCCAGCGGCGGACCGGTCAGGATCGCGCGTACGGCGGTCAGCACGTCCGGCGCCACATGGTCCGCGTGCGCCGTCTCGGCCGGCCGGGTCCGGTCGGAGGGTACGAGGATGCCGTGGCCGCCCGCCCGGCGCGCGGCCTCGGCATGCGCGCCCCGGTCGCCGATGACCACACAGTCCGCCGGGCCCGTGCACACCCGTCCGACCGCCCAGAGGATCAGGCCCGGTTCGGGGGCGCGGCAGTGGCAGCCGTCGTCCGGGCCGTGCGGGCACACGCCGTGGACGTCGAACGGGCCGAGCAGGTCGTCGACCCGCCGGTCCACGCGGCGTACGTCGGCGTCGGTGATCAGGCCGCCGGCCACACCGGGCTGATGGGTGACGAAGCCGGTGCTGATGCCGTGCCGTCGCAGCAGACCGACCGCCTCACGGGCGCCGGCGACGGGGCGCACCCGGTCGGGGTCGGCGTTGTGCGGGACGTCCTCGACGAGGGTGCCGTCCCGTTCGAACAGCACGGCCTTGACGCGGCTCACGGCGCCACCTCCTCACTCGCGGTGCTCGTGGTCACTTGCGTCGAGTCGGGTAACCGATCGGCGATCGCGCATGCGCCGGGGGGACGAGCAAGGGATCGGCGGACCGGCCGGACCGGCGGGCCGGAACACCACGGTCCGGCAGGGAGCCGGTTCGCCCCGCGTACGCCCCCGGGCCCATACCCGGCTGGGCCAAGGGGGTGAGCCGTATACGAACACCCCGCTGAGCAGGCCCGATTGCCTACGATCGTCCCGTGGTCACCTTCCTGCTCGAACGCACGGCACCGCTCCCCCTCGACGAGGCGTGGCGCCGCCTCACGGACTGGCCCCGCCACGGCACGGTGGTTCCCCTGACCCGGGTCACCGTGCTCACGCCCCCGCCGACCCGCGAGGGCACGGTCTTCGTGGCGCGCTCGGGAATCGGCCCGCTCGCCTTCGACGACCGGATGGAGGTCACGGTCTGGCGCCCTCCGACGGACGACGAGCCGGGTTTCGTCCGCCTGGTCAAGCGGGGACGGGTGATCAGGGGCTGGGCCGAGATCGAGGTGCGGCCGGGACCGGGAGGGCGGGCACGGGTGGTCTGGCGGGAGGAGCTGGACGTACGCCTGCTCCCCGGTGTCTTCGACGGAGCGCTCGCGGGCACCTCCCGCCGGGTGTTCGGACGGGCGGTGAACCGCCTTCTCCGACGGCCGTGAGGGTGGTCGTACCGCTGGTACGTGCGGTACCCGCGGGCGCGGGCTCCCGCTCAGGCCACCGACCCGATCCGCCCCGCCGGTCGCGACGCCGTGGCGTCGTGGTGGATCGGGGTGTGGGCGCCCGTCAGGGACACCCCGCTCCCGCCGCGCCGGTCGGCGACGATCTCGGAGGCGATGGACAGAGCCGTCTCCTCCGGCGTACGCGCCCCCAGGTCCAGCCCGATCGGGGACCGCAGCCGGGCCAGCTCCACCTCCGTCACGCCGGCTTCCCGCAGCCGCTCGTTGCGGTCCAGGTGGGTGCGGCGGGAGCCCATCGCGCCGACGTAGGCCACCGGGAGCCGTAGCGCGAGCTTCAGCAGGGGTACGTCGAACTTGGCGTCGTGGGTCAGGACACACAGGACGGTACGGGCGTCGACCTCGGTGCGCTCCAGGTACCGGTGGGGCCACTCGACGACGATCTCGTCGGCCTCGGGGAAGCGGGCCCGGGTGGCGAAGACGGGGCGGGCGTCGCACAGCGTCACGCGGTAGCCGAGGAACGTGCCGATCCGCACGAGCGCCGACGCGAAGTCGATCGCGCCGAAGACGATCATGCGGGGCGGGGGCACGGAGGACTCCACGAGCACCGTGAGCGGGGAACCGCAGCGGGAGCCCTGTTCGCCGATCTCCAGGGTGCCGGTGCGGCCCGCGTCCAGGAAGGCGGCGGCCTCCGCGGCGACCGTGCGGTCCAGTTCGGGACGGTCGCCGAAGCCGCCGTCGTACGAGCCGTCGGAGTGGACCAGCAGCGCACGGCCCACGAGGTCGGCGGGACCGGTGACGATCCGGGCCACGGCCGCCGTCCGGTGGCTCACGGCGGCCTCCAGCGCCGCCGCGACCACCGGGCGGACCCGGTCGCCCACCCGGACCGGGGTGACGAGGATGTCGATGACGCCGCCGCAGGTCAGACCGACGGCGAAGGCGTCCTCGTCGCTGTAGCCGAAGTGCTCCAGGACCGACTGCCCATCCTGCAGGGCCTGTTGGCACAGGTCGTAGACCGCGCCCTCCACACAGCCGCCGGAGACCGAGCCGATCGCCGTGCCGTCGGCGTCCACGGCGAGGGCGGCGCCGGGCCGGCGGGGCGCGCTGCCGCCGACGGCCACCACGGTGGCCACGGCGAAGTCACGTCCCTGCCCGACCCACCGGTGCAGTTCTTCGGCGATGTCCAGCATCTGTCTCGGTCTCCTTGGCGGCAGAGGTGGTGGGCGGGTTCCCGAAGAGGCGGTCGGCGCACGCCCGTCCAGCTTGGGGAACTCACTGGTTCAGCCCCGAGGGTCACGCGTGGTGCCGGTGAGGTGTTCCGGACGTACCGGCGTACGGTTCAGCTCCAGCCCCGTCGCGTTCCGGATGGCCGCCAGGACCGCCGGGGTCGACGACAGGGTGGGTGCCTCGCCGACGCCACGCAGGCCGTACGGGGCGTGGTCGTCGGCCAGTTCGAGCACGTCGACGGGGATGGTCGGCGTGTCGAGGATGGTGGGGATCAGGTAGTCCGTGAAGGAGGGGTTCTTCACCTTGGCGGTCTTCGGGTCGACGATGATCTCCTCCATGACCGCCATGCCCAGGCCCTGGATCGTGCCGCCCTGGATCTGGCCGATGACGGACAGCGGGTTGAGCGCCTTGCCGACGTCCTGGGCGCAGGCCAGCTCGATGACCTTCACCAGGCCGAGTTCGGTGTCGACCTCGACGACCGCGCGGTGCGCGGCGAAGGAGTACTGGACGTGGCCGAAGCCCTGGCCGGTGCGCAGGTCGAAGGCCTCGGTCGGGCGGTGCCGCCACTCGGCCTCCACCTCGACGGCCTCGTCCTCGAGGACGTCCACCAGGTCGGCGAGCACTTCACCCGCGTCGGTGACGACCTTGCCGCCCTCCAGGAGCAGTTCGGCGGTGGCCCAGGCCGGGTGGTAGGAGCCGAACTTGCGCCGCCCCAGCTCGAGGACCTTCTCGCGGACGATCTCGCAGGAGTTCTTGACGGCGCCGCCGGTGACGTACGTCTGCCGCGACGCGGACGTCGAACCGGCGCTGCCCACCTGTGTGTCGGCCGGGTGGATGGTCACCTGCGTGACGCCCAGCTCGCTGCGGGCGATCTGCGCGTGGACGGTGACGCCGCCCTGGCCGACCTCGGCCATCGCGGTGTGCACGGTGGCGACGGGCTCACCGCCGACCGCCTCCATGCGCACGCGGGCGGTCGAGTAGTCGTCGAAGCCCTCGGAGAAGCCGACGTTCTTGATGCCGACCGCGTAGCCGACACCGCGTACGACGCCTTCGCCGTGCGTGGTGTTGGACAGCCCGCCGGGCAGCTGGCGTACGTCCGCGCCCTCGCTGCTCTCCCACTGACGCTCGGGAGGCATCGGCATCGCCTTGACGCGGCGCAGGAGTTCCGCGACCGGCGCCGGGGAGTCGACCGGCTGTCCGGTCGGCATGAGGGTCCCCTGCTCCATCGCGTTGAGCTGCCGGAACTCCACCGGGTCCATGCCCAGTTCCTTCGCCAGCTTGTCCATCTGTGCCTCGTAGGCGAAACACGCCTGGACCGCCCCGAAGCCGCGCATCGCGCCGCAGGGCGGGTTGTTGGTGTAGAGGGCGATGGCCTCGATGTCGACGTCGTCGACGACGTACGGGCCGACGGAGAGCGACGCGGCGTTGCCGACCACCGCCGGGGAGGCGGAGGCGTACGCGCCGCCGTCGAGGACGATCCGGGCCTTGATGTGGGTGAGCGTGCCGTCCTTGGTGGCCCCGTGCTCGTAGGTGAGCTTGGCGGGGTGGCGGTGGACGTGGCCGAAGAAGGACTCGAAACGGTTGTAGACGATCTTGACGGGCTTCCCGGTGCGCAGCGCCAGCAGGCAGGCGTGGATCTGCATCGACAGGTCCTCGCGGCCGCCGAACGCGCCGCCGACGCCGGACAGCGTCATCCGCACCTTGCGCTCGGGCAGGCCGAGGACGGGCGCGATCTGGCGCAGGTCGGAGTGGAGCCACTGGGTGGCGATGTAGAGGTGGACGCCGCCGTCCTCGTCGGGCACGGCGAGCCCGGACTCGGGGCCGAGGAAGGCCTGGTCCTGCATGCCGAAGGTGTACTCGCCCCGGACGACGACGTCGGCGTGCCGGGCCGCCTCGTCCGCGTCTCCGCGGATGATCGGCTGGCGGTGGACGACGTTCGGGTGCGGGACGTGGCTGAAGTGGTGGTCGTCGCGGTTCTCGTGGATGAGGATCGCGTCGGGCGCGGTCGCGGAGGCCTCGTCGGTGATGACCGGCAGTTCGCGGTAGTCGACCTTGATCTTTGCGGCGGCTCGGCGGGCTGTCTCCGGGTGGTCGGCGGCGACGACGGCGACGGGCTCGCCGTGGTGACGGACCTTGCCGTGCGCGAGGACCGGGGTGTCCCGGATCTCCAGGCCGTAGTTCCGCACGTCGGTCGGCAGGTCGTCGTACGTCATGACGGCGTGGACGCCGGGCAGGGCGAGGGCCTCGCTCGTGTCGATCGAGACGATCTCGGCGTGCGCGACCGTGGAGCGCAGGATCTGGCCCCAGAGCATGTCCTCGTGCCACATGTCGGACGAGTACGCGAACTCGCCGGTGACCTTGAGGGTGCCGTCGGGGCGGAGCGTGGACTCGCCGATGCCGCCCTTGGTCTGCGAGCCCTGGGTGATCTTGGTGGGAGTGCCGAGGGGGGCGCCGATGGGGGCACCTCCCGCTCGGGCGAAGCCGGGAGTGGGGGAGGGCATGCTCAGACCGCCTCTGACTGCCGGGCGGCCGCCAGGCGGACCGCGTCCATGATCTTCTCGTAGCCGGTGCAGCGGCACAGGTTGCCCGAGAGCGCCTCGCGGATGTCCGCGTCGGTCGGGTTCGGGTTGCGCTCCAGCATCTCGTCGGCCGCTACCAGCAGCCCCGGCGTGCAGAAGCCGCACTGGACGGCACCGGCGTCGATGAACGCCTGTTGGACCGGGGAGAGTGCGGTGCCTTCGCCGGTGTGGGAGTCCTGGCCCTTGGCCGCCCACTGCTTCGCCTCGTCGAGAGACGTACCGCAGGCGCCCGTACCGCAGGACCGCTGTTTCGCGTACTCCGCGAGCCCCTCGACGGTGACGACCTCGCGGCCCTCCACCTGACCGGCGGCGACCAGACAGGAACACACCGGTACGCCGTCGAGGCGGACCGTGCACGACCCGCACTCGCCCTGCTCGCAGGCGTTCTTCGAACCGGGGAGCCCGAGCCGCTCGCGCAGCACGTACAGCAGGGACTCGCCCTCCCACACGTCGTCGGCTTCCTGCGGGCGTCCGTTGACCGTGAAACTGACGCGCATTACGCGACACTCCCCTTCTGATGTGCGGTGCCGTCAGTGCCGCGGTACGACTCCCAGGTCCAGGTCAGGGTGCGGCGGGCCATGACACCGACCGCGTGGCGGCGGTAGCTCGCCGTGCCCCGGACGTCGTCGATCGGGTTGCAGGCCGCGGCGCACAGGTCCGCGAACTGCTTGGCGACCGACGGGGTGATGATCTTTCCGTTGTCCCAGAAGCCGCCCTCTTCGAGCGCCGCGTTCAGGAACTCCTCCGCGGTCTTCGCCCGGACGGGGGTGGGTGCGGCGGAGCCGATGCCGGTGCGGACCGTGCGGGACGACGGGTGCAGCGCGAGCCCGAAGGCGCACACCGCGATGACCATGGCGTTGCGGGTGCCGACCTTGGAGAACTGCTGGGGGCCGTCGGCCTTCTTGATGTGGACGGCCCGGATGAGCTCGTCGGCGGCGAGCGCGTTGCGCTTCACGCCGGTGTAGAAGGCGTCGATCGGGATCAGCCGCGAGCCCCGCACCGACTCCACCTCGACCTCCGCGCCGGCCGCGAGCAGGGCGGGGTGGGCGTCGCCGGCCGGGGACGCGGTGCCGAGGTTGCCGCCGACGCCGCCGCGGTTGCGGATCTGCGGGGAGGCGACCGTGTGCGAGGCGAGGGCCAGACCGGGCAGCTCGGCGCGCAGATGCTCCATGATCTCCGAGTACGGGACGGAGGCACCGAGCCGGACGCTCTCCTCGCCGACCTCCCACTCGTAGAGGTCGGTGACGCGGTTCAGGTCGAGCAGGTACTCGGGCCGGCGGTGGTCGAAGTTGATCTCGACCATCACATCGGTGCCGCCCGCGATCGGCACGGCGGTGGGATGCTCGGCCTTCGCGGCGAGCGCCTCCCGCCAGCTGGCGGGGCGAAGGAAGTCCATGACCGGCTCTCTTCTTCGTCTGGTGAGTCGTACGGATCGAGCCAATCCGTGTGCGGCGGCCCCGGCTCGTTCATGTGCTGTTGACGCGCGGTGAAGCCAGTACACAGCGGTGTGCGCCGACCGGGTCAGTCACGGAAACCATGAAGGAGTTGGCTGGCCAGGGCGGTCATCTTGTAGATTCGTATGAACGGAGGTCGTCGGTAACCTCCTGGTTTTCCCGGGGAAACGCCCCACACGACCCGCGTGACCTGGGACACAGCCACGGAGACGGAGAGCGGCGCCGGCCGCGCCACGGGACCGTCCCCCACCACTACAGACCCTCAGACTTCATCGTAGATTTCGAGACAGAGAACGGCGGCGACGAGAATGCGGCTGCGCGCACTGCTGGACACCGACGCGCTGGGCCTGCGGCTGCTCGGCGGCGGGGACGAGCTGGATCGCGGCGTGCGGGGTGTGATGACCACCGACCTCCGGGACCCGAGCCGCTACCTCTCCGGCGGGGAACTGGTGCTCACGGGTCTGGCCTGGCGCCGCGACGCGGCCGACTCCGAGCCGTTCGTACGGATCCTGGTGCAGGCCGGGGTGGCCGCGCTCGCCGCCGGCGAGGCCGAGCTCGGCACCGTCCCCGACGACCTGGTCGTCGCCTGCGCCCGCCACCGGCTTCCCCTCTTCGCCGTGCACGAGTCGGTGGCGTTCGCGACGATCACCGAGCACGTCGTACGGCAGGTCTCCGGCGAGCGCGCCGGAGACCTCGCGGCCGTGGTCGACCGGCACCGCCGGATGATGACCTCCGGTCCGGCGGGCGGCGGCCCGGACGTGGTCCTGGATCTGCTGGGCTCGGACCTGGACCTGCGGGCCTGGGTGCTGTCCCCCACCGGCCGGCTGGTCGCGGGCCCGAAGGCCGGGGGCCCGGGGCTGCCCGCCGAGGTGTGCGCGAAGCTCGCGGCCGAGCACCTGGCGGCGGTCCGCGCGGGCCGGCGCGGACCGCACCGCGTCCTGCTCGGCGCCACCACGTACTCGCTCTTCGCGGTCCGCGGCGGCGGTCGCTCCCCGCAGGCCTCCGGGGACGTCCGCGAGACGGTCCTGTCGGACTGGCTGCTGGCCGTCGACGCGGACGCCGGGGACTGGCCGGAGGAACGCATCGACCTGCTGCACGGCGTCACCCAGCTGATCGCCGTGGAACGCGACCGCCGGGACGCGGCCCGTACGGTCCGCCGCCGGCTGGCCCAGGAGGTCCTGGAACTGGTGCAGACGGGAGCCGCCCCCGCCGAGATCGCGGCGCGCCTGCGGGTGGCCGCTCCCGTACTGCTGCCCGGCCTGGGCGCCGCCCCGCACTGGCAGGTGGTCGTGGCCCGCGTCGAGTGGGAGGGCGGGGAACCGGCCGGGGGTCCGGTGGCCCAGTTGCTCCTGGAGGAGATCCTGGTCGACCCGCTCGCCGCCGGCCCCGAGCCCCTGGACCGCGTCGCCGTGGCCGACACCGGCGACGAGGCGGTCGCGCTGGTCCCCCTGCCGGCGGTCTCCGCGGAGCACGACGGCTCGGAGTCCGGCATCCTCGCCGACGCCCTCCTCGGATCCGTACGGGACCCGTTGTCGGCCGGTCTCGACGACGACGGCCGCCTCACCCTGGGTGTCAGCGCGTCCGTCCACTCGGCGGAGGGCCTGCGCGGCGCCCTGGAGGAGGCCCGGCACGCCCGCCGGGTGGCCGCCGCCCGCCCGGGCCGGGTCTGCGCGGCCGGCCACCAGGAACTGGCCTCCCACGTGCTGCTGCTCCCCTTCGTCCCCGACGACGTCCGCCGCGCCTTCACGGCCCGTCTCCTGGACCCGCTGCGCGACTACGACCGCCGCCATCGCGCCGAGCTGATCCCCACCCTGGAGGCCTTCCTCGACTGCGACGGCTCCTGGACCCGCTGCGCGACCCGCCTCCACCTGCACGTCAACACGCTGCGCTACCGCGTCGGCCGGATCGAGCAGTTGACGAGTCGTGACCTGTCCCGCCTCGAGGACAAGCTGGACTTCTTCCTGGCCCTGCGCATGAGCTGAGACCTCCGGTGCCCGGGAGTCCCACGACTTTGTGAAATCCTTCACCCACCCCCTTGGCCGGGCCGGTGCATTCGTGCTGAGATGCGGCCACCACTCAAAGCTCGATGGCGTGCTCGGGGAGGACAACGTGGCGGATACCGCCATGTCTGGTTACGGAACGACCGCCGGTGACGATCCAGTCCAGACCGCGGTATGGCGGCTGCGCTCGCGAGCCTGCTGGGCCGACGCGGCCGCGCTGCTCGAACCGGTCACCGCTCCGGCCGCGCTGCAGCGGGCGTCGTTGCTGGTGGAGCGGTGTCTGTACACCGAGGCGGGCTGGGAGGAGGCCGAGGACGCGCTGCGCACGGCCGAGGCACTGGCGCACGGCGACGACGAGCGGGGTGCGGCCGCTTGTGAACGCGGGCACCTTGCGTACACGGCCACCCTGCACGGCGTACGCGACCGGGCCGACGAGGCGCGGGCCGCGTTGGGCCGGGCCGCGGCGCTGATCGCTCCGGGGGCGCCGCGGCGGGCGCTGCTCGACTTCCGCCGGGGCCTGGTGGCGGAGAACCTGACCCGCTCCCCGCAGGCGGCGCGGGCCGCGTACCGCCGGGCCCACGCGGGCGCCACGGCCCACTCCGACCCGCTGCTGCTCTCCTTCACCTGGCGCCACCTCGCCGGACTCGCCCTGCGGGACGGGGAGTTGGCGGAGGCCCGGCACGGCTTCACCGAATCCCTGCGGATCCGCGAGGAGTTGGGCTACCTGGTCGGTACGGCACCTGCGCTGGCGTCCCTGGCGGACGCGGAGGTGGAACCGGAGGCGTCCCGGCTCCGGGAGGAGGCCCGCCGGTTGTTCCGGCTGCTGGGCGGCGTACCGACGTGGCTGTCCCACCAGTTGGCCCCGCCGGCGGCGGGGGCGGCCTCGGCGTAGGGGCCTCGGCCCGGCGCCCGAACCTGGGCGGGTGGGGGGTCACGCCGCCCCGGTGAAGTGCTCCCCCACCAGCGACCGCACCACTTCCAGGTCCCGCGCGATCAGCGCGTCCAGCAGCGCCGCGTGCTCCGCCGCGTCCGCCACCAGGTCGGCCCGTCCCCGGGCCCCGGTGCCGCCGGCCAGCGGCCACTGGGAGCGGCGGTGCAGGTCCTCGGCGATCTGCACCAGCTGCTCGTTGCCCGCGAGCGTCAGCAGCGCCCGGTGGAAGGCCCGGTCGGACTCGGCGTACGTGGCCCGGCAGCCGGAGGACGCCGCCCGGACCGTCGCCTCGGCGAGGGGCCGCAGTTCGGCCCACCGCTCCGCCGGCACCGTACGGGCCAGCCGCAGCATCACCGGTACCTCGATCAGCGCCCGTACCTCCGCCAGCTCCGCCAGCTCCCGCGCCCCGCGCTCCAGCACCCGGAAACCGCGGTTCGGCACGACCTCGACCGCGCCCTCCGCCGCGAGCTGCTGCATCGCCTCCCGTACGGGCGTGGCCGAGACCCCGAACCGCTCGCCGAGCGCGGGCGCCGAGTAGACCTCGCCGGGCCGCAGCTCCCCCGCCACCAGCGCGGTGCGCAGAGCGTCCAGGATCTGTCCGCGTACGGAGGACCGCTGGACCGCCGACCGGGTCCGGTGCGGTGTCGGCTCGCTGTGGGTGTGCTCCCCGCGTACGGCGCCGGACGCGGCGTACCGCTCCCGGTCCACGTCGGCGGCCCTGGCCTGTGGAGGCACCCGTACCGCGCCGGCCGGGCGATCGGGGATCCCTGTCTGCGCGGAGCCCTGCGCGCCCTGCTCCACGGGTCCTCCTCCGGATGTTTCGGTACTTGGGGTCATTACGGCTGGTTGTTACTCGTCCGTCAAGCACCTTAGGCGCAGAAGCCGCCGGTTCACATCTCACCCAGCGTGGGTAAGGTTAGGCTTACCTTCAAGTTGCCCCGCATGTCGTCGTGGATCGGTGGTTCCGGTATGCCAGTGACGTCCTCGGCCCTCACGGCCGCGTACGCCCGTCTGACCGAGGCCTTCCCGCACCTCACCGTCGCCGAGCCGGCCGTCGCCGACCGCCTCCCCGACGACCGCGGCTGGATCACCGCCGCCTCGCTCGCCGAGGGCGGCCCGAGCCTGGACGCCTTCCTCGCCTGGGACGACGCCCAGGTACGACGCGACCACGGCCGCCCCGCCCGTCCGGACGTGACGGCGAGCTTCGGCCTGCACCGCTACGCCTGGCCCGCCTGCCTCCTGTTCACGGCCCCCTGGTTCCTCCTGCGCCGCGTCCCCCGCTACCCGGTGACCCACGTCGCGTACGACCGCACCGAGGGCCCCATGGCCTTCGCCGTACGCCCCGGCCCCTTCGCCTGCCTTCCGGACGACCCGGCGGCGACGCACCCCGACGCCCGCGTGGTCCCGGACGAGGAGGCCCTGCGCGCCGAGGTCCGCCACGCGATCGCCGAGCACATGGAACCCGTCCTCGGCGCCTTCGGCCCGCGCATGCGCCGCCGTGGCCGCGCCCTGTGGGGCATGGTGACCGACGAGATCGTCGAGGGCCTCTGGTACGTCGCCGAGCTGCTCGGCCCGCCCGAGCAGCGGCGGGCGGAGCGCGAACTGGAGCTGCTCCTGCCCGGATCGACCACGCCCTACGTCGGCTCGGCCGCTTTCCGCCGGCTGACCGGACCGAACGGCGAGCCGCTGCCCACCCGGGACCGGGCGAGCTGCTGCATGTTCTACACGCTGGAGCCCGAGGGCGCCTGTGTCACCTGCCCGCGCACCTGTGACGCGGACCGGGTCGCCAAGCTCACGGCGGTCGCCGCCAGTTGAGACCCCCCTCGGCGAAACCCCCGCGGCCGCGTCCCGTAGGATCGCCGACGTACCGGAGGTCCCCCGGTTACAGGCACTTCACAATTTCCTCACGGGCCGCGGGAACTTTCCGTGGAACCACCCGTACCGGTAGTCTTATTCGAACTCAACTCTCGCTCCTCAAGCGGCAGTTCGAGCAGAAAGCTGCCCAGGCACCCCCCTTGCACTTCCTTGGCGGCCTCTTGCCCCGAAAACGCCTGAGGGTTGTTGGGATTGGGCCACTATGGCGGGCGTTACGCCCTATCCCAATGCAAGGGACCCCAGATGAGACTTACCGACATATCGCTGAACTGGCTGCTTCCGGGCGCCGTACTGCTCCTGGGCCTGCTGGCGGCGGTGGCGGTGCTCGCGCGCGGAAAGCGCTCCTCCGGGGAGAACGCGAGCGCGGACGATTCGTGGGAGCGCAGCGAGGAGCGCCGCAGGCGCAAGGAAGCCATATACGGCACCGCCTCCTACATCCTGCTGTTCTGCTGTGCGGCGGTGGCCGCCGCCCTCTCCTTCCACGGCCTGGTCGGCTTCGGCCAAGAGAACCTCGGCCTCTCCGACGGCTGGGAGTACCTGGTGCCGTTCGGCCTGGACGGCGCGGCGATGTTCTGCTCCGTCCTCGCGGTACGCGAGGCCAGCCACGGCGACGCGGCACTCGGCTCCCGGATACTCGTATGGACGTTCGCCAGCGCCGCGGCCTGGTTCAACTGGGTGCACGCGCCCAGGGGCATCGACCACGCGGGCGCCCCGCAGTTCTTCGCCGGCATGTCGATGTCCGCGGCCGTGCTGTTCGACCGCGCGCTGAAGCAGACCCGCCGGGCCGCCCTGCGCGAGCAGGGTCTGGTGCCGCGTCCGCTGCCGCAGATCCGCATGGTCCGCTGGATGCGGGCGCCCCGCGAGACGTACAAGGCGTGGTCGCTGATGCTCCTGGAGGGCGTGCGCAGCCTGGACGAGGCGGTCGACGAGGTCCGCGAGGACAAGAGTCAGAAGGAGGCGGCCCGACTGCGCCGCCGCGACAAGGAGCGGGTCGAGCGGGCGCAGCTCAAGGCGATCAGCCGCGGCCACCGCGGGTTCGTCAGCCGGGGCCGCGAGTTGGAGTCCAAGGCCACCGCCACCCTGGAGCGCGCCTCGGACCAGGCCACCGCGGAGCCTGCCATATCGACGTCGGAGCAGTTGCCCGTGCGCGCGCGTCCCTCCTTGCAGCCCGTCCGCAGCGGCCTTGACACCCCCTCCGTCGACCTCACCGCGGAGGACGACACCATGGCGCTGCCGCGCCTCGACTCCCTGGAGCGCAAGCTCAAGGATCTGGAGCAGCAGTTCGGCTAGGAGGCATTCGGGCCCGTAGACAGTCGGGCCGGGTGGCTCGGGCTACCCGGCCGTGCCAGGCACAGGGAAGGGGCGTGACCTCACCGGTCACGCCCCTTCCCTGTTTCCGTTCAGGCCGGGCCCGCGTCCAGCTCGAACCACACCGCCTTCCCCACGCCGTGCAGCCGCACGCCCCAGGCGTCGGCGAGGGACTGCACCAGGACCAGACCCCTGCCGTGGGTACCGTGCGTACCGTCCTCGGCGTTCACCGCGCGCAGCCTGGGCCTGCGGGCCACGAAGTCCCGTACCTCCACCCTCAGTCCGCGGGGTCCGACGGTCGCCGTCAGGACCGCGTCGCGGTCGGTGTGGACGAGCGCGTTGGTGACGAGTTCGCTGGTCAGCAATTCCGCGACCTCCGCCCGTTCGGGCCTGCCCCAGTGGCGCAACAGTTCCCGCAGCGCCTTGCGCGCCTCGGGCACCGCCACCAGGTCCGCCCGTCCGAGTCTGCGGCTGAGCTGCGGCTTCCGCACCTCGTCCCGGTCGTTGCCGGCCTTGTCCTCCACTGTCTCAGCCGAGAAGGCCCCGATCGCCATGGGACCGCCTCCTCGTGCCTGCCTCTTCATGTCCCCCGCCCGCGTGCCGATGTCGGTTTCCCTCCTGCTCGAACACGTTCACGGGGATCCATTCCCCTTGGCTCACCGGGCAGTCCTGTCGAATGGTCAATGACCTTGTGTTCGGCCACGGGTGGGGCGGTACCGGCCGCGTGGCAAGGGCGAGGCGTCGGCAAACTGGCCGGAACCCGCCGGTGCCTCGCCCGCAGTCGGATGCCTTTCCCTTCCCGGCTGCAGCCGGGGACATCCACGCGAGATCAGACGGTTTGTCAGATGCGTGGAACGTTCCAGCAGGTTGGAGCGGGCCATCTGGAGCATGCGGCCGACGCCGCCGTCCAGGACGATCTTGGAGGCCGACAGGGCGAAGCCGGTCACCATCTCGGCGCTGATCTTCGGCGGGATGGACAGCGCGTTGGGGTCGGTGACGATGTCGACGAGGGCGGGTCCCCGGTGCTTGAAGGCGTCCTTGAGCGCGCCCGCGAGGTCCTTGGGCTTCTCGACCCGCACTCCGTGGGCACCGCAGGCGCGGGCGACGGCCGCGAAGTCGGGGTTCTTGTTCGTGGTGCCGTACGACGGGAGGCCGGCGACCAGCATCTCCAACTCGACCATGCCGAGGGAGGAGTTGTTGAACAGTACGACCTTCACCGGCAGGTCGTACTGGACGAGGGTGAGGAAGTCGCCCATCAGCATGGAGAATCCGCCGTCCCCGGACATCGAGACGACCTGCCGGTTCTGGTGCTCTCATGCCCCTTCGGTCTCCGGAGATCCCCTTGGTCCATGAATTCACAGCGCGGCCCGTCACGCCTCCCAAACAGCGGCGGCCGTACGGTCGTCCGCGTATCCCTTGACCCTTACTTGGGTGTCGGCGAGGAAGGCGGCGAGGCCGGGCGGGGTGGGGCCGGACCACCGGCCGGTCAGGTACCGGCAGAGTTCCGGTTCGCCGCGCAACGGATCGGCGAGGCCACCGCTGCACATCAGGAGCGTGTCCCCCGGGCGGGCGATGGAAGCACGGAAGCGGAAGGGGTCCCGGGGCGGTTCGGGGGCCGGTTCGTACGGGCTCGGGGGTGTCGGGATGCCCAGGTCCATGGTGAGACGGTCGCCCTCGGGTGTCTCGGACGGCAGCGAGCCGAAACCGACGACCGGTGCGCCGGTGACGTCCTGTACCCGCGGTTCGATGTCCTGCCATTCCCCGTCGCGCAGCCGGAACAGTCCGCCGGCGCCGACCCCGAAGAAGACGCGGGTACGGCACTCGGGGTCGGCGGGCAGGAGCAGACAGCGCAGGGTGGCGGCGTACTCCTCCGGGTCGATGCCCTGTTCGGCGGCGCCGGCGCGGAGTTTGCCGAGGCTGCGGTCGGTGAGGCGGTGCAGGCCCGACTTCAGGTCGCCGCGCCGGCCGGCCCTGATGTCCTCGGCGAGCCGGGCGTGGCTGCGGCCCACGGCCCGGCCGATCCAGTGGCAGGCCTCGGCCGCGGCGCGGTGTGCGCGGGATGTGGCGCGGGCGCCGGTCGCCATGGCGACGAGGACCAGTGCGTGGTCGCCGGTGCCGAAGCGGGCGGTGAGCAGCGAGTCGCGGCGCGGCTCCCCCCGGAACCGGGCGGAGTCCCCGCGCACGGAGGCCGCGCGCAGTGTGCAGGCCCCGTACCGGGCCCCGTCCAGCACGGTGTCCGCCACCAACTCGTCGAGCCCGTCCGGGTCGGCCGTGGGCAGCGCGGTGGGCTCGGCCTCGTAGGTGGGCGGTCCTGACCCGACGTATCCGGCGGGCTCGGGCGGGAGGAGGGGGAGTTCGACGCGGGTTCCCTGCGCGGCGGGGGCCGGGCCGGGGGTGGGGAGCTGATCCTGGACGGGGTCGGTGGTGGCGCCGAGGGAGGGGGTGGTCGGGGTCCGGGGCTCGCCTCGGAGGGCACCGACCGCGGTGCTTGTGGCGGCGGTCGGGGGGGTGGCGTCGGGGGCGGGGGCGGTCCCTGTGTCGGGGTCGGTGTCGGTGTCGGTGTCCGTGTCCCTCCCGTCGGTCGGGGCGGGGCCGGTACTCGTGCGGTCGGCGGGCGGGGTCGCAGGAGGCGGTGGTGCGAACGGAGGCGGGGGCGGAGGGAGAGCGTCCCGGGGGGTGCGCGAGGCCCGGGTCTGCGCCGAGCTGGGGCCTCCGGTCATCTGGGGCGGGGCGTCCTGGGGATCCCGCTCGGCGAATCCCGGCGGCTTCGGTCCGGGCGGGAAGGCCGCGGGGCCCTGGGCCAGGTCGGACGACGGCTCCCAGGGCGCGGGCCACGGCGCTGATCCCGTGCGGTACGGGCCATCGACGGTATCCGCGGAGCCGGCGACATCCGAGCCCGGCGGGAAACCGCGCCTCTCCCCGACACCGGGACGCGGCGGCGGCCCCGCGGCCTCCCCGGCACCGGACCCGGGCTTGGCATCGCCGCCCTCCGGAACACCGGAACCGGGCCCACCACCAGAACCACCCTCCGGAGCACCCGAACGCAACCCACCACCCGAGCCGCCCTCCGGAGCACCCGAACGCGGCCCACCACCCGAGCCGCCCTCCTGATCACCGGAACGCGGCGCCGGAATCGCACCTTCCACGTCCGGCGCCTCCCCCAGCTCGCCCGGCTCCCGCGCCTCCCGCCCTGAAGGGAACCGCCTCTCCACCGTCCTCGCGGCCGAGGCGAAGCGGTCGTCCAGGGAGTCGGGTGCGGAAGTGGGGCCCGTGTCCTCGGTGGAGTCGTCGTACAGCTGCCCCCACCAGTCGTCCTCGGGCCCCGTGGGCTTTCCCCCCTGCTGGCTCATGCCCCTAATTGTCCACCGCGGGGGCCGGATGAAAACGGTGCATCCGGAAAATCCCCCGCACACCCCGCGCCGACCCACGTGTCGTGTGAGCCGCCGACCGGTCGTGCAGAACAAGCCGCGTACCGGCGCCCGCCGGACAGAAGCCCGTCTGAAGGGTCCCCGTGAGCCTGTGTGGCCTGCGCCTTCGGCGGTCCTCCGGCACCCTGGACAGATGGGAGTGGTTGACCTCCTGCTGGTCGGCCTCGTCATGCTGCTCGGGCTGAGCGGCGTGCTCGTTCCCGGGGTGCCGGGGTCGTGGCTGGTGTGGGCCGCGGTCGTGTGGTGGGCGCTGAAGGATCCGCGACCGCTCGCCTGGGCCGTCCTGGTCGGTGCCACGACCGCGCTGTTGCTCTGCCAGGTGGTGCGCTGGGCGCTGCCGCCGCGTCGGCTGCGCGCGAGCGGCGCCACCTCGCGCATGGCGGTGTACGCCGGGGTCGGGGCGCTTCTGGGTTTCTTCCTGGTCCCCGTACTGGGCGCGATCCCGGGCTTCATGGGCGGCGTCTACCTCCGCGAACGTCTGCGGCTCGGCCCGCACGGCGAGGCGCGGGCGGCGCTGCGGACGGTGATGCGTTCGGGCGGCTCCAGCGTGCTCGCGGAGCTGTTCACCTGTCTGCTGATCACGGGGGCGTGGCTGGGCGCGGTGCTGTGGGGATGAGCCGTCGGCCAACGATCGTAGGGCGACGGGCGGCGGGCGTAGGGCGAGGATCCGATGCGCTCGACGTGGTGGGCGTGCTTGGCTGGCTGCCATGACCGCATTCACGGACGCCGAACGCGCGTATCTGAAGTCGCAGCGGCTGGGGCGGCTGGCCACCGTCGACGAGCACGGCCAGCCGCAGGCGAACCCGGTCGGCTTCTATCCGCAGGACGACGGCACCATCCTCATCGGCGGCTACTCGATGGGCCGCACCAAGAAGTGGCGCAACCTCCGGAAGAACCCGAAGGTCGCCCTGGTCGTCGACGACATCGTCAGTGTCAAGCCGTGGAGGGTGCGCGGCATCGACATCCGCGGCGAGGCCGAACTCCTCGTGGGACCGCATGACTTGGGCCCGCACTTCAGCGAGGAGGTGATCCGCGTCCACCCGCGGCGGATCCACAGCTGGGGCATCGAGGAAGACGCCGGGTAAACACCGGCAGGACGCCTAGAGCACGCCTTCAAGGGTCAGCAGCGTCGTCTTGCGCTCCAGTCCGCCCGCGTACCCCGTGAGGGAGCCGTCGGAGCCGATCACCCGGTGGCAGGGGCGCAGGATCAGCAGCGGATTGGCGCCGATCGCCCCGCCGACGGCCCGTACGGCGGCCCGGGGCGCGCCGATCCGCGCGGCGATCTCGCCGTACGTCGTGGTGGCCCCGTAGGGCAGGGTTTCGAGGGCGGTCCAGACCCGCTTGCGGAACTCACTGCCCGCGGAGCTCAACTCCAGCCGGAACTCCTTGAGTTCCCCGGCGAAGTAGGCGGCGAGCTGTTCCTCGGCGCTCCGGAAGAGGTCCGGGGTGTGCCGCCAACCGTCCTGCACGGTACGGCCGTTCCGCTGGCCCGGAACGGACAGCGAGGACAGCGCTCCGGTCGGGTCGGCGGTCAGCAGGAGCGGCCCGAGCGGGCTGTCCAGGGTGGTGTAGTGCGTCTCGGTGGTGGTCATGATTACTCCAACTCCCCTGCTGCGCGCAGGTGTTGCAGGGCGTAGGAGCGCCAGGGGCGCCAGCTGTCGGGGATGTCGAGCTCCGGCGGCGCGACGTCGGGGTCGCCGAGTGCGCGGGTGCGGACGGCCGCGACCGTACGGGCGTCCAGTCCGGGCACGGCGAGCAGTTCGGCCTGTGCGTCGTCCCGGTCGGCGCCCGGGTCCAGTCGTACGGCACCGTCGGCGAGGGCGGCGGTGAGCGCGCCCAGCGGGCCGTCCGGCTCGGCTCCGGCGAGGACGGCGGGCTCGGGGAAGAGATGGGTGAGGCTGCCGCAGGGCGCGTCGAGTGCCTTGCCGTACCTCGTCACCAGCCGTTCCGCCGCGGCCCGCCCCACCAGGGCCCGCACCGCGTACTCCTCCGGATCGGCGGCCCCCGGTGATCGCAGGCCCGGTCGGGCGGCGACCAGCGGAGCGAGCCGTGCGTCGGCGCCGAGCCGTTCGTCGACGGCGTACGGATCGGCGTCGAGGTCGAACAGCCGCCGCAGCCGTTGGACGGCGGTGTTCAGGTCGCGCGGGTCGGTGAGGTGCAGCCGGGCCTCCAGCCAGCCGCCCGGATGTGCGCCGGACGCGGGCCGGGCCGCCCCGGCCCGCTCGTCGACGGCGACGATGCCGGTGCCGTGCGGAAGCCGCAGGGTACGGCGGTACGTGCGCCGTCCGCGCGCCCCGCTCACCTCCTCCACGCCGGCCACGGCCTCGGCCTCCAGCAGGTCGAACACCGCTGAGGCCTGGTAGGGCCCGCGGTGGGCGAGCCTGAGCGGGATCCCGGCGGTCGGCGTGGCCGTACGCCGGGCGGTCCGCCCACCGCGCGGGGCGGCTGCCCGCAACTCGCTCGGGGTGGCGGCGTACACCTCCCGCATGGTGTCGTTGAACTGCCGCACGCTGGCGAACCCCGACGCGAACGCGATCTGGGTGATCGGCAGGTCGGTGGTCTGCACCAGGACGCGCGCGGTGTGCGCCCGCTGGGCCCGGGCGAGAGCGACCGGCCCGGCGCCGAGCTCGGCGGTGAGCTGCCGCTGCACCTGCCGGGCGCTGTACCCGAGCCGCGCGGCGAGCCCGGCGACGCCTTCCCGGTCGACGACTCCGTCGCCGATCAGACGCATCGCCCGGCCCACCACGTCCGCCCGGACGTTCCAGTCGGCGGAGCCGGGCACGGCGTCCGGCCGGCACCGCCGGCAGGCCCGGAATCCCGAGCCCTGCGCGGCGGCGGCCGTCGCGAAGAACCGGACGTTGTGCCGCTTCGGCGTCACCGCCGGGCAGCTGGGCCGGCAGTAGATCCCGGTCGTCGCGACGGCGAAGAAGAACTCCCCGTCGAACCGCCCGTCCCGGCTCCGCACCGCTTCGTACCTGGTGTCTTCGTCCATCACGTCATCAAGTGTCGACGGTGCGGACGGGCGGGGCCAGCGGAAATCGGACGTGGAGCTGCGCCCGGCTTCCTACGCCCAGCGCCCGCGCTTGGCGTCCATCGCCGCCTTCCCCTCCGCCCCCTTCCGCTTCCAGTCCCGGCGGATCTCCGCCCGCAGCCGGGCGTCGGTCTTCGCCACGATCCGCTGGTTCTCCCGGATGAGCTTGCGGTAGCTCTCCAGTCGCCGGTGGGGCAGCTCCCCGGAGTCGATCGCGGCGAGCACCGCGCACCCCGGCTCGCGCTCGTGCGCGCAGTCGTGGAACCGGCACCGCCGGCCCAGCTCCTCGATCTCGGAGAAGACCTGTCCGACCCCGCTCTCGGCGTCCCACAGACCCACGCCCCGCAGCCCCGGCGTGTCGATCAGGACCCCGCCGCCGGGCATGGCGAGGAGGTTGCGGGTGGTGGTCGTGTGCCGGCCCTTGCCGTCCGCGTCCCGGGTGGCCTGGACATCCATCACCTCCGCGCCGAGCAGGGCGTTCGCGAGGGTCGACTTGCCCGCGCCGGACTGACCGAGCAGCACGGACGTACCGCCGCCGACGACCGCGCGGAGGACGTCGAGCCCGTCCCCGCCCACGGCGCTGACCGGCAGCACGGGCACGCCGGGCGCGGTGGTCTCCACGTCCTGGACGAGGTGTGCGAGGGTCGCCGCGTCCGGCACCAGGTCGGCCTTGGTCAGCACGACCACGGGCTGTGCCCCGGACTCCCAGGCCAGCGCGAGGAAGCGTTCGACGCGACCGAGGTCGAGTTCGACGGCCAGCGAAACGGCGACGATCGCGTGGTCGACGTTGGCCGCGAGGATCTGTCCCTCGGACCGTTTGGAGGAGGTGGAGCGCACGAAGGCGGTACGGCGCGGCAGATACGTGCGTACGTAGCGCGGGTTGCCGCCGGGTTCGACGGCGACCCAGTCGCCGGTGCACACGACCCGCATCGGGTCGTGCGGGGTGACGAACGCGGTGTCCGCCCGCACGACGCCGGCGGCGGTCATCACGTCGCACTGCCCGCGGTCGACCCGGATCACTCGTCCGGGCAGGAGTCCTTCGGGCGCGTAGGGAGCGAACTGGTCCGCCCACGCCTGGTCCCAGCCGTAGGGAGCGAGCGCGGAATGAGCGGTGAAAAGCGAGGTGGAAGACAAGGGTGACCCTTCACAGGGGTGACCCCGGCATGCGCGTGCGTGACGCGCGGAGTTGAGGAATCGTCAGCCGGTGGCCACGGAGGTGGACTTGATGAACTCCTGGATGCGGGCAGCGCCCATCTCGACGACAGCCATCGGTCACACCTCCCGAAACGAACAACGTCACCCGCGGCGACTCCCGGTCACCGCTCGAACAGCACCGACCCTAGAGGTCCGCGAACCGGGACGCCATCGATTTTCGGCACACGGTTCGCCGGGGCCGGGCGCTACGGGATCTGGTCCACCTCCGGGCAGCGAGGCGTGTCGGCGGATCGGCCGGCCGACTGGATCGCCGAAGAGCAGAACGCCCGCCGGTTCGGTCTTCCCGGCGGGCGTCGCCCCTCACAGTCCGGACGCGGCGGCCTGCCGGCTCACCGCGTGTCACTTCGCGCAGCTGTGCCCGTTCAGCCTGAAGTCGTACGCCGGGGAGTTCTTGCCCTGCCAGGACGCGAGGAAGCCGAAGTCGAGGGAGCCGTCCGCGGGGACCTTCCTGTTGTAGTCGGCGGCGGTGGCGGTGACGTGGGAGCCGTCCTGGACGAAGCTCGCGTCCCACATCTGGCCGACCCGCTGGCCGTCGCGGAAGGACCAGGCGACCCGCCAGGAGTCGAGGGCCTGTTCGGTGGTGACGGTGACGGTGGCCTGGAAGCCGTCGGGCCACTGGTTGACCAGGTCGTACGTGACGCGGCAGGTCGGGGCCGGGGACTCCTTCTCGTCGGAGCCGCCGCCCGGGGCGGTGGAGGAGGCCGTGCCCTGGGGTGTGGTGCGGGGATTCGTGACTTCCGGCGCCTCGGACGTGGCCGTCGCCGCGGTGTCCGACGGCTTCGGGGAGCTGGTGGAGCGGGCGATGGTGGACGGCGGGAAGGAGGGGCCGGGGCCGGCCACCGGCTGGCGGTCGGCGTCGCCGGGCGGCCCGGCGCCGTTGTCGGTACCGCCCGGCATCATCGACACGGCGAGTGCCAGCAGGGACACCAGGACGGCTGCTACGAGGAGGCCGTTGCGCACGACGCGTGCCTTGTGCGCGCCGGGGGCCGGGGGCGTGTCGCTGTCGGCCGTGCCAGGACGCCCGGCGCCCAGGCGTACCTCGGCGGCCCGGCGGCGGCGCTCCAGGTAGGCGAGGCCGCCCCAGCCGATCACCCCGCCGGCCAGTGCCCCGGGCAGTCCGCCGCCGTGCAGCCGCAGACAGGCGGCGGCCTCCGCGCACCCCACGCACCGCGCGAGGTGCCGGGAGAGGTCCTTCGGGGTGTCGGCGGCGGGCGAGCGGGTGACCGCGTCGAGCAGCCGGGCGTAGCTGCGGCACTGCGCGTCCATCGGTGTGTCGAGGTGGGCGCGGTGGCAGCGGTCCCGGAACAGGCCCCGCACCTGCGCGAGTTCGTCGCCGACGACGGTCGGGTCGAGGCCGAGCCGGCGGGCCACGACGGACAGCGGCAGCGCCTCCACCTCGGCGAGCCACAGCAGGGCCGCGTCCGGTTCCTGCAGGTCACGCAGGCCGCGCAGGGCGAGCGGGCGACTGAGCGGGGGGCCGGTGTAGCGGGCGGCCTTGTCGGAGTTGAGCCACAGCCGCAGTTCGGGGTCGAGCTTGTGGCCCTCGCCCTGGATCTCCCAGGCCGCCGCCGTGTTGCGTACGGCGGTCAGCAGCAGGGGGATCCTGGGCAGGCGGGCCGGGCGGCGGCCGGCGCCGCGGGCGGGGGCGGACTCCGCCTCACGGGCCTCTCGCATGCCGAGGGAGAAGGCCTCCGTGGCCAGTTGGGTGGCCGCGGTGGAGCCGGACGTGCACAGGTCGGCGTAGGAGAGCACGGCATCCCAGCACTCGGAGAGCAGCGCTGCCTCGGCGGCGTCCTGGGGAGTCGGCAGGTCGGGCATGGGTCTCCTGCAGTCACATGTGAGGTCAACTCGCCGTAGTGGCAAAGAAGTTGGGGGGAACCTCACGGCAGGAGGCGAGCTTTTCACGCCACCCACACAACTGACAAGCGCCCTGTTCAGATGTCATGACAGACAGTACGCCCCACCACGGCCCGCCCCACAGCTCCGGCCTGTTCCGGCTTGTTCCGGCCTGTAGTACGGACGCGGACCGCCGAACGACTCATCCCCACGGCACTGATCCGTACCGGCACTGGTCCGTACCGGCACCCACCCCTACCGGCACCCCCCTACCGGCACCCCCCTACCGGCACCCATCTATACCGTCGCGGATTCCTCCGCGGGAAGACTGTCCATGAACGAACTGACGGAGAAGACCGCGCGACCCGGTCCGGGCGGGCCGTAGCCGGGGGGCGAGGACAGGCCGAAGTCGTCCATGGTGGCGCGGTAGGCCTCAAGCAGCCGGATGTGGTACTCCAGCGGCGCGCCCTGCGGGTTGGCCTTGCCGAGCGGGGTGGTCGGCTCGGGGCACCAGGTGGTGAAGCGGGGCGTGATGCCGTGCGACATGAAGAAGCGCAGGCCCTCGGTGGTGGACGCGATGGCCTCGTCGACGGTGGTGAAGCCGAAGGGCTCGGCCATCTCCACGCCCGCCACGAAGTTGGGGATGACGTTGCGGGCGCCGAAGACGTCCGCGGAGTCGAGGATCCGCTTGTGCCACTCGTCGCGGCCGACGTAGCGCTCCTTGCCCGGGCAGTACAGCTCGAACAGCCGGCGGTCCCACACCTCGAAGTTGGGGTGGTAGATCTGCACGCCGTAGTCCTTGAACCGCTGTACGTCGTCCTTGGGCAGCGCCTGGGCGACGACCTTGCCGATCCAGCGGCCCGGGAAGCGCTCCTCGATGGCCTTGGCGTAATGGCCGTAGAAGTCGGCCTCGTCGCGCCCGGCGACCGTCTTGGTGATCGCGCCGCCGGTCAGCGTGTAGGCGGTGGAGGCCTTCGCGGTGTCGTACCGGTCGATGATCTCCAGGGCTTCGAGGACCTCCTCGACGTCCTTCACGCCCGTGTAGGGACGGCCCGCCGCCTTGTGCTGGCGCCAGTTGTGGTTGATGTCGCAGTACTGGCACTCCTCCTTGGCGCCGAAGTACTGGCAGACCCGGAAGACGGTGAGGTAGATCAGGTAGCCCCACTGGATGGTCGGGGCGACCTCCATCACGGACTTCCCGCTGGCGAGGGTGTGCCGGTAGTACTCGGGCATGGGCGGCACACCGACGTCGGAGATCCGCCTGCCGTCGAGGTAGAGGCCGAGCACGCCGTCCTCGTCGGCGGCGACCCGGTACGGCGAGGCCGGGTTCACGCGCACGGAGACGACGGTCCGCCTCAGGTCGTACGGCCCACCGGTCAGGATGATCTCCTCCGGCGGGCGCCTGAGCGCGGCCTCGCCGAGCTCGGGCAGGGTGCCGTGGTCGAAGGAGAAGATGAAGTACGACTTCGGCTTCACCTCGCCGCCCTCGTTGTCACTGAGCGCCGACGGGTCGAAGGCCACTCCGCCCCGGAGCAGATCCTCCTTGAAGACGGCTTCCCGCGGAACGTGCGGGAACCGCTCCATCAGATCCTCGACCAGCGCGGTACGGCTGCCCATCCCGTGTCTCCTTCCGGTGCGGACGTACGACTCCTCACGGTATGCCTTCGCCTCCGCACGAGCCGTGCCGGGGCCCTCGCGTTGAGCGGTCTGCCCTGTTACGCGGCTTTCGCCGGGGCCGGAGGTCCGCACCTCCGCCTCCCGCTCCAGCTGATCAGCACCGCCCGTGGGCGTCGGACCAGCGGCCGAGGTACGTTCCACCAGTGAATCCCTGGCTCTTGAGGCGCCGGGGTCTCGATACTCCAGGGAGGGGCGGCGGGATGACCGGGGCTGTCACCAATTGGGCCGGCAACATCACCTACACGGCCAAGGAGCTGCAGCGCCCGCATTCGCTCGACGCGCTGAGCGCCCTCGTCGCCGACAGCGCGAAGGTGCGGGTGCTGGGCAGCGGGCACTCCTTCAACGAGATCGCCGAGCCGGGCCCCGAGGGCGTCCTGCTCTCGCTGGCCGCGCTGCCGGCCGAGGTGGACGTCGACGCGGCGGCCCGTACCGTCCGGGTCGGCGGCGGGGTCCGGTACGCGGAACTGGCCCGCCGGGTGCACGGGCGCGGGTTCGCGCTGCCCAACATGGCGTCCCTGCCGCACATCTCGGTGGCCGGGTCGGTGGCGACCGGCACCCACGGTTCGGGGGTGGGCAACGGTTCGCTCGCGTCGGCCGTGCGCGAGGTGGAGATGGTCACGGCGGACGGCTCGACGGTCGTCGTCGGGCGGGGGGAGGAGCGGTTCGGCGGCGCGGTCACCTCGCTCGGTGCCCTCGGGGTGGTCACCGCGCTCACTCTCGACCTGGAGCCCGCCTTCGACGTCGAGCAGCATGTGTTCACCGAGCTCCCTCTGGAAGGGCTGGGCGCCGAGACGCTGGAGACGGTGATGGCGAGCGCGTACAGCGTCAGCCTGTTCACCGACTGGCGGGAGCCGGGCTTCCGGCAGGTGTGGCTCAAGCGGCGTACCGACCAGCCGCTGCGCGACTTCCCCTGGGCCGCGCCCGCCACCGAGAAGATGCACCCGGTGCCGGGGATGCCCGCGGTCAACGGCACCGAGCAGCTCGGGGTGCCGGGGCCGTGGCACGAGCGGCTGCCGCATTTCAAGGCGGAGTTCACCCCGAGCAGCGGTGCCGAGCTGCAGTCGGAGTACCTGCTGCCGAGGCGGTACGCGCTGGACGCCGTGCACGCACTGAACTCGATCCGTGCGACGATCGCCCCCGTCCTGCAGATCTGCGAGGTGCGGACCGTCGCACCCGACGAGCAGTGGCTGAGCCCGGCGTACGGGCGGGACACGGTGGCGCTGCACTTCACCTGGGTCCCGGACACGGCGGCGGTGCTGCCGGTGGTACGGCGGCTGGAGGAGGCGCTGGACGCCTTCGACGCGCGGCCGCACTGGGGGAAGGTGTTCACCGTCCCGGCGGCGGTGGTCCGCGGCCGGTACCCGCGGCTGGACGACTTCGCGGCGCTGGCGCGTGACCTGGACCCGGGGGCGAAATTCGCCAACGAGTTCGTGCGGGACGTCCTGGGCGGCTGACTTTATAAAGCCCCTTTCCTAACCCCTTGTCGAAAGTCGTGAAGTGCCCATAGCCTGGCGCCGCGCCGGTGCCGATGTCGTCCCGGCACGAGCCGAAGGGATGGGGCAGACCCGGTGAAGCGCACCTCACGTGACATCCGCACGGCGAACCGCTACGAGGTGCTCCGCCAGCTCATCGCCGCGTCGCCCACCTCCCGGCAGGAGCTGGCGGCAGCCACCGGTCTGAGCCTCGCGACGGTCGCCACGCTCGTCGGCGAGCTGCTCGACCTCCGGATGATCACGGAGGTCGGGTTCGAGGACTCGGCCGGCGGCCGCCCCCGCGGCCTGGTCGCCGTCAACGCCTCGGGCGGCGCGCTGATCGGCGTCGACATCGCCGAGACGTACGTCCATGTCGAGCTGTTCGACCTGGCGCTGAACGTGCTGGCCCGTGCCGACGAGGACGTGCGCCCCGGCGAGAGCCGCCCCGAGCAGGTGGTCGGCCATGTCGCGACCGCCGTCGGCTCGGTGGTCGCGCAGGCCGGGATCGAGGGCGCCCGGGTGCTCGGCGTCGGGGTGAGCGTGCCGGGGCAGGTGGACCGGGCCACCGGCATCTCGGAGTACGCGCCCAACTGGGACTGGCACGACGTGCCCCTGCTCGACCTGCTCACCGAGCACATCGCCTACCCACTTCACCTGGACAATCCGCTGCGTGCCTGCGCGGTGGCGGAGCTGTGGTTCGGGGCCGTGCGCGGGCGCGGGAACGCCGTGGTGGTCAACCTCGGGACCGGGGTCGGCGCCGGGCTCGTCCTGGGCGGCGGGCTGCACCGGGGTGTGAGCAACAGCGCCGGCGAGTGGGGCCACACCACGCTCGTCCTGGACGGCAGGCTGTGCCACTGCGGCAACCACGGCTGCGTGGAGACGTACGTCGGCGCGCCCGGCATCATGCTGAACCTGCGGGAGCTCAGTCCCGGCAGCGCCCTGCTGCACCCGGAGGACCAGACGGCCACCGTCGACGCGCTGGCCCGCGGGGTCGCGGCCCGTGATCCGGTGGCCGTGAAGGTGGTCCGCGACACCGCCCGCTACCTCGGCGCCGGCATCGCCGATCTGATCAACCTGTTCAACCCCGAAGTGGTCGTCCTCAGCAGCTGGGTCGCGGCCACGCTCGGCGAGCCCCTGGTGGCCGAGGTGCGCGAGGCCGTCGCCCGGCACGCGCTGCCCCGCCCGCTGGCCGCCACCGAGATCGTCCTCTCCCCCATCCCCACCGACCCGGTGTGCCTGGGCGCCGCGACCTTCGCGCTCGAAGGCGCCCTCCAGTCGGTGAGCCAGCGCAGCCCCAAGCGCACGGTCCGCGCGAAGGGCCGTATCGCACCGTCCGCGTGACGCCGGCGCCACCGCGCTGCCCGGCGACGCACCGTCCGTGTGACACGCACGGCGCCACGGCGGCCCCCGGCGAGGCGCCGTCCCGGTGACGCATGCGCGGCCATGGCCCCGGCGACGCGCCCTCGTCGTGGTGAGCGGTCCATGGTTGTCCCGGCGACGAGCCTCGTCGCGGGGCGCGCGCCACCGCGGCCCCCGCGACCGCCCCTGCCGGGAAGCGCACACCACCGCAGCCGTCGGCGCCCCCTCGCCGCCACGCGCACAGGACCGCAGCCCCGGCGGCCATATGCCGTGTCCCCCGCCGTCACGCGGCGTGTTCCCAGCGATCACGTCCGGCATCCCGAACGCCGCACAACGCTTCGAGCAGACTTCGTCCAACCCCTTGCCGAAGCCTTAGCCGAAGGTTAACGTCCGGCTCCGCACCTCTCTTTTCAGCCACCTCGTGCTGAGCGACTGAGCCGCAGCCGAACTCGAGACAAGGACGTCACATGTCGGCATTGAGCAGCAGCAACTGGGACCGCCGGAACGTTCTGCGGGCCGCCCTTGGTCTGACCGCCGCGGGCGGGCTGGCCGCCTGCGGCAGCAACACCGGGCGGAGCAGCGGTGGTTCGGGCTCCGGCCTGGTCCAGTACTTCCACGCGTACGGCGAGGCGGGGACGGAGCAGGCCATCAAGCGGTACGCGAAGGCGTATTCCAAGGCCAATGTGACCACCAACTGGATCACCGGCAACAACTTCGAGGCCAAGCTGTTCTCGTCCCTGCTCACCAAGCAGGCGCCCGACGTCTTCGAGTTCCACCCGCAGCTGCAGATGGTCAAGAGCGGTCAGGTGGCAGACCTGAGCGACCTGATCAACCCGGTCAAGGACGACTTCAACCCGGCCGACATCAAGTCGCACACGGTCGACGGCAAGATCTACGGGATCCGGATGATCGACGACCCGCAGTTCTTCTACTACCGCAAGTCGATGCTGGAGAAGGCCAAGGTCGACGTACCCACCACCCTCGACGAGCTGCTCGAGGCCGCCGCCAAGCTCACCACCGGCAAGGTCAAGGGCGTCTTCCTCGGAAACGACTTCACGGCGATCCAGAACGCCGTGATCTTCTCGGCCGGTGCCAACACCCTCGACGAGAAGAATCAGATCGCCTACCACACGGACGGGGTTGTCCAGGGCCTCAAGCAGCTCCGTCAGCTGTTCACCAGCGGCAACGTGCTCCTCGACGCCCCGACCGACTTCTGGGACCCGTCCTCGCTCGACCAGGGCCTGTGTGCCATCCAGTGGGGCGGCATGTGGTCCATGCCGGTCATGCAGAAAGCGCTCGGCGACGACCTGGGCATCTTCCCGTTCCCGGCGATCGGGTCCAGTGGCAAGCAGTCGGTCTACAACGGCGGCTGGTCGATGTTCGTGAACGCCAAGGGCAAGAACGTCGACGCGGCCAAGGAGTACGTCAAGTGGCTGTGGATCGACCAGAAGCAGTACCAGGAGGACTGGGCGCTGTCCTACGGCTTCCACATCCCGCCGCGCACGTCGATAGCCAACGACGCCACCAAGCTCAAGTCGGGCCTGCCCGCCGAGGCCGTCAAGCTCTTCACCGACTTCGGTCACTTCGACAACATCGCCTACGACCAGACCATGCAGACCGCGTTCGCCGACGTGATCGCGTCCTCCGTCCGCAAGAACGGAAACCCGGAGGCCGCGCTCGACGCCTGCGACAAGAAGGTCAACGTCGAGCTGAAGAAGCTGTTCGGATAGGCGGCGGACGGACCACGACATCATGTCTGCCACCACGACGCGCGGTGTCGCCCAGCCCGCCCCGGTCAAGGCCTCCCAGGCCCGGCCGCGGCGGGGCCTGCGGGGCAACGCCACCCTCAACTTCTGGCTCTTCACCGGGCCGTTCCTCATCGGCCTGGTGATCTTCGTCTTCGTCCCCATCGGATGGAGCATCTGGCTCAGCTTCTTCGACGCCCGCTACACCGTCACGCCGAGCCATTTCATCGGCTTCGACAACTACAAGCAGATCCTCACCAACAGCAACTTCCCCGACTCGCTGCTGACGTTCACCGCGTTCGCCGCGTTCATCGTGCCCACCACCTGGGCGCTGTCGCTGGGCCTCGCGCTGCTGGTGAACCGGCTGCGGTTCATGCGGGCGTTCTTCCGGTCGGTGTTCTTCCTGCCGACCGCCGTCTCCTACGTCGCCGCCTCGCTGGTCTGGAAGATGTCCATCTTCAGCGGGGTCCGCTTCGGCCTGGCGAACACCGTCTTCGGCTGGTTCGGCGTCGACAACATCGCCTATCTCGCCGACCCCAGTCCGCCCTGGTACTGGGTGGTCATCGTGTCCTTGCGGCTGTGGCTGCAGGCCGGCTTCTACATGATCCTGTTCCTGGCGGCGCTGCAGAACATCCCGGGCGAGCTGTACGAGGCCGCCGCCATCGACGGCGCCAAGCCGGGCTGGCAGACCTTCCGGTACATCACGCTGCCGCAGCTGCGGGCCACCTCCACCGCGGTGGTCCTGCTGCTGCTCGTCGCCGCGTACCAGGCGTTCGACGAGTTCTACAACATCATCTCGACCAAGGCGACCTGGGCCCAGACGCCGCTCATGGAGCTCTACAAGGCGGCCCTCGGAACGAGCCAGGACTACGGCGCCGGCAGCGCGGGCGCGGTCATCCTGTCGCTGCTGATCTGCCTGGTCACCCTGGCCCAGGGCAAGATCATGGGCTTCGGAAGGGGGGAGGAGTCCAAGTGACCACCACCGCACCGCAGGTGGGCAAGGAGCGCGCCAAGCGCGGGGGCGTCCTCGGCAACACGGGACTGTATGTCGCCGTCAGCGTGGCCGCCCTGCTCTTCCTGCTGCCCTTCTACCTGATCGTCCGCAACTCCCTGTCCACGGACCCGGAGATCACGGGCGAGAACTGGAAGATCCTCCCCTCCTTCCAGTGGGGCAACGTCTCCGAGCTCTTCGACGACCAGACGGTCCAGTTCGGCCGCTCCCTGTGGAACTCGACGCTCGTCGCCGTCCTGATGACCGTCGGCACGCTCCTGGTGTGCTCCCTCGCCGGTTACGGCCTGGCCCGCATCCCCTACAAGCACGCCAACAAGGTCTTCTACGCGGTCCTGGCCACCCTGATGGTGCCGACGGCCGTGACCTTCGTGCCGAGCTTCGTGCTGGTTTCGTCCCTCGGCTGGGTGGACACGTACCGGGGTCTGATCATTCCGGGCCTGTTCAGTGGTTTCACCTGCTTCCTGTTCCGGCAGTACTTCTTGGGGTTCCCGAAGGAGCTGGAGGAGGCGGCACGCGTGGACGGGCTCGGTTACTGGGGCGCGTACTGGCGGATCGTCGTACCCAACTCGCTGAACTTCTTCGCGGCGATCGCCACGATCACCTTCATCAGCGGCTGGAACGCCTTCCTGTGGCCGCTGGTCATCGGCCAGGACCCGAGTTCGTGGACCGTGCAGGTGGCGCTGTCCTCCTTCATGACCAACCAGACCGTCAACTTCCATCTGATTTTCATGGCCACGGCCATTTCCATCCTGCCCCTGGTGTTCGTGTTCCTCTTCCTCCAGCGCTGGCTGGTGCAGGGGATCGCGCAGACGGGCATCAAGGGCTGAGCAAGGAGACCGATGTCTTTCCGCACCACCCCCGCCGTCGACTACGTCGAGGACGTCTCACCGGGCAGCGGGGCCCTTGCGCCCCGCGCCTGGTACGCGTCCTCGGACGCGAAGTCGCTGTCCCTGAACGGCAGCTGGCGCTTCAGGCTGTCGGCGACCGCGGACGCCGAGGACGACTCGTTCGCCGAAGAGGGGTACGACGCCGGGGACTGGGGCGAGGTCACGGTCCCCGGGCACTGGGTGCTCCAGGGCGACGGCGCCTTCGGTGCCCCGATCTACACCAACCACCTCTACCCCTTCCCGGTGGACCCGCCGCACGTGCCGACCCAGAACCCGACCGGCGACCATCTGCGGGTCTTCGACCTGCCGTCCGACTGGCCGGCGGACGGCGGGGTGGTGCTCCGCTTCGACGGGGTGGAGTCCTGCGCGCGGGTGTGGCTGAACGGCACGGACATCGGTGAGTTCAAGGGCTCGCGGCTGCCGCACGAGTTCGCGGTCGGCCATCTGCTGAGGCCGGACCGGAACGTGCTCGCGGTCCGCGTGCACCAGTGGTCGGCGGGCTCCTACCTGGAGGACCAGGACCAGTGGTGGCTGCCCGGCATCTTCCGTGACGTCACCCTGCTGCACCGCCCGGCGGGCAGCGTGCTCGACTTCTTCGTGCACGCCTCCTACGACCACACCAACGGCGAGGGCACCCTGCGCGTCGACTCCGACGTCGACGGCCGGGTGCTCGTGCCCGCCCTGGACGTCGACGTCGCGACCGGCGAGCCGGTGACGGTCGGGGTGCTGCCGTGGACGGCGGAGACGCCGAAGCTGTACGACGGTGAGCTGGTCACGGAGGGCGAGCGCGTCCCCCTGCGCATCGGTTTCCGCACGGTCGCCCTGGAGAACGGCCTGATCAAGGTGAACGGCGAGCCGGTCCTCTTCAAGGGCGTCAACCGGCACGAGTGGCATCCTACGATGGGCCGCGCGCTCGACCTGGAGACCATGCGCGAGGACGTGCTGCTGATGAAGCGGCACAACATCAACGCGGTGCGCACCTCCCACTACCCGCCGCACCCGGCCTTCCTCGACCTGTGCGACGAGTTGGGCCTGTGGGTCATCGACGAGTGCGACCTGGAGACCCACGGCTTCGTGGAGCAGGACTGGCGCGACAACCCCGTCGACGACGACCGATGGACCCCGGCCCTGCTGGACCGCGCCGCCCGCATGGTCGAGCGGGACAAGAACCATCCCTCGGTCGTCTTCTGGTCCCTGGGCAACGAGGCCGGCACCGGCCGCGGTCTGACCGCGATGGCCGAGTGGATCCACGACCGGGACTCCTCGCGGCTCGTGCACTACGAGGGCGACTGGAACTGCCGGGACACCGACGTGTACTCGCGGATGTACGCCTTCCACGACGAGGTCGAGAAGATCGGCCGGCGCCTGGACGGCGGCACCGGGAAGCGGCGCGAACTCCCCTTCATCCAGTGCGAGTACGCGCACGCCATGGGCAACGGCCCCGGCGGACTCGCCGACTACCAGCAGTTGTTCGAGAAGTACGACCGGCTCCAGGGCGGCTTCGTCTGGGAGTGGATCGACCACGGCATCACGCACCCCGGGTTGGGCTACGCCTACGGCGGTGACTTCGGCGAGGAGCTGCACGACGGCAACTTCGTCTGCGACGGGCTGCTGTTCCCCGACCGGCGGCCCTCCCCCGGCCTCGTCGAGTACAAGAAGGTCCTCGAACCGGTCCGCTTCGAGAGCGACGGCACCAACAGCACTGTCGGCATCGTACGCGTGACCAACCGGCACGACTTCGCCGACTTGTCCGCGCTGGCCTTCGAGTGGTCGTACCAGGTGGACGGCGAGACGATCGAGGCGGGCGCCCTGAACGTCCCGCCGCTGGCTCCCGGTGAGTCCGCCGACGTGAAGCTGCCGGAGCCGCCCGCGCAGGCGCGCGGCGCCGAGTCCGGGTGGACGGTCCGGGCGCTGCTCGCGGCCGACACCGCGTGGGCGGCGAAGGACCATGTGGTCGCCTGGGGCCAGTTCCCGGTGGCGGCGCGCCCTCTGCCGTCCGTCCCGCCCACCGGCCGGCCCGTGTCCGGCGAAGGTGTGATCACGCTCGGCCCGGCCACGTTCGACGCCCGGACCGGTGCGGTGACGACCATCGGCGGGGTCCTGGTCGAGGGCCTGAAGCTGGACGTGTGGCGGGCGCCCACCGACAACGACGACGGTGCCGAGTGGCAGACCGACACCCGCTACGGCGTGCTCTGGCGCAACCTGGGCCTGCACCGCATGCACCACCGCCTGGACGCGGTGGAGGTGGGCGAGGACGCGCTGACGGTACGGACCCGGGTGGCGCCCGCGGCCCGCGAGGTGGGCCTGAGCACGGTCTACCGCTGGACCTCGGACGGCGACCGGCTGCGGCTTACCGTGTCCGTGGGTCCGGAGGGCGACTGGAACCTGCCGCTGCCCCGGCTCGGGATCCGCTTCCAACTGGCCGAGGCGGACCGGGTGAAGTGGTACGGCGGCGGTCCCGGCGAGGCCTACCCCGACACCAAGTGCGCCTCCATGGTGAGCCGTTGGGAGTCCTCGGTCGACGAGCTGCAGACGCCGTACGTGCGCCCGCAGGAGAACGGCGCCCGGGCCGACGTCCGCTGGGTGGAGCTGGGCGGGCTGCGGATCGAGGGCGACCCGGAGTTCTGGTTCAGTGCCCGGCGCTGGACGACCGAGCAGCTGGACGCGGCGACCCACCTCACCGACCTCACGCCCGGGGAGACGGTGTGGGTCAACCTCGACCACGGCCAGCACGGCATCGGCTCGCAGTCCTGCGGCCCGGGCCCGCTGCCGCGGTACCACCTGCGGGTCGAGCCGGCCGAGTTCTCGTTCGTGTTCTCGGCGAACCGAGGGAAAGCGGCGATCTGAGCGATCTCGGCGTGTCGGTGTCTCGGCGTCTTTGTGTCTCGGCGTCTCGGCGTCTCGGCGTCTCGGCGTCTCGGCGATCGAACAGTCCAACTCGTTGATCAATTAATCCATTGACTGATTGATCGACATTCTGCAACCGTCGTGAGGTGTCAGCGGCCGGTCGGCACTCCTGCCGACCGGCCGCTGCGCGTGTACGACAAAGGGAGTGATGTCGATTGAGTGCCAGCATCGAGGTCCGCGGCCTGTCCCGGACCTTCCACACCACCGTCCGCCGCCCCGGATTCACGGGCACGCTCCGCTCCCTGGTCAACCCCGAACGGGTGGCCAAACACGCCGTCTCCGACATCACCTTCGACGTCTCCCCCGGCGAACTCCTCGCCCTGCTCGGCCCGAACGGCGCGGGCAAGTCCACCACCATCAAGATGCTCACCGGCATCCTCACGCCCACCTCCGGCGAGGCACGGGTCGCGGGCGTGGTGCCGTACCTGGAGCGGGAGCGCAACGCCCGCAACATCGGCGCGGTGTTCGGGCAGCGCACCCAGCTGTGGTGGGACCTGCCGGTGCGCGAGTCGTTCTCGATCCTCAGGGACATCTACGAGGTGCCGAAGGCCGAACACGCCGCCCGCCTCAAGGAGTTCGACGACATCCTCGACCTCTCCTCCTTCTGGGACACCCGGGTCCGCCACCTCTCGCTGGGCCAGCGTGTGCGCTGCGACCTCGCGGCGGCCCTGCTGCACGATCCGCCGGTGGTCTTCCTCGACGAGCCGACCATCGGCATGGACGTGGTGGTCAAGGAGCAGGTGCGGGAGTTTCTGAGGCACCAGGTCGAGCAGCGCGGCCGTACGGTCCTGCTCACCACGCACGACATGACCGAGGTCGAGCGGCTGGCCGAACGGGTCGTGCTGATCAACCACGGCCGTCTGGTCCTGGACGGCAGCCTCGACGAGATCCGCCGTAAGTTCGGCTCGACCTGGCAGGTGCGGGCGACCCTCGCCGACGCGCACACCGACGTCGTACCGCCGCCGGGCATCGCGGTGCTGCGGCAGGACGGGCCGCAGGTCGTGTTCGGCCCCGACGGACCGGACGCCCCCACCGTCAACCAGGCACTGAAGGCGGTCATCGAGCGGTTCGAGGTGACGGGCATCGCCATCGACGAGGCCGACCTCGAGGACGTGATGCGGGCCGCCTACGTCCAGGCGGGGGTGGCCTGATGGCCGTTCTCCACGCCTGGCGGGCCGCCCGCGTCACCCCGCTCGGCGAACTGCACACCCCGCCCCGGATGACCGCGGTCCTGCTCCGGCTGACCGTGCAGGTGGTGCTGGTGGCGTCCCTGTGGGCGGGCCTGTACGCGCACACCGGCACCACCGCCGGACTCACCCGCGACCAGGCGGTCACCTACGCCGTGCTGGCCGTACTCGCCTCCCGCCTGCGGGAGTTGGACCAGTACGCGGGCCGGGACAGCGTCATCCAGCACATGCACTACGGCACGATCGTCTACTGGTACCTGCGCCCGCTGCCGCCCCAGCGCTACTACGCTCTGCGGGCTCTCGGGGAGCAGTTGTACGGGTTCGCGTGGGCGCTGGGCGGATACGCGGTCTGTCTCGCCGCCGGTGTGGTCGAGCCGCCCGGGTCGGCCGCTGTGGCGGGGGTGTTCGCGCTGAGCCTGCTGCTCGGTCAGTGGGTCCTGTACTACATCATGCTCGTCACCGACCAGTGGTGCTTCTGGGCCCTGCGCAACAACGCGGCGGTGATGATCCTGATCTTCGCGCAGAACCTGCTGTCGGGGGTCTACGCGCCGCTGTGGTTCTTCCCCGACTGGTTCGTGACCCTGAGCACGTTCATGCCCTTCCAGGCGACGCTGAGCGTGCCGCTGTCCCTCTACATCGGCCGCATCCCGCTGTCGGACGCGGCCGGCCAGCTGGCGATCCAGGCTGCCTGGGTCGTGATCCTCGCCCTGGTCACCCGGTTCCTGTGGCACCGCGCCGCCCGTCGTGTCATATCCCAAGGAGGCTGATGCCTATGCATGCCGTCCGGATCGTGTGGCGCGTCACGCGTCTCAACTTCCGTGCCCAGCTGGAGTACCGCTCCGAGTTCCTGCTCATGGTCGCGATCGGCGCGATCTGGCAGGTGTCGGTCATCGTGTTCGCGACCGTCCTGCTGACCCGGTTCACCGGGATGGGCGGCTGGGACAGCTCCGAGGTCCTGCTCATCCCGGCGACACGGATGCTCGCGCACGGGCTGATGGTGCTGTTCCTCGGGCGGATGTTCGGCATCGGCCGGGACATCCAGGAAGGGCGCATCGACGTCTATCTCACCCGCCCCATGCCGGTGCACCGCCAGGTCCAGCTCGCCTACTTCCCCACCAACGCCATCGGTGACCTGACGGTCGCGGCGGGCCTGATGGCGGGCGCGCTCAGCCGCAGCCACCTCGACTGGACGGCGGTCCGGATCTCCTACCTGATCGCCGCGATCATCGGCGGCATGCTCCTGGAGGCGGCCCTCTTCACGGCGCTGGCCAGTGCCTCCCTGCGCTTCCCGGCCGCCGAATACTGGGCCCGCTGGCTGGAGGAACTCCTCGGCACGTTCGGCAGCTACCCGCTCAACGTGCTGCCGAAGGCGGTCGGCGGCTTCCTCACCTACGCCCTCCCGCTCGCGTTCGTCGCCTACTTCCCGGCGGCCGTCCTCACCGGGCACGGCCACGACACCGGCGTCCCGTACTGGCTGGCGGCGGCATCCCCGCTGCTGGGCGTGCTGGTGTACCTGGCGTCCCGGCTGCTGTGGCGGCGGAGTCTCTCCCACTATGCCGGGGTGAACGCTTGACCACCGCCACCGCCACCGCCACCGCCACCGCCACCGCCACCGCCACCGCCACGTGGATGGTGCATGGGGGCGGAACCCGGGGCCGGGACGGGCAGGTCAGCCCGCGCCCGACCGTCGTATCGGGGTGAACAGCGCGGCCACCGCGATCAGCACGCAGCAGGCGCCCGCGACCAGGCCGACCGGGGCCGTGCCCTGGTGTTCGGCGGCCCAGGTCAGGACGGCCGCGCCGAGGGGGGCCGCGGCGTAGTGGAGCGTCCAGAAGGCGGAGGTGACCCGGCCGAGGAGTGGCTCCGGGGTGACTTCCTGGCGCAGGGACGTGACTCCTCCCCCTCATAAATGAGGGGGCTTCTCGCTATGCCAGTGTGGCTTCGCGACGGACCAGCCCGGCCCGTAGGACATTGACAGCGCCCACCGTGTCCGCGTGCGCGTTGTGGCCGCAGGCGACGCAGTGGAACTTCTCCTGTGCGGGCCGGTTCTCCTTGGCGGTGTGCCCGCATTCGGGGCACCGTCGGGAGGTGTTGCGGGGGTCCACGGCCATCACTTCCCGTCCGGCGCACTCTGCCTTGGCGGTGAGGATCTGGAGGAACACCCCCCATCCGGCATCGTTGATCGATCGGTTCAGCCCGGCCTTCGCGGCGGCCCCGTTGGGCAGGAAGCTGCCCGGCTGGTCGGGGTCCGGTTTCGGGGCCGGGGTCTTGCTCATGTTGCGGATCTTGAGGTCTTCGTGCGCGATGAAGTCGTGTTTGCGTACGAGGTCAAGCGCGGTCTTGTGCGCGTGGTCCAGGCGCTGTCGGCGAACCTTGCGGTGAAGCCGGGCCGCCTTCTCCTCGGCCTTGTGACGGCGCTTCGAGCCGCGCTTGCAGCGGCTGAGCGCTTGCTGTGCGGCTTCGAGCTTTGCGGCGGCTCTCCGGCCGTGTCGGGGGTTGGGTACGAAGCCACCGTTTGAGTCGGCAAGGAAGTTGGCTATGCCCATGTCGATGCCGACTACGCTGCCCGTCGCGGGAAGAGGCTCAGGGGCAGTGTGCTCGGCGGTCAGGATGACGTACCAGCGCTTGCCTTCGCGCTTCACCGAGACCGTTTTGACCTTGCCCACCACGGGCCGGTGCTGGTGCACCTTGACGTGCCCGACGCCCTGAAAACGGACACGGGTCACGGGGTCGTGCGGCGTGGAGTCCCACCGGCAGCCGTCCCTGTCCTTCGGGAACTCCACCGTGTCGAACCGCTTTCCCGGCCGGAAACGTGGATAGCCCGGCTTGTCTCCGGCCTTGATACGGCGGAAGAACGCGGCAAACGCCTTGTCCAGCCGGCGAAGCGTCGCCTGCTGCGACGAGAACGACCAACGGCCCTGACGCTCCGGATCGAACGCCCGGATGTCCTTGAGCTGCGCGGACTGCTGCCCGTAACGGATCGTCGTCTTCGAGACGTGCCGGTAGGCGTCACGGCGCTCCTGGAGCGCGGCGTTGTAGAGGGAGCAGTGATCACGCAGCATCTCGGCGAGTGCGCCTTGCTGGCCCACGGTGGGCCGCATAAGGAACTTGTACGCACGGATCATCCGGCCCACCCCCTTTCCGGTCAGCTCGGAGATCGTACTACGCTTGGTGTATGTCACCACGCTGGATCCCAAATCCCGATAGGCGCACGGGACGGCACGTCTCCTACAACCTCCATGCTCATTTGGTGTTCGTCACCAAGTACCGGCGAGACGTCTTCGATGACGCCATGCTGAAGCGGTGCGAAGAGATCATGCGGGAGGTGTGCGGCAAGTTCGAGGTGGAGCTACGGGAGTTCAACGGCGAAGCCGATCACGTACACCTGCTCGTGCACTACCCGCCGAAAGTCGCCCTGTCGAAGCTGATCAACAGCCTCAAGGGCGTCAGCTCCCGATACCTGCGGGCCGAGTACACCGGCCGGATCAACCGCATCGGGATGGGGTCGGTGTTCTGGTCCCGCTCCTACTTCGCGGGTTCCTGCGGTGGTGCACCGCTGACCGTCATCCGGCAGTACATCGAGGGCCAGAAGCGGCCCGTCTGACCCTCACCACGGAGGCGGAGCGCACTCCGGCGCTGCGCGCCTCCGGGCCGAGGATGCGTTTCCCTCCCCGGCTGAAGCCGGGGATACCCACGCAAGATCAACGGATGGACGAGCCGTCGAAGGACGCCGGCCCCTTCGGCATCTCCCAGGACTGGTGGTCGCCCGAGACCGCCTCGCTCGACGTGCACTTCTCCTCCGGCGTGGCGAACCACTTCTTCTACCTGCTCTCCGAGGGCAGCGGCAGCCGGACCGTCAACGGCGTCGCCTACGAGGCCCGACTTACGACGGTCTCCCCGCCGCCGACATCGGGCTGCACAACGCCACCAACGCCTGGTACCGGGCGTTGACCATGTACATGACGTCCAGCACGGACCACGTCAACGCCCGCCAGGCGACCCTGCAGGCCGCCGACGACACCTGGAAGCTCCACGTCCAGGACGTGTACGCGGCCGACGTCGGCACCATCGACAGCTGGAAGCTGACGTTCTGAGTCGGTTCCTCAGCTACGGATCTTGTCCGTTCCGCCCCGCCCGGTGTCGCACCGGGCGGGGCGGAACGTCGTCTCCCCATCGGCCGTCTGTTCGCTTCAGTGATCAGCGCAGCACGGAGTCGGGTCGGGAACCTCGAAGGGGACGAGCGTGCCGCCCACGGCGGGCATGGCGGTGAGGACGAGCGCGCCGTCGTCGTCCTGCCACTGGGGTCGAACGTGATCACGGGTCACCAGGCGGGTGCCGGAGGCAGGTTGGCCCGCGGTGCCCAGGACCGTGACCCGTTCGATCGCGGAGCGTGCGAGCAGCTCCGCGATCGTCAGGGTGCCGGTGAGGGCGGTGACCCCCGGGTAGATCACCGCACGGCCGCACGCGTCGGGGACGCCCGGCGACACGTCGTACTCAAGAGCCGTGAGCCGATCCAGGGCGGTGCGCAGGAGCGGCTCCGACGGCAGGGTGAACGACAGGGCGACCCGCGGGCGGTCTCCTCGCACCAGGTGCGTGCAGCCGAACACCCCGTCGGGGAGGTCGAGTTCGGCCGCCAGCGTGTGCAGCAGATGGTCGGCCGCACGCAGGTCCCGGACCCCGGTGTCCACCGTGAGGGCGTACGACGTCACGAGGGCAGGACCCACACTGGGTTGCTGTAGAACCACAGGTCACGCCATGGGTCGGCGTCGCCGACGACGTCGATCGCGGGACCCGCCGGGTCGACGGCCGCGCCCCTCGCGCCGACGGCGGACCGGTTGCCGTCGGTGCCGCGCAGCCGGACGTACAACGGCCGGTCCACGCGGCCGAGTCGGTAGGTGAGGCGGACCGTACCGCTCGCCTTGTTCACGTCGTACGACCGCACGACCTTGGCCGTCGGCGCGGTGAAGGTGTCCTTGTCGGCGACCGGGCCGGTCACATCACCCTGGATGACGTCGACGCGGGCCAGCTTCGGCAGGAAGCCGGCCCAGTTGGGGTCGCCGGCCATGGCGATGTCGACCGTCAGCGTGACGTTCGTGCCCTTCCTGACGTGCAGGGCGCCGCCGAGCGTGGCCCAGCGGCTCGCGCCGGAGACCCTGACGTCGAGGCCGCCGAGGAGCTGACCGTGGTCCACCCAGACGCGGCCCGCGCGGATGCCGTCCATGACGGCGGCGTAGGAGAAGCCGTCAGCGCCGACGTGGGTACGGCTGTACTGGCCGGGCCAGTAGTCGCCCTGGGTGATGTCGATCTGCCCGCCGTAGACCGGGTCCGGATAGCGGCCGTCGGCGTTGAAGTCGCCACCGGGGCCGCGCACGGCGGTGTCGGCGTACACCTGGTGGGAGTCGGAGTTGGCGGTGATCCACCAGGGCTTGCCCTCGGCGAGGAGGCTGTCCCACAGGCCGCCGACGGTGGCGGTCATCCAGTCGAAGCCGCCCCAGGTGCGGTAGCTCTCCAGCGGGTAGCCCGCGAAGGAGTTGGCGCTCGGGTTGTTGTCGTAGATGCCGCGGGCGCGGGCCATGCCGAGCGGGGCGGGCAGGCCGGCGGCCTGGTGGCCCGGCGCGCCCTCGAAGCCGACGGCGATCTGGTGCCCCGGGTCGGTGGCGTCGCGCCAGGCGCGGATCTCGTGCGGGGAGTCGACACCGCGCCGTGCCGGGTGGTTGGCCAGCATCAGTGCGTCCTTGACCTTGCGGCGGCGCACCTGTTCGCCGAGGAAGGCCAGACCCGCGACGGCGAGGGCCTCGTTGGCGGGCGTGGAGTCGGAGGCGTTCTTCACGCTGCCGTCGTAGTCGGTCTCGAACTGCTTGAGGACCGAGACCTCGTTCTTGCCGGGGTGCACGAAGACGGTGCCGTGCTCGGCGCCGGGGATGTTCCACTCCAGGCCCTGGAAGACGAGGGTGTCCTCGTACGCGGACCGGGCCTCCTTGATGTCCGGGTTGACCTTGTCCACGCCGATCCTGGCGTGCGTGGCGCTTCCGTGGTCGGTGATGACCAGCCAGTCCATGCCGTGCCGGGCGCCCTGGCGGACCTGGTCGACGATCCGGTACTTGCCGTCGCTGCTGTACTGGGTGTGGATGTGGTGGTCGCCGGCCAGCCACAGGAAGCCGTTCCTGCGGCGGCTGCCCGTCGCGGCGTACGCGGGAGCGGTCGCCCCGGCCGCGCCGGACACCACGCTGCCCGCGGCCAGGCCCGCGCCGAGGAGGCCCGCGCGGCGCAGCAGGGAGCGGCGGGACCGCTGTTCGGGAGTCAGGGCCTCATCGGGGACGGAGGTGTCGAAGGCAGCGGGGAGAGGGGCGCCGACCTCATGCTCCTGCCCGTGGTCGTGCCCGTGCTCATGTCCGTGATGATGGTGATGCCCGTGCCCCATACCGCGCCTCCCGGTTGCCGCCCTCTTCGCGGCACCGCTGCGCCGCGTGTGGAGGATCGAGGCGGAACATGAACGCCGTACGACCGGCGGGTGAGCGGCGGCCGACCCTGGAACGGCGGATCACCTCGTCCCTCACTGTTTCCCCAACTGCCCTTGCCGGTCACACTGGTTGACACCGAACCTGAGCAGCGTTCATCTTCCCCACCCCCTACGGAGACCCCCCACCATGAGAAGACTCCTCGGCACCCTCGCGGCGGCCGCCCTGGCCCTCACCGGCCTGACGGCCACCGTCGGCGCGACCCCCGCGGCAGCCGCCGCCACCGGCTCCTTCAACGTCCTGACGTACAACGTCGCGGGCCTGCCCGAGGGCCTGAGCTCGGGCCACCCGGCGACGAACACCCCGCTGATCTCCCCGCGCCTGGCGGGCTACGACATCGTCAACGTCCAGGAGGACTTCAACTACCACGCGGCGCTGTACGCCGGGGACAACCACCCCTACCGCACCGCGACGAGTGGCGGTGTGCCCTTCGGTGACGGCATCAACACCCTCTCGGACCACCCCTTCGAGGACTTCGAGCGGGTGAAGTGGAACGACTGCACCGGCACCAACTGCCTGACACCGAAGGGGTTCTCACTCGCCCGGGTGCGGCTGGCCGAGGGCGTCTTCGTGGACCTCTACAACGTGCACACCAACGCCGACGACACGGCCGACGCGCTGGCCGCCCGCCGCGCCAACATCGAGCAGCTGTCGGACTTCATCCAGACGAACTCCGCCGGCAACGCGGTGATCGTGATGGGCGACACCAACACGCGCTACACCCGCTCCGGCGACAACATCCGCACCCTGGCCGACGAGAACGGCCTGACCGACGCCTGGGTGAAGCTGGTGAAGGGCGGCACCCGGCCGGCGCAGGGCGCGGACGCGCTGCTGTGCCCGACGACGGCGCCCACCGACGACTGCGAGGTGGTGGACAAGGTCCTCTACCGAGGCAACAAGCTCCTGACCCTGAACGCCACCCGTTACAGCAACGAGTGGGCGTCCTTCCTGGACTCCGCCGGCGGCAACCTGTCGGACCACTTCCCGCACACCGTGGACTTCTCCTACACCCTCAACTCCACCCTGAAGTCGAGCGACTTCGTCGGCGGCCCGCACGGCACGGCGTTCAACGACGCGGACGACCTGCCCGCGTCCCCCTCCCCCCGCACCCTGACCCTGCGCGGCGCCTCCCGCCTCGACGCGCTCGCCCTCACGCTCGACACGGGCACGACCCTGTCCCACGGCGGCACGGGCGGCACCGCGGCCTCCCTCACCCTCGCCTCCGGCGAGCACCTCACCTCCGTGAAGCTGACCCAGGGCCAGAAGGACGGCCGCACCCGGCTCTTCTCGGCATCCTTCACCACGGACAAGGGCCGCACCCTGGCCTCCGGAACACCGACCACGGACACGAGGACGTTCACAGCGCCCTCGGGCTGGCAGATCACCGGCTTCACGGGCCGCTCGGGCGACGAGCTGGACAAACTCGGCGTGCTGTACGCGCCGATCAGCTGACCCGGGCCCGCGGGGAGGTCGGCCCAGACGTTGTTGTGCGTCTGGGCCACCCGCACCAGCGGCGGCTACGAGCCAGGACGCCCGCCGGTTCGACCAGGGTCCGGGCGAGTGCCGGCCGGTCCCCGCGGGAACGGAGCGCCGCCAGTGCGCCGACAGGTCAGCCGATTCTGGTCATCGTCCACCGCTGCGGTGACCCGCCGTTCCAGCTCCACTGGATCATCTTGCTGCCCTCGGTGGTGACGTTGCCGTTGTCGAGGACCATTCCGCTGCGACGGTTGGTGAGCCGGTATTCCCCGTTGCCCAGCGCCGCGATGGCCCACTGCTGCGGGGTGCCGCCGTTCTGGGTCCACTGGATGACCGTGCTGCCTTCGGTGGTGACGTTGCCGTTGTCCAGTGCTTTGTTGCTGCGCACGCACACCAACCGGTAGTAGCCGTGTCCGAGGTGGGTGACGGTCCACTGCTGCGGGGTGCCGCCGTTCTGGGTCCACTGGATGACGCGATTGCCCTCGGTGGTGACGTTCTCGTTGTCCAGGGCCTTGCCGCCGCGGGTGCAGACCAGCCGGTAGACGCCGTCGGCCACGACCGCCGGCGTGCCGCTGACCTCGACGCAGACCACCGACACGTCGGCGTTGGGAGCGCCGGTCGGCACGGTGACGTTGATGGTGCCCGACGCGACGCTGTACGGGAGCGACGTCGAGGGGGCGTTCAGCAGGTACACGCGGCTGATGCTGTTGTGGATCTCCGGTATCCGCAGCACACCGTCGGTGGGCCAGGAGAAGACATGGGCGAAGAGCTTGCCGCTCTTCGCGGTGACCTTGCCCCAGGACGGTTCGGCGGCGAAGGGGCTGCCGCTGGTGCCGTAGATGCTGTCCCCGTAGGTGGACATCCACGTGGCGAAGCCGTTCAGGACGTTCGCGGTTCCGGAAGTGACCGTGCCGTCGCCCTTGGGGCCGATGTTGAGCAGGTAGTTGCCGTCCCGCGAGACGACCGTGACGAATTCTCGGAGGAGTTCCTGGACGGACCGGTAGGAGTTCTCCCGGGACGCGTTGTAGCCCCAGGCGCCGTTCATGGTGACGCAGGTCTCCCAGGGCCGGTCGAGCGGTGCGGAGGGCACCTTCTCCTCCGGGCACTGGAAGTCGCCGAGCCCGAGGTCGCGCTTGACCCGTTCGTTGACGATGAGGCTCGGCTTGCGGCTGATCAGCCAGTCGTAGAGGTCCTGGCCGTCCGATTTGATCCACCAGTCGTCGAGCGTGGGGGTGGCCGGGTTGCCGCACCAGTCGCCGTCGAACCACAGGACGGCCGGGTCGTAGCGGTTCAGGAGTTCCGTGAGCTGCGCCTTCATGTCGGCGATGTAGGCGGTGCGAGCGGACTGCGAGGCCATCGTGGAGAAGACGGTGCTGTGGTTGGCGGTCTGGGAAGGATGGTTCCAGTCCATGATCGAGTAGTACAGCCCGAATTTGAGGCCGCGGTTCTCGCACTCCGTCTTGAGTGACGCGAGGAGATCGGGCTGGTAGCCGCTGTAGTCGCGCAGGTTGTACTGCTTGGCACCGGTGGTGTCGGTGAAGCTCGCCACGTCCGAGTTCCACATCGCGTAGCCCTCGTGGTGCTTGGCGGTGATCACCAGATACTTCATTCCGGCGTTCTTGGCCAACTCGGCGATGGTGGCGGCGCTGAAGCGCGACGGATTGAAGGGCGCGCTGACCTGTGTCTGGTAGTTCGCCTTGTTCCAGTTCTCCGAGTAGAAGGCCCATTCGCCGTGGCCGAGGTAGGCGTAGGAACCGAAGTGGATGAACATCCCGAACCTGGCCTGGTACCACCAGTCCATCTTCGACGGCACGGTGAACGCGTTCGCGGTCGAGGGCCACAGGACCTGCGGCAGCCCGAACGCCATGGTCCCTCCGGCGAGGACGGCGGCCTTGACGAGGGAGCGTCTGCTGAGCGGGGTGGCGGACAAGTGCGGCTCCTTGGGGTGTCGGTCGGAGAACTGGGTCAGCGTCACGAGCGGACGCGGCGGGCCCGTCGGTCCGCCGGGCAGGGGCCGTGGTCAGACGGCGGTGCGCTGGAACTGCTGGTTCGTCCCGGTACCGCAGGTCCACTGGATGAGGCGGGCGCCGTTGGCGGTGGAGGCGTTGGCCACGTCCAGGCACTTGCCGCTGTGTCGTGCGACGAGGCGGTAGTAGCCGTTGCTCTGGTCCTGGAACAGCCACTGCTGGTTGGTGCCGGTGGTGCAGTGGTACTGGTTCACGTAGGCACCGTCCGCGGTGGAGGCGTTGGCCACGTCGAGGCACTTGCCGCTGTGCTGGGCGAGGATCTGGACGTAGCCGTTGCCGGCGTCCCGCAGCCGCCACTGCTGGTTGAGGCCGCCGGTGCACGTGTACTGCAGCGCGACCGCGCTGTCGGCGGCCGAGTTGTCGGAGATGTCGAGGCACTTGCCGCTGTGCCGGGCCGTGAGGGTGTAGTAGGGACCGCCGCCCACGCCACTGATCGTGCCGGCGGCGGTGTCGATGGCGACCTGCGGGAACCAGGGCAGGTCCATGGTGGTGTTGGTGGGGAAGGTCAGCGGCAGCCAGATGTACTGGGAGTCGTTGACGGTGCCGCCCATGGAGTTGCCCCAGCGGTCGCCCATGTACAGGTACGAGGTGCTCGAGGTGCCCTGGACCGGCAGCACGAAGGTGGTCTGGGAGCCGTAGGCGGTGGCATCGCCGACGTCGGTCATGGTGGTCCAGGGGCCGGTGATGCTGGTGGCGGTGGCGTACTTCTGCTGGTTGGGGTTCCAGCCGCTGTTGCCGGAGGTCAGCATGAAGTAGACGCCCTTGCGCTTGAACAATGCCGGTGCCTCGCGGTACGTGCCGGGCCAGGGGTTGGCGGCCAGGCTGTCGTAGCCGGTGTAGTCGGCGGTCAGCTTGAAGATCTGCAGATCGGCGTTGCCGGCCGCGGAGGTGATCTGGTACGCGGTGCCGTCGTCGTCCTTGAACAGGGTCATGTCCCGGGACGTGGTGCCCGTCGGCGGGCGGAAGCTGCCCTGGTAGGTGTAGGCGCCGTCGACGGTGTCGGAGGTGGCGACGGCGGCACGTGCCTGCGTGTAGTCGGTGCCGTTCTCCTTGTGCATCCACATGACGAACTTGCCGGTGGAGCTGTTGTAGATGACCTTGGGGCGCTCGATGTTGGCTGTGGCGAGCTCGGTGGCGCTGGACTGAGTCAGGACGTTCCGCCTGAACTCCCAGGTCTTCAGGTCGGTCGAGCGGTAGGCGGAGACAGCCTTGAAGGTGTTGTCGGCGTTGCGGTTCTCGCCGAACCAGTAGTAGTACGCGCCGACCTTGATCACCCCGCCGCCGTGGGCGTGGACCACGGCTCCCGTGGTGTCGGTGAACTGGGCGGCGTTGGTCACGGTGACCGACGCGGCCAGTGCGGGCGAGCCGACGAGAAGCAGTGCGAACACGCTCAAGCAGGCGGTCAGCACACAAGCGAGGGTGCGTCTGAGCATCGGAGGTCCTTCGGATCCACTCCCACCCTCAAGCAGGTTGGGATTTGGGGGATTGTGTGCGGCTCCGTTGGAGGACGGTAGGTGCGGGGTGGGGTTCCGTCAACAGTTTCGGGCGTATCCACACCCAAGTGAGCCGAAGCCCATGGACCTCCGATGTATTGGACCCTTGAGTGCACCGGCTCGTTCGAATCCTCGTGCTATAGCGGCAATTTTCGCTGCGCTACTAGACACAGCGGGATCGTGCACTCTTAATACATCCAATGTCACCTCGGCGGAGCCCACGCCTCCGTGCGGCTCCCCTGCGCTCCGCCGGCGACGGACAAGCCAACCGATCTGTTCGTTCCGGATGCCGAGCCGCAGCACCGTTCGTGTTGTCCTGAGCGCAGTCAGGAGACCCCCCTTGTCAGAACCGATCAACCGCCGAAGAGTGCTCGCGGGCATCGCGGCCATGACGGTCGCCGCCGCCATCACGCCGACCCTGGCCACTCCCGCGTACGCCGCCGCGAACCAGCCCCTTCCGCTCCCCCCGCTGCGCATCCCGAAGACCGACCAAGGTGTCGAACAGCAGCCTGACGACAAGGTCCAGTGGCTTCAGGAGGCCAAGCTGGGCATGTTCATCCACTGGGGCGTCTACTCGGGCCCGGCCAAGGGCGAGTGGTACATGCACAACGCCCCCGTCACCCCGGAGAACTACAAGAAGTACGTCACCGACGCGACCAGCGAGCAGTTCACCGCGGACGCCTACGACCCCGCCGCCTGGGCCCAGTTGGCCAAGGACTTCGGGGCCAGGTACACGGTGCTGACCACCCGCCACCACGACGGCTTCGCGCTGTGGCCGCTGAACCACCCGGGCAGTTGGAACTCCGGCCAGACCCCGCTCAGCCACGACTTCGTCAGCGACTACGTGACGGCCGTCCGCGCCGCCGGGCTCAAGGTCGGCCTGTACTACTCGCCGATCAACTGGCGCTATCCCGGCTACTACGACGTCTATGGCACCAACTGCGCGACCAACCCGTGGGGTTACACCACCGACTCCGCGCACAAGGAGAACGCGCGGATCATGAAGACCGAGGTGTACGAGTCCATCAAGGAACTCGTCACCCAGTACGGCACCATCGACGACCTGTGGTGGGACGGCGGCTGGCTGGCGGAGCAGGGCGGCGACGCCGATGCCGCGTTCTTCTGGGAGCCGGGCCAGTACCGCGACACCGCCAACGCCTGGCCGGTGGACTCCACCTACGGCGAGACCGACAGCAGCGGCAAGCCGCTCGGCCTGATGGGCATGGTGCGCAAGCACCAGCCCGACATCGTCGCCACCTCACGCTCCGGCTGGGCGGGTGACTACGCCAGCGAGGAGGGCGGCTCGGTCCCCACCGGCGCCATCCGCACCGGCAAGGTCACCGAGAAGGCATTCACCGTCTGCGGCACCTGGGGCTACAACTCCACTGCCACCGTGATGAGTTACAGCACGGCCATGAACATCCTGGTCAACTCCTGGGTTCGCGACATGACCTGCATCGTCAACGTCGGCCCGGACCGGCACGGGACCGTGCCCTCCGCCCAGGCGAGCCTGCTGCGCCAGATCGGCACCTTCATGACGGCCTGCGGAGCATCCGTCTACGGAACGCGCGGCGGTCCGTGGCAGCCGGTGGACGGCAGCCACGGCTACACGTACAAGGGCAACACCTTCTACATCCACCTGCTGCCCGGCTACAGCGGAACCTCCTTCACCACCCCCGCCATCGGCGACGCGAGCGTCACCCGGGTGTACGACGTCGCCGCCGGCACCGACCTGTCCTACACCACCGCCTCGGACGGCACGGTCACGATCACCGGCATCAACCGCACCCGCTACGCACAGGACAGTGTGGTCGCCGTCACCCTGGACCGCTCAGTGGCACCAGGCGACATCGCCGTGGGTATGACCGCCACCGCCAGCAGCCAGGAGACCTCCAAGGGCAACACCGCGGCGAAGGCCGTCGACGGTTCCACCGCCACCCGCTGGTGCGCCAACAACGGCAACACCGGGCACTGGCTGAAGGTGGACCTGGGCTCGGCCAGGTCCCTCACCGGCACCCGGATCGTCTGGGAACTGGACGGCAAGAACTACCAGTACAAGATCGAGGGCTCTGCCGACAACAGCACCTGGACCACTCTTGCCGACCTCACCGCCACCGCCGGCACCAGCCAGGTACAGGTCGCGCTCTTCAGCGCCCGCGCGCGCTACGTGCGGGTGACGGTCACCGGGCTCCCCTCCGGAGCGTGGGCATCCATCCGCAACCTGGAGGTGTACAACCGGCCCTTCACCGCGGACCTGGGCACCTTCAAGGTGGTCAACCGCAAGAGCGGCAAGGTGCTGGACGTCAGCGGCGCCTCCACCGCCGACGGCGGCGCCATCATCCAGTGGCCGTGGACCGGCGGCACCAACCAGCAGTGGAAGCTGCTGCCGAACACCGACGGCTCCTACCGGCTGTCCAACGTCAAGAGCGGCAAGATGCTGGACAGCCCGGGCGGTTCCACCCAGGGCACGACCCTCGACCAGTGGACCGACACCAGCAGCGACAACCAGTGGTGGAAACTGGCCCCCTCCTCGACCGGCGGCTACTACACGCTGGTGAACGTCCACAACGGCTGGTACGCCGACGTCAAGGACGCTTCCACCGCGGACGGTGCCAAGGTCATCCAATGGACTGCCACGGGCGCGACCAACCAGGACTGGCAGATCGTCGCTCTCTGACCGTGTCGGGCCGGGGCCGGGGCCGTGCCCCGGCCCGACACCTCTCCCGTCGGCCCCATTCCTTCACCCCCTCGTGGTGTCGCTGAGGCCGGCGGCGCGGGCCGCGCCGGCGCCTGCCGCTCCTGGACAGAGACGGCAGCCGTAGCCCGCGTTCGTTCCACTCCGAATCCTCACCCCACTAGGATCTGCCCTGAACACCCTAGGTTTCCGGCCGGAGGACCCATGGCCCGCGCAGGCATCACCGCCGACCGTCTCGTCGCGGCCGCCGCCGAACTCTCCGACGACGTCGGCTTCGAGAACGTCACCCTGTCCGCGCTGGCCCGCCACTTCGGCGTGAAGGACGCGAGCCTGTACTCGCACGTGAAGAACCTGCAGGACCTGCGCACCCGCCTCGCACTGCTCGCGGGCGGCGAGCTGATCGACCGGATCGCCACGGCGGTCGCGGGCCGCGCCGGCAAGGACGCGCTGGCCGCGTTCGCCGGCGCCTACCGGGAGTACGCCCTTCAGCACCCGGGACGTTACGCCGCCACCCAGATCCGTATCGACCAGGATCTGATCGCCGACTCCCCTGCCCTGCGCCGTACCGCCGAGATCACCTATGGCATGCTCCGCGCCTACGGTCTGGAGGAACCCGACCTCACCGACGCCGTACGCCTGTTGCGCAGCACCTTCCACGGCTACTGCGCCCTGGAGTCGAGCGGCGCCTTCGGCGCGCCCCGCGCCGTCCAGGCCTCCTGGGACAGGACGATCGACGCCCTGCACGTGCTCCTCGAACACTGGCCCCGCGGTCAGAGCGCGAGCGACGACGCAGCTGCTGAACTGCTGACCTACTGACCTGTACGGACCGCATCCGTCCACCGACCGTCCCGGAGGTGCCGTGCCCGCGCAGATGAAGTTGTCCGCGATCACCCTCGACTGCCCCGACCCGCTGGCTCTGGCGGAGTTCTACCAGCAGGCCACGGGCCTCGAACTCCACCCGAAGTCGGATGCCGAGTTCGCCGGTCTCAACGGTGAGAACGGACTCCTCCTCGGCTTCCAACAGGTCGACGGCTACCGGGCTCCGAGCTGGCCCGACCAGATCGTTCCCCAGCAGCTGCACATCTGCTTCAAGATCGACGAGGACCTGGACGAGGCCGAGGCCCGGCTGCTGGAACTGGGGGCGGGCAAGCCGGATCACCAGCCCCATGACGCCGCCAGGGCGCGGGTCCTCACCGATCCGGACGGGCATCCCTTCTGCCTGGTCAGGAAATGACCTGGAGCACCCCGGGCTTCTCCGGCTCCCCGACTCCCCGACGGCAAACCTGAGGCGCCCCGGTTCCGGTCGGGACGCCTCAGGCGTTCAGTTCGCCCGTACCAGGCCCTTCGGCACCAGGTGCTGGGCGAGGAGTTCGTCGCGGACCAGGCTCGCGTAGACCGTGGCCCCATGGACGGACGTGTGGGTGTTGTCCCGTTTCTCGTTGTACAGATACAGCGCCTTGGAGCCCTCGACGCCCAGGGACTCCACGACCGCCTTCGTCTTCGCCGTGAGGTCGACCAGCGGGACGTCCTCGGCGGCGGCGACCGAGCGGATCACCTCGGGATGGTTCACGCCGAGGCCGTTGACCAGGAGGGCGGTGCCGTTGTTCAGCGTGCCGTCGGTGTTGAACCAGCGGCGCACGATCGGGGTGACCAGGACGGGCACGCCGCCCTTGTCCCGGACGCCCGCCACCAACGTCTCCAGGTTCGTCCGGTAGGTCGCCTCGTCGGTTGTCTTGTCGTTGTGGGCGAGTTGGATCAGGACCAGGTCACCGCGGTGGATCCGCGGCTGAACGGTGGCCCACAGTTGGGGGTTCCCCAGATACGACACCGTACTCTCGCCGGAATCCGCGTAGTTGGCGACGGACAGGCCCATGCGGAAGTACTGCGGCAACTGCTGGCCCCAGCCGGTGTAAGGGTCGGCGGCCTGGTCGCAGACCGTGGAGTCGCCGACCAGGAAGATCTGGCGGGGGTGCCGGGCGGGGGTCACGCGGATACCGGCGAGGGCCGGCGCCGAGCCGCCGAGTGCGAGGTCGAGGCCGGGGGTGCCCTCGGGGCCGGTCGGCTCGCCCTCGGGGGTGCGGACGTTCACGGTGAAGGCGCGGGCGGCCCGCTCCCCCGCCGGAACCGATGTCTCAGGCAGCAGTGCGCGCCGGGTCTCGCCGCTGACGCTGGTGCTCGACCCGGTGTCGCCACCGAGGAGGACCTGAACGTCGTACGTGCCGGGCGGGACGTCGAAGTGGCAGGCGGTGGCGGTGCAGTTCTCGATCCCCAGGGGGCGCTGACCGGCGTGCGCCTGAGCGGGTACGGCGATCGCGCCGGCGCTCAGGGTCAGCGCCGCCAGTACGGCGAGGTTGAAACGTCTCATACGGCTCCTCCGACGGTCCCGCGACGGGGCGACAAGGCCTGGCGGCTGGACCGTACCGCTCTCGGCAAGCGCTTTCTAGACCTTGAACCGATTTCACAAGATTGCCAACTTCTCGCGAACGAAAGCCCTTTCGCGAAATCGATTCAACTGTCACTCTGCCAACCATCACCCGCACTCCCCACCTCCCGAAGGAGGCTCCCCCCACATGTCCGGATCCGCGAACAGACCGGTCCGCCGCCGTACCTTCGTGCTCTCCGCCGCGGCCGCCACCGGTTCGGCCGCCCTCGCCGGACCGCTCGCCCAGAGCGCGTCCGCCGCGGCCTTCGGTTACTCCGACGACGGCTCGAACTACGTCGTCGACACCGGCGCCAACCTCGTCTTCAAGGTCAGCAAGGCCAACGGCGACCTGACCTCGCTGGTCTACCGGGGCGTGGAATACCAGGGCTACGGCGGTATGAACTCGCACATCGAGTCCGGCCTCGGCACCTCCACCGTCAGCGTCAAGCAGTCCGGTTCGACGATCCTGATCTCGGTCGCGTACGGCACGCTGAAGCACTACTACGCGGCCCGGAGCGGCGAGAACAACATCTATCTGTGGACCAACAAGGCCGACACGTCGGTCAGCGCCACCCGCTACATCGTGCGCGTCAAGAAGGGCCTGTTCCTCAACGACGAGCCCGATTCCTACACGTACACGAACAGCACCATCGAGGCCTCGGACGTGTTCGCGAAGTCCGACGGCCAGACCCGCTCGAAGCACTACTCGAAGCGGCGGGTGATGGACTACGACTACATCGGCTGGGCGACCGGCAGCGTCGGTCTGTGGATCGTGCGCAGCAACCACGAGAAGGCCTCCGGCGGCCCCTTCTACCGCTCTCTCCTGCGCCACCAGAGCGCGGACGGCGGCGGCCTGTACGAGATCCTGCACTACGGCCAGAACCAGACCGAGGACCAGCGCTTCGGCCTCCAGGGGCCGTACGTCATCGCCTTCACTGACGGCGGCGCTCCCTCCTCCTCGCTGTATCCGGGCACTCTGACCACCTCCTGGGCGGACTCGCTCGGCATCTCCGGGTACGTCGGCGCGAGCGGCCGGGGCCGGGTGGCGGGCGTCGGCATCACGGGCCGGAACACGGCCTACCCGTACACGGTCGGGCTCGCCAACTCCGCTGCTCAGTACTGGGGTTCGGCGCGGGCGTCCGACGGCTGGTTCTCCATCGCGGGCGTGCTGCCGGGGACGTACACCCTCACCGTCTTCAAGGGCGAACTGGCCGTCCACACCACCTCCGTGACGGTCACCGCGGGTGGCACCACCACCCTCAACTCGATCGCGATCCCGTCGTCGAACGACCCGGGCAACGCGAGCGCGATCTGGCGGATCGGCGACTGGAACGGCACGCCGAGCGGCTTCAAGAACGCCGACCTGATGACGTACGCGCACCCGTCGGACGTCCGGGCCGCCGCCTGGACCGGCAATGTGGTGATCGGCAGCGGCAGCGAGACCTCGGCCTTCCCCTGCTACCTCTGGAAGGACGTCAACAGCGGTCTGCTCGTGTACTTCAAGCTGACCGCCGCCCAGGCCGCCGCCGCGCACACCCTGCGCATCGGCGTGACGACGGCCTACGCCAACGGCCGTCCCCAGGTCACCGTCAACGACACCTGGACGTCGGCCATCCCCTCCCCGCCCACGCAGCCGAACACCCGGTCGCTGACCAACGGGTCCTACCGGGGGAACAACCACACGTTCACCTACAGCGTTCCGGCGAGTGCCTGGCTCACGGACACCAGTCAGTACAACGTGCTGAAGATCAACGTGGTGAGCGGTTCGGGGACGACCGGCTTCCTCAGCGCCGGGACGGCGATCGACGCGATCGACCTGCTGCCCTGACCTGGAGGGTCCTCATGTTCCGCGCGTCCACTGCTGGTTGGTCGCTCCGTTGCAGGTGTACGTGATGATCGCGGCGGAGTTGGCGGTGGACGCGCCGTTCACGTCCAGGCACTCCCCGCTCGCGCGGGACTTGATGTTCACGTAGGAGCCGGTGGTGGTCACCGACCACTGCTGGCTCGTGGACGAGGTGTTGCAGTTCTCCTGGGTGACCGTGCTCGCGTTCTCCTGCACGCACAGGGAGCTGTTCCTGACCAGCAGCTGGTAGTAGCCGCTGCCGACGGACTTGAACCAGTACCTCTGGTTGGTGCCGCCGTTGCAGTCGTACTGCTTGATCTGCGCGCCTTGCCAGAGCGACTGACTTGTCACGTCCGCGCACCTCGACGAGTGCCGGGCGATCAGTGTGTTGTACGTGGCACTCGTCCCGCTGACCGTGCCGGCGGCCGTGTCGACGGTGACCTCCGGCGACCACGACATGGACATCGAGGTGGAGCTCGGGAAGGTCAGCGGCAGCCACACGTACCGCGAGTCGTTGACCGTCCCGCCGAAGGAGTTGCCCCAGCGGTCGCCCAGGTAGAGGTAGGAGGTGCCCGAACTGCCCTGCACGGGAAGGACGTACGCGGTCTGGGAGCCGTACGCCGTCGAGTCGCCCACGTTGGTCATCGCCGACCAGGGACCGGCGAGGGAGGTGGCGGTCGCGTACTGCTGCTGGTTGGGGCTCCAGCCGGTGGCTCCCGACGTGAGCATGAAGTAGACGTTGCCCCGCTTGAACAGCGCCGGGGCCTCACGGTGGCCGCCGGGCCAGGGATTGGCGACCAGGCTCGCGATGCCGGTGTAGTCGGCGGTGAGCTTGTAGATCTGCAGGTCGTAGTTGTCGCGGGCGGCGGAGGCCATGTAGCCGGTGCCGTCGGTGTCCACGAAGACCGTGATGTCACGGGACATGTGCTGGCCGAGCGGGCGGAAGCTGCCCTTCCAGGTGTAGGTGCCGTCGACGGTGCTCGACACGGCGACGGCGGCGCGGGCCTCGCTGTAGTCGGTGCCGTTCTCCTTGTGCATCCACATCACGAACGTGCCGGTGGCGGCGTTGTACATGACCTTCGGCCGCTCGATGTTGGCGGTGGCCAGCTCGGAGGAGCTCGACTGGGTCAGGACGTGGTTCCTGAACTCCCAGTTCTTCAGGTCGGTGGAGCGGTAGGCGTCCACGTACCGGAAGGTGTTGTCGGCGTTGCGGTTCTCGCCGAACCAGTAGTAGTAGCTGCCGACCTTGATGACTCCGCCGCCGTGGGCGTGCACGGGGTTGCCCGACGGGTCGGTGAACTGGGTGCCGTTGGTGATCGTCTGGGGTGCGGCCTGCGCCGGTCCGGCGGTGGCCAGGGCGCCGAGCAGTGCCAGGCAGAGGGCGAGCAGAGCAGCGTGGGCACGTCTCATGTCAGGCACTCTCCTTGACGGTCGCCGCGGCCGTGTCCGCCACGGGGATGCCGAAGTCCGGGGTGCCGTCGCGCTTCCAGCCCAGTTTCTGGACGCGGGTGTGGCGGTTGGGGTCGTTCAGCGGGTCGCCCACGATCTCCTTGTACTGGCGGGCGTGGTAGACGAGGACGTCGCTGCGGCCGTCCTCGGCGACCGTGAAGCAGTTGTGGCCGGGCCCGTACTGCTTGGTGGTGTCGTTGCTGGTGAAGACGGGCGTCGGGGACTTGGTCCAGCTCGCCGGGTCCATCAGGTCGCTGTCGGCGTCGGCGGTCAGCAGGCCCATGCAGTAGTGCCAGTCGGTGGCGCTGGCGGAGTACGACATGAACAGGCGGCCGTTGCGGGCGATGACCGAGGGGCCCTCGTTGACCTTGTAGCCGATGGTCTCCCAGTCGTACTCGGGTGTGGACAGACGGATTTGAGGGCCCGTCAGGGTCCACGGGTTCGCCATCTTCGACAGCCACAGGGCGGTGTTGTTGCCCATGTCGGGCTCGTGCTGGGCCCAGGCGAGGTAGCGGGTGCCGCGGTGGGTGAAGGTGGTGGCGTCGAGGGAGAAGGTCTCCCAGGCCGTCTTGATCTGGCCGCGCTCGGTCCAGGTGCCCTTGAAGGGGTCGCTGTGCGCGTTCTCCAGGACCCAGATCCGGATGTCCCAGACACTCTCGGCGGGCGCGGAGGCGAAGTAGATGTACCACTTTCCGCCGATGCGGTGGATCTCCGGCGCCCAGATGTGGGCACCCATCGGGCCGGTGGCGTGCTTGGTCCAGATGACGGACTCGGCGGCGGTCGCGAGGCCGTTCAGGGTGCGGGAGCGGCGCAGGATGATGCGGTCGTACTCGGGGACGGTGGCCGTGAAGTAGTAGAAGCCGTCGGCGTGCCGGTGGATGTGCGGGTCGGCGCGGTTGCGGACGAGCGGGTTCACGTAGGGGGCTGCCTTCTGGCTCGGGGCGGCGTGGGCGATGCCCGGCGAGACCGCCGCCAGGGCGCCCGCGGCCAGGGCTCCCTTCAGCAGCAGTCGGCGGTGGGGGTCTTCGGGCAGGTCGTTGTCGCGGCTCATACGGCTGCCTCTCGCGGGGGGGAACGAGATATCTGTCGTCCGGGATGTCGAACGTCATCTGTCATTACGAACGCCGAAAAGGTAAGGGTGTGTTACACGAAGGTCAACGGGTCCGACGAGACAAACAAAGGCCGGTGTTTTTCTGTTATCGGCCGGCAGGTCCGTCCGTCTCCGATCCGTGCGCAGCCATACCCACAAGACAGCAGCGGCCGTCGGCGCCCTCGCGGCGGCGGCCTGGATGCTCGCCGCTCCGCCGGCCTCGGCCGCCGGCGCCCGCGACGTCACCGCCGACGTACTGGCCGACCGGGACGTGACGCTCACCGGCGACACGGTCGTCACCGTGCCGCCGGGGACGACGACGTACGACGGCGTCTTCCGCGGCGAGGGCACCCTGACCGTGCGCGGCGGCGGCACGTTGGTGCTGACCCGCGACAGCGACTTCACGCTGCCGAAGTCCCGGCAGCGGCAACGCGTGTCGATACCGGGCGGCAACCACCCCTACGTCACCACGTCCGACCCGGACCCGCCCGCGATCACGGTCGAGCGGGGCGCCACCCTGCAGTACGGCAACGGCGGTACGGCCGGCCTGATCGGCCACTTCCCGTACAACACCCCCGCCTTCCGGCTCAACCAGGACAACATCCGGGTCGACGGCACCCTGCGGCTGTCCCTGACGAGCGCCTACAACCTCGGCACCATCAGCGGCTCCGGACTGCTCACCCAGCCCAGGTTCCTCTGGGGCACCTGGGACCTGTCGGGCACCCATCCCTTCTCCGGAGCGATCGACAACGGGACGCAGCTCAACGCCGGCCGGCCCGAGTACGCGACCTCGCTGCCGAACGTGCGCAAGGTCCTCAACCAGGGCACCTGGACCGTGGACACCCCGCTGGGCCGGACGGTCACCATGGGCATGGACTTCTACCAGCGCGAGTACGGCAGTGACATCAACGTCCAGTCCAGGCCGGGCAGCAAGGTGATCCTGACCGGCCAGTACAGCTGGTCGGACCGGGGCGGCGACAGCGATCCCTCGCTCAGCGACCCCGCGCTCAACTGGACCCCCGCCCGCAAGAACGTCAACAAGCGCGGCACCAACATCAAGGGCGCGAACGTCCAGTGGGGCGACGGCACCACCCACCGGATCTTCATGCCGGGCACCGCCGACACCGTCTACATCAACCTGCTCGCCGCCCGCTCCCGTTCGAAGCTCACCTTCGACTACGACGGCCCGGTCACCCTGGGCGCCCCCATCGGCGGCGGTGTGTTCCACGACACGCTGTCCGCGCCCGGCGCCGGCGACATCGTGATCGCCGGAACACGCGGCAACGACGTGACCTTCGCGGCGCGGCAGTACTACGACGGCTCGACGACCGTGGAGAAGGGCGCCGTGCTGCGCCTGGGGTCGGCACAGGGCGACGGCTCGCTGCTGACGGGCACCGCGCGGCGGCGGGTGGTGAACAACGGCGCGCTCGTCGTGACCAACGCCCGGAGGGCGATCTCCCTGGCGTACGTGAGCGGGAGCGGTGCGTTCACGCAGTCCGGAGCGGCGACCACGACACTGACGGGCGGCGCGGTGACGTACACCGGGACCACGACGGTCACGAAGGGCACACTCGCGTTGCGGCAGGGCGCGACTCTCATGCGCAGCAAGGCGATTCGGCTCACCTCTTCCGGTGCGCGGCTCGACGCCGGGGCGGCCGGGCTGCGGGTGGCGACCACACTGAGCGGCAAAGGCACGGTGAAGGGGGCCGTGACGAACGAGGGGGTCGTCGCGAGCGGGATCACCGTCGCCGGGGACTACACGCAGCGGGCCAAGGGTGAACTGGTCTTGGGTGACCGGCCGTTGAAGGTGGCGGGAGCGGTGCGGCTGGGCGGAGAGCTGGACCTGGCGGCAGCCGGGACCGATCCCCCGCATGAGATCACGGTGCTCGATCACAGGGGGAGCGCGCGGACGACCGGCGCGTTCAAGGGGCTCAAGGAGGGGACGAAGGTCAAGCTCGCCGACACGACCTACCGGATCAGCTACAAGGGCGGTGACGGGAACGACGTGGTACTCGGCGCCGTGGCCGCACGGCCGACGCCCAGTGGCCGCGCGCACACCGCGTCCGGGAGCGCCGGTCCGGTCGCCGAGCCGCGTACCGCGAGCGCGGAGAGCAACGGACTGAGCTGGTGGCCGTACGTGCTTGCCTTGGGGCTGCTCCTCGGGATGGTGATTCCGGCGACGATGCGCAGGAAGGGCGGCCGGCGGCGGGGCGGGCGGCACTCGTCCCGGGGATGACGGACGTCGTGTTCCACATGTTGGGCAATCCGTTCATGTACTGGACACGTCCGGCCGCGTCACGGCCCGTCGGCTAGCGTCGTGGCATGACCAGCGACACGCCTTCTGCCTCCCTGTCCGCAGCCCTCGCCGCCGGGACGGTCGTCCTCGACGGTGGTATGTCGAACCAGCTCGAGGCAGCCGGGCACGATCTGAGCGACGAGCTGTGGTCGGCGCGGCTGCTCGCCGAGCAGCCCGAGGCGATCGTCGAGGCGCACCTCGCGTACTTCCTGGCGGGCGCGGACGTGGCGATCACCTCCAGCTACCAGGCGACCTTCGAGGGCTTCGCCCAGCGGGGGATCGAGCGCGAGCGGGCGGCCGGACTCCTGCGGCTGAGCGTGGAGTCGGCGCGCGAGGCGGCGGGGCGGGCGCGGGCGAAGGGCGTCACCCGGCCGCTGTGGGTGGCGGCCTCGGTCGGGCCGTACGGCGCGATGCTCGCGGACGGTTCCGAGTACCGGGGACGCTATGGGCTGAGCGTGGCCGAGCTGGAGGCCTGGCACCGGCCCCGCATGGAGGTGCTGGCCGCCGCGGGTCCGGACGTCCTCGCGCTGGAGACCGTCCCGGATGCCGACGAGGCCGAGGCCCTGCTGCGGGCCGTGCGCGGACTCGGGGTGCCGGCCTGGCTGTCGTACTCCGTCGCGGACGACCGAACCCGCGCCGGACAGCCGCTGGAGGAGGCGTTCGCCCTGGCCGCCGACGCGGACGAGGTGATCGCGGTCGGCGTCAACTGCTGCGTCCCGGAGGACGTGGACGGCGCGGTGGAGACCGCCGCCCGGGTCACCGGCAAGCCGGTCGTCGCCTACCCCAACAGCGGCGAGACCTGGGACGCCGAGGCCCGCGCCTGGGCCGGCCGCTCCACGTTCGCCGCCGAGGAGGTGCGCGGCTGGCGGGAGTCCGGCGCCCGGCTGATCGGGGGGTGCTGCCGGGTGGGGCCGGAGGCGATCGCCTCGTTGGCGCGGACGCTGACGGGGGCGTAGACGGCGTACCGCCCCGCGGCCACGCCGCGGACGCCGGGCGCTCGACGTTCGCACTCCTCCTGCCGACGCGCCCTCCCCCCTGCTAGCCTCCCCGTCGGGAACCGGTTTCCATCCATGTTGCCGCTGTTCCCGAGGGGTGGGCGACGACGCCCGGGGAGAGGGACGAGGGGGACGGATGACCAGGAAGAGCGAGGACGCGGGCGGGCGGAGCACCATCCGGGACGTGGCGGCTCGCGCGGGGGTGTCCGCGTCGACCGTGTCGCGGGTGCTGGGCGGGGAGTACCCGGTGAGCTCGGCGACCCGCACCCGGGTGATGCGCGCCGTACAGGACCTGGACTACGTGGCCGACGCGCGCGCCAAGGCGGTCGCCGGCGTCGGCACGCCCACGCTGGCGTTCGTGCTGGAGGACATCACCGGCCCGTCCTTCGCGCTGATGGCGCACGGCGTGGAGCGTGAGGCGACCCGGCTCGGGCATCTGTGTCTGGTGTGCAGCACGGAGGGCGACGCCGAGCACGAACTGGAGTTCGTCGAGATGATGCGGGCCCAGCGGGCCAGGGCCGTGATCCTGGTCGGCGGAGCCGCGGACACCGCCGAGTACCGCGAGCGCACCCGCCGGATGGCCGACTCGCTGGCGTCGGCGGGCTCCCGGCTGGTGCTGTGCGGCCGTCCGACGCTCGGCCCCGGGGCGCCGGTGACCGTCATCGAGTACGACAACGAGGGCGGGGCGTTCGCCCTGGTCGCGCACGTTCTCGCCCAGGGCCACCGGCGTGTGCTGTTCCTCGGCGGCAAGGCGGACCACACCACCGCGCAGGGCCGTGAGCGCGGCTTTCTGGCCGCCCACCGCGCCCGCGGGCTCGAACCCGAACCGGCGCTGCTGCTGCACGGCGACTTCACGCGCGACTCCGGTCACCGTCTGATGCGCGGGGCGCTGAAGGACGGTCTGGACTTCACGGCCGTCGTCGCCGCCACCGACATGGTCGCCGCCGGCGCGCTGACCGCCCTGCATGAGGCGGGCCTGGAGGTGCCGGGCGACGTCTCACTCGCCGGCTACGACGACATCCCCTTCGCCCGCGACCTGCACCCGGCCCTGACGACCGTCCACGTCCCCTACGAGGAACTGGGCCGCCTCGCCGTGCGCACCGCCCTGGGCCGCACCGCCGAGACCCCGGACGAGCATCTGCTGCTGGGCACGCATGTCGTGGTGCGGGACTCGGTGGCGGCAACCGGTTCCTAGGGCGTGTGCCGCTCTGACCCCTTCGCGGCCGCTCCTCCCCCGGCCGGTGACGCCCCGCTCAGGACCTCCGCACCGACCCCGGGAGCCGCAGCCTCCGTACCACCGACCGCAGCTCCGCGCTCCGGGCCGCCGCCGCGCCACGCGCCACCGCGCCACGCGCCGCCGTGCTCCGCGCGACCGCGGCGCGCACCGGCGTCATCCTCGGAGGCAGGAACTCCTCCTCACCGGCGTCCAGCGCCGCCGCGGCCGCTCGGGCCTTCGCGTCCGCCGTCCACACGGCGAACTCCCGGTCGCGCGGGCCGTACGCGGTGTGCGGCTCCCCGTCGCCGAAGATCCGCACCGGGTGCGAGTCGTCCCAGTTCTGCCAGCCGGGGTCGCCGTCGGTGGCGAACCGCACCCACGCCCCGTGCATGGCGTCGGCCAGGTCCTGCGGGGCGCCCCGTCCGGCCAGCTTGGCGGATTCGGGGACCTCCCCGGTGTCGAAGACGAAGCCCAGCTCCAGGGCGTGGCAGGAGCCGAGGCCGGGCAGCAGGGAGGGCCAGGCGAACTCGTAGACGTAACTGCTGCCCGGCCGGGCGTCGGCGAGGCGGTGCAGCGGTCGGCGCAGCAGGTGGTCGGTGACCATCTGGCCGACGATCTCGGCGGTGCCGGCCTCGGGGTGCAGGGCCCGGTAGCCGCGGGGCACCTCGTGGCCGCAGTGGCAGCGGGCCATGGCGCCGGCCAGCGCGACGGCGCCGAGCCGGTCGAGTCGCTCCAGCAGTCCGCCCGGGACCAGCCACAGCCGGTACTCGTCGCGGGTCCAGCCCATCATCAGGTCGATGCCCCGGGCGGCGTCGCCGTCGACGAGGGCCTCCAGCGGGTCGCGGGGCACGAGGTCGCCGTCGACGACGATCCCGAAGGCGGGGCCGCCCAGCACCGGGCTGCTGAGTCTGCCCACCTCGGCCTGGGTGCGCAGCAGCAGGTCGCGGTCCACCTCGGCGAAGGCGGCGGCGGTGGCGGGGATCTTCAGCCGGGTCGCCATCCGGCGCACCATCCGCCGTACCTTGTCACGGTCGCTCGCCTCGGGCGGCCCGCTCTGCAGCACGGCCCGCCGGAACAGGCCCTGGGCCTGCGGGGCGGCCAGCAGGGCGCCGGTGCTGATCGCCCCGGCGGACTGGCCGGCCAGGGTCACCCGGTCGGGGTCGCCACCGAAGGCCGCGACCGCCTCGCGCACCCAGCGCAGGGCGGCGAGCTGGTCGCGCAGGCCGGGGTTGGCGGGGGCGTCCGGGAAGAGGCCGTAGCCCTCGACGCCGAGCCGGTAGTTCACGGAGACGAGGACGACGCCGTCGCGGGCGAAACTGTGGCCGTCGTACACGGGCACGGCCGAGGAGCCCCTGGTCAGGGCGCCGCCGTGCAGCCACACCAGCACCGGGAGCCGGGCGTCTGGGCCCGGCTCAGGTGTCCACACGTTCAGGTTGAGGCAGTCGTCGCCCGGTACCACCGGGTCGGACAGGTACTGCGCGAAGGCGTCCGAGTACGGCGGTTTCGGCGACGTGGGCCCGAAGGCGCCCGCGTCGCGCACGCCGTCCCAGGGCTCGGGTGGCTCCGGCGGCAGGAACCGCCGGGGCCCGAAGGGCGGGGCCGCGTAGGGAATGCCCCGGAACACCGCGACACCGTGCTCGTAGCGGCCGCGTACGGCCCCGTACGGCGTCCTGACCACTGGTTCCGCCTGGTCCGCTGCCGTCATCCGCCCACCAGCCTCCCGTGCCGCGCTCATGCACCGTGAACATCAGAGCATCACAGGACGCCCCGGTATTCCCGCGCACGAGCGCGGTCTTTGGGCTGTTTGACGTACATCGGCCACGCGGCGCTCCCCGGCTGCTCGGCGCACGCCGCCTCTGTGGTGTGCCTCGACTACTTGGCGTACATCAGCGTGCCGAAGCCCAGCTGGTCGTAGCCGCCGCTGGTGGAGCCGTAGTCACCTCCCCCGCCCTCGGGGGCCACCGAGAAGCACATCTGGGAGATGTATTTGTCGTCCAGGTAGAGGCGCCGGTTGTAGTGGTAGTGGAGCATCGCCCACACCGGGCGGACCTGGCCGCGGGACCCGGAGCCGAGCACCGTCTGCGACTGCTGGGCGCAGCTCTGGCCGGTGCCCCAGGTGTAGGTGGTGAAGGGCACGTCGTCGCCGAGGTTGTACTTGGCGACGTACTGGGCGCCCTTCATGAAGCGGCGGCCGTCGTACGAGTACAGGTCGTCGCCCTGGTTCCAGGCCATCTCGCAGATCGCGCCCATCTGGCCCATGCCCATGACGGTGTGGCCCTGGTCGCGGCCGGACTCCTGCCACTGGCCGAGGTCGTAGCCGTCGACGTTCGGGTAGAGGAAGGGCACGGCGTGCTGGATGGAGCCGTTGCCGGCGCCGTTCTTGAAGTAGCTGACGGCCTGGTCGTACTTGGCGGAGTCCTCGTTGAGGATGCCGATGGCCAGGACGGACGCCATGTTGCACAGGTCCCAGTTCGCCCAGTAGTTGGTGATGCAGGCGTCGTTGTGGTTGGTCAGGAAGCTGTTGTTGAGCGGGTAGAAGACGTTCTCCATCATCTCCTGGAAGGCCGCGAGGTCGAAGCCCGAGTAGCCGCGCATGAGTTCGGCGGCGTTGGCGAACTGCCAGCCGTAGATGCCGGCGGCGAGGAACCGGTCGGCGTTGCCCTGGACGGACGTGAGCGTGTGCGCCCAGGCGTTGAGGATGCGCACGGCGCAGTCCGCGTTGGCGGTGGTGCCGCCGACCTGCCAGCGCAGGGCGTTCTGGTAGGCGGCGGCGATGTCGTTGTAGAGGATGCCGTAGTTCTCCGGGGTGCCCGAGCCGCGGTAGACCGTGGCCTGCGGGTTGGCTGTCCAGGTGGACTCGGAGTGGGAGTTGGCGGTCAGCTTGTTCCAGCCGGACAGCCAGGGGTCGTCGCCCGCGGCGACCCTGACCTTGGCGCGGTTGATGTCGCCGGCGTTGTGCAGCATGCCGGGGTGGGTGAAGGCGGCGGGCGCCGCGTCAGCGGTGGCGGCGGCGAAGGTGGTGCCCAGGGCGAGTGCGGCGGTGAGACCGCCGGCGGTCCGGAGCAGACCGCGGCGGCTCAACTCGGCCTGCTGGGAGTGCTGGTGGGGGGATGTGCGGCTCATGGTGGTGCGTCTCCAATCCGTGGGGGGATCAGTGGGATCAGTCCGGTGTGATGCTCACCTCGTCGAACTCGGTGGTGGCGAGGGCCAGGGGGTTGCGGGAGCAGACCACGAGGCCCACGTGGTAGGCGGCGTCACCGAACCCGGGGATCTGCCCGGAGGCAAGGGAGGTCCAGGTGGCGCCGTCGTCGGTGGAGACGGCCGCGGCGAAGGCGGTCCCGGTGCGCTTCAGCCGCAGCAGCAGGGGCAGGGGGACGGTGGTGGTGCCCGAGAAGGCGGAGGCTCCGGCCACGGTGGGCCGCAGCATGAGCTGCGCGGTCGTCCCGCCGGTGACGATCACGCCCGCGGCCTGGTCGAACGGTGACAGCGACTTGGCCATCAGCAGTCCCACCCGGTCGGCGGTGGCCCCGGTACGGGAGACCAGCCGGGCGGTGACCGTGCGGTCCCCGGTGACGGGTTGTCGTACGAACTGCCCTGTCATGCCTTGGTTGTTGACGGTGAGGTCGGTCCCGGCGCCCCGCACCACGAAGGTCCCGTCCTGGTGGGCGGTGCTGCCGGGGGTACGGATGGCGACCACGCCGAGCGTGCCGTGGGCGCGGTCGTCGAGGATCACGTCGCCGAGGTCGCCGTAGGTCCAGGGGGCGGGCGGGGGTGTGCCGACCGTGAGGGTGAGCGTGCCGGTGGCGTCACCGGCGGCGTTGCCCGCGATCGTCGTCACCGTGAACTCGCCGGTTTGGGTGGGGGTTCCGGAGATCAGACCGGTGCGCTTGTCGACACGGAGTCCGTCGGGCAGCCCTCGCGCGGCGAACCGGATCGGCTCGTGCGAGGCCCGCAGCAGGTGCCCGAAGGTGACGCCCTGGTTGGCGAACGCCACCGTGGCAGAGGTGAGTTGGGGAAGGGACGGGGTCGGCATGGTCGCCGACGCGGGCCGCGAGAGCGGGCCGCGTCCGGCGGTGTTGGCCTTCGCGACGGCGTAGTGGTACGTCGTCCCGGGCGTGCCGGTGGCGTCCGCGTACCGGATGCGGGTGCCGGACCCGACGGGGCCGACGCCGGTCGCGAGGGTCACGTACGGGCCGTCGGCGTCGGTGGCGCGCAGCACCTTGTAGCGGGCGGAGAGGTCGGGGTCGGTCCAGGCCAGCTCGACGGCGTCGGCGCCGCCGGCCGCGCTCAGGTCACCGGTGGTGCGGGCGGGTTTCGGCACGGACCACACCTCGCCGGACGCCGACGTCACGCTGACGTTGTCGAAGGCGCCGGTGCCGGTCTCGGCGTAGGTCTCGTCGACGCCGAGGCAGGAGGTGAGGGCCAGGCAGGCGTACGCGGTGTGCCCCAACTCAACCTCGGTGGAGCCCACTTCGGTCCAGCGGATGCCGTCCGGCGAGATGGCGCCGGTGCAGCCGCGGCCCTTGCGGGTCACCCGCACCCAGTAGGGGGCGCGCAGCCGGTAGCCGTCGCCGGCGCCCTCGACGTACGGCGCCTGAAGCGGGGTGGCCGACTCGGGCAGGGTGCCGAGGCCGGCGATGGGGAAGGCGGCGGACGTGGTGATCGCCTGCTGCTGGGACGGCGGCACGGGCGTGCTGCCGGTCGCGGAGACACCGGCCCCCGCCGATGGCCGTACCGTCCACACCCCGCTCCAGGTGTGCAGCGGCAGCCCCTGGATGAGCATGGCGGCGTACGCCGCCTCCGCGTCGAGGGAGGCCCTCAGAGCCACGCCGATCTTGGAGTACTGCGAGCTGAGCGGCCACACGATCCGCGCGGTGACCGTGCCGTCGCCGGGCAGCGGCAGCTGGACCAGGCGGTAGGTGTCGGCGGTGCCGGACGCCTCCAGCACGAACCGCTCACCGTCGAAGACGGCGGAGCCGGGGATCCTCACCTCCCCGAGGTCCTGGGTGGACCAGGGCTCGGGCAGACCGGCGGTGGCGGCGGCCACTTCCGAATCTCCGCTGCCGCCCAGGGAGTTGGCGGCGGAGACCGTGTAGTAGTACGTCCGCCCCGCGCGCGCCCCGCCGTCCTTGTACGCCGGCTCGTCGACTCCGGTGACGATCTCCTCGTACGGCCCCTCGGGCTTGTCGGCCCTGCGGACGGTGTAGGTGCTCGCCCACACGGACGGCAGCCAGCTCACGGTGACGGAGGTGCCGTCCCCGATCGCCGTGACGCCCGTCGGCGCCGTCGGCACGGTCGGCGCCGGGGCCTCGGTGCCGGCGTAGGTGAAGGTACCCCAGCTGGGGAGGTCGTCGTTGCTGCCCTCGACGACCCGGGCGCCGCCGGTGCCGCGGAAGACGGCCGCCTTGGTGGACGGGGTGTCGAGGCCTCGGACCCCGGCGTAGTGGGCGTACGCCATCTCGTAGATCGGGGGCATGGCGCCACGGCCGGTCGCGGAGACGGTCTGCTTGATGTACTTGCCGGTGCGGTCGAGGTCGGGGACGAACGGGACGTCGCCGCCGAGGTTGTAGCGGGCGGCGTACTCGAAGTTCGCGAGGACGCGGTTCTCGTCGAAGCCCCACAGGTCGACGCCCTGGTTCCAGGCGACCTGGGCGATGTCGCCGGTCAGGCCGACCGCGAGCTGTTCGTGGCCCTGGTCGCGGCCGGACTCCTGGCCCTGGCCGGCGTCGGTGACGACGCGGTGGGCGATGCTGCCGTTGCCGGCTCCGGCGGCGGCGAAGCGCAGGGCGTCCTCGAAGAGGGTGCGCTCCTCGCAGAACACGCCGATGGCCAGGATCGTCTGAAGGGCCGTCAGATCCCAGTTGCCGTTGGCGTAGAGCATGTAGCCGGACACGGCGGGATACCAGACGTCCAGGAAGGACCGTTCGCAGCGGGCGATGTCGGTGGCCGTCCAGCCGTCGTAGCCGGTGTGCCGGAGCAGTTCGGCCGCGTTGACGAACTTGAAGGCCTGCAGCCCGGCGCCGAGCGGGCCGTCCGCGCCCGTGATCACCGTCAGGGAGGACGACCAGACGTTGAGGATGTCCCTCGCCTTGTCCGCGTACGCCCGCTCACCCGTCACGCACCACATCAGGGCGTTCTGGTAGGCGGCGGCCGAGTCGGCGACGGCCTGGTTCTGGAAGTTGGTGGGGCCGCGTCCCCAGGAGGTGATCTGGCCGGTGTTCTGGACGGTGTACGTCGACTTGGAGCGCGCATGGGCGGCGAGGGCCAGGTAGCCGTCGTAGACGGGGGATGCCTTGGCGGCGACGGCGGCCCGCATACGGGCCAGGTCGGCGGCGCTGTGCAGCAGGCCGGGGTGGGTGAACGCGCGCAGGCCGGTGTTCTGTGCGGCGGCCCGGGCGGCGGTGGGCGCGAGCAGTCCGCTCGCGCCCGCCGCCAGCAGCAGGGCCGCCGTGCCGCCGAGGAAACCCCGGCGGGTCGGGGCAGGGATCGTCATGACGCGGCTGCCGCCTCGGCCTCGGCGGTCGTGAGGAACTTCAGGTTCGTCACGTGCTCGTTGTAGAACCACTGGATCGCGTCGGTGGTGTAGTACCAGGTCGGCTTCCTCATCGAGTCGGCGACGACCAGCCCGTTGATGACCAGGTTCTCGAAGGTGACGTTCTTGATGGCGTGCTCGGCGTCGTAGCCGAGGAACAGCGAGGGGTTGGCGTGCGTGCCCGTGTAGCTGAGGTTCTTGACGTAGACGTCCTCGATGCCGCGGCCGACCGAGGTGTTGTACTTCGGGTTGAACATCACCTTCATGTAGATGACCTGGCCCCAGCGGAAGTCCTCGATCCGTACGTCCTCGATGCTGACGTTCTTGATCAGGTTGGAGTCGCCGGGGTTGAGGGCGATGCAGCCCTGGTAGTTCATCTGGGGCTCGCGGTGGTCGAGGACGTCGATGTTCTTGATGACGAGGTTCTCGAGCGTCTCGGGGGCGTCGGTGTTGCCGTGCGTGCCGACGTTGATCGGGTGGGCTACGTCGGCCCACAGGGTGCAGTTCTGGATGGTGATGTCGCGGGTGTCGCCGTAGTAGTCCCAGCGGTGGCAGTAGATGGCGAAGCAGTCGTCGGAGTTGCGCATGAAGCAGCCGTCGAAGACGATCCCGGTCGAGGAGAAGACGTCGAAGCCGTCGCCGTTGCCCTTGGAGCTGAACGACCGCGCCTTCTTGACGTGGACGTTCTCGCTCATGCCGAACGTGCCCGCGTAGCCGTTCGGGTTCATGATGATGACGTCCTCGACCCGGATGTTCTTGCTGCCCTCGCAGAGGATTCCGCCCGGACCGGCGTTGAGCATGCCGCGGCCGGTGAGGGCGGCCTTCTCCACGTTCTTGAAGAACACCTGCGCCTTCAGAACGGCGCCGCCCGCCAGGTACACGGTCTTGCCACTGGGGACCGTGAGGACGTTCCCGGTGACGGTGTGGGTGCCGGGGCCGAAGTAGATGACGTCGGGGTCGTCGGCGGCCGGCGGGTTCGGGTCGATGTGGTTGGTGATGACGTGCAGACAGTCGAAGATCTCGTCGTTGATCTGCACGACGACGTCACGCGGCTCGTCGAGGTTGAACCGCAGGGTGTCGCCGAGGAGTTCGGGCTTGATGCCCAGCGCGTCCGGGCGTACCCGGGCCTTGGTGGTGCCGCCCTTGAGGTAGGTGACCTCGATCTCGGCGGAGCCCTGGAAGTCGAAGTACACCATCGAGGTGTTGAGGACCTTGCCGGACCCGGTGGTGGGGTTGATCTCCTCCAGCTGGGGCCGCCAGATGTCCAGGGTCTGCCAGTCGCCGTCGGGGACGGTCCGGACTCTCACCTTGAAGCTGGTGTTCGTCGGCATGTCGGCCGGCCGGGGGTAGGTGACCAGCTTCGGCGCGGAGGTGGCGTCGTCCGCGTGGGCCGCCGTGGCCGACAGCGAGCCCGACAGTCCGGCGGCGAGCACGGTGGCGCCGGCCGCCTGAAGGGCCGTACGGCGGGACAGGGGCGTGTTCATGCGTTACTCCTTGCAACAGGTCGGTGCGGGGGATTACTTGAGGCCCGTCGTCGACATCCCGGCGACGAAACCGCGCTGGGCGATGAGGAAGATCAGCAGGATCGGCACGACGTACATCACGGAGGCCGCGGCCTGGAGGTTGGCGACGGGCGTGCCGGCGGTGGTGACGTACGTCGACATCACAGCGACGGCGAGCGTCGACTTGTCTGTGGACAGGAGGAGTTGGGGCGCGATGTAATCACCCCAGCTCCAGGTGAAGGCGATCACGAAGCTCGCGGACAGCACCGGCCAGGACTGCGGCAGGAAGATCCGCCAGAAGATGGTGGCGTAGCCGCAGCCGTCGACGATCGCGGCCTCCTCCAGCTCGCGCGGCAGCCCGGCGAAGAACTGGCGGAAGAGGAAGACGAGATACGGGGCGGCGGACAGGCCCCACAGCACCCACGGCCAGTAGGTGTCGACCATCCCGAGCTTGGCGAAGATCAGGTACGTCGGCAGCAGGGTGATCAGCTGGGGCAGCATCATCGACCCGAGCAGGACGCCGAACAGTGTCTTCTTGCCGGGCGCCTCCAGGCGGGCGAAGCCGAAGCCGACCCAGGCGGAGCTGAGGGTGACGAGGGTGGCGTAAACGGTCGCGATGATCAGCGAGTTGCGGGCGTAGCCGAGGAAGTCGATGAGGTTGAAGGCGTCGGCGAAGTTGTGCCACTGGAAGTGGTCGGGCAGCCAGTGCACGGGCGAGGCGGCCAGTTCGGCCGGGGTCTTCAGGCCGGTGAGGACCAGCCAGCCGAAGGGACCGACGAACAGGCCGGTGAGCGCGACCAGAACGGTGTAGAGGACGAGGCGGTTCACCCGTATCCGCACCCGGGGCACGGAGTGGGCGGTCCCGCTGGTGGTGGACCCCGCGGACCCAGAAGACGCTGCGGGCAGGCTGGTGGCGGTCACTTCTTCGCCTCCGGGTCGACGTTGTAGAACACCACGCCGGACGTGAACCTGAAGATGAGTCCGGTCACGATGAGGATCAGCACGAAGAGCACCCACAGGAGTGCGGAGGCGTAGCCGTAGCGGCCGAGCGCGAAGTACTGCCCGAACACATGCATCATGTAGAGGTAGTTGGACTGCGGCAGCGCGGTGACGCCCGCCGTCGTGCCGTCGGGTGTCAGCAGCAGCGGCATGATGGTCTGCACCGAGGCGATCACTCCGGTCACCGTCTGGAAGAGCAGCACCGGCGACAGCAGCGGCACGGTGATGCTGCGGAAGGTCCGCCAGGCGCTCGCCCCGTCGATGCGGGCGGCCTCGTGGAGTTCGCGGGGCACGTCCTGGAGCCCGGCCAGCGAAATGATCATGATGTTTCCGGCGGCCCACAGCACGCTCATCAGGAGCACATACCGGGCGTAGGGGTCGGCGAGCCAGCCCAGCGCGTCGACGCCGAACAGGGTCAGGACACCGTTGGCGGCACCGGAGTTCTGGTCGAAGAGCGCCTTGAAGGCGAGGCCCACACCCACCGGGGGCACCACGGCCGGCAGATAGAGCAGGGTGCGGAACAGTCCGCGTGCCCTGATCGGGCGGTTGACCAGCACGGCGAGCCCGAGCCCGGCGATGATGGACAGCGGCACCGAGGTCACCGCGAACAGGCCGGTGCGGCCCAGGGAGTCCCAGGTCCGGGAGTCGGTGAGCAACTCGCTGTAGTTGCCGAGACCGACGTAGCGCCAGTTGGGCGAGATGCCGTCGTAGGTGGTGAAGCTCAGCCACAGCGCGTACGCCATCGGGACGACGGTCAGCAGCAGGAAGCCGGTGATCCAGGGCGAGGTGAACAGGTAGAACGCCCGGTGCCTGCGCGCGGTCATGGAGGTCCGCGGCCGGTCCGAGGCCCGCGCCCGCCCGGCCCTCCCGGCCGCGCCGGGCGGCCGTTTCGCGACGGAGGAGATCTGATCGACCGTCATCCCACCTGCTCCTTACCGCGCTTGAGCTGCTCGTTGATGGCCGAGTTCAGGCGTCCGGCCAGGGTGTCGACGGACATCCGGCCGTTCATCGCGGCCGGGGCGATCTCGTTGAAGAGGGCGTAGAGCGAGTCCGCGGTGGCGTACGGGGTGAAGGCGATCACCGAGAAGTGCTTCAGCTCGGCGTTCTGCACCTCCAGCTCCCGTTTCTGGTAGTCCGCCTGCGCCGGCATCAGCGGCCGCAGCGACTTCAGGGTGGGGATGCCCCAGCCGCCGGACGCGCGGCCCTTGGCGGGCCCCTCGCCGAAGAACCACTCGAAGACCCGCCAGGCGGCGTCCTTGTGGTGTGCCTTCCTCGGCATCCAGAAGCCGGTGCCGGCCTGGCAGGGGCTGACCCGCGGGCCGCCCTGGAAGACGGGGGCCGGGGCGAGGCGGGAGACCGGCGCCAGCTTCTTGTCGGCGTTGATCAGACCGCCGAGCCAGTAGCCGCTGCCCGACATGGCCATGCGGTTTGCCTGGTAGGTGGGCCCGTCCCAGGCGTTGGGGTCGGGCTGGACGATGCTGGGCCCGACCTTGGTGCGGCCGTACTCGATGTACCAGTCCAGTGCCTTGCGGGCCTCGGGGGTGGTGAAGTCGATGCGGGAGAAGTCGTCGTTGAAGAGGCTTCCGCCGGCGGCCGCCGTCAGACTCGCCAGGAGATTGGGGGTGAGCACTCCGTTGTAACTGCCGCCGAACACCGTGGTCTGACCGTTCTTGCGGCGCGTGAGCCGCTTGGCGGTTTCGAGCCACTCCTCGAACGTGACCGGCTCCAGCTCCGGCGGGTAGTCGACGCCCGCCTGGTCGAAGAGGGCGGTGTTGTACCAGAACATGGAGTCCTGGGAGAAGTCCTTCGCCATGCCGTAGCGCGGGCCCTTGCCCTGGGTGCGGCCGTCGTAGCGCCACAGGTCGTTGACCGGGTCCAGGTCGTCGAGCTTCAGCACCGAACTCCTGGCGAAGTACGGGTCCAGGTTCTCCATCACGTCCCGCGCCGCGAAGTACGGCGCGTCCACGGCACCGACACCGCGCACCAGGTCGGGCGGGGTCCCGTTGGTCATCATCCCGATCAGCTTGGTGAGGTCGTACCGCACCGTGACGATCTTGACGCCGATGTCCTTCTGGGCCTGCCGGATCAGATCCGGGGAGATGTCGTCGGGCTTGGCCATCACCGTGACCGTCTCGCCCCGGCCGCTGACCCCGGTGGACACCTGGAGGGCACAGCCGCTGAGCGCCGCCGCGCCGGTGGCGGCACCGGCCGCCGAGAGGGAGAGAAACCGGCGGCGGCTCAGGGGAGCACCGTCTTCGGGGCGCATGAACGCACCACCTCCTGCTCTGTCGGCAACCGGTTGCTGCGCGTTGGGGAGGAGCTTCTTCCTGTCCGGAAACGGCGTCAATACCCTTGACGAACTTTCGAAAAGACCCGGTAACCTCGGCGTCACGGGCCGAAGGAGCACGGTCGGCCCGCGCCGGAACGGTCTGATCAGCATGCGCGGCCGGACCAGGGGACCGCGTTTTCACGGGCCGTTTCTCGGGAACCGGTTGTCCCACTCGGGAGCCATCAGAAACGGCCAGTAAGCGATTTCACCATGTCAGGCCGCCCAGGGGCCGGCCGAGGCCGCCCCGCATCCCTGCGCGGCCTCCTCTCACCCCCGCCGGCCTCCACCGTCCCGTCGATTGACCGACCGTCTCCGCCAGATCTACGGTGAGACACCGATAGAAGGCGCTTTCAGAAAATGTTTCCAGCCACTGTGTCGAGAGTGTCAGGAGAGACATGCCCAGCCCGCAGCCACCCAGAGCCGTGTTCGCGATGGATCCGGTGCACCTGCCCCTGCTCTTCCCTCCGCCGCTCATGACCCGGCTGACCAGGGCGGCCGAGCTCGATCCCGCCCTGGTCGTACAGGACTTCACCGATCCGGCCGCGGCAGACGCCCTGGCCCGGGCCGAGGTGCTGATCACCGGCTGGGGCTGTCCGCGCCTCGACGCCGCGGTCCTCGCCACGGCACCCCGGCTGCGGACCGTCCTGCACGCCGCCGGCTCGGTCCGCTCCCTGGTCGGGGAGGCGCTGTGGGAACGCGGGATCACCGTCTCCAGTGCGGTCACCGGCAACGCCCTGCCGGTCGCGGAGTACACCCTCGCGATGATCCTGCTCGCCGGCAAGGACACCTTCACCCACCGCGAGCGCTTTCGCGCCACCCACGCCTATCCGCCCCCCGCCGAGACGGCGGCCACGGGCAACGTCGGCCGGCGCGTCGGCGTCATCGGCGCCTCCCGGGTGGGCCGCCGACTCCTGCAGCTGCTCCGGCCGTTCGACTTCACGGTGCTGCTGCACGACCCGTACGTCAGTCCCGCCGAGGCCGCCGCCCTGGGCGCCGAGCTCCTGCCGCTGGACGACCTGCTCCGGCACAGCGACATCGTGAGCCTGCACGCCCCGGACATCCCCGAGACCTACCGCATGCTCGACGCCGGCCGGCTCGCCCTGGTCCGGGACGGCGGGGTCCTGATCAACACCTCCCGGGGCGCCCTCGTCGACCCCGAGGCGCTCACCGACGAGCTGGTCTCCGGCCGGCTGCACGCGATCCTCGACGTCACCGAGCCCGAGCCGCTGCCCGCCGGCTCCCCCCTCTACCGGCTGCCCAACGTCTTCCTCACCCCGCACATCGCCGGCTCCCTCGGCAACGAACTGGAACGCCTCGGCCGGATCGTCGTCGAGGAACTGGAACGCCTGGTCGCGGGGACGCCGCCGGAGCACGAGGTACGTCACTCGGACCTGGCCCGGGTCGCGTGAGTCCCGGGCCGACCGGCCGCGGCGCATGCCGGAAACAATGGGATACGGTTTCCGCACGGACGCCGGAACGGGGGTCGTCCCACCGCCCCGGGCACGCTGTGCGGGGCGCCCCGGAGCCCGGACCGCCCGGCGGAACAGGCGCAACGGTGAAGGAGCCGCAACGGTGAGTCAGCGCAAGGTGGCGGGGGACGCCGGACGGGCCACCATCCGCGACGTGGCGGAGCAGGCGGGCGTCTCGGTCGCGAGCGTGTCGCGCGTCCTGTCGGGCAACTACCCCGTCTCGGAGGAACTGCGCCGACGGGTGATGAAAGTGGTCCGGGACCTGGACTACGTCACCAACGCGCACGCCCGCTCCCTCGCCGGGGGCGGTACGCCGACGGTCGCGATCCTCATGGACAACATCACCGGCGCCGCGTTCGCCCACGTCGCCAAGGGTGTCGAGGGCGCCGCCACGCTGCGCGGCTGGCTCTCGCTGGTCGGCACCACCGGGAACGATCCGGAGCGCGAACTCGCCCTGATCAACCTGATGCGCCAGCAGGGGGTCGCCGCGGTGGTCCTGCTCGGCGGCGCCTACGACCAGGACGAGTACCAGCTGCGCATGGCCCGCTTCGCCCGTTCCCTGGACGCGGCCGGCTCCCGGCTGGTCCTGGTCGGCAGGCCGTCCCTGGAGGGTGACGTACCGGCGACGACGGTCGACTACGACAACGAGGGCGGCGCCTACGCGATGGCGAGCCATCTGCTGTCGGCCGGTCACCGCCAGGTCCTCGTCCTGCCCGGCCACGCCGGACTCAGCACCGCCCAGGGCCGGTTGAGGGGTGCGCGACGCGCCTTCGAGGCGTACGGGGTGCCGTTCGACCCGGGCATGGTGCGCCACGGCCCGTACGACGACCAGCACGGCTACCGGGCCGTCGAGGAGGCCCTGCGCGACGGGCCGCCCTTCACCGCGGTGCTCGCCGGGACGGACGTGGTCGCCGCGGGCGCGATGCAGGCGCTGCGCGCGGCCGGCCTCAGGGTGCCCGAGGACGTCTCGATCGTCGGCTACGACGACATCCCGCTGGCCTCCCAACTCACCCCCCAACTCACCACGGTGCACGTGCCGTACGAGGAGATGGGCCGGGTCGCCCTCCGGGCGGTCGCCGACCTGCGCGAGGGCGGCGGGGGCCGCCGCAAGGGCATCGACGGCGACCACCTGGTGCTGGGCACCCATGTCGTCGTACGGAACTCGGTGCGGCCGCCCGCGCGGCCGTGATCAAGTTTCGTAAACGTTTTCTCTCGACTACCAGCGAGTTTCGCCGCTTTAGGCAATAAATTCCGGCACACCCCTTGCTCCCGGCGGACCTGTCGGCCTACCTTCACGGCAACCGCTTACTACAGCTTCCGCTTGGCCGGTTCCCCACAACCGCGAGCTGACGGTCGTCCCGCCGCCGTTTCTGGCCAGCGCCCCGAGTCGCCGTCCTCTTGTTCTGAGAACGCCCAATCCCGAAGGATCACGGTCAGATGAACTTCACCAGCTCCCGGAGAAGGTTCACCCAGGCAGCCGTCGTCGGCCTCACGCTGACAGGTCTGCTCTCCGCCTGCGGCGGGTCGGACTCAGGAGGCGACGCAAAGTCGTCCGGTCCCGTCACCCTCCCCTTCTGGGGCTGGGCCAACGGCCAGGAGGCCGTCGTCAAGGCGTTCAACGCCGCCCACAAGGACGTCCAGCTGAAGTACACCAAGGTCACCGACCAGCTGACCATGCAGAAGCAGCTGACGAACGCGGTGAAGGCCGGCAACGCGCCCTGCCTGGTGCAGAACACGGCCGAGTACGTCACGAGCTGGGTCTCGCAGGGCGCGCTCGCCGACATCACCCAGTACGTCGGGTCGGACAAGGACAAGTTCAACGCCGGTTCGTGGGCGAGCGCCGAGGTGCAGGGGAAGATGTACGGCGTCCCGACCAGCTCCGCGCCGAACTTCACGATCTACCGCACCGACATCTTCCAGAAGTACGGCCTCAAGGCCCCGACGACCTGGGACGAGTTCATCGCCGCGGGCAAGGAGCTGAAGAAGCACGGCGTCAAGATCACCAACTACGCCGGCGAGGACCCGAGCACCCTGGAGGTGCTGGCCATGCAGGCCGGGGCGCACTGGTACGCCATCGACGGCAACTCCTGGAAGGTGGACTTCCAGGACGAGGGCACGCTGAAGGCCGCGAAGGTGATCCAGGAGATCATCGACAACGACCTCAACTCCAAGCTGTCCTTCGCCGACTACGCGGCCGTGCAGCGCAACTACGACAACGGCGGCACCGCGACCCGGCAGATCTCCACCTGGCAGATGGCGGGCATGGTGCAGAACTTCACCAAGTCCTTCGGGAAGTGGGCCCTTTCGCCGTGGCCGACGTTCACCGGCGAGGCCGCCAAGACCCCGGCGGGCACCAACCTCACCGGCAGCGTGACCCTGGTGACCAAGGGCTGCGCGCACCAGGAGCAGGCCGCCGAGGCCGCGTTGTGGATGTCCACGAACCCCGGCGCGGTCAAGACGATGGCAAGCCCGGAGACCGGCAACGGCGTGATGCCGGCGCTCAAGGACAGCGACACGTACGTCGGTGACGCGATCTCCGAGAAGCTGCTCGGCCCGAACTACGAGCCCGCCCAGAAGACCGTCACCGACAGCCTGAACACGGTGACCACCGACTGGATCTACGGCCCGGACTGGACCGCGATGTTCACCGAGATGCAGAACGGCTGGGCGAAGGTGGTCAACAAGGAGGAGAAGGTCACCGACCTGCTGGCGCACATGCAGCAGTGGACGGTCGACGACCTGAAGTCCCGCGGTATCAGCGTCAAGGGCTGAGGCGTTCCACGATGATTCGCTCCCTGCGCTGGAAGGGCGCCGCCTTCACGGTGCCCTTCCAGCTCGGCTTCGTCTTCCTGTACCTGCTCCCCATCGGCTACGCCGTCTACCAGTCGCTGTTCCGCGTGCAGCAGTCCGGGCTCGGTCTCGGCGGCTCCACGGAACGCTTCTCCGGCCTCGACAACTACCGACAGGGCCTGAGCGATACGGCGTTCATGGGCTCTGTCCTGCGGGTGGTGGTCTTCGCCTGCGTCCAGATCCCGGTGATGCTGCTGATCAGCCTGGTGCTGGCGTTGCTCCTCGACGCGCTGACCTCGAAGGTGGCGAGCCGGTTCCGGATCCTGCTGCTGGTGCCGTACATGATCCCCGGCGTCGTCGCCGCCCTCGTGTGGATCAACCTCTACAGCCCCGATGTGGGCCCGCTCACCCCGCTGGGCGACGCGTTCGGGTTCGCCTGGAACTTCTTCGCGCCCTCGATGGTGTGGCCGGCCATTGGCAACCTGCTGACCTGGCACGGCATCGGCTACAACATGGTGATCATCTACTCGGCGCTCCAGGGCGTGCCGCGCGAGCTCTTCGAGGCCGCACGCCTTGACGGCGCCTCCGAGCGGCGCATCGCCCTGAGCGTCAAGATCCCGTACGTCCGTGGGGCGTTGGTGCTGACCGGCATGCTGTCGATCATCCAGATGTTGCAGCTCTTCAACGAGCCCGCGCTGTTCCGCAACGTCACCCCGCAGACGGTCAGCGACAGCTTCACGCCGATCATGATCATCTACAACCAGGCGTTCAACGCCGGCAACTACCACTACGCCGCCGCCCTGTCGGTGCTGCTCGCCCTGATCCTCGGCATCGCCTCCTTCCTCTTCTACCGGCTCACCTCGAAGGAGGCGGACTGATGCTGATGACCGACAACGGCACCGAGTCGCCGACGCGTCCGGTCCGGCGCCTGACCCACCCGGACCCCGCCTCACGCGGTCGCGGCGGCCAGCGCTTCCTCCTGGTCGGGCTGGTCATGGCCAGCGTCTACAGCCTGTTCCCGGTGTGGTGGCTGATCGTCGCCGCCACCAAGGACCGCACGGGGCTGTACCAGTCGAACGGCCTGTGGTTCTCCGGCTGGCACCTGTGGGACAACCTGCATCAGCTGTTCACGTACGACGGCGGCATCTTCCTGCGCTGGACAGCCAACTCGTTCCTGTACGCGGGGGTCGGCTCCCTCGGCGGCACCCTGCTCGCCCTGGCCACCGGCTACGGTCTGGCCCGCTTCGACTTCCCCGGCCGCAACCTCGTCTTCGCGTGCGTGGTCGGCTCGTTCCTCATCCCGATCGCCCTGCTCACCCTCCCCCTCTATCTGCTGTTCTCGGAGATCGGCCTGGTGGACACGCCCTGGGCGATGCTGATCCCCTGCCTGATCAACCCCTTCAGCGTGTACCTCGCCAAGGTGTACACCGAGTCGACGATTCCCTTCGAACTCCTCGAGGCGGCCCGTATCGACGGCGCCGGGGAGCTGAGGATCTTCTTCAGCATCGTCCTGCGGATGATGACGACCGGCGGCGCCACGGTCTTCCTGCTGGCCTTCGTCAACACCTGGAACGCCTTCTTCCTCCCGCTGACCGTGCTGCGCGGCGAGGAGAACTGGACGCTGAACCTGGGCCTGTACAACTGGTCCGGCAAGCGCCTGGAGTCCGGCGTCGACCTGACGAGCCTCGTCCTGACGGGGGCGCTGTTGTCCATCGTGCCGATGGCGATCATGATGGTGGCGATGCGTCGCTACTGGCGCTCGGGCGTGACCCTGGGGGCCCTCAAGTGAGCCTGACACCAGGAGGCTTGGCGTGAGCGCGTTGTGGGGAGCCCTGACGTGACGGTGCTGCACAATCCCGTCATCCGCGGCTTCGCCCCGGACCCCTCACTGGTCCGGGCCGGCGACTGGTACTACGTGGCGACCAGTTCCTTCGAGTGGTTCCCGACGATCCCGATCCACCGCTCCCGGGACCTCGCGCACTGGGAGTACGCGGGCCACGTGCGGGGCGCGGCCCCCGGCGACTCGCTCGCCGGCGTCCCCGACTCGGGCGGCATCTGGGCCCCCTCGCTGAGCTGGGACGGGGAGCGCTTCTGGGTGGTCTACTCGATCGTCCGCTCGGTCGGCACGCCGTACTTCGACACGGACACCTATGTCGCCACGGCCACGGAGCCGGGCGGCAGGTGGACGGCACCGCGCCGGGTGGCGAGCCACGGCTTCGACCCCGCGCTCTTCCACGAGGACGGCAGGCTGTGGCTGCTGAACCTCCAGAACGACCACCGCCCGGACGGCCGCCGCTTCGCCGGCATCGTCCTGACGGAGCTGGATCGCACGTCGCTGGCCCGCGTCGGTGACACGCGTCTGCTGCTCCAGCACGACCGGCTCGTCGAGGGACCGAAGCTGATCCGCCGGGAGGGCTGGTACCACCTGGTCCTGGCGGAGGGCGGCACGGGATTCGAGCACGGGGTACGGGTGGCACGCGCTCGTGAGCTCACGGGCCCGTACGAACTCGACGACCGCACCTTGCTCACGTCCCGGGACGATCCGACGCTGCCGCTGCAGAAAGCGGGGCACGGTGAGTTGGTCGAAACCCCGGGCGGGGAATGGGTGTTGAGCCATCTCACGGCCCGCCCTCTCCACACGCCCGGCGGTCCGCGCTGCCCGCTCGGCCGCGAGACGGCGATCCAGGCGGTGACGTGGGACGCGGAGGGCTGGCCCAGGATGCGACACGGGGGTGCGCATCCTGCGGCCGAGGTCCAGGTCGAGGCCCAGGCCGAGGTCGAGGCCCAGGCCGAGGTCGAGGTCGAGGCCCAGGCCGAAATCCAGGCCGAGGCCGAGGCCGACGTGCCGGCGGATCCGTTGCGGGCGGAGACCCGACGCACGGATGACAACGACCCGTTGGGCTGGCCATGGAGCACCCTGCGCGGGTACCCGGATCCGTCCTGGGCGGACGCCACGACCCGCCCAGGACGGATCCGGCTGCGCGGCCGGCACGGTCCCGAGTCACGCTGGGCGCACAGTCTGCTGGCCCAGCGGATCACCGAGCACCGGGCGGAGGCGGAGGTCACGGTCGAGGCCCACCCCAGCACCTTCACGCAGGCCGCCGGGTTGGTGCTCTGGTACAACACGGAGGCGTATCTCGCCCTCGACCTGACCTGGGCGGAGCCGGAGGGTGAGGAGCAGCGCGGGCAGCAGTGGCGGGGCGGCGGCCGTACGGTGCTCGGCCTGGTGGAGCGCGAGGAGTCCGGCACCCGGCGGGTGGCCGTCGTCGACGTCGACGCGACGGGGCCGCTGACGCTCGGGGTGACGGTCGAGGGGGCAAAGGCGCGCTTCTGGTACGTCGACGTCGTCCGGAGCGAGACGACGCGTACACCGGTCGGGCCCCCCTTGGACTTCACCAAGCTGTCCGACGACTACGGATCCAAGCTGCGCTTCACCGGGTCGATGGCCGGCATCCACGCCGTGGACCTCGTCGACGGGGCGTTCACGGCCGACTTCACCGGGTTCCGGCTCACCTGCGGTGAGCCGCCGCCGTACCCGTCGCCGTAGCCGCCCCTGGCGTTCGAAGTTTCGAAAGTTCAAGACCACCAGGACCTGGGAAGTCCGGCCTCTTCCCGACTTCACGCAATGAACCTAGGGTAGGAAGCGCTTACTATTTCGGCGCTGGTCGAAACTTTTCATGGCCCTCGGGCGGGCCGGAGAGGTGGTTCCCGATGGTCCGTACGGGGAGTGCGAGCGTGGCCGCCGGGCCGACCCTTGCGGTCGTGGCCCGCGAGGCCGGGGTGTCCGTGCCGACCGCCTCGAAGGTGGTCAACGGCCGCGAGGACGTGGCACCGGAGACCCGACGCCGGGTCACGGAGGCCTTGGACCGGCTCGGTTACGTCCGCAGACCCCGCTTCGACGCGGTGAAGTCCTCGGGCCTGGTCGACCTGGTCGTGCACTCGCTGGACACCTCCTGGTCGGGGGCGGTGCTGCACGGAGTGGAGGCGGCGGCCCACGACGCGGGGCTGGAGGTGGTGGTGTCGGCCGGCCTCACCCGGACCCGGGGCAGCGCCCCCGAGCGGGGGTGGCTGGACAAGCTCGTCGCCCGTGGCTCCTCGGGCGTGCTGTTCAACCTGGCCGAGCTGACGGAGTCGCAGTACGCCTGGCTGGACCAGCACCGCGTTCCGTACGTGCTGATCGACCCGGTGCTGGAGCCTCCGGCGGGCGTGGTGTCGGTGGGCGCGGCGAACTGGCAGGGCGGGGTGACGGCGACGGAACATCTGCTGGCGCTGGGCCATGAGCGGATCGCCGTCATCGCCGGTCACCAGCACAAGATGTGCAGCAGCGGGCGGGTGGCGGGCTACCGTTCGGCGCTCGCGTCGGCCGGCGTCCGGTACCGCCCCGAGTACGTCCGCCACGCCGGCTTCGACGAGAGCCTCGCTCGCCGCCGCATGCTGGAACTCCTCGACCTGCCCGAGCCGCCCACGGCCGTCTTCGTCTGCTCGGACCGCATGGCCCTGGGCGTCTACGAGGCCCTGTCCGAGCGGGAGTTGCGGGTACCGGACGACATGAGCGTCGTAGGCTTCGACGACCTCCCGGAGGCCCGCTGGCTCACCCCGCAGCTCACCACGGTGCGCCAGCCGCTGTCGGAGATGGCGGCGACGGCGCTGCGGCTGCTGGTACGCATGATGGACGGCGACCGTCCGGAGAGCACGCGGACGGAACTGTCGACGCGGTTGGTGGTGCGGGCGAGTACGACGGCGGGGCGACAGGAAACCCGGCTCCGTCCCCGCAGGTGAATTGAGGGTCCAGGTGGCGAGACCGGGCGCGAGGGAGCGGTCGGCGGCCCATGAACCGACGGTCACCTGCTTGTTGACGTCGTCGCTGTCCACGTTGAGGGTCACGCCATCGATGTGATGTAGGACCGATCACAACCTCAAGATCGGAGGCTGTAGTACCAGGGCCCTGTCCCTCTTCGGGAAAGCTGCGCTCCTCAGGAGAAGGAGCGTATCGGGCCGTATTCGTGTGTCCGTGTCGAGTCGGCGGTCGTGGGGTGGAGCGCAGGCCGGGGCCTGCTGGTCGAAGACCGTCCGCAAGACTGGGCCGGATGGCGCTCCCGCCACGGCCCGAATCGACCCCAGGCGTTCCAAGTCACGACCCGCATACATGTCAGGACTGAAGACCCGTGACGGCCCGGCTTGAAGACGTGGCGCCCGTGCGGCTGTTTCGGTGGTCGCGGGATGAGCGCCGAACCCCCGCTACTTGGCGTCCCGGGCGTTGGCGGTCGCGATGGTCACGGGCTCGCGTGGAGGTGGTTGCGTTCGCCGTTGTGGTCGAGGATGCACAGGACCTCGGCGGGCCCGCGGTCGGCGCGCAGGGTGTGGGGGGTCATGGTGGAGAAGGAGGCGGCCTGTCCGGCCTCGACGCGAATGACGCGTTCGCCGAGGTAGAGGACGACCGTGCCGGACAGCACGGTGAACCAGTCCCGGCCCGGGTGGACTCCGAGGTCGTCCGGCGCGACGGCGCCCGCCGGGTCGGTGATGCGCATCTTGGCGACGGTCAGGCCCTGGGGGCCGTTGTCGCCGCTGAGGAGCCAGGTGGTCAGGCCCCGGTCCTCGTCGCGGTCGGGACGGATGACGACGTCGGAGTCGTCAGGGGATTCGACGAGCTGGTCGAGGGACTTGCCCAGGGCGCTCGCGATGGCGGTGAGCTGGTCAAGACTGATGCGGCGGTGCCCGGTCTCGATCCGGCTGAGCTGGGACGGGCTGATGTCAGCGCGTTCGGCGAGGTTGTCCAGTGACCAGCCGCGTGCTTTGCGCAGGGACCGGATCCGCATCCTGACGACGGAGTCGAGAGTCGATTCTTGCTTCACCGGCAAGAGTGTATGACCCGCTGGCAATGATCGTCATACCGTCGGCGCATGAGCACACACCACACCACGCACCGTCATATCGGGCACGAGCGTGCGAGCGGCTTCGACGTCGCGATGGCGGAGTTGCTGGAGCTGGACGCCGAGGTCCTCAAGCCGTACCTCACGGAGCTGACCGACTGGATCGTGAATCTCGCCGACTCCGTCCCGGCGCGGATCATGGATGTGGGCAGTGGTCCCGGCACCGGCAGTCTCGCGCTCGCCGACCGGTTCCCCGCCGCGTCGGTGACGGCGGCGGACATCTCGCCCCAGATGCTGCACCGGCTGCAGAAGCAGGCAGCCACGCACGGCGTCGCAGGACGTATCCGCACGCTGGAGGCGAACCTGGACGAGCCATGGCCCCTGTCCGGCAAAGGGGAGCCGTACGACCTGATGTGGGCCGCTGCCTTCCTGCACCACCTGAGCGATCCGGCCCGGACGCTGGCTCAGGCGTACGGGCAGCTGCGGCCGGGCGGTCTGCTCGCGGTCAGCGAGATGGACTTCTTTCCGCGCTTCCTGCCCGAGGACGCCGGCGTCGGCCGCCCTGGGCTGGAGGCACGGCTGCACGCCGTGACGAACACCGAGCCGCCGCACGAATGGGACCGGACGCTCATGGACGCCGGCTTCACCGTGGACGCGCGCCGCCCCTTCGAAATCCGCCTCACCGCCTCCCAGGCCGGTCCGGCGTTGGGCCGCTACGCGCAGGTCTGTCTGACCAAGCTGCGCTTCCACGCCGACGACGCGCTGGAAGCGGGTGACCTGGCCGCCCTCGACGCCCTCTTGGAGGAGACCCACCCGCTCGGCATCGTGCGCCGCGGTGACCTGAGCGTCCGCACGACACGCACCACCTGGATCGCCCGCCGCCCCTAGGGCCTGTTGCGAAAGTGGCCTCTGCCGCGCGACGCCCGGCACGCACTCTCGCCGCACCGCCCGAAAGCCCGAGTACGCCCAGTACGAGGGCTTCCGGGCGGCACGCCGAGAGCACGCACCGGACGCCGCGCGGCCGCCCTCCGGGCGACGAGGCCACTTTCGCAACAGGCCCTAGGCCGGCCGGCCTCCGCCGTGCGCCCGTTCTCTTCTCTTTCTCTCCTGCCTCGTTTCTGGAGTACGTCGTGAGCACCGCACCCGTTGCGGCCACTGAGCCCGGAGTCGCGCCACCGCGTCGCGGGCGCGCCCTGGCCAGTGCTGGGCCTCGCCCAGCTGATGGTGGTCCTGGACACCACCATCGTGAACATCGCACTGCCCTCCGCGCAGACCGCCGTATGGGCGAAGCGGCCGGACGGCGCCGACTACGACGCTCCGCACATGTCCAGCACGGTTCGCGCCAGCCCGCGCAGCCAGGCGTGGGCGTGGTCGGTGTCGTAGCGCTGATGCCACGACAGGTATATCGGTGCCGATGGCAGTTCGAGCGGGAGGGGGAGCGCGACCAGGCCGAGGTCGGCGACCGCGGACCGCGTGGTGGCTTCGGGGACGCTGATCAGGAGATCGGAGCCGCGCGCGAACTCCAACGCGGCCGCTTCCGTGGGCGCGGTCGCCACCACGCGGCGGGTGAGGCCGAGCCGCGCGAGGGCGTCGTCGACGGCATTGCTGAGGTTTCCACGTCGCGAGACGGTCACGTGCTCAGCGGCGGCGTACCGCTTTGCGGTGACGGACCTGACGCGGGTGAGGGGGTGCCCCTGCCTCACGACGATGACGAGGCGGGTCTCGCCCACGTTCTCGGCACGGATGTCCGGTGCGCTCGGGCGGTTGGCGTTCGCCTCCAGGTCGACCTCGCCGCGCCGCAACTCGGGGGTGTCGATGCTCGATTCCGCGACGAAGCGCAAGCGCACCCCCGGGGCCTGTTCGCGGACGGCCGCGAGCAGTGCGGGGCCGCTCAAGGCGACCAGGGAATCGTGCCAGCGGAGTGTGAAAGTGCGCTCCAGCGTTGCCAGATCGAGTTCACGGCTCGGAGCCAGCACCCCGTGGACCTGGTGCAGCAGCTCGTGCACCTGTTCCCGGACGGCGATCGCATACGGCGTCGGGGTCATCGTGCGACCGGTGCGCACCAGGATCTGATCCCCGGTCGTGCGCCGGATTCGGCCCAGACTCCGGCTCATCGCGGGGGCGGTGACATGTAGGCGCGCCGCCGCCCCGGCCACACTTCCCTCCTCCAGCAGCGCGTCGAGCGCGGTGAGCAGGTTCAAATCCAATTGCATGTGAGTAATCCTAGCCGTGCTTAACATGCATTTGAAGTTAATTACGGGGCTCTATACCTTCGAGAGCAGAGCGCAAGACGGAACGCACAGCTCGATCCGACCGGCCTCAACACCCCTTCCTCACACGGGAGTACCGCCATGTCCGAAACGCTTCAGACCACTGACGTCACCGCCTCCGACGCCGACCTGCTCGCTCAGACCGCGATCGCCGTAGGAGCGGCTGGTTCGGCGCTGCGCGAGCGCTTCGGCGAGGCGGTCCGCTACCAGACCCGCGAGGAGCTGATGCGCGCGCTCGCCGCCAACGACGACACGGCCCTCGACATCCTGCGCCCCCGCCTAACGCGTCTGCGCCCGGACGCGGGCTGGGTGGAGGACGAGCTGGACGGCGGGGCGCTGCCGTCCGGCGAGTGGTGGGTCGTGGATCCGGCCGAAGGCAACGTCAACCACCTGCACGCCCTGCCGGATTGGGCGGTGACCGCCACTCTCGTGCGGGACAACCAGCCGGTGCTCACCGTGGTCCACCTGCCGTTGACCGGCGAGACCTACACCGCGCTCGCCGGTGCGGGCGCCCACCTCGACGGCCGGCCGCTGCGCGTCTCCCGGACCGCGGACCTCGGCCTGGGCATCGTGGCCACCAGCCAGGCCCGGCCGGACGAGGACGAGAAGGTCGTGCGGCGCGTCGGCTCCTCGATCAGCGCGATGCTCTTCGACGCGCTCGTCGTCCGCACCTCCGTGCCCGCGACCCTGCACCTGACGAACGTGGCCGCAGGCCGGATCGACGCCTTCTGGCAGTTCGCCGGCGCCCGCGCGGACCTGCTGCCCGGGGCGCTGCTCGTCACCGAGGCCGGCGGACAGATCTCCGACGCCGAGGGCCGCCCCTGGACCCCGCAGAGCGAGAGCTTCCTGGCCGCCGCGCCCGGCGTCCACGCCGAGGCCGTCGCCACGCTCTCACGCTGACCGCGCACCACAACCTGCACGCACGGAAGGACCAGATCATCATGACCACGATCGCAGTACTCGGAAACGGCCGCGTCGGCGGCAACCTGGCCACAGCCCTCATCCGGGCAGGGCATGAGGTGACCGTGGCGGACCGCGCGCCGGGCGCCGCCGCCGACGCTGCCCGGACGGCCCGGATCGTCATCAACGCCACCCCGGGCGCCGGCTCGCTGGACCGGCTCGTCGCCCTGCGCGAGGAACTGCGCGACAAGATTCTCGTCGACGTCTCCAACGCCACCGTCGACGGTCCGGACGGACTGCCCGCCGACCTGATCTACCCCGGCTCAAGCCTCGCCGAGCAACTCCAGGCAGCGCTCCCCGAAACGCGCGTCGTCAAGACACTCAACACCATGCTCTTCCCGGTGATGACCGCGCCGGCCACGCTCACCCAGGCGCCCGATGCCTTCCTCTCCGGCGAGGATCCGCAGGCCAAGCAGACCGCCCGTGAACTGCTCATCGACCTCGGCTGGCGCAAGGAGTGGATCACTGATCTCGGCGGGATCCAGACCGCCCGCGCCACGGAGGCCGCGATACTGTTCGTACCGCACGTGATTCGGTCCAGCGGATTCGCGCCCTTCGCCATCTCGATCGCCCGCTGACCCGCACACAGTGCACCGCCCCCGGCGGGCCCACATCCAGAACGGATACGACGGCGCAGCCAGGGCCAGCGATTCAGCGCCGGACGGCGCCCCGTGGCCACCCTTCCCGGGGCCGTCGGCCTCGCACCGAGGAATCAGCCCATCTCACGGCGGACGCGCTTGCGGAGCTGGTCGCGAATCTGCCCGCCGATACCCGCGGCGGCCTCCGGCACCGGCCTCACACTCGCCGATCCAAGTGCGCGTGCGTGTGCATGGCGCTGGCGCCGGACGGCATCACGCTGGGCGTCGCCGTCGATCCGGCCAAGAGTCGGCGGACCGTCGTTTCCGCAGGCAGGCGCCGCTGCGGTAACAGGGGATCGGGACGTGCTCCGACCGTGGTGAGCACCTGCGGCGGAACGTCGGCGATCCACTCGCCGACCGCCAGCAGCGACCTAGCGCCGGCCAGAACCGCGCACGCAGTGAGCGCGAGTACGACACTCAACGTGTGGCGCACTCCGCGAGGATCACGCGGGTCGGGTACCTCCGCCAGCCGCTCCAGCAGGCCGGGCACCTCATCGCATACGACCTCAGGATGACCGCGCAGTTGGTCAAGAGCGCGTGGGATCGGCGATGGTGCGTCGGCAGGCACGGTCTTCCGTTCGGATCACGGGGCGTAGAGAACTCCATGATCTTGGAAGCCCCTGCCTGTCACGTTCCCGGGTCACCGCTGAGCTGGCAGATCACCACGAACCGGACGCCCTGCGACTACGCCGAAGCCCTGACTGAAGACCGCGTCTCATATAAGCCCACCGGTTGAAGAGTTCAATGAACGGATCGTCTTCGCCCATCCTGGAGAGCAGCTCCTGAACCCTCTCGCGATCATATTCGTCAACCATGAGCAGCAACTCCGACTGGAGCGCCCCGCGACGACGAATCGACGGTGTTTCCGGCGACTCAATCGCCGCGAGAAGGTTCTCTCGGACGAGCAGTTGGCGGATCCTTGGAACCTCGGCCACCAGTGCTTCGACAAGCACCTCCCCCACCTCGGCGCGGTTCCTGTCGCCAAAGGCCCATCTCGTACGGAAGACACCCGACGAAGCAGGGGCATGAGCCGCCGAATCCGGCGGCATCAAAGAGTAGGACGCCAGGGCTCCCGACTCCTTGGCCTCGGGAACTCCGGCAACCATGTGCTGCCGGTTCAGGAACTGCCAATGAGGCTCCGGAACGAATGAACACCGGGCATGAAAAACCACCGCATGAGGATCAATGCGAACGGGCGTGAAGTGGATAAAGGCAACATCTCCAGAGTCACCGTCGAGTCTGTATACCTGCCCCTTCCTTCTGAAGCCAAGGGGCTTCAGCTTGGGCGTTACAAACTCTTTCAGAAAGTCGGACAGTTCCTTCATGGCCACCACCAGTTGAGGGCGGACGTGTGGGACTCGCCGGTCTTGGCGGCGCGGGCGCGGACCTGGCGCTTGAAGTTCCAACGGGCTGTCATCGCGGCTTCCACGCCTTGAGCGACGGCTCCCCAGCAACCTCGCCCGAGGCGATCGGGCTCCGTCAACTCCTTCAAGACGTCCGGCGCACCGTCGAACGGCCGGCTGCTGGGGAGAACCATCTCAGCTCAGGAGCAGCGGCTCGATCCGTGCTCGCTGCATCTCAGTCACCGGGGCACCCGCACCGTCGACCAGGTGAGCCGAACCTGACCGCTCAGCCGATATTGAGGTCGAGGTCCGTCACGTACCAGGCTTTACCGATCTTGGTGGACTGCACCTTGACGTCCAGCTGTCCGGACTTCACCCCGGTGGAGCGGGAAAGGATGATCTTGTCGAGTCTCTGTCCGTCGACGGTGATCTTGTCGGCGGGGACCACTGCCTTGCCGCCGGTGGCCGGAACCCGGGCGACTTCGACCTTCGGGTCGTCCGTGGGCGGCTCGGGCGTGAACGACTTGCGGAACTGCCCGATGTTCTTCTCGATCTGCTGCGCCTGAGGCGTGTCGCCGTCACACGTCGCCTCCGTGCCCGCTCGCGCGGGCGACGAACCGGTGGCCGCCTCCCCCATCAGCAGGCAAGCGTCCTTCGGCTCGCCCTTGACCACCGCGGTGACCCACGCGGCCACGGCCCCCTCGGCCGTGGACTGGTCGGCGGCCGAGGCCTGCGACGGCGCCGAGGCATCCTCCGGCTTCTCCTGCGCCGACGTTTCGGCGTCGGGCGCGGGCGAGCTGCTCGCGGCCGTCCCCTTGTCCGCGGTGGAGTCCGAACTGTCCGAGCAGCCTGTGAGGCCTATGACCGCCGACAGCGCGCCCCCGGCGATCCAGCCGATGGTCCTGTTTCTGTGACTCAGTAACACCGTTCCCAAAACCCTTCCCATGCATCCGTACACCTTGACGACACCTCGAAGCGCCGCTTGTCGAAGTGCTGTTGCGACAAGAGACGGAAGTGGCGGCAGAACGGTTCTGGGATCGGGCCCGCGACTGATGGAAGGCAAGAGGGTCACAGCCGGGTGGCCGTGCGGATCAGCCCGGCAAAAGAAGCTGCGCGCCGCCGGGGTACCGGTACGAACATCCTGATCAACGCCGCCTGCCCGGGCCTGGTCGCGGCCGACTTCACCGGCTTCCAAGGGCCCCGCACTCCTGAGCAGGGCGCGGCCACCGCGATCCGGCTCGCCACGCTGCCCGACGGCGGCCCGACCGGTTCGTTCTTCGAGGACGGCGGCGTAGTCCCCTGGTGACCTCGACCAGAATCGGACTACCGCGTCTCCCACGGCATTCCGTACGTCATGTCGCTGTGGCGCTCCGCGCCAACTGACTCAGGACAGGGCGAGCCCCGCCGCCCACTGGATCCCGCCCAGCAGGTGGGCCCGGAAGGCGGGGTCCTCGTAAGCCTCGGAGGCGTGGCCGAGGGACGTGTAGAAGACGCGGCCCTCGCCCTGTTCACGGCACCAGACCAGCGGGTGGTCGGCGCCCATGCCTCCGCCCTCGTACGACGACTCGTCGGCGCTTGCCAACACCCGTACCGCGCCTCGCGGGTTGGTGCGGAAGTCGTACCACTCGTCGGTGAAGTGCCAGACGGCGGGCAGGTGTCGGGTGGCCGGATGGCCACGGTCCTCGACGATCACCTTGCCTGGCTGGTACGCGGGGTGCCGGGCGAACCGGGCGCCCAGCAACTCGCCGTAGTACGGCCACTCGTACTCCGTGCAGGCCGCCGCGTGCACCCCGACGAATCCGCCGCCCGACTCCGCATACGCCGCCAGCCGCTCCCGCCCGGCCGGGGTGAGCACCTCGCCGCTGGTGGAGAGGAAGACCACCGCCGCGTAGCCGTCGAGTGGCGCTTCGAGAGCCGCCGGGTCCTCCGCCGCGTCCACCTCGAAGGCGCCGAGGGTGCGTACGGCGGTGATGGCGGCCGGGATCGAGTCGTGCCGGTAGGCGGTGGTGCGGGTGTGGACGAGGAGCCGAGGGGTCATGACACGACCACGACTCTGAGGACTCCCCGCCGGTGATCGTCACGCACCGTTTGCTAGGAGGCCTTGCTCAGGGCGGGGTCGGTGCGCCAGACGCTGGCGAGTTCGGACAGTGGTACGCCAAGTACCTCGCTGAGCCGGACGATGGTGCCGAACGCGGGGGTCGGCAACCGGCCGGTCTCGATCTTGCGGAGGGTCTCCGGCGAGATCTCCGCCGCCAAGGCCACGTCGACGGGACTGCGTCCGGCCCGGGCGGAGCGCAACGCGGCCCCGAGGCGTCGGCCCGCCTCGATCTGTTCGGGGGCGAGCGGATGGCGAACCATGGCCACATGCTAGAGCCACGGGTATCCGGCGGCAACCACCCCACCCCTGGTATAAATATACCTGTCGGCCGCCCCGGGGAATCGAGGATCTCGCAGTGATCGAGCACAAATCTCCCGCAGACATCGAACGTATGCATGTCACTGGACAGTTCGTCGGCCAGGTGCTGGCTGAGCTCGCCGACCTCGCCGCGGTAGGGGTCAATCTGCTGGACCTTGAGCATCACGCTCGCCGCCGGATCAAGGAGCGCGGCGCCGAGTCCTGCTACTGGGACTACGAGCCCTCGTTCGGCAAGGGCCCGTTCCGTAACGTGGTGTGCCTCTCGGTCAACGATGCCGTGCTGCACGGATTGCCGCACAGCTACAAGCTGCGCGACGGGGACCTCCTGACCATGGACATGGCGGTGACCATCGACGGCTGGGCCGCGGACTCGGCCTACTCCGTCGTCGTCGGCACCCCGGCCGAGGAGGACCTGCGGCTGATCGAGGCCACCGAGGTCGCCCTGGAAGCCGCGATCAAGGTGGCCCAGCCGGGCAACAGGCTCGGGGACATCTCGGCGACCATCGGCGCGGTGGCCGCCGAGTACGGCTACCCGGTCAACCTGGAGTTCGGCGGTCACGGTATCGGCCGCACGATGCACGAGGACCTGCACATCCCCAACGACGGTCGTCCTGGCCGCGGTTGGAAGCTGCGTCCCGGCCTGACGATCGCCATCGAGCCCTGGTTCGCGGCCGGCACCAACAAGATCGTCCATGACCCGGACGGCTGGACGATCCGCTCGGCCGACGGCTCGCGCACCGCCCATTCCGAGCACACGGTCGCCATCACCGAGACCGGCCCGCTCGTGCTCACCCGGCGCCCGCAGAGCAATGAGGGACGGGAAGTCCAGCGGGACTCATCGGCGACCGGACGCTGACGCTTCATCCCTCACGCAGGCTTCGTCCCCCACGCAGGGCCTGCACGGGGGACGGGGGTGGTGGGCGGAGTACCGGCGGCTACTCTCGCCTCTCCATCGATCTTGCTCGAAGGGGAGCAGGATGTGCGGAATGCCGTCGTGACACCCGAGGGTGACCGGATCCGCTGGGCGGAGCTGCCGGGGCAGGAGCCCTCCCGCGCCCACGTGCCTGGTCCGGGTGCCGGCGTGCCCGCCTGCTCTTCCGAGGTCGCGGTCCACCCCGTGCCGGTTGCCTCGTCAGGCAATCACAGCCGCTGACGCGTCGGGGAACAGCAACCCGACAAAGCTCTTTCGCAAGCGCTTTCGATGTGCCAGGATCTTCGCGTCCAAGGGGGAAGAGGCCGATAGTCCGCGTCTGACCAGCGCGTATGCCATCGCCTGTCCAATCAGATTTTTCGTGCTTCGTGCGGTGCCGCCATGCCCGCAGCCGCCGACCCGTGCACCGGGCCGGTCACGGCTGCCTGCCCGACGACGCCCTGCCCGCCCGCTTCCTCCCGGGACGTCCGTCCGACGCGAGAGGGAGCGAAGTGATCAGACAGACACGATTACGGCGTCACCGGCGGCCTGCCCGCCGCAGAACCCTGGCCGGTACCGCGCTGGTCGCGGCGGTCTCCGTGCTCACCGGCCTGACGTACGCCGTCCCGGCCCAGGCCGCCGACCCGCTGCCGGACAACGGCAAGGGAGCGCGGATCACCTTCGGCCAGGGCGCCCGCGCCGACCGCTGCGAGGCCGGGTACGCCTTGCACATCGGCGGCTCGGCGCTCAAGTCCGCCACGGCCAAGGCCCTGAACGGCGGCGACGCCGAACTGGCGGCCGCCCTGTTCCGCAAGGACAACATCTATCCGAGCCTGCTCGACGACGCGCTGCGCGCCGACCGCCAGAGCGCCGTCACCTATGTGCAGGCCTCCGCGGACCGCAAGCAGCGGTGGGAGGCGTCCAACCGGCCCTTCGCCATGAGCGCCACCGGCAGCACCGGAATGTCGCTGCATGCCCCGGAGTTCGACGCGGACATCGTGGCCTTCACCCTCGGCCCCCAGGAACGGCTGTACGACACGTTCGGCCGGGACGGCCGCAGCGCGCCGAGCGCGGCCGCGCTGGACAGTGCGCGCAAGCTCGCGGCTTCCCTCAAGGGAAAGACACCGGCCGGCGACGACCAGCTCGCCGACTTCATGCTGTACTCCGGCAACGTCCAACCGCCCGGCAACTCGACCACCTCCAGCGACGTCGCCCGCTATCTGCGTCAGGGCGGCTTCCCGCAGCAGGCGCCGGTCGAGGGCTCGCCCGAGTACCGGACGGAGGTGGAGTCCCTCAAGATCGCCTGGGCCGGATGCGACAGCTGGAACCCCGACGACCCGCGCCGGGTCCTGGCCCCGGTGACCGCGACCGCCTACGCGGAGTGGGAGCAGGAGTACGCCGCCCAGGCCAAACCGCGAGCCGACATCATGGCCGCCGAGGCGACCGCCGCCGACCAGGCGCACAAGGCCACCGAGGCGATGATCGAATCGATCGGCCAGGCCTGGCTCGCCGAACAGATCCTCATCTGGCAGAAGTTCTGGGCCGGGCAGCCCGCCGACGACCCGCTTCGGCCCGCCAAGGCGCTGTTCACCCAGGCGGCGAGCGATCTGACAGCCGCACGCAACAAGGCAGCGGCCCAACTGACCCTCGCCAACGCTGCGGCGACCGCCGCCAAGTCGGCCGCCGACAAGGCCGCCGCCGCCCAGACCAGCGCGTACGCGATCGCGGACGCGGCGAAGACCCCGCGCGGCCGCGGCCTGCTGTACGCGCAGCAGTCGGTGCAGGTCGTCAAGGCCTCCGCCGCCGGAGCCCAGGCCGCCGCGAAGGCCACCCAGACCGCGGTCAACGCGGCCAAGGCGACCGTCGCGGACAGCAAGGCACAGCTGGCGCTGTCCCAGACGCAGGCCCACGCGATCAACACCGAGTTCCGCCGGGCGGCCGCCGAGGAGGCCGCTGCCCAGGCGAAGGCGGCGGCCGACGCGGCCGACGCGCAGGCCAAGGAGGCGGCGGCCAACGCCACCAGGGCGCGCACCGCCCAGACCACCGCCGAGAACGCCGAGAGGACGGCGCAGGCCGGCGCGGCGACGGCGAAGGCGGCCCGCGCAACGGCCGAGGCAGCCGGCGACACCGCTCGGGCCGAGCACGCCAACGCCACCCGCGAACGCGCCAAGGCCGAGGCCGCCGAGACCCGTGCCAAGCAGGACCAGGCCACGGCGTCCCAGGCCCGGGCCGCCGCCGACACGGCCGGCAGCACCGCAGGGGCCCGCTATGCCGACGCGATCGAGGCCGAGCAACGGGCGTACCAGGCCAAGGACGAGGCCAAGGAGGCCGCCCGCGTCAAGCAGGCCACGCTCTCCCGCGCCGCGGCGCTGGAGGCTGCCGCAGCGGCGGCCGAGGGCACCGCCGCCGCGCAGGAGACGCGGGCCGCCGCCACCGAGGCACGGGCCGCAGCGAACACGGCGACCGCCGCGGCGGCAAGCGCCCAACAGGAGGCCGACACCGCGACCACGGCGGCCGTCGCTGCCCGAGCCGCCTCCATCAGGGCCGACGCGGCGGCATACCGGGCGCAGGCCGCGGCCGACACCGCCCAGGCCGCGTACCGTACGACGCACGCGGCCGCCGTCACCGCGCACGCAGCGGCGGCCACGGCGATCAAGGCCGCCGCCGACGCCCAGAAGAACGCCGAGAACGCCGAGGTCGAGGCCAAGAAGGCCGCCGCGGCAGCCGTGACCGCGCGCACCGAGGCCACCGCCGCCCGCAGCGAGGCCGACAAGACCGCCTCCTGGGCCGCCATAACGGCGGGCCAGGCCTACGCCGCCGCCGAGGCGGCCACCGCCGCCCGCGACTCGGCGGCGGAGGTCATCAAGCCGGCCAACGACGCCATCAACATCGGCACCCCCTACAAGGAGACGGACTCCTCCGCGGCGTTCGCCGTCCTGGTCGGCCAGACCTCGATGACCCTGGCCGAGCAGCAGGCCGCCGCCGCGAAGGCCAAGTCCGACGACGCGGCGAAGGCCGCGGCCACCGCGAAGGCGCTCGCCGACAAGGCGGCAGCGGACGCCAAGGCCGCTGCCAAGGCGGCGGCCGCCGCTGCCGCCGACGCCGCCCGAGCCGCCGCCTCGGTAGCCGCGGCGCGGGCCTCCGCCGCAGCGGCGGCGAAGTCCGCCGAGGCGGCCAAGAAGGCCGATGCCAACGCGCAGGCGTACGACCTGCAGGCCGGTGCCGACGCCTCCGCCGCGCAGTCCGCGGCGTACAGCGCCAAGGCGGAGGCCACTGCAGCCGACAGTGAGGCCACCGAGGCCGAACGCGACGCTGCGGGCGCGCGAGCCGCCGCCACGGCCGCCGAGAACGACGCCGCGAGCGCCCGCGACACCGCGACCCAGGCCGAGCAGGACGCCACCGGCGCCGAAGCAGCCGCCAAGGACGCGGACGGCGCGGCCAAGGAGGCGGACAAGGCCGCCGACGACGCCGAGGAGGAGGTCCGCAAGCTGATCGAGGCGCAGCGCGCCGCCACCGCTGCCGACGGCCCGGACACCGGTCCCCAGCTGTCGGCGAGCGACGAGGAACTCCTGCGCAAGGAGTGCGGCCAGAGCTGCGTGGACGACTACCGCGCCGCGAAGGCCCTCGCCTCCATGGACGTCATCGACTGGATCAAGCAGAACGGTTCCAGCATTCTGCTGGAGTTCATCGGGGTCGAGGACGCCAAGCGCTGCTTCGGGTCCGGGGACATCGAGAGCTGCCTGTGGACCGCCGTCAACGCCGGCAGCATCGTCGTGGGCGTCGGCAAGTTCCCGGCCCTCGGCAAGGCCATCATCAAGGTGAGCAGCGGCATCGGGAAGTTCCTCGACGACGCGGTCCAGGCCAAGCACACCCTGGACCGGCTGCGGAAGCTGCTGGAGACCCTGCGCAAGGGCAAGGCCCCGGCGCAGTGCTTGCTCAGCCTCGCCGACGACGTTCTGGGCTTCGCTCCGGCCTCCGCCGCCCGTGGCAAGTCCCTGGCGGCAGCGGCTGCCGCGAAGTTCTGCATGAAGTCCGCCATCGGGAAGGACAAGAGGCTCAGCGATCTGGCTGAGCTGTCGACCAGGAACCAGAAGGTCCAGGCCGATCTCGACGGCCTGTTCAGGAAGTTGATGGAAGGCAATCTGACTCCTGGCATAGGAAGCGGCTCACTTCCCAACGGCATCAGCTACGCCCGCACCAAGGACGGCGCGCGGCTGTTCTTCCGGAAACTGGGCGACACGATAGAAATCGTCGGCAAGTCTGACAAGAAGTACGAACCTAAGGTCATCGCAAGGCTGAAGGAGCTGTATGGATCTTGAGATCGACGAGCCGTTCTGGACCGTGCGCAGACCCGAACTCACCTTTACTTTCACGGTGGGGGACGGCCAGGAGCCCGGGACACTCGACGACGGGGACGTGCTCATCGTCGGACGGGACGGCGAACGGTGGTGCGCCAACATCATGACGCAGGGCAGGATCCAGGCGATCATGGACCGCTGGCGCCGCACCGGCGAGAGCCTGGACGGAGCCTATTTCTGGGTACAGGGCCTCCTCATCGTCCGCGAACCGGGCGTGGAGTCCATGGTGCGGGCCGTCGAGGACCTGTTCGACGCCTACGGCGACCTGAACGGCATCCTGCCCCAACTGGGTCCCGCCGACGAGGAGGACGACGACCTTTGAATCCTCCCCTCCCTGAAGGGAAGGGGATTCCTGGCTCAGGCAGCCTCCTGGAGCAGCGCTCCAGGAGGTCTTCCGCCATCATCACCAGCCGGGTTGAGACCAGCCCGGACGAGCATGACGCGTGCGGAGTTCTTGTCCCGCGGGGACACGGCTCCGCACGCGGTGCAGGTGTAGGTGCGCTCACCCAGCGGCGGGCGATGCTTGGCTCTCGCATCGCAGTGCGCGCAGTCCATCGTGGTGTGCGCGGGGTGGACCAGGCGGATGACCCGCCCGTGCTTGCGGCCCATCTCGATCAGAGCGGCCTTGGTGGCGCCGATGGCGGCGTCAGCGGCCTTGCGGGCCATGGTGGTCTTGGCCAGGAACTTCGGGCGGAAGTCCTCGACCGCGATGGCGTCGTGGTCGCGGACCACCTTCTTGGCCCACTTACGGCCGGTGTCCTCCCGCTGCCTGGCGACTTTCTTGTGCGCCTTCGCCCGCAGGTGTTTCGCCTCGCGGTAGCCCTTCGACGCCGGTTGTCCCTTCTTCGGTTTGCGGCGGGCAATCATCCGGTCGTACCGGGTCAGCTTGGCCTGGGCCTTGTTGCCGTGCTCGGCGTGCGGCAGGTCGTGTGCGTCGGACGTGGTGGTCGCAGTCTCCTTCACACCCCAGTCGACACCGAGCACGCGACCGGTCTCCGGCAGCGGCTGGAGTTGGGCGGGGACGACGAACGAGGCGTACCAGTGCCCGAGGCTGTCCTGGTACAGGCGCACCGAGGACGGCTCGGACGGCAGTTCCCGCGACCACACCACCGTCACGACGATGCCGCCCGCCAGGTGCAGCCGGCCGTCCTTCAACCGGAACCCGTTCTTGGTGTAGTTGAGGGTCGGCAGTGCCTCGCGTTTGGATTTCCACTTCGGCATCCCGGCCCGGCGTGCCATGGGCAGGCGCTCACGGATGTCCTTGTGTGCCTTGGCGCGGGAGCGGCCGAAGTCGCGGATGGTCTGCCGCTGGCAGACCGATGAGCCCTCACGCAGCCATGGCGTGCGGGCGCGGGCTTCGGTCAGCATCCTGTCGAGCTGAGCCGGGCCGCACGTGGGCTTCCGACCGGTCGCCTTGTTGTGCAGGTGTACGGCCCTGGACTTGGCGACGCATTCGTTCCACACCCAGCGGCACCGGTCCCACTCCGCCGCCAGGGCGGTGCGGGCGGTGGACGACACGCGCAGCCGGTAGGTGTACCGAGCATGCCCTGCCTCCGCAACCGCCGCCACCTCGCCCCCGCCCTCACGGACTCCGGCCGGAACACTGTGTCCGTCCCGAACCCTCCGAAGGACCGTACGTACGACAGCCGCACAAACACGCCCCGATCCCCCAGCCACCACCCCGACCAGCGAACACTGGCACACGCGTTCGCATCACCTCGGCAATACCGACAGCAGTACGGGCGCTCCGCGCCCTGAACCGGACGCGGCGACGCTCCGCGACGCGACACCCGGATGCGATTCCACCCCGGCGTGAACGCCGGAGCCTCCCCGCAAGAAACAGGTGGACGGTGTTTCGCCCTGGGGGCGAAATCCCGCTTCCGGCCCTGCTCCGCAGGAGTCCGATTCCTCCCCGGCCCGAAGGCCGAGGCATCCTCGGAGGAACCCGGTGAACCGTCGCCCGCCCGCCCCGCCCAGGGGCGGGCGGGCATTCTCAGATCACCTTCGACCGCACCCCGCACCCCGCGTCGCCGCGCACGGTACCGGCCGTCATCGTCGCCTACGAGACAGGGCTGGTCAGCGCCGGCGCACACGAGGCCGCCCAGCAGTCCGCCGAGCTGACGTAGACCGAAACGGTGACTTGGAATCAGCAGCCGGAACACGCGCGTTCCGGCGTCAGCACGAACTCGCACCACACGGTCTTCCCCGGCTCCCGCTCCCCCACCCCCCACTTGTCCGCCAGCTCCGAGACCAGCAGCAGCCCGCGCCCGCCCTCGTCCGACGCCTTCCCTTGCGGTACGGCCGGTAGGCCTCCCCCGCTGTCGTGCACCTCGACCCGCACCCCGGCGTCGTACGGCAACGGCAGCAGCCGGAGCAGAAAGCCGCGGCCGGGCGGGACGCCGTGGACCAGGGCGTTGGTGGCGAGTTCGCTGACGCACAGCACGATGTCGTACGACCGTTGCCCCGCGCCCCAGTCGGAGAGTGCCTCGCGGGTGAACGCGCGGGCTGCCGGGACGGACTGACGCTCACGCCGGTAGAAACGCTCACGTGGGGACGGGGGGTGAGTTTCGCTGTTCACAGGACGAGAGTCACGCTTCGTGTTCATGATGTGACAGTGTGCGCACTCGTACAGCTGAGTTGTACGCGTGCGCGGCAGTGAATGTACGTGCGCGGGTGGGGAGTTGGACCGCATGAGCACCACGACTCGACGGTCACGCAGGAACGCCTCGGCGATGAGGATGGTGGGCGCACTGCTCGCCCTGTTCCGCGAGGCCGCCGGATACACACAGAAGACGCTGGGCGAGCGGTTCGTCGTCGGCGAGCAGCAGATCGCGTCGATCGAGCAGGGCAGACGGCCACTGAAGCCGGACCTCGCCGAGCAGCTGGACGAACTCCTCGACACCAAGGGGGCGTTGGCGACCGCGTTGAGCAGGATGCCGGAGGTGGACCTGGTTCCGTTGTGGGCGGAGGAGTATCTGGATCGGGAGCGGGAGGCGATCGCGGTCTCTTGGTACGAGAGCTTGCTGGTTCCTGGTCTTCTCCAGACCGAGGGTTACGCGCGGGCGGTCTTCCGCAATCGCGTGCCGCTCTACGACGAGGACGAGATCGAGCAGTTGGTGGCGGCGCGCATCGAGCGGCGGGAGATCCTCCACCGGAAGGTGCCTCCGATGATGAGCTTCATGATCTGGGAGGCGGCCCTGCGGGACGAGTTGGGCGGGAGGGACGTATACGTCGAGCAGGTGAGGCACCTGCGGGAGTACGCCGAACTGCCCGGACTCACCGTCCAGATCCTGCCGCTCGGCCGCACCTCGCACGCAGGCCTCGAAGGCCCGTTCATCCTGCTGGAGACCCCTGAGCACCAGCGGCTGGCATACAGCGAAACCCAGCGGGGCAGCACGCTGATCGCCGATCCCGATGAGGTGGGGATCCTGACTCAGAAGTATGCGATGCTGCGAACGCAGGCCCTCAACACCGAGGACACGAGAGACCTGCTGGACCGTCTTCTGGGAGAGCGATGAGCAGCACCGCACTTGAGTGGTTCAAGTCGAGCTACAGCAGCGGCGAGGGCGGCGCCTGCGTCGAGGTCGCCCTCCAGCCCTCGGCCATCCACATCCGCGACTCCAAGACCCCCGCCAGCCCGCACCTCACCGTCACCCCCGCCACCTGGACCGCCTTTTTGAAGCTGGCCGACGGGAACGTCTAGGTCCACCGCGAGTCCGATTCGTTCAAGACTCCCCGTCGCGGCGCTGCCTACCGTGGCCGTATGACTCCACGATTCGTCTCGATCGGGGGGGTGGTCTCCGACGTGGCCGCCTCGATGGCCTTCTACCGCCGGCTCGGCTTCGGGTTCGCTGAGGGAGCCGAGAAGGAACCGCACGTCGAGGCCGCCCTGCCGGGTACCAGGGTCCGCGCAAGCCGTGGGACGCCGTGTGGGGGCAGCGGTACGCGAGCCTGCTCGACCCGGACGGCAACGGCGTCGACCTGTTCGCGTCGCTGCCCGGGTTTGCCTGAGCCACCGCGGGGAGATCGAAGACGGCACGTGCGCGTATTCGACCGTGACGACGTGACGCGGAGTCCATCGACTCGCTGCTGCGGAGCCCTTGCTGACCGCGCAGGGTGCGGCCCCGCCGCCCGGCTCGACGTCAGTCCGTACTGTCTGCCGCGGGCGGCGTGACCCGTGGCCCCGTCGTCTGGGCTTGTTCGGCGGCTCTGCGGCGCAGTCCGTTCTCGATGCGCTCGCGCCACAGCCGCATCGGCCCGGGCAGCGCGGGGCCCGGGAGGGGCGTGGAGTCGAGGGGGAGGTCTCCGTGGCCGCGCCCTGCCGCCTGATTGTCCTCGTAACGGGTCAGGAGCTCCGTGAAGGCCGGCGTTTCACGGCGGAGCTGTTCGGCCCACTCGGGCGTCAGAAGCGCGGAGTTGACGGTCAATGCGCCGTCGTCGCGGAGGAAGACCAACAGCAGGTGACCGTCCGACGACCAGTAGTAACGGTACTTGGCGCGAAGCTCCGCGACCTGTTCCGCGTTCCACTGCGCGAACCGCGTGTGGGACAGACCCTCTGCTTCGTAATGTGCCACCCACCGCTCGTGAAGTGCTATGTCCTGCTCGTGCCGGATCCACCTGCGTACCCGCACGGCTTCGCTGTACTCATCGAGGGTGAGTGGGACCCCGAACTCCCAAAGCCTGGGCAGCGCGTCCAACTGTTCGGCTTGCCTGAGGTAGTCCGCCCGCTCTTGCTCGTTCTCCCGCAGGCGAGCGGCCTCCGCATCGTGCCTCAGGCCGCTGATGGTCCTTTCCTGGTCGAACTGCCAACACCCGTTCCAGTCGAGATCCTCGGTGTCCTTGAGCACGTTCGCCTCCTGTCGGCCCCGCCGTGACTGGGCCGCGATCTCTCAGGGGCCGCCCCCGTGGGTGCCCGTCCGTATCCGCATGCTCCTCGCGCCGGACGGCTCGCGCCAGTGGGCCGGCCCGGGGTTCGGAAACCCGGACGGCAACAGCGCCGATCTGTGGGAGCCGCTACCCGGGGCGGTCGAGTAGCCGGCCGAGCGGCATCCCGGCCAACTCCCTTACGTCCCTTGCCAGATGGGCCTGGTCCGCGACACCGGACCGGGCCGCCGTCTCCGCGAAGGGGACACCGGTGCGGGCCGGCGCGAGGGCGCGTTTTCCGCCACGGAGGGCGGACCCTCACAATTCCAATTCCGCGCGCAATGAGCGGAATGTCTCCGGATACCGCTCAATCAACGATACGACCTCCGCCCGCGTCGCCGGAAGGCTGTAAAAGTAGGCACGGCGAATCATTTCCTTCCCCTCCATGAACTGTTCCACAATTCCGAAGTACAGCGAACTTTCGAGGTACGAGTCGTCACCGAGCACGAGGCCCTCGACGTACTCGAAGCACGCACGGATCGCGGCCTCGTCCATCGGTGACGGGGAGTCCTCGCGCAGCAGGGGCAGCAGAACCGGCCTGGTGAACGCCTGCAGGAAGAACTCGAGCATGTCGTCGACCCTTCCCTCCAGCCAGGCGCCGTAGCTCTCGGGATCGGAGGCGGCCAGGTCGTCGAGCACGGTGCGGGCGTTCGGAACGACGCGCAGGAACTCTTCGACCACACGGTCAGGACTGATCGGGATCACGTTTGTCAGGCCTGTCTTGAAGATGTCGGCGACTCCGAAAGGGCGCCGGTGACGTCGCGGGTTTCGGCGACAGCGACGACGTAGCGCCTCTGCTGGAGATCCACAGTCGCCGTGGTCGACGAACTCGAGCGCCCTGGCCCCGATCACCTCGGTCTAGGAATCCTCCGGCTTGTGCGGGGGGTGGGTGCTCTTGACGTGGGTGCGCAGGCGGGAGGTGACGTCCTCCGGGGGCAGGAAGCGTGACCATCGTTCCGGGAACTCGGAGGGCATGTCGGGGTCGTCGGGGTCGCCCTGGTCGGTGTCGCGGACCGCGGTGGCGCGGGCGACGTACTGGGCGACCTGGGCCTCGCGCAGCCGTTCGTTGGCGGCGCGGGCGGCGGCCGTCGCGGCGGCCGGCCAGACGCGGTCGATGGCGGCGTTGACCGCGGCCCCGACGAGGACGGCGAACGCGGACACGCCGATCCACAGGAGGACGGCGACGGGCGCGGCGAGGGAGCCGTAGATCGTGGGGCCCTCGACCGTGCTGGTGAGGTAGATCCGCAGCAGGAAACTGCCGAGGACCCACATGGCGAGGGCGACCAGGGCGCCGGGCACGTCCTCGATCCACGGGGAGCGGACCGGGACCGACACGTGGTAGAGCGTGGTCAGGAAGACGATGGACAGGACGATGACCACGGGCCAGTACAGGACCTGGACGACAGTCGTCGACCACGGGACGATGTTCACCACCGCGTCCGGACCGGCCACCATCAGCGGCAGCGCGATCGAGCCGATCAGCAGGGCCACGATGAACAGCAGGAACGCCATGATGCGGGTCTTGACGATGCCCCGGACGCCGTCGAGGCCGTACATGACGGTGATGGTGTCTATGAAGACGTTCACCGCGCGGGAGCCCGACCACAGGGCGAACAGGAATCCGATGGAGATGACGTCGGGCCGGCCGCCCTTCATCACGTCGTGCAGGATCGGCTGGGCGATCTGGGTGACACCCTTGTCGGACAGGACCGTGCGCGAGGCCTCCAGGAGGTTGTTCTCCAGGCTCGCGATGGTGTCGGCCCCGGTCCAGTCGTCGACGTAGCCGAGCAGCCCGATCATGCTGAGCAGCAGCGGCGGCACGGACAGCAGCGTGAAGAACGCGGCCTCGGCAGCGAGTCCCAGGATCCGGTACTCCATGCAGGAGTTGACGGTGTCCTTGAGCAACAGCCAGGCGGTCCGGCGCTTGGAGACGTTCCGATAGAGCGCACGCGCCCGGTGGAGACGGCCGGAGGGGGGCCGCTGGGGGGATTCACTCGCTGGCTGCACGACCTAACGGTATCCGCCGTACGGCGCTCCACTCATCCCGCGGGGCTCCGGCCCGTCCGCCGTCGTGCCGCCGTTGTCATGCGCGCATTCATGCCGACTGTCACGTCGGGGTGGTGACCGTCGCCATCACGGGTAGGTTCGCAGCATGGCAGGCAGCACCCACACCGTGACCAACCAGCCTCCGCCCCTGGTGGGATACGACGTCTTCACCGCCGACCGGGCCCTGACGGCGGCGGTGGAGCGGCACACCGACCCCGAGCTGTTCGACGAGGTGCACGGCGAGCTGGCGGCGCTCGGCCGGGCCTCCGGTTCGGCGCAGCTGCACGAGTGGGGGACGCAGGCGAACGAGAACCCGCCGAGACTGCGCACCCACGACCGCTACGGGCACCGTCTCGACGAGGTCGAGTTCCATCCCTCCTGGCACCGGCTGCTCGGCAAGGGCGTCGCCGCGGGCCTGACCGCGGCCTGGTCCCGGCCCGCCGGCCACGTCCGGCGGGCGGCCGCGTTCCTGGTGTGGACCCAGGTCGACGCGGGCAACCTGTGCCCTCTGTCGATGACCCACGCCGCGGTGCCCGCCCTGCGCACCGATCCCGCGCTCGCCGCGGCGTGGGAGCCCCGGCTGACGTCCATGATCTACGACCGCGAGCTGCGGCCGGCCCGTCTGAAGGCCGGGGCGCTGTTCGGGATGGGCATGACGGAGAAGCAGGGCGGCAGCGACGTACGCGCCAACGCGACCGCCGCCACCCCGCTCGCCGAGGCCGGCACGTACGAGCTGACCGGGCACAAGTGGTTCTGCTCGGCGCCGATGTCGGACGGTTTCCTGGTGCTGGCGCAGGCCCCGGAGGGACTCACCTGCTTTCTGGTGCCGCGGGTGCTGGAGGACGGCTCCCGCAACGTCTTCATGATCCAGCGCCTCAAGGACAAGCTGGGCAACCGGTCGAACGCGTCCAGCGAGGTCGAGTTCGACGGGACCTGGGCCCGCCGGGTCGGCGAGGAGGGGCGCGGGGTGCGCACCATCATCGAGATGGTGGCGGCGACCCGGCTGGACTGTGTCCTCGGTTCGGCGGGGCTGATGCGACAGGCCGTCGCCCAGGCGGTGCACCACTGCACGTACCGCGAGGCCTTCGGCGGCCCGCTCGCCGACAAGGCGCTGATGCGTAACGTGCTGGCCGACCTCGCGCTGGAGTCGGAGGCGGCGACCACCCTCGCGCTGCGGCTCGCGGCGGCCTACGACGACGGCAGCGAGCACGAGCGGGCGCTGCTCAGGATCGCGGTGCCGGCCGCCAAGTACTGGGTGACCAAGCGGTGTCCGCCGGTGGCGGTGGAGGCCGCCGAGTGCCTGGGCGGCAACGGGTACGTCGAGGAGTCGGGCATGCCCCGGCTGGTGCGCGAGTCGCCGCTGAACTCGATCTGGGAGGGCGCGGGCAACGTCCAGGCGCTGGACGTGGTGCGGGCGTTGCAGCGGGAGCCGCAGGCCCTGAACGCCTATCTCCTGGAGGTCGGCAAGGCCCGCGGCGCCGACCACCGCCTGGACGCGGCGGTCAAGGACCTGCTGACCGAACTCGGCGACCTGGACGGCGTGGAGGGGCGGGCGCGGCGACTGGCCGAGCGGCTGGCGCTGGTGCTGCAGGGCTCGCTGCTGGTGCGGTACGCGCCGCCGGAGGTCGCCGACGCGTTCTGCGGGGCCCGCCTGGGCGGCGACGGCGGAGCGGCCTTCGGGACGCTGCCGAGCAGCCTGGACCTGGCGTCGGTGGTGGAGCGGGCGCGTCCTGAGGTGTGAGCCCTGCGTGCCTTACACGTGCGTGGGCTCATAGTGCGGGGGTGGTGCTGCGCCGACACGGCACCACCCCCGACGCTGGCCCGTTCAGGCCGGTGACGCCGCTTGTGGCGGCGTCGCTCAAGTCTCGATCCGCGGAGGGCCGACCACCAGGGTTGCAGAGGGTTGCAACTTGTTGGCGTCTGTGTGCGGAGTGTGTCCTACTGTCCCGGACAGGCGGCACTATGAGACGGACAGCCAAGACGGACAGTCAAGAACGACCGGTCGGCCGTGGCCGAAAGACGACGTCCACCGGTTGTTCCGAGCCCTCCGGGAGGACCAGTGGCACTCTCGCCGACGGACGTGACGCAGCTCGCCGCCGTGGACTCGGCGCGTGCCGCGCGGGTACTCAGCGAGGTCCGCTCGGCCCGGCTCTCCGGGCAGCGGGCGCCGGTCGCGCCGCGCCCGGTGATCGAGCAGTCCTGGGGGCGGATGCTGCGCGGCGGGGTCGATCCCGAGCACGGTTCCCGGTCGGGGCTGCTGTCGCGCGAGGAGGTGCAGCGGCGCCGGGAGACGACGGCCCTGCGCCATGTCCTGCCGGTGCTGCGGGAGGGGCTGGTGTCGGTCGCGGACGTCGCCCACCACATCATGGCGGTCGCCGACGAGGAGGGCCGGGTGCTGTGGCGTGAGGGCAGTGCGCCGGTGCTGCGCAGAGCCGACGGGCTCGGCTTCGAACTCGGCGCGGACTGGCGGGAGGAGGTCGTCGGCACCAACGGCGTCGGCACCGCGGCCGTGGTCCGGCGGCCGGTGCAGGTCTTCGCCTCCGAGCACTTCGTCCGCGCGCACGCCACCTGGACCTGCGCCGGCGCCCCGATCACCGATCCGCGGGACGGCAGGCTGCTCGGCGTGGTGGACGTGAGCGGCCCGCTGGAGACGATGCACCCGGCCACGCTCGCCTGGGTGGACTCGGTGGCCAAGCTCGCCGAGTCGAGGCTGCGCGAACTGCATGTCGCCGCACTGGAACGGCTGCGTGCGGTGGCCGCCCCGGTACTGGCCGGGCTGGGCGGCAGGGCCGTGGTGGTGGACCGGGACGGCTGGACGGCCGCGGTGACCGGGATGCCGTACACGAACCGGATACCGCTGCCCAAGTCGCCCTCCGCGGGCCGCCGGTGGCTGCCCTCGCTCGGGCTGTGCGCCCTGGAGCCGCTGGCGGGCGGCTGGCTGGTCCGCGTCGCGGAGGAGCCGGTGCCGGGCGGCACCACCCGGATCGTGCTGGATCTGACCCAGCCGCGCCGCTGGTCGGTGACCGTGTCGGGCGGTGCGGGCTCCTGGAGTCACGAACTGACGCCCCGGCACGCCGAGTTGCTGTACCTGCTGGCCCGGCACCGCACCGGACGCAGTGCGGCGGGCCTGGCCGAGGAGGTGTTCGGGGACCCGGCCCGTACGGTGACCGTGCGCGCCGAGATGTCCCGGATCCGCCGCTACCTCGGAGGGCTGCTGGAGCACCGGCCCTACCGTTTCGGCGAGGACACCGAGGTCGAGGTGCTTCTCCCGGCCGAAACGGTCGACCTGTTGCCCCACTCGACCGCTCCGGCGGTGCGCGCCGCCCGGGCGGCCGAGATGGCCTGAGTCGTCGGGCCGTCGCGATGGCCCGGTCACCGGACGGCCGAGATCGCCTGAGCCACCGGGACGATGTGAACCATCGACACAATCGAACATCCCCGGGGTGCGTCTTTCGCATAATTGCAGGGTCTTCGTCCCCCGCGGTGTCCGACTGCCGTAGCATCCCTCTACGGGCCACCCCACCTGCTCCTCGGTCAACGTACAGATCATCAGGCGCAGTTGGCTCGCCTGGGGAGGATGCATGAAACAACGCGGCAGACATCGTCGGCGCAAGCGGGGCAGGGCGCTGCGCGCCTTTCTGGCCGCGACCGCTCTCGCCCTGACCGGCGCGGCCACCATGATCAGCGCCTCGCAGGCCACGGTCGACGGCAGCCCCGGGGCCCTCAAGCCGCTCTCCGCGGCCTCCGACACCGCGGCGCTGCGACTCCAGGAGCAGCGGGTACCGCAGCGCAGCCTCGACCGGCTCGCCTCGGGGATGGGCCGGCCGGTCGGCGTCGACGCCGTGCTGAGCGGCGCCGACCACACCCTGCGCACCGCCTCCTCCTGCGCGGCCGACGAGCGCGGGGCGCTGCCCGTGGAGCCCGCCGCCACCCGTGCCTACTGCTGGAACGCCGCCGACGCCCGCTCGTGGCGGCCCGGTGCGGTCACGACCTCCGGGGACGCCGACGACGACGGTGTCTGGGGCAGCAACCGCGTGATCCTCTCCGGCTGGACCCAGGACAGCGACGCCTCCGGCCGCCCGCTCGCCAAGGTCGCGTTCGTCGACGCCGACGACCTGGGCCGGCTCAGCTACACCTGGGTGCTCCTGGTCGTTCCGGTCGACGGCGGCCGCGACTACCGGGCGCTCTCCTCACGGCTGTCCGGCATGGTCTGGTACGAGGACAAGCTGCTGGTCACCGCCGACGACAACGGGCGCGACGCGCTGTACGTGTACGACATGAACCGCGTCCAGCGCACCACCGTGGAGGCGTCCACGGTCGGCCGGGTGCGCGGCGGCTGGTCGGCGCACGGCTACCGGTACGTACTGCCGGCCGTCGGGTCCTACCGGCTGACCGGCGCGGACGGCGCCGCCCCGGCGAGCCTCTCCCTGGACCGCACCACGACACCCGACAGCCTGGTCGCGAGCGCGCGGCCCAGCACCGGCGGCCACCGGCCCGCCCGTCTGTGGCGCTACTCCTTCGCCACGGCCCCGACACCGTCGCCCCGGTCCGGCCTGCTGGCCACCGACGCCGCCGGGTACGCCGACCCGACCGAGGCGTACGAGACCGACGGGGCCGACATCAGGGGCGTGCTGTCGTACCACTCCGACTGGTACGTGACCCGCGCCGGCTCGGGCGACGGGCACGGCACGCTGTGGCGACAGACCGCCGACGGCGCCCGGGCGAGCCGGTGCGGGGCCGAGGACCGGCGCAACTGCTGGAGCCCGGACACAGCGTCCCTGTCCTACTGGGAGGAGAGCGGCGAGGTGTGGACCCAGTCGGAGCGGATGCTCTTCGCGCTGCCGCTGGCGTCGATCGACAGGGCGCTCAGGTAGCGGGACGGCACCCGTACGGTCACCGGGCCGATCGGGGCCCGGGCCGGTCTGAACGCGGGCCGGTCAGCACCCGGGCCGGTCAGCACCCAGGCCGGTCGGGCCGGATCGACAGACCGCTCGGCCTCGTGATTCCCTGGCCGCCATGACCAACATCCCCGTGACCACCTGGTCGCTGGAGCAGACCGCCCCGACCGACCTCCTGCCGGCCGCCGCGCCGGAGGGGGACGTGCGGATCGTGCGCGCCGAGGTCCCCTCCCCCGAGTTCAGCCGCTTCCTGTACGCCTCGGTCGGCGCGGACGTCCGCTGGATCGACCGGCTGGGCTGGACGTACGCACGGTGGCAGGAGTACCTGGACCGGCCGGGCGTGGAGACGTGGGTGGCGTACGACCGGGGAACGCCCGCGGGGTACGTGGAGCTGGAGGCCCAGGACGACGGGGTCGTGGAGATCGCCTACTTCGGGCTGCTCCCGGCCTTCCGAGGGCGGCGGATCGGCGGGCACCTGCTGTCGTACGGCGCCGCCCGTGCCTGGGATCTCGCGGACCGGCGGCCCGGTCTGCCGCAGACCAAGCGGGTCTGGCTGCATACATGCAGCCTGGACGGAGAGCACGCGATGGACAACTATCTGCGCCGGGGCTTCAAGCTGTTCGACACCCAGGTCGAGGAGAAGCCCCAGGTCGCGGCCCCGGGCCCGTGGCCCGGCGCCCACTCGGTCTGACCTGCTGCGATCCGCGTGGCCGCGACCGCGTCCGGGTCGTGTGACGGAAGCCACGCTCATCCCAACATTCGGGACGAACCTGTCCGCATGACGGACAAAGCTGGACTGTGTCCAGATCGCCATGACACGCTTCCGTCATGTCTGGAACTGGAATTGCCTTGGTGAGTCGGCGGCACGTCGACCTCGGCCGCATGTCCAGCGCCATCTGTCCGGCGAGCTGAGAGCCCCGGCACCGCCCGGCACATCCTCCTTTGAGTCTCATCCCGCGCAATGACGCGCATATCACCCATGCGCCCGCATGCGCAGGTCAGAGCCTCCCTCCCGCCACCCGACCGCCGCCCCTCATCGACGACGCTGCGCGCCGACCCCTACCCATCGCTGTCCCGAAGGACGTATTCACCATGGCCGCCACCCCGCAGAACCCTGCCGCCGCGACTCCCCGCCGCAAGGTGAGCCGTCACCGCGGTGAGGGTCAGTGGGCCGCGGGGCACTACACCCCGCTCAACGGCAACGAGCAGTTCAAGAAGGACGACGACGGTCTCAATGTGCGGACACGCATTGAGACGATCTACTCCAAGCGCGGCTTCGACTCGATCGACCCCAACGACCTGCGCGGCCGGATGCGCTGGTGGGGCCTGTACACCCAGCGCAAGCCCGGGATCGACGGTGGCAAGACCGCGATCCTGGAGCCGGAGGAGCTGGACGACAAGTACTTCATGCTGCGCGTCCGGATCGACGGCGGCCGGCTGACCACCCGGCAGCTGAAGGTCATCGGCGAGATCTCGCAGGAGTTCGCGCGCGGCAGCGCCGACGTCACCGACCGGCAGAACATCCAGCTGCACTGGATCCGGATCGAGGACGTGCCGGAGATCTGGAACCGCCTGGAGGCGGTCGGCCTGTCCACCACCGAAGCCTGCGGTGACACCCCGCGTGTCATCATCGGCTCCCCGGTCGCGGGTATCGCCGAGGACGAGATCATCGACGGCTCTTCCGCCATCGAGGAGATCCACCGCCGATTCATCGGCAGCAAGGAATTCTCCAACCTGCCCCGCAAGTTCAAGACGGCGATCTCGGGGTCCCCACTCCTGGACGTCGCCCACGAGATCAACGACGTGGCGTTCGTCGGTGTCGAGCACCCCGAGCACGGCCCCGGCTTCGACCTGTGGGTGGGCGGCGGGCTGTCGACCAACCCGAAGATCGGCGTGCGGCTCGGCGCCTGGGTCCCGCTGGAGGAGGTGCCGGACGTCTGGGCGGGCGTGATCGGCATCTTCCGCGACTACGGCTACCGGCGCCTGCGTACGAGGGCTCGTCTGAAGTTCCTGGTCGCCGACTGGGGTCCGGAGAAGTTCCGCCAGGTGCTGCAGGACGAGTACCTCAAGCGCGAGCTGGTCGACGGACCGGCCCCCGCGCAGCCCGTGCAGCGCTGGCGCGACCACGTCGGCGTGCACCGGCAGAAGGACGGCCGGTTCTACGTCGGGTTCGCCCCCCGGGTGGGCCGCGTGGACGGCGCGACGCTGACGAAGATCGCCGAGCTCGCCGAGGCGCACGGCTCCGGCCGGGTGCGGACCACCGTCGAGCAGAAGATGATCGTCCTCGATGTCGAGGAGACGCAGGTCGAGTCGCTGGTCGAGGCGCTTCAGGCGCTGGACCTGACGGCGAAGCCGTCCCCGTTCCGGCGCGGCACCATGGCCTGCACCGGCATCGAGTACTGCAAGCTCGCCATCGTCGAGACCAAGCAGCGCGGCTCCTCGCTGATCGACGAGCTGGAGCGCCGGATCCCGGAGTTCGACGAGCCGATCACCATCAACATCAATGGCTGCCCGAACGCCTGCGCGCGTATCCAGGTGGCGGACATCGGTCTCAAGGGTCAGCTCGTCCTGAACGACAAGGGCGAGCAGGTCGAGGGCTACCAGGTGCACCTCGGCGGCGCGCTCGGTCTGGAGGCCGGGTTCGGCCGCAAGGTGCGCGGCCTGAAGGTGACGGCCGAGGAGCTGCCGGACTACGTCGAGCGGGTGCTCAAGCGGTTCCAGGCCGAGCGTGAGGACGGCGAGCGGTTCGCGGTGTGGGCCGCGCGCGCCGACGAGGAGGCCCTGTCGTGAGCGAGCGGGCCGCCCCTTTCTACTGCCCCTACTGCGGCGACGAGGACCTGCGCCCGAGCGAAGCCTCGGAAGGCACCCACGGCGCCTGGGAATGCGCGGCATGCAACCGCGCATTCCAGCTGAAGTTCCTCGGGCTGCTGGCCCGGGGTGTTCAGCGAGCCGACGACGGAGGGGACCGGATATGACCACGGTTCAGCAAGAGCGCACCGCCGAGGAGTTGAAGGCGCTCGCCGAGCAGGCGGGCCGTGACCTGGAGGACGCCACCGCCCTGGAGATCCTCCAGTGGGCGGTCGACACCTTCGGGGACCGCTTCTGCGTGACCTCCTCGATGGAGGACGCGGTGGTGGCCCATCTGGCGTCCAGGGCGAGGAAGGGCGCGGGCCAAGTCGACGTGGTCTTCCTCGACACCGGCTACCACTTCCCCGAGACCATCGGCACCCGCGACGCGGTGGAGGCCGTGATGGACGTCAACGTCATCACGCTGTCGCCGACGCGGACGGTCGCCGAGCAGGACGCCGAGTTCGGCCCGAAGCTGCACGACCGCGACCCCGACCTGTGCTGCAAGATGCGCAAGGTCCAGCCGCTCGAAGAGGGCCTGACGAACTACCTGGCCTGGGCGACCGGCCTGCGCCGCGACGAGTCCCCGACCCGGGCGAACACCCCGGTCGTCGGCTGGGACGAGAAGCGCCAGAAGGTCAAGATCTCCCCGATCGCCCGCTGGACCCAGGACGACGTGGACGCGTACGTCGCCGAGCACGGCGTCCTCACCAACCCGCTCCTGATGGACGGCTACGGCTCCGTCGGCTGCGCCCCCTGCACCCGCCGCCTGCTCGAGGGCGAGGACGCGCGGGCCGGCCGCTGGGCGGGCCGCTCCAAGACCGAGTGCGGGCTGCACGGATGACCGCCACCGAGACTCAACAGACCCACCAGAACCAGGAGAACCACGTGACGACCGGAGCCACCGTCTGGCTCACGGGTCTGCCGAGTGCCGGCAAGACCACCATCGCGTACGAGCTGGCCGGCCGGCTCCGCGCGGAGGGCCACCTCGTCGAGGTGCTCGACGGCGACGAGATCCGCGAGTTCATCTCGGCGGGCCTCGGATTCAGCCGCGAGGACCGGCACACCAACGTGCAGCGCATCGGCTTCCTCGCCGAACTGCTCGCCCGTAACGGCGTCAAGACGCTGGTCCCGGTGATCGCGCCGTACGCCGACAGCCGCGAGGCCGTCCGCAAGCGCCACCAGGAAGGCGGGACGGCGTACCTCGAGGTGCATGTGGCGACCCCGGTCGAGGTGTGCAGCGAGCGGGACGTCAAGGGTCTGTACGCCAAGCAGGCGGCGGGCGAACTGACCGGGCTCACCGGGGTCGACGACCCGTACGAGGAGCCCGAGACGCCCGACCTTCGCATCGAGTCGCAGCACCAGAGCGTCCAGGAGTCCGCGGCCGCGCTGCACGCGCTGCTCACCGAGAGGGGACTGGCATGACGACGACCGTAGCCACGGCCGAGGAGGGCACGGCGACGCCGTACGCCCTCTCGCACCTGGACGCGCTGGAGTCCGAGGCCGTCCACATCTTCCGTGAGGTGGCGGGCGAGTTCGAGCGGCCGGTGATCCTGTTCTCCGGCGGCAAGGACTCCATCGTCATGCTGCATCTGGCGCTGAAGGCGTTCGCGCCGGCGACCGTCCCCTTCTCGCTGCTGCACGTGGACACCGGGCACAACTTCCCCGAGGTGCTGGAGTACCGGGACCGCACGGTCGAGCAGCACGGGCTGCGGCTGCATGTCGCCTCCGTGCAGGACTACATCGACCGCGGTGTGCTCAAGGAGCGTCCGGACGGCACCCGCAACCCGCTGCAGACGCTGCCGCTGACCGAGAAGATCCAGGCGGAGAAGTTCGACGCCGTCTTCGGCGGCGGACGCCGGGACGAGGAGAAGGCCCGGGCCAAGGAGCGGGTGTTCTCGCTGCGGGACGAGTTCTCCCAGTGGGACCCGCGCCGCCAGCGGCCCGAGCTGTGGAACCTGTACAACGGCCGGCACGCGCCCGGCGAGCACGTCCGCGTCTTCCCGCTGTCCAACTGGACCGAGCTGGACGTGTGGCAGTACATCGCCCGCGAGGGCATCGAGCTGCCGCAGATCTACTTCGCCCACGAGCGCGAGGTGTTCGCGCGCGCCGGGATGTGGCTGACCGCCGGCGAGTGGGGCGGGCCCAAGGACGGCGAGAGCGTCGAGAAGCGGCTGGTGCGCTACCGCACCGTCGGCGACATGTCCTGCACCGGCGCCGTCGACTCCGACGCGACCACCCTGGAAGCCGTGATCGCCGAGATCGCCGCCTCCCGGCTGACCGAGCGCGGCGCCACGCGCGCCGACGACAAGATGTCCGAGGCCGCGATGGAAGACCGCAAGCGCGAGGGGTACTTCTAACCATGACCGCCACCACCGAACCCGCCGAGCCGCTGTCGGTCGAGCAGCTGTCCGAGACCACCCTGCTGCGGTTCGCCACCGCCGGGTCCGTCGACGACGGCAAGTCCACCCTCGTCGGCCGGCTGCTGCACGACTCCAAGTCGATCCTCACCGACCAGCTGGAGGCAGTGGAGCGCGCCTCGGCCGGCCGCGGCCAGGGCGCCCCGGACCTGGCGCTGCTGACGGACGGCCTCAGGGCCGAGCGGGAGCAGGGCATCACCATCGACGTGGCGTACCGCTACTTCGCCACGCCCCGGCGCCGGTTCATCCTCGCCGACACGCCCGGCCATGTGCAGTACACCCGCAACATGGTGACGGGTGCCTCCACGGCCGAGCTGACGGTGATCCTGGTCGACGCCCGCAACGGCGTCGTCGAGCAGACCCGCCGGCACGCCGCGATCGCCGCGCTGCTGCGGGTGCCGCACGTGGTGCTCGCCGTGAACAAGATGGACCTCGTCGAGTACCGGGAGTCCGTGTTCGCCGCCATCGCCGAGGAGTTCACGGCGTACGCGACCGAACTGGGCGTCCCCGAGGTCACCGCGATCCCGATCTCGGCGCTCGCCGGTGACAACGTGGTGGAGCCGTCCGCGAACATGGACTGGTACGGCGGGCCGACGTTCCTGGAGCACCTGGAGTCCGTGCCGGTCGCCCACGACCTCAGCCACTGCCACGCCCGGCTGCCCGTGCAGTACGTGATCCGGCCGCAGACCGCCGAGCACCCCGACTACCGGGGCTACGCCGGCCAGATCGCCGCCGGTTCGTTCCGGGTCGGCGAGTCGGTCACCGTCCTGCCGTCCGGCCGGGCCACCCGGATCTCCGGCATCGACCTCCTCGGCGAGCCGGTGGATGTGGCCTGGACGACCCAGTCGGTCACCCTCCTGCTGGAGGACGACATCGACATCTCGCGCGGCGACCTGATCGTGCCCAGCAAGGACGCGCCGCCGACCACCCAGGACATCGAGGCGACCGTCTGCCATGTCGCCGACGCGCCGCTGACCGTCGGCCACCGGGTGCTGCTCAAGCACGGCACCCGCACGGTGAAGGCGATCGTCAAGGACATCCCGTCCCGGCTCACGCTCGACGACCTGTCCCTGCACCCGCATCCGGGGCAGCTCGTCGCCAACGACATCGGCCGGGTGAAGATCCGCACCGCGGAACCCCTGCCGGTCGACTCGTACGCCGACTCGCGGCGCACCGGCTCGTTCATCCTGATCGACCCGAACGACGGCACCACGCTCACCGCCGGCATGGTCGGCGAGTCGTTCGCCTCCCCGGAGCCGGTCAAGGACGAGTCGGACGACGACGGATGGGACTTCTGACATGAACTCCCCCGACATCTACTCCACGTTCGCGAAGGAGGGCGGCCGCGTCGGCAGCGGCGCCCTCGGCAGCGGGCAGGGCGGAGTCGCGCGATGTGCGCGCTGACGTACGCGCACCGCTTGCGCGCCCCGTCCCCCCACCGCCGTAGACGCAGACCTGCCGACCTCCCGGCCACGACCTGAGAGACCGTGACCGCCGGGCCTCCGAGAGGAACACCTCCCGTGCCTGCTACATCCGCTCTTCGCCGCAGTCTCGCGGTCATCGCCGCCCTCCCGCTGCTCACCCTCGCCGCCTGCGGTTACGGCTCCCAGGCGAAGGACGACGGCACCGCCAAGGTCGCCGCCGGGGCCAAGAAGATCGAAGGGCTCGACTCCGTCAAGATCGGCTACTTCGGCAACCTGACCCACGGCACCGCGCTCGTCGGGGTGGACAAGGGCTTCTTCCAGAAGGAGCTCGGGGCCACCAAGGCCTCGTACGCGACCTTCAACGCCGGACCTTCCGAGATCGAGGCGCTCAACTCCAAGTCGATCGACATCGGCTGGATCGGCCCCTCCCCGTCGATCAACGGCTACGTCAAGTCGGGCGGCAAGAGCCTGAAGATCATCGGCGGTTCGGCCTCCGGCGGTGTGAAGCTGGTCGTCGACCCGGACAAGATCAAGTCCCTGAAGGACGTCAAGGGCAAGAAGATCGCCACCCCGCAGCTCGGCAACACGCAGGACGTGGCGTTCCTCAACTGGATCGCCGACCAGGGCTGGAAGGTCGACGCACAGAGCGGCAAGGGTGACGTCACCGTCGTCCGCACCGACAACAAGATCACGCCGGACGCCTACAAGGCCGGTTCCATCGACGGCGCCTGGGTGCCGGAGCCGACCGCGTCGAAACTGGTCGCCGAGGGCGGCAAGGTACTGCTCGACGAGGCGTCGCTGTGGCCGGACAAGAAGTTCGTGATCACGAACATCATCGTGCGGCAGGACTTCCTCAAGGAGCACCCGAAGGCGGTCGAGGCCGTCCTGAAGGCGTCGGTGGAAGCCAACAAGTGGATCAACGCCAATCCGGACGCGGCGAAGGCGGCGGCGAACAAGCAGCTCGAGGCGGACTCCGGCAAGGCGCTCAAGCCCGAGGTCCTGGACCCGGCCTGGAAGTCCATCCAGTTCACCAACGACCCGCTGGCCGCCACGCTCAACACGGAGGCGGAGCACGCGGTCAAGGCCGGTCTGCTGAAGAAGCCCGACCTGAACGGGATCTACGACCTGACGATCCTCAACAAGGTCCTCAAGGCCGACGGCGAGTCCCCGGTCGACGCCGCCGGTCTCGGCACCAGCTGACCCCGGTCCCCGAAGAGTTCCCAGGAGGTGACGACCATGGCCACGACCACGACGCTCGCCAAGGCCGACGAGTCCGTCGAGTACGCCGCACGCCTCGACCACGTCTCGAAGTCCTTCGCGGGACCGGGTGGACAGCAGCTCGTCCTGGACGACATCAGCATCGATGTCGCGCCGGGCGAGTTCGTCACCCTCCTGGGGGCCTCGGGCTGCGGCAAGTCCACACTGCTGAACCTGGTGGCCGGGCTCGACGGCCCGACCGCCGGGTCCATCACGACCGACGGCCGCCCCGCCCTGATGTTCCAGGAGCATGCCCTCTTCCCATGGCTGACCGCGGGCAAGAACATCGAACTCGCCCTGAAGCTCAGGGGAGTCGCCAAGCCCGAGCGGCGCGACAAGGCCGAGGAGCTACTCGAACTGGTCCGCCTGAAGGGCGCGTACGGCAAGCGCGTCCACGAACTGTCGGGCGGTATGCGCCAGCGCGTGGCTTTGGCCCGCGCGCTGGGGCAGGAGAGCAATCTGCTGCTGATGGACGAGCCGTTCGCGGCCCTCGACGCCATCACGCGGGACGTGCTGCACGACGAGATCACCCGGATCTGGACGGAGACCGGCATCTCCGTCCTGTTCGTGACGCACAACGTCCGCGAGGCGGTACGGCTCGCGCAGCGCGTGATCCTGCTGTCCTCCCGTCCCGGCCGGATCGCGCGCGAGTGGACGGTCGACATCCCGCAGCCGCGCCGCATCGAGGACGCGCCCGTGGCCGAACTGGCCCGTGAGATCACCGAAGAACTGCGTGGGGAGATCCGCCGTCATGGCCAGCACTGACACGACACCGGCCCAGGACGCCGGGAGCGTAGAGGCGGGCCTCGACGCACTGGAGACCCGGGCGACCGGCCGCCCGACCCTCCGGCAGACCCTCGTCAACAAGATCCTGCCGCCGGTCATCGCGCTCGCGGTGGTCCTCGCGGTCTGGGCGCTCCTCTACCCGGTCGTCGACGACCCGTCCAAGCTGCCGTCGCCGGCCGCCGTGGGCTCCACGTTCAAGGAGGCCTGGCTCCAGGGCGATCTGCTCGGCTACATCTGGACCAGCGTCTCGCGCGGTCTGCTGGGCTTCTTCTTCGCCCTGCTCATCGGCACCCCGCTGGGCCTGATCGTGGCCCGGGTGAAGTTCATCCGCGCGGCCATCGGCCCGATCCTGTCGGGCCTGCAGTCGCTGCCGTCGGTGGCGTGGGTGCCGCCGGCCGTGATCTGGCTGGGTCTGAACAACTCCATGATGTACGCCGTGATCCTGCTCGGCGCGGTGCCCTCGATCGCCAACGGTCTGGTGTCCGGCGTCGACCAGGTGCCGCCGCTGTTCCTGCGGGCCGGCCGCACGATGGGTGCGACGGGCATCAAGGGCATCTGGCACATCACGCTGCCTGCCGCGCTGCCCGGCTATGTGGCGGGCCTCAAGCAGGGCTGGGCGTTCTCCTGGCGCTCGCTGATGGCCGCGGAGATCATCGCCCAGTTCCCCGACCTGGGCGTGGGCCTCGGCCAGCTGCTGGAGAACGGCCGCACCAACAGCGACATGGCCATGGTGTTCGAGGCGATCCTGCTCATCCTGTTCGTCGGCATCGCGATCGACCTGCTGATCTTCAGCCCGCTGGAGCGGTGGGTGCTGCGCAGCCGCGGTCTGCTGGTGAAGAGCTGAGTCCATGAAGCCCGTTCTCCTGGTCATCGCCCACGGCAGCCGCGACCCGCGGCATGCCGCGACGGTGCACGCTCTCGTCCGCCGGGTGCGCTCGCTGCGCCCGGACGTACGGGTGGAGACGGGCTTCCTGGACTTCAACGTCCCCTCCGTGCAGGGGGTGTTGGAGTCCCTGGCGGCGGAGGGCGTCCGTGACGTCGTAGCGCTGCCGTTGCTGTTGACGCGAGCGTTCCATGCGAAGGCGGACATCCCCGCGGTGCTGCGGGACGCGCCGCCGCGGCTGCGGATCCGGCAGGCGGAGGTGCTCGGCCCTTCCCCGCTGCTGCTCACCGCCCTCGAACGGCGGTTGTACGAGGCGGGGCTGACGCCCGCCGACAAGTCCTCGACCGGGGTCGTGCTGGCCTCGGCGGGGTCCACCGACCCGGAGGCGATCGCAGTGATCGCAGAAATCGCGCGGGAGTGGCGGCACACCGGTTGGTGCGCCGTGCGGCCTGCGTTCGCCTCCGCATCCCTTCCCCGCACCGAGGACGCGGTACGGGAACTGAGGGCGCTGGGCTGCTCCCGGGTCGCGGTCGCGCCGTACGTCCTGGCTCCCGGCTTCCTGCCGGACCGCATCGCGCGGGGCGCGGCCGACGCGGACGTCCTGGCCGGCGTGCTGGGGCCGGCGCCGGAGGTGGCGCGGGTGCTGCTGCGGCGGTACGAGGCGGCCCGGATGCCGTCCCTGGCCGCGATCGGCGCCTGACATCCCGCGCTCGTTACCGGTCCGGCCTGCTCGGATTCCGAAAAGTCCCCTCCTGACGTCCTGAGATCTGCTGTCATGGGCCCTCGCAACGCATTCGGGGGAGAGCGGCAACGTGGCGGGTCGGGAGTTCGGGCATCACCTGGGGCTGCCACAGGCGCTCAGCGGACTGCCGCTGACCCCGCTCGTCCCCGCGTACGCCGAGCTGGCCGCCGCCCAGCACACGGCCGGACTGCGCCACCTCGGCGACGCCCTCACCCCGCCCGGCGGCGGGTTACGCGTCCTCGACGGCGTGTACGTGCCGTCCCGGCCGCGCGGAGTGCGACGGGTGGACGGCGCCCTGCTGGACGACCTCGCCCGTACGGCGACCGCGACCGCCGACTTCGCGCGACGGCTGGCCGCACTGCACCGCGGTGACCCGCAGGCGCTGCGCAGAGTCCTGCTGTACCAGCTGATCGGCCTGCTCCAGGACCGCCCCGAGACGGAACGCCCCCGCGTCGCCCTCGAGTTGGGGGTGCACGCCGACGAGGCAGCCGCTCTCGTGGCGGCGGCCCGGCAGCGGCCCGCCCTCACCCCGCTCCAGCGCGACGCCGCCGAGTCCGTCGCCGACGCCTGGGCCGGGCACCGGCTGCACCGGACGCGCACCCTGCTGGAGCGGCTCCCGACGGGCGGCGGTGACCCGGCACTGGAGTCGCTGCGGACGGCCCTCGCCGCGCGGTCGGCGGCGGTGGACGCGGCCCTGCGCTCGGCCCGCCGTGCCGAGGACCGCGGGGACCCCGAGGCGGCGAGTGCGACCTACCTGCGCGCCCTGCGGACGGCCGCGGACGACCGGCGGGCGCTGGGCGGCCTGGTCCGCGTGCACCGGCCCCAGCCCGGCACCCCGCCTCCTCTGCGCGCTGAACTCGCTGCGGAACATGTCGAGTTGGCCTGGGATCCGCAGGGGGCCTCGGACGACGGCTGGCGGCTGCTGTGTCTGTACCGCAGCGAGCGGGGAGCGCCGAGGGTGCGCGAGGTGTCCGCGCGGGGTGGTGCAGCCCGGGACACGGGGGCCGCGCTCGGCACGACGGTCCGCTATGCCGCCCTGCCGGTGCGGGAGGGGCGTGTGGACGGGCCGCCGCTCGTGTCGCACCGGGTGCTGGTCGCCCCTGAGGTGACCGAGGTGGCGCTGACGGACGGGCCCGAGCGCGTCGGCTGTTCCTGGCGGCGACCGCCGGGTGCGGTGGAGGTGACGGTGGAGCACACCGGGCCGTCCGCCGGCGCCGCCCGGCCGCCGCACCCCGACGCCGACGGGTTCACCGCGACCGGCCTGCCGACGGGTTCGCACACCTTCCGGATCGTGTGCCGCTACCGGGCTCCCGGCGGGGAGCTGGTCTCCTCGCCGGGCATCCGGGTCACCCGGACCGTGCACCCGTGGCCCGAGCCGGTGCGCACCCTCACCGCACATCCCGAGGACGGGGCCGTACGCTTCGCCTGGACCGGCGCCCGGGACGCGGACATCCGCCTGGTGGAGTGGCCCGGCGAGGCCCCGGACCCCGGCACCGAGCTGCGCACCGCCGATCTGCCGCCCGGGCTGCCCTGGCCCGAGAAGGACGGCGCGCTGTGCCCGCCGCCCGGTGCGTACGCGCGGGTCGCCTCCGTCGCCGTCCTCGGTGAACGCGCGCTGGCCGGTCCCGTTGTCGACGTCGAGGCACTGGGGCACGTGCGGCAACTGGCCGCGCAGCGGCTGCCGGACGGACAGGTACTGGTCGGCCTGGACTGGCCGGACGGCTGCACCCATCTCGCCGTCGGCTGGCAGCCGCTCGATCCGGCCGCCGCCGAGGGCGGGACGCGGATCGTCACCGCGCACGCCTACCGGCGCGGCGGACTCCGGCTGCCCGTCGGTCCCTCAGGCGTCCGCATCCGCGCCACGGCCGCACCCCGAAGCCCCGACGCCGTCGCCGTACCGGCCCCGGACGCGGAGGTGCTGCTGCCGCCGGACGCGGCCGTCGGCTATCAACTGGTACGCCCGCCGCGCCGGTTGTTCGGCCGGGGCCGGACGAGACTGCGAGTCACACTGTCCGCTCCCGCGGGCACCGGCCGCGTGGACGCCCCCGAGTTCGTGTGCGTAGCCCGCAGCGGCACCCTGCGCCCCCGCGACGCGACCGACGGCACCACCCTGCTGCGCGTCCCCGGCAGCGACCTGGCCCGGCTCGGCACCGTCGAGGTGGAGCTGCCGGCGGCGCCCTGCCCGGCGCCGTACGCGCTGCGCGGCTTCCTCCTGGGCGAGCACGCGGCCCTGGTACGACTCGAAGAACCGTCCCCCGCGAGCCTGGTGGTGCGCTGAGCCATGACGACCGTCATCTGCCCCTACTGCTTCGACCGCGCCCCGGCCGCCAAGCTGCCGTACCGCTGTCTGATGAGCCCCAGCGGAGTCCGCGGCGGGGCGCCCTGCGGACCCGAACGCGACGACATCTGGGCCGCCTTCATGGGCCCCGGCGTGCCCCCGGCGGCCCGGATGCGCGGTCCCGTCTTCAGCCCCGCGCGGGGCGTGGCCGCGCTCGCGTCCGGGCTGCGCGGCGGCTCGGGCGGCAGCAGCGTGCCGTGCCCGGGCTGCGGGGTCTCCACCACGGTCCGGGTATGCCGGTCCTGCCACAACGACCTGCCCAGCGACTACTGCGACCAGGACAGCCGCATCATCGCGCTGGTCGGCCCGAAGGCCTCCGGCAAGAGCACCTACGTCTCCGTCCTCGTCAACGAGTTGAACCAGCGCGTCGGCCAGGCCTACGGGGCCTCGCTGGCGGCGATGGGGCAGAGCACCCAGCAGCGGGACAAGGAGATGGCCGAGGACCTCTACGAGCGGCTGCGGCTGCCGGACGCCACCCGCCCGGCCGCCCTCGGCTTCAACGACCCGCTCCTGTACCGGCTCAGCGTGCCCCGGCGCGGCCGGCTGTCCGGCGGCACCCGGCACACCACGCTGGTGTTCTTCGACGCGGCCGGCGAGGACCTCGCGGGGGCCGAGGCCATGGACCGCTACACCCGCTACCTCAGCGCGGCCGACGGGATCGTCCTGCTCGTGGACCCGCTGCAACTGGGCTCCGTACGCGACCGGTTGCCGGTCCACGACGGCCCGCCGCTGCCCACGGTGGAGACCCCGCCGCAGCAGATCGCCGCCGACCTCGCGGTCCAGCTGCGTGCCCACGGCAAGGGCGGCTCCAGCGGCCGGGTGTCCACGCCGATCGCGGTCGCCGTCACCAAGACGGACATGCTGCGGTCGCTGCTCGATCCGCACTCCTTGCTGCTGCGCAACGCCCCGCACACGGACGGCGCCTTCGACGCGGACGAGCGGCTCGCCGTCCACGAGGAGATCCGGTCCCTGATGGCGGAGTGGGACTCCGGCGCGCTGGTCCGCCAACTGGAGCTGGACTTCGCCCGGTTGTCGCTGTTCGGCCTCTCGGCGCTCGGGGCGCCGCCGCCCTCCGACGCCCCCGCCGACGTACCCAAGTCGGGTCCGCAGCCGGTGCGGGTGGAGGATCCGCTGCTGTGGCTGCTCGCCCACCGGGGTCTGCTGCCGGTCCGCACCACCGGGAAGGGACGAGTCAAGTGACCCTCGCCCAGCTGCACTACACCTCGGCCCCGCCCGGCCCCGACGGCTCGGGCTTCCGCTTCACCGCGGTCAGCGCGGGCCTCCCGCAGGGCCTGCTGCGGGAGGTCGAGCAGCTCATCGGCTACGAGCCGCCGCGCGACTTCCCCGCCCGGCCCGACGCCGAACAGCTCAAGGCCTTCCCCAAGGCCTTCAGCTTCAGCGAACTCGCCGACGGGGGACGGCTGCTGAGCCGCAGCGTCTACACCGGCGCCGACTACAGCGGCCGGTGGGGCAACTTCCACGCGCACGCCCTCCATCTCCCGTCCGGCACCCGGCTGCCGGACGGCGCGCTGCCCATCACCGCCTGGGAATCGCCGCGCTGGGCCGACACCACTCCCCCGGGCGGCCGGCCCGGACCCGTCGACCGCGTCGAACCGTCCGGTCTGCTGCGCACGGACGGCCTGGTCGCGTTCGCGAGGTCCCGGGCGGAGTGGCTCGCCCCGTTCTTCGCCGATCTGCGGGCGCTCACCGCGCAGTCCGACGCCGGGCAGATCGTGCTCGTGGAGCAGGACAGCGCCGATGTCGCCCAGTGGATCGCCCTGGCCTGCTCGGTGCTGCCACGCGAACAGGCGCACCGGCTGACCTTCACGACGTACACGCGCCGTCCGCAGCAGGCCCGGCAGCAGATCGTCGGGGCGCTGCCGTCCTCGGAGCCGGTCGCCCACGACCACCGCTACCGGGTCCACGACTGCACCGGGCACCCGCCGGCCGAGCCGGTCGCGGACCCCTGGGCCGAGCTGTGCGCCCGGATCTGGTGCGCCGGACGCCCTGAACTGTTCCGCGACGCTGACGCCGACGACGGCCTCGGCCGTCTCGCCGTGGCCGCGCTCACCGCGGGCATCCCGCTGCGTACGGACGCCCGCACCGCCGCGGCCCGTTGGAGTGCCGACCACGCCCACACCTTGCCCGACACGACGGTGACTGCGGTGGTGGAGGGCCTGTGCGCGGGAGGCATCGCGGCCGTACGGCGGAAGGCCGCCGTGGCGGACGTACGGGACGAGTCCGCCGTAGCGGATGGCCGGCGGGAGTCCGCCGTACGGGACGGACAGCGGCAGTCCGCCGTACGGAGCCCGGAGCCGTCGGGGGCGCACCGCTCCGCGTCGCAGTGGGCGGCCCCGACGCACCCGGCTGCCGTACCTCACCCGGGATCCGCCGCTGCCGCCGGCGCCACCGCACCGGCCGATGGCACCGCCGTCGTTCCCGCTGCCGGGGTCGCGCCCGTCGACGAGGAACTCACCGCCATGACCGCCCTGTTGGCCCGGATCGACGGGCAGGTCCCCACCGCCGTGTCCGCTCCGCTCGCGGCGCGGGTGCTGGCCTCGGCCGTGCTCGGCCGGGGCCCCGTGCCCGCGCTGGGGGCCGCGTCGTTCACCGCGCGGGCCCGCGCCGACCTGGCCCGCGAGCTCAACCCCGCGGTGCGCGCCGGCATCGCCGACATACGGGAACCGGCCGCCGGGCGCCCCCTCGCCCTGCTGCACGTGGCAGACCTGCTCGACCTCGACTGCCAGGACCTGCTCCCGGACCTCGCCGGGCGGCTCGCCAGAGCTCTGGTGGAGGAAGGCCCGGCCCAGGCCGCCGGTTCGCCCTGCCCGCCCGCCCTGCTCGACGCCGTGCACGGTCATCCGGCGCTGCGTATCGCGCTGTTCGCCGCCCTGGACGCCCTCGCCGCCGCCGACCCGGCGACCGTCGCCCGGATGCTGTCCGGGTCGGGGCTGCCGGTCGAGTCGGGGCCGAACTCCCCGCATCTGCGGATGTGCGTCGCCGCTTCCGAGGGGGGCCGGACGGCCCGGACGGACGGCACGGGCGACCGGCTCGCGCACTTCCACCACGTCCTGCGCGCCGCCGGGCTCTCGCCGCTCGCCGACACGGCCGTGCTGCGCACCGCGCTCGACCTGGTGTGGGCCGGGGAGCTGCCGACCGGGCAGGAGGCGAGCCTGCTGCTGAACCAGCTGGGCTCCGACACTCACCGCGCGGCCGGCACCCGGGACCTGCTGATCGATGCCGCCCTCGCCGCGCCCGCCGACGACCCCGGCGTCCCCGTCCTCGCCGCCGACCTGCTGCGCTGCTTCGGCACCGAGCTACGGCACGGGCAGCGCGCGGCCCTGCTGCTGCTCGAGTTCGCGGGCCTGCTGGGCACCGAGGGCGAGGGCGAGCGGTGGGTCGACCGGGTGCTGGCGCTGCGGGACTCGGCGGGTGAGGCGGTCCCGGACCCGGTGACGGAGCGGATCTTCGGCGCCCTGGCCCGCCGGATGCTGCTGTCGCGCGGGCCGGCTCCGGAGGACGAGCTGTACTCGCTGGCCAGGTCGGGAGAGCCGGACCTGCTCGCGGCGTACGAGCGGGCGGGGCGTTCGGACCGGGTGGGCGACCGGCTGCGGACCGTCCCGTCGTATGTCGCCGCCCGCTTCTGCGACTGGAGCGCGTTCGCCGGGACCAGCCCGGACTGGGACGCGACCCGGACGACGCTGCTGACGAAGGTGCTGCGGCCGATCGTGCGGGCCCTGCCCGCCGAGGACCAGGCCGAGATCGAGGCGGCGCTGGGCCGCGCGGGACGGGGCAAGCTCGACGCGTTCCGCGCCTGGAACCGCCCGGGTGCGCTCGGGCGGCTCGCGGGGCGGCTGTCCGGGCGCACCCGTCGCAGCGATCCGACCGCCGCCTGGCACGGCGACGTGCAACCGCCCACCGGACGGCACGGCGACGCGGCACCGCCGGCCGGATGGCACGGCGACGTGCAACCGCCCACCGGACGGCACGGCGACGCGGCACCGCCGGCCGGATGGCACGGCGACACGGAACGGCCCGGACGGCACGGCGACGCGGCACCGCCGACCGGATGGCACGGCGATGTCGAACCGCCGGCCGGGGGAGGCCACCGATGACGGGGATGACCGACGTGACGGATGTGACCGCGACGACGCCGGTCCTCTTCCTGGTCGCCTGGACCGCGCTGGTCACCGCCGCGGTCTGTTTCGGCCGGGCGCTGTGGCAGTTCCTGGCCGGCGGCGTACGGGCCGTCTGGCGCGGCCTCGGTCCCTGGCAGACGGGCACCGGTGACCAGCGGATCCCGCTCGTCGGCCCGGGCGAGCCCGCCCATCCGGGCTACTGGTGGCGGCAGATGCGGGTGGACGCGTGGACGGCCTCGGGCTACGGGATGCGGGTGATCTGGACGGCGTTCTCCGACCCGTGGGTCGACCGGATCTCCCAGAACCTGCTGCACGGACGGCGCCCCCGGGGCAAACGCGGCGCGACCCCGGCCACCCGGTTCCTCCTGGTGGTGCTCGTGGCGCCCGGCACCGTCGCGGGCGCGCTGGTGGGCGCCGTACTCGCCACGGTCCTGCTCGCCGCGGTGCTGGCGGTGTTCGCGCTGCTGCTCGCCCTGGTGTGGCTGGGCTGCGCGGCGGCCGTGCCCCTGCTGCGCGGTGCGGAGAGCGGCTGGGCGCTGGCCCGGGGCGTCCGCGTCAAGTGTCCCTACCCCGGCTGCTACCGGCCCGTCCCGCTGGCCGTGCACCGGTGCCCGAACTGCCGTGCGCAGCACGGCTCGCTGCGGCCCGGGCGGTACGGCGTCCTGTGGCACGCCTGCGCGTGCGGGCACCGCCTGCCGACCACCCGCCTCGCCGGCCGGGGAGGGCTCACCGCCCTGTGTCCGCACTGCGACCGGCACCTGCCCGCGACCGTCGGCAGCACCCGGGTCGTGCACGCGCCGCTGGTCGGCGGCACCTCCTCCGGCAAGACGATGCTGATGGCGGCGATGGTGGAGGGGCTGCACGCCTGGGCCCGCCGCGGCGACCTCCAGGTCGCCTACGCCTCCGACGACGACCGCCGCGACGCGAACGATCTCCGCCAGGAGCTCAACAGCACGGGCTGGGCGCACGCGACGACCGGCGGGCAGCCGCGCGCCCTGATGCTGACCGTCACCCGCGGCCGGCGGCGCCGGCTGCTGTACCTGTACGACCCGATGGGCGAGTCCGTGAGCGAAGCCGACCGGGTGCGGGCCCAGCAGTACCTCGCCCACGCCGACGGCGTGGTCCTCGTCGCCGACGTCCTGGCCGACCCGAAGGTACGTGGCCGGCTCGGCGCCGAGGACACCGCCCGGGCCGGGGCCGCCCGCCCCTCGGCCCAGGGGCCGTGGGACACGTACCAGCGGCTGACCGGCGAGCTGGCGGCCCTGACCGGCCGACGCGGACGGCTGTCCGCGGCCACGGTCGTCACCAAGCGGGACGTCCTCGACCAGCTGGTCTCGCTGCCGGTGCCCGGCGCGCGGATCGACACCTGGCTGGAGGAGATCGGCCTGGGCTCACTGGTGCGGGCCCTGGGCCACGACTTCCGGGCGGCCCGCTACTGGGCCGTCAGCGCGCACGCCGCCACCGGGACCGGCCCGTTGGAGAGCGAGCAGCGCCGCGCGGCCGAACCGGTGCTGTGGCTGCTCGCCGCCTCGGGGCTCGGGACGGGCGCGCTGCTCGGTCCGGACGGCGGCGGCATCGGCAAGCAGCGCAGGCGCGGGCTGCGCCCGGGCACGGAACACGAGAAGAGGTACACCCCGGCATGACCCAGGTGACCCCACCCGTCGGACGCGGACGACGCATGGCGGCGGGCCTGTTCGTCGCCGCCCTGGTCCTGACGGCGGCCGCCGCGGCCTACGCGGTACGGCTGCTGCTGCCCTGAACCCACCCCTTACCGGAAAGGACACCGAGTGAGCGACATTCCCGGCGGGCCCATGGCCAACCGGCCGGTTCACTTCATCTGGCTGCTCGACTGCTCGTACTCGATGCAGGGCGACAAGATCGCCCGGCTCAACTACGCGATCAGGGAAGCGATTCCCGAGATGCAGTCGGTGGCGCACGACAATCCGGCGGCCCAGCTGCTGCTGCGCACCGTCACCTTCTCCACCACGGCCCGCTGGCACCACCAGACGCCGGTCCCGGTCGACGACTTCACCTGGCAGGACGTCCAGGTGGACGGCATGACCAACCTCGGCGAGGCACTGCACCTGGTCTCACGGGAGCTGCTGAGCCCGCCGATGCCGCAGCGCGCGCTCAAGCCGGTGCTGGCGCTGGTGTCGGACGGGGTTCCCACCGACGACTGGAAGGCGGGCCTGAAGGCGATCGACGCGACGCCGTGGGGCCGCAAGGCGGTACGGGTCGCCATCGCCATCGGCGGCGACGCGGACCGCGGCGTGCTGCAGGAGTTCCTCGGCAACCCCGAGCTCCAGCCGCTCGACGCCAACAGCCCCAAGCAGCTGGCCGCGGCCATCCGGTGGGCGTCCACGGCGGCGGTGAAGGCGGCCTCGCAGCCCGTGGCGGGCCCGGCGGAGACGGCGGCGAAACAGCCGTACGCGCCGCCGGTCCTTCCCGACGACGATGACGACGACGTGTGGTGACGCTCGGAGTGCGGCGTTGGGAGACCCTCGGCCACAGCGTCCAGGGAGTCGGCAAACAACGCAACCAGGACTGGTACGCCTGTGAGGGGGCCGGCTCCGACGACGACCCGCTGGTTCTGGCGGTGGCCGACGGGCACGGCTCGGCCGTCCACTCGCGCAGCCAGCTCGGCGCCCGGTTCGCCGTGGACCGTTTCATGAGCCTCGCGGCCGGCTTCGGCCGGGCGGCCCGCGACAGCCATGAACCGGGGCGGCTGTCCCGGCTGATGACCTACGCCCGGGACGACTTCCCGCGCGCTCTCGTGCACGACTGGCGGGAGGAGGCGCTCGGCCACTGGGACCGGCACCGCCCGGTGGCGGACGACGGCGCGCCGGAGCCTTCGGACGCCGGGAAACTGCTGCTGTACGGCAGCACGCTGATCGGTGCCGTGCTCACGCCGTGGCTGTTCGTGGCCTGGCAGCTCGGCGACGGGGACCTGGCCGTGGTCGAGCACGACGGCACGCTGCGCCGCCCGCTGGCCCCAGCCGAGGAGGACCTGGGCGACGAGACGGAGTCCCTGTGCGGCCGGGAGGCCTGGCGGGCGATGCGGATGCACTGGGCGCCGCTGTTCGACGAGGCGCGCACCCCGCGCCTGGTGGTGCTGTCGACGGACGGGCTGTCGAAGAGCTTCGCGTCGGCCGACGGCTACCCCCAGTTCGTGGCCGGCCTGGACGGCCGGCTGACCGCGGAGGGCAGCGAGGAGGTACGGGCCGTGCTGCCCGAGTGGCTGCGGCAGGCCTCGCGGTACTCCGGGGACGACACGACCCTGACGGCCGCGTCGCGCCCCGCGGAGATCCTGCCCGCACCAGTGGCGGAGCAGGCGGAATCGGAACGGAAGACGGAGACGTAGATGAGCGGCATGCTCGACAGCGGGACACGCCTGACCGCGGAGAACGGCGACGAGGTCGAGGTCGTCGACATGCTGGGCGCGGGCGGCCAGGGCGAGGTGTACCGGGTCCGGACGCCGAGCGGCGACAGGGCCCTCAAGTGGTACTACCCGACCTGCGCGACGCCGGAGCAGGAGGGGATCGTACGGGATCTCGTGTCGCGGGACTTCGACGACGACCGGTTCCTGTGGCCCGAGGCGTACGTTCCCGTGCACCGCGGTTCGTTCGGGTACCTGATGGGGCTGCGCCCGGACCGGTTCAAGGGCCTGCCGGCGTTGTTCCGGCGCCAACTGCGCACCAGTACCCGGGCGTTGCTGACGGCCTGTCTGTACACGGTGGAGGCCTACCAGGCGCTGCACTCACGCGGGATCGCCTACCGGGACATCTCCTGGGGCAACATCTTCTTCGACCCGGGCACCGGTGACGTCCTGGTGTGCGACAACGACAACGCGGTGGTGGAGGGGGAGGCCAGCGGCATCTCGGGGACGATGGAGTTCATGGCCCCGGAACTGGTGCGCGGCGACCCGGGCGCCCGCCCGGGCACCCAGTCCGACCTGCACTCCCTCGCCGTCCTGCTGTTCATGTTCCTGATGAACCATCACCCGCTCAAGGGCAGACGCGAGTTGGGGATCCACTGCCTCGACGAGGCGGCCGAGCGCAAGCTGTACGGCAGGAGCCCGCTGTTCGCCTTCGACCCGGCCGACGACTCCAACGCGCCCGATCCGATGGAGCACACGACCGTGCTGGCCACCTGGGACGCGGCGGCCGGAACGCTGCAGGAGCTGTTCCGCCGCGGCTTCACCGTCGGCCTGAAGGACCCGGCGGCCCGGGTACGCGAGTCGGAGTGGCGGGACGCGCTGCGCGCGGTGCTCGACTCGGTCGTGGAGTGCGCCTCCTGCGGACGGCAGAACATGACGGAACCGGGCGAGAACCCGCCGCCCCGCGCCTGCTGGGGCTGCGGTACCGGGCTGGTGCTGCCGCCCCGGCTGACGGTGACCACACCACCGCCGCGCGCCGAACGCCACATCCGGCTGGGCCGGGCGGCCCGGGTGCAGGCCCACCATCTCCTCCCGGAACCGACCCGGCACGACTGCTCCGAGGCCACCATGGTCGCCGAACTGGTCGAACACCCCTCCAAGCCGGGCCGATTCGGTATCGCCAACCGCTCGAAGGAACGCTGGACGGGCACCCGCTCCGACGGCACCCCCCAGCAGATCGACCCCGGCCAGACGGTCCCACTGCGCTCGGGCCTGGAACTGGACCTGGGGGGCGGGGTCCGGGCGGTGGTGCGGGCACGGTGAGGTGAGGGCGGGGGCTGGTGGGGGGTGGCTGTCGGCGAGCGGCTGGTGACGGGCGGCCGGCTGGGCCGGAGTGAGTCATCGGCCCACCCTCGCGGCAGGGCGACCTCGACTGCGGGCAGCGGCTCATCGAGGAGTCTGAGCACCGGCGGCTCGCCGCCGCCATGGCCGCCCTGGCCGCCGTGCGACGGCACCGACCGCCCGATGCAGGACGTGCTCGCGGACGGCCTACTTGGCTTCGACTCGTCCGACCGGGTCGGGGGCGGACGTAAGGGCCTCGCGTGCGGTCTGCCAGGCGTTGTCGCCGGGGTGGAGCCGGCTGCGGAGGTAGGCGGAGGTGAGGCGGCCGACGGCGGCGACCCGTTCGGGGCTCTCGTCCGTGGTCTCGGCGACGTCGTATCCGGGGATTCCGCCGAGTGCGTGCCCCGCGCCGAACAGGGTGAGCAGGTCCTTGGGGCCCGGGGCGAGGGTGTAGGGGTCGGCGTGCCAGTCAGGCCCCATGTCCGTGAAGTGCCGGGAGTCGTCCTCGTCGCCGGCGACGACCAGCGCGGGTGTGGTCATCGTGGAGAAGTCGATGGTCCGGAAGACCGGCAGCATGTCGGCCATGGGCCCGTTGACGACGTCGCCCCTGCCGGGCGCGGCCAGCAGCACGCCTGCCTTGATCCGGGGTTCGAGCAGGCTCACCTCCTCGCCGTCGTCCGTGACGAGGGCGCCGAGCAGGAGGCTGGAGGTGAAGCCCCCGAAGGAATGTCCGGCAACGGCGACCTTGGTGTGGTCGATCCGCCCGGCGAGCAGCGGTACGGCCTTCTCGATCTCGTCGAGCCGGTCGAGGATGTGACTCATGTCCTCCGAGCGCGAGCGCCAGAAGAAGGGGGCTCCGGGGGCGTCGGCGACATGGTGGCTCAGTGTCCTCGAGGTGAGGTGCGTGGGCTGGATGACGACGAAGCCGTGGGCCGCCCAGAAGTTGACGAGCGGCGCGTAGCCGTTCAGCGAGGAAAGGTTGTTCGAGGGGCCTTGGCCGTGGGAGAGCAGGATGACCGGAAGGTCCGTGCCGGTCTCGGGCGCGGAGACCCGTACCTGGAGGTCCACGGGACGTCCGGGTATGGACAGCACCACCGGGCTGTAGGACAAGACCGGGGCCGGCGAGGCGAGGGTGTCGGCGGTGGTGGATGTGGTCATGATGCGCGGTTTCCTTTTCTGCGGGCCTTGTCGGCCACCGGTCCGGTCCGGAGGCGGTAGGACAAGGGAGTAGGGGCGCTCCCCTTTTCGGCTAACCTGAAGTGGAGCGTCGCACCACTTAATATCCGGAACGACGCTCCGCTTTGTCAAGCGGTGCCAGGAAGGAAGAGCGTGATGCCCAGCGAGAGCCCCACGGGGAAGGTGCCGACCCGGAGCAAGCGGACCGACGCGCTGCGCAATCAGCAGACCGTGCTCTCCGCCGCCGCCGAGGTGTTCGTCACCTCCGGCGTCGACGCGCCGATTCGCCAGATCGCCGCACGGGCGGGCGTCGGGATGGCCACGATCTACCGCCACTTCCCGACCCGGGCGGACCTCGTCACCGCCGTCTACCGCCATCAGATCGAGGCATGCGTCGAGGCCGGACCGAAGCTGCTGGCCAGTTCGGAATCCCCGTTCGACGCACTGCGTCAGTGGATCGACCTCTTCGTCGACTTTCTGGCCACCAAGCACGGACTCGCCGACGCCCTGCAGTCCGACAGCGACCGCTTCGCCACGCTGCACGCCTACCTCGTCGACCGCCTGGAGCCCGTGAGCGCCCAACTCCTCGACGCCGCGGTCGAGGCGGGCGACATCCGGCCCGGCATCCAGCCCTACGAACTGATGCGCGGCATCGGCAACCTCTGCATCGGGCGCGACGACGACCCCCGCTACGACCCCCGCCGCCTGATCGAACTGCTCCTCCAGGGGCTGCGGCGACCTCGACCGGCCGCCCTGACCACCTGAGCGCCCTGCTCGGTCCGGTCCACCGGCTCGGTGTGAGGCGAGCGCCGCCGCACCGCCGCGTCCAGTTGCCAGATCATCCAGCCGTACCCAATGGAATGATCCCCAGGGTCCCGACTGAGACCGAGGACCGGGCAGCCACCTAGGTCGATCAGGCCGGCCAGTAGTGGGTGGTTCCATCCGGCCGGTCGAAGCGGTGGAAGTCGGTGTGGGGGTCGACGGCGACCATCAGACCCTTGCCGGGCCCTTCCTGGGTCCAGGTCCGGGGCCGTTCGGCGACCGCTTCGGCCTCGGCCAAGGGGAGGTCGAGCCAGCCGCGCGGGCCGCTTCCGCTGGGGTGCTGCGGGATGCGGTCACCGCCGAACTGCGCATGGACGGTGTCTTCGTACTTGCTCCAGTAGGTGACGTCCGCCAGGCCGTCGGTGGACCGGCCGTCCAAGCCGACGAAGCCGTCCAGCGCCCGAGCGTCGCCGAGGACCATGCCGCATCGGTCGACCGGCAGATCGCCGAGCCGCACCGGTTCACCGTCATCGGGGCCGGTCCGGGGAAAGCCCAGGTCGACCTCCAGGACGGCGATGGTCGGCCCCCCGACGAAGGGTGATGCCGCGCGAGGCGCTGCCGCGGGAGGACAGGGCCGTCACCGGCCGGAGGTCACATCCCCAGCGCCCGGGCCAGTTCCTGGGCCAGGGCGAAGCCGCCGCTGCCGGCCGCGACGCCGACGCTGATGGTCTCCAGGGCGGCGCGGATACGGCCTCGGTCGGCGGTGCGTCCTTCCTGGCCTGCCTGTGCCAGCTCGCCCTGGATGACCTGGGCCGGGGCGACGAGCGAGGGGTTCTCGCCGCGCAGCCGCTCGACGAGCTGGTCGGCCACCCGCAGCACGGTGGCCGCGTCCGTCCCGTTGTTGATCTCGATACGGCCGTTGTCGCCGAAGTTGGCCGGCCCCTCGATGTTCCCGTGGATGTTGAACGTGCTCATGTCCTGGCTCCTGTCCCGTGCCCGGCTCAGGGATTGGGCGCTTGTCCGCCCTGCCCCGAACCTCCGTGTCCCTGCTGCCCGTTGACGTTGATCTGCCCGTTGTTGCCGAAGTTGCTGGGGCCCGTGATGTCCCCTGAGATGTTGTAGGTCTGGGTGCTGATGATCTGCTGGGCCTTGTCGAAGGAACCGGTGTCGACGTTGTGGTCCCGCAGGAACTGCTCGGTCGCGACGAGGACGCCCTGCTGGAGGCGGAACAGGAAGTCCTGCGCGTCGATGCGTTCGGGGTAGCCGGCCTGGTTCCAGTCGCTGATGTCGGAGCGCAGGCTGCTTCGGGCACCGCAGTCGACGAGCAGGTGCTGGTCCCTGATGTCCCGGCGCAGGCGCGTCAGTTCCCGCTCGGTGGTGCGGCGCCGCCTGCGCCGCTCACGACGGCGGCCCACGGCGCCGCGCAGTTCGGGCCAGGTGTGGGAGGTGGCGTACGAGACCAGGCTCCACCAACGGTCGAAGCGGGCCACCGGCAGCCGGTCCACCCGGTAGAACCGGCCGCTCAGCGGTGGGATCGCGTAGGCCGCGACCTCCCAGGTGAGGCTGGGCGGGTTCAGGATCGCCCGCAGGTACATGGAGACGATGAGCCGTCCGCCCTCACCCACCCGCTCCAGGCACAGATGGGTCCGCATGCCCGCGCCGGGGCTGAGCAGGCCGGCCTGGACGAACTGCTTGGGGATCTGGGCGCGTGGCCGCGCGGTGCGGTCGGGCAGCAGATCGGGCAGCATGTGGGCGTTGCTGCCGAGGACGTAGAGCCGGTTTCTGGCCCGCAGCCCTTCGAGTCCGGAGACGCCCTCCATCCGGCGTGCCACATAGGTGTGCAGGTCGACGGCGTCGAAGGGGCGCAGGGGGAGCTTGCCGCCGCCCGGCGCGTCGGCGGGCCTGCTGACGTCGATGGGCTGCCAGACCACTTCCTTGATCTTTCTGCCGCTGCCGACGAACGGGGTGGTGCGGGCGGCCGCGTCGGCGTACGGCAGGACGTTGGCCCGCTTGAGTTCGTGCAGCCAGGCTTCCGTCTCCGGTTCGACCGCGGGGGCCAGCCGGTCGACCTTGTCGGGGTTGCGGAACACCTCCTGGGCGGCCTCGCGGGCCTGGGCCTCGGTGTGGTGGACCAGCCACCAGGAGGCCGCGAGCACGGCGAGGGGGCCGTAGACACCGATCAGGGCGACCGACCCGAGTCCGCCGATCAGCCCCCACCCGGCGACCAGCAGCGAGGCCACAAGGGCCGCGCCGAGCCAGGCCAGTTGGCCGTCCAGGGTCTCGCGGCGCCGCACGGCCGCGCGGGCGTGCCGGGCCAGCGCCACGAAGTTGACGCCGAGGGTCAGTCCGACCGCCTCCAGCCGGTCCCCGGTGAGTTCCCGGTCGACCGTGCGGGCGAAGTCCTCGTCGAGGTGGACCGACGCGCACAGCCGTCGGGTCACCCCGTCCTTGCGGTACTGCGGCAATGACGGTAACGCTCTGCCCACGACGGTGGCCTGCCCTTCCCCCGGATCTCGCGCGCTTCACCCTAGGGACAAACAGGGCCACTTGTCCCGGACTCCGGAACAAACGAGACGCCGACCGCCGGCGTACGGGAGGTCATCCCTCGCCAGGCGTGAACGGTGTCCCCTGTTGACATCCTCCCCCTCTCACAAGAGGGGGGAATGCCGCAACTCGCCCTGGACGGCGGCCTCCACCGCCGGATCGCGGTCAGCCACCGGTCATCTCCACCAGCTTGACGACGGTGTTCCAGTTGCGGCTGGTGGCGATCACGCCCTTGTTCAGCCGGGGCTTGGAGAGGTGCTCGGCCAGCTTGGAGCGGCCGAGGCCGTTCGGGGCGTAGAGGTACAGCGCGCGGTCGCCGAGCCGGAACTCCTCCGGGAGGTAGGCGGCCCGGTCGATCTCCGCGAAGCGTTCCTCATCGACGGGGGCGGAGAAGTAGGTGACGTGAAGCTGCTTGGCCTCCAGCTCGGCGGCCGGGAAGGGACAGGCGTCGGCAACGGCCTTGAGATAGGCGTGGTCGCGCACGATCACGTCGACGAGGAAGCCGAACCGTTTCTCGATCGCTCCCGTGAGTTCGGCCGCCAGGGAGTCCTCGTCCCCGTACTCACTGGCGAAGGTGGCCTGGCCGCTCTGGAGGTAGGTGCGTACGTCGCCGTAGCCGAGGCCCTCCATCAGGGCCCGCAGGTCGGCCATCGGGACTTTTCTGCTGCCGCCCACGTTGATCCCGCGCAGCAGCGCCGCGTACGTCGTCGTCATCCGCACACCATAAGGCGGCGGTGGGGCCCCATGGGGCGGGAACGGCAGCCCTGTCCGGTGCTGCGGAACCCAGGTAGATGTAAGGGGCCGCTGTCCTACCCAGTGGGGAGACACGGGCGCCGGGGGGATGATTCCGGCCGTCGTGACGTCATCGAGCAGCACGAGGAGATGGTCTTATCCGGCCCATACCTTCGAAGTGAAAGGTGGCGGCAGGGGGCCGGCACCGCTCACGAGGGGGCAGCCCGTCATGGGAAACGGAGATACGCGGGTGCGGGGCCTGGCCGCGCGGGCCGGCGGCTGGAGTGCTCGGCACCGATGGGCTGCCGTCGGCATCTGGGTGCTGTTCGTCGTCCTGGCGATGGGCCTCGGGTCGGCAGCGGGCCGGGTCGACGTCAAGGAGAGCGACCAGCTGAAGGGTGAGACACACACCGCCGCCAAGATCGTCGAGGACGCCGGGATCGACGAACCGGCCAGTGAGACCGTGCTGATCCAGGCCAGGGACGGCGGCGTCAAGGCCACGGACGCCGAGTTCCGCGCCGCCGTCACCGCGGTCATCGACGCCGTCGAGAAGACCGGCGAGGTCACGGGCATCACCTCGCCGTACGACACCAAGACCATCTCGAAGGACGGCACCGGCGCGCTGGTGCAGTTCGACATGCGCGGCGACTCGGACACCGCGGGAGAGCGGGTCGAGCCGGTGCTCAAGGCCGTCGAGGGGGTGCAGAAGGAGCACGGGTCGCTGCGGATCGAGGAGATCGGCGGCGCCAGCATGATGAAGACGTTCGATGACGCGTTCGGGGACGACTTCCAGAAGGCCGAGTACTCGGCGGTGCCGGTCGCGCTCGGCATTCTGCTCATCGCCTTCGGCGCGTTGGTGGCGGCGCTGCTGCCGGTACTGCTGGCCGTCACCGCGATCATGGCGACGATGGGCCTGATGGGCATCGTCAGCCACGTGATGCCGATGAGCGACACCGCCAACTCCGTGATGCTGCTGGTGGGTCTGGCCGTCGGTGTCGACTACTGCCTGTTCTATCTGCGCAGGGAGCGCGAGGAGCGCGAGGCCGGCCGGGACGCGCAGACGGCCCTCAGGGTCGCCGCCGCGACCAGTGGCCGCGCGATCATCGTCTCCGGTGTCACGGTGTGCGTGGCGATGGCGGGCATGCTGTTCACCGGGCTCGCCGAGTTCGAGGCGATGGGCCTGGCCTCGCTGATGGTCGTGGCGGTCGCCATGGTCGGTTCGGTGACGGTGCTGCCGGCGCTGCTGTCGCTGTTGGGCGAGCGGGTCGAGAAGGGCCGTATCCCCTTCCTGCGCCGCCGTCGCCGTGCCGGTGGCAACGGCGAGAGCCGGTTCTGGACGGCCGTCGTGAAGGGCGTGCTCGCCAAGCCCGTCGTCTCCGTGGTGGTCGCGGCGGGTGCGCTGCTCGCCATCGCGGCGCCGGCGGTCGGCATGAAGACGCAGAACCTCACCCTGGACCAGGAGTTCGGCGACTCGCTGCCCATCGTGCAGACGTACAACCGGGTCAACGAGGCCTTCCCGGGCGGTTCCGAGCCGGCCGAGGTGATCGTCAAGGCGGCCGACATCAACGCCCCCGAGGTGAAGAACGCGCTCGCCGCCTTCAAGGAGGAGGCGGTGGCCTCCGGTGCCTCGCGCGGCCCGGTCGAGATCAAACTGCACGACGCGCAGAACATCGCCTATGTGTACGTCCCGCTGGTCGGCGGCTCCGACCTCGACAAGGCGGGGGCGAGCCTGGACAAGCTGCGCGACGAGGTGCGTCCGGCCACGCTCGGCAAGGTCGACGGCATCGAGGCGCCGATCACCGGGCAGGTCGCCGGGTCGAAGGACTTCAACGACCAGCTGGCCGGAGCGGTCATCCCGGTCTTCGCGTTCGTCGTGGTCTTCGCCTTCGGGCTGATGCTGCTGTCCTTCCGCTCGCTGACCGTCGCGATCACCTCGATCGTGCTGAACCTGCTGTCGGTGGGCGCCGCCTACGGCATCCTGGTGGCCGTCTTCCAGCACGGCTGGGGCGCGTCGCTGGTGGGCGCCGAGGGCGTCGGCGCCATCATCACCTGGCTGCCGCTGTTCCTCTTCGTGATCCTGTTCGGCCTGTCGATGGACTACCACGTGTTCGTGGTCTCCCGGATCCGCGAGGCACGCCTGCGCGGCCGGACGACCGCCGAGGCCATCCAGCACGGGGTGGTCACCACCGCCGGTGTCGTGACCAGTGCCGCGGTCATCATGGTCGCCGTGTTCGCGATCTTCGGCACGCTGTCCATGCAGTCCATGAAGCAGATGGGCGTCGGCCTTGCGGCCGCGGTGCTCATCGACGCGACGATCATCCGGGGCGTGCTGCTGCCCGCGGTGATGGCGCTGCTGGGCGAGCGCAACTGGTACCTGCCGAAGTGGCTGCACCGGCTGCCCGACCTCACCCACGACGAGGCACCCGAGGCGGCGACCGCACCGCCGGCCCCACGGCACAACGAAGGTGAGCGGCTGGGGGTCTGAGCCACCCGCACCACTGAACCACCCAAGACTGAGGGCCCGTTGGTCACAGGGGAGCCAGCGGGCCCTCTGCCGTGCGTTACCGGCCCGGCGGTCCGTCAGGGAAGTTCGGCCTCGATGAGGTCGGCCGCGCGCTCGGTGCCGCCCTCGGCGGCCATCTCCGTCTGGAGATTCTTCAGCAGCCGGGCGACCTCGGGGTCGTCGACCAGGGCGAGGGCGGCTTCCCGCAGCGCCTCGGCGGTCGCCTCCTCGGTCGGGATGTGCCGTGCGACTCCGAGCGACTGGAGCACGTCCGCGTTGCCGAACTGGTCCACGGCCTGCGGTACGGCGATCATCGGCGTGGCCGTTGCCAGCCCCTCCTGGCTGCCGCCCGCCCCGGCATGCGTGACGAACAGGTCGGCCTGCCTGAGGATCGCCAGCTGCGGTACCCAGGACCGCACTTCGACAGTGCCGGGTACGTCGCCCAGCCCGGCGGGGTCGACGTGCCGGCCGATCTGCAGCACCAGGTGCCAGCCGGGCAGCTCCCCGAACGCCTTGACGCACTCACGGTAGAAGTCCGGCAGGTCGGTGAAGGCCGACCCCAGCGAGACCAGGACGACTTTCTCCGCGGCGGCGGGCCGCTGCCAGTCGCCCTCGGCCGCCCGGGCGCCCTGGCAGGCGCCGACGAAGGAGTACACGCTCTCGTCGACCCGGTCGGCGTTCGGCTGCAACGCCCTCGGGATCAGCACCAGGGACCGGCCGGGGTGGCCGGCGAACGAATCCGGGTGCTCGGTGATCCCGCTCTCCTCCAGCCAGGCGTGGAAGCGGGCGTAGTAGGCCTGACCGCGCTCGGTCTTCCTCGGCTCCGCCCACAGCGGTTCGGCCACCTCCTCCTCGTAGCCGTCCCACGCGACGAGGTTCGGGGACAGGGAGATCGCGGGCACGCCCCAGCGGTGGGCGAGGACGCGGGCGGGATAGGAGGTGATGTCGTGCAGCACGAGGTCGGGTTCGTCGCCCTCGTACGCCTCGATGAGCTGCGGCAGCGCCTGGATCGCGTCCGCCAGGAAGGGCTCCACGTTGTCCAGGAGGGTGGTGCCCCAGGCCGCCGGGTCGTCGTCGGGGCCGGGCAGCGTGGAGTGCCACGGCTTCACCTCGGCACCCGTCTCGGCGACCTTCTCGGCGAACACGGGTGGAATCGCGTACGTGACCCGGTGTCCGCGTGCCACCAGCTCACGGATCACTTCGAGGCTGGGGTTCACGTGGCCGTGGGCGGCGACGGAGAACATGGCGATGTGCGCGGGGCGACTGGTCATGAGATCGACCGTAGGCGAGACGATACGTCTCGTGCAATCTCATTTCGTGGGCGGACGGAGAACTTCAGATGGATCACCTAGAGATCGGGACACCGCGCGCCGGTTCCCTCCACGCGCCGGCCGCCCGGGCCCGTGACGGTCACCGGCGCCGGCTGCGCCTTGGGGTCGGCGACTCTCTGTGCCGCGACGGCCGTGCAGATGAGCTGGGCCGTGGCGAGGTCGGGCAACTCCACCTCCACGGTCCGCATTTCGATGGAGACGCGGTCGTCCCGCATGGTCACCTTCACGAGGTCCGACGGACGGGCGGACTCCTGGGGGGCCTGCATGAAGCTGCCCGGGGGAAGGGCGGTCGGGGACGGTACGTCGGACGGCGCCGGCGCGCCCGGCAGCGGCAGCAGCGTGGTGACGCCCTTGACCCGCTCCGCCTCGCTCGGCCCCTGGAGCAACTCCTGCACGGCCGACTCGACGTCGACCGGCGCGGCGACCGGGCGGGGGACGCCGATCAGGGCGTCGCCCTTCACCAGGTAGATCCGGATCGTCGGCACCACCCCACGGGCGGGACCGCCCGCCTCCACCACTCCGGTCGCGGGGACACCGCAGGAGGTGAGCACGCACAGAGCCGGGAGGAACAGCAGCACGGATCGGCGTACGGCTCTCACGTTCCGCTCCTCCCAGGTGACTCGTCGCTCCTCAGCGGGAGTTCTACGGTGAATACGGCACCGCCCTCCGGACGGTTCGCCGCGCGGACGGTGCCGCCGTGCACCCGGACGTTCTCCGCGGTGATGGCGAGGCCCAGGCCGCTGCCCTCGGTACGGGTGCGGGCGGCGTCCGACTTGTAGAACCGCTCGAAGACATGGGGCAGCACGCTGTCGGGGATGCCGGGGCCGCTGTCCAGCACCTCGATGACCGCGAGCCGCTCGGCGCCTTCGAAGGACCGGTCCCCCCGATGGACTTCGTACAGGCGGACCCGGACCGGCCGCCCGCCGTGCCGCAGGGCGTTGCCGACCAGGTTGGCGACGACGACGTCGAGGCGGCGCGGGTCGACGCGGCCGCGCAGGGCGTCGGGCGGCGGCAGGTCGACGTCCACCAGGTCGGTCCAGGCACGGGCGGAGAGGGTGCGCCGCAGTGACTCGGCGAGGTCGATCTCGTCCAGGTGCAGCACGGCCGCGCCCGCGTCGAAACGGGAGATCTCCATCAGGTCGTCCACCAGCCGGGCCAGCTTCACGGTCTCCTCGCTGATCAGCCGGACCGCGGTGGCGGTGTCCGGGTCGAGGTGGCCGGCGTCCTCGTCCAGGACGTCGGTGACCGCCGACATGGCGGCCAGCGGGGTGCGCAGTTCGTGCGAGACGTCGGCGGCGAACCGGCGGGCCCGGGCCTCCATGCCGCGCAGCTCGGCGACCGATTCCTCCAGCGCGGCGGCCGTCTCGTTGAACGTGTGGGAGAGGTCGGCCAGTTCGTCGGATCCCTGGACGGCGAGCCGGGTGTCCAACCGCCCCTCGGCGATGCTGCGGGTGGCGCTGCGCAGTGCCCGCACCGGCCGCAGCACTCCGCGCGCGGCGAGCAGCGCCAGCAGCACGGCCAGTGCCAGGGCGGGCACGGTGGCCCGCTGAACGGCGGCGACCAGGGCGTCGACGTACGCCGCTTCCCTGGTCTGCGGCACCGTCAGGAAGACCTGGATACCGGAGGGAAGGACCGCGTAGTCCGCGGCGGACAGGGCGTAGGCGACCGACATACCGACGACGAGTGAGGTGTGGTCCCCACTGGTCACTCGCTGGAAGACGGTGGCCGAGCTGGTGTCCACGGCCCGGCGCAGGTCTGGCGTCACCTCCTCGAACGGGTCGTCGGGGTCGGAGGTGGCGCTCAGGCCGCCGTAGACGACCAGCACCCGCCAGGTCCCGGCGGGTTCGGCCTCGGCGACGTCGGCCGCCAACCGCCGCAGTCCGGCCTCGTCCGGCGGGAAGCCGATGTCCGGGGCGAGCCGGTCGACCTGGGTGCGCAGCACCTTGATGACGGTGTCCTGGCTCTGCTGGAGCACGCTCGTGCGGGCCTCGCGGAAGGTCAGGGCGCCGGTGGAGGCGGCGGCGAGAGCGGCGACGAGGGCGAAGGCCACGACCAACCGCATGCGCAGGCCGCGTAGTTGGGGGACGCCGACCCGCATCTTCGACGCACCGCGCACCGTGCCCGGCACCGAGCCCCTCACCGTGCCGCGAAACGGTAGCCGAAGCCGCGCACCGTCTGGATGTAGCGGGGTTCGCGCGACGGCTCGCCCATCTTGGTGCGCAGCCGCTTGACGCAGGCGTCCACCAGGCGGGCGTCCCCGTGGTAGCTGTGCTCCCAGACCGCCTCCAGGAGCTGCTGCCGGCTGAACACCTGGCCCGGCGAGGCGGACAGGATCAGCAGCAGCCGCAGTTCGGACGGGGCGAGCGCGACCGGCGCCCCCTGCCAGGCGACCGCGAGCCCGGCCCGGTCGATGGACAGGTCCCCGTAGGTGTCGATCCTCGGTATGCCGCCCTCGCCGGGCGCCTGGGCCGCCCGGCGCAGCACGGCCCGGATCCGCGCCTCCAGCACCCTGGCCTGCACGGGCTTGACCACATAGTCGTCGGCCCCCGCCTCCAGGCCTACGACGATGTCCTCGTCGTCGCCGCGAGCGGTCGCCATGATGATCGGCAGGGTCTGGTCCTGGGCGCGCATCCCGCGGCACACGTCCAGGCCGGTCATGCCCGGCAGCATCAGGTCCAGCACCACGACGTCCGGCCGGAAGGACCGCAGCCGCTCCAGCCCGTCCTCGCCCGTCTCGGCGGCGGCGACCTCGTGGCCCAGGCGGCGCAGCGCGAGGGCGACTCCCTCCCGCACGGCACGGTCGTCTTCGATCAGCAGAACGCGTGGCATGCGCTCAGTATCCGTACGCCCGGCGGCCACTCGGGACATTGTTACCGGATGATCATATGAGTTCATGGAGCATGGACCGTTACCGTCCTGTTACCGTTCGGGCCAGATCCGATCACATGACGATCACAACCTGAACAACCATGACCGCGCACAAGACACCTTCCTCTCGTGATCGTCGTCGTCGGGACGGCGCCGCCCATGCCGCCGCACGCGGGCGAAAGGGGCCGCTGTGGGGAGGACTGGCCGCGGTGACCGTGCTGGGCGCCGCCGGTTTCGCGGCCGTGGGCTGGACGTCTCCGGGGACGGGCGGAACCCCCTCCGACGCCCGCGCCGGGGCCACGCAGTCCGCGGAGTCGGGGGCATCGGGGGTGTCGGGGGATTCCGGTTCCGCGCCCACCGGTCCGACGCACAGAGCCAAGCCCTCGCCGCCCCAGCAGTCCCACAGCTCCTCCCCCAAGCCGTCCGGCAAGTCCTCGGGGAAGACCACGCGGCCCGACATCCCGCTCACCGGACCGGGCACGTTCACCACCGCGTCCGGCGGCAGCGGCACGGTGGGCAAGGGAACGGCCCTGCGCTACCGGGTCGAGGTCGAGGTCGGCCTCGACCTGTCCGCCGCGGATGTCGCCAAGCAGGTGGAGCGCATCCTGGCGGACCGGCGCGGCTGGACGGCGGACGGCAAGTCCGCGTTCCGGCGGGTGTCGAGCGGCACGACCGACTTCGTCGTCCGGGTCGCCACGCCCGGGACCGTGGACAAGATCTGCGGGCAGCACGGGCTGGACACCCACGGCGACTACAACTGCAGCGTCTCGCAGAACGTGATGGTCAACCTCAAGCGCTGGCTGCTGGCAACCCCCGTCTACGCCAAGGACGTCACGGGCTACCGCGCGCTGATCATCAACCACGAGGTCGGCCACTTCCTCGGCCACGGCCACGCCGACTGCCCCGGCCCGGGCGAACCGGCCCCCGCGATGATGCAGCAGATCAAGGGCATGCACGGGTGCGCGCCCAATGTCTGGCCGTACGACGAGCAGGGACGGTACGTCACCGGTCCGGCCGTTCCCTGACCTGAGCTGACGTGGCGGCCTGGCCGCCCCTCGCCCTCAGCGCTGATAGCGGGCCAGCACCAGGTTCCCGTCCGCCTCCAGCCGTTCCCGCAGTTCCCCGAGGCCGATCGCCCCGCTGTAGTACTCCTGGAACGCGGGTGTGGCGACCTTGTCCTTCCACTCGGGGTAGCCGCGCACGGACTGCGCGGGTGCCGGGCGCAGGTGGGCGGCGAGGGCGGTGCCGGTGGCCCAGCCGTCCTTCGCGGTGTGCAGGGCGGGGTCCTTCAGCGCCTTGGTACCGGTGGGCAGCATCCAGTCGCCCAGGGCGAGGCGGACCATGTTCCGCGGCCGCAGCAGGAAGTCGATGAACTGGGCGGCCTCCTTCTTGTGCGGGCTGTCCTCGGCGACCGACAGGGTCTGCGGGCTGACGCCCTGCGTCAGCCCGTCCGCGCCGGCCGGGGCGGGCAGCACCTGCCACGCGAAGCCCTTCGGCGCCTGCTGGGTGATCTGCTGACGGTAGGAGAAGCCGAGCGGGACCATCGCGTACCGGCCCCCGAAGAAGCCGGGCAGGGTGTCCGAGCCGCCGCTGCCGAGGGTGGTGGGCGAGGCGCTGCGGTCGGTGGTGGCCTGGTCGTGGATGGTGCGCGGCACGGTCTGGTCCGCCGCCTCGAACCGGATTTCCACCTTGCCGTCCGCGCCCCGGTGGAAGAGCTGTCCGCCCGCCGACAACGACAGGTTGAGGCTCGCGGAGACGGGTTCCTTGAGCGGCCAGGCGACGCCGTACTTCCCGTCGCCACTGAGCTGTCGGGTGATCCGCCGGAACTCCGGCCAGCTCCACGGCTGTTCGGGGGTGGGGATCCGTACGCCCGCGTCCTTCAGCCACTTCGCGTTGGCGATGAGCACGCGCGGCTCCTGGAGGAAGGGGACGCCGTAGATCCCGTCGCCGAAGGTCGCCGTGTCCCAGCTGCGCCGCGGGATGTCCGACGTGAGCCGGGCGGGCAGCAGGCCGGTCAGATCGGCGAGGTAGCCGCCGTACGCGAAGTCCGCGAGGTCGTCCGAGGCGTCGTGGATGATGTCGGGGGCCTCACCGCCCTCGAAGGAGGTGAGCAGCTGGTCGTGGACGCTGTCCCAGCTTCCCTGCACATATTCGACCTTGACGTCCGGGTGGGTCGCGTTCCACTCCTTCACCAGTTCCTGGTTGGCCTCGACGGACTCCTGCTGCCAGGCGAGGGACTGGAAGCGGAGCGTGATCCGGCCGGTGCCGGAGCCACCGCCGTCGCCGGTGCAGCCCGCGAGCAGCAGCAGGACCAGTGCGAGGATCCCGGCGGTCCTGAGACGCATCAGCCCCTCACCGCCCCGGCCGCGATGCCGCCCGTGATCCGGCGTTGGATGATCGCGAAGACGACCAGGGAGGGCAGGGTGGCGAGGAAGGCCGCGGCAGCCAGCGGGCCGAGGTCGGCGACGCCCTCCGCGCCGATGAAGTGGGTGAGGACGACCGGCAGGGTCTGCTTCTCGGGGGTCTTCAACAGGACCAGCGCGAAGAAGAACTCGTTCCACGCGGTGATGAACGCGAACAGGGCCGTCGCCACGATCCCCGGCGCGAGCAGCGGCGCCGTCACCGATAACAGGGTCCGCACCCGCCCGGCCCCGTCCACCGCCGCCGCCTCCTCCAACTCGGCCGGCACGGCACGGACGTATCCGACGAGCATCCACAGCGCGAACGGCAGTGCCCACACGACGTACACCATCACCAGCCCCGCCAGGGAGTCGATCAGCCGCAGGTTCTTCAGCACCAGGAACAGCGGGATGATCACCAGCACCAGGGGGAACGCCTGGCTGACGACCACCCAGCCGGTGGCGGCCTTCGCGAGGCGGGTGCGGTGGCGGGCCATGACGTAGGCCAGCGGGGTCGCGATCAGTACGGCGATCAGCGCGGCGCCGAGCGCGGCGAGCAGCGAGTTGCCCGCGGCGCGCAGCAGCGGCTGTTCGTCGAAGGCCTGCCGGAAGTTGTCGAGGGTGGGGTCGCGCGGGATCCAGGTCGGGTGCAGACGGCCCAGTTCCCGCGGGGACTTGAAGGCGGTGGAGAGCAGCCAGAGGAAGGGGAAGGCGAGGAAGACGAGATACGCGAGCAGGGCGGCGTACTGGCCCACCCGGCCGCCGGTGCTGGTCCTCATGTCTCGTCCCCTCCCCTGAGCCGCCCCACCAGGAAGAGGGCCAGCAGCACCGAGATCACCGCGACCATCACGCAGCCCATCGCCGCCGCGTAACCGAACTGGCCGTAGCGGAAGGCCTCTTCGTAGGCGAAGAGCATGGGCAGACGGGTACGGCCGCCGGGCCCGCCGCTGGTCAGGACGTACACCAGGGCGAACGAATTGAAATTCCAGATGAAGTTGAGGGCGGTGACGGCGAGCGCGACGGGGCGCAGGGCGGGCCAGGTGACGGTACGGAAGCGCCCCCAGGCACCGGCGCCGTCCATGGCCGCGGCCTCGTGGAGTTCGCGCGGGGTGTTCTGAAGGCCGGCGAGCAGGGCGACCGTCGTCTGCGGCATGCCCGCCCAGACACCGACGACGATCACCGCGGGCAGGGCGGTCCCGAGGCCGCTGAGCCAGTCCCGGCCGTCGCCGAGGCCGAGGTCGTGCAGGGTCTCGTTCAGGACACCCGCGTCCGGGGTGTAGACGAGCCGCCACATGACGCCGACGACCACCTCGGGCATGGCCCACGGGATGATCGCCAGGGCGCGCGCCAGCCAGCGCAGGCGTAACTCCTGGCTGAGAAGGAGCGCGAGGCCGAGGGCGAGCAGGAACTGCGGGACGGTCACCCCGACCGCCCACACCAGACCGATCCGGAACGACTCCCAGAACAGCGTGTCGTGCAGCAGGTCCCGGAAGTTGAGCCCGCCGATCCACTGGGTGGCTTCGGTCCGGCCCGACTGGGAATCGGTGAAGGCCAGCAGGATCCCGTAGAGCAGCGGCCCCACGCTCAGCACCAGGATCGGGATCAGCGCGGGCAGCACCAGGAACCAGGCCCCGCGATCGGCGGGCCGCCGGCGCCCCTCGGCACGCGGCGCGCCCGGTGCCGACCGCCTCGTCGCGGTCACCAAGGTCACGTCATCGGCTCCTTTGCCACGTCGGCGGCTCCTTCGCACGGCTCGTGACGTTCGGGCCCGACGGGCCTTGGCCATGGTCGTGAAGCCGCTGTACGCCGTCAAGACACCGCGCACGCCTTCCCGACCTGTACGAATGCGAGACTGACCGGCGGATGGCGGGAACCTGACACCGTCCGGGTGGGCTGCCCGGCACGGCACGACGTGGCATCAAGCGCGACGCGGGACGTACGAGGTACGACGACACGGAGGCGGACGATGGACGAGGCACGGGCGCGGGACGTACTGGCCGTGGCGGGAGTCCTGCCCGGCCCGGCGCGGGACGCGCGGCTGCTCGCGCTCGGCGAGAACGCGGTGTTCGCCGCCGGTGACCTGGTCGTCAAGGTGGGCCGGGACGCCGAACTCCTCGACCGGGCGCGCCGCGAACTGGCCGTCGCGCTATGGCTCGCCGAGTCCGGCGTACCCGCGGTCCGGGCGGCCGGCCCCGAGCCGCTGCTGGTCGAGGGCCACCCGGTGACCGTGTGGCACCGCCTGCCCGACCCGGTACGCCCCGCCGAACCCCGCGATCTGGCCGAACTCCTCCGGTTGCTCCACGCTCTGCCCTCGCCCTCCCCCTCCCACGCCTCCTCCTTCGACCTGCCGCCCCGCGATCTGCTGTCCGGAGTGGAACGCTGGCTGCGCCTCGCGGGCGACGCGATCGACCCGGCCGACGCGGCCTACCTCCGCGAGCGCCGCGACGGCTTCGCGACGGCCGCCGCCGCACTGACCCCGCACCTGCCGCCCGGCCCCATCCACGGCGACGCCCTCCCCCGCAACGTGCACATCGGCCCGGACGGCCCGGTCCTGATCGACCTGGAGACCGTCTCAGCCGACCTGCGCGAGCACGACCTGGTCGTCATGGCCCTCTCCCACGACCGCTACGGCCTGCCCGCCGCTGCCTACGACTCCTTCACCGAGGCGTACGGCTGGGACGTACGCGAGTGGCCGGGCTGCTCGGTCCTCCGGGGTGCCCGGGAGACCGCGAGCTGTGCGTGGGTGGCCCAGCACGCCCCGACCAACCCGAAGGCCCTGGCCGAGTTCCGACGCCGGGTGGCGTCGCTGCGGGACGGGGACGAGACGGTGCGGTGGTATCCGTTCTGAGCGGGCGCGGGCCGGTCATGCGTCGGGCGAGACGTCCTGGTCGTCCCTGGCCCGGATGGCCCGTGCCGCCCGGCGCAGCTCCGTGAGGACCGTGCGGACTGCCCTGCGGGCCGTGCGCTCCGGGCGGTGCAGGGCGTCGATGTGGCGGTGGGCCTGGACGCCGGCGAGGGGTCTGAGGACCAGCGCGGGGTGCCGGCGCACGGTCCAGCGCGGCATCAGGGCGATTCCGCCGCCGGCGGCCACGGCCTCCGCGGCGACCGCGAAGTCGTTGATGCGGTGCGCCAGATGGAGCCGGCTGCCCGCCGCCGCACCGATCGCCTCGATGGTCGCCATCACCGGAAAGCCGTCGTGGACGGTGATCCACGGCTCGCCGGCGACGTCGGCCGGTGTCAACCGCCGTTTGGCCGCCAATGGATGGTCGGCGGGGAGCGCCACGTCCAGCGGCTCGCGCAGCAGCCTCGTCGCGGTCACCGTGCGCGACCACGACGGGGCGTGGTCGAGGCGGTGGGCGAGCACGAGGTCGTACTCCCGGGTCAGCCGCGGGAAGTCGTCCTGCGCGACGTCCTCGTCGGCGAGCGCGAGTGCCGGGTGCCCGGGTCCGGCGAGGGCCCGCAGCAGCAGCGGGAAGAACGCCGCGGCCGCGCTGTGGAACGCCGCCACCGACACCTCGCCGTCGGGCGATTCCACGAACTCCTCCACCGCGTGCCGGGCGCGCGCCAGCGCCGTCTCCACCTCGACCGCCGCCCCCGCCAGCGCCTGCCCGGCGTCGGTGAGCACCAGCCGGCGGCCGTCGCGCTCGGTCAGCGGCACGGGGATCGAACGCTGGAGCAACCGCAGCTGCTGGGAGATCGCCGACGGTGTCACCAGCAGCGCCTCGGCGACCGCGGTGACACTGCCCAGTTCGCCCAGCTCCCGCAGGATCCGCAACTGCCGTTCGTCCACCCCCTCAGTCTAGGAGCACTCTGTAGCAAAACTAAGAGATCGCTTAAGTAAGTGGCCCTGGGCTTCAGAGAGTGTCTCGGTGCATCGTGAGCACATGTCCAACACCCGCCGTACCGACGCGGTACTCCTCCTGGTCGCCCTCGTGTGGGGCTCGAGCTATCTGTCCGCCCAGACCGCCACCGCCGCTCTCCCCGTCCTGCTGGTCCTGCTCGCGCGGTACGCCCTGTCCGCGCTCGCCTGTCTCGGTCTCGTCGCCGCCCGCGCCGGGAACCGGCACGGCTCCCGGCGCTGGACCCGCGACGAGTTGCGGGCGGGGGTGCCGCTCGGGGTCACCCAGGCCGCCGTCCTGGTCGTGGAGACGTACGGCGTCGCCCACACCACCGCCGCCAACGCGGGGCTCATCATCAGCCTGACCATCGTCCTCATCCCGTTCCTCGACCGCACCGGTCACCCGGGCGGGCTGCCTCCGGCCTTCTACGCCGCCGCCGGCGTGTGCGTCCTCGCCGTGGGACTGCTGATGTCCGGCAACGGCTTCCACGCGCCCCGCCTCGGCGACCTGCTCATGCTCGGCGCGGCCGTCGTCCGGGCCGGGCACATGGCCCTCATCGGGCGGCTCACCGCGGGCCGCGCGATCCGCCCCCTGCACCTGACCACCGTGCAGACCCTCGTCGGCTCGGTTCTGTTCCTGATACCGACCGCGCACCAACTCCCCACCCTGGTCCGCGCCGACGCCGCGACCTGGACGCAACTGCTCTATCTCGCCCTGTTCTGCAGTGTCTTCGCCTTCCTCGCGCAGACCTGGGCGGTGCAGCGCACCTCCGCGAGCCGCGCCGGACTGCTGCTGGGCACGGAGCCGATCTGGGCCGCGGCGGTGGGCATCGCCCTCGGCGGCGAACACCTCACGTTGTTCACCGGCCTCGGCGCCGCCCTGATGCTCGCCGGGACTTACTGGGGACAGGCCGTGGAGCGCAATCACCGCACCCAACACGCCCACCGCGCCGCCACCCACCGGGCAACCGACGTCCGACCCACCCAGGACGCCCAGGACACGCGGGACGCGCAGGAGAACCCCACATGCCCTGCCACGACGCCTACCAGCGCCTGATCTCCCTGCCCGACATCCCGTCCTCCTTCGCCTGCGGCCTCATCGATCACGCCCCCGAGGGCACCACCGACGCCGTCTGAGCGCTGCGCGGCCACCCGGTGTCCGACGCCGCGAAGCGCGTCGTGCTGCGGGTCAAGGTCGACCGCCGCACCACACGGCGCGTCCTCGCGGTCGTCCCCGGGGACCGCCGGCCACGTCGGTTCACACCCGCTCGTCGGCCAGTTCCCGGAAGGGCCACGCGCCGTCCACCACCGCGGCCGTGTCGCCCTTGCGGCGCAGGAAACTCTGGAAGTCCGCCGCCCACTCGGCGTACCACTCGATCTGGCGGCGGTGCAGTTCCGCCGGGCCGAGGGCCGCGACCTTGGGGTGACGGTCGGCTATCGCGCAGGCCAGCCGGGCGGCGGCGAGGGCGTCGGCCGAGGCGTCGTGGGCGGTGTCGAGCACGACGCCGTACTCCTCGCAGACCGCTTCGAGGTTGCGCTTGCCGCGGCGGTAGCGGTCGGCCCAGCGGTCGATGGTGTAGGGGTCGACGACCGGGGCGGGGTCGATGCCGCCGAGGCGGTCGCGCAGGGACGGCAGGCGGTGGCGGCGCAGTTCGGCGGAGAGCAGGGTGAGGTCGAAGGCGGCGTTGTAGGCGACGACCGGCACACCCGTCCTCCAGTACGTCACCAGGACGTCCGCGATGGCCTCCGCGACCTGGTCGGCGGGCCTGCCGTCGGAGATCGCGCGCTCGTTGCTGATGCCGTGCACCGCAACCGCGTCCGCGGGGATCTCCACGCCGGGATCCGCCAGCCACTCCCGGCGGCCCACGGGCTGTCCGGCCCTGACCTCGATCACGGCGCCCGTGACGATGCGCGCCTCGCGCGGATCGGTTCCGGTCGTCTCCAGGTCGAAGCCGATCAGCAGCTCCCGGTGCCAGCCCATGGGTGGTCCCCCTTCTTGGTGGTGCTTTCCCCCAGTGGTCTCCACGATCCCATGCACCACTGACAATCAGAGGACGGCATTCCGCTTACGCCGCTCCCGTAGCGGCCTTGAGGAACTTTCAGGACACCGGTCGCGAATCCGCCCAAGCCGTCTCGAACTCTTCGCGGTACGTCGGGAAGAGACCGCTCTCGTCGACCTGTCCCGACTTGACCAGTTTGCTTCCGCCGCGCAGCACCAGCACCGGTGCCTCCATCCCCCGCGAGCGCCGCAGATAGGACTGCACCACGGCGATGCCGTCCGTGCCGTCGCCGTCGACGAGGTAGGCGGTGAAGCGGGGAGTGTCGTCGTAGACCTGGATCTCGAAGGCTCCGGGGTCGCGCAGCTTGGAGCGGACCCGGCGCATGTGCAGGATGTTCATCTCGACGGCCCGGCTCAACTCGCCGCGTTTCATGCCGAGTTCGCGCTCCCGGCGCTTGACGGCGCTGGAGGCCGGGTTCAGGAACAGCAGCCGTACCCGGCAGCCGGACTCGGCCAGCCGCACCAGGCGGCGCCCGGAGAAGTTCTGCACGAGCAGGTTGAGGCCGATGCCGACGGCGTCCAGGCGGCGGGCCTCGCCGAAGATGTCCTCGGCGGGGAACTGGCGCATGAGCCGCACCCGGTCGGAGTGCACGGCGACCACGTCCGCGTACCGGTCGCCGACCAGGTCCTCGACCGCGTCCACCGGCAGCCGGCGCGCGGAGGGCACGTCGCCGCCGGTGCCGAGCATCTCCAGCAGCCGGGCGGAGGCCCGCTCGGCCTGGTTCAGGACGGCCTCGGACAGGGCCCGGTTGCGGGAGACGACGTTCCGGGTGACCTCCAGCTCGTCCAGAGCGAGTTCGACGTCCCGGCGGTCGTCGAGGTACGGCTCGAAGCACGGCCAGTGCTGCACCATCAGCTCGCGCAGCTGCGGCAGGGTCAGGAAGCTGAGGACGTTGTCGTCGGCCGGGTCGAGCAAGTAGCCCTTGCGGCGGCTGACTTCGCGGACCGCGACCGCGCGCTGGACCCACTCCTGACCGGCCGGTCCGGCCGCGGCGACCACCCAGTCGTCGCCGTGCACGGGTTCGTAGATGGGACGCAGAACAGCGGCCACGACAGCGCGCAGCCGCTGCTCGACGAGGTTCAGCCAGATGTAGGCCCGGCCCGCCCGCTGGGCGCGGACGCGCACCTCGCGCCAGGCGTCGGCGTCCCAGTCCAGCTCCGGTCCGATGGCGCCCGCGTCCATCGGTCTGGCCAGGGACACCGTGCCGGGCGGGACGTCTGCGGAGTTCCCCTCGTGACCCTCGTCACCAGGGGGCAACTCCAGCCCTCCCGAGCCCACCCGCGCACCGCCTTCCGCTCCCCCGAGCTTCACCCCACCCAACGATCAAGGAAGGGTACTCCGGGAGCGGTCAACGGTGCAGCCGGATGGACAGGTCGTTTCTCAACCGCGCGGCTCCCAGTGACCGTTCTGCCAGCCGAGCTCGGCGGGAGTGAGCGGATTCATGGCCGTCACGTCCCGCGGGGCGATGGAGAAGCCCTGCCAGTGGACCGGCATGGGCTGCTGGTCCTCGTCCCGGGCGATGTGGTGGAAGCCCACGTTCATCCAGACCACCGGGTGAGTGATGGTCTGGCCGTTGACCCACTTGTCGACGGACTTGCCGCCGCAGCTGCCAGGGTTGTTGCTGGCGAACAGCTCGCAGTTGTTGTACTGGGTGAAGTACAGGTCGTGCTTGGTGAAGCTGCGGCCCGGGTACTTGGTGCTGGTGCCGGGGACGATCTCGTACGAGCGGGCGTGCCCGTCCTTGTTCTTGCCGGTCGCGCTGACCACACGCCACCAGCGATAGGTCTTGGCGTCCGCCGCGAGTTCCTTGGTGACCTTGGTGCGGGTGGTCTTCGTGGTCGGGGCCTGCTGGCCCCGGGCGGGCGCGGTGACGGCCGAGTCGTACTGCTCGACGCCGTTCTTGGAGGAGCCGTCGAGGCCGAAGTCGAGCCGCCAGAAGACGTTGTGGCTGTGGCTGGTGGCGGAGGCCTTGGCGCCCTTGCCGATGGGCCAGCCGCGGCCGTCGCCGGCGTCGTAGTCCTCGTAGGAGAGGCTGCCGGTCGCGCCGACGTTCATGTGGACCGTGCCGTCGTCCTGGAAGCGCCACTCGGTGATGTACTCGTACCAGCCGACCTGGTTGACCGTGTAGATCAGCAGGTCCTTGCCCTGGGCCTGGTAGACCTTGTTGGCCGCGTCGCCCTGCATGCGGTAGGCGTGGCCGCGGGAGCGGGTGGTGGTGCACAGGCCCTTGACGTTCGGGTTGTCCGAGGTCCACACGTCCGGCACCTTGACGGTGTGGATGGTGCCGCCGGGGCACTCGCCGGGCGCCAGGTTCATCAGGCTCTGGGCGAAGTTCTGGCCGGTGAGGTCGTCGTACTCGGCCTTCCCGTCGTCGTACGGGACGTGGATCTGGCCGAGCCGGGCGCTGCTCAGGACCTTGATCGGGGCGGCCTCGCCCTTGGGCTGGTAGGAGATGTTCTCCAGGACGAGCCCGGCCTTGCTGTCGTAGCGCCAGCACATCCGCCACGTGGTGCCGCCGGCGAGCTGCTGCTCGATGCGGTACGCGGCACTGCAGTCGGCGGCGGCCGCGGGGGCGGCCTTCGGCTGGGCGGCGGCCGGTCCGGCGCCGGTCGTCGCGCCGGCGGCCAGTGCCGCCACGGACAGACCGATGGCCGCCCGCGTACGGGCGCGGCTCATTCTCCGCGGCCGGAGGTCGCTGATGGAACGCTTTTCGCGCATGAAGAAATGACTCCCTCGCAGGAGGTGCGGGTTCGGAAGACGGACGGAATGCGGCTCAGAGCTGCAGCTTGGCGACCTTGCGGGTGCTCAGGTCGATCACCAGGGACCGGGCGTCGATCCACGGCCCGTTCTTGACCTTCGGGAACAACCGCACGCACCGGTGCTCGCCGCACTTGTCGAGTACGGCGGGCTGGGCGCCCGGAGCGGCCCGGTAGATTCCGCCGGACACCAGCAATTGGTCCGGGGAGGTGAGCTCCTTGCCGGTGGCGTCCTTGTAGTCCGCCTTGAGGCCCGCGCCCAGCGGGTCGGCGATCAGGAGGGTCACCGCCTCGGCACTCTCGGCCCGGCTCGGCGGCGGCTGGACGCCGTGCTGGGTGCCGGTCCGCACGACCTTGCCGCTGTCCAGGTCGACGGTCCTGGTGACGAGGGTGTCGTCCCGGTAGTCGTAGAACGTCACCTCGGCGCGCCGGGGGGCGTCCGGGTCGTCGACCTCGGCGGCCTCCGGATCGGCGAGGTCGACGGTCAGAGTCTGCGGACCGCGGTCGCCCTCGACGTCCTCGCTGGTGTCGAGCAGCTGCCGGTTCACGGCGATCTTCTCGACCCGCTCGATCTCGTCGTCGGTCAGCGGGTCACGGCCCTTGCCCTTCTTGCCCTCGGCCGGGGCCTGCTCCACCACACCGGGCGCGACGGAGGCGCCCTGGCCTTGGTCTTGGCCCTGCCCGGACTGCTGTGCCACCCGGCCGGCCACCGGGCCTCCCGTTTCGTCGGCCCCCGCCGTCCCCGGCAGGGTGATCCCGACCATCACGGCGGTTCCCGCTACCGCGATGGCCGCACCGGCCACCACCTTGCCCAGATGGCGGTGCACTATGTTGCGCACATCTTCCCCCTACTCCCCAAGAACCCCAGGAGTACGTGTTTGCCCCACTGGTTTCGCCCCACGGCATGGTCTTTGATCACCGTGGGCACTGGTCGCACGGTAAGAGGGACGTAAGTCATAGGTGGTTCCCTCACTTTTGGGGAGACTCAAGACCAAGGCGCCCCGGCGGCCCCCCTCAGCTGAAAGAGTCGTATCCATGCAGGTCTGGCCTGGAGAGGCGTATCCACTCGGTGCCACGTACGACGGCGCCGGCACGAACTTCGCGGTCTACACCGAGGCCGCGGACCGAGTAGAGCTGTGTCTGCTGCACGACGACGGCTCGGAGACGGCGGTGGAACTGCGTGAGAGCGACGCGTTCGTACGGCACGCGTATCTGCCCGGCGTCATGCCGGGACAGCGCTACGGCTTCCGTGCGCACGGACCGTACGCACCCGAACGCGGTCTGCGCTGCAACTCCGCGAAGCTGCTGCTCGACCCGTACGCGAAGGCGATCAGTGGATCGATCGGCTGGGGCGAGGAGGTGTACGGCTACCACTTCGGCGCCCCCGACAAGCGCAACGATCTCGACTCGGCGCCGCACACGATGACGTCGGTCGTGGTCAACCCGTACTTCGACTGGGGCGACGACCGGCTGCCGCGCATCGACTACCACCAGACGGTGATCTACGAGGCCCATGTCAAGGGCCTGACCATGCGGCACCCGGGGCTGCCGGAGGAGTTGCGCGGGACGTACGCCGCCCTCGCCCATCCGGCGATCATCGAACACCTGACCGAGCTGGGCGTCACGGCGCTGGAGCTGATGCCGGTCCACCAGTTCGTGAACGACCACCGCCTGGTCGACATGGGGCTGAACAACTACTGGGGCTACAACACGATCGGCTTCTTCTCGCCGCACAACGCGTACGCGTCCTGGGGCGACCGGGGCCAGCAGGTCCTGGAGTTCAAGTCGGCGGTGCGGGCGCTGCACGAGGCGGGCATCGAGGTCATCCTGGACGTCGTCTACAACCACACCGCCGAGGGCAACCACCTGGGCCCGACGCTGTCCTTCAGGGGCCTCGACAACCCGCAGTACTACCGGCTGACGGACGACCCGCGCTACTACATGGACACCACGGGCACCGGGAACTCGCTGCTGATGCGTTCCCCGCACGTGCTCCAGCTGATCATGGACTCGCTGCGGTACTGGGTCACCGAGATGCATGTCGACGGGTTCCGTTTCGACCTCGCGGCCACCCTGGCGCGGCAGTTCCACGAGGTGGACCGGCTGTCGTCGTTCTTCGACCTGGTGCAGCAGGACCCGGTGGTGTCCCAGGTCAAGCTGATCGCCGAGCCGTGGGACGTGGGTGAGGGCGGCTACCAGGTGGGCAACTTCCCGCCGCTGTGGACCGAGTGGAACGGCAAGTACCGCGACACCGTGCGGGACCTGTGGCGGGGCGAGTCACGCACGCTGGCGGAGTTCGCGTCCCGGCTCACCGGTTCGTCCGATCTGTACCAGGACGACGGGCGGCGTCCTCTGGCCTCCATCAACTTCGTGACCTGCCACGACGGTTTCACCCTGCACGACCTCGTCTCGTACAACGACAAGCACAACGAGGCCAACGGCGAGGACAACCGGGACGGCGAGAGCCACAACCGGTCCTGGAACTGCGGGGTCGAGGGCGAGACCGACGACCCGGCGGTGCTGGAACTGCGGACCCGGCAGATGCGGAACTTCATCGCCACCCTGATGCTGTCCCAGGGCGTGCCGATGATCAGCCACGGCGACGAGGTCGCGCGCACCCAGCACGGCAACAACAACGCCTATTGCCAGGACAGTGAGCTGGCCTGGGTGGAGTGGCCGGGCACCGAGGGGCCCGCCCGTGAACTGCTGGACTTCACGCGCGCGATGGTGGGGCTGCGCAAGGACCATCCGGTGTTCCGGCGCCGGCGCTTCTTCCACGGCCGGCCCGTTGAGGGCTCCCACGGTGAGCTGTCGGACATCGCCTGGTTCACCCCGGAGGGCAAGGAGATGACCCAGCGGGACTGGGACTCGTCGCAGGCGTCGGCGCTCGCGGTGTTCCTCAACGGCAACGCGATCTCCGAGCCGGGCCCGCGCGGAGAGCGCATCACCGACGACTCGTTCCTGCTCATGTTCAACGCCTCCCCCAAGGCGCTGGACTTCGTCGTGCCCGTCGACCACGGCCGGCAGTGGGAGGTGGTCGTCGACACCGCCCGCACGGACGGCGTGCCACCGGGCACCGGCACGAAGATCCAGGCAGGGGACCGGCTGACCCTGAAGGACCGGAGCATGACGGTGTTGCAGCGGCCCCTCTAGAAGGGCGGCGGCCGGCTCACCGCCCCCGCGCGCGTGCCATGCGCTTTCACGGCACGCGCGCGTGGGCGGTGGTGGGGGTGGGTGGCTGGGGTCGGTGGTCCTCACTCGGACGGCCGACGCGGGCGGGACCGGTGCGGGGCCGATGACACGAAAGGCCGCGTTACGGGTACGGGAGCGATGACACGAAAGGCCGCGTTACGGGTACGTAGGTTTGCATGACACCTGAGCGATCTGTCCCGGCGGTGCCCACAGCCACCTACCGGCTGCAACTGCAGCCCGAGTTCCCGTTCGGGGCGGCCGAGGCGGTCGTGCCGTACCTGGCCTCGCTCGGCGTCTCGCACCTGCACCTGTCCCCCGTCCTGGAGGCGGTCCCCGGCTCCGCACACGGCTACGACGTCGTGGACCACGCACGCGTGCGCGAGGAACTCGGCGGCGAGCAGGGGCTGCGGGCGCTGTCCCGCACCGCGCGCGAGCACGGGCTCGGTCTGGTCCTGGACATCGTGCCCAACCACATGGCGATGGCCCCGCGCCACAACCGTGCCCTGTGGGAGGTGCTGCGGGAGGGCCCGAAGTCGCCGTACGCGCGCTGGTTCGACATCGACTGGGAGGCACAGGGCGGCCAGGTGCTGCTGCCGGTGCTCGGGCATCCTCTCGGCACGGAGATCGGGCAGTTGGAGGTCGACGGCAACCTGCTGCGCTACTACGACCATGTGTTCCCGTTGCGCGAGGGCACCGAGGAGCTGCCGGTGCCGCAGCTCCTGGACGCCCAGTGGTACCGCCCGGTGTGGTGGCGGCTGGCCCGCACCGAGCTCAACTACCGGCGTTTCTTCAGCATCTCGGAACTCATCGGGGTGCGCGTCGAGGACCCGGAGGTGTTCGAGGCGACGCATGCCAAGATCCTCCAGCTGCTGCACGAGGGCGTGGTCGACGGGCTGCGCGTCGACCACCCCGACGGCCTCAGTGACCCCGACGGCTACCTGCGGCGGCTGAACGAGGCCACCGGCGGCCGCTGGACGGTCGTGGAGAAGATCCTGGCCGACGGGGAGCATCTGCCCGCCTCCTGGCCGGTGGCGGGCACCACCGGCTACGACGCCCTGCGGCACATCGACGGCCTGTTCGTGGATCCGGCGGGCGCCGGGGAACTCCTCGGCCAGTACCGGCGGTTCGCGGCCCCGCAGACGGACCGGGGCGGCGACTGGGCGGCGACGGTACGGCGGGCGGCGTACAAGGTGCTCACACACGAGCTGGCCGCCGAGGTGGACCGGCTGACCCGGGTGGCGAGCCGCCTGTGCGCCACCTCCCCGGAGCCCGCGCTGCGCGACCGTGCCCCCTGGGCGCTGCGCACCGCGCTCCAGGAGCTCCTGGTCCGCCTGGAGGTGTACCGGCCGTACGCCTCCGGGGACGCGTCCCGGGTCGTCACCGAGGAGGCCGCGGCCGAGGCCAGGGCGGCGTTCGTGGTGCCGGAGGAGGCGGGGGCCGTCGACGTCGTACGGGATCTGGTGCTGGGGCGGTACGGCGACGGACCCGGGCAGGTCGAGTTCCGGACGCGGTTCGCTCAGACGTCGTCGGCGCTGCGGGCCAAGTCCGTGGAGGACACGGCGTTCTACCGCTATGTGCCGCTGCTGTCGGCGACCGAGGTGGGCGGCGACCCGGGCAGCCCGGCCGTGTCCCCGGACGACTTCCACGCCTACTGCGCGCGCGTACAGCGCGACTGGCCGGTGAGCGGGACCGTCGTCTCCACCCACGACACCAAGCGCAGCGCGGACGTACGGGCGGCCCTCGCGGTGCTCACCGAGTGCCCGCAGCGGTGGGCGGACGTGCTGGCCGAGGTGACCCGCACCGGGGAGGGCGTACCGGACGCACAGCTGGCGTGGGCGGCCTGGCAGACCGTGTTCGGGCTGGGGCCCGCCGAGCCGGAGCGCGTCCAGGAGGCGCTGCTGAAGCATGTGCGCGAGGCGGGGCTGTACACGAGTTGGACCGAGCAGGAGCCGCCGTACGAGGAGGCGGTGGCGGCGTTCGTCGCCGCCGGGCCGTGCGGGGCGCCGGGCGGGCCCGTGACCGCCTTCCGGAGCGCGCTGGAACCCCACATCCGGGCGAACGTGCTGGGGACGGCCCTGGTCCAGCTGACGATGCCGGGGGTGCCGGACGTCTACCAGGGCACGGAGAGCGAGTACCGGGCGCTGGTCGATCCGGACAACCGGCGGCCCGCGCGGTTCCCGCCGGAGGATCCCGGGGACAAGGGCGCGGTGACACGGGCGGCGCTGCGGCTGCGCGCGCGCCGGCCGGAGGCCTTCGGTGACGCGGCGACGTACACGCCCCTGGCCGCCGAGGGGGCGGCGGCGGGACACTGTGCGGCGTTCGTGCGCTCCGGGGAGGTGCTCACGGCGGTGACCCGGCTGTCGCTGCGGCTGACGGAGGCGGGAGGCTGGCGGGACACACTGCTGCCGCTGCCGCCAGGCCGGTGGGCCGACGTGCTCGACCCCGAGCGGGAGTTCACGGGGCACACGCGCGTGGCGGAGCTTTTCGACCGGCTCCCCGTGGCTCTGCTGGAGCGGGTCGGGTGAGGGGGCGCGGGCGACCGCGCCGGCCTGCACGGTCCACGGGCTGCCGGTACACGCCTCCGGCGCCGGCGCCGCGCACACGCGCCAGGGGGCGCACACGGACGCAGGGTTCTCCCCGCCGGGCGTGCGTGCCGCTCGCGATCGGACGTCCGCTTCCGCCCCTCGGCTCCACCCGCCTGGCCGCCACGCGCACACGCCTGCCCTTCATCGCCACGCGCGCGTGGCGCTCGCGAACGACCGCCCCGCGCACGTGCCGGCCCCGCTCACCCGCCTGCGCGCGCGTGCCGCGTGGCGGCGCCGTGCGGGTCAGTCGTCCAGGGCGAAGACGGAACCGGTCCGGGCGCGCATCACACAGGCGTTCGTGAAGGTCTCCGTGTAGCCGACCGGGCGGCCGTGCCACTGTCCGCGCGCCTCGGCGGTCACCGGGGCGTGGACCATCGTGCAGTAGGTGTCCGTGGCCGGGAGGGCGCTGATGTCGCCGGCGACCGTCTCCAGTTCCGCGCAGGCCTCGGCGGCGTGCTGGTGGCCCAGGGGCGGGTCGCACAGCAGCAGGGCGCTTCGGGTGCCGCTGGAACGGGCGTCGCCCGTGGTGACGGTCACGAAGAGCCAGTCGCCCTGGTCGGCCGCCTGGTCAGCGGCCTGCGCGGGGGACACGAGGGCGAGAAGAAGGGCGGCCGCGGCCGGCAGGGCGCCACGGAACGCTTTCGCTGTGGTGGTGTGCGTCATTCCCGATGCATCGGCACGGCTGCCTGGGAACCCCACCCCGGCTCACCCGAACGGGAGCACCCGGGCGCGTACCGCGCGGCGAGTTCGAACGCGGCCAGCACCACCCGCGACTGGTACTCCACCTGCCGGGGGACGGGGACCCAACGTGCCCCGCAGCCGTCGCGGTAGTCGGCGCACCACTCGTCGATCAACCGGTCCAGGTCGGGCAGCGCCCCGGCCGGATCGGCCCCTGCGCGGGTCACGAGCTGGTGCAGCAGCCCCGCAGTCCGCAGGGCCAGCCGCCGCCCGGCGATGCGCAGGGCGGCCAGGTGGGCGGCGCTGAGGGGCGGCAGCGGGCGGACGCCGTCGGGGACGTCGGGGTCCCACGCGTCGGCGAGGCCGGGGCAGACCATGAGGTAGTCCTCGACCGGGGCGAGCAGGCGGGCCGCGTCCGGGGTGGCCGAGACCTGCGGGCGGATGCGCGCGAGGAGCACTTCGAGGAGCCGCGCGTCGCCCCGCAGGGCGTGACTCACGGTCCGCAGCGCCCCGTCCCCGTCCGCGGGCACGCCGGCGTCCTCCACGGCCGCCACGCCCCACATGGGCGCCTCGACGACGGCGGTCACCGTGCCGTGCCGGTGCGGGTGGTACCAGGTCGACTCGACGGCCGCCTCGGTGATGGCGGCGGCCAGGTCGCCGGGGCTCGGTGGCGGTATCCGGTAGACGGCGGGCCCCAGGCGCGGCCAGTACAGGGTGTCGTACGGACCGAGTTCGCGCGGTATGCCGAGCCGGTCCGCGGCGTGCGCGACCCGCTGGGCGAGGCCGGGCAGGTCGCGGGTGAGCTCGACGAAGCCACCGCCGACGTCGACACCGTGCAGCGAGCACTGGAAGAAGGGCCGCAGCTCGTCCTGGAGGTCGAGCAGGGCGCGCGTCTCCGGCAGTACGGCGGCGGCCGCGCCGTCGGGCAGCCACTCGGGCTGTTCCAGGAAGCCGGGCCGGAAGAAGTTCCGGAAGTACCGGTCGAGGGTGTACGGGCCCCGCAGCCAGCCCTCGTTGCGGCGCAGGCCGTCGGGGTCGAGGCACAGCAGCAGGTTCCAGGTCGCGTCGGCGCCCGTGGTGAGCGTCGGGTCGGCCAGGGCCCGCTCGGCCAGCCGCAGGACGGTGGCGCCGCCCACGGGTTCGTTGGCGTGCGGGCCGGCGACGACGAGGGCCTGACGGCTGCCGTGGCCGACGCACAGCAGCCACAGGGGCGTGCCCGCGCGCGAGGTGCCCACCCGGCGGAGTCGGGCGTCCTCGGGATGTCGGGCGACCAGCGCGGCCGCCCGGGCGCCGAGTTCGTCGACGGTCGGGTAACGGAGGAGGGGCGGCAGGGCACACCTCCACAATGCGGTGCCGTCGGATCACCTGATGTGCACGGTGTACGCACAGTCAGTCACGAGTTGACGGGTTCGTCAACACCAAGAAGGCCAACGCGACTTGAGTCAGCACATCAGGTAAAGCACAGGCCAGGGCTGAGGTTCGGCTCAGTCGGCGGCCAGCCGGAACGCCATCCGGCCGAAGCCGACCTGGTCGCCCTCCCGGACCACCGCCGCGCCGATGACCCGTCGTCCGTTGACCGTCGTGCCGTTGGTGGAGCCGAGGTCCCGCAGCACCCACATACCGCCCTGCCGCCTGAGTTCGGCGTGCACCCGGGAGACCGTCTCGTGGGCCAGCCGGAGGCCGTTGGCGGGGTCGCGGCCGATCCGCAGCGGGTGGCCTTCGCCCGGATGCGGCAGCAGCAGCTTGGGGAGCCGCTCGGCCTGCCAAGCCCTGCGCAGTCGTACGGTGAAGCCGGAGACCGCCTCGACGGCGCCGAACACCAGACGGGAGACCCGTCTGTCCCGGGGCAGGTCGGCGGTGAGCGCGGCGAGTTCGTCCGAACGGCGGGCGGCGAGCGCCAGTTCCATGCGGTGGATGAACGTGTCGTGCGAGAGACGGCCCATGGCGACGCCGTCACGCAGTGCCTTCAGCGCCTTGTCGCGCTCCGCGTCGGACAGTCGCGCGGGGTACGTGTTGAACTCGAAGGACGACGTCACGCTCGTGATTGTCGGGCAGTGAACGCCGGGTGTCCAGAAAACCGGAGAACGCCCGGCACGCGCGCGTGGCGGACGACACCTGCCGCAAAGGGGAGGATTCACCGGCGTATTGATCGCGTTTGAAGCACCATGGACGGGGCTACATCACGGTGAGCAGACGAAGGGGAACCGTCCGTGCAGTTCGAGGTGTGGGCACCGCAGGCCGCTCGTGTGACGCTCCATTGCGAGGAGGCCACGCGCGCGTTGGAGCGCGATCCGCAGCGCCCGGGCTGGTGGCGGGGCGAGGCGGAGGCGCGGGACGGTACACGGTACGGCTACGCGCTGGACGACGGCCCCGTGCTGCCGGATCCGCGCTCGCGCCGGCAGCCGGACGGCCCTGACGGGCTCAGCGCGGTCGTCGACCACGAGCGCTACGCGTGGCGCGCCGAGTGGTCCGGGCGTCCGCTGCCCGGGGCGGTGCTGTACGAGCTGCATGTGGGCACGTACACGCGCGAGGGCACGCTTGACGCGGCGGCCGAGCGGCTCGGGCATCTGGTGGAACTGGGCGTCTCGCACGTCGAGTTGATGCCGCTGTGCCCCTTCCCGGGCCGGCACGGCTGGGGGTACGAGGGCGTCTCGCTGTGGGCGGTGCACGAGCCGTACGGCGGCCCCGAGGCGCTGAAACGCTTCGTCGACCGGGCGCATGAGCTCGGCCTGGGCGTGGTCCTGGACGTGGTGCACAACCACCTGGGGCCCTCGGGCAATTACCTCCCCCGGTTCGGGCCGTACTTCACGGACACCCACCACACGCCCTGGGGTTCCGCGGTGAACCTGGACGCACCCGGCTCCGACGAGGTGCGCGCGTTCCTGCTGGGCAGCGCGCTGGCCTGGCTGCGGGACTACCGGATCGACGGGCTGCGGCTGGACGCGGTGCACGCGCTGGCGGACACGCGCGCGTACACCTTCCTTGAGGAGCTGTCGACGGAGGTGGACTCCCTGGCCGCCGAAGTGGGCCGGCCGCTGTTCCTGGTCGCCGAGTCGGATCTGAACGACCCGCGGCTGGTCACCGCGCGCGCGGAGGGCGGCCTCGGTCTGCACGCGCAGTGGAACGACGACTTCCACCACGCCCTGCACACCGCGCTGACCGGCGAGGACCAGGGCTACTACGCCGACTTCGGACGCAACCCCCTGAAGTCGGTCGCCAAGACGCTCACGGGCGGCTACTTCCACGACGGCACGTACTCGAGCTTCCGGGGCCGGCACCACGGGCGCCCGCTGGACCGTTCGCGCGTGGCGGGGCACCGGCTCCTCGGCTACAGCCAGACCCACGACCAGGTCGGCAACCGCGCCCAGGGCGACCGTCTGTCGGCGGCCCTCTCCCCCGGCCTGCTGGCCTGCGCGGCCGCGCTGGTCCTCACGGCGCCCTTCACGCCGATGCTGTTCATGGGCGAGGAGTGGGCGGCGGGCACGCCGTGGCAGTTCTTCACCGACCACACCGATCCCGAGCTCGCCGAGGCCGTACGGCGGGGCAGGCGGCGGGAGTTCGCCGCGCACGGGTGGGCCGAGGAGGACGTCCCCGACCCGCAGGACCCGGCGACCCGCGACCGCTCCTGCCTCGACTGGTCCGAGCCGGAACGCGAGCCCCACGCACGCGTGCTGGCCTGGTACCGCAGGCTCATCGAGCTGCGCCACGAACAGGCCGACCTCACCGACCCGGATCTCGCCGACACCAAGGTGGCCTACGACGAGCACGAGCGCTGGCTGGCCTTCCGGCGCGGAGACGTCCGCGTGGCCGTGAACCTGGCCAAGGAGCCGGCCGCGATTCCGCTGGGGCCCCGCGAGGCGCGCGTCCTGGCCGCCTGGGAGCCGGTCGAGCCGCCGGGCGCGGGCGGGGTCCTGCACCTGCCCGGTGAGTCCTGCGTAGTGCTGCTACAGGGATGAGCGGCGGCGGGGTCCGGCCGGGAATGTGACCCCCGGGACTCGGCCCGCGTAAGCGTTTACGCACGCGCTTACGCCTCGCGCGGGCCCAATGACCTGGGCGGCTCCGGGCGGCCTCGCTCCCAGGCTTCTGCCGGACCGGCTGACGTACCGGCGCACTCGCCGGTCGAACAGCGCTGACCTCCACCTGCTGATCGCCCAAGGAGGCCCTGACCCACGAGCCCGATGCGCTCTGCCTTCGCCGAGGCGTTCGCGCTCGACGGGACGATCCGCTCCCGGGGAGCGTGCGGCTCGATGCCGGCGCACTTGACCGCCTTGGGTAACTCGGCGTCAAGGGCCGTCCCTTGCCCAGCGCGCGCCCGAGTTCGCCGGTCCGCGTGCGCGACGATTTCAGCTACGGCCCGGGGGGCGGCGTTCCCCCGGTGTCGGTGCTCGCCGGCTTCGTCAGGATCGCGCTCGCGACGACGTCGAAGAGGTGGTCGGCGCGTGGGGCGAGCGAGGGTTGGTCGCCGAGCCATGCGAGCGCGGCAATCAGCGCGAACAGATCGGTGCCGTCGATGTCGGTCCGGGCCGCGCCCGCGGCCTGGGCGCGGGTGAGGAGCCGCGCACCGGCCGCGCGAAGGGTGACGCACGAAGCGTGCAGTGCGGACTCGGTGTCCTCGATGGCGGCTGCCATCAGCACGGTCACTCCGCGGTACTCGGTCGTCCACCCGACGCAGTCACGCAGCCACGTGACGAGAGCGTCTTCGGGTGAGTTCGATGTCTCGAGTTCGGCTGCCTGTGCCGTGAGTTCGTCGAAGCTCGTGTGCAGCAGGGCCTCGAGCAGCGCCTCGCGCGTCGGGAAGTGACGCAGCAGCGTCGCGAGCCCGACGTCGGCCCTGCGCGCGATGTCACGCAGGGACACGTCGACGCCCTGCTCGGTGATGGCGGTGCCCGCTACTGCGAGCAGGTGGTCGCGGTTCTTCCTGGCGTCGGCCCGCATCTGCCCCTCTTGACTGTCCGGATCGGTGGTCCATATATTCGGATCAGTGGTCCACTTATGTGGAGCGCCGATCCGAATAAGCCTATCCCGCGGCGCGGGCAGGAGAGAACGATGCCGACCTACACGATGAGGGCGGTCCGGCTCCATGAGCACGGCGGCCCTGAAGTTCTGCGTTACGACGAGGTGCCGATTCCCGAGCCGGGCCCGGGTGAGGTGCTCGTCCGCGTGCACGCGGTCGGCGTCAATCCTCCGGACTGGTACCTGCGCGGCGGGCTGACCCGCGTGCCCGGGTCGGATCGAACGGCGCGCAGCTCGTCGAACTGGGACGCCTGCTCGACGCGGGCACGGTCCGCGTCGCGATCGACAGCACGTTTCCGCTCGCGGACGCCCGGGCGGCGCACGAACGCGCCGCCCGCGGACACATCCAGGGCAAGATCGTACTCACGGTCGCCTAGAAGCGATTCGTCCCACCGACACCTCCGGCGCTCGTCCGCCGGGCACCGGCGGCGATCGAGACACCGCTGAGGAAACCCCGGGGCGCGTCCGGCGACGACGGCCGCGATCCTCGCAGCCGTGACCGCGCGGTGCCGTCCGGTCGGCTCGGATCGTCACAGGAGATCACCGGCCCCAAGGCCGCCGGCGAATCCCCCCTCCTCCTAGGGCTCCGCCTCGTCCCGCTCATCGTCGTCCCGCAGCTCCGTGACCCTCTCCAGCAGGATCGCCTCCCAGGCGCGGCGCAGTCGGGTGCGCAGCAGCGGGAGAGGCGTGGCGTCGCGGGTGTCGAGGCGGGCCGCGAGGCGGATGACCGTGTCGCAGCGGGCGAGCCAGAGGCCGCGCAGGCACGGGCGGGCGCCGTAGCCGGCGAGGGTGGCGGCGCGGACGGCGGCCGGGGAGCCGACGGCGAGGGCGAGGCCCGCGATGTCCTCGGCGGGGTCGCCGACGACCGTGTCGGCCCAGCCGAGGACACCGCGCACCCGGCCGTCGGCGCTGACCACGAGGTGAGCGCCCCGGAGGTCGTGGTGGACGAGGACCGCGGAACCGGGTTGCGCGGCGAGCTGGACCGCGGCCGTCGGCGCGAGCTGCTGCAGGCGTACCGGGTCGAACTCGTCGGCCGCGGCGAGGCGTTCCGCGGCCCGCCCGGCCGCCCGGCGCAGGGCCTCCAGGGAGCGCGGCGCGGTGCGCGGCACCCCGAGCGTCTCGGCCTGCCGGACCGGCACCTCGCGCAGGCCGGTGAGCAGACCGGCCAGGTCGGCCTCCCCGACGGCGGACACGTCGTGCTCCTCCCCCGACCCGCCGGCCACCCTGGTGTCCAGGGTGTAGGTCAGCCCGGCGGCCCACTCGCCGTGCGCCACGCTCGTCGGTACCGCGACCGGCAGGTGGGGGCGCACCAGGTCCCGCAGCCGCAGTTCACGGCGCTGCCGGACGGCTGCCTCCCGGTCGGGGGCCAGACGCAGGACGTGGCGGGCGCCGACCCACCAGGCGAAGTGCTCGCCGCTCCCGGTGACCGGCCGGACCTCGGGCCCGGCGTCGTCCGCGCCGGCCCCGCTGTCCTTGAGCAGGGAACGGACCAGTTGGCGGACGGTGTCCGCGGTGGGTGTCGGTGCCTGGGTCATGGTCGCGCCGTTGTCGGTCGGGGACGTGGGGGCTCCTGCTGCTCGTCACTCCACTATGACCATCTCCCGGCCGGTGGTGTTGAGGCGGCGCCCGCCCTCCTCGGTCACGGTGACGATGTCCTCGATGCGTACCCCGAAACGGCCCGGCAGATAGACACCGGGTTCCACGGAGAAGCACATGCCCGGTACGAGGGGCTGCTCCTCACCCTCGATCATGTACGGCGGCTCGTGTGTGGTGACGCCGATGCCGTGCCCGGTGCGGTGGATGAAGTACTCGCCGTACCCGGCGTCGGCGATGACCGCGCGGGCGGCCCGGTCGACGTCCTGGCAGGCCACGCCGGGCCGTACCGCGCGAAAGCCCGCCTCCTGGGCCTCGCGGACGAGATCGTGGACCCGGCGTTCCTCGTCGGTGGGTTCGCCGACGTGGACCGTGCGGGAGGTGTCGGATCCGTAGCCGGCCCTGAGGCCGCCGAAGTCGAGGACGACCATGTCGCCGTGCTCGACGACGCGGTCGCCGACCTCGTGGTGCGGGTTGGCGCCGTTCGGGCCGGAGGCGACGATGGTGAAGTCGACCTGCTCGTGTCCGTGTTCGCGCAGCAGGCGACCGAGGTCGGCGGCGATCTCGGACTCCCCGCGGCCGGCGAAGGGAACGTTCCGGATCTCCTCGAACGCGGCGTCCGCGGCCGCTCCCGCCGCCGCCAGCAGTTCCAGTTCCGCCGCGTCCTTGACGGCGCGCAGCATCGGCAGGGCCTCCGTGAGGGAGGCGTACGAGGTGCCGGGCAGCGTCTTCTGCAGTCCCAGCAGATGCATGGCCCAGGCGTTGTCGCTGACGCCGAAGCGGCCGTTCCGGTCGAGGAGCGGGGCGGTGGTCGCGTAGGGGTCCTTGCCGTCGGTCCAGTCGCGCAGGGTCAGCGCGGGCGCGCCGGTGGCCTGGGCGGCGTCCGGGGCCTCCAGGGTGGGGACGACCAGGACGGGGTCCTGTCCGGGGACCAGGACCAGCAGGGTGAGACGTTCGGTCACCGCGGTGGGCGCGTAGCCGGTGAGCCACACCAGGTCCGGCCCCGGCGCCACCAGGAGCCCGGCGAGCCCCGCGCCGGCGGCCGCCCGCGCGGCGCGCTCCATACGGGCCCGGTAGTCGTCGGCGGTGAAGGGGGCGCGCGTGCTGCCGGTCATCCGGGCCTCCCTGGGCGGTGAGCGGACTCTCAAGGGACTACGGGAGCATCCTGCCCGGACAGCGGGGGCGACGCGAGCCGGTTGTCCTGTCTTTTGTTCTCCCTCGTCCGGTCGGCCGGACGGATGCGCGTAGCGCGATCTTCGAATCCACTGCTCGGATCACGGCATCCCGTCGGCGACGACGGCTGGCCGGCCGGTTCCGGTGGTCATGTGACGACGCCGGGAACTGCCGTCAACTGCTGGTAGCCGCCACTCTTGTGACGTACCGTCAAGACCACTTCCCGGCTGGGGCGGGCCTCCCTCACGGCATGGGCCAGGTCGGCGGCCGAGTCGACGCGGGTCCGGCCGAACGCGAGGACCACGTCCCCCCGGACCAGACCGGCGGAGTAGCCCGGACCCGGCACGTGCACGCCGACGACCAGGGCGCCGGCCTTCCTCGCGTCCATGGCCTCCAGGCCGAGGGTCGCGCCGCCGAGCACCGGCGAAGGGCTCTCGGAAGCGGGCGGCTCGGTGTGGCCCGGGTGCGCCGGGGCGGACGGGCCTGCCTGGGCCGCCGACGCGGCCGGTCCGGCCTGGCGCCGCAGTTCGGCGAGTCTGCTCATGCCGATGACCGTGGCGCCGACCGTGCCCAGGCCGATCCCGGACAGGACCAGGACCGTCCCGACGGACAGGGCGAACGCCAGGGCCCGCAGCCGTCGGCCGCGCCGCCGTGCGGCGTGCGGACGTCGGGCGGGGCCTGGCCTGCTGCCGCCACCGGGGTCCCGGCCGGGCATCGGCTTGGGACGCAACGCAGTCTGTTCCATGGATCGCCTCCGGCTGAAGCTCTACCCGGGGCGACGTCACGCGACGAGCCACGAACGAGTGAGACTGACCGGCGGTCGGGACGGCAGCCCATGAACGTCCGGCCGCTCGCCGCGTCCGGCGGCGGCTCACGCCCGCACCCGGCCCTCCGGGCGCCGGCGCGAAAGGGGAGGACCACCCGCGTGGGCGCTGTGTCAGCCCGCGTGTCCCTCCCCGTGCACGATTGCGCCCCGCTGTGGTCCACCTTCCGCGCGCCTTCGTGGTCGTCCTTCCGCGCGCCGTCGTGGCACTCGGGAAGAAGGAGGATCGGGGTGCCGGTGTCACCGACGGCCGGTTTCCTGAATGTCCCGTTCCGGCGAGAAGGTTCGGAAACGGCGGAAGGGTACGAGAGGTCAGCCGACGAGGGGCAGTGCCGGTGGCCTTTCCGGGAGGAAGCCGTGGGCGCGGCGGGCCAGGTAGTCGGCCTTGTAGCGGTCGACCTCGCGGTGCCAGTTCAGGATGCCCGCCATCCAGTTCCGCAGGTCGGTCACGTAGGACCGCATGACCTCGCGGGCCTTGTCGGAGAGGCCGAAGTCGTCGTACACGATGGGCAGTTCGTGCTCGGACACGTGCTCGAACTGCTGCATGCGCTGGGTCATCAGGTCGTGGACGACGCCGAGCGCGGTCGGGTAGTCGATGCCGAAGAAGTTCTGCACGACGAGGATCGCGTTGTGGATCTCGCCCTCGTACTCGATCTCCTTCTGGTAGGAGAAGACGTCGTTGAGCAGGCAGGCGTAGTCGACGGCGGCGTTCTCCAGCGAGCGGACCGGGCCGCTGCGGTAGACCTCCGGGGGGACGGCGGGGCCGTGGCCCATGCGGCACAGGCTCAGGGTGAGGTCGGCGCCGAAGGTGGAGCGGCGCATCTCCAGATAGTCGACGGGGTCGGGGATGCGGTTCTGGAGCTGGTTGGACAGTTCCCACACCCAGCTCTCCGTCATGACGTCGACGGCGTTTTTCAGGGTGCGTCGTTGGCCGGGCGTCATGTCGGCGGCCGTACGCCTCCACAGGTCGAGGAGTCCGCGCTCCATGCCGTTGGCCGGGACGACGGTCTCCTCGCCGTCGACGGGCATGCAGTCCGACAGTCGCCGAGTCGTCAGGCGGGCGGCGGCGAGGTCGCGGCGGTGGCCGAAGACCAGCGGGTAGTAGTCGTCGCCGTAGGTGCCCCAGGCGAGCCACTGGGAGCTGAGGTCGAGGGCCTCGGGGGTGGCGTCCGGGTCGAGGCCCGCCGCGCACAGCGGGAGGTCGTAGGCGGCGAGCTTGTCCTCGTCCCAGACGCCCTCCTCGAGGATGCCCATGCGGTGGGCCCACTCGGTGAGCCGGGGCCGGGCCTCGGCCAGGTGCGGGCTGAGTTCGACCTGGAAGGGCATGTGGAAGTCGGGCAGCAGGGACGGGCCCACCTTCTGGTACGGCACGTGCGTGTAGGCGCGCAGCCGCTCGGCGCCGGCCGAGGCGAGCAGCGCGCCGACGTCGAAGGCGGCGGTGCCGGGCCCGGTCAGGCCCTGCCAGGGCTTGGTGGGCCGGGCCCGCGCGTTCATGTACCGGCTGGAGCGCAGGTGCCACTCGTGGCCGCCGGACTGCCAGTCCTGCAACCCCTGGGTGTACCTGGCGACGGCGGTCACCTCGTCCGGTGTGAGGCCGTTCTCCAGGGTGAGGGCGGGCACTTCGGTGAACGCGGTGTGCTCGAACTGGTGGAGGCGGGAGGTGAGGACGTCGTTGACGGTGTCCGCGGCCTCCTGGGTGGTGCAGCCGAAGAAGGTCTCCAGGACGAGCACGCCGTTGCTGAGTTCACCCTCGTCCTCGACCTCCCGCTGGTAGGAGAACAGGTCGTTGCGCAGGTGGACGGCGTCCGAGAAGGTTTCCATCAGCACCCGCAGGGGCCTGGAGCCGGCGACGGAGGCGGGCACTTCGGCGGTGGCGTACTCCACCAGCCCGGCCGACCAGGGGGCGCCGCCCACCTTGCGGCGCATCTCGATGTACTCGACCGGGTTGGCGATCCGGCCCTCGTTGATGTTGGACAACTCCCACAGGGACTCGTTGAGGAGGTGCTCGGTGGCGACGGCGAAGCGGCGGCGCCAGCCGGCGGACATCGACGGCACCGTGCGCGTCCACAGGTCGGCGAGGCCCGCCTCGACCGGGTTCTGCGGCTCGGGCATCGGCGTCGACAGGTCCATGGGCATGAACAGCGGCAGCCGGTCCAGGTAGGCCTTGCCGCCGGCGCGGTCCTGGGTGCGCTTGAAGATCTCCAGGAAGTGGTCGTCGAAGAAGAAGACCCACACGTACCAGTCGGTGATGAGCGAGAGGGCGGGGCCGTCGCAGTCGGGGTGTGTGCAGGCGCAGAGCAGGCCGTAGTCATGCGCGTCGAGGTCGGACTGCTCCCAGATCCCGGACCCCTCCAGCATGCCCATCTCGCGTGCCCACGCGGTCGAGTGGGCGCGGGCCTCGTCGACATGCGGGTTCAGCCGCGCGGGGTACGGCATGTAGAAGTGCGGGAGTTCGAAGGGCTGCTGCGTCATGGCCGGGCCCTACCCAGGGCCCTTCGGGGGCATCCGCGAGCCCGGACATGATCACACCATCGCGTGAACCCGGGGCGGATCCGGGAGTTCTCACCGGCCCCGGGGCGTTCTCGCGTCAGGTGACCCGCGTACGGACCGCCCGCCCCACCTCGGCACGCAGCGCCACGAACTGGGGCAGGCTCCTGGTGGTGATCTGGTCGCGTTCGCCGGGGAGTTCGACCGGGAGGTCCAGGACCAGCTTGGAGCCGGGGCCCGGGGAGAGGGCGACGACGCGGTCGCCGACGTAGACGCTCTCGTCGATGTCGTGGGTGACGAAGACGATGGTCGTGGCGTCGGTGCGGTGGACCTCCAGGAGGAGGTCTTCGAGGTCCTCGCGGGTCTGGGCGTCCAGGGATCCGAAGGGCTCGTCCATGAGGAGGAGGGTGGGGCGGCAGACCAGGGCGCGGGCGATGGCGACGCGTTGCTGCATACCTCCGGAGAGCTGCCAGGGATGACGGCGGCCGGCTCCGGCGAGCCCCACCCGGTCGAGGATGCGGTCGGCCTGGGCGCGTCGCGCGGCCCGGCCCAGGCCCCGGCGGCGCAGCGGAAGGGCGACGTTGTCCCGGACCGTGAGCCAGGGGAACAGGGAGCGGCCGTAGTCCTGGAAGACGACGGCGAGCCGGTCGGGGACGCCCGTGACCGGGGTGCCGGCGATGGTGATCGTGCCTTCGCGCGCGGGCAGCAGTCCGGCGATGGTGCGCAGCAAGGTGGACTTGCCGCAGCCCGACGGGCCCACGACGCACAGCAGTTGGCCGTCCGGGACGGAGAGGGTGATGTCGTGCAGGACCTGATGGTCGCCGTAGTGCTGGCCCACTGCGGAGAGGTGGAGCACGGTCCGTCACCTGGCCCAGGGGTCGTAGAGCGCGCCCTCGGTGGCCGCGACGCGCAGGTGCAGGAGGTGGGGGCCGGTGTCGTCGCCCGCCTCCGAGAGCGCCCGGTCGAGGGCCGCGGGCAGTGCCTCGGGGCGTTCCTCGTACGACGCCTCGCAGCCGAAGGACTCGGCGAGAGCGGCGAAGTCGACGCCGCCGATCTCCGTACCGGGAACGGGTGCGATGCCGATACGGCGGCCGAGGGCGCGGACGGCCCCGTAGCCGCCGTTGTCCAGGACGACGTAGGTGACGGGGGCATGGTGGCGGGCGGCGGTCCACAGGGCCTGGATCGAGTACAGCGCGGAGCCGTCGCCGAGCACGCACACCACCCGGCGCCGGCCGGCGAGCGCACGGCCGACCGCGAGGGGCAGCCCCCAGCCCAGCGCGCCACTGCCCGTGGTGAGGAAACCGCCGGACAGGTCGACGGGCACGCGCGCGTGCAGCGCGTCCCGGTGGCTGGGCGCTTCCTCGACGAGAACGCGGTCCCGGGGCAGCCGGGCCCGCAGCAGGTCGAAGACCAGCTCGGCGGTGATGTGCGGGGAAGGCCGCGCGGGTTCGGGGGCCGGGCGGGGCGGGGGCGGGTCCCGGTCCGTCTCCCGGAGGAGGGCCGTGAGCTGGGTGAGGGCCGGTTCGAGGGTGGTGACCAGGCTCGTACCGGTGGGCAGCCAGGCCGCCTGGGCCGGGTCGCAGTCCAGGTGGACGAGCTCGGTGCCCTCGGGCAACGGCGGACTGTCGTCGGCCACGTGGTAGGTGAACAGCGGTGCGCCCAGCGCCACCACCACGTCGTACGGGGCCAGGCGGGCCGCCAACTGGCCTGCGACCGGCGGCAGGAAGCCCTGGAAGAGGGGGTGCGACTCGGGGAAGCCGGAACGCCCGGACAGGGGACTGATCCAGACCGCCGACCTCATGCGTTCGGCCAGCGCGCGGGCCTTGGGCAAGGCCTGTTCGTCGTCCACTCCCGGGCCGACGACCAGGGCGGGCCGCGCGCAGGTGTCCAGGCGGGCGGCGAGCGCGGTGAGCGCCGCCGGGTCCGCCGTGAAGGAGGCGTGCACGGTGCGGGGCGGGACGGGATCGGCCGGCTGGTCCCAGTCGTCCTCGGGGACGGAGACGAAGACCGGACCGCGCGGGTGGGTCATCGCGATCCGGTGCGCCTCGGCGAGCACCGCGGGGACGTCGGCGGCGCGGTCCGGCTGGCGGCTGAACTTGACGTACGGGCGCGGGAACCGGGCGGGTTCGTCGGCGCCGAGGAACGGCCGCAACTGGAGGAGCGAGCGTGCCTGCTGGCCCGCGACGATCACCAGGGGGACACGGTCACGGAAGGCGTTGAAGACGGCACCCAGGGCGTGGCCCACGCCGCCGGCCGAGTGCAGGCTGACGAAAGCGGCGCGCCGGGTGCCCAAGGCGTGTCCGGCAGCCATGGCGACGGCCGTGGACTCCTGGAGGCCGAGCACATAGGTGAAGTCGTCGGGCCAGTCGCGGAACATGCGCAGTTCCGTGGAACCCGGGTTGCCGAAGACAGTGGTCATGCCGGAGTCGCGGAGCAGGGCGAGGACGGCGTCGAGGACGGTTCCCTCAGTGCGGCTCATAGGACTCACGCGGTTCGTGACGTTCGTAGGGTTCGTAGGGTTCGTACGGCTCATGTGGGCCTCCGGCTCATGTGGGCCTCCCCCTGCCGAGCAACAGCCTCTCGACTGTCAGCAGGCCGGTGTTGAGCAGGTAGCCGAGGACGCCGAGCAGGACCAGCACCGACCATACGGTGAGCAGGTCGGAGCGGGTCTGCGCCTCGGTGAGGGTGAAGCCGATGCCGTTCGCGGTGCCCGGCAGCAGTTCCGAGAACACCATGAGGATGAGCGAGAGCGACAGGCTCAGTCTCAGGCCCGCGAAGACGCGCGGCAGCGCGGAGGGCAGGACCAGGAACCACAGCCGTTCGGCGCTGTTCAGCCGCAGCACGGCGGCGACGTCGAGCCGCAGCGGGTCGGTGTTGCGTACGCCCGCCGCCGTGTTGATCAGTACGGGCCAGACGGCGCTGAAGGCGATCGAGGCGATCTGCATCGGCGTACCGAAGGAGAAGACGACGACGAAGACGGGGACCAGCGCGGGCGGTGGCACGGCCCGCGCGAACTGCAGTACGGGATTGCAGAGGGCGTACGCCCACCGGGAACGGCCCACCGCGACGCCCAGCGCGACACCGGCGCCGGCGGCGAGCACGAATCCCGCGGCCAGCCGGCCGAGGCTGGCCAGCACGTCGTCCACGGCGGCCGGGGTGAGGAAAGCGTGCCGCGGGGGCCCGGAGAACCACAGGTCGCGGGCATGACGCACGATCCGACCGGGCGGCGGGACGTACACGCTGCCGCGCGCACGAGCGGCCCACTCCCAGACCCCGACGGCGACGACGAGGACGAGCCAGCGCAGGAGAGCGGGGTGCGCGGCGACCCCGCGACGGGGTGGGGAGGCGGGGGTGTCCTGTGAGGGGGCCTGAGGCGCGGGGGCCGGGGGCGTGGTGGGGCGGAGTGCGGGGGCCGCGGGCGAGACGGCCGGGGATCCGGAGGTCCCGTGGGCCGCGGGCCCTGGTGCGGGTGCGGGGTCTGCGGGCGCACCGGCCCGGTCCCCTTCCGACGCCCTCCCGCCGCCCCGCGCCCCCGATTCCGGCCCCGGCCCCCCGCTCATCCGCGCACCCCTCCCCCGCCGGCGCCCGCTCCCGCGCCCGCACTCGCTCCCCTTCCCCCGCCCGCGCCCCGATGTTCAGGTGTCCATGGGAACAACCGGCGTTCGGCGTACACCAGTACGCCGTTGCCGATGAGCCCCAGTGCCCCCGCCCACACCACCCCGGCCAGCACATCCCGTGTGCCGTCGGTGGCCAGGCCGGCCTGGGCGATGAAGATGCCCAGGCCCTCTCCGAAGCCGGAGAGGATTTCCGTGGCGACGGCGAGGATGAGGGCGACCGCCGCGGAGATGCGGATGCCGGCGGCGATGAAGGGGGCCGTGCCGGGGAGTTGTACGCGGAGCAGGACCGCGAGGCGCCCGAAGCCGAAGGCGCGGAGGGTGTCCTTGGCGAGGGGGTCGGTCTCGCCGATGCCGTAGACGGTGTTGAAGAGGATGGGCCACACGGACGCGTAGGTGATCAGCGCGACCTCGGTCCCGGTGCCGGAGCCGAGCAGCAGGGACACCAGCGGGATCAGGGCGACGGACGGCAGCGGGCGCAGGAACTCCACGATCACGCGGGCGGCGGCGTCGACGACCGGTACGCCCCCGAGCAGCAGTCCGAGTGGTACGGCGATCACGCAGGCGAGGCCGAGGCCCAGCGCCCAAGCCCGCAGGGTGACGAGGACGCCGTCGAGGAAGGCCGCGTCGCCCGCCAGCCCGACGGCGCGCGCGAGGACTTCGGACGCGGGCGGGAGGTAGCTGCGGCGGACGATCCCGGCCCTGCTCACCGCCTCGCACACGCCGAACGCGAGCAGGACGCCGAGCGTTCCGAGTCCCACGTCCCGGACCGCCGCCCTCACGTCCCGCACCGCTGCCGCCTTCTCACTTCACCAGCAGCGTCGCCGGGTCGATCGGCTTCTTCAGCATGCCGTGCTTCTCCATGAGGTCGGTCAGGCGCCTCAGCTGCCGGGCGTCCACGGTCGCCGGGTAGACGGGCAGGTCGATCGACGCGGCCTGGTCCTTGGTCACCTTGGTGTACGACGGCAACACCTCGCGTACGACCGAAGGGTCCCCGGCGGCGATCTTCACGGCGGCCCTGAGGGCCCGCTGGAACGCGGCCAGCGGTTCGGCGTGCTTCTCGGCGTACCGCCGGGTGGTGATGTATCCGCTGAGGGGGATGGATTCGACCGGCGCCGACGCCCCGTCCACGAGGACCCTGGCCCCCAACTCGTCCTGGATGGCGCTGTCGTAGGGCTCGACCGCGTGGACGGCGTCGACCTGGCCCTTCTCCAGGGCGGCGCCCATCTGCGGGAAGGGGATCTGCCGGTAGACGGGACGGCCCGCTCCGCGATTCTCCAGGATCTCGTCGAAGGTCAGCGACTGGACGTTGTTGAGGACGTTGACCGCGAGCTTGCGGCCCTTGAGGTGGGCGACGCTCTTGATGTCGGAGTCCTTCGGCACCAGCACGTCCATCATGCGCGGCGCCGCCCGGATCGCTTCGGCCACGACCCGGATGTCGAGAGTGCCCTGCTCCTGCGCCTGGAGGTAGGTGACGTAGTTGGCGCTCGCGACCATGTCGATCTGCCCCTTCGCCAGCGCCGGCAGCGCCTGGAGGCTCTGCTGGACCTGCTGGACACGGACGTCGAGGCCCTCCTTCTCGAACAGGCCCCGGTCCCGGGCGATGTAGAGCATGGCGGCGTCGCTCAGCGGCAGCGCGGCCACGGTGACGGTCGTCCGCCCGCCGCCCGGGGCCGCCAAGTCCCCGTCGTCGTCACCGCAGGCCGACAGGGCCAGCGTGAGTGCGAGTGCGGCGGCGGCCGCCGCCTTTCCTCTTCCCGAGATCCATGGGCGTAACGCCATGTGCGGCATCATGACGAGCTTTTGACATGATCACCACATCAAAGTCGGCCGAACTGGCGCCCTTTGGAAAAACACGAAACAACCTAGGACCTGACCTGGATCAGCGCATGCGTGCCGCCGGTGCGCCAGCGCTGCCCCTCGGCGGCGACCAGCGCGGCCTCCGTGTCCGCGTCCAGGCCGGTGATCACCTCGGACTTCAGGGTGCGCAGGGCGGCGACCGGGCCCGGGAAGTGGGCGGTGACCTCGGCGAAGGGTGTGGTCGGGGGCCAGCGACGATCGCCCACCAGACGGCGGTAGTTGAGGTCGCCCTTCATGATGGTCAGGTCGGCCGAGGCGAGTTCGTCGCGAAGATCGTCGGGCATGTCCGCGTACGGCAGCGGGGCACAGGAGAAGGGGTGCGCGCGCACCGTGAGGCGGCCGTCGGCCATCGCGGCCCACAGCCGGTGCCCGTACGCGGCGGCCTCGCCCGACGCCCGCGTGAGCCTGCGCACCGCGTCGACCACGTCGGCGGTGGTGGCGTCGGAGACGTAGTACGGGTACGGCTTCACCTGCAGAACGGCCCGCTCGATCCGTCCGTGCGCGAGGAGGTGGGCGATGAGCAGCAGGTCGGGGATGAGTTCGCGGCCGGCGTTGTCGGCGATCAGGCAGAGGACGCCGGTCCCGGTGCCGCCGAGCAGCGTCCAGAGGGTGTCGCTGTCGTCGGCGACCAGGCCGGGGACGGCGGCCCGGTCCTCGGCTTCGGCGTCCGAGAGGCGAAACCCGAGGTCTGCCCGGTTGCCCCACAGGGAGCCGTGCAGCAGGGCCGTGGCCTGTTCCTCCACCGGGCGGCCGGTGAGCTCGTCGAGGGCGGCCAGCTCCTCGTCCGTCTCCCGGGCGTCGAGTTCGGCGAGCTTGGAGGGACGGAACGGGTCGATGCCCTGCCAGGGGCCGGGGCCGAAGTAGCCGACGGCGTCCAGGAGCCGGCGGTAGAAGTGGCTCTCGGACCACAGCCACGGCACGTCGAACCAGGAACGGCCGGTGTACGCGTCCATCCCCCACGCCGACCAGCGGCCCATGTCGTGCGCGTCGGCCGGGAGCGGCTCGATGACGCCCTTGGTACAGCTCGCGAGGAGCGCGTCGAGGGCTTCGTGCTGCTCGGGGCCGTACGGGAAGGACTCCCGCACCTGCCGGACGATCGCGGGGTGCCGCTCGGCGAGCACGCTGTACGGGAACGAGCCGGGTTCGTCGCTGAGGATCACGGGCGCGAGCGGAACGGGCCGAACGGGCTGAGCGGGCTGAACGGGCGGCGGGTTGTCGGGCATGCGCCTCACGGTAGCGCGCGGGTCCCGGCGCCCAGCGCTCCGTGACACTCGCGCTCGCCGGACGCGTCACACGGAACCGAGCTCCCGCCGCCGGCCGACCGGGGGCTCGCCGTCCCGTCGTCAGACCGCCCTGATCTCCTGCTCCAACTGCGTGACCAGCGTCAGATACCGCGCTCGGCGGGGTACCGGGACCATGCCTCGGATCATCAGGTGCCACATCTCGGCCAGTCGGCGTGGCTGGCGGGCCACGGGTTCGAGGGAGCGGCTGACGACCCGGGTGCCGACGAAGAAGCAGACGAGGGAGTGGGCGACGGCGTCGATGTCGGTGTCCGGGTGGAGGTCGGACTCCTTGACGGCGCCGAGGAGTTTACGGGAGGAGAGCTCCAGCCACTCCGTGAAGGGATGCCGAAGCGGCGGGCGCACCTCCACTCCCCCGGTGGCCAGGCGCAGGCCGGCCCGGGGAACGGGATCATCGACGGACATCCGCGCTATGCCGAAGGTGATGCGCACCAACGCCTCGAGCGAGGAGTAGCCCCGGCCGTCCGCGTCTCTCGCCAGCCGGCGCGAGGCACGGGACTGCAGCTCCATGATCGCGTGGGCCAGGTCGTCCTTGGCGGCGAAGTGGAAGTAGAGGGCGCCCTTGGTGACTTGGGCGTGCTCGACGATGTCGCTCAGGCTGGTGGACTCGTAACCGTGCCGGTCGAACAGGTCGGCGGCGGCCTTGATGATCGTCGAGCGGGTCTGCTCGGCGCGTAACTGCCTCGGCATTGACGGGACTCCTGCGGGAAAGAACGGGTCATGCCGTTTTTTTCTGCTCGCCGTACACGATAACTCACCTTCCCCGGGTACCGACATGCAGACGAAGACCAGCGAACCTCCATGGCTGCCGACGACTTGTACTCGCTACCGGATCCGTCCGCGCGGCCACGTCCCTTACGGGTTCGGCCAGTTCGGCGTACCGGTGAAGGCGATGCGCAACGAGTCCGGCGAACCAGTTCCGCCGGTGTACGCCCGGACGGCCCGGCGGACGGCTTCCAGCAACATGCCGGGTACCGCCATCGAGAGGTGATCAAAGAAAACAGGATGTGCGGTATCTAATGGCGGCTGCCAGGGGTTCGGCCCGGCCGCCGGGGCGAGGACCACGTCCTCGAGCAGCACACGGCCGACGGTGGCGGGCAGCGCACGGCCGACGGTGGCGGCGGGCAGCGCGATCGCCGCGCGGTGCACCAGTGGCCGGGGAGCGGTCGCCGTCATGGCCCGGGGTCCGGCCACGTTGCCGCGGTTGACTCAGGCCGCTCACGCGGTCCTCGAAGGGCCATGTACAGACAGCTGAGGTGTCCACTCCGGTGAGCGTCAGAGGTACGAGCCGAAGGTTCGTTTTCCATGAGATCAGTCGGCGGCCCCTATGATCGGGGCGATCGGGCACCCGGGGTGAAGCACCGGGGTCGAACGGCCCCGGGGAACAGCCGACACGGCGCATTGGAGGGGCTCTCATGGCACAACAGGAGCGCGCCATCAGGACGCGCAGAGCGATCCTGGAAGCGGCGGGCGCGGTCTTCGACGAGCACGGCTACGCCTCCACCACCATCTCCATGGTGCTGGAGCGGGCAGATGTCACCAAGGGCGCCCTCTACTTCCACTTCCCCTCCAAGGAGTCCCTGGCCCAGGCGGTGCTGGACGAGCAGGTGCCGTTCGGCGCGGTCCCGGAACAGCCCTGCAAGCTGCAGGAGATCATCGACATGACGTTCGTGGTGGCGCAGCGGCTGCGGACCGACTCACTGCTGCGGGGCAGCGTGCGGCTGACGGTGGACCAGGCGACGCCCCCCGGGGTCGACCACTCCGGACCGTTCCTGCAGTGGGCGGAGCGGCTCACCGTGCTCATGGAACAGGCGCGGGGCCAGGGCGAGTTGCTGTCCACCGTGCGGCCTCGGGACACCGTGGAGCTGCTGGTGGGGGGCTTCGCCGGCATTCAGTTGATGTCCCGGGCGCTGACCGACCGGACGGACCTCGCGCACCGGATCTCCGTCCTGTGGTCCCACATCCTGCCCAGCATCGCGGTGCCGGGTCTGCTGCTCGGCCTGGACAGCAGGGCCGACCGCGGTCTGCGGGTCCTGTCCGCGGTCCCCGTACCGTGATCCTCGCGACCGGGGCCATCGGCACCGTCGGGCGGCCGGTGGCCGGTGACCGGTGACCGGTGACCAGTGACCGAGCGCCTGTCCGGTACCGGCCGGGCCCGTCCGCTCGTCCGCGCTCCGCACCGCGCCCCGTCCCGGGCCCCGGAAACCACACGCCGGTCGGGGAATTCGACGCTCCCGGCAGCCTGCGCGCGGCACTCACGGGCGTACGGTCCGCGCTGCCCGGCCGCGGGACCCCCTTAACGGACCCCCGCTCGGCCGGGGGGGGGAGCCGTGAAGGGCCCCTTGTTCGGCAGGGGGATCCGTGAACGGGCCCCGCTGTTTTCCCGTACTGGACGAGAGCAGACCGTGGACCCCACGGAAGCCAGGCCGTTCCGTTCCGCCCGAGGAGACGTTCCGGATGCCCCGGACCACCGCACACCGCACCGCCGCTCTGGCGGTCTCCGTCATGAGCTCCCTCCTGCTGGGCGTGTGGGCGGCGGTACCCGCCGCGGCACACGGCGCCCCCACGGATCCGGCCAGCCGGGTCTACGGCTGCTCCCCCGACGGCGACCAGAACGGCACCGCCGCCTGCCGCGCGGCCGTCGCGGCGAACGGGGCGCCGTTCACAGCCTGGGACAACCTGCGCGTCGCGAACGTGAACGGGCGGGACCGGCAGACCATCCCGGACGGAGAGCTGTGCAGCGGCGGCCTGCCCGCCTACAAGGGCCTCGACCTCCCCCGCGCCGACTGGCCGTCCACGCGGATGACGCCGGGCGCGGCGCTGACCATGCGGTACGTCTCCACGATCCCGCACACCGGCACCTTCCGGCTCTATCTCACCAAGCCCGGCTACGACCCGGCGAAGCCGCTGACCTGGTCCGACCTTCCGGAGAAGCCGTTCGCGGAGGTGACGGACCCGGCGCTGACGGACGGGGCGTACCGGATCAGCGCGACCCTGCCGTCCGACCGGACGGGACGGCACGTGCTGTACACGATCTGGCAGAACAGCAGCACGCCGGACACGTACTACTCGTGCTCGGACGTGGTGTTCCCGGCGGCGAAGAGTGGCGGGGCCGGGGCCCAGGGGACCGGTCCGGCCGCGGGCGGCGGCACGGGCGCGGGCAACACCGGTACGTCGTCCGGTCAGACCGGTCAGAACCCTGAGAACAGTCAGACCGGTCAGCGTGCGAACCCCGCCGAGGAGAGCCCGGCGCCGGCCGGATCCGCACCGAACGCCGTCCCGTCCGGCAGCCCCGCCGAGGCCGGCGCCGCCGCCGAAAGCACCCCGGTGGCCTCCGCAGCCGACCCGGACTCCGACCCCTCCGCGCCGACCGTGGCGGGCGGCGCCGCCGCGGTGCTGCTGCTCACCGGGGGCGCCGCCCTGGCGCTGCGCATGCGCCGACGCTGAAGGCCGGGCGCGAGGGCGCCGGTTGACCGTCCGTCCGACCGACCGTCGGACGGTCTGGCCGGCTAGTTGACGAAGACCGGCGCTCCGCCGTCCGTCACCGGGGCGTACTTCGCGGTGAAGTAGCCGTTGGCGAAGCACAGGGACGAGCCGGACGTCTTGGTGAACTGCTGGTTGGTGAAGGTGATGCTGTTGTCGGCGTTGTCGGCCTTTCCGGTCAGGGCGGGCGTCTGGTAGACGCAGTTGATGCTGCCGAGCAGGGTGCGCAGTACGACCGTGGTCTGGACGGCGGAACCGCCGGGCGCCGTGACCGTGACGGTGCCGTCGGAGCTCACGGCGGTCGTGTACGGCAGGTTGTTGACCGTGATGCTGGTGACGCCGAGCACTCCGACGACGTTGGCGCTGCAACTGCCGCTGGCGAAGGTGTGCGCGCCCAGCGACTCACCGGCCGTGCCGGGCGCGGCCGGGTTGTCGGTGACGGTGGCGGTGAACTGCGAGGACGTGCAGGAGATGCCGCTGGTCCCGGTCGCGCTGGAGTAGAGGGTCGCGGTGGTGCCGGTGGCCAGCGGCGCGGTGAGAACGTCGCCGACGGCGACGGGCGTGCCGCCGAGACCGCCGGTGGTCAGGACCGGGGTGTCGGCCGCCGACGCGGGGGCGATCGCCGGGAGGGTGAGGGCGGCGACGGCTCCGGTGAGGGCGAGGAGGGTTCGAGTACGCATGCGGGTGCCTCGTTTCTGTGGTGGGGGGCGGGTGTTCCGCGTTTCGGTGTCCGCCGTCGCCGGCCCATGACGCCTTCTCCGTACGTGACGGACCGGCGACGACGGCCGACCGGTGACCGGCCGGAGCTCCACCGGTGGCCGGCCGGGACCCCATGGGGGAGGGCCTCCGGCCGGACCGGACGGGAGGGCGGCCCCGGAACGGCCTCTGGGGGGAAGCGACCGCGCGGGTGCCGTGAAGGGGCGAACTCGGGCGGTGACACGCCCGTACTGGACCCCGTAGTGGACAAAGCGTCCGGGAAGCGGCTGGATCCGGCGCCACGGATCAGGGAAGCCAGGGAGAGTTCTAGACCTGCGCGCCTGTCAACGTCAAGGTGTCGTACGGCAGTTGGCAGTGCGACGGGGGACTTTCTGACGCGTGACGCGCGGTGAACGTACGCCCGGGGATCCGGCACGGCGACCGGACCACAGGCGACACACAATCAACACTCTTTTCGCACAACTTGCTTGACCCTCGAATGTAACCACCGGTAACTTCCTCGACGCCTACCGATGCGTAAACCAGTAAGCCCTTGCATCCACCGGGAGGTGCGAGGGGGCGTGCGCACCGTTCGATGTCCGCGCCAGGACACCGTGCCACTGAATCTGAAGCCCAACCGCATCACTCATGCCCATGGGAGCAGCACATGGCCTCGTCCTCGGACGTCACCTCGTCCGCCGGCAACACACCCGAGAACCCGGAAAGCGGTTCCACCACCGACCTGTCCGACACCCCCGCCGACCCGGTGAGACGCGGACGGGTACGGGCGCGCCGGGCCGCGATCATGGCGGTGCCGGCCGTCGCGGTCGCCGCGGGACTCGCGATCCTGACCGCCGAGGGAGCGCTGGGCGTGCAGTTCGCCATCTCCGGCATGCCCTTCACGGTCACCGCCACCGAACTCAAGGGCACCGGATTCGAGCAGTTCGGCGGCCTCGACAAGATGGCCAAGGACAGCCCGAACGCGGGCGACACCGGCGGTGAGGTGCTGGTCGTCACCTCCGTCATCAAGAACGCCACCCTCGCCGATCTCTGCCAGAGCGTGGACCTGGGCGGCATCAACCTGGTCATCAAGGCTGGCAGCGGCCAGGAGAAGGTCCAGGCGAGCGACCTGACCACCGACTCGACCGAACTGTCGGGCGACGCCGACTTCAACAACATCGAGATCGGCAACGACGCCAGCACCCTCGACAAGGGCGGCGTGCATGGCCCGATCGGCGTGTTCAGCCAGCAGTCGGACGGCGTGCGGATCGCCAAGCTGCGGCAGACCAACTACGCGACCACCGCGGGGACGTTCAAGCTGCCCGGCCTGAAGCTCGGCTTCAGCGAAAAGGCCTGCTGATGCCGGGGCGGCCGGGCCTGGGCCCGCGGTCCGGTTTCCAGCGCTGGCGGGCTCGGCGTCCGTTCTGGGGCGGGCTGCTGCTCACGCTGGGCGGGGCGGAGGTTCTGCTCACCGAGAAGGTCTCACTCAAGGTCGTCATGCACATCGGCGTGCAGGGCCTGGCCGGCTTCCTCCTGCCCGGTCTGATGGTGCTGCTCGGGCTGCTGACGATCTTCAACCCCGCCCAGCGCCTCTTCTACTCGATCACCGGCGTCCTGCTGTCCCTGGGTACCTGGGTCACCTCGAACCTGGGCGGCTTCTTCGTCGGCCTGCTGCTGGGCATGGTGGGCAGCTGCCTCGCCTTCGGCTGGCTGCCCGACCAGGAGCCGCGGGTGAGGCGACGGCAGCGGCGGAAGGCGGCACGAGAAGCGGGAGAAGCGCGAGAAGTGCGAGAGGTGCGCGGCACGGCGCGGACCGCGGAGACGCCGCGACTCGATCAGGAGACCCCTCCTCGGGAAGGGACGCTTCGCGAGGAGACGCAGACCGGTCAGCCGCAGGCCGTGGAACCCGCCTGACCCCCGGCCCGCCTATGGCCTCCGGGCCCGCCGGACCTCCGGGCCTGACCTCCGGGCCCGCGGAGTGCCGGCCCACTGACCCCGGCCCGGCCGCCCGGTGAGCGAATCGGGCGGACCGGGCCGGTCTCATCGCGCTGCAGCGGGCGGCTCCCCATGGGTGGCGCCCGACGTCGCGCCGGTTGCCGCGTCCGCCACCGCGCCGCCTCCCGCACCCGAGGTCACGCCACCCTCCACGTCCGTCGTCGCGTTCTCGTCCTTCAACGCCTTCGCCTCGCTCTTGAGGATGCGCATCGACCTGCCGAGGGACCGGGCCGTGTCCGGCAGTTTCTTCGAGCCGAACAGCACGATGAGCACGATCGCCACGATCAGCAGGTGCCACGGTTCCAGTCCGTTGCGGAGCATGGCAGCCCCCTCACTTTCCCTTGCCTAATGGTTGCTACATTGCGCAACTGTACAACCCACAGGTGAGAACAACGGGTGAGAGCAAGAGGGCGTCGATGACCGTGACCAGCCATCGCCGAGCAGCACCGCCGCGAAAGGGGCCCGCCGGGCAGCGGGAGCGCGGGCGTGGGCGCCGACGCGGCCGTCGGACCCGGCTCGCGCTCACGGTCCTGCTGGCCCTGCTGGTGCTCGTCGCGTCGGGGGCGACCTGGCTGTATCTGCGGCTGAACGGCAACATCTCCACGTTCGACGCGGGCGGCCTGTCCGACGACCGGCCCCGCGCCGGCACGTCCAAGGGCGAGAACGTGCTGGTCATCGGCTCCGACGCACGCACCGACGGCAACGCGGCGCTGGGCGGCGGCAACAAGGACGACATAGGCCGCTCGGACACGACGTTCCTGCTGCACATATACGCCGACCACCGGCACGCGCTGGCCGTCTCCATACCCCGCGACACCCTGGTCACCATCCCCTCGTGCAAGTTGCCCGACGGCACCTGGACGAGGGAGCAGACCGACACCATGTTCAACGCGGCCTACTCGCTCGGCCAGACGGCCGAGGGCAACCCCGCCTGCACCCAGAACACGGTCGAGCAGCTCACGGGGCTGCGGGTCGACCACACCGTCGTCGTCGACTTCAAGGGCTTCGCCCGGCTGACGGAGGTGGTGGGCGGGGTCAAGGTGTGCCTGCCCCAGGACGTGTACGAGAACGATCTCGACCCGCACCGCACGACCCCGGGCAGGCTGCTGTTCAAGAAGGGCGAGCAGACCGTCGCCGGGCAGCGGGCGCTGGACTACGTCCGCATCCGGCACGGCATCGGCGACGGTTCCGACATAGGCCGTATCAAGCGCCAGCAGGCCTTTGTGGCCAGCCTGTTGAAGGAGGTGAAGAGCAGGGGCCTGACCGTGACCAAGCTGCTGCCTCTCGCCGACGCGGCCACCAGCTCGCTGACCGTCGACCCCGGCCTCGGCTCCGCCGACAAGCTCATCTCCTTCGCGATGTCGCTGAAGGACATCGACCTGCACAACACCAAGTTCGTCACGCTGCCCTGGCGGTACGAGGGTTCACGGGTGGCGATCGTCCAGCCGGACGCCGACGCGCTGTTCGCGGCGCTCCGGGCGGACCGGACGATCGACGGTCGGAACGCGGGCGCCAAGGCGCGCAGGAGCCCGAGTGCCGCCCCCTCCTCCGCCTCCTCCCCCTCCCCCGCGCCCGTCTCCGGTGCCGGCATCGACGTCACGGTCTACAACGGCACCACCGTCACCGGCCTGGCCGCGCGGGCCGCCGCCGCGCTGACCGCCGACGGCTTCACGGTCATCGGTACGGCGACGGCGTCCGCCCAGGACCACACCACGACGCTGATCGAGTACGGCCCCGGGTTCGCGTCCCAGGCACACACCGTCGCCCGCGCCTTCCCGGGGGCGGGGATCGAGCCCGTGACCCGCTCCGGCATCAGCGTCGTCCTCGGCCGGTCGTACGCCGACTCGCCGGGCGCCGGCCCCTCGCCGGCCCCGGCGGCCGTGCCCTCGGAGGTCGCCGACGGTGCCCGGTCGGCGGACGACGACCCCTGCTCGGACCTGAGCTACGGCTGATCCCGGTCGAGCCGGGCCCGGGCGGCGCGCAGCGCGAGGGCGTACAGGCCGAGGACGGCGGCGAGCAGCAGGTACCAGGCCGGCGGCAGGGCGGTCATGCCGAGCGAGGCGCCCAGCGGGCTCGGCGGCAGCAGCAGTCCGGCCACGGCGAGCAGGGCCGCCGCCCACCCGACCGGGCTCCGGCCGCGCCCCTCGGCCAGGCCCCGCCCGGTGCGCAGGAGCAGCATCACCAGGGCCTGGGTGAGCAGGTTCTCGGTGAACCAGGCGGAGTGGAACACCGTACGGTCGTCCAGCGCGTCGGGTCCCCGCAGGGCGAGCGCGAGGACGGCGAAGGTGGCGAGGTCGGCGACCGCGTTCAGCGTGCCGAAGCCGGTGATGAACCGCAGGAAGGCGCGTGGCCGCAGCACGGCGGGGCGACGCAGCGCCGCAGCGCCGGGACGGTCGTGGGCGAAGGCGAGCTGCGCCGTGTCGAAGCACAGGTTCTGGACGAGGACCTGGGCCGGGAGCATCGGCAGGAAGGGCAGCAGCAGCCCGGCGGCGAGCATCGCGAGGACGTTGCCGAGGTTGGAGGAGAGCGTGACGCGCAGATACGAGGCGATGTTGGCGCTGCTGTGCCGCCCGGCGGTGACCGCGTGCCCGATCGCCGCGAGCCCTTTGTCGGCCAGCACGACGTCGGCGGCCTCCCGGGCCGCGTCCACGGCCCCCCGGGGCGCGATCCCGACGTCCGCGGCACGCAGTGCGGGCACGTCGTTGACGCCGTCCCCGAGAAACCCGACGGTGTGCCCGGCGGCCCGCAACCCGGCGACGAAACGGGCCTTGTCGGCGGGGGTGCAGCGGGCGACGACGGTGATACGACCGCCCACCCCACCGGAACCGGACTCCTCCGCCCCACGCTCCCCCGCGACCCGCACCGCCCCGACATCCAGCCGCAGATCCCGGCCGGCGCCGGCCGCGGCAGCCGCACGGCCGCCGACGACAACGCCAGTACGACCGCCCGCGCCGCCGACACCGGACTCCTCCGCCTCCCGCTCCCCCGCGACCCGCACCTCCCCCACGTCCAGTCCCAGGTCCCGGCAGGCGCGGGTCGCTGTGGCGGGGTGGTCGCCGGTGAGGACCGTGAGCGTGATGCCGAGGTCGGTGAGGCGGCGCAGGGACTCGGGGGCGGTCGGGGCGAGGGCGTCCCGGAAGGTGACGAAGCCGCGGAAGGTCAGGCCGCGTTCGTCGGCGGCCGGGTAGGCGTGGACGCGGGCCGGGCGGTCGGCCGTGGCCACGGCCAGCAGCCGCAGCCCGGCCCCCGCCTGGTGTGCGGCCAGTGCGCGCAGCCGGTCCCGCTCGGCGGGGTCGAGCGCACAGCGTTCCAGTACGTCGTCCACGGCGCCCTTGACGACGAGCGTGTGCGTGCCGAGGCGGCCCTGGACGACCGCGCCGGCCAGCCGGCGCTGCGGGTCGAAGGGCACGGCGGCCACGCCGTCCTCCTCCTCGCCGACCGGGCCGGCCGCGTCCAGCAGGGCCTCGTCGAGGGCGTCCGGGGCGGGCAGTTCGGCCAGCTGGAGGGTCCACCAGGCGTTGACGGCGGCCCAGCGCAGCACGTCGGGGTCGTCCCGGCCGACCGGGTCGAGGGACCTGTCGACGACCGGCCGGTCCTGGGTGAGGGTGCCGGTCTTGTCGACGCACAGCACGTCGACCGCGCCCAGGTCGTGCAGCGCGGGCAGCCGTTTGACGATCACGCCGTGGGTGCGGGCGAGGAGCGAGGCCCCGCGCGCCAGGCAGGTCGTGACGATCACCGGCAGCATCTCGGGGGTGAGCCCGACGGCCACCGCCACGGCGAACGGCAGCGTCTCCAGGCCCCGGCCGCGCAGGGCCGCGTTGGCCATCAGGACGAGCGGCGGGGTCAGCAGCATGAACCGGATCAGTACCCGGGAGATGCCGAGCACGGACCGGTCGAAGGCGCTCGCCGACCGCCGCTCCACCGCCCCGCCGTGCGCGGCGGCCAGCCGGGTCCGCGCTCCCGTGGCGAGGACGACGGCGGTGGCACTGCCGGCGACGACCCCGCTGCCCTGGAAGCACAGGTGCGGCGCCGCGAAGGGCCCGCCGCCGTCGTCGTCGTTGCTGTTGTCGTCGTCGTCGCCCGAGGATTCGTGCCCGACGGGTCCGTCCCGCAGGGGTCCGCTCCTCGGAGGTCCGTCACTCGCGGCCTTCGCCACCGGTGCGGACTCCCCGGTCAGTGCCGCCTGGTGCACGGTCAGCCCCCGGGCCCGCAGCAGTCGTACGTCCGCGGGGACCAGGTCACCCGGACCGAGCCGCACCACATCGCCCGGGACCAGTTCGGCGACCGGTGTCTCCCGCGCCGAGGGACCGGACGAGTTGTCCGTCCCGCGGCGCAGGACCGTCGCCGTACCGGAGACCAGGGCGCGCAGCGCGGCCATGGAGCGGTCGGCGCGGTGCTCCCCGCTCGCCCGCAGCATGCAGCTGACCCCGACCAGCGCGAGGATCACCGCGGCGGTGCCCCAGGAGGCGACGGCCGCCGAGACCAGACCGAGGCAGAGCAGCACGGCGGTGAACGGGTCGCGCCCGCTGCGCAGGAACCGGCGGGGCCAGGAGGTCGTACGGAGTCCGGGGAGCGTGTTCTCGCCGAACTCGACGAGCCGGTTCTGGGCCTCGGCGTCGGTCAGCCCGCGCGGGCCGGTGTCCAGTCGTCGCAGCGCCTGCAGGGAGGTGCCCCCGGCGGCGGGCTCGGAGAGCATGGAGGCGGCCTGGTCACAGGCCGCGCAGGCGGCGGGCCGGGGCGGCGCGGTCGGAGAGCCGGCCGACCATGAGCCGTACCACGTCGACGACGTCCGGGTCGTCGACGAAGTACACCTGGCGGCGGCCCTCGCGGCGGGAGCGGACCAGGCCGGCCAGCTTCAGCTTGGTCAGGTGCTGGCTGACCGCGGGCAGCGCACCGCCGACCCGCTCCGCGAGCCCGCTCACATCGCTCTCACCCTGGGCGAGCGCCCACACGATGTGCAGCCGGGCGGGCGAGGCGAGCAGCCCGAAGGCCGCGGCCGCCTGCGTGAGCACGTCGTCGGAGGGGTCGTCGAAGCCGTGGCCGGCCGCCGTCATGGTTACCCGTCCTCCTGTCCGCCGGTCCCTGGGCGAGAAGTCGCGCACGCCGCGTCCCTGGGAAAGCCGTGGGGCCGGTCCAGTGTAGGTGGCCGGAAACGCCCGCCGGGATTAGCGGCGACGTGCCCATGGGAGGGGAGGGGCATGGAGCGAGACATCGACACCACGAGCGCGCACTCCGCGCGGATCTACGACTACATCATCGGCGGCAAGGACCACTGTCCGGCGGACCGCGAGGCGGGCGACGCCATGTGCCGGGAGTGGCCCGCGCTGCCCGTCCACATGCGGGCCAACCGGGACTTCATGCACCGCGCGGTGCGCCATCTGGCCGCGGAGGCGGGGATACGCCAGTTCCTCGACATCGGCACCGGCATCCCGACGTCCCCCAACATCCACGAGATCGCCCAGGCGGTGGCCCCGGAGTCCCGGGTGGTGTACGTCGACAACGACCCGCTCGTCCTCGCCCTCTCGCAGGAGTTGCTGAACAGCTCGCCGCAGGGGCGCACGGCGTACATCGAAGCGGACATGCGCGACCCGGCGGGCATCCTGGACGCCCCGGAGCTACGGGCGACGCTCGATCCGACGCGGCCGGTCGCCCTGACCGTGATCGCGATCGTGCACTTCATGATGGACGAGGACGACGCCGTCGGCATCGTGCGCCGGCTCCTCGACCCGCTGCCGTCCGGCAGCTACCTGGCTATGTCCATCGGTACGGCCGAGTTCGCGCCGGACGAGGTGGGCCGGGTGGCCCGCGAGTACGCGGCCCGGGGCATGCCGATGCGGTTGCGCACCTTCACCGAGGCCGAGGAGTTCTTCACGGGACTGGAACTCGTCGAGCCGGGCATCGTCCAGGTCCACAAGTGGCATCCGGACGGCACGGGCACCGAGGTGGTTCGGGACGAGGACATCGCGATGTACGGGGCGGTGGCGCGCAAGCCGTGATGCGGGGAGGGGTGGCTGTCAGCGGTAAGGGACTGGCGGGGGCGGGTTGCCACCGCCGCCGGAAAGATCATCACAATGCGGCACCGACAACTCAGCGCGAGCAGCCGATCACTTGACTACCGGCGGTCACACACGGTTGGCTCCAAGCCAATGAAGGTTCAACCGGTCGGCGCACCGTCCGCGCTTGGACCGCACGTTCGCGTTCCGCTTGCTCGGCCGCACAGCGAGGTGCCCGCTCCATGAACACTCCTCCTCCACCTCAGGCCTCCTCCGGACACGTCCGCGCCGCCGCCCTGACCGCCGCGCTCTGCCTGCTCCTCGCCGGCTGCTCCGGATCCGGCGACGCCCGGCTCGACGCGGGCTCGGACGCCGACGCGGCGGGGAGCGCGGCCACCGGCCGGATCAGGGTCGCCCTGATCACCCACGGCGGACAGGGGGACGCCTTCTGGGACCAAGTGCGGCAGGGAGCCCGCGCGGCGGCCGCCAAGGACGGTGTCGCGCTGAGGTACGCGAACGACTCCGACCCGGCCAAGCAGGCCCAGCTGGTGCGGGACGCGATCGGTGACAAGGTCGACGGCATCGCGGTGACGCTGGCCAAGCCGCAGGCGATGAAAGCCCCGGTCGCCGAGGCGAAGGCAGCCGGCATCCCCGTGGTCGGTCTCAACTCCGGTATCGACGCCTGGCGTTCGCAGGGGCTGCTGGAGTACGTCGGCCAGGACGAGAGCCTCGCGGGACGGGCCGTCGGCGACAAACTGGACGCCCTCAAGGCCAGGCACGCCCTGTGCGTGATCCACGAACGGGGCAACGTCGCCCTGGAGGCGCGCTGCGCCGGCGTGAAGAAGACGTTCGCCGGGCAGACCGAGATGCTCTACGTCGAGGGCACCGACCTGAACGGCGTGGACGCCGCCGTCACGGCCCAGCTGCAGCAGGACCCCACGATCGACGAAGTCGTGACGCTGGGCGCCCAGTTCGCCGTCACCGCGGTCAAGGCGGTGAAGGCGGCGGGCAGCAAGGCCAAGGTGGCCACCTTCGACCTCGACAAGGACATGGTCAAGGCCGTCCGGGACGGGGAGGTGCAGTTCGCGGTGGACCAGCAGCCGTATCTGCAGGGTTACCTCGCCGTGGACGCGCTGTGGCTGTACCGGACCAACGGCAACTTCAGCGGCGGCGGGGTGGCTCCCGTGCTCACCGGGCCCGCGTTCGTCACGAAGACGAACGTCGCCGCGGTCGCCCGGTTCGCCGCCGCCGGAACCCGCTGACCGGCCGGCCGCCGACGCCGGACCTCCACCCCCGACCGACTCGACCGCCCCGACCGACCCGACCGCCCCGCCCCGACCGCTCCGAGCCGCTCGCCCCGCTTGTTCCCTCTCCCGCTCCCCCGCTCCCCCGCTCCCCCGCTCCCCGCTGATCGCCCAAGGAAGACCATGGCTAGACGGACAGGTTCCCGGCGCCGCCTCGGCTCCATACGGCTCTCCCTCATCCTCCTGGCCCTGGTGCCGAGCGTCACCCTCGCCGCCCTGTGGGGTGTCACGACGACGCAGATGTTCTCGGAGGGCCTCCGGCTGCGCTCGCAGACGGAGCTGAGCCGGTCGACCGGCGCCATGGGCACCGAGGCCACACTCGCGCTCCAGCGGGAACGCGGGCTGTCAGCCGCCTGGCTGGCCGGGCGGCACGGCTCCCGGGCCGCCCTGGACCAGGCACGCCGGGAGACGGACAAGGCGGTCGCGAAGCTCGTCGGCCGGTCCGAGGCGATCCAGAAGGCCCCCGCCCGCGTGGCCGACCGGATGTACTCGGTCGTCGGGTCGGTCGGCAGCCTGGAGTACTACCGCGGCCAGGTGGACGACCCCACCGACATCACCGCCGAGCAGGCACTGGACCAGTACACCTCGATCATCGACGACCAGATCCACGCCTTCCAGGAGCTCTCCCAGGTCGACGACGGCGACCTCACCTCGCAGGCCGGTCCGCTGGTCGCCCTGGAGCACGCGGCGGAGCTGGTCTCCCAGGAGGACGCCCGGCTCACCCTCGCCTGGCCATCCGGGTATCTCGACCAGAAGGCGTGGACGGACTTCGGCCACATGGTCAGCACCCGGCGCTGGATCGTGCAGGACCAGATCGTGCCCGCACTGCGCGGCAGCACCAAGACACAGACCGAGCGGATCCTGCAGAGCCCCCAGTGGCAGACCGTGCAGAGCATCGAGGACCGGGTGCTCGCCGCCCAGGCGTCCGGCGACACCCGCCGGGTCGCCCTGCCCGGGGCACAACAGCAGTGGGCCGCCGCGCTGAAGACGGTCTCCGACCGGTACGGCGACCTGATCCGCCAGCAGACCTCCGGGCTGCTCGGCCGCAGCGCCGACAAGGCCGACCGGCTGCTGCTGACGGCCGCCTCACTGAGCGCCGGCGGACTCGTGGCGCTGCTGCTGTGCGTGGGCATGTCCTGGCGGATCACCCGTTCCCTGTCCCGGCGGCTGCGCGGCCTGCGGGAGGCCACCCTGGGACTGGCCGAGGAGCGGCTGCCGGACGTGGTACGGCGGCTGGAGCGGGGCGAGAAGGTCGACGTGGACCTGGCGGCGCCCCCGCTGGACTACGGCTTCGACGAACTCGGCCAGGTCGCCCAGGCGTTCAACACCGCCCAGCGTACGGCCGTGGTGACCACCGTGGAACTGGCCGACACCCGGCGCGGTTTCCAGAAGGTGATCCTCGGTATCGCCCGGCAGAGCCAGAACCTGGTGAACCTCCAGCTCAGCCAGCTCGACGCGCTGGAGCGCGAGCACCAGGACCCCGACGTCCTCAAGGGTCTGTACGAACTGGACTCCACGGCCAGCCAGTTGCGCCGCTACGAGGAGAACCTCGTCATCATCAGCGGTGGGCAGCCGCGGCGCAGCTGGACCGAACCCGTCGCGCTGATCGACATCCTGCGCAGCGCGATCGGCGAGGTCGCCCAGTACCAGCGGGTGGAGGTGCACACCGACGAGGAGGTGTACCTGGCACCGCCCGCGGTGGCGGACGTGATCCATCTGCTGGCCGAACTGATCGACAACGCCACCGCCTACTCCCCCGCGCCGAGTGCCGTCGGGGTGCGGACCGCGATGGTGGCCAAGGGTCTGGCCGTCGAGGTCGAGGACCGGGGGCTCGGCCTGTCCGAGGAGGACTACGCCTCGCTCAACGCCCAGTTGGCCGACCCGCCGCAGTTCGACGTGGTGGCGCTCGCCGACGACCTGCGGCTCGGCATGTTCGTGATCTCCCGGCTCGCGCGGCGGCACGGCATCGCGGTCACCCTGCGCTCCTCGCCGTACGGCGGCACCACGGCGATCGTGCTGATCCCGCACGAGGTGGTGGTGCCGGAGGCGGCGGCCATGACGTCCCCGAAGGACACGGCCTCCGGGGCGGCACCGGAGTCGGGGAAGGACCCGGAGTCGGGGAAGGAGTCGGATTCCGTCGAGGACCCGGAGCACTCGCTCACCCTCCACGCCCACCGGCTCGCGCCCGCCCCCCGGACACCCGCCACCGCCGCCCCCGCTCCCACCCCTCGCTCCGACGGCCTCACCCCGCTGCCCCGCCGGGTCCCGCAGACCAGCCTGGTCGCCGAGCTCCGCGAGGAGGCACCGGCCGTCGAGCAGGACGCCGACGACTTCACCGCCGAGCACGCGGCCTCCTCGCTCGCCGGCTTCCAGGCCGGCACCCTCCGGGCCCGGGACGAGGACGAACCGGCCCCGGACAGTGACGGACCGGCCCCGTACGACGACAAGGACGCGTCGGACACACCGGCCCCGTACGACGACAAAGACACGACGGACACACCGACGCCGTACGACGACAAGGACTCCCCGGCACCGCACGACAACGACACCCTGCCCCCGTACGGCAAGGAGGACTCAGCCCCGCAGGACGCCTTCCCCTCTGACCCAGCCGTCATCCCGACTCCGCACGCCGACCGCTCATGAAGGACACCGCCATGACACGCCCCACCCCCGCCACGGACACTCAGCTGGACCAGTTGCTCACCGGTCTCGTGGACCGGGTCGCCGACGTGAACCACGCCGTGGTGCTCTCCGAGGACGGACTGGTCGTCAGCCGGTCCACCGGTTTCATACGGGACGACGCCGAACGGCTGGCCGCGACCGCCTCCGGGCTGATGAGCCTCAGCAAGGGCGTCAGCATGGACTTCAGGGGCGGTCCGGTGCGCCAGGCACTCATCGAGATGGCCAACAGCTTCCTGATCCTGACCTCCGCCGGACCCGGCGCCCACCTGGTCGTGCTGACCGGGCCGGGCGCCGACGTGGGTGTGGTGGCGTATCAGATGAACATGCTCGTGAAGAAGATCGGCGAGCACCTGAGCGCGGCACCGAGGGCCCATGTGGGGCCGACGGCCGCCACCGGCGAGTGAGGTGAACGGAAGCGACGCGGCGGGCCGGCTGGTACGGCCCTTCGCCCTGACCGGTGGCCGGACCCGGCCGAGCCGCGCCGACTTCACCCTCATCACGACGGTGACGGCGGTGGATCCGCCACCGGAGCGGGCCCCGCGCCCGCAGCCCGAGCAGACGCGGATCCTGCGCCGGTGCGCACGGCCGGTGGCGGTGGCGGAACTGGCCGCGCTGCTGGACCTTCCGGTGAGCGTGATCGTCATCATGCTCTGCGATCTGCTGGAGGCCGGTCTGATCACCGCCCGTCCGCCGCATCCCGTCTCGCCCCGCGCCCCGCACATGGACCTGCTGCAGAAAGTGAGGGATGGTCTTGACCGGCTCTGACGCCGCCGCCCCGGCGGCACCCGACACCGTCAAGATCCTGATCGCCGGGGGTTTCGGCGTCGGCAAGACCACCATGGTCGGGTCGGTCAGCGAGATCGCCCCGCTGCGCACCGAGGAGTCGTTGACCTCCGCGGGCCTTGGCATCGACGACCTGGAGGGCATCGAGGAGAAACGTGCCACCACCGTGGCCCTGGACTTCGGCCGGATCACCATCAGCGACGACCTGGTGCTCTACCTCTTCGGCACGCCCGGGCAGCAGCGGTTCTGGTTCATGTGGAACGACCTGGCCGTCGGCGCGCTGGGCGCGGTGGTGCTGATCGACGTCCGCAGGCCGGAGTCGAGTTTCGCCGCCGTCGACTTCTTCGAGCGGCGGGGCGTCCCGTTCGTCGTGGGCGTCAACGGCTTCCACGGACGGCATCCGTACCCGCCGGAGGACGTCCGGGACGCGCTGGCACTGCCGGAGCACGTCCCGGTGCTGCTGTGCGACGCCCGGGACCGCCGCTCCTGCCGGGACGTGCTGATCGCCCTGATGGACCGGGTGATCGCGGAGGCGGACGAGGGCGACAGCTCGGATCAGCTCACTCGTCCGGTCCCGTGAGCGGCTCGGCCGAGGGTGCGACGATCCGGGCGGTGAGGTCCGGGTCGGGCATCGCCGGGTCGAAGGGGAACAGGGGCCTGCGGACGCGGCGGTGGCCGAGACGGGTCAGGTCCTGGTCGACGCCGCCGGGGGTGAGCGCCATCTTCCAGTCGGCGGCCATGGCGAACAGCTCGGGTTCCAGGTAGCCGATCTTGACGATGACGAGGTCGGCCGCCCGGGGGTCCAACTCCAGGTCGGTGAAGTCGTGTTCGTGGTGGTACGGCTTGCGCAGCCGGGTGAGGACCACGTGCACGCCGCCCACCCGCAGCACCACCTCGACCTCGGCGTCCCGGTCGCCGTGCCGGATCGCGTGGACGACTCCGGTGAGGGTGAGCGGGCCCGCGTGCCGGTCGTCGACCTCGGCGCCCGCGGTGACGGTGACGGTCGCACCCACTCCGGCTCGTACGGCGGTCTCGACGGCGGCCGGTCCCGGCAGGGAGGCGTAGAGGACGACGGGACCGGACGGGTCCTTGAACTCCGGCCGGTCCAGGACCTGCCGCAGGCCCCAGGTGACGTCTCCGGCGCCGCCCGCGGTCGGGTTGTCGCCGGTGTCGCTGATGAAGTACGGGCGGGCCGGGGAGGCCAGCGCCGCGTCCAGGCACTCGTCGAGGGTGCCGGTGGGCGCGACGAACCGGAAGTCGTGGCGGGCCTCCCAGAAGCCGCGGGCCAGCCGCTCGGCGCCCGCGGACACGGCGTCCGGGTCGGGGCCGGTGACGACGACCGCCGCCCGGTTGCGCGGTTCGTCCGCCCAGGCGTACCCGACCCAGATCGCCGCGTCCGTCACGCCGTCGGCGGCCTCCACCTCCTCGACGGCCGCGTACACGCTCTTCGCCGGTTCGATCCGGGTGGAGGTCTGCTCGCCGGCCAGCAGCACCGGCACCGGGACCCAGGCCTTCACCGGGCGCGGGGCGCCGCTCACCAGGAGGTCGACGAGGTTGCGGGCGGCCCGTTCCTTGGTCTCCATGGCGTCCTCGTGCGGGGCCATGCGGTAACAGGTGATCAGGTCGCTCTGGTGGACGAGTTCGCGGGAGACGTTGCCGTGCAGGTCCATGGAGGTCGACACCAGGACGTCCGGGCCGACCACGTCGCGGATACGGTGCAGGAGTTCGGCCTCCGCGTCGTCCAGGTCCTCGACGGTCATCGCGCCGTGGATGTCGTACCAGAGGCCGTCGAGCGGCCCCGACTCGCTGAGTCTGTTGAGGAGTTCGGCGGCGAGTTCGGCGTACGCGGGTCCCGTCACCGTGCCGCCGGGCAGTGCCTTGCCGACGAGGGCGCCCCGCCAGTCGGCGGCGGCCCGCAGGGGCTGCCCCGGGGCGAGGAACGGGTAGCGCGTGAGGACGTCGGCCCCGCGCCGCGGGTGGAATGCGGGGGCCTCGGTGCGGGCCGGGGAGAAGGTCGAGGACTCGATGCCGAGTCCGGCGATCGCGATGACGGGGCGGGACATGGTTCCTCCGGGACTCGACGAACTCGACGGCACTTGACGGGACTCAGCGAACTTGGCGGGGCTTGACGTAACTCAGCGCGACTCGGCGAGATTCAGCGGGACTCAGGACGGATGGCCGGTGACCGCGCGCAGCGCCTGGGCCAGCGCGCGCTGCAGGGCGAACTGGCCCGCGCCGACCAGACCCGCGTCGGCGCCGAGGACGGCCCGTTCGATGACCAGGTGCTCGGTGACCAGGGGATGGCAGCCCTCGTACAGCTGGCTGCGGACTGCGGCGACGAACGGTTCCAGCGTGGAGAGGATGCCGCCGAGGTACACCGCGTCGGGGTTGAAGAAGTTGACGTTCGCGGCGAGCACCCGGCCGAGGTAGCGGCCGGCCTCGCGGACCGCGCGGGTCGCCTCGGGGTCGGCGTCGGAGGCGAGCCGCACGACGTCCTCGGTGGACGTCACGGCCCGGCCCCGCTCGCGCAGGATACGGACGAGGGCGGCGCCGGAGGCCACGGTCTCCAGGCAGCCCGTGTTGCCGCAGGAACAGGGCGTGTCCTGGGCGGCCTCGACGCGGGCGTGGGTGATCTCGCCGGCGGCGCCGGTGCCGCCCCGGTAGAGCCGGCCGTCGGCGATGACGCCGGCGCCGATCCCGGAGCCGGCCTTCACCATGATCGACTGGCGTTGCCCGGCGGGCCGGACGCTGTGTTCGCCGACGGCCATGCAGTTGGCGTCGTTCTCGATGGCCACCGGTGCCCTGAACCGCTCCTCCAGCCAGTCCCGTACGGGGAACCTGTTCCAGCCGGGCATCCGGGCCGGCAGCGTCACCAGGCCGGAGTCGACGTCGACCGGTCCGGGCAGGCACAGGCCGACGCCCCGCAGCAGCTGTCGGCCGTGCCGTTCGACGAGTCCCTCCAGGGTGCCGACCAGTCCGGGCAGCGCGGCCTCGGGTCCGTCGGCGGTGGGGAACGACACGGTGGAGACGTCGGTGAGCCCGCCGCCCGGGCGCACGACTCCCACGTGGGCGTGTTTGCCGCCGATGTCGGCCGCCACGGCGTATCCGTCGCTGCCGCCGAGCCGCAGCACCTTGCGCGGGCGCCCGCCGGTGGAGGACAGCGTGCCCTCCTCCGCGACCAGTCCGTGGGCCAGCAACTGGCCGACCGCGAACGAGACGGTCGACGGGGCCGCGCCGAGCAGCGCGGCCAGTTCCGTACGGGTCGTCGCCTGCCCGGAGGCGAGGAGTTCCAGGACCGACTCGGTCAGCGAGGAGAGGCCGGACGCGTTCTTCCGGCGCGGCGGGCTTTTTTCAGGCATGGAGGACGTTACTTCCGTCTTCGGCGGTGGAGGCCCCGAGCGTAGGCCAGTTGAGGCCCCTCCCGGCTTTTTTCAGAACGGCAGTAACAGGCTTTTTACAGCGGCACGTCTGTTTCTTCGTACCCGCGGAGCGTTCACTGGCTGCGCCCCCCGCTTCTGCCGCTGCCGAGTTGCTGCCCGAGGAGAACCATGTCCCCTGCCCGCACGAGATTCGCCGGCGCCGCCCTCGGCGCGGGCACGCTGCTGCTCACCGCGTGTTCCGGGACGAGCGGCACGTCGTCGGCGTCGCACGACTCGATCAACTACGCGCTGCCCGCGAACTTCACGCCGAACTGGATCCTGCCGATCGGTACGGCGGCCCACCTGAACACCAACAACATCTCCATCGCGAACACGTTGTGGGAGCCGTTGATCGCCTACGACGGCTCGACCGGGAAGATCGCCTGGAACAAGGCGGGTTCGGTCGCCACGGCCGCCGACTTCGCCGCCGACAACAAGAGCGTCCGGATCACGCTGGGCGACCGGCACTGGAGCGACGGCAAGCCGATCACCTCGCGTGACGTCGAGTTCTGGTACGACCTCATCAAGGCCAACAAGGCCCAGTGGGCGGGCTACAACCCGGGCAAGGCACCGGACAACTGGACGTCCTTCAAGGCCGAGGACGACCGCCACTTCACCATCACGTTCGACAAGGCGTACAACCCCCAGTGGATGCTGGCGAACGAACTGAACTCCATCACGCCGCTGCCCCAGCACGTCTGGGACAAGGGCGGGGACCCCAAGCAGGTGTGGACGTTCCTCAACAACGCCGCGAAGAACATCGCCGGTTACCAGAAGGACGCCCTCTGGAAGACCATCAGCGGCCCCTACGCCGTCAAGTCCTTCTCGACCTCCGGCAAGGTGGTGCTCACCGCCAACAAGAAGTACGACGGCGGTGAGAAGCCGGGCATCCCGACGGTGAACCTGCTGCCGTTCACCACGGCGGACGCCGAGAAGAACGCACTGCGCTCCGGCAGTGTCGACTACGGCTACATCGAGGCGACCGACCTCGACCAGAAGGACAGCTTCACCGGGCAGGGCTACACCGTGAAGCCGTGGTCGGGCTGGGCCATCACCTACATGCCGTACAACTTCAACAACCCGGCGATGGGCGCGGTGTTCAAGCAGCTGTACGCCCGGCAGGCCATCCAGCACTCCATCGACCAGGCCAGTCTGGCGAAGGTCGTCCTCAACGGGACGGCGGTGCCCGGCTACGGGCCGATCCCGCAGGGGCAGGCCTCGGACTTCCTGTCGCCCGTGCAGAAGGACAACCCGTATCCGTTCTCGACCTCCACGGCACAGAAGCTGCTGACCGACCACGGCTGGAGTGAGCAGGGCGGGGTCATGACGTGCACGGAACCCGCGAAGTGCGGTGAAGGCGTCGCCAAGGGCACCAAGTTCGAGATGCAGGTGCTCTCGCAGTCCGGGTCGACGGTCACCGACAACATGATGAGCGCGATCCAGTCGGCGTTCGCCAAGACCGGCATCAAGTTCTCCATCAAGACCGCGCCGGTCAACTCCGTGCTGTCGCAGACCCCGCAGTGCACGTCCGGTCAGTCGATCTGCAAGTGGCAGCTGTCCTTCTTCGGTACGGCGGGCAGCTGGTACTTCAACGCCTTCCCGACCGGTGACTCGCTGTTCCAGTCGAAGGGCGGCTCGAACTTCGGCAACTACTCCAACCCGGAGGTGGACAAGCTCATCTCCGCGTCCACGACGTCGAGTTCGAACCAGGCGATCCAGGACTACAGCGCGGCCCTCGCCAAGGACCTGCCGGTGATCTGGCTGCCGGAGCCCGTCTACCAGATCTCGGTCATGAAGAACGGTCTCGGCGGCTTCTCCCAGGACTCCCTCGCCAACTTCCACCCGGCACAGTGGAAGTGGACGAGCTGAGGCCTCGGACATGGACACGCTTCTCTACCTGACCCGGCGGGTCCTCCAGGCCCTGGCCGTGATCCTGATCGTGACGATCGTCGTGTTCTGCCTGTTGCACGCGCTGCCCGGGGGTCCCGCGCGCGGGATACTCGGCCCGCAGGCGACGGCCGGGCAGATCGCCGCGTTCAACCACGAACAGGGCCTGGACCGGCCGCTGCCCGTGCAGTACGCCTACTACCTGGGCACCCTCGTCCACGGTGACCTCGGAACGTCGTACACCCTCAACGAGGCCGTCTCCCGGCTGATCGAGCAACGCCTGCCGAAGACTCTGGTGCTGACGATCCTGTCCGCGCTGGCCGGGCTCCTGCTGGCGATCCCGCTCGGCATGTGGCAGGCGGTGCGCCGCAACAAGCCGGCCGACTACGTCATCACCACGCTGAGCTTCGTCGCGTACTCCACGCCCGTGTACTTCCTGGGCCTGATCCTGGTGCTGCTGTTCACCCAGACGCTGCGCTGGTTCCCCTCCCAGGCACCGCAAGGGGACACGCTGGCCCAGGTGTTCGCGAACCCGGCGGCGCTGGTGCTGCCGGTGGTCACGGGGGCCGCGTCGATGATCGCCGTGTTCAGCCGGTACATGCGGGCGGCGACCCTGGAGAACCTGTCCGAGGACTACGTCCGCACCGCGCGGGCCGGCGGCGCACGGCAGGGCGCGATTCTCTTCCGGCACGTCTTCCGCAACTCCCTCACTCCGGTCGTGGCGATGCTCGGCTACTACGTGCCCGTCCTCTTCGGCGGCGCGCTCGTCGTCGAACAGCTCTTCAACTACCCGGGGATGGGGCTGCTGTTCTGGTCCGCCGCGCAGTCCTCCGACTATCCGGTGCTGCTCGGCTGCGTCCTCGTCATCTCCGTCGCGACGGTCGTGGGCACGCTGCTCGCGGACGTCGTGCAGCGGATCGTCGATCCCCGAGTGAAGGCGGGCCGAGCGTGAGCGCCGTACTGCACACGACCGTCGTCGCGGAACCGGTCGCGGGCTACCGCCTGTCCCTGCGCAGGTTCGCCCGCAACAGGCTCGCCGTGGCGGGACTCGCGGTGGTCGTCCTGTTCCTGCTGTTCTGCTTCGTCGGTCCGCTGCTGTACTCCACCGACCAGACCCACACCGACCTCACCCAGGTCAACCTCGCACCGGGCGCTGCGCATCTGCTCGGCACCGACGCCGTCGGGCACGACGAGCTCGGGCGGCTGATGTACGGCGGGAAGATCTCGCTGCTGGTGGGGCTGGCTTCCGGGCTGCTCGCCACCGTCATCGGCACGCTGTGGGGCGCCGTCGCGGGGTACGCGGGCGGCTGGGTGGACGCGGTGATGATGCGGGTCGTGGACGCCGGGATCGCGATCCCCGCGCTGTTCATCCTGCTGGTGGTCTCCGCGATCACCTCGCCGGGCGCCCTCGGTCTGATCGTGATCCTCGGCCTGGTGTCCTGGCTGGTCCCCTCGCGGCTGGTCCGGGCGGAGACGCTCACGCTGAAGAACCGTGACTACGTGCTGACGCTGCGCGCGACCGGCGGTACGCACGGCCGGGCGATCCTGAGGCACATCCTGCCCAACTCGGTGTCGACGATCGTCGTCGCGGCCACCTTCCAGGTCGCCGACGCGATCCTGCTCGTCGCGTACGTGTCGTATCTCGGCCTCGGTGTCCAGCCGCCGTCGACGGACTGGGGCGGCATGCTGTCGGCCGGTCTGACGGCCGCGTACTCCGGGCGCTGGTGGCTGATCGTTCCGCCCGGTCTCGCGATCATCCTCGTCGTGTGCGCGTTCAACGCGATCGGCGACGGGCTGCGCGACGCCTTCGACGTGAGGGGACGCGCATGAACATCCTCGGCATCGAGGACCTCTCGGTCACCTTCACGACGGACACGGGCGATGTGCCCGCCGTCGGCGGGGTGTCGCTGCACGTCCGGCCCGGGGAGACCCTCGCCCTGGTCGGCGAGTCCGGGTCCGGCAAGTCGACGGTGGCGCTCGCCGCGATGGGACTGCTGCCGGGCAACGCGCGGGTGTCGGGGCGGGTGACCGTCGACGGTACCCAGATCGTCGGAGCCGGTGAGGCGGAACTGGCGCGGCTGCGCGGCCGTACCGCGTCGATGGTCTTCCAGGAGCCGGCCAGCGCGCTGGACCCGCTGACGCGGATCGGCAGGCAGATCGCGGAAGTGATCCGCAACCACCGGCCCGCCTCGCGCGCGGAGGCCTCCCGGGAGGCGGTGGAACTCCTGCGCAAGGTCGGCATCCCCGAGCCGGAACGGCGGGCGTCCGCGTTCCCGTTCCAGCTGTCGGGCGGGCAGCGGCAGCGGGTCGTCATCGCCATGGCGATCGCCAACTCGCCGAGCCTGCTGATCGCGGACGAGCCGACCACCGCGCTCGACGTCACCGTCCAGGCCGAGATCCTCGACCTGCTACGGGGGTTGGCGGCCGACTCGGGCACGGGCGTCCTGCTCGTCACGCACAACATGGGTGTGGTCGCCGACTTCGCCGACCGGGTGGCCGTGATGCTGCGGGGCGAGGTGGTGGAGACCGGGTCGGTGGAGGAGGTCCTGCTGCGCCCGACGCACGAGTACACGCAGCGGCTGCTGGCGGCGGTACCGCGGCTGAAGGTGGGCGGGGAGGGGGCTGTGCCGGCCGGCGAGGATGACCCTGCCCCGGCCGACGGGGAGGGCGCCACCCAGACCGACGCGGAGCGGGCCACCCCGGTCGGCGGGAAGCAGGCCACCCCAGCCGGCACGGAACGAGCCACCCAGGTGGCCGGGAGGGGTTCGGTTCCGGTTGCCGGTGACGAGAGGGCGGCCCCTCCCGTGGTCCGACTCCGGGACGTGGCCGTGCACTTCGGCCGGGGCCCGCGTGCCGTACGCGCCCTCGACGGGGTGTCGCTCGACGTCCGGCCCGGCGAAACCGTCGGGCTGGTCGGCGAGTCCGGGTCGGGCAAGTCGACGGCGGCCAGGGTCGCCCTCGGGCTCGTCCCGCCGGGCTCCGGCACGGTGTCCCTGTTCGGGAGTGATCTCGGGCGGACCCGGGGCCGGGCGCGCCGGGCGCTGCTCTCCGGGGTGGGCGTGGTGCTCCAGGATCCGGTGGCCTCGCTGGACGCGCGCATGAGTGTGGCGGAGTGCGTGGCCGAGCCGTTGCGGACGCACCGGCGGGGCATGCCGGCGGCCGAACGGCGGGAGCGGGTCGCCGACGCGCTCGAACTCGTACGGCTGCCGAGGGAGTTGGCGAGGCGGGGGCCGCGTGAGCTGTCCGGTGGGCAGCGGCAGCGGGTGAGTCTCGCCCGGGCGCTGGTGCTGCGGCCGCGGCTGCTGGTGGCGGACGAGCCGACGAGCGCGCTCGACGTGAGTGTGCAGCGGACGGTTCTGGAGGTGATCGCCGAGTTGCGGCGCGAGTTGGGGTTCGCCTGCCTGTTCGTGTCGCACGACCTGGCCGTGGTGCAGGAGTTCGCCCAGCGGGTCGTCGTGATGCGCGCGGGCCGAGTGGAGGAACAGGGGCCGACCATGTCCACCCTGCTGCACCCGGAGACGGAGTACACACGCCGGCTCATCGCCGCCGTACCGGTACCGGACCCGGTGCTGCAACGGCGTCGGCGGGCGGCGGACCGGGCGGGGGCCACCGCGTGACGCACACGGTCGCCGGTGTCGACATCGGGGGGACCACGACCCATGTGGCGTTGTGCGAGGAGGACTTGACCGTCGTCGACCGGCTGGAGGTGCCGACCCCGGCGGCCGAGGGCGGCACGGCGATGGTCGGGGCCGCCCTGGACGCCGTACGCCTGCTGCTGGAACGGGCGTCGGGCGTACGGCTGCTCGGGGTCGGGGTCGGCGCGGCCGGGGTGGTGGACGCGCGGGCCGGGCGGGTCCTGGTGGCCAGCGACTCCTTCCGCGGCTGGGCCGGGTTCGCGGTGACGGCCGCGGTCGAGGAGGCACTGGGCGTGCCCGCGTTCCTGGACAACGACGTCAACGCGTTCCTGCGCGGCGAGACGGCGGCCGGCGCGGTCGCCGGCGAGCCGCATGTGCTCGGAATGACGCTGGGCACGGGGGTGGGCGGGGCGCTGTGGCTGGACGGGGCGCTGTACGACGGACCGCACGGCGCGGCGGGTGAGATCGGGCATGTGCCGGGCTTCGGCGGGCTGCCGTGCACCTGCGGCGGCCGGGGACACCTGGAGACGCTGGCGTCGGGGCGGGCGATCGAGGCCCGTTACGGGGAGCGCACCGGCCGTTCGCTGAGCGCGCGGGAGGTGGCGGGGGCGGCGGGCGCGGACGATCCGGAGGCGCTCGCCGTGTACGAGGGTGCGGGCGCCGCGGTGGCCCGGGCGCTGCTGATGACGGCGGGCCTGCTGGATGTCACGACCTTCGTCGTCGGCGGCGGCGTCAGCCGGTCCTGGTCACTCCTCGAACCGGCGATCCGGCGAACGCTCACCACCGAACCCCCCGTCAGCGGGCACCCGGTGCGGGTACTGCCCGCGCTGCTCGGCCAGGACGCGGTGGCGATCGGCGCGGCGGCACGGGCCCGGGCCGAACTCGGCACGGGGGTCCACCACTGAACCGCCTACCGCCGGGGTTCAGGGTCCACCACTGAACCGGCTACCGCCGTGGTTCTCGGCACCGGCCGAGACGACGGGAGCGCGCTCCGCCTACAACTCCGCCAGCGCCGGCAGCAGTTCCGTCGCCGCCGTCACGTCTCCCGCCAGCGGACGGTCCTCGGTGCCGGAGGGCAGGGCGGCGGCGGCCAGGGTGAAGGGGGCGAGGTTCGGGGGCGCGGCGAGCATGCGCACGGCCCGTACGGCGGTGACGAGTTCGCAGGCCAGGACCGTGCCGTAGGCCGCCGTCGCGCGCAGGGTCTGGCGGGCCGCCTGGGAGGCGAAGCTGGCCGCCTCCTCCAGGCCCTGGGACACGACCGCGTGACCGGCAGAGGCGGGAGTGGCGCATGAGCGGAGGTCGGCGAGGGCCGAGTTGGCGGTGTACTCCAGGATCATCGTGCCCGAGCTGCTCGCCGGGCCCGCCGTGAGGTACGGGGGCAGGCCGGTGAGGTCGGAGCGGCCGAGCGCGGCCAGGCGGGCGACGGAGAGCTGCGCGGTCTGCAGTACGGCCAGGTTGAGACCGTCCAGGGCGAGGCCGAGGGGCGCGGCGTAGAAGCCGCCGTGGTGGTAGGCGGCCGTGCCGTCGGGGGCCATCAGCGGGTTCTCCGACGGGCAGTTGATCTCGACCTCGACGATCCGCCGGAGCGCGTCGGCGGCGTCCAGGGCACAGCCGTGCGCCTGCGGGAAGGCACGGAAGCCGAACGGGTCCTGGATCCGGCGGGGTGCCGGCGGTACGCGGTCCAGGAGCCGCCGTATCTCCGCCGCGGCCCTGGCCGGACCGGGGTAGGGGCGCAAGGCGTGCACGGGGGCGGCGTAGGCCTCCGGTGAGCCGGAGACCGCGACCAGGGACAGGGCCGTCACGGCGTGCGAGGCCCGCAGCAGGACGTCGAGGCCGTGGCAGGCGAGGGCGGCCTGGCCGAGGGTGAGGGCGTTGCTGCTGAGGAGGGCGAGTGTGTCGCCGGGCTCCGGTGTGACGGGGGTCGGCAGACCCTGCCCGAGGTCTCCGAGCCAGGGGGACTCGCCGATCAGGGTGAGACCGGTCTGGGCCAGGGCGGTCAGGTCGGCGGTGCCGAGGCCGCCGTACTCGTTGACCGCGGGGTGCACACCGAGCCGCAGTGCCGCGACGAGCGCGTCGACGAAGGCGGGCTGGATGCCGGAGCCGCCGGCGAGGAGCTGGTTGGCGCGGACCGCGAGCATCGCCCGTACCTGGCGGGCCGGCAGCAGCGCTCCGGCGCCGCCGGCGTGGCTGCGCAGCAGCCGCAGGCCGTGCCGGCGCTCGTCGTCCGTGGTGACCGGCACCGACCGGTGGGCGCCGACGCCGGTGCCGCGCCCGTAGAGGCGCCCGGTGGCGGCGAGGCGCCGGCCGGTGTGCCACGACCGCTCCGCCCGGACGCGGGCCTCGGCCGGCAGGACAGGGACGACGGCGTCGGCGGCGCCGTCCGCGAGGCGTACGAGGGTGCCGACGTCGAGCGTGGTGCCGTCGAGGACGGCGCGGGTGCCCCCCGCCGGTGAGGGCACCCGCGCCGGTCCGTCAGCCGTCGCGTCCAAGGTGCGGACGTCAGCTCAGGCCGGCCGACTTCAGCCAGGCCTTGGCGACGTCGAGCGGGTCCTTGTTCTCGAGCTGCACCTTGGAGTCCATGTCCAGCAGCGACTTCGTGTCCAGCTTGGCCGAGACCTCGTTGAGGGCGGCGACGCCCTCCTGGGAGAGGCCGGACTTGTACACCAGCGGGGTCACGTTCGCGAAGCCGAAGAGGTTCTTCGGGTCCTGGAGGACGACGAACTTCTCCTTGACGATGGTCGGGTCCGTCGTGAAGATGTCCGCGGCCTGCACGGTGTTCTTCGTCAGCGCCGCCTGGGTCAGCGGGCCGCCCGCGTCCAGCGCCTTGAAGGACTTGAACTTCAGGCCGTACTCCGACTGAAGACCCACCAGGCCCTGCTGCCGGGTCTGGAACTCCGGCGAACCGCCGATGGTCAGCTTCGGGGCGATGGCCTTGAGGTCCGCGAGCGTGGACTGCCCGGTCAGGTTGTACTGCTTCGCGGTCTCGACGTTGAGGCTGACGGAGTCCTTGTCCTCGGCGGGCGCCGACTCCAGCAGCGTCAGCTTCGGGTCGAGCTTGGCCTTCGCGGTGGCGTTCACGGCCGCCGCCGACTTCTGCTCCGCCTTCGGGTCCAGGTAGGCGAGCAGCGAGCCGTTGTACTCCGGAAGTACCGTCACAGAGCCGTTCTTCAGCAGGCCGTAGGTGGTCTCCCGGCTGCCGATGTTCGGCTTGTAGGAGACCTCGATGCCCTTGGCCTTCAGGGCCTCGCCGTAGATGTCGGCGATCAGGATGCTCTCGGGGAAGTTGTTGGAGCCGACGACGACCGTGCCGCCCTTCGCGGTGTTCTCGGCGAGCGGGTCGGACTTGTCGTCGGAGGAGGAGGAACATCCCGCCAGCAGGGCAGTGGCGGCGGCGAGCGCGAGGGCGGCCACGCCGGTTCGTCTCCTGAGGGGCCTGCTGTGTGCGGCGTAGGAAGTCACGATTTCCGTTCCGGACTCTGGGGGTTGCTCGGAAGCTCTTGCGCTGATCCAATCCAGCGGGTTCTTGGTCAGTCAAGAGCAGCCTGGTCACCGATTGGCCTCAATACCTGATCGGTCGTGAAGGGAAGGCGGACAGGATCGCCACCGAACCCGCCCACCGTGGACGAGTCGTGATGGATTCTTGACGCAGGGGGGCACGATCGGGCGATGGACGAGGCTGTAGTCTCGCGGAAGTTGGCGCCGGTCACAGTGGCGTGCGGGGGCCGCATCGGTGTTGTCTAGTGTCTCTGGTCCCAAATTTCTGGTCCTATGTCTCTGGTCCTATGTCTCTAGTCCCACACCACACCGCCCCGCATCGATCAGAAGCGGTCACGTGTAGTTCTTCGCGCGCCGTAAGACACCCACGAAGGAGGCCAGGTGTCCACGACCGAGGTGGGCGCAGCTGCCCAGCCGGCACCGCCGTCGGCCCGGGGTGACGCATCCGCCGTACGGGGCGTACGGCGACTACGGGCGTTCGCGGACCGCTGGACGTTCCGCCGCAAACTCAACGTCCTGGTCGGTGTGCCGCTGGCCGTGGTGGCCGTGCTGCTCGCCTATCTGATCGCCGACCAGGTGGGCCAGGCCCGGGACGCGGACTCCGCCGCCCAGTTGGTCCGGGACAGCGCGCAGGTCGCGGAGCTGGTCGACCGGGTGGAGACCGAGCACCAGCAGGCCATCCTGCTGTCCGTACGGCACGAGGCCGCGTCCGCGGGGGCCCGCCCCTCCTCCGGCGACTACCGCAAGGCGCAGGCCGCGGTCGACCTGCAGGCCGCGAAAGTACGCGACGCCTTCGGCGACCGGCTGCCGGACACCGAGGCGCAGGCACTGCGGGAGATCAACGGCCTGTCGAGTCTGCGCGCCACCATCGAGCAGGGCTATCTGCCCGCCGACAACATCGACCCGGCCTACACCAACGCCTCCGAGGGCCTCATCGACGGCCTCGGCCTGGACCACAACGAGGCCCTCGCCGGCACCTTCACCGGCAACCTGCTCGACTCCCTGCTGCGCGCCGACGCCGCCCACAGCGCCTTCGAGACGGCCGTCTTCTCCGCGCGCACCGGTGACAGCAACGCCCAGATCGAGTTCATCGGCGCGGTCGGCTTCGAGAACGAGTACAACCAGCAGGCCGACCGCTTCGCCCGGTTCGCGACCGAGGCCCAGGCGGACGAGCTGGGCGGGATCGAACACAACAGCGCGCAGGCCACCATCGGCCGGCACTACGCCGAGCTCCAGATCGACCCGGGCAACCTGCAGGCCTCGACGCCCACGCAGATCCGCGAGGCCTTCACCGAGGCGCTCGGCTCCTACCCCGACTACCGGCTCCAGTCGGAGACCCGGCTGCGGATCACCGCGTCCCTCATCGGCCAGATCGCCGACCGCGCCGAGGCCGCCTCCAGCGAGGCCGCCTGGCGCGCGGGACTGCTGCTGGGTCTGGCGCTGTTCGGCTTCGCCGTGTGGATCGCCTTCGCGGTCGTCGTACGGCGCTCCGTGGTGCGCCCGGTGCAGGCGCTGACCGGTGCCGCACGGCAGGTCGCCGACGTCGCCGGGCGTGAGCTCGCCCGGGTCGCCGACGACGACGCCGAGGACACCGCGCCGCCGCGGCTGCGCGAGGTGCCGGTGACCGCCGAGGACGAGATCGGCGACCTCGCCGAGGCCTTCAACCACGTCCAGACCACCGCCGCCGCGCTGCTGGAGCGGCAGGTGCTCAGCCGGCGCAACGTCGCCGAGATGTTCGGCAACGTGGGCCGCCGGGTCAGCAACCTCACCACGCGGCAGCTCGCGCTGATCGACGCGGTGGAACGGGGCGAGACCGACCCCGCGCTGCTGGAACGGCTGTACTCCATCGACCACATCGCGGTCCGGCTGCGCCGCAACGCGGACAGCCTGATGCTGCTCGCCGGCATCCGCGAGACGGTCCTCGACTCCGGACCGCTCGCGCTCACCAACGTCGTACGGGCCGCGCTGGGCCAGATCGAGGGCTTCCAGCGAGTGCACCTGCGGGCCGCGACCGAGGTCATGGTCGAGCCCGACATCATCGGCGACCTCACGCTGATGGTGGCCGAACTGGTCGAGAACGCCGTGTCGTTCTCGCCCGTCGGCAGCCCCGTCGAGGTGACGGTCAGCGACAGCGCGGAGGGTGCGCTGGTCGTGGTCGCCGACCACGGGCTCGGGATGAGCGCGGAACGGCTCGCCGAGGAGAACGCCCGCCTGATCCGCCGCGAACGCCTCGACGTCGTCCCGACGAAGGTCCTCGGCCTGTTCGTGGTCGGCACGCTGGCCCGCCGCTGGGAGGTGGGCGTCACGTTGTCCCGCACCCCGGGGGGCGGCGTCACGGCCGAGGTCATCATCCCGTCCTCCTTGCTGCTGACGATGAGCCCGGTGACGGTGGCCGCGTCGGGAGCTTCGGCGAAGAGGGAGGCGGTGGGCTCCGGGGACTCGGACACCGGGCTCACGGGGAGCGGCGCGGGCTCGGCCACGGTTTCGGGCGCGGGTGCGGCAGCCGGGTCAGGCTCGGGTACGGCGTCTCTCCCGGGCTCGCCCCTCGGTGCGGGTACCGGCTCAGGTGTCGGCTCCGGCTCAGGTGTCGGCTCCGGTGTCGATGCCGGCTCTGCCGCCGGCTCGGTCTCATACACGAGTTCCTACGCGGAGTCGCTCCCGTACACGGCGGAAGCCGGAGGCTCGACGCCGGCCTCGACCGGCCACCCGAGCGCGGCCGACGCACGGCCCGCCGGCACATCCCACGACGGCCCGGCCCCGCTCCCCCGCAGAGTGCCCCAGCGCGACAACGGGCCGACCGGCGCGTCGTCCCCCGGCTCGGCCCACGGCTCCGCCACCCCCGGCGCCCCGGCCGCAGCGGCCGGCTCCGGCCCGCTCGCCCCGGCCACGCCCGGCCCGGACATCACCGCGGCCGCCTCCGGCACGTCCGCCACCCCGGGCGGCGAACCGTCCCGCACCGACCACGCCGACGGCTCCGACGCCCCCTTCATCCCCCGTGCCCGCGGCGGTGAGACGGCATCCGTACCGTCGGCCGTCGCCGAAGGGCCGGTGCCCGCGGGCCCGTTCCCGGGTGGTGACGGAGCGCGCCCCCTGCGTCGCCGCGTCCGGGGAGCGACCCTGCGTACGACGTTCGGGGCCGACTCCGATCAGCAGGTCGCGCGCCGGTCCGCGCCCCGGCCCGCCGACGCGGACGCCGTACGGGCCGCGCTCGACGAGTTCGAGGCGGCCGTGGAGCGCGCCCACCGCGACAGCGAGGCCGAGGACACGGGCACGCACCGGACCCTTCCCGACGAGGACACCGTCACCACCCCGCCCCCCGTGCCCCGCGCCGGCGGACCCGCACCCGACCCCCCGCACCAGCACCACCACCAGCACCACCACTCCCCGGAAGGAGCGGAGCAGTGAGCACGTCGACAGGTGACACTCCGGCCCGAGGCAACACGCCGGCCGAACTGCAGGCCGCGGCAGCCGACTTCACCTGGCTGTTGAATCGTTTCGCCACCGAGACGGCGGGCGTCGTCGACGCCATCGCCGTCTCCTCCGACGGGCTGCTCATCGCCGTGTCCGAGCTGCGCGAGCACGCCGACTCCGAGCGGCTCGCGGCGATCGTCTCCGGCATCACCAGCCTGGCCGCCGGGGCCTCCGGCAACTACGGCCTGGGCGGCCTCAACAAGGTCATCATCGATCTGGAGGGCGGCCATGTGCTGGTCTCGGCGATCGGCAGCGGCGCCGTTCTCGGCGTGGTCACCGACAAGGAGGCCAAGCTCGGCAACATCGCGTACGAGATGACGCTGTTCGCCAACCGGGCCGGTGCCGCGCTCAGCCCGCAGCTCGTGCTCGAACTGAAGAACAGCGTCGGCGTCGCTTCGAAGCGCTGACCGGGCGCCGCCCGGCCGAGGAGAAAGACACAACCCATGGCGGAAACACCCCCGGGTCCGGACCCGGCCGGCCCCGTTCCCGCCGTACGGCCGTTCCTGGTCACCGCCGGCCGGGTGGCACCCAGCGCGAACGGCCGGACGATGCCCGTCGAGACCCAGGTGGTGGCCACCGCCGAGGGACTCGAGGTGCTCGACCGGCTCTCCTTCGAACAGCACGACATCGTCGCCGCCTGCCGGCAGCCGCAGTCCATCGCGGAGATCGCGGCCCGGCTGCGGCTGCACCTCAACGTGGTCCGCATCCTCGCGGAGGACCTGCGCGCGGCGGGGCAGCTGACGGTGCACGTGCCCGACACCGGCGTCATTCGCGACGCGTCCGTCCTGCGAAGGGTTATCGATGGCCTGCGGGCCATCCCCGACTCCCGAGGGGTTCCCCGTGACACCGACTGAACCGGCCATCCGCCCCGCGGCCGCGCAGGCCGCCGTAAGACCACCCCTGCCGGTCAAGATGGTGATCGCGGGCGGCTTCGGCGTGGGCAAGACCACCGCCGTGGGTTCGATCTCCGAGATCGAGCCGCTGACCACCGAGGCCGCGATCACCGAGGTCGCGGCGGGCGTGGACGACCTCAGCCACACCCCCCGCAAGACCACGACCACGGTCGCCATGGACTTCGGCTGCATCACCATCGACCCGACCCTGAAGCTGTACCTGTTCGGCACGCCCGGGCAGGAGCGGTTCGGGTTCATGTGGGACGACCTCGTCGAGGGCGCGCTCGGCGGTCTCGTCATCGTGGACACCCGCCGCCTCGACGACTGCTACGCCGCCGTCGACTACTTCGAGCACAAGCAGATCCCGTTCGCGGTGGCCGTCAACGCCTTCGACGGCAGGGTGGAGCACACCCTGGAGGAGGTCCGCTGGGCGCTCGACGTCAACGACCGTGTCCCACTGGTGGTGTTCGACGCCCGCGAGCGCGGCTCGGTGCGCGACGCCCTGCTCGTCGTACTGGAACAGGCACTGGCCCGTACCGAGGGCTGAGAGACGGCAAACGGGCCCGGGACGGTGTGTCCCGGGCCCGCGTGCGTGCGCGTGCGGGAGATCAGCCGCTGCGGCGTACTCCAGGCGACACCACGAACCGGTTCAGCGCCCAGAACAGTCCGAGCGTCACCAGTGCCATCGCGGCGACCAGGGTGGCGCCGCCGACGACCTTCTCGTAGTTGCGCTGGTAGAGACCGTCGACGATGTACCGGCCGAGGCCGCCGAGGGAGACGTACGCGGCGATGGTGGCCGTCGAGACGATCTGGATGGCCGCCGAGCGCAGGCCGCTGAGGATCAGCGGGAGGGCGACGGGCAGCTCCACCTGGAACAGGATGCGGGACTCGTGCATGCCCATGCCGCGGGCCGCGTCCACCGGGGACGGGTCGACGGAACGCATCGCCTCGTAGGTGGTGACCAGGATCGGCGGGATGGCGAGAACGACCAGCGGGATCATCACCGGCAGCAGGCCGAGGCCGAGGATGACGAACATCAGCACCAGCAGACCGAAGCTGGGCAGGGCGCGGGCGGCGGTGGCGATGGACGCCAGCGCGTTGCCGCCGCGGCCGGTGTGCCCGGTCAGCAGGCCGACGGGGAGGCCGATCGCGGCGGCGATGGCGAGCGCGAGGACGGAGTAGCCGACGTGCTCGCCCAGCCGGGTGGGGATGCCGTCGTAGCCCTTCCAGTGGGCGCCGTCGCTGAAGAACGCGTTGATGAAGTGCAGGACGTTCACTTGACCGCATCCTCCAGGGCGAGTGTGGCCGGTTCGGGCCGGGCCACGGCCGCCTTCGGTTTCCTCCGGCGGGAGCCGCTCGGCATCCACGGCGTCAGCAGCACCCGCAGGCCCACCAGCAGGGCATCCAGGACGATCGCCAGGACGGCCGTGGTGACCACGGAGTTCACGGCGAGTTCGGACCGGTGGTAGAACATCGCGTCGGCGAGCAGGTTGCCGAGCGCGCCCTGGTTGCCGATGAGAGTGCCGACGCTGACGAGGCTGACGCTGGAGACGACCGCGATACGCAGTCCCGCGATGATGGCGGGCACCGCGATCGGCAGCTGCACCTGGACGTAGCGGCGTACGGGCCCGAAGCCCATGGCGGTGGCGGCGGCCAGGGTCTCCTGCGGCACCGACCGCACACCGTCCACGATCGCCGGGACCAGCACCACCAGGCTGTAGACGCCCAGCGGGATCATCACGGTGAGCTCGGTCTGGCCGGTGTAGTCGATGAGGACGACGAAGAAGGCCAGCGAGGGGATGGCGTACAGCACGGTCGTCACCCACAGCACGGGCGGGTACAGCCAGCGGAACCGCACGCACAGCTGGGCCAGCGGCAGCGCGCACACCAGCCCGAACAGGACCGGCAGCAGGGCCTCGCGCAGATGCAGGCCGATCAGGCCGAGCCAGCTGTGCTGGAGGTCGCTGGGGATGTCGAAGAAGCCGCTCATCCGACGGCCTTGGTGACCTGGGTGGCGCGGGCGGCCTGCTCGGCCTCGCGTCCTTCGGCGTGGGCGCCGCGGATCGCCTCGGCGATGGTCTGCTGGGAGACCACCCCGGCGGCCCGGCCCTCGGCGTCCACGGCGACCGCCCAGCCGGTGGGCGAGAGCACCGCGCAGTCCAGGGCGGCCCGCAGCGAGTCGGTCCCGGCGACGAACGGCCGCCCGTGGGAGAGGAGTTGCTCCGCCCTGATGTCCCCGGCGGTCAGCCGGTCCGGCTCGCCCCAGCCGAGGGGCCTGCCCTCCAGATCCGTCACCAGGAGGTAGGGGGCCGCGGACGTGTCACGGGTGGCGATCTGCTCGGCGGTCGAGTCGACCGCGACGATCGGCGCGGTCTGCAGCTCCAGACCGGCGGAGGGGAAGAAGGACAGCCGCCGGATGCCGCGGTCCGCGCCGAGGAAGTCCTCGACGAACTCGTCCGCGGGATGCGACAGCAGCTCGGCGGGCGGCGCGAACTGGGCGAGCTTGCCGCCGGTACGCATCACGGCGACCATCGTGCCGATCTTGACGGCCTCGTCGATGTCGTGCGTGACGAAGACGATCGTCTTGCCCAACTCGTCCTGAATGCGCAGGAGTTCATCCTGCAGACCCTTGCGGACGACGGGGTCGACGGCGGAGAACGGCTCGTCCATGAGCAGCACCGGCGGATCGGCGGCCAGGGCGCGTGCCACACCGACGCGCTGCTGCTGGCCGCCGGAGAGCTGGTACGGGTACCGCTTGGCGAGCGTGGCGTCGAGCCCCACCCGCTCCATCAGTTCCGTGGCCCGGGCCCGCGCCTTCTCCTTGCCCCAGCCCAGCATGCGGGGCACGGTGGCGATGTTGTCGACGATCGTGCGGTGCTGGAAGAGACCGGCGTTCTGGATGACGTACCCCATGGACCGGCGCAGCGTGTTCACGGGCTGCTGCGTGATGTCCTTGCCGTCGAGGAGGATGGTCCCCTCGCTCGGCTCGACCATCCGGTTGATCATGCGCAGGGTCGTCGTCTTCCCGCAGCCCGAGGGCCCGACGAGGACGGTGATCGAGCGGTCGGGAATCTCCAACGAGAGCCGGTCGACCGCCACCGTGCCGTCCGGGTACCGCTTGGTGACTGAATCTATCCGTATCAAAGCGCCGAATACCCTCCGGGTCTGGCGGGAATTGCCCGCTCTCGGCCAGTCGTGCGAGCCGCTGGGGGGAGAGTCTAGACGGCTTGTGTTGCGGTGGATCGAAGGGCTTGGCGGCCCGCAGCGGCTGCCGCCTGCCCCGCTGGTCATGACGCGCCGTCGCGCGGGCCACGGTGGTCGTCGACCAGCACTTTCTAAAACTGACGATCACCATTGACACCTGGGTCTCTGATCACTACGGAGATCTCCATGTCGAAGTCCACGTCCACCACCCCGCCGTTTGACCGTGAGACCAAGCGGCACCTGGCGGTCATACGCCACGTCGAGAGGCACCCAAGCACAGCCCCAACGCTACGCACGTCGAAGTGGTCGGGAAGATCATTTATCTGCCTCAGACCTACCACTTCGGCCGCGAGAAGAGCGCCGTGTACCTCAAGCGGTACCACGACGTCACCATCAGCAGATCAGGAGTGTGGCGCATCCTGAACCGCCCGGACATGGGCTGCCTGCCGGCTTCACAGCGCTACAAGCGCCACGACCGCCGGTGGAATCGGTACGAGAAGCAACTGCCCGGCCACCGGGTGCAGATCGACGTGGAATCCACGCTCACCATGGACCAGTCGATGCGGCCTTCCGCGTCGGCGTCGGCCGGGACGGACGCGAAGAGCTTGTCCCACGTGCCGTCCGCCGACCAGCGTCTGTGCCGTTCGTACACGGTCTTCCAGTTCCCAAAGCGCATAGGCAGATCCCGCCGCGCTCCCCGGACTTCGGCAGATGCGGTTTCAGCCGGGTCCACTCCTCGTTCGTAAGATCTCCCCGCAGCATGAACACGCCAACGAACGGATCTCCCGGAAGTCACATGATCCGCCGGACAGCCCCTAGGCGCCGGTCCGCCCGTCGACGAGCTCACGCACGACGTCGAGGTGGCCGTTATGGCGGGACGTCTCCTCAATGAGGTGGAGGATCACCCACCGGAGGTCGACGTGGCGGCCGTCGCTGATGGGACGCTTGGCCGTCGAGTCCAGGTCGTGTTCGGACACCAGGCGACGGTAGTGGGCGCTCTGCGCCTCGTACTCGGCGAGAAGCTGAGGCAACGGAATGTCGACTGCTGTCCGCATCTCAGGGTCGGGATCATCGTCGGTCGCCTCGGTGAGCGGCCCCGCGAGCTCCTCGCCCAGAAACATCACATGGAACCAGTAGTACTCGACCCAACGCAGATGGCTGATCAACCCGCACAACGTCATCAGCGGCGAACTCGGGAGCGGGGCCTTGCAGGCGTCTTCGGCGGACACGCCCGCACACTTGGCGCGCGCGGTATCACGGGCGTAATCGAGGAAGGTAACCAGCTGCGCACGCTCGTCCCACGCAGGAGGCGTGTCGGTTCGTTGAGTCATCGCCAGGAGTTTCCCGCAGCTCGGAACGAGTGTCGACCCAATTGATCGGAAGTACCGTCAAGTGCCGCAGTACCGACCGTGCTCGAGGAGAGCCTGGCAAGATCCGCCGGACAGGCCCTAGTCGCATTGGAGGCTCTTCACAGATGAGGTTCAGTGATGGGTCTCGCGCAGCGCATCCAGGTCTGGGGCCGGGAAGCCGCAGGTCACCGACACAGTGCCCCCCACTCTCCTCAAACTCACCGCATAGGACCCCTAGGGCGGGTGTCGCAGGTCCGAATCCTGCCGGGGGCACGGAGAAGCACCTGGTGAGAGCCTTTCCGGGCGACGGGAGGGCCTTCGCGCGAGCGGCACAGGGCCAGGGTGGGCCAGACCTACGCCTGGCTACCTTCCCGGCAGTACCGCCTCACTGCTCGGCATCCAGCACTTCGAGTGCGGACGGTACGTCGTCGCAGCACGGTCCATTCCGTCGCTCCTTCTCCTGATCTGTCATCGAACCCAGCAGGAAGCGCTCCACCAAGGCTGAAGCCGGTGGTCGAACACAGCCGGGTCAGCGGCGCAACCTCGCTCACCGGTTCGCTGAGCGCACTGACTCAGGTCGACAACGTCCTCGGCGGACCGCGGGGCTCGGTTTCAAGCGGCGTGCGGGGTGAAGGTGACGCGGGAGTCACCCTCGTCGATGGCCAGGTTCAGGGTGCCGTCCAGAGCCTTGGCCAGGCGTCGTAGCAGCGGGAGAGTGGGCACGGTGTCGCCACCCTCCATCCGGGACACCTGAGGCTGCGTCATCCCGGCCCGCTCGGCCAGTTCGGCCTGGGACAGACCGAGCTCGATCCGACGGTCGTAGACCGCCTGGCCAAGGTCGCCAGCCAGCCGTGCGTCGACGTACTCCTGGTCGTATTCCACCGCCTCACCCACAAGCCGCCGTGCCCGGCGCGTCCTCCACGTGCTGTGATTCATCAACTCTCCTTGCGCCGATCGTAGGTGTGCTCGGCCCGGCCGTGCTCGGCCTCGCAGACCTTCTGGGCCTGATGCGCGCGCTCGACTTCCGCCGCCTCACGCATCCTCGTCTTACGGAACACCGTCAACAGGACGATCCGCTGCCCGGGAGCGAGCCAGTACGGGATGCGCACGGCCTCGCCGTCCAGCTCGAAGCGCAGCTCACGCAGCTTGCCGCCCAAGTGACGCGAGTACGGCTCACCAAGCGTCGTCGGCTCGTCCAAGAGACGGTCCGTCTTGTCCTCCACGCGCCGGTAGAGGCGGAACGGAAGTTACTCCAGCCAATCCCGCACCTCGGGTTCGATCTCGATCTCCCACCGCTCCGTCATGCAATCAACGGTATATACCTCAAATTACACAGCGCAAGCCTTCACAGGCTTCCGCGGGTGCGCCTCCGCCCTGGCCGCGCCGCGCGCCCGCGGCTTGGGGCAAGATGTGGCTCCCTGCGGTTGACCCGGAACGGATTTAGCACACATGAGGCTGGGAAACCCTGAGACCAGACAAGCACCACGAGGCATGTTCCCCAGGTCAAGCGCGGTAACGGCGGCATTTCCCCAGGTCCGTCTTGAGGAACGCCCTGCCCGATGGCAGGGGCGTTGCTCGTCGACCTCGCGTCGGCGGCCGTCCCGGCGGCATCATCGGCCTGCGGACGTCCCTCGGAACGTCCCGGCCGTCATGCGGACGTACCTCGGAACACCCGGCCATCATGCGGCAGCCATGCCCTCCCCCGCGACGGGGAAGCCCGCCGTGCGCAGCACCCGGCGCCCGGCGTCCACCGCGAACACCTCGCAGCCCTCCAGCCCGGCCGCCCACTCGACGCCCTCCGTGCCCATCGCGAAGGCGGCCGTGGCCACCGCGTCCGCCTCCGTGAGGGTCGGGGCGACGACGGTCAGGCTGAGCAGTCCGGTCGCCGGGCGACCCGTGCGGCCGTCGATGATGTGGTCGCCCCGCTCGTAGCGGGCGGAGGTGGCGACCGCGCCGTCGGTCAACTCCAGCACGGTGCACAGCCGGTCGGCGTGGTCGGGATGCCGTACGCCCACGCGCCAGGGACCGCCGGCGGCGACCACGTCACCCCCGGCGTTGAGGCAGAAGCGCCGCGCTCCGGCCGCCGCCAGCAGCTCCGCCGCCCGCTGCACCGACCAGCCCTTGACCACCGCGCAGGGGTCGAGGCCGCGGCCGGGCAGCCGTGCGTCGAAGGCGCCGCCGGTGGCGGTGCGGTAGTGCTCGCACAGGCCGAGGATCTCGGTGAGGTCCTCGCCGATGTCCGACAGCTCGCCCCGGTCCAGGCGGGACACCTCGCTGTCCGGCTTGAACGGGCTGAACCGGACGTCGGCCTCGTTCAGCCACGCGAAGACCGCGTCGGCGGCCGACTCGGGGACGCTCTCGTCGTCGATCCGCAGCGAGACCGGGAAGCCCATGACCTGTTCGACGCGGCGCATGACGGTCAGCCCTTCGCGTCGATCGCGGCCTGGAGGGACTCCTTGTAGCCGTCGGTGGTGATCGTCGCGCCGGACACGGTGTCGATGTCCGCGCTCTGGGCCTGAAGGGTCTCCGCTATCAGCTGCGGTACGGCCGCCGTGGTCTGCGGGTGGTTCGGCTGCTGGAGCATCCGCACCGAGCTGATCTCGTCGCCCGCGAAGGTCACCTCCACCTGGACCGGGCCCTTCTCCGTGTTCACCGTCGAACCCGCGACGACGGTGGAAGAGGAGGAGGTTCCCGAAGAACCTGGAGAAGGGGCCGACGAGGACGATGACGGCCTGGAGGGCGCCGCGGGGGTGGCGACCTGGACGGTGGACGTGGCGGCCGACGGTTCGTAGAGCCACACGGGGACCAGGCCCGCGATGCTCAGCACGACGACAGGTATCGCTCGTTTCACGTGTGTACGTCTTTTCTCTCGTGTTCTCTCGTGTTCTCTCTCGTGTCCCTCAACCCGCCAGGCTGAAGCGTTCGAAGTGGGTCTGCGCCTTGGGCACGTTCAGCTCGCGCAGGCTGCCGAGCACCGCGTTCATCATGGGCGGCGGTCCGCACAGGAAGACGTCCCGGTCGGCGATGTCCGGTACCAGGCGCGCCAGTTCGGCCGGGGCCAGCCGGTCGGGGACGGGCGGCCCGGTCACCAGGTGCAGTTCGGCGCCCTTGGCGAGCGCGAGGTCCCGCAGCTCGTCGTAGAGGACCGCGTCCCGGTCGGTGGCGACGCGGTAGATGACGACGGCGTGGCCGTGCAGTTCCTCCAGCAGGGCGCGGATGGGTGTGACGCCGACGCCGCCGGCGATGAGCACGGACTCCGGGCGGGTGCGGTGCAGCGCGGTGAAGGCGCCGTAGGGGCCCTCGGCGAAGACGCGGGTGCCGACCTTCACGTGCCGCAGGGCGGCGCTGCCGTCGCCGGCCGCCTTGGCGGTGAGGCGCAGGGTGCGGCCGTCGGGCGCGGCGGACAGGGAGAAGGGATTGGCCTGCCACCAGCGGTCGGGGGTGAGGAAGCGCCACAGGAAGAACTGGCCGGCCCGGGCGGGCATCCGGTGGAGGTCGCGACCGCTCATGTAGACCGAGACGACGTTGTCGGCCTCGGGGACGACGGCGGTGACGCGCAGCTGGTGGCGCCAGTTCCGCCACAGCGGCAGGACCAGCCGGCCCGCCGCCACCGAGGCGAGGGCGACGCCCCACACCGCGTACCAGTACGTCGTGGCGGCGGACGACGAGGTGAACGTCGTACCGGCCGCGACCTGGTGGGTGAAGGCCAGGACCACGGCGACGTAGGTGTACAGGTGGATGAAGTGCCAGGTCTCGTACGCCAGCCGGCGCCGGGCGTAGCGGGCCGAGACGGCGCCGACGACGAGGATGATGCCGAGCGCGACGACCGCGCGCAGCACACCCTCGACGGTCTCGGCGAGGTCGATGACCTGGTTGACGGGGTCCAGGGCGGACGACTGGGCGTAGCCGAAGGCGATGAAGACGGCGTGGGTGAGCAGCGTGCACAGGATGCCGAAGCCGGTCCAGCGGTGCCAGGAGGTCAGCCGGTCCATGCCGATGCGGCGGTCGAGCCAGGGCAGGCGGGCCACGAGGATCAGCTGGAAGGCCATCAGGAGCGCGCCGTACAGACCGGCGAGCCGGCCGAGCACGATGAGGGTGTTCGAGGCGAATCCGGCCTGGGCGAAGAAGAAGGTCACCACGGCCGCGTTGGCGGCCAGCACGGCGTACAGGCCGGTGCGGGCCACCACCCTGGGTCGTATCGCCGTGGGGGGCGCGGGGGGCGATTGGACGGTCGTCACGGACAGAGCTCCTTGATCCGGGTCCGGGGTGTCGAGCTTCTTCTGCGAGCTTCTCCGGCGGCAGCTGTCGAATTGCTGTCGTACAACTTTCAAGTGGTTATCGATGTGCCCGGGACAGGGAACCCGCTCTGGCTTCGGCTCTCGCGTGCCGCACTATGAACGGGTGGAAAAAGTACGACTCCTCGTCGTGGACGACGACCCGCCGATCGCCGACCTCGTCGCGACGGTCGCCCGCTACGAGGGCTGGGACGCGGTCACCGCGAACTCCGGTGAGGAGGCGCTGAGCCGCGCCGCAGACTTCCATCCGGACATCGTGGTGCTCGACCTGATGCTGCCCGACATCGACGGCTTCGGCGTGCTGGACCGGCTGCGGCGGTCCGGGACGATGGTGCCGGTGGTGTTCCTCACCGCCCGGGACGCCGTCGCCGACCGGGTGGCCGGGCTGACCCGGGGCGGGGACGACTACCTGGTCAAGCCGTTCGCGGTGGAGGAGCTGATGGCCCGGCTGCGGACCGTGCTGCGGCGCAGCGCCGGGCCCGGCTTCCAGCGGTCCGTCCTGCGGGTGGCGGACCTGACGATGGACGAGGACACGCGTGAGGTGCGGCGCGGCGAGCGGCTGCTGACGCTCACGCCGACCGAGTACGAGGTGCTGCGCTACCTGATGCGCAAGTCGCCGACCGTGCTGACCAAGGCGCAGATCCTGGACCATGTGTGGGAGTACGGCTTCGGCGGCCGGTCCAACGTCGTGGAGCTGGTCGTCAGCCGGCTGCGGCGCAAGCTCGACGAGCCCGACGAGGCCGCAGTCGGCGGGGTGTCGCTGATCCACACCGTGCGGGGCTTCGGCTACGCGCTGCGGCCGGCCGCGGAGTGAGCGGGGCCCTTCGGCGGCTGCGCCACACGTACCGCAGGCTGCGCCTGGGCACCCGGCTGGCGCTGGGCCTCGGCGCGCTGTCGCTGGTGGTGTTCGCCGTGGTGGGCTGGTCGCTGACGACCTACATGCGCGACTACCTGGAGAACCAGCTCGGCTACCAGCTGAAGGTCGTCCAGACCGTGCAGGCCAAGGAGGCCGAGGCCAACGGCACGGTGGAGCAGAAGCCGTACTGGGGCTGGTTCAGCGCGGTGTACGACGTGTCGGGCACCTCGGTGAAGCTGCGGCAGCCCGCCGACATCCCGCACGACACCCGCCCGCTCACCGCTCTCGCCGAGACCATGGCGCACTCCGACAAGGAGCTCATGCGCACGGTGACGATCGACGGGGAGGGTGTCTACCGGATCCGGGCCTGCCAGGTCGAGCCCGGAGTGGTCCTGGTCAGTGCCGCGCCCATGGCCGAGATCGAGGACACCATCGACCAGCTGGTCGCGGTGCAGGCGATCGCGTTCGGTGTGGCGCTGCTGGCGCTCGTGGTGTTCGGCCGGAAGATGCTGCGGCGCGGCCTGCGGCCCCTCAGCGACATGGCGCACACCGCTCACGGCATCACCTCGCACGACCTCACCGAGTCGGCGGCCCGGCTGCCGCTGCGCGCCGACGGCCGGGACGGCGGTCCGGAGGTGGAGGAGCTGCGCTCGGCGTTCAACACGATGCTGGAGCACATCGACGACGCTCTCGCGGTCCGCGCGGCGGCCGAGCAGCGGTTGCGCCGCTTCGTCGCGGACGCCTCGCACGAGCTGCGCACGCCCCTGATGTCCGTACGGGGCTACGCGGACCTCTTCCAGTACGCCGCCGCGAACGCCCCCGAGGAACGCGACAGGCACCTGGCCCGGCTGCGCGCCGAGGCGGCCCGGATGGGCGTCCTGCTGGACGACCTGCTGCTGCTCGCCCGCCTGGACGCGGCCGAGGTGGAGACCCCGCTGCGGCCGGTGGAGGCGGACCTGGTGGAGCTGGTCGAGCAGGCGGCCGACGCGTTCCGCGCCGGCCACCCGGACCACCCGCTGACGCTCATGCCGGGCCCCGGTGAGCTGAAGCTGCGCCTGGACCCGCAGCGCATCCGCCAGGTGCTGGACAACCTGCTGACCAACGCGGCCGTGCACACGCCGGCCGGTACGGCGGTGTCCGTCGGGGTCTCGGTCGCCGACGGACGCGCGCTGGTCCGGATCGCGGACGCGGGCCCCGGTATCCCATCCGACGACCGCGAACGGGTCTTCGACCGGTTCTACCGCGTCGACAAGGCCCGCAGCCGGGACCGGGGCGGCAGCGGCCTCGGCCTCGCGGTCGCCGGCTCCCTGGTCCGCGCGCACGGCGGCACGATCGAACTGGCCGACGAGCCCGGCGCGACGGTCTTCACGGTGACGCTCCCGCTGAGCCCGGCGAGTCTTACGAAGCCGTGACGTGCCGGGCGCGGCCCACTCGTCCGGGCCGCTGAGCGCCCTAGCGTGGCGGCATGCGTGTACTGGTCACCGGCGGTGCCGGATTCATCGGGTCCCATGTCGTCGAGGCTCTGGAGGCCGACGGGCACGAAGGCGTCGTGTACGACGTCCGCGCCGACCCGCCCTCGGACGTACGGGACCCCGCCGCGGTCCGCCGCGCGTTGCGGGGCGTGGACGCGGTGTGCCACCAGGCGGCGATGGTCGGCCTCGGCGCCGGCTTCGCGGACGCGGCGGAGTACGTCTCCCGCAACGACCTCGGTACGGCCGTCCTGCTCACCGCGATGGCCGACGCGGGCGTACGACGGCTGGTGCTGGCCGGGTCGATGGTCGTGTACGGCGAGGGCCGCTACGACTGCCCGCGGCACGGAGTGGTCCGCCCCGGCCCGCGTGCCGTGGCCGACCTCGACGCCGGACGCTACGAGCCGACCTGCCCGCGGTGCGGGGCGCAGCTGTCCCCCGGGCTGGTCGCCGAGGACGCCCCGGTCGACCCGCGCAACGTCTACGCCACGACGAAGCTGGCCCAGGAACACCTGGCGGCGGCGTGGGCACGGGCCACGGGCGGCTCGGCGGTGTCGCTGCGCTACCACAACGTGTACGGCCCGGGCATGCCCCGCGACACCCCGTACGCCGGCGTCGCCTCCTTCTTCCGCTCGTCCCTGGCCCGCGGCGAGGCCCCCCGCGTCTACGAGGACGGCCGCCAGCGCCGCGACTTCGTCCACGTGCGGGACGTGGCCGCGGCCAACCTGACGGCGCTGGTGGCCCCGGCCCGCGAAGGCACGCTCACCGCCTACAACACCGGCAGCGGCGAACCCCACACGGTCGGCGAGATGGCCCGGGCCCTGGCCGGCGCGCACGGCGGCCCGGAGCCGGTCGTCACCGGGGAGTACCGCCTGGGCGACGTACGCCACATCACAGCCGACTCGGCCCGGCTGCGGGCGGAACTGGGGTGGAAGGCGCGGGTGGGGTTCGCGGAGGGGATGCGGGAGTTCGCGCGGGCGGGCTTGCGGGGAGCCCAGCCCGCCTGAGACCGGTGGTGCTGCCCGCCTTCATCGAAGCGGCGGTGGGCGGCACCACCTCGAACCGGCAGCCGCCGGGGATGTCGCGCACCGTGGTCCGCCCTGCGAGGCCGAGGCCCGCGCCGGCAGGTGCGGAGCGGGCGGGCGGGCGGGCGGGCGGGCGCACCCTGCCACAGGAGTTCGCGCGAGCGGGACCGTGCGGCGAGCGACCCCTCACGCCCCCGCCGTCGGCAACGTCACCTCGAAGCGGCATCCGCCGGGGATGTTCCGTACCGTGGCCCGGCCCTGGTGGGCCTCGACGATGCCGCGGACGATGGCGAGGCCGAGGCCCGCTCCGGCGGGTGGGGTGCGGGCGTGGGTGCCTCGCCAACCGGTGTCGAAGACGCGGGGGAGGTCCTCCTCGGGGATGCCGCCGCAGCCGTCGGTGACGGACAGGACGACGCCGTCGGGGCGGCGCTCGGCGGCGATCGCGACCGTGCCGTCGGCGGGGGTGCGACGGATGGCGTTCACCAGGAGGTTGCCCAGGACCCGGCTCATCTCCTTGCCGTCCACCTCGACCGGAACCGGCTCGACCCGGTCCCCGACCAGGCGTACGCCGTGCTCGCGCGCCAGCGGGTCGGCGCCCGCGAGCGCGTCGCCGACCAGGTCGTACAGGGAGATTCGGCTCGGGCTCAGCGACAGTGTCCCCGCGTGGATGCGGGAGAGTTCGAAGAGGTCGCCGACCATGCCGTTGAGGCGTTCGACCTCGGTGCGGATCTGCCGGAGGTAGCGGGCGGGGTCGGCGGCGACACCGTCCTCGAGCGCCTCGGACATCGCGCGCAGGCCGGCGAGCGGGGTGCGCAGGTCGTGCGAGATCCAGGCGACGAGTTCGCGCCGGGAGGTCTCCAGGGCACGTTCGCGTTCCCGGGACTCGGCGAGTTTGGCGCTGGTGGCCTCCAACGCACGGCTGAGCGCGGCGAGTTCGGCGGTGGCCGGGCCGTCGGGTGAGGTGAAGTCGCCGCCGTCGCCGAAGGAGCGGGCGGCGAGCGTGAGGGCCCGGCTGCGGGCCACGACCCAGCGGCCCAGCAGCAACGCGGCGGCGAGGGAGACCACGGCGGCCATGGCGACGACCGTCGTGACGACCTTCAGGTCGTGCGCGGACAGGAACATCGCCTGGGCGACCGCCAGGGTGCCCGCGAGCATCGCGGTCACGGCGACCACGGCGACCACGGCGAGGTGGGTGATGACCGATCGGCGCCGGATGAGCAGCAGCACGCCCGCGCCGAGCACCCCGGCCGCGGCGGCGCCGAGGAAGGCGAAGAGGGCGATGAGGAGGTTGGCACTCATGGTCACGCCCCGCCTTCGAAGCGGTAGCCCACGCCCCACACGGTCTGGATGAGTCGCGGGCGCGCCGGGTCGTCCTCGACCTTGCCCCGTAGCCGCCGCACATGGACCGTCACGGTCGACAGGTCGCCGAAGTCCCAGCCCCACACCTCGCGCATCAGGTCCTCGCGGCTGAACACCCGGCCGGGGTGACGCAGGAAGAAGGCGAGGAGGTCGAACTCGCGGATGGTGAGGGCGAGTTCGGTGCCGTCCTTCGCGGCGCGGCGGGAGGCGGGGTCCAGGGTGAGCCCGGCCGCGCGGAGGGTGCCTGAGGGCTGCGAGGGACGCGTGCGGCGCAGGACCGACTCGACGCGCAGGACGAGTTCGCGGGGGCTGAACGGCTTGGTGACGTAGTCGTCGGCGCCGACCTCCAGGCCCAGGATGCGGTCGTCCTCGTCGCCGCGCGCGGTGAGCATGATGACCGGGACCGGCCCGCGGCCACGCATTCGGCGGCACACCTCCAGGCCGTCCATGCCGGGCAGCATGAGGTCGAGGACGACGAGGTCCGGCCAGTGCGCGTCTGCCCGGGCGAGCGCGTCGGGCCCGTCCCCGGCGCGGTCCACGACGTATCCGGCCCGGTCGAGGTACCCGGTGACGACCTCGGCGACGGTCGGGTCGTCGTCCACGACGAGGACCCGCGCTCCGGCCTGTGTGTACGGCTGCTGCTCCATGCCGCCAGCCTCGCACCGTACGCGCGTCGACGCGGCTCCCGGTTCCCGACGTCCGCGTTTCGTAAGGAGCTGGAGTCCGTTATATCCGTTTCACGCTCGTAGGGTGAGAGCCGTGACGACCTCTTCCGATCCCGTCCCGGCCCCCGTGTCCGTGGACGTCGTACTCCCCTGCCTCGACGAGGCCGAGGCGCTGCCCCGGGTGCTGGAGCGGGTACCGCCCGGCTGGCGCGCGCTGGTGGTGGACAACGGCTCCACGGACGGTTCCGCCCGTATCGCCCGAGCCCTCGGCGCGACCGTCGTACGCGAGGAGCGGCGCGGATTCGGCGCCGCCTGCCACGCCGGCCTGACCGCCGCAACGGCCGACATCGTCTGCTTCTGCGACTGCGACGCCTCTCTCGATCCGGCGGACCTGCTGCCGTTCGTACGGGAGATCGTGGCCGGCGAGGCGGACCTCGTGCTCGGCCGGCGCCGCCCGCAGACCCGCGGGGCCTGGCCCGTCCACGCCCGCGCGGGCAACCTCGCTCTGACCCGGCTGCTCCGCCGCCGCACCGGACTTCGGCTGCACGACCTCGGCCCGCTGCGGGCCGCCCGGCGCGAGCCGCTGCTCGCGCTCGGTCTCACGGACCGCCGCAGCGGCTATCCGCTCCAGATGGTGGTGCGCGCCGCCGACGCGGGCTGGCGGATCGCCGAGCACGACGTGCCGTACCGCCCGCGCACCGGCGTCTCCAAGGTGACCGGCACCTGGCGCGGCACCTGGCAGGCGGTGCGCGACATGAGCCGGGTACTGGCCGAGACCGGTCCGGCCGCCGGGCAGGGGGTGCGTGCGTGACCACGCTGCTCGTGATCGCCAAAGAGCCCCGGCCGGGCCGGGTGAAGACCCGGCTGACCCCGCCGTTCACGCCGCACGAGGCGGCGGCTCTCGCCGAGGCGTCCCTCGCGGACACGCTGGACGCGGTGGCTCGGACGCCCGCCGGGCGCCGGGTCCTGGTCCTGGAGGGCGAGCCCGGCCCCTGGCTGCCGCCCGGTTTCGACGTCGTACCGCAGTGCGCGGGCGGCCTCGACGAACGGCTGGCCGCGGCCTTCGCGGGCTGCGCGGGGCCGGCCCTTCTCATCGGCATGGACACCCCCCAGGTCACCCCGGAGCTGCTCCAGGTGGACTTCGCCGACTGCGACGCGTACTTCGGCTCCGCCGAGGACGGCGGCTTCTGGGCGCTGGGCCTGGCCGCACCGGACCCGGCCCTGCTGCGGGGCGTGCCGATGTCGACGTCGCACACGGGCGCAGCCCAGCGTGCGCGGCTCGCGGGGCTGCGGGTGCGGGACCTGCCGCGGCTGCGGGACGTGGACACGGCGTACGACGCGGAGGTGGTCGCCCGCTCCGCGCCGGGCGGCCGGTTCGCCGCCGAGCTGGCCAGGCTCAGCCCGGCCGGGGCCCGATGAGCACGGTACGGATCGGGCGGCAGCGGACCCCCCTCGCCGACGGCGGCGCGCCCGTCGGCGAGAGGGAACCCTGGTCGGCCGACCCCTACGCGGACGCCCTGCGCTCCGGCCGCGGGCCTCTCTTCCTGCGCCGCTCCGACGGCTGGCTGCTTCCGCTGGACGTGGAGCGCTGGTGCGCGGAAGCCGACGCGGCCGACCTGGAGGTGCTGCGGCGCTGCGAGGGCGCGGTGCTCGACGTCGGCTGCGGACCGGGCCGGCTGGTGGCGGCCCTGGGGGCGCGGGGGCGGCGGGTGCTCGGCATCGACGTGAGCGAGGCTGCCGTGGCGCGGACCGGGGAGCTGGGCGGTCCCGCGCTGCGGCGCTCGGTCTTCGAGCCGCTGCCCGGCGAGGGACGGTGGGGCACCGCGCTGCTGATCGACGGCAACGTCGGCATCGGCGGGGACCCGCGCACGCTCCTCGCCCGCATGTCCCAACTCCTTTGCGGTGGCGGCCTGTTGATCGCCGAGACGGTTCCCGGCCTTGACCTCGACGAGCGGGTCCTGGTCCATGTGACCGACGCGCGCGGCGCCACGGGCAACCCGTTCCCCTGGGCGCGGCTCGGCACGCCGGCCCTGCTGCGGCTGGCGCGCCGCGCGGGCTGGCGTGCCGTCGATCAGTGGGCGGTCGGCGGGCGTTCCTTCGTCTCCCTGCGCAGCCGCAGCACGAACAGCACGGCGGAACCGCCGAACAGCGCGGCCGTCAGCAGCAGCCAGCGGGTCAGGAAGCCGTCCGGCGACAGACCGGTGGCCGAGGCGTAACGCCCGGCCACCTGGCCGCTGATCAGCGGGAACCACACCAGCAGGAGCAGCAGGGACAGGGCGGCGGGCACCCGGACGTACGCGACACGGTCCCGGTGCCGGCCGGCCCCCCTCACCAGAACGCGGTCGAGCGCGGCGTACACCGGCAGCAGCACCAGGTCGTGCAGGAGCGCCGCCCCCACGAACCACAGCGCGACCCCGAACCAGTCCTCGGCGAACAGCCGGATGCCGGCGTAGGCGGCGAGGGCGAACGAACAGGCCAGCAGCAGGAGTTGGAGCGGACTTCCGACCGGGAGGAGCCTGGGCCGCTGCATCACAGTTCTCCGAACGTCATCCGGGCCACCCACTTGGTGTTGAGCACGCCGGGAGCCGCGGGCACGATGACCCGCGCCGGGTGGCCGTGGTCGGGGGTCAGGTCCTCGCCGTTGACGTACAGGGCGAGCAGGGAGCGCGGGTCGGCGACCTGGTTGGCGCGCAGGGCGGCCCGCCGGAAGGCGCCGTGGCGTTGCAGCGACTCGACGAGGACGTCGGGCGGGTCGTCGTACCCGACGAGGGCGGCCAGGTCCCGCAGCCGCACCCCGCGCCACCACTGGTCGGAGGTCGACCAGCCCTCGACGCAGGCGATGGGCAAGGCCGAACTGTGCAGGGGGAGTTGAAGGAGTTCGGCGCGGCTGAGCCGGACGGTTCCGGTACGGCCGGCGACGACCAGCCGCCACGCCTCCTCGCTCGTCTCGGCCGCGTGGATTCCCGCGTAGGCGGCCGTCTTGTTGATCTGGAAGCCGCCTGGCCCGGTGGCGGGTTCGGCGCCGCCGTGGGGTGCGAGGAGGGCGGTCCGGCGCAGTGGGTCGAAGCTCTGCCCGGCCGTGGTGACGAGGAGCAGGAGCGAACCGCCGCCGACGAGCCCGAGGGCGCCGCGGCGGGACACGGTGGGTGCGGCGGGGTCCGGGGACACCAACTCGCCGTGCTCGGCGCGCAGTTGACGCGCATTACGTACGGCTGCCGGTGTCTTCAGCACGGCGTGCGCGACGAAGGCGGCGAAGAACACCCAGGCGCCGTAGAAGTGCAAAGGGTAGAAGGAGCCGGGGAAGACGTAGTCCAGCTGGACGTTGAGCACACCGGTCACGAACTCGAACAGCGCGCCGCCGACCAGGAGCAGCAGCGAGACCCGCTCCAGCGCGTGGGCGAGCGAGCGTGCGGGCGGCAGCGTGAACAGCTTCGGCACCACCGACCACAGCTTGGCCAGCAGGACCGGGATCAGCGTGATCCCGAGGGTGACGTGGACGCCCTGGGTGAGCCGGTACAGCCAGTGCGGATCGGTCGGCCAGGAGAAGAGGTAGAAGCCGAGGAGTCCCTTGTCGGGGGTCTTGTCGTTCACCGGCGACAGGTCCGGGTTGTAGGCGGCGTACGACAGCAGCCCGGTCAGGAACAGCACGGTGATCCCGCCGAGCAGGACGAGTCCGAGCACCGAGGTGAGCCAGGGGCCGCGCAACGGGCTGCGCCAGAACGCGGGCGAGAACGGGGTGCGCGGCAAGGGGCGCGAACGCGCCGGGGAGTCAGGGCGGGCCATGCCCCGACGGTAGGCCCGTGCCACCCCCTCAGCGGGCTCGCGAACCATGACGAAACTCTGACGTCCGCGCCTGTCAGCCGTCCGGAGGAGACCCGGCGGCCTAGCGTTCCGGCGTGACCCGCGATCTGAGACATGACCTGTACCGCGATCTGAGACACGACCTCTACGCGGCCCTCGCCGCCACGCTGCTCGTCGTCACCGCCGTTCTGGTCGGAAGCGCGATCCAGCACCGCGACGGCAGCCTCCGCGTCGGCTGGCCGCCCTTGCTGGCGGTCTGGGATCCCCATGTCGGCCCCGGCACCCCTGCCGCGCTCGCCGTCGCGGCCGCAGTGGTCGCGTACGGTCCCGCCCTGGCTGTCCGGTTGCCCTGGCGTGCGCTGCTCCTCACCACCTGGGCGGCCGGCCTGGCCTGGACGTGGTCCCTCGCCCTGGTCGACGGCTGGCAACGGGGCGTCGCCGCACGGCTGACCACCCGGAACGAGTACCTCCAGGTGATCGACCGCTTCCACGACATCCCGGCCACGCTGGCGGACTTCACCCACCACATCCTGCTCGAGACACCCGGCAACTGGCCCGCCCATGTCGCCGGCCATCCCCCGGCGGCCACCGTCACCTTCGTCCTCCTGGACCGGGTCGGACTGGGCGGCGGGGGCTGGGCCGGCACCTGGTGCATCACCGTCGGCACGACGGCGGCCGTGGCGGTCCTGGTGGCCGTGCGGACCCTCGCCGACGAGTCACTGGCCCGCCGTGCCGCCCCGTTCCTGGTGCTGGGCCCGGCGGCCGTGTGGGTGGGCACCTCCGCGGACGGCTACTTCACGGCGGTCGCGGCCTGGGCGGTCGCCTTCCTGGCCCTGGCGGTGACGGGCCACCGCCCCGCCTGGACGGGCCTCGCCTCGGGTCTCCTGTTCGGCCTGACCGTCTACCTCTCGTACGGCCTGACGCTCTTCGTCGTCATCGCCGGCGCCGTCCTCCTCCTGGGCCGCCACCGGGTCCGCCCCCTCCCCTTCGTGCTGGCCGGATTCCTGGTCGTCCCGGTGGCGTTCACGGCGGCCGGCTTCGACTGGTGGGAGGCGTACCGGCTGTTGGTCCGCCGCTACTACCAGGGAGCGGGCGGGGTCCGGCCGTACGGCTACTGGGTGTGGGCGAACCTGGCGTGCACGGTGCTGATCGTGGGCCCCGCGACGGTGGCGGGCCTCAGACGCACGGCGACGACGCCGCGCGCCGGCAGACGCCTGGGCCGCCCCGAGGTCCGCCTCGCCCTCCTCGTCCTCGCCGCTCTCCTCGCCCTCCTCGCCGCCGACCTCTCCGGCATGAGCAAGGCCGAGACGGAACGCATCTGGCTCCCGTTCGCGATGTGGCTGCTGCCGGCGTGCGCGTGGCTGAGGGGGGCGCGGGGGTGGCTGGCGGCGCAGGGGGTGCTGGCGCTGCTGATCAACCATCTGCTGATGACTTGGTGGTGACGGACCGTCAACCAGGCGCTTGTCGCTGACGCGGAAGTGACGGTGCGTCAACCAGGCCATTGTCGCTGAGCGGCAGTGACGGTCCGCCAACCAGCCGGTCCGTCAACCAGCCCCCCGACAGCGAGGCCCAGGGCCTGCCGGCGACCCGGAAGCGGCTCAGCTCGCCGGGCGTCGAATACGCCCCGCGTACTTCTTCTCCAGCTCCAGGTTGCCCTCGAAGCCGCCGGGGACGTTGGCCGAGACATACACGGGAGGCCGTTCCCCGGTGGCGAGGAGCTGGCCGGATGCCTCGGCGACCGTCATCTGGACGAGCATCACGCCGGTGAGGGTGGACAGGGCGCACACCGCGCCGCCGCCGGGGAGTTCGAGGAGGGCGTCGCCGCGCGGGGCCGCGTTGTCGAGGACGACGTCGGCGAGGTCGGCGAGCTTCCTGCCGCTCACGTGGCCGGCGGGGACGGCCCGGGTGTGGGTGAGGGAGGTGATGGCGAGCAGGCGGTGACCCCGTTCCTTCACCCGCAGGGCCATCTCGACGATCACGCTGTTGACGCCGGAGTTGGAGATGACGACGAAGAGGTCCTGGGGGTGCGGGTCGGCGAGGTCGTAGAGCCGTTCCGCCACACCCGCCCGGCGTTCGAGGAGCGGGTCGTCGAGGACGCTCGGGTCGTCGCCGCCGTACAGGACGAGGTCGGCGATGCTCAGCCGGTTGGTGGGGACCAGGCCGCCCGCCCGGCCGGCGAGTTCGAGGACGATCGCCTGGGAGTGACCGGTGCCGAAGGCGTGGACGACGCCGTCCGCGCGGACGCAGTCGGCGATCAGTTCGGCGGCGCGGGCCACGTCCTCGCGGGCGGATTCGGTGAGGTGCTGGAGGACGGCCAGGCTCTCGTGCGCGAACCCCTGGGCGCTGACGGACTCGTCGGACACGCGACACTCCCCTTCTGATGGATTGAACCACCCTATACATCTCCAACGGTGAATCAACCAATCACGAGCGGTCCTGGTATTCAATCCGACCCTTGACCGGTGGCTGATACATTCTTCACATGCCCTCGACGGACGTCACCACCCTGATCCGTACCGAGCTGCCCCGGCTGGCGGGCTCGCTGCGGAAGGTCGGCGAGCTGATCCTGGAGGATCCGGCCGCCGTCACCCACTGCTCGGCCGCCGAGCTCGGCCGCCGCACCGGCACCTCCCAGGCGACGGTGACCCGCTTCTGCCGCGCCATCGGCCTCGACTCCTACCAGCACCTGCTGATCGAGCTGGCCCAGGAGCGCGGACGCGGAGAGGCCACCGACTGGGGCACCGCGGAGATCGGGCCGGACATCTCGCCCGACGACAGCCTCGAACGGGTCGTGCAGGTCGTCGGCACCGCGGATCTGCGGGCCATCCAGCAGACCATCGACCGGATCGACCTCGACGCCACCGAGCGGGCGGCCCAGGCCCTGGCCCGCGCCCGGCGCATCGACGTGTACGGGGTCGGCGGCAGCGGCGCGGTGACCCAGGAGACGGAGACGCGGCTGTTCCGCATCGGCTGCTCGGTCCGCGGCTGGACCGAGGTGCACGCGGCGGCCACCTCCGCGGCCCTGCTCACCCCGGCGGACGTGGCCATCGGCATCTCCCACTCCGGGGCGACCCGGGAGACCCTCGAACCGTTCGAGATGGCCAAGGAGCGCGGCGCCACCACCATCGCCCTCACCACGGACCCGCGCTCACCCCTCGCCCGGGCCGCCGACATCCGGCTCATCCCGTCCTCCGCGGAGACCAGCTTCCGCGCCGAGGCGATCAGCAGCCGGCACTCGGTCCTGATGCTCGTCGACTGCCTGTACGTCCGGGTCGCCCAGCTCACGTACCAGCGCGCGAGCGCCTCGCTTGCGCTGACCGACCACATCACCCCGCAGCACGCGGTGAAGGGCCGGCGCGCACGCTGAGTCCGGGCCGATCATGCATGGATGAACCACCGGGGAAACCAACCTATGGTTGTTTGAACCATCCCCTCGGTGCCACGATGGGGCTCAGCCGAGCATCCTCGTAGGAGCCTCATGCGCGTGTCCCGTGTCGACTCGACCGAGCTCTTCGCCGGAACCACCGAGCAACCGCGCCAGGTGGTGGCCGTCGAGCTGAGCCACACCCCCGGCCGGACCGTCCGCCTCACCGTCGAGGGCTCCGGCGTGCACGGCACCCTGGAAGCGACGGTGGCCGAGGACGGCACCCTGCGCGCCGAGATACCGGTGACCGCCGATCTGCCCGTCGGCGAGCGGCGCGAGATCACGGTCACCGCCGCCGACGGGGACCAACTGGCCCGCCACACCGGCGAGTTCACCGCCGCCGAGCCCGGCTGGACCATGTTCATGGTCAGCCACTTCCACTACGACCCCGTCTGGTGGAACACCCAGGCCGCCTACACCGAGACCTGGGACGTCGTCGACGACCCGGCCGCCACCGGCCTGCCCGCCCGCCCCTTCGGCTACCGCGGCGACTCCGGCATGAGCCTGGTGCGGGCCCACACCGATCTGGCCCGGCGCGACCCCGAGTACACCTTCGTGCTCGCCGAGGTCGACTACCTCAAGCCCTACTGGGACGCCTTCCCGGAGGAACGCGCCTTCCTGCGGGAACTGATCCGCACCGGACGCGTCGAGGTCATGGGCGGCACGTACAACGAGCCGAACACCAACCTCACCGGCGCCGAGGCGACCGTACGCAACGCGCTGTACGGCGACGGGTTCCAGCGCGGGATCATGGGGGCGTCCCCGCAGACCGCCTGGCAACTGGACGCGTTCGGGCACGATCCGCAGTTCCCCGCCCTGATGGCGGACGCGGGGGTCACCTCCAGTTCGTGGGCGCGTGGCCCGTACCACCAGTGGGGGCCGACGATGTCCGTGTTCGGGGAGGAGCCGAGGGACCCCGGGCGGATGCAGTTCCCGGCCGAGTTCGAGTGGATCGCCCCCTCGGGGCGCGGGCTGCTGACCGCTTACATGGTCAACCACTACGCCGCCGGCTGGGTGATCGACAGCGCCCCCGCACTGCCGGAGGCGGAGGCCGCCGCCCTCAAGCTGTTCAAGGGGCTGAAGAAGGTCGCGCTCACCCGGAACGTGCTGCTGCCGGTCGGCGGGGACTACGCGCCGCCGTGCCGCTGGGTGATGGACATCCACCGCGACTGGAACGAGCGGTACGTGTGGCCGCGGTTCGTCAGCGCGGTCCCCCGGGACTTCTTCGCCGCCGTCCGCGCGCAGCTCGACGAGGAGGGTCGCCGGGCCTCGCCGCAGACCCGGGACATGAACCCGGTCTACACCGGCAAGGACGTCTCCTACATCGACACCAAGCAGGCCCAGCGGTACGGCGAGGCCCTGCTCGCCGACGCGGAGGCCTGGGCGACGCTCGCCTCGCTGGTCACCGGCCACCCCTATCCCGACGCGGCCCTCGACAAGGCCTGGCGGCAACTCGTCTACGGCGCCCACCACGACGCCGTCACCGGCTCCGAGTCCGACCAGGTCTACATCGACCTGATGACCGGCTGGCGGGAGCTGTACGACCTCGCGGAGACCGTGCACGACGACGCCACCCGCGCCCTCGCCGACCGGGTCGCCCCGGGCAGCGGTCCCGACCTCGTCGTCTTCAACTCCGCGACCTGGCGGCGACGGGACGTGCTTGACGTCGAGGACCCCGGGCTGGTCCCCCTGGACGACTCCTTCCGGCCGCTGCCCGCCGTCCGCGAGGACGACGGCCGGCTCCGGGTCGTCGTCCCGGACGTCCCGGGCATGGGCCTCAAGGCGCTCCCGCTCGCGGCCGGTTCGGTACCGGAGTGGAAGCCCGGCGAGGGCACGGCCATCCGCAACGAGTTCTACGAGGTGACGGTCGACCCCGCACGCGGCGGCGCCGTCAGCGGCCTGCGCGCCCTCACCGAAGGGGACGGCGGCCGGGAGCTGCTGCGCCCCGGCGACATCGGCAACGAACTCGTCGTCCAGGAGGAGTACCCGAGTCATCCGCGCTTCGGCGAGGGCCCCTGGCACCTCACGCCGACCGGCACGACCGCCGCCCGCAGCCGGGACGTGAGAGCCGAGGTCGAGGTCGAGCACTCCCCCGCCGGATCCCGGATCACCGTCCGCGCCGACCTCGGGCTCTTCCGGTACACCCAGCGGCTGACCCTGTGGACGGGCGTCGACCGCCTCGACCTCACCACCACCCTCGACGGCTACGACGGCGCCGACCGGCTGATCCGGGTCCGCTGGCCGTCCGACGTGCGGGGCGGGCTGCCGGTGCACGAGGTGGCGGACGCGGTCATCGGGCGCGGGTTCGGGTTCGTGGAGGTGGACAGCGAGCGGTTCCCGTGGACGCTGGACAATCCGGCCAACACCTGGTTCGCGCTGGGCTGCACGGCCCGGGTCGCGGTCCAGGACGACTCCGGCGCGCTCCTCGGGCACCGGGCCGTCGGGGTCGCGGAGCTGGTGTACGCCGACTGGGACACGGCCGGTGAGCTGGGCACCCCGCTCGCTGCGGCCCTCGTCCGCGCCGGGGTCACCGCGACCTCGACCATCGCGGGCGGCCCCCGCTACGGCGACCTGGAGGTCGACTCCAACCTGCCCGACATCCGGATCGCCGTCGGCGGCCCCGAGCGCAACCCCGTGGTCGCCGAGGCCCTCGGCTGGGACCCGGCCGCCGGGCGGGAACTGCGACGGCAACTGGCCGAGCGTCAGGTGGCGGCCGTGTGGGTGGCGCCACGGGCCTCGCTGCGGGAGGAATGGGTGCCGGGCGCCGATCTGCGGGACCTGGAACGGCTGCCGCTGCTGGTGGTCGCGGGTGCCCCGGACGACGCGAAGGCGGTCGACGCGATCGTCGCCGACCTGGACGACTTCACCGTCGCGGCCACCGCGGCGGGCGGCGGCGAGGCGCTGCCGCCCGGCGACGCCTGGGACGGACGCGGCTTCGCCGTCCTCAACCGGGGCACACCCGGCTGTGTGGTCACCGCCTCCGGCGACCTCTACATGTCCCTGATGCGCTCCTGCACCGGCTGGCCCTCCGGCATCTGGATCGACCCGCCCCGCCGCACCGCCCCCGACGGCTCCGCCTTCCAGCTCCAGCGCTGGTCCCACACCTTCGAGTACGCGGTCGTGGCCGGCGAGGGCGACTGGCGGGAGCTCCGACTGCCCGCGCGGGGGCACGAGTTCAACCATCCGCTCACCGCCCGGCTGCGGGAGGCGGACGCCGTCGCGCGGTTGCCGCGGAGTGTGTCCCTGCTGACGCTGGAGCCGGCCCGCGAGGTCCTCCTGGACGCCTTCAAGCCGGCCGGCTCCCCGCTCGCCCGGGGCAGCGTGGCCCCCGTCAGGCCGGGGCGCGGGGTCGTCGTACGGATGCACGAGGTGAACGGGCGGCCGGTGCGGGCACGCGTACAGGGGCCGTCGGGCTGGACGGACGGCGCCCGGGCGGACGTACTGGAGCGGCCCGGGGAACCGCTGACGCCGGACGGGGCGGGCGAGCTGGACGTCGGCCTGACCGGGTTCGAGGTGGCGACGGTCCTGGCCACGCCCACGGCGGACGCCGAACCCTCCCCCGGCCCCGCCGTCGCCTCCATCGAGCCCGCCCAGCCCGTCCACACCCGCTACTGGCTGCACAACTCCGGGCCCGCTCCGCGCGGCAACATGCCCGTGGCCGTATACGTTTCGCCCCCCGTGCTGACCGCCTCGGGCCCCGTCACCGCGACCGTGCGGGTGAGTTCCGAGCTGACCGGCGCGTCCGCGCGGGGCGCGGTGGCCTTCGAGGTGCCGCCCGGCTGGTCCGCCGAGCCGGCCGAACTGCCGTGCGCGCTGGGCCCCGGCGGGTTCACCCTGGCCGAGGTCACGGTGACCCCGCCGCCGGACGCGGAGCCCGGCCGGCACTGGCTGGCGGCCCGGCTGTCGTACGGCGGGCAGACGTACGAGGACGTCGTGGCGCTGGACGTGCCCGACGGGCACAAAGGGCCGACGCTGGTGGCCCGGCTGGGGGTCGAGCGGGTCACCGTACGGCGGGGCGAGCGGGCGCGGGTCCCGGTGCGCGTGCGCAACGCCACCCGGGGACCGGTGAGCGGGCAGTTGTGGGCCGTGTCGGCGTGGGGCACCTGGGCGGGGGTCGGGCCCGGCTGCCAGGGGTTCAGGGTGGCCGGCGGGCAGGAGCTGGAGTGCGCGATCGAGGTGGACGGTTCGGCGGTGCCACCGGGGGCGTACTGGCTGATGGCGAAGGCCGCCTGGCACGGGTCGGTCGCCTATACGGAGGCGGTCGTCCTGGAGGTGACGCCTTGAACTCCCCATCGGAGCACGCAGCCCTGGTGGACGGTCAGGCGGTCGGGAGGGAACGGGTGGACGCGCTGCTGAAGGCCGTTCCGGCCCGCGACGGTCAGACCCGTCCCGAGGCCCTCGCCCGGGCCGAACGGCAGCGGCGGCGCTGGGCGACCCAGGTCGTGGTCACCGACGAACTCGCCCGCCGGGCCTGCGCGGACCGGGGGCTCACACCGCCGGCCGAGGTGGCGCCGAGCCTGGTGCTCGCGGTGGCCGAGACGGACGTCGCCGACCTGGGCAGCATCGTCGCGGCGGCGCTCGCGCACTCCCCGGCCGCCCGGGTGCTGCTGTCCGAGCTGGAGGCCGAGCAGCTCGTGCCCGAGGCGGCCGTACGGGACTACTACGACCGCAACCGGGACCGCTTCCTCACCCGGGTGGCACTGCGACGCGGCGTCGATCCCTTCGGCACGGCGGCGGACGCGGACTTCGTGCCGTACGAGGAGGCACGCGAGCAGGTCGCGCGGGAGCTGCGGCGGGCGGCGGGGCGGCGGGCCTTCTTCGACTGGTTGGACCAGGCCCGCACCGGCGTGGTCTACGCGCACGGACACGAGCACCCGGGCGATCCCTCGCACCCGGATCACGAGCACCGGCACTGAACCTTCCAATGAGCCGCCCTGATCAGGGCGTTGATCGCGGACGGAACCGAAAAGCAACACGGCAACCCATTGACCCCCGATGAATTCTGGTCCACCTTTTCATCAATCGGAGTCGAAGTTGGTTATTTGAACCAACCACATCCTGGCTGACCGGTCGCTGGAGGGCACACGACATGCGCGCAAGAAGACTCACCCGGACCCTGACCTGTTTCGCGGTCCTGTCCCTGACCGCCGCGGGCTGCGGCCTCTCCGGGGGCTCCGGCGGCGACGGCGCCACCGCCGGCGGCTGCAAGGTCGACCAGGGCAACGTGGGGTCCGGGAAGCTCACCGGCGACGTCAAGGGCGACATCACCTTCCAGACCACCAACCTGAAGAAGGACTTCGGCGGTTACTTCAACGGTGTCATCTCGGCCTTCGAGAAGGCGCACCCCGGCACCAAGGTCAAGTGGATCGACGACCCGGGCGACGCCACGTTCACCCAGCGCCTGGTCGCGGACGCGCAGGGCTGCACGCTCCCGGACGTGGTCAACATCAACGTCAACACGGCGATCGCGCTCACCAAGAACGGCTACCTGCTCGACCTGGACAAGAAGGCCCCGGACGCGGGCAAACCGTTCGTCCCCGCGCTGTGGAAGTCGAGCATGTACACGGACGCCGGCGGCGCCCAGGTGCACAGCGTGCTGCCCTGGTACTCCGGCGGCATCGTGCAGACCTTCAACAACGATCTGCTGAAGGAGGCGGGCCTGGACCCGGCAAAGCCCGCGACCACCGTCCTCGGTCTGTTCGACGACGCCGAGAAGGTGGCCAAGGCCTCGAACGGGAAGTACTACGCCTTCCTCGCCAACCCGCAACTGCGCATCCCGGCCGACTGGCAGCAGATGGGCATCAGGATCCTCTCCGCGGACGGCAAGAAGTTCACCTTCGCCGACGACCCGAAGACCACGCGGTGGGTCGAGGCCATGACGAAGCTCTACCAGGCCGGGGCGATGCCCCGGGACTCCCTCTCCTCCACCCAGGACCCGGCCAACGTCTACGGCCAGGGCAAGCTGGTCTACGGCCCCACCAACCCCAACTTCCTGCGCTTCATCCAGCAGAACAACCCGACCGTCTACAAGAAGACCGGCGTGGCCCGCTTCATGCCGGACGCCCTCGGCCACAGCGTCGGCGCCCCGCAGTACATGGGTGTCGCCTCGACCAGCAAGAACGCGGTCACCGCGCTGTCCTTCGCGCAGTTCCTGACCAACGCCGAGAACCAGCTGGAGTGGGCGAAGGACCCGAACGTCGTCATCTTCCCCTCCACCACGGCCTCCCTGAACGACCCGTTCTTCCAGTCGGTCAAGGGCAGCGACCCGTTCGCTCAGGCCCGCAAGATCGTGGCCAGTGACCGCAAGACCGCCACGGCCGACGAGATCGCCCTCACCCCGGGCGAGCTGAACGCCATCTCGGCCCAGATCCAGTTGGCGATGCAGGGCAAGAAGAGCGCCGAGGACGCCCTCAAGGAGGCGCAGTCCAAGTCCAACGAGCTGATCAAGCAGGGCAGCTGATGGCTCAGCACACCCTCGACCAGGCGCCCGTCCCCCCTCCCCTGGGGGCGGGCGCCCCCCGCCCCGGTGCTTCGCCGGCCCGTCGAACGCCGGGGCTCCTGCGCCGCGTCCTCCGCTCCGTGGTCCCTGGCCCGACCGCGGACGCGGGGGGCGCGGCGCTCTACCGCCGGTGGTGGCTGCCCTGGCTGTGGATGGCCCCGGCGATCGTCGGTACGACGGTCTTCGGGGTCTTCCCCTTCCTCAACACGCTCCTGGTGTCCTTCACCGACGCCAAGCCGCTCGGCGGCACCTACAAGCTGGTGGGGCTCGACAACTACACCCGGATGTTCGGCGACTCGGACTTCTGGGTGGCGACCCGCAACAGCGTGCTGTACGCGGTCATCGTGGTCCCGCTGATGGTGCTGCTGCCGCTGCTGCTGGCGGTGCTGGTGGAGAAGAACCTCCCGGGCATCGGCTTCTTCCGCTCCGCCTTCTACACGCCGGTCCTCGCCTCCAGCGTGGTCGTCGGCCTGAGCTGGCAGTGGCTGCTGAGCGACCAGGGACTGGTCAACACCTGGCTGGAGAAGGCCCACATCGTCCGGGAGGCCGTCCCGTTCCTGTCCGACTCGTGGCTGATCCTGCTGTCGGCGATGGGCCTGACGATCTGGAAGGGCCTCGGCTGGTACATGATCTTCTACCTGGCCGCGCTGGGGAACGTCCCGAAGGAACTCCACGAGGCGGCGGCCGTCGACGGCGCCGGCGCGGCCCGCCGGTTCTGGCACATCACCGTGCCCGGCGTCCGCCAGTCGATGATGCTGGTCGGCACCCTCACCGGCATCGGCTCGCTGCGGGTGTTCACCGAGATCTACATGCTCGGCGGCTCCACCGGCGGACCCGGCGGCGCCGACCGCACGCTCCCCTTCTACATCCGGGACGTCGGCCTCGACCCGCTCACCGGCAACGCCGGTTACGGCGCCGCGGTCAGCGTCGCCCTGTTCGCCCTGACCCTGGGCCTCACGCTGCTCGCCCAGCGCCTGACCAAGGAGGACGAGTCATGACCACGGCCGTCGACAAACCCCGGCGCCTCCTGCCGCGCTGGCGGGACTACGGCCGCCCCCGCGAACTCGTCCTGCGCTACCTGCTGTTGGTGTTCGTCCTGTTCATCACCGTCGGCCCGCTGGTGTGGCAGGTGCTGTCGTCGCTGAAGGGGCCCACCGAGGACGTCTTCGGCGCGGGCACCTCGCTGCTCCCGCACCACCCGACCCTGCGCGCCTACCGGCAGGTCTTCGACCAGGTCCCGGTATGGACGTACATCAGGAACAGCCTCTTCGTCGCCGTCATCTCCATCGCCAGCCAGCTCGTCTTCTCCACGATGGCCGGGTACATGCTCTCCAAGCCCGGCTGGAAGGGCCGGCGGCTGGTCTGGGTCGTGCTGATGGCGTCCATGATGTTCCCCTTCGAGTCGATCATGGTGTCGCTGTTCCTCAGCATCCGGGACATGGGCCTGGTCGACAACCTGCTCGGCGTGTGGCTGCCCGGCTTCGTCGCCGCGATCAACGTCCTCATCATGCGGGCCGCGTTCCTCGCCGTGCCGCGCGAGATCGAGGACGCGGCGATGCTGGACGGGGCGGGCGAGTGGAAACGGTTCCGGTATCTGTACCTGCCCTCCGCCTACGGCGCCGTCCTGGTCGTCACCATCAACACCTTCATCAGCGCCTGGGACGACTTCCTCTGGCCGCTGATCGTGCTGCGCACGGAGGGCCACTTCACGCTGACGCTGGGACTGTCCCGGCTCCAGACGTCGTCGTTCGGCTACGACCAGCGGCTGGTGATGGCGGGTTCGGTGATCTCCGTGATCCCGGTGCTGGTGCTGTTCGTGATCACGCAGCGGTGGTTCTACCGGGGCGTGTCCTCGGGGGCCGTCAAGCTCTGAGAGCCAGTGACACCGGCTCTGAGGTCCAGCACGACGGGTACGGCGGTGAGCGCGGCCCCGGCCGACTCGGCGACCCGGATCTCCACGGTGGCGGACCCGGCGAGCTGGTCGGCGTCGAGGGACAGGGTGAGGGTCCGGCGCTCGCCCGGCGTGAGGTCGACACCCTCGAACGCGCACAGTTCGAGGGTGCGCGGCCAGACGGACGTGATCAGGCGTCTCAGATAGACCTGCACGACCGTACGCCCGGCCCGGTCCCCGGTGTTGGTGACGTCGACCTCGACGGTGTGGCCCGATCCGGCGGTGTGTCCTGATTCGGGGATTTCCGCGGACAGTCGTGGCGTGCCGTACGTGAAGCTCGTGTACGACAGCCCGTGCCCGAAGGGGTGGAGCGGCTCGGCGCTCTCATCGACGTAGCCGCCGTACTCGATGTCCTTGTGGTTGTAGTGGACGGGGAGCTGGGCCACCGAGCGCGGTACGGACACCGGGAGCCGGCCGGTCGGCTCCGCGAGTCCGAGCAGTACCTCGGCGATCGCCTCGCCGCCCCACGGGCCCGGATACCAGGCGGTGAGCAGGGCGCCCGCGGTGTCGGGGACGACATGCGGGCGGCCCTGGACGAGGACGACCACGGTGGGCGTGCCCGTCGCGACGACGGCCTCCAGCAGGGCGTACTGCGCGGTGCCGAACCGTAGTCCGGCCAGATCGACCCCCTCGCCGCAGGTCATCTCGGACACGGCGGCCCGTGCCGCCCCGTTCGCCGCGAAGTCGGTGTCGGGGGTGCGCGCGCTGCTGCCGCCCAGCACCAGCACGGCCACGTCCGAGGCGGCGGCCGCGGCGACCGCCTCGGGGATACGGGAGAGGTCGTCGCCGGTGAGGGCGCAGCCGTGGGCGTGGCGGATGTCGACGCCGGGCGCGGCGAGTCGGCGCAGCCCGTCGAGGACGCTGGTGCCGGTGCCGGGGGGCTGCGGGGCGGTGTAGTCGCCCGACTGGTGTGCGGTGGTGGCGGATTGGGGCCCGAGTACGGCGATACGGGAGACGCCCGGCGCGATGGGCAGGACACCGGCGTCGTTGCGGAGGAGGGTGACGGCGGCGCGGGCGAGGGTCGTGCTCACGCGCCTGCCGTGGGCCGGGAAGCCGGCTGTGGCGCCTTGCTGTTCGAAGAGCCCCAGCCGGAACTTCAGGCGCAGCACACGGCTGACCGCGCTGTCGAGGGTCTCCTCACTCACGAGCCCCCGCTCGACCGCTGTCTCCAGGTGCGTGAACCCCTCGTCCCAAAGGCTCAGGTCCACACCGGAGTTGAGGGCGAGGGCGCCCGCGGAGGTCTTGTCGCCGGTGATCCGGGCCAGCCGGTCCACGGCCAGTCCGTCGGCCATGACCAGCCCGTCGAAGCCCCAGCGCTCCCGCAACAGGCCGGTGAGCAGGGCCCGGTTGCCGGAGCAGGGCATCCCGTCGACCTCGTTGTACGCGGCCATGACGGCGGCGGCTCCGGCGCGGACGCCGGCGCGGGCGGCGGGGAGGTGGATCTCGTGGAGTTCGCGGAGTCCGAGCTCGGCCTCGGCGGAGTTGCGGCCGCCGACGGTGGCGCCCTGTCCGGCGAAGTGCTTGAGAACGACCGGGGCCTTGTCGGCGGCGAACCGGTCGCCCGAGCCCTGCATCCCCCTCACCAGTGCTTCGGTGAGGCGGGCCGCGAGGTACGGGTCCTCGCCGAAGCACTCCTCGGTGCGGCCCCAGCGCGGGTCCCGGGCGATGTCCAGGGCCGAGACCAGGGCGACATGGCCGCCCCGGGCACGCAGCTCGGCGGCGGCGTGCGCGGCGGCCTCCTCGTACAGCCCGGGGTCCCAGGTGGCGCCGACGGCCAGGTTCACGGGCAGGACCGTGCCGTCGAGGGCCATGTGGCCGTGCGGCACCTCCTCGACGAACAGGGCAGGGATGCCGAGCCGGCTGCTCTCGACGACATGCCGCTGCACCAGGTCGGCGAGGGCGGCCCCGTCCTGCGCGCCGGGCCCCTCGCCATGGGCGACCCCGGACCAGGCGTCCGCGCGCTGGAGCCCGTACAGGGCGCCGAGTCCGGCGAAGCGCTCGGTCTCGGAGTACAGGGCGTCGGTCAGCTCGAAACCCCGGGAGGTGCGACGGTAGGCGTCCCAGCCGTACATCCGCTGGTTGAGCTGGCCGACCTTCTCACGCAACGTCATCCGGGAGAGCAGGTCACGGACACGGGCGTCCAGGGGGGCGGTGGGGTCGCGGTAGAGGGCGGCAGGACGGCGGCGCGGCTGCATGTCGCTCACCGGGCGCCGCCGTCCCGAGCAAACCGGACCAGACCCACGACACCCAGGAAGCCGCGGACGACCGGGCCGACGACCGAGCGGAAGGACCGGAGGCGGGCCGCACGACGGCGGCGCGGCTGCATGTCGCTCACCGGGCGCCGCCGTCCCGAGAGAGCCGGGCCAGAGCGACCGCACCCCGGGAACCGTCGGCAACCCAGTCGAGGGTCGTGCCGAGGGCCCGGAGCCGGGCCGTGAGGCGGGCGGTGAGGGGGCCGCCGGGGCCGAGGAGGCCGCCGGTGGCGACGATGCGTTCGCCGGGGACCGGCCGCAACGCCCGGACGGTGTCGGCCAGTCGGCCCGCCGCCTCGTCCAGGATGGCGGCCGCCACGGCGTCCTTCTCCGCCGCCGCCTCGGCCACCAGGGGAGCGAACCGGGCGAGCCGGATCGGGGTGTCGGCCATGACGGCGGGGAGCAGGTGTCTGCGGTAGGCCTCGCGGTGTGAGGGGGGCCAGGCGCCGTCGGTGTCGTGCGGCAGGGCCTCGGCCGGCAGGCCCAGGGCCCGCCCGACCGCGCCCGCCAGCGCCGTCGCCGGTCCCCGCCCGTCCGCCATCCGCAGACCGGCCCGGACCGCGGACCGGCCGATCCAGAACCCGCTGCCCTCGTCGCCGAGCAGCCAGCCGTCGCCGTCCACGGTGGCCGTGCCGCGCCGGCCGGTGATGCGCATCGCGACCGCGCCGGTGCCGGCCACCAGGGCGAGTCCGTCGGACGGGGTGCCGGGCGCGGCGGCGAAGGCGGCCTCGATGTCGCTGCAGACGGCGACCGGCCCGGGCGGGACGCCCAGCCGGGCCAGGGCCGCGGTGAGGGCGGACCGGGCGTTGACGTGTCCGGGGTCGTCCGGGGACGCGGCGGTGGCGCCCGCGAAACCACCGGCCACGGCCACCACGTTCCCGTGGGCCCCTTCCGGCAGCGCCCGCGCGATGGCCTCGGCCAGGTGCTCGGTGAGCCGCGGCACCGGCACGGTCAGGGCGTTGCCGGGACCTGAGGCACCCTCGCCGAACAGAGGACCGCCGTCGTCCGCGGCGGCGGCGAGGACGGCGCGGGTACGCGTGCCGCCGGCGTCGAGACCGATGACCAGATCCTGGTTCAAATCATTGCTCATTACTGACTATGGTGGTTGATACATTCGCGCAGGACAAGTGGGGGCGCAGGCCCGGACCCGAGGAGGATCCCATCCGTACACTCCGCTTCGGCGTCAACTACACGCCCCGCCGCGGCTGGTTCCACGCCTGGCACGACTTCGACCCGGCGCACGCGCGCGAGGATCTGGAGCAGATAGCCGGGCTCGGCCTCGACCACGTCCGGGTCTTCCACCTCTGGCCGCTCCTCCAGCCCAACCGCACGTTCGTCCGCCCCGCCGCCGTGGACCAGCTGGCGCAGCTCGTCGACCTGGCCGGCGAGGCCGGTCTCGACGTCCTCGTGGACGGCGTGCAGGGGCATCTGTCGAGCTTCGACTTCTACCCGGAGTGGACCCGCAGCTGGCACCACCGCAACGTGTTCACGGATCCGGAGGCGATCGCGGCGCAGGCCGAGCTGCTGCGCACCCTCGGGCACGCCCTGGCCGGCCGGCCGAACCTCCTCGGCCTCCAGCTGGGCAACGAGCTCAACAACATGGTCGAGCACAACCCGGTGACGGCGGCGGAGGTCGACCGCTACCTCGACACCCTGCTGGCCGCCGCCCGCGAGGGCCTGCGCCCGGACCACCTCGCCACCCATTCCGCGTACGACGCCGCCTGGTACGGCGACGACCACCCCTTCACCCCCCAGGCCTCGGCACGCAAGGGCGATCTGACCACCGTCCACCCGTGGGTGTTCTCCGGCGACTGCGCCCGCCGCTACGGCCCCCGCTCCCCTCAGGTACTGCACCTCGCCGAGTACGGCACGGAGCTGGCCGTCGCGTACGCCGATGACCCGGCCCGGCCGGTCTGGGTCCAGGAGACCGGCGCGCCCGAGCCGCACATCCCGGCCTCCGACGCACCCGCCTTCGCACGGGCGACCGTACGCAACGCGGCCGAGTGCACGGCCCTGTGGGGAGTGACCTGGTGGTGCTCCCACGACGTGGACCGCGCGCTGGCCGACTACCCGGAACTTGAGTACACGCTGGGCCTGTTCGACTCGGCGGGTCGCGCCAAGCCGATCGCCGACGCCCTCGCCGCCGCCGTCGCCGACCTGCGAGCCCAACCGCCCGCTCCCCTGCCGCGCGAAACCGCCCTGGTCCTGGACTGCACCCCGGCCACCCGTTCCGTGTCCGGTCCGGGCGGTGCGTTCTTCGAGGAGTGGATGCGGCGGCGCACGGAGGGCGCCCGTCCGGCGGTGGTCCTGGCCGAACGGGCGGACGACCCGGAGTACCTGTCGGCGCGCGGGATCAAGGAGCTCGTACGACTGCCCTGAGGTCCTGGGCGGTCCTAGCAGCCTCGGCACACCACCGGCAGGCAGGCACAGCGGAGTACCGGCCCGCCGCGGGCGCGGCAAAGCCCCCGCCCGCAAGCGCAGCGCTCAGGCGCCGGTCAGGACCTCGGCCACCGCCCGCAGGTTCACCCGGCCCCGTCCGTACGAGCACAGGGTGTCGCCTTCCGGCAGCCCGGTGGCCACACGTACCGCGTCCGGCCGCCGGGCCAGCAGGGTGTCCCGCAGGTGCCGCTGCCAGGGGTACAGACCGGCGTCGCAGGTGGCGAGGATCAGCGGGGCCCCTGCCGCGAGGCGCACGATCCCGTCCACGAGGGAGGCCGGGTCCGCGGCCTCGCCGGTGACCGTCGTCCCGGTGGCCGTCGGGTCGACGGCGCGCAGCTCGCTCAGGAGGTCCTCGCCGCCCCAGTTGAGCGCCGGGTGCGGCGGCGGGAACAGGTCGACCACGTGGGCGCCCCGCACCGGCCCGCCCGTCCCCTGGCCGCGGACGGCCCGGCGTGCGGCCTCCAGCCCGGCCCCCGCGTCCCAGGGGGCGACGGCGCGGGCGGGGGCCGCGTACCGCGCGGCGAGCCGCCGCACCCGATCCGCGGCCTCCATGACGCGCTCTTCGGGCAGCAGCCGGGAGCGCAGCGCGCCGACCACCGCGTCCCGGCAGGACAGGGTGACTTCCAGATCCGGTACGGCGACGATGACCTGGTCCGCTCCGGCGGCGAGCGCGATCCGCGCCCCGGCCTCCTCGCCGTACCGGTCGGCTATCGCCTTCATCTCCAGGGCGTCGCTGACCAGCACCCCGTCGAAGCCGAGGTCGAGCCGGAGCAGGTCGCCCAGGATGCGGCGGCTGAGGGTGGCCGGCCGGTTGGCGTCGAGCGCCGGGAACACGACATGGGCGCTCATCAGCATCGGCACGCCCGCGGCGACGGCGGCCCGGAAGGGCGCGAGGTCGAGTTCCTCGTAGGGGCGCGGGTCGACGGACAGTTCGTGGTGGCTGTCGGTGAGGGTGCCGCCGTGCCCGGGGAAGTGCTTGGCGCAGGAGGCGATGCCACGGGCCTCGGTCGCCGCGATCCAGGCGCGGACGTGGCGGGCGACCAGTTCGGGATCGGTGCCGAAGGCGCGGGTGCGCACGATCGGGTTGTCCGGCTGGTGCTGGACGTCGGCGACGGGGGCGTAGGAGGCGGTGATGCCCAGGCCGGCCAGATGCCCGGCGAGCGCGTCGGCGCAGCGGGCGGTCAGCACGGTGTCGTCGACGACGCCGAGGGCGTAGGAGCCGGGGACGTCCGGTGCGCCCGCGCCGACCAGGTGGCCGATGCCGCCGCCCTCGTTGTCGATGCCCACCAGCAGGTCGGGGCGCAGGGACCGCAGGGTGTCGGTGAGCCGGCGCACCTGCTCGGCGTCCCGGACGTTCCGGGTGAACAGGATGACACCGCCCAGGCCCCGGTCGACCAGTCGCTTCAGGGTGTCCGGAACCTGAGAGGTGCCCTCGAACCCGGCGACCAGACAGCGGTGCGCGGCCTCGTCGAGGTCGACGGGAAGAGCGGCGCTGAAGGTCTGCTCGAAGTGGGTCACCTCGGACATCTTCTGGCTCGACCAGCCGAAAGTCAACAGTCTGACGATTCATCGATTCAGAGGGACGAGAGGGGCCACCGGGCGACCCGGCCGTGGGCACATCACCTCCCCATGCGGCAGCGGGCGCATTCCGGGCCCGCGCGTCTATTCTGAGGAGGCATGGAGGGGGCTTCGGGCACGGGCGCGTCGGGGGAACTGCCGGATTCCGACGCGTCGTTCGGGACGTTCGTCGTCGCGCCGCCCTATCTGCGGGCCGCACAGGTACGCCTCCCGGAGGAGAGTCCCGATCCGGGCCTGCTGCCCACGATCACACTGCTGGAGCGCGCGGCGTCGCGCGGCGCCGATCCGGACGGGCTGCCGCTGCCGCCGGACGAGCTCCTGGCCGGGCAGTACCGGCTGCTCCGCCCGCTCGGCCACGGCTGGATGGGCGAGGTCTACCTGGCGCTGGACACCAACGTCGACGACCGCGAGGTCGCCATCAAGATCCTCCACCCGGACCAGGCGGCGGCCGCCGCGGGCGCCCTGGTCCGGGAGCGGCGGGCCCTGGTCGACCTGAGCCACGACGACATCATCCGCGTCTTCAACTACGGCCGTCACCCCGAGGTCGGCGACTTCCTCGTGCTGCAGTACGTCGACGGCCTCACCCTGGAGGAGGTGCGGTCCCGGGCCCAGGTGAACCCGGACGAGTTCGGCGGCAGCCGCTTCCACGAGTTCGTGCTCGCCTACGGGGTGCGCATCCTCGCCGCCCTCGGGTACCTGGACCGGCTCGGCAAGGTCTACGGCGACCTGAAACCGGACAACGTCATGCACGACGGCACCACGACGAAGATCGTCGACGTGGGCAGCGTCCGCGCGGCCGGCCTCCCCGGCCCCACCACGGAGGGGTTCCGCGCCCCGACCGTCGGCCCGCACGGCGAGTCCACCCGCCGCGACGACCTGTTCAGCCTCGGCGAGACCCTGCGCCGCCTGAGCGGTCTCGGCCAGTCACCGAAGGATCTGGCGGACCTGGGTTCCCTGGACCGGCTCGACCACCCGGCCGGCCGACCGGCCGGGACCGGCGAGCTCCCGGATCCCCCGCGTATGACGGCACCGCCGCCGCAGGGCCTCGGCCTCCTCTCGCTGGCCCGCGTCCTGCGCCGCGCGACCCGCGCGAAGGGCGCCGAGCGCTTCGCCACCGCACGTGAGATGGAAGAGCAACTGCGTGGCGTCTTCCGGGAGTTGCGTTCCCTGCGCACCGGTGCGGAGACGTTCGAGCCGTCGCCGCTGTTCCTGCAGTCGCCGTACGCCCTCGACGGCGGACTCGGCTCCGCCCCGCCCCTGACCCGCTGGACCGCGCCGGACGCCCCGGCGGCCCACGCACCGCCGTCGCCCGCCGAGGTCGCGCAACGGCTGCCCGTCCCCCGGCCCGACCCGCACGACGCCCGGCACACCGAGGTGAGCCGGCTCGCCGACGCCGCTCCGGAGGCGCTGCTCCAGCACACCGCGGAATGGCCGGAGACCCCCGAGGTCCATCTGCTGCGCTGCCGCGTCCGGTTGCGGGTGCCCGGCGGCCGGACCGAGGGCGCGGAACAGGAGCTGAGAGCCGCCGAGGCGCTGATCGGCCCCCGGCGCGCCCCGTACGACTGGCGGCTCGACTGGCACCGCGGGCTGCTCGCGCTCGGCCGCGGCCAGGCCGACACGGCACGGCGGCACTTCGACCGGGTGTACGCGGCGATCCCGGGCGAGTACGCGCCCAAGCTCGCCCTCGGCTACTGCGCCGAACACCTGGGCCGCTGGCAGGAGGCGCTCACCTTCTACGAGGCGGTCCGGCTGCGCAACCCGTCCCTGGGCAGCGCCGCGTTCGGCGCGGTGCGGGCCCGCCTCGCCCTGGGCGGCGAGAGCGCGCGGGACGACGCCGTACGGGCCCTGGACGCCGTGCCGCAGCACTCGCGGCACCGAACGGCCGCTCGTACGGCCGCAGTTCGGGTCGGGGTCGAGCATGTGCGGATGGCCGGGCGGCCCGAGGAGGCGGCGGAGCGGCTGCGTGAGGTGCTGGAGCGGCTGGCCCGGCTCTTCCACGCGCACGGGCTGACGGACGAGGAGGCCAGGGTCCGGATGACGGCGGAGGTGTGGGAGGCCGTACGGGGCGCGCTCGCGCGGGGTGTCCTGGACGCGCCGGGCCTGGCCGCGCTGGCCGCGGGTGCGGGCAGGCGGGTCGGTCTGCCGTCCGACGAACCGGGCCTGCGCCGGGACCTGTCCGGCCGCTACGTCGCCCTCGCCCACCAGGCCGCCCGGTCCGCCGCCCCCGAGGCCCCCGAGGCCCCCGAGGACACAACCGTCGCCGAGATCCTGCTCGACCGCGCCTACGAGGTACGCCCGCTCGCCTTCCGACACCGCAGGGACAGCCCATGGCTCGGAACGAGAATCACCGCCTGGCTCCGGACGATCGCCCACACACCGGCGCCGGGCAGCGGCGCCGGGCCGGTCCGCGAGTGAGCCGGCCCGGCCCGGCGCGGCCGGCCGAGGCCCGTACGCCGCCCGCCTTACGTCTGCCGCGCCGGGCACGGGCGCTCGGCGCGGTCGCCGTCGAACTCGCCCGCCGCCTCCGGCGGTACGCGTGGCCGACCGCGGGCGGCACCCCCAACCGGGTTTTCCTGCGGGACCGGCTGGTCGCGCTGCCGCTGCTCGCCGTAGTCGGGTTCGGCGCGTTCGGCTGGGCCTACGCCCAGGTCCGGGACGACTCGGCGCACGTACGGGACCGGCTGGCGCCCGCGCTGGTCGGGCTCGCGGACGCCCGGGCCTCGCTGTTCATCGCGCAGGGCGAGGCCGAGGAGAACCTGGCCGACGGCCGGGCGGCGGAGATCGGCGGGCTCAGCGAGCGCTACCGGACCCGGGTCGCGCGGGCCACGCAGAGCCTGAACCAGGTCACCCGCAGCGGAGCGCTGACCGTGGCCGAGGAACAGGAACTGCGGGTGGTGTCCGCGCTGGTCGTGGACTACACGGGCTGGATCGGCCGGGCCCAGGGGCACGTCACCGACCCGGTGCTGCGGGAGGCCGAGCTGACGTACGCGCGCAGCATGCTCTGCTCGGCCCGCATCGCCGCACCCAGGAGCGGCGCCCCTTACCCGTCGTGCCCGCCCACCACCGGATATGGGGCGACCGCGATCGTGGACCGGGTCTCCGCCCTGGAACGGCGGCTGCGGGAACGGCTCGCGGACCGGGCGGGCTGGGGCTCGGGCGTGCTCGCCGCGGCCGTGATCTCCGGGCTCGCCCTGACCCTGTTCGCCGCCGGCCTCGTACGGACCGTGGTCTTCCTGCACCGCCGCTTCCGGATCCGGCTCAGCCTCCCGCTGGCGGCGGCCGCCGTGCCGCTGCTCGCCGTACCGCTGCTCACCGCCGACGCGCTGCTCGCGCAGCAGGCACAGCGAGCGGCCCTCCCCCTGGCGGACACGCTCGCCGGGGGAACCTCGCCCGAGGCGGAGACGGTCGCCGAGGAACACCCCTTCGGCGCGCCCGTCCCCCAGGCCGTCGAGGTGCTGGCCGACCGGATCGACGACTTGCTGGCCGACGGACGGCTCGGATTCCTGGACGGCACGGCTCCGTTCGTCCTCCCGGCGGGTCTGGTCGCCGCCGGTCTGACCGGCGGCACCCTGCACAGCTACCGCCGCGAGTACCTCGTGGTGACCCGCCGGGGAGCCGCCGTATGAGACGCGTCCCGCGCCGCATGCTGCGCGCCCTGCTCACCGGGGCCTTTCTACTCGCCCTCGTTCCCGGCTGCGGCACGTCCGTCCCCGCTCCCCTCGTCGTCCTGGGCCCGTGGACCGGTGCGGAGGGCGAGGCCTTCGAACGGGCCCTGGAGCAGCTCGACGACGGGACGGGACGGACGTACACCTACGAGGGCACCCGCTCGCTGCGCGAGACGCTCGTCTCACAGCTGGAGGCCGACGACCCGCCGGACGTGGCGATCCTCAACAGCATCGGCGAGCTCACCGAGTACGCCCGCCGTGACCAGCTCAGACCCCTCGCCGAGGAGACGGCCGAGCGCGCGTACCCGCCGTGGGCGCCGACCCTGCTCGTGGACGGCAGGCGCCGTACGTACTGGGTGCCGCTGAAGGTCGACCTGAAGAGCCTGGTGTGGAGCAGGAAGGACGCCTCGGACGCCGACCCCACCTGGTGTGTGGGCCTCGCCTCGCAGGCCACCTCGGGCTGGCCCGGCACCGACTGGATCGAGGACATCCTGCTCCACCAGGCCGGTCCCGCGGTGTACACGGAGTGGGCCACGAGCCGGCTCAGCTGGCGCGACCCGGCCGTCCGCCGCGCCTGGACCACCTGGGCCCACCTGCTCGGCAAGCGCTCCCCCGCCTCGATCGAACGCTCCCTCACCACCTCGTACGAGGGCACCACCGGCCCCGACGGCCCCCGCGGACTGCTCGACTCCCCCGGATTCCCCTGCACGCACGAGCACCAGAGCGCCTTCATCCGGTACGTGTACGCGGGCGCCGACATCGGTGTGCAGCCCTCCGCCCGCTTCCTGGGCGGGCCGGCCGCGTACCGCGGCGCCTACGAGGTGTCCGGCGACATGGCCGCCGTCTTCAGCGACGACCCGGCCGCGCAGAAACTGGTGGAGCGGCTGTCGAACCCGGACGGGCGGGCCCGCTGGCGGGCGGAGGCCGACCCGGCGGTGCGCCCGCTGTTCCCGAGCAGCACGGGACCCACGCCCGCCAACCCCACCGAGCGCACGATCGACACCCTGCTCACCTCGGGCGCCCGCACCCTCTGCTTCGACGCCTCGGACGTCATGCCGCCCGAAATCCGGGACGCCTTCCACCGCGCGGTCCTCGAGTTCTTCCGGGACCCCGCCGAGCCGCATCTCGACTCGCTGCTGCGGCAGTTGGAGACGGTACGCGCCCAGGCGACCGAGGAGCCGCCCACCGACCGCTCGTTCCGCCCGCCGGAGGACCTGTGCGCGAGCCCGGGAGGGTGAGGGACAGGCTCGCTGTCCCTCAGTCCTCGTTCGGTCCTCGATCAGTCCTGGACCAGTCCTGGACCAGTCCTCGATCAGTCCTCGTTCGGCGTCAGCCGCAGCGAGATGCTGTTGATGCAGTACCGCTGGTCCGTGGGCGTCGGATACCCCTCACCCTCGAACACGTGCCCGAGGTGGGAGCCGCACCGCGCGCACCGCACCTCGGTGCGCACCATCCCGTGGGAGCGGTCGGCGATCAGCTCCACCGCGTCGCTGTCCTTCGGGTCGTAGAAGGACGGCCAGCCGCAGTGGGACTCGAACTTGGTGGTGGAGGTGAACAGTTCGGCGCCGCAGGCGCGACAGGAGTAGACGCCCGTCGTCTTGGTGTCCGTGTACTCACCGGTGAAGGCCGGCTCCGTCGCCGCCTGGCGCAGCACGGCGTACTCGGACGGGGTCAGTTCCGCGCGCCACTGCTCGTCCGGCTTGTCGACGTCGTACGACATGATGGCCAACCCCTTTACTTCTGTGCGAGACGGTCCAGAATCCGCGGGCCCAGGTCCGTCACGTCACCCGCGCCCATGGTGAGAACGAGATCACCGGCCTTCGCCATTCCCGCGACCACCGCCGGCACCTCGCCCTGGTCGTGGACGGGCGTCACGTCCGCGCCCGCGGCCCGCGCGGCCTCGATGATCAGCTCGCTGGTGACGCCCGGGACGGGGTCCTCGCGCGCCGGATAGATGTCGAGGACGACCGAGGCGTCCGCCAGGGCCAGGGACTGGCCCATCTCCTTGCCCAGTTCCTGGGTGCGGGAGAACAGGTGGGGCTGGAAGACGACCAGGATCCGGGCGTCGCCCGCCGCCGCGCGCATCGCCTCCAGGTCGGCCGTCATCTCGGTCGGGTGGTGGGCGTACGAGTCGATGACCTGCACCCCCGCCTCCTCGCCCTTCAGCTGGAGGCGGCGCTTCACCCCGGTGTACGCGGCCAGCGCCGGGGCCAGCTCGGCTGCCGGGACCCCCAGTGCCACGCCGGCCACGAGCGCGGCCACCGCGTTGTGCGCGTAGTGGCGGCCGGGGACGGAGACGGCGAAGGTGAGCTCCTCGCCGTCCAGGAGGACGCTGACCTCGCTCTTCAGCCCCTGGGCCACCACGGACAGGATCCGTACGTCCGCGTCCTGCGACTCGCCGTACGTCACCACGCGCACGCCGCTCGCCGCGACCCGGCGGGTCAGCTCCCGCGCGCCCGCCTGGTCGGCGGCGACCACCAGCGTCCCGCCTTCGACGATCCGGCCGGCGAACGTCTCGAAGGACTCGTAGATCTCGTCCATCGAGGCGTAGTTGGCGTGGTGGTCGAGCTCGACGTTGAGGACGATCGCGACCTCGGGGGCGTACTTGTGGAAGCTGCGGTCCGATTCGTCCGCCTCGGCGACGAAGATCTCCCCCTCGCCGTGCAGGGCGTTGGAGCCGGGCGCGTCCAGGTCGCCGCCGATCGCGTACGACGGCTTCAGGCCCAGCTCGGTCAGCGACACGGCCAGCATCGAGGTGGTCGTCGTCTTGCCGTGGGTGCCGGCGACCGCGATCGGCCGCAGGCCGTCCATCAGCCGGGCGAGGGCGTCCGACCGGTGGACTACCGGGATGCCCAGCTCGGCGGCGCGCGCCAGTTCCGGATTGTCGGCACGGATCGCCGACGAGACGACGACACAGGTCGCGTCGTCGGCGAGGTGCTCCGCCGCGTGCCCGATGTGCACGGTCGCGCCGAGCGCGCGCAGGGCCTCGGCGGTCGCGGACTCCTTGGCGTCACTGCCGGCCACCTTCGCACCGCGCTGCGCGAGGATCTTCGCGATCCCCGACATCCCGGCCCCGCCGATGCCGATGAAGTGCGGTCGGTCCATGGCGGGGGGAAGGCCGGGTGCCATGCGTTGTCTCCCAAGATGCAGTACGACGGTGAGCGCCCCCAGCCTATTCCGTACGGCAGCGGGCGTTCACAAGGGACGCCAGGGACTGCGCCACTCAGGGGCGCGGCCTGTATCCATGCGCGGCTCCGCCGCTGTCCATGTGCGGCTCCGCCGCGATGGGGGTCCCCCCGGGTTCGAGCGAAGCCGAGAACTTGGGGGAGCGACCAGCCACACACGAGCCCCGGCCGCCGCCGACCGGCACGTCCCGCGACGCTACGCCTTGCTGTGGGAGAACAGCTTCAGCACCGGCACCCCCACCTTGTGCCGCGCCCGGGACGCCCAGTCCCGGTGGAAGAACTCCTCCACGTAGTGGGGGTCCGTCAGCACGATCACCTCGTCCGCCCCGACCTCCTCCACCAGCGACTTCAGCGCGTCCAGCGGGTGATCCTCGATCAGCCGGCCCTCCGCCTCGCTGCCGGAGGCCCGCAGCGCCCGGAGCGACACGTCGAGCGCCTGCTCCGCGGGCCCTCTCGCCTCCTGGCCCTGAGGCGTCTCGCCCTCCCGTGCCGCCTCGTCGATCTCGCCGAGGGCGACGTCGTCGATGGCGCGCAGCAGGCGGTCCGCCTGGTCGCCGCGCGGTTGCAGCAGCACATGGAAGGCGACCTGCTCGTCCCCGTGCAAAGTGGTGACGAACTCCACGTCGGCGGACGTCAGGGCCTTCTCGATCATCAAAACGCTTGTGAACACCAGGCGCCCCTTCTCCTTCGAAGACCTGGCGGACCGCGCCAGGCTCTGCGGAAACCATCCTGCCCCGTGATCGCACGGGTACTGCCGGAATCAGTGTGCCCGTCGGAAGATAATCGGAACGGGAGATTCCACCGATGTCGGCGCCAACGATGTCGATCCGGCCTGTTTCCGGACGAGTCTCACCAAGTCGTACCCGTATCCGGACGGGCGGTACGGCCGGAGCGGCTCAGGTCCGCCGGTACCGGCTGACGTACGGGCCCAGGTCCGCCGGTACCGGCCGACGTACCGGCTCAGGACCGCCGGTACCGGCTGAAGAGGAAGCCCTCCTCCTCCAGCAGCGAGACCAGGGCGTAGCGCTGCGGCACCGCGACCGACGGTCCGCCCGCGATGCGCTGCGCGTCACCGGCGGTGAGCAGCGGGGAGACCGTCAGACAGAGCTCGTCGAGCACCCCGGCGGCCACCAGCTGGCCGAGCAGCCGCGGGCCGCCCTCGGTGAGCAGCCGGGTGTGACCGAGCTCGACCAGGGCCTGTACGGCACGGGCGGGCTCGACGCCGACGCCGTCACCGGCGACCACGACGCGGGCGCCCGCCTTCTCGGCCGTCGCGACCCGGTCGGGAGCCGCCGCGGCGCCCGTGAGGATCAGGGTGGGGACCAGCGGCGAGGTGAACAGCGGGAGCGAGAAGTCCAGGTCCAGGCTGGCGGTGACCACCGCTATCGCGGGCACGGGCCCCTGGCCCGCGGCCTCGCGCATCCCCGCGAACTCGGCACGCTCGCGCGCCGGGCGGTATCCCTCCTGCCGTACCGTTTCCGCACCGACGACCACCACGTCGGCGAGGGCCCGCAGCGTGCCGAAGATCCGCATGTCGGCCGCGCTGGAGATGGGGTGCGAGCGGCCGTCGTGCTGGCCGGCCCCGTCGAGCGTGGACACCATGTTGGCCCGCAACCAGGCCACGGGCCCCCCGGATCCGGGCTCGGGGCCGAGTTCGGGGTAGGCGTAGGCGTGGGCCAGCTCGGCGAGGGACCAGTCGCGGTCGCCGGGACCGTGTGGTTCCCCACTCGCCACCGCCGCGTCCTCGAAGGTGCCGTCGGCGGCCTTGGCTGCTGTCTCGTCGGTCACAGGGAACAGGCGTCGCATGCCCAGCAGTCTGGCACGACCCTTAGCATGGGTAACTGTGCCTGCCTCCACCGCCGCGTCCGGATCCGGCCCCATAGCCGGGGTCACCCCGCTGTCCCTGTGCGCCCGTGAGCCGCATGTCCCCGCGGACCGGCTGGTCGCCGAGATGGTGCCGCCGCCGCGGTTCGACTCGGTGCGGTTCGACACCTACATCCCGGACCCGAACCAGCCCAGCCAGACGGAGGCAGTGCGCGTCCTGGAGGGCTTCGCGGCCGGACTCGGCGGCGCGCACGCCACCGGCGCCGGCCGGCGGGGCGGCGGCTTCCTCGGCTTCGGCAAGGCGAAGAACAAGGCTCCCAAGCCGTCCAGGTCAGCCAAGGGCGCCAAGACCTCCGCCGCTCCCCGCGGCGTCTATCTCGACGGCGGATACGGCGTCGGCAAGACCCATCTGCTGGCCTCTCTCTGGCACGCCACTCCGGCCGAGCCCGAGCTCAAGGCGTTCGGCACGTTCGTCGAGCTCACCAACCTCGTCGGCGCCCTCGGTTTCCAGAAGACCGTGCAGACCCTGTCCGGCCACCGCCTGCTGTGCATCGACGAGTTCGAGCTGGACGACCCCGGCGACACCGTCCTCGTCTCGACGCTGCTCGGCAAGCTCGTGGACGCGGGGGTCGCGCTCGCCGCCACCTCCAACACGCTGCCGGGCAAGCTCGGCGAGGGCCGCTTCGCGGCGGCCGACTTCCTGCGCGAGATTCAGGGCCTGTCCGCCCACTTCCGCGCCCTGCGCATCGACGGCGAGGACTACCGTCACCGCGGCCTGCCCGAGGCCCCGGCGCCGTTCAGCGAGGAGCAGGTCACCAAGGCCGCGCACGCCACCCCGGGCGCCTCACTGGACGCCTTCCCGCAGCTGCTGGAGCACCTCGCCCGCGTCCACCCCAGCCGCTACGGCGCGCTCACCGACGACCTGCGGGCGGTCTGCCTCACCGACGTCCGGGCCGTGCCCGACCAGTCGACGGCCCTCAGGCTCGTCGTCCTCGCGGACCGGCTCTACGACCGTGAAGTCCCGGTCCTCGCCTCCGGACTGCCCTTCGACCGGCTGTTCAGCGAGGAGATGCTGAACGGCGGCTACCGCAAGAAGTACTTCCGGGCGATCTCCCGTCTCACCGCCCTCGCCCGGGACGCCAAGGGGCTCGTCGACCCGGCCTGACGGCTCTTCAGCCGGTCTCCACCCGGTCCCCTACCCCGCCTCTGCACCCCGCCTCTACCCGGGCAGTTGACCTCGATCAAGAGCCGGTTCGCGCCACGAACCCGCACGCTTCAGCCTCTCTTCAGCTGGAAACGTTAAGTTAACCCTGCAAACAACTTTGCAGGGCTAATGTGTTTCTTGACCATCCGTTGACCAGCGTTTGGTCTGGACTAGAGACGGACCGAAGGCGCGAGGCACCTGGAGGGAGGCGCATGTTCCGAGGTACGACGGTACGGACCGCGTTGGCTCTCCTCACCGCCGTCCTTCTCGCCCTTCAGTTCTTCGCACCCGCCGCGTCCTTCGCAACCGCGCACACGGCCCGTCAAGCAGAGGCCAAAGCACAGCCCGGAATCAAACCCTCAGGTAAGTCGCTGCGCGACAAGACCGTCACGCACCACCACTGCGATCCCGCGGGAGACCCGACCGGTCCCCTGCGCACCCGCGACCGCCACCGCGCCGCCGACCTCACCCCTGAGCGGGCCGATCACGCGGGCCGGACCCAGGCTCCGGCCGACGCAGCCACCCAGGTGCCGGCCGGTGCGTTCCAGCAGTCAAGACCCCCGACGGCCCACTCACCGGCCGCGCTCCAGGTCTTCCGCTGCTGACAGCAGAGCAGTTCCCCCACCTCTGTCATGTACGTCCGACGCGCCGTCGTGGCGCGCCAGGAGGAGTCACCGCTATGCAGCCCCTCATCGACAACGCCCGTACGTTCGGACAGCGCCCTGAGGAGTTCGCCAAACTGGCCGAAGGCCAGTCCCCGCAGGTCCTGTTCATCACCTGCTCGGATTCCCGCGTCGTCCCGGCCCTCATCACGGGCGCCCGCCCGGGCGAGCTCTTCGAGCTGCGCACCGCGGGCAACATCGTCCCCCCGTACGCCTCCGAGCACCCCACCAGCGAGGCGGCCACCATCGAGTACGCCGTGGAGGTGCTGGGCGTCCGCGACATCGTGGTCTGCGGACACTCGCACTGCGGTGCCGTCGGCGCCCTGGTCCGCGGCGACGACCTGACCGCCGTACCGGCCGTGCGCGACTGGCTCACCCACGCCACCCCGTGCCCCACGGGCACGGCCGAGGACCCGACCGTGGCCGACGGCGTGCAGAACCACGTCCTGGCGCAGGTGCTGCGCCTGCGCTCGTACCCCTTCATCGACAAGAAGCTCGCGGAGGACGAACTCACCCTGCACGCCTGGTACTACGAGGTGCACACCGGGTCGGTGCTGACCCACGACGTGCCCTCCGACACCTTCCGAGCACTGTGAGGGCCGCCATGGAGAACCGAATAAAGTTCCCTCATCTCAAGCAGGACTTCGCCGCGTCCCTCGTCGTCTTCCTGGTCGCCCTGCCGCTGTGCGTGGGCGTGGCCGTCGCCTCCGGGGTTCCGGCGGAGCTCGGCCTGGTCACCGGCATCGTCGGCGGTATCGTCACCGGCCTCATGCGGGGCAGCAGCCTCCAGGTGTCCGGACCGGCCGCCGGCCTGACCGTGCTCGTCTTCGAGGCGGTGAACGAGTTCGGACTGCCGGCGCTCGGTGTGATCGTGCTGGCCGCCGGACTGCTCCAGCTCGCCATGGGCGCCCTGAAGCTGGGGCGCTGGTTCCGGGCGATATCCGTGTCGGTCGTCGAGGGCATGCTGGCCGGTATCGGACTCGTGATCATCGCCGGCCAGCTGTACTCGGCGGCGGGTCTGAAGGCCCCCGCCTCCGGCCTCGACAAGATCCTGGGCCTGCCCGGGGCCGCCGTCGACGCCCTCGGCAGCACCGAGGCGCTCGCCTCGCTCGCCATCGGCGCGGGCACCATCGCGGTGATGGTCGGCTGGAAGCGGCTGCCCAAGCAGGTGCAGACGGTGCCGGGCGCGCTCGCCGCAGTCGTCCTGGCCACGGTGGTCACGCTGGCGTTCGGCCTGCCGGTCGCCACCGTCGAGGTGAACGGGCTGCTGGACTCCATCCAGCCGCCGGGCATGGACGCCTTCGGGGAGCTGGCCGACCCGGCCATCTTCGGAACGATCCTCGCCTTCACCCTGATCGCCTCCGCCGAGAGCCTGTTCAGCGCCGCCGCGGTGGACCGGCTGCACGACGGTCCGCGCACCGAGTACGACAAGGAGCTCATGGCCCAGGGCGCGGGCAACGCGGTGTGCGGCGCGCTCGGCGCGCTGCCGATGACCGCGGTCATCGTGCGCAGCTCCGCCAACGTGGCGGCGGGCGCCAAGACCAAGGCGTCCCGGGTGCTGCACGGTGTGTGGCTGCTGCTGTTCGCGGCGCTGCTGCCGTCGACGCTGGCGCTCATCCCGCTGCCGGCGCTGGCCGGCATCCTGGTCCACGCGGGCTGGAAGCTGATCCCCTTCCGCGAGATCATCGCGCTGTGGCGGGAGCATCGCGGTGAGGCGCTGATCCTGGTGATCACGGCCGTGTCCATCGTCGCGGTGAACATGTTCGAGGGTGTGCTGATCGGTCTGGCCCTGTCCGTGGTCAAGACGGCCTGGGAGGCCTCGCACCTCAAGCTGGAGATCATCGACAAGGGCGCCGGCCCCGTCCAGGCGTACCTGTCGGGCAACGCGACCTTCCTGAGGCTGCCGAAGATCCTCGACAGCCTGGAGGCGCTGCCCCAGGACCGCCCGGTCGAGCTGGACCTGTCCGGGCTGCACCACCTGGACCACGCCTGCCGTACGGCCCTGGAGAACTGGGCCGAGCGGCACAGCGCGGTCGGCACGGAGCCGGTCCGGGTCACCGAACCGGTCCGGGTCACCGAACCCGAGCCGGTGAAGGCCACCACGGCTCTGTAAGCGCGCCGGTGCCTGGTCCGGCGGCCGAGCGTGGCCCCGGACCAGGCACCGGGCATATCGTTGCAGGAGCAGACTTAGCGGACCTCTCGACGAGGAGGCCGGGATGCTCCAGGAGCTGGTGACGGCGGCCGTGGCAGTCGGTTCCGCCGGGCTCGTGTACGTGGCCTCGGCGGCACGGGTCGTCAAGCAGTACGAGCGCGGGGTGGTCTTCCGGCTCGGGCGGCTCGCCGGTGACGTACGGCCGCCGGGGTTCACGATGGTGGTCCCTTTCGTGGACCGGCTGCACAAGGTGAACATGCAGATCGTCACGATGCCGGTGCCGGCCCAGGAGGGCATCACCCGCGACAACGTGACCGTGCGGGTGGACGCCGTCGTGTACTTCAAGGTGGTCGACGCGGCGCACGCGCTGGTGCGGGTCGAGGACTACAAGTTCGCGGTCTCCCAGATGGCCCAGACCTCACTGCGTTCGATCATCGGCAAGAGCGATCTCGACGACCTCCTCTCCGACCGCGAGAAGCTCAACCAGGGCCTGGAACTGATGATCGACAGCCCGGCGGTCGGCTGGGGTGTGCAGATCGACCGCGTCGAGATCAAGGACGTGTCGCTGCCGGACACGATGAAGCGGTCCATGGCCCGGCAGGCCGAGGCGGACCGCGAGCGGCGGGCCCGGATCATCAACGCGGACGCCGAGTACCAGGCCTCGAAGAAGCTCGCCGAGGCCGCGCAGCAGATGGAGGACACGCCCGCGGCGCTCCAGTTGCGGCTGCTGCAGACCATCGTGGCGGTCGCCGCCGAGAAGAACTCGACGCTGGTCCTGCCGTTCCCGGTGGAGCTGTTGCGCTTCCTGGAGCGGGCGCAGGAGCGCCCCGTCGAGCAGTGACACGCTTCCTCGCGTGGTTCCCGGAGTCCGGCCCAGGTGATAGACACAGCGGCGTCACAGTTCCTGTCCGCCAGCAGGAAGGCTGCTTCGCCATGTCCGCAACACGACGTGAAGTCTTGGCCCGGTCCGGTGCCCTGGGGGTGGGGATCGCCTTCACGGGAGCCCTCTCCGAACTCTTCGCCGGCACCGCCGCCTCACAGAACCTCGGCCACACCGGCTACGGCCCCCTGGTCCCCGACCCGAACGGCCTGCTCGACCTGCCGAAAGGCTTCCGCTACCGGGTCCTGTCCCGCGAGGGCGACCAGCTCCGCTCCGGCGAGGGCAAGGTCCCCTCGAACCACGACGGAATGGCTGCCTTCGCCGGGCGTTCTCCGGGCAGACACGGCCGTGTCCACCTCGTCCGCAACCACGAGAACCGCAACACCGCCAGGCTCCCCGTCCCGACGATCGAGGGCCTCACCTACGACCCCGCGGGCAAGGGCGGCTGTACGGCCCTCACGCTGGACTCCCGGAACAACGTCCTGTCGGAACGGGTCGCCATCGCCGGTACGGCCGTCAACTGCGCGGGTGGGCCCACACCCTGGGGCACCTGGCTGACCTGCGAGGAGACCGAGGACAAGGCCGGCACCAACGGCTACACCAAGGACCACGGCTTCATCTTCGAGGTCGATCCCACCGACCCTCACCGCTCCGGCGCCGTACCGCTGACGGCGATGGGCCGCTTCCAGCACGAGGCGATCGCCGTCGACCCCGTGCGCGGCGTCGTCTACGAGACCGAGGACGCCTTCCTCAAGCCCTTCGGTCTCTTCTACCGCTTTCTTCCCGACAGGCCGCTGGGCGGCCTGGGTTCCCTGCGTGCGGGCGGCCGCCTCCAGGCGATGCGGGTGCCCGGCGTACCCGACCTCTCCTCGATCCAGGAGACGGGTGCCCGTTTCGACGGCATCGAGTGGGTGGACGTACCGGACCCGCTCGCCGCCCGGACCCCCGTCCGCCTCCAGGACTTCGGCCCGAAGGGCATCACGCACGCGCAGAAGCTCGAGGGCTGCTACTGGGGCGGGAAGAGCGTCTACTTCGTGTCGTCGTTCGCGCGCGGCGCGGACGGTTCGGCGGCCGACCACTACGGCCAGATCTGGCGCTACGACCCCTCGGCCCGCCGCCTGACCCTGGTGATCGTCTTCGGCCCGGACACCGACGTCCAGCTCCCCGGCGAGTCCCCGGACAACATCTGCCTCGCCCCCAGCGGCGGCCTGATGGTCTGCGAGGACGGCAACGGCGCCCAGCACGTCTTCGGCGTGACCCGGCGCGGCGAGGTGTACGCGATGGCGCGGGGCCGCCAGGCGATTACACCAGCCGCTACCGCGGCGGGCGGGACCCCCGAGAAACCGGAGTGGGGCGAGTTCGCCGGAGTGACCTTCTCGCCGGACGGCGAGACGATGTACGTCAACTGCTACACACCCGGGACGACGTTCGCGGTGACGGGGCCGTGGCGTAGGTAACGGGCCGGAAGGGGTGCCCTGTGCCCGACAAGGACGACCGACGGAAGTCCCGGAAGTCCCCGAAGAGCAGGAAGGCCGATCTTCGGGAGCTGCTGCGCGTGCCGCACGGCGAGGCGGTCGATCTGTCCTCCTACGACACCGGCTCCGTCCCTGCCGGCCCCAGGGACAAGGCCGAGGGCCGGTCGGTCACCGCCCGCATCGGCGAGCACCTCGCCGACCTGCAGGAACGCCTGTTCGCGGCGAGCACGGCGGGGGACCGGCGCCGGGTGCTGCTGGTGTTGCAGGGCATGGACACCAGCGGCAAGGGCGGCACGATCAAGCACGTCATCGGCTTCTGCAACCCGTCCGGCTGCCGGGTCCGGGCGTTCCAGGCACCCACCGCCGAGGAGCGGGCGCACCACTTCCTGTGGCGCGTCGAGCAGTCCCTGCCGCACCCCGGCGAGCTGGGCATCTTCGACCGCTCGCACTACGAGGACGTCCTGGTGGCCCGGGTCCGCGAGCTGGCCCCACGCGACGAGATCGAGCGTCGCTACGACGAGATCAACCGCTTCGAGAAGGCCCTCACCGACGACGGCACGAGGCTGATCAAGTGCTTCCTGCACATCTCGTACGAGGAACAGCGCCGGCGTCTGCTCAAGCGCCTGGACCGCCCGGACAAGCACTGGAAGTTCAACCCGTCCGACATCGACGACCGCGCGCTGTGGCCGGCGTTCCAGGAGGCGTACGAGATCGCGCTGGAGCGCTGCTCGACGCCGTACGCCCCCTGGTACGTGATCCCGTCGGACCACAAGTGGTTCCGGAACTGGACGGTGGGCCGGCTCCTCCTGGAGCATCTGAGGGCGCTCGACCCGCAGTATCCGAAGGCCGACTTCGACATCGACGAGTGCCGGACGCGACTGCGCGCGCGGTGAACCGGCCCGATGGGGGTACTCGGCCTCGCATGACCGAGAACCCCCACGTCAGCGGCTCGTACTGGATCGAGACCGCGCCCGGTCCTGACCGGTCCGCACTCCTGGCCGACCTCACGGTGGACGTCGCCGTCATCGGCGGCGGGATCGCCGGGCTGAGCACGGCCTGGGAGCTGGCGCGGGCGGGGCGCCGGGTGGCGGTGCTGGAGGCCGACCGGGTCGCGGCCGGCGTCACCGGGCACACCACCGCCAAGCTCACCGCGCTGCACACCCTGATCTACGACAAGCTGCGCCGCACCCGCGGTTCCGAGGGAGCCCGGTTGTACGCCCGCTCGCAGAGCGAGGCGATAGAGCGGGCCGCCGAGATCGCGGGCGAGCTGGGCATCGACTGCGACTGGGAGCGCCGCAGCGCGTACACGTACGCCTGTGACGCGGGCCGGGTGGAGGAGCTGCGGGCGGAGGCACGGGCCGCGCGGGAGGCGGGGCTGGAGGCGTCGTTCGTGACGGAGACCGGGCTGCCGTTCCCGGTGGCGGGCGCGGTGAGGGTGACGGGGCAGGCGCAGTTCCATCCGCGCAAGTACCTGCTGGCCCTCGCCGACGACCTGGTCCGGCAGGGCGCGCACGTGCACGAGCACACGACGGTCGTCGGTCTGGAGGAGGGCGAGCCGTGCCGGCTGACCACCGACACGGGGGCGACGGTGACCGCCCGGGACGTCGTGGTCGCCACCCACTACCCCGTCTTCGACCGGGCCCTGCTGTTCACCCGGCTCCATCCGCGCCGTGAGCTGGTCGTCGCCGGGACGATGGGCGCCGACCGGGATCCGGAGGGCATGTACATCACCCCGGACGAGGGCACGCGCTCGGTCCGTACGGCACCGCACGGCGAGGACCGCCTCCTGGTCGTCACCGGGGAGCACTTCACGCCCGGCACCGCCGACACCCGGGCCCGCTTCCAGCACCTGGCCGACTGGGCCGCCGAGCACTTCCCGGACGTCACCCTCACCCATGCCTGGGCCACCCAGGACAACGACCCCACGGACACCGTCCCGCTGGTCGGCCCGCTGCACCCGGGCGCGCACCACACGTACGTCGCCACCGGCTTCGGCGGCTGGGGCATGAGCGGCGGGGTCATGGCGGGCCGGCTGCTCACCGCGCTGATCACCGGCGAGAGGTGCGCGTGGAGCGAGCTGTACGACCCGCGCCGGCTGCGCTCGACCATGCGCGAGGCCCCGTCGTTCCTCAAGACCCAGGCCGACGTCGCCCGCCACTTCGTCGGCGACCGGCTGCGGCCCTCGCCGCCGGTCGAGTCGCTGCCGCCCGGCGAGGGCGCGGTCGTGCGCACCGAGAGCGGCCGGCTCGCGGTGTACCGGGACGAGGCCGGCCATCTGCACGCCCTCTCCGCGCGCTGCACCCATCTGGGCTGCCTGGTCGCCTTCAACGCCGCCGAACGGGCCTGGGAGTGCCCCTGCCACGGGTCCCGCTTCGACACGGACGGCAAGGTGATCCAGGGGCCGGCGATCCGGCCGCTGGAGCAGCGGGACATCTGACGCGGCGGGACATCTGACGCGCGGGACGTCTGACACCCGGGACTCTGACACCCGGGGCTCTGACGCGCGGGACACCTGACCGGGTGACATCTGGGTGACATCCCCGCCGCGTCGGCGCCGATGGGAAGCCGATCATCATACCTTCGTACGGTGATCAGTCCTGTTCGCCGTGTCACCCTCGCCTGCCTCCTGGGCGCGGCCCTCGCCTCCCTCACCGGCTGCGGCACCGCCCTGGCGCCTTCGGCCGCCCCCGTCGTCCCCTCGGCACCCACCGCGATCGCGTCCCGGCCGCCCACGCTCGCTCCCGGGCCCACCGGTCTGACCCCCGTCTTCAAGCACGGCCCCCGGACACACGGCAGGACCGTCGCGCTGACCTTCGACGCCGACATGACCGCCGACGAGGGACCGCGGGCGGCACGGGGCGAACGGTTCGACAACCCGCGGCTCATCGCGGCCCTGCGGGCACTGAAGGTACCGGCGACCGTGTTCATGACGGGCCGGTGGGCCGAGCAGTACCCGGTGCAGGCCCGGACCATCGGACGCGACCCGCTCTTCGAGATCGCCAACCACTCCTACAGCCACTACGCCTTCACCGGCGACTGCTACGGCCTGCCCACCATCTCCCAGGACCGGATGCGCGCAGAGGTCGAACGGACGTACGCCGCCTTCCGCAGGGCAGGCGTCCCTGACCCGATGCCGTACTTCCGCTTCCCCGGCGGCTGCTACGACCGGCTGGCCCTCAGGGCCCTCACCCCGACCGGCGTGACCGCCGTGCAGTGGGACGTGGTGAGCGGGGACGCCTTCGCGACGGACGCGGGCGCCGTGGCCCGGCAGGTGCTGGAGGGGGTGCGGCCGGGGTCGGTGGTCGTCATGCACTGCACGACGAGTGCCGCGCCGGCGACCGAGCGGGCGGTCCGGACCGTGGTGCCGGAACTGCGCAGGCGCGGCTTCCGGTTCGTGAAGGTGTCCGAGCTGATCGGGGACGCGGGCGGACGGGGATGACCGGCCTACGCTGGGACGCGTGAGCGAGGACGACTACTGCCTGATCGACGCCGCCAGGCCGCCCGAGGCAGAGGGGCCGCCGTACGCCGACTGCGTCTTGTGCCGGAAGCCGACGGAGTACCCGGAGTCGCACAAGGGGATCACGCTGTGCCCGGTCTGCGAGTGGCAGGAAGCGCAGCGAACGGCCTGTTCGGGGTGACCGGGGCTCTCAGGGCGACCTGCGGGAGGTGAGCGCGCAGGCCGTCGCGGTGGCGGCGGCCGCGAGCAGGGCCGCGCCGGCGAACGGCAGCAGGGGGAGGTCGACGGTGCCGGAGCGGGAGCCGGTGACCAGGCCGCTGACCGCCGCCTGGGCCGGGGATCCCGACACCACCAGCGCGAGCAGGGCCGCGAGCAGCAGTGCGGGGACCGCCCGGCCGGTCGAGCGCAGCAGCGGCCAGGTGGTGAGCGCGCCGACGGCCGTGCCGAGCAGGGCGCAGGCCAGCGCGGCCAGCAGTCCGGCCGCGCCCGCCGGGAGCGGGGGGACGCGGGTCTGGTGGTCGGAGCTCGCGGGATCGCTGATCCACGTCACGACGACGGTCGCGAGGGTGCCGAGTGCCGCCGAGGCACCCCATGCCACCAGCAGCCGGGCGAGATGGGCCCGCCCGGGCCCCACCGCCGCGGCCACACAGTGGCCGGCCGCCGGCGGCTCGCCCGTGACACAGATCCGCACCAGCCAGGCGGCGACGGGCAGCAACGCGGCTGCCGTGTAGCCGAGCGAGTCGAGCACCGGCTGGCCGCCCTGCACACCGATGCCCAGGAAGGCGGCGTACAGGATGAACGGCGGCAGCCAGCGCTGGGAGCGGGCGAGCAGGGCGGCCTGGTAGCGGAGGAGAGCGGTCACCTGTCGCCTTCCTGGTCGTGGGGGATGTGCGGGGCGTCGGTACGGGTCACGCTCAGCACGTGCCATGGCGGGCGGGCCGTGAGCAGGGCGCGGAGCAGGACGTCCGAGTGGGAGGCGGGGACGGTGAGGCGGTAGGTGCCGGGGGTCAGCGCCTCCGCCCGGGTGTGGGGGACGGTCGGCAGTGGCCCGTCGGGCGGCCCCTGCGCTTCGACGACGACATGCGGGCCGGCCGGTGAAGTCACCTGTTCCGTACGGCGGTTGAGCGTGCCGTCGGTCACGCGGTACGTCGCGTCGGGGGCGCCCGCCAGGCGGCTCGGGTCGTGGTCGACGAACACGACGGCCCCACCGGCGGCGGTGCGTTCGGCGACGGCCCGCTCCAGTTCGGCCCGGGCCTCGGTGTCCAGCCCCGTCCAGGCCTCGTCGAGGAGGAGCAGCTCGGGTTCGGCGAGGAGCGCCTGTGCCACGGCGACCTTCTGGCTGCTGCCCTTGGAGAGTTGCGTCATCGGGGTGCGGGCGCAGGGGGCCGCGCCGAAGCGGATGAGCCAGTCGTCCGCGGCGCGGGTGGCCGCCGCCCGGGTGAGGCCGTGCACGGTGCCGAGGTGGGTGAGGTAGCCGACGGGGGTGAAAGGGAGGGCCGGCGGGAAGCGCTCGGGGACGTAGGCGGTGCGGGGGCGCCCGCTCACGCGGCCCTCTGTCGGAGCCTCTGTGCGGGCGAGGAGGCGGAGGAGGGTGGATTTGCCGGTGCCGTTTTCTCCTTCCACGCGGACGAGTTCGCCCGGGGTGATCGTCAGGTCGATGCCGCGTAGGACCCAGGGGCCGCAGAAGGTGTACCGGCGGCCCACGTTGTCCAGTCGGAGAGCGCGCTGCATGGGGACATCATGGCGTGGGGCCATGCCGCACCGCGCTGCCGAGTTGGCAGACTGGGCGTGTGAGCGAAGAGTCGACGTCTGTGAGTGACAGCCCTTTCCGGTCCGAGCCCAGCGCGCGCGATCACGCGCCGCAGTTCGTGTTGCCCCTGGTCGTACGCATAGAGCGGGGCGATCCCCCAGCTCGGACCGACGCCCTGGAGACCGCTGCCCGGGCTGTGCTGGTGATGCTCGGTGACCCGCGGTCGGCCGGGGACGGTGAGTGGGCTCAGGCGATGCGGGACTGGCAGGACGCACGGATCCGCAAGGTGGTGCGGCGGGCTCGGGGCGCCGAGTGGCGGCGGGCCGAGGCGTTGGCCGGAATCACGGTGACCGGTAAGTCGGCGCAGGTGCGGGTGTTTCCGCCCGTGCCCTTGGACGGCTGGCCCAAGGACCTGGCGCGGCTCCAGGTGTCCGGTACCGACCTCGACGATCCGGAACCGCCGGTGGCCGCGGACCCGTCGGCGCCCGTGCTGTGGCTGAACCCGGACCTGGACATGTCGGCCGGGAAGGCCATGGCGCAGGCCGGTCACGGGGCCCAACTCGCCTGGTGGGAACTGTCGGACGAGGAACGGGCCGACTGGCGCGACGCGGGCTTCCCGCTCGCCGTGCGGACCGCCGACCCCGGCCGCTGGGGTGAACTGACCAGGAGCGGACTGCCGTTGGTGCGCGATGCCGGCTTCACCGAGATCGCGCCCGGCTCCTGCACGGTGGTCGCCGACCATCCCGCGCTGCGGTGACCCGGCTGGACGGCGGGGCCGAACGGGCCGGCCGCACCCGGCCGTCAGCGCCGCGCCGCGTCGGGCCGTCGGCGCCTTCTCGGCCGACGCTCTGACCGTCTCGCCGAAACGGGGTGAGCGGGAGTTCCCCCGCCCGCCCTGCCGGGCGGGAGCCTCGCCGGGCGGGCGGCACTCGCCTTCGCGCCCACTTGTCCGGCTCCGGAACGGGGTCGGTGGCCGTCTGAACGCCGTGGCCGTCCCGCCCGTACCTCCTGGCGCCCGCTGTGTCCGGGCCCGAACCTCAAATGTTGCTCTGAACGCGTCCACCGGGCGATTCAGGTTCGCCGGCCGGGGCCATACCCACGTCACGCCGTGTGGCTGTGTGAAGGAGGGGACCATGGAGCGACTGGGGACCGGCATGGGGTGGCGGCCGGAGATCGCGGAGGCCGTGGAGCGCATGCCGGGCGTCGACTGGGTCGAGGTCGTGGCGGAGAACGTCTGCCCGGGACACCTCCCGGAATCGCTGCGCCGGCTGCGCGAACGCGGGGTCACCGTGGTTCCGCACGGCGTCGCCCTCGGCCTCGGCGGCGCGGACCGCCCCGACAAGGGCCGGCTGACCGCCCTCGCCGAGCGCGCGGAGGCGTTGAGCTCGCCGCTGGTCACCGAGCACATCGCGTTCGTCCGGGCGGGCGGCCCGCTGACCGCATCCCCGCGACTGGAGGCGGGCCATCTGCTGCCCGTGCCGCGCACCCGCGACGCCCTCGACGTGCTGTGCGAGAACGTCCGCATCGCGCAGGCCGCGCTGCCGGTGCCGCTCGCCGTGGAGAACATCGCCGCGCTGATCTCCTGGCCCGGCGAGGAGATGACCGAGGGGCAGTTCCTGTACGACCTGGCCGACCGGACCGGAGTGCGTCTGCTCATCGACGTGGCGAACCTGCACACCAACCACGTCAACCGCGGCGAGGACCCCGCCGAGGCACTCGCCGACCTCCCGCTGGAGGCCATCGCCTACGTCCATGTCGCGGGCGGCTTCGAGCGCGACGGCGTCTGGCACGACAGCCACGCCCACCCGGTCCCCCGCCCGGTCCTCGACATCCTGACCGACCTCGCATCCCGGGTCTCCCCGCCGGGAGTTCTGCTGGAACGCGACGAGAACTTCCCCGAACCGTCCGACCTGGAAGGCGAGTTGGAGGCCATCAGGGAGGCAGTGGAGAAGGGCGGCGCGAGGACTGCGACAGCCTCGGCAACCCCGTCGGCCGAGGCCCGGCCGACTCCAGTCCCGGACTCGGCTCCGGCTCCCACCCCGCCCCACGACCTCACCCGCCAGCACCTCGCCCTCACCCAGACCGCCCTGCTGTCCGCGCTGGTCGCCGGTACCCCCGTGCCCGAAGGGTTCGACCGGGTGCGGGTGGGTGTGCAGGCCCGTGCCCTCGCCGGGAAGCGGGCGGACGTCGTGGCCAAGGTCGCCCCGGACCTGCCGGTGATCCTCGGGACCGCCTACCGTCCCGCCTTCGTCGCCTACGCCCACCGCCACCCGATGCCGGACGGTTACCGCCGGGACGCGCTGAACTTCGCCGAGCAGGTTCTCCTCGCCGGGCACCTGGTGGAGGACGCGGCGGCGCGGCGGCAGCTGCGGGAGTGGTGGCTGGAGCGCTCCGGTCCGGCCCCGCGGTCCCAGCACCCCACGGTGAGGCTGGCCCGCGCCACCCGCCGGGTCCTGCTACGCCGCTGAGCCCGCCGCCTGCGGCCACCTGCGCACGCGACGTACGCCGGGCCACCTCCCCTGGCTAAGCGCAAGCCCCCACACCGTCCACCCCCAGGTGTGCTGCGGTTAACACCCCGGCCCCCCGACCTGGCCTCCACGCCCACTTTTCTCGCCTTCACCCTGATATGTCCCACACCCCCTCTCCCCCATTCACCCCGTTTCGACTCAAATGGAACCCTTCCTCTTCGTACGGCAGTTGGCGTAGACCCCGCAGTAACATGCCAATCCCGCACCTGAACCCACTAGCGTGCGGTGCCGCAACAGGAGGCACCATGCGACCGCGACCCCCCGTCAATGGCAGAGGCATCTTCACCGGCACCGGAATCATCATCATCGGTCTGCTGGCGACCCTCCTGGCATTGATCTTTCCGATCTGGTCGTACGCCGACCGGTCCGGCACGGGAGTGGACGTACTGAACGCCCAGACCGTGTCGACGAGGTACGGGCCGCTGTCCAGTCTCGACCAGGACTTCGTCACGAAGGTCCGGCTGGCCGGACTGTGGGAGCTGCCCGCAGGTCAGCAGGCGCAGTTGAAGGGGACGACACCGGCCGTACGGACGGCGGGGCAGCACCTCGTCGAGGGGCACACCTTCCTGGACGAACGGGTGCGTGACGTGGCCGCCGAGCTCGGCCTGGAGCTGCCCAACGAGCCGAACGACCAGCAGAAGCAGTGGCTCGCCACGCTGAACGCGGCCCAAGGAGTCGATTACGACCGGCAGTTCGCCAACATCCTGCGGCTGGCGCACGGCCGGGTGTTCTCCGTCGTCGCCCAGGTGCGGGCGAGCACCCGCAACTCCCTCGTCCGCGCCCTCGCCGACGACGCCAACACGACCGTGCTGGACCACATCAAGGTCCTGGAGGCCACGGGGTACGTCGACTTCGACGCGCTGGCCCGGGACATGGCCGCCGGCAGCACTCCCCCGCTCACCAACTCCCCGGCGCCGCCCGGCCCGACGACCGACCCGAGCCCGGCGATCCCGGTGACGCCCTCGCCGCTCCCCAGCTATTCACTCCCGCCGCCCGCGTCCAGTCCGCCCCCGCAGGCACCTGAGACCTCCTGACCCGACACACCGGAACGTCACATACCGACAACACTCCGTCCGGGTTGTGGGCCAGGCGTGGCGTCGCACGGCCTCGATCGCATAGAAAAATGCGTATGTTATGGGTCCTCCTCCTGCTGCTGGCCTGGGTCGTCGCCGGAACGGCGTGTACACGGCTGTGCCTGGCCGCCGTGCGCGCGGCGTCCGCGGACGGCACGGACGCGGACGACACGGACGCGGACGACACGATCGCGGAGCGCGCGCACGATCTGACGCTCTACGAGGCCGCCTTCCTGTCCGGCGGCCCCCGCAGGGTCGCCGATCTGACCCTGGTCTCCATGGCCCGGCAGCGTCGGCTGCTGCTCGCGCACACCGGCTGGGCGACCGTGGTCGACCCGCGTGGGCGGGACGAGATGGAGCGGTCGGTGATAGGAGCCATCGGTCCGGAGGGACAGTCGCGGATCGCCCCGGTGCGGGCCGCCGCGGCCACCGCGGACGCCGTGCACGGCATCGCCGACCGGCTGGTCAGCGCGGGGCTCGCGGTTCCCGACGGAACCCGGGCGGGGGTCGCCGCCGGAATCCGCCAGGTGCGGCTCGCCGCGCCGGCCGTCGTGGCGTTGGGCGCGACCGCGCTGCTGACGCCCGCTCAGTCGGAGATGCCGCGCGGCCTGGTGGCCCTCTGGTTCGGGCTGCCCCTCGCGCTCACCCTGAGCTGTCTCGCCCTCGCGCGGATCGAGGTCCACCCGTACTCGCGCTGGGCCTCCCCGGCCGGTCAACGGCTGCTCGGCGCCCTGACCCGGCACGGCGGCGGGGACGACCGTACGGATCTCACCTCCGTCGCCGTGCACGGTGTCCGCGCGATCGGCGAACCGGACCTGCGCGCGGCCTTCGCCCACCGTGAGCCGCAGCACTGGCGCGCTTAGGAGTCCTTGCACTACGCCCCGCCGGGGTAGCGCGGCCCGGCGCGGCACCTCGCCGCAGGCAGCGGGTTCCGCTCCGGGGGGCGTACGGGGGCATTGGGGCCGACACCGGCCGGGCGGTGCTTGCCTTCCCCCACAGCCGAACGAAACATCCCTTTTGTTGCTGCCGTGCACCGAAGGGATACGCGATGAAAGCCCCCGCCCTCTACTCGGCCGCCGGGTCCTTGCTTCTGGCCACGCTCGTCGCCGCCCCAGCAGACGGCGCCGCGGCGGTCCCGGGCGCGGCCGAACTGCGCGGCACCGCGGTGGCCGCCGCGCGGGCCCGGGCGGCAGGCATCGACTTCGGCACCTGCCCCGCCGAGGAGAACCTGCAGAGCACTGTCCGGTGCGGCACGGTGTCCGTCCCGCTCGACTACGCCCGTCCCGACGGCCGGCAGATCAGACTGACCGTCAGCCGGGTGCGGGCCACCCAGAAGGACCCGTCCAACAGCAAGCACCGGTTGCCCCGGCAGGGCGCCCTGGTCTTCAACCCGGGCGGGCCGGGCGGCTCCGGGATGTACTTCCCGATGGTCGGCGTGCTCCCCGAATGGAAGCGGCTGGCGGCGGCATACGACCTCGTCGGCTACGCCCCGCGCGGGGTGGGCCGCTCGGCGCCCCTGTCCTGCCAGGACCCCAGGACGTTCTTCCGGGCGCCCTCGCAGGCACCGACGTACCCATCGGAGTCGTACAAGAAGGAACGCGTCGCACAGGCGAAGGCGTACGCACGCGGCTGTGCGACGCGGGCGGGCGACACGCTGCGGCACTACACCTCGCTCAACAACGCCCGTGACCTGGACGTCCTGCGCGCCGCGCTCGGCGAGCAGAAGCTGACCTTCCTGGGCGCGTCGTACGGCACCTACTTCGGGGCGCTGTACGCCGCCCTCTTCCCCTCGCACGTGCGGCGGATGGTGTTCGACGCGGCGGTGAACCCGGACCCGGAGCAGGTCTGGTACCGCGCCAACCTCGACCAGTCGGTCGCGTTCGAGGACCGTTGGCTGGACTTCCGGGCGTGGGTCGCGCGCCACGACGACGTGTACGGGCTGGGCGACACGCCGGAGGAGGTGCTCGCCGGTTACCAGAAGGCGGCGGCGCGGCTCGCGGCGCGTCCGGCGGGCGGGACGGTGGGTCCCGGGCAGTTGCAGCGGACGTTCCTGACGGCCGGGTACTACGACGACGACTGGCCGCAGCGCGCGCAGGCGCTGTCGGCGTATCTGAAGGGCGACCCGAAGCCGCTGATCGAGCAGGCCGCGCCGCGTCCGGAGGCGGCGGTCGAGGCGGAGAACGCCCAGGCGGTCTACACGGCCGTGGAGTGCAACGACGCGCCCTGGCCGACTCAGTGGGAGGTGTGGGACCGGGACAACACCCGGCTGGCGCGGGTGGCGCCCTTCGAGACCTGGGACAACGCGTGGACGAACCTGCCGTGTGCGTACTGGCCCGTGCCGCGTCAGCAGCCCCTCGATGTGCGCACCGGTCCCGGTGAGCTGCCTGCCACGCTCATCCTGGCCGCCGAGCGGGATGCCGCCGCGCCCTATCAGGGGGCCCTGGAACTGCGGCGGCGGCTGACGGGCTCGGTGCTGGTGACGGAACGGGATGCCGGTACGCACGGCATCGCGGGCGGCCCCAACCCCTGCGTCAACGGACACCTCGACGCGTATCTGCTTCAGGGCCGGCTGCCGGGACGGCGTGCCGCGTGCGCGCCGCACCCGGAGCCCGGGCCGGCGGCCGGGTCCCGGAAGGCGCCGGCCGTCGAGCCCGCACGCTGATCAGGCGAGTCCCGCGACCAGTTCGGCGACGGACTTGCGGCGCCCGGTGTAGAAGGGGACCTCCTCGCGGACGTGCATCCGGGCCTCCGAGGCGCGCAGGTGGCGCATGAGGTCGACGATGCGGTACAGCTCGTCGGCCTCGAAGGCAAGGATCCACTCGTAGTCGCCGAGGGAGAACGAGGCGACCGTGTTCGCGCGTACGTCCGGGTAGCCGCGGGCCATCTTGCCGTGGTCGGCGAGCATGCGGCGGCGGTCCTCGTCGGGCAGTAGGTACCAGTCGTAGGAGCGCACGAAGGGGTAGACGCTGACGTAGTCGCGGGGCGTCTCGTCGGCGAGGAACGCCGGGACGTGCGAGCGGTTGAACTCGGCGGGGCGGTGCAGCGCCATGTTCGACCACACCGGCGTGAGGGCGCGGCCCAGCCTGGTGCGGCGGAAGAGGTTGTACGCCTCCTGGAGCTGGTCGCTGGTCTCCGCGTGCCACCAGATCATCAGGTCGGCGTCGGCGCGCAGACCGGAGACGTCATAGGTGCCGCGGATCGTCACGTCCTTGGCGGCGAGCTGGTCGAACAGCTCCTGGACCTCGTCGGCGTAACCCGCGCGCGCGGCGTCTTCGGGGAGCACGTCCTTCAGCTTGAAGACGGACCACAGGGTGTAGCGGATGACCTCGTTGAGGTCCTTGGCCAGCTTGCCCTTGTTCGGGATCCGGGCGGCCTCGGGGGTAGGGGCGTCGTCACTCATGGTCCTTATTCTCCTGCTCCGCCGTGCAGACTCTGCACCGGGTCGGCCGTGAGTTCCCGCACCGCGCTCAGGTCGCCGCCGAGCTGGTCCACCGCCGCGTACGCGCTCGCGACGCACGCCGGGATGCCGACGCCGTCGTACTGGGCGCCGCAGACCGCCAGGCCCGGCAGCTTGCCGACGTGCTCGCGGATGCGGGCCACGCGCGCGTGGTGGCCGACGGGGTACTGGGGCAGGCCGTCGGTCCAGCGGGTGACGCGGGTCTCCAGGGGGGTGGCGTCGAGGCCGGTGGCCTGACGGAGGTCGTGCCGCGAGACCTCGACGAGTCCGGTGTCGTCGCGCTGGAGGATCTCCGTCTCGCCGTGGCGTCCGACGGAGGTGCGCAGGACGAGCAGGTCAGGGTTCTCGTCGGCGATCCAGCCCCACTTCTGGGACGCGAACGTCGACGCCTTGATGGTGCGTCCGTCGACCGGCGGGACGAGGAAACCGCTGCCCTCGGGGAGCGTGACGTCGGCGCGGCGGTAGGCGAGCGTGACCAGGGCCATGGAGGCGTACTCGATGGCGGTGAGCTCGGCGGCGGCCTCGGGGGACTCGGTGCGCAGGAGCGCCGCGGCGGCCGGAGCGGGGACGGCCACGACGACCGCGTCGGCCCGCAGGACCCGGTCACCGGCGACCACCCGCCACCCGGCGGACGGCTCACGGCGCAGCTCCGTCACCGCCGCCCCGGTCAGGATCTCGCCCCCGTGCTCCCGCACCGACCGAGCCACCGCGAGCGGGAGGCTGCCCACCCCGCCCTCGATGCCCATGAACACCGGCCCGGTCTGCTGGTTGGCCGCAGCCTTCGCCTGGATCTCCCGCACCGCCTGTGTCAGGGAGTCGTGCGTCAGCGCGGCCCGGTAGAGCTGCGGGACCGCCGAGCGCATCGAGATGCGGTACGCGTCGCCCGCGTACACCCCGCCCAGCAGCGGCTCGACGAGGCGGTCGACGACCTCGCGGCCGACCCGCGCCGCCACGTACTCCCCGACCGCCACGTCGTCGCCGACCTCGGTGCGGGGCAGGTCGGCGTCGCGTTCGATACGGGCGAGGCCCTCCTCGGACAGCACGCCGGCCAGGGCGGCGGCGGTGCCGGGGACGCCCATCACATGGCCCTTCGGCATGGGGCGCAGGGCGCCGCGGGTCCACAGGGAGGCGGTCGCGGTGGCGGGCGGCTGGAGCCGGCCGGTCAGGCCGACCTCGCGGGCGAGGGCGACGGCCTCGGGACGGCGGGCGAGCATCGACTCGGCACCGAAGTCGACGCGCGCGCCCGCGATCTCGCCGGACAGCAGCTTGCCGCCGACGCGGTCGGAGGCCTCCACCACGGTCACGCCCACCCCGCGTCGCAGCAGCCGGTGCGCTGCGGCCAGCCCCGCGATGCCGGCTCCGACGACCACGACCCGATCCGAGGCGGGCCTCGCCCGTCCTGCACCCGTTGCGCTCATGGCCCCACCTTCTCAGACCGCGCTGACACTCCCGCCGAAGCCCCGGTGTCCTTCGCGAGTCCTGACCGTGACCGCATCGGGACCGCGGCACCCCAACGTTTCGTCCCGGTCCGACGTCGAAGGAGCGTCAGTCGCAAGTCGTCAGTCGTCACGACCCTCGGGGGTACCCATATGCGCGCACGACGTTCCGTACGACCCGTCCAGGCCCTGGCCGGTCTTCTGCTGGCCGCGGCCCTCGCGCTGACCGGGTGCAGCGGCGCCAGTGACTCCGGTGGCAGCGCTACGGCCGACAAGGCCGCCGCGGGGAGCGACGCGAAGGGGGTCGCGCCGGGCGGTGCGGCGGAAGGTGCCGGCGGCCGGGGGGCCGGCGGTGCCGAGGCGGCCGCGCCGCCCAAGGTCACCGCGAGCCGCATCATCCGCACCGCGTCCCTGACCGTGCAGGTCGAGGACGTGCCGAAGGCCCTGGACCTGGCCCGCTCCACCACCGAGAACGCGGGCGGCTACGTCGGCGACGAGTCCACCACCCGGGATCAGGAAGGCCGCGAGCGCACCCGGGTCGTGCTGCGGGTGCCCGTCGACCGGTACGACGCGGTCCTGGCCGACCTCCAGGGCGCGGGCAAGCTCATCGAACGCACGGCGAAGGCGCAGGACGTCACCGACCAGGTCGTCGACGTGGACAGCCGCATCACGTCGCAGCGTGCCAGCGTGGCCCGGGTGCGGGAGCTGATGGACCGGGCGGCCAAGCTCAGCGACGTGGTGACGCTGGAGGGCGAGCTGAGCCGGCGCGAGTCCGACCTGGAGGCGCTGCTGGCCCAGCAGGCGTCCCTGAAGGACCGCACCAGCCTCGCCACCATCACCCTGTCCCTGGCCGGGACACCGGTGAAGAAGGCGGCGAAGGAGGCCGACGACCCCGGTTTCGTGGACGCGCTGGCGGGCGGCTGGGACGCCTTCGTGACGATGCTGCGCTGGCTCGCCGTGGCCATCGGGGCGGTGCTCCCGTTCGGGGCGGTGGCCGCGCTGATCGTGCTGGTGTGGCTGCGGATCGTCCGGCCCCGCCTGCCGCGCCGGCCGGCCCCCGCGCCCGCGGCGACCGCCCTGGGCCCGCTGCCGACGGCCCGCCCCGCCCCCGAGCCCACCCGCCCGCAGGAGGGCGGCGACCGGAACTGAGCCGCTCCCAAGCGAGCGGCGGGACTGAAATGCCGTGCCCCCGTAGCGTGTTCGCATGAGCATGAGCCGTACGGAGCGTGAGCCGGAGCGTGGGTCGCAGCGTGAGCGGGAGCGTCTGGTCGTGATCGGCGCCGACGCCGCGGGCATGTCCGCGGCGTCCCAGGCACGCCGCCTCAAGGGCCCCGACGAGCTGGAGATCGTGGCGTTCGACCGGGGCCACTTCACCTCCTACTCGGCGTGCGGCATCCCGTATTGGGTCGGCGGTGACGTCGCCGAGCGGGACCAGCTGATCGCCCGTACGCCCGAGGAGCACCGGGCCCGTGACATCGATCTGCGCATGCGCACCGAGGTCACGGAGATCGACGTGCGCGGCGGGCGGGTACGCGCGCGTGACGTGGACTCCGGGGCCGAGTCCTGGACGTCGTACGACAAACTGGTCATCGCCACCGGCGCCCGCCCGATCCAGCCGGACCTGCCCGGGATCGACGCGCCCGGCGTCCACGGGGTGCAGACCCTCGACGACGGCCAGGCCCTCCTCGACACGCTGGCACGCACGCGTGGCCGCCGCGCGGTCGTCGTCGGGGCCGGCTACATCGGCGTCGAGATGGCCGAGGCGCTCATCAACCGCGGCTACGAGGTGACGGTCGTCAACCGGGGCAAGGAGCCCATGTCCACGCTCGACCCGGACATGGGCCGGCTGGTGCACGAGGCGATGGAGGGCCTGGGCATCACCATGGTCGACGACGCCGAGGTCACCAAGGTGCTCACGGGCGACGACGGCCGGGTGCGGGCGGTGGCCACTCAGGACGCCGAGTACCCGGCGGACGTGGTCGTGCTCGGCATCGGCGTACGTCCCGAGACAGCGCTCGCGCGGGCCGCGGGGCTGCCGCTCGGCGCCCACGGCGGGCTGCTGACCGACCTGGCGATGCGGGTGCGCGGCCACGAGAACATCTGGGCCGGCGGCGACTGCGTGGAGGTCCTCGACCTGGTCTCCGGCCAGGAACGCCACATCCCCCTGGGAACGCACGCCAACAAGCACGGCCAGATCATGGGCACGAACATCGGCGGCGGCTACGCCACGTTCCCGGGCGTGGTCGGCACGGCGGTCAGCAAGGTGTGCGATCTGGAGATCGCGCGCACGGGTCTGCGCGAGAGGGACGCGCGGCGGGTTGGCCTGCGGTTCGTGGCGGTCACCGTGGAGTCCACGAGCCGCGCCGGCTATTACCCCGGCGCCTCCCCCATGACCGTGAAAATGCTCGCCGAGCGCCGCACGGGACGGCTGCTCGGCGTGCAGATCGTGGGCAGGGAGGGCGCGGCCAAGCGGGTCGACATCGCCGCGGTGGCCCTCACGGCCGGCATGACGGTGGAACAGATGACAGCGCTGGATCTGGGCTACGCGCCTCCGTTTTCCCCCGTGTGGGACCCGGTGCTGGTAGCCGCGCGAAAGGCCGCGGCAAAGGTGCGTGCCTTCTGAGAGGGCTGCGGGGCAACGAACCCGGGCACCCGGCTACGCCGTCCCGTTGATCCTCTCGATGGCCTGCCGAGCCTGGTCCGCCGGAGGCCGCGGCGGCAGCGAGGACACCGACGCACTGCTCGTCATGGGCGTCGGCGCCGCCGCCGGCTGCTCCCCCGCCGGCCTCGCGTGCGCGGCGGACCGCGTGGAGCGCAGCCGGTTGCTCACCGCCTCGTCCAGCGTCACCGGCCGCTGCATCTGCGCGGCCATCCGCCCGGCCTCCTGGCCCAGCCGGGCCACGTCCTCCCAGGGCAGTCGCACCACCAGGGAGATTTCCGCTTCCCCGTCGGGCAGGGCGTGCATCGCAGGAGTAACTCGGTCGTTCATCGCCTGTTCCTCACGTCGTCCCCGCGACGCACCTTCCCCGTGCCGCGGGCGGTTGAGGAGACATACGCACGCGCGGACCGGGGCGTTCACCGATTCGCCGCCCGCATCGGGGGCAGTACTTTCCTGTGGTCATCCCCGTCCATGACGTGAACCCGGTGCGCCGCACCCCCGTGGTGACGTACGCGCTGATCGCCGCCAATGTCCTCGTGTTCCTGTTCACGCCCGGCCTGGCCGGCTCCGTGGCCGGGGACAGCAGTCTGTCCCAGTTGTGCCACCTGCAGGCGTTCCTGGACCACTACGCCGCCGTTCCGCAGGAGTTGATCCACCATCAGATGCCCCGGCTGGTCCCGACGGGCGACGTCGGCGTGGGCGCCCGGGGCGCGGGCTGTGTGGTCGGACCGCCGGGCTACGACAAGTCCCCACCGCTGTCCGTGTTCACCGCGATGTTCCTGCACGGCGGCTGGCTGCATCTGCTGGGCAACATGCTGTTCCTGCTGATCTTCGGCAACAACATCGAGGACCGCATGGGGCACGTGCGGTTCGCGCTCTTCTACGTCGTCTGCGGCTACGCGGCCTCGTACGGCTTCGCGCTGCTCAACGCCGACTCCGCCGACCCGCTGATCGGTGCGTCGGGGGCGATCGCGGGTGTCCTGGGCGCCTATCTGGTGCTGTATCCGAAGGCCAGGGTCTGGGTGCTGGTCCCGTTCCTGGTCTTCCTGCCGCTGAGGCTGCCGGCCTGGCTGGTGCTGGGCTTCTGGTTCGGGCTCCAGGCGGTGTACTCGTCCGGCGAGGGTGTCTCCGCCGCCGGCACGGTGGCGTACGCGGCGCACGTCGTCGGCTTCCTCGCGGGGATGCTGCTGGCCTGGCCCCTCAAGCCGGGCACGCCACCGCCCCCGGAGCCGCGCGGCCTGGTGTTCGGCAGGCGGGCGAGGCCCCGGCACACGTGGTGAGTCAGCGGGCGGTCTGCGTGTGGACGTACTCGGTGAGGCGGGTCAGTGCGTCCGGGTCGGTGGACGGCATGACGCCGTGGCCGAGGTTGAAGACGTGGCCCTCCAGGCCGGACGCCGTGTCGAGAACCTCGCGGGTCTTGGCCTCGACGGCCTCCGGACCGGCGAACAGGACCGTCGGGTCCAGGTTGCCCTGGAGCGCCTTGCCGGGGCCGACACGGCGGGCGGCCTCGTCGAGCGGGACGCGCCAGTCGACGCCGACGACGTCCGCGCCGGCCTCGCCCATCAGGCCGAGCAACTCGCCGGTGCCGACACCGAAGTGGATGCGCGGGACACCGTAGCCCTCGACCGCGCGGAAGACCTTCGCGGAGGCGGGCAGCACCGAGCGGCGGTAGTCGGCCGGGGAGAGCGCGCCGGCCCAGGAGTCGAAGAGCTGGACGGCGCTGGCGCCCGCCTCGATCTGGACCCTCAGGAAGGCGGCCGTGATCTCCGCGAGGCGATCGAGCAGGTCGGCCCACAGCTCGGGGTCGCCGTACATCATCGCCTTGGCGTTCTCGTACGTGCGGGACGGACCGCCCTCGACGAGGTAGCTCGCGAGGGTGAACGGGGCGCCGGCGAAACCGATGAGGGGGGTGGAGCCGAGCTCGGCGGTCAGCAGGCCGATGGCCTCGGTGACGTAGGAGACGTCCTCGGGGGTGAGGTCCCGGAGCTGGGCGAGGTCCGCGCGGGTGCGGATCGGGTGCTCGACGACCGGGCCGACGCCGGGCTTGATGTCGAGGTCCACGCCGATGGCCTTGAGCGGGACGACGATGTCACTGAAGTAGATCGCCGCGTCCACGCCGTGCCGGCGCACCGGCTGCAGGGTGATCTCGGTGACGAGCTCGGGCCGCATGCAGGACTCGAGCATGGGAATGCCCTCGCGAACCTTGCGGTACTCCGGCAGCGAGCGCCCGGCCTGTCGCATGAACCACACCGGCGTGTGCGGCACGGGCTCACGCCGGCAGGCCTTCAGGAAGGCGGAATCCTTGACTGCGTCGGACCGGGCGGCCGGCGGCTGCGTCGACCGCGGGCTCGCGGGGCTCTCGTTGGCACTCACGCGGCAAGTCTCGCACGACCCCGGAGCCGGCCCCGACGGCAGCCCCGACGCCCGGCAACTGGGTGTCTCTCCCTGCACGAAGCGCCCGTTCCCCTTAATCTTCCCCGCATGGCTGCGGCTAAGGGACGACTGTCGGACGGCGCTGGCGGAATGGACGAGGCGAAGGACACCGAGGAGGGCGAAGGGCATGCGAACACGGCGGCTCCGCTGCCCTTCCAGGCGGCCGTGGAGGCGCTGAGAGCCGCGCGGCTGCGGCCGCAGGTCGAGGTGGAGCCGACCCGGGCACCGCAGCGCCTCGCCCCGCACGCGTACGCGCTGGAGGCCGCGGTCGTCGACGGTGACCAGGACCTCGCCGACGGGCGGCTGGTGCTGCTGCACGACCCGGACGGGCACGACGCCTGGCGGGGCACCTTCCGGCTGGTGACGCTGGTGCGTGCGGAGCTGGAGCCGGAGATGGCCGCCGATCCGCTGCTGCCCGAGGTCTGCTGGTCCTGGCTCACCGGGGCGCTCTCCGCGCGCGGGCTGGCGTTCGGCGAGCCGAGCGGCACGGTCACGCGGGCCGGCTCCCACTACTTCGGCGGGCTGTCCGAACGCCCGGCGGCCTCGCAGATCGAGATCCGGGCCTCCTGGACGCCCCGGGAGGGCCTGGGCGGGGTGCCGGACACCGCGGCGCATCTGGCCGCCTGGTGCGATCTGCTGGCGCAGGTCGCGGGTCTGCCGCCGGCCGCGCCGGGTGACGCGTCGGTGGTCACGCTGCCGCAGCGCCGGGGGCCGCAGTCACGCTGAGTCCTGCAGTCCTCCCCGACAGGGACCGGTCGGCGGCTTTTTGGCCATCACTTTGTCGATACGGCCACTTTCGGCCGCGTATCGACGCAGAGCGAAACCGTTCGATCTTCGAGTGATCGACCGCGTGTCCGAATTGCACGGATTGTTACTCACTAGATCGTGATCATTCTCTAAAGGCGAACGGGTTTGGTGCCGAAGACGACTGTGACCCGCCCCCGTCCCCCACCCCCAGGAGGCCTGGTGTCCGTTCTCCTCGAGCAGCCCGCAAGCCTGGTCGCCTACCGCCCGAACAAGCCGACCGCCATGGTGGTCGTGGCCGACCCGCGCGTCCGCTCCACCGTCACCCGCCACCTGTGGGCGCTCGGTGTGCGCGACGTCATCGAGGCCTCGTCCGTCGCGGAGGCTCGTCCCCGCATCGGCAACCCCCGCGACATCTGCGTCGCCGAAGTCCACCTGCCCGACGGCTCCGGCCTCACCCTCCTGTCCGAGACCCGTGCCGCGGGCTGGCCCAACGGCCTGGCCCTGTCCGCCGCCGACGACATCGGTGCCGTACGCAACGCGCTGGCCGGCGGAGTCAAGGGCTACGTCGTCACCGGCACCCGCACCAACCTCGGGCTCCCCACCCGACCCGGCGCCGCCCCCATCGGCGCCGCCGCCGCCCGTATGCACCGCCGCCCCCCGGGTGCCCCGAGCCACCCGGGCGGCTACCGAGAGCTGTCCGGCCGTGAGGTCGAGGTGCTGAGACTCGTCGCCGAGGGCCAGTCGAACAAGGCGATCGGCGTCTCGATGGGCCTGTCCGCCCTGACCGTCAAGAGCCACCTCGCCCGCATCGCCCGCAAGCTCGGCACCGGCGACCGTGCCGGAATGGTCGCGGTGGCCCTGCGCACCGGCATCATCCACTGACCCGCACCCTTCACGGACGTGAACCGGACCGGCCGCCGGTCCTCGTCCGCGTATCCCACCCGTCGTGAACCGGAACTTTCACCGAGCTGACTGGTTTACGACCCCCAGGCGCCCGCCGACGGAACGTTCCGTCGGCGGGCGCTGTCCATACATGGATACCCTTGACAGGTGACCGACGCCCAAGACACCGCAGCAGACGTTTCACTGCGAACCACCGGAGGCGCCCCTCCGGACGACGGCGGATCTTCTGTGACGGGGGCGCCTGACTCCGAGCCCGGCCCTGATCCGATCCCTTTGCTGGAGCCCCGCGAGGGCATTCCACCGGTGATCGCCGACGAGGACGCCCTCGCGGAGGTGATCGCCGCCTTCGCCGCCGGCTCCGGCCCTGTGGCCGTCGACGCCGAGCGCGCGTCCGGCTACCGCTACGGCCAGCGTGCGTATCTGGTCCAGCTGCGCCGCGAGGGCGCGGGGACCGCACTGATCGACCCCGTGGCCTGTCCCGACCTCTCGGGCCTCGGTGAGGCCCTGTCGGGCGTCGAGTGGGTGCTGCACGCCGCCACCCAGGACCTGCCCTGTCTGCGCGAGATAGGCATGGTGCCGACGCGGTTGTTCGACACCGAGCTGGCCGGACGGCTCGCCGGGTTCCCGCGGGTCGGCCTCGGCGCGATGGTCGAGGGCGTACTGGGCTTCGTCCTGGAGAAGGGCCACTCGGCCGTCGACTGGTCCACCCGCCCGCTGCCCGAGCCCTGGCTGCGCTACGCGGCCCTCGACGTGGAGCTGCTCGTCGACCTGCGGGACGCGCTGGAGAAGGAGCTGGACCGGCAGGGCAAGCTGGAGTGGGCCCAGCAGGAGTTCGACGCGATCGCCTCGGCGCCGCCGCCGGAGCCCCGCAAGGACCCCTGGCGGCGCACCTCCGGCATGCACAAGGTGCGCCGGCGCCGGCAGCTCGCGGTGGTGCGCGAGCTGTGGCAGACGCGGGACCGGATCGCCCAGCGACGGGATGTGTCGCCCGGCAAGGTGCTGTCCGACGCGGCCATCGTGGAGGCCGCGCTCTCCGTTCCGGCCAATGTGCACGCGCTGGCGGCTTTGAACGGCTTCGGCCACCGGATGGGGCGCCGGCAGCTGGAGCAGTGGCAGGCAGCCGTGGAACGGGCGAAGGCGCTGGCCGACGCCCAGCTGCCGCAGCCGGGGCAGCCGGTGACGGGACCGCCGCCGCCGCGGGCCTGGGCCGACAAGGACCCGGCCGCCGCGGCCCGGCTGACGGCGGCACGGGCGGCGGTTTCGGCACTGGCCGAGCAGCTGAACATGCCGCAGGAGAACCTGGTCTCGCCCGACACGGTGCGGCGGGTCTGCTGGGAGCCGCCCAACGTTGTCACCGCGGAGTCCGTCGGGGCCGCGTTGGCGGGGTACGGGGCTCGGCCCTGGCAGGTGGAGCAGGTGACGCCTGTTCTGGTGGCCGCGCTGTCCGCCTAGCCGTCGCGACGTGCTGGGGGCCGCTCACCTGGTCGCCCCCCGCATGAACCCGTTGTAGATGAACCGCTGCAGGCTCAGGAAGACGATCAGTGTCGGCAGGATCACCAGGACCGCTCCTGCCGAGATCGTCTCCCAGTGGGCCGCGCAGGTGCCCTTGAAGCGGAAAAGGGACGTCGAAATCACGCCAAGATCCTCTGACGGCCGCCCTGGAACGCGGACAGGTGGTTGTGGAAGTGAACGGGTCGTCGGGGAGCGAGAGGACTCCGCCGCCGTCCGCCATCTCCGTGTCGGTCTTGAGGGACGGTGGCCGCCGAGATGGGGCTGGGCGTGCCCGCCGATGTCTCCCTGCTGGCCTGGGACGACTCCCAGCTGTGCCGGCTCACGCATCCGACGCTCTCCGCGATGAGCCATGACGTGCACGGATTCGGGGCGGACGCGGCCCGGACACTGTTCGGGCTGATCACGGGGGACGGACCCGGGTCACATCCGGTACCCACTCCCGTGCTGACTCCACGTGGCTCGACGGCTCCGCCGAAGGTGTGACCTTCGCCGCTTGGAGCAGCAGGACTGGGCAGCTACGTTACCCACAAGTAGCATGGATCCTGAGCGCGCGCTCAGCGCATCGCAGCAGTGCCGTCCCGCATCTGGAGGAGAGCCATCGTGCCTCGTACCGTCAGGGACGTCGTCTTCGTCGACGGCGTCCGTACCCCGTTCGGCAAGGCGGGCCCGAAGGGCATCTACCACGAGACCCGCGCCGACGACCTCGTCGTGAAGGCGATCCGGGAGCTGCTGCGCCGCAACCCCGGTCTCGACCCGAAGCAGATCGACGAGGTCGCCATCGCCGCGACCACGCAGATCGGCGACCAGGGCCTGACGCTGGGCCGTACGGCCGGCATCCTCGCCGGTCTCCCCCAGTCGGTCCCCGGCTACTCCATCGACCGCATGTGCGCGGGCGCCCTGACCGCCGTGACCACCACGGCCGGCTCCATCGCCTTCGGCGCGTACGACGCCGTCATCGCCGGTGGCGTGGAGCACATGGGCCGCCACCCGATGGGCGAGGGCGTGGACCCGAACCCGCGGTTCGTCTCCGAGAAGCTGGTCGACGAGTCCGCCCTGTTCATGGGCATGACCGCGGAGAACCTGCACGACCGGTACCCGCACATCACCAAGCAGCGCGCCGACGAGTACGCCGTGCGCTCGCAGGAGAAGGCCGCCAAGGCGTACGCCAACGGCAAGATCCAGGCCGACCTGGTCCCGATCTCCGTACGTCGCACGAACCCGGAGGCCGGTGAGACGGGCTGGGGCCTGGTCACCGCCGACGAGCCGATGCGCCCGGGCACCACCCTGGAGAACCTCGCCGGTCTGAAGACCCCGTTCCGTGTCCACGGCCGGGTCACCGCCGGTAACGCGGCCGGTCTGAACGACGGCGCCACCGCCTCGATCATCGCGTCCGAGGACTTCGCCCGCGAGCACGGCCTGCCGGTGAAGATGCGCCTGGTCTCCTACGCCTTCGCGGGCGTCGAGCCGGAGGTCATGGGCTACGGCCCGATCCCGGCCACCGAGAAGGCGCTCGCCAAGGCGGGCCTGTCGATCGAGGACATCAACCTCTTCGAGATCAACGAGGCCTTCGCCGTCCAGGTGCTGGCCTTCCTCGACCACTACGGCATCGCGGACGACGACGAGCGCGTCAACCAGTACGGCGGCGCGATCGCGTTCGGTCACCCGCTGGCCTCCTCCGGCGTCCGTCTGATGACGCAGCTGGCCCGCCAGTTCGAGGAGCAGCCGAACGTCCGCTACGGCCTGACCACGATGTGCGTCGGCTTCGGCATGGGCGCCACCGTCATCTGGGAGAACCCGCACTTCGAGGGGGACAAGTGAGCACCACCACCGAGCTGTTGAAGGGTGCGTCCGACCTCTTCCCCGACGAGGTCGTCACCCAGGCACACGTACGCCACCTGGACCTGCCGTTCGGCGCCGGGCGCTTCGCCCTGATCACGCTGGACAACGGCCTCGACCACACCAAGCCGACCACCTTCGGCCCGGCCTCGCTGGCGAACCTCAACACCGCCATCGACCAGGTCGAGAAGGAGGCCTCGGCCGGCGAGATCGTCGGTGTCGGTGTCACGGGCAAGCCGTTCATCTTCGCGGTCGGCGCCGACCTCAAGGGCGTCGAACTGCTGAAGGAGCACAAGGACGCGCTCGCCATCGGCAAGGGCGGCCACGAGGTCTTCAAGCGTCTCGCGGGCATCGCGGTCCCGACCTTCGCTTACTACAACGGCGCGGCGATGGGCGGTGGCGTCGAGGTCGGTCTGCACTGCCAGTACCGCACGGTGTCGAAGGCGATCGCGGCCTTCTCGCTGCCCGAGGTCTTCCTCGGTCTGGTCCCGGGCTGGGGCGGCTGCACGCTGCTGCCGAACCTGACCGGCGCCGACAAGGCCGTCTCGGTCATCATCGAGAACTCGCTCAACCAGAACAAGCAGCTCAAGGGCGAGCAGGTCTACGAGCTCGGTATCGCCGACGCCATCTTCGAGGGCGCCGACTTCCTGGAGCAGTCGCTGCTGTGGACGGCCGCCGTCCTCAAGGGCGAGATCGTCATCGACCGCCCGGTGATCGACCGCGGTGAGGCCTGGGACCAGGCCGTCGCCAAGGGCCGCTTCATCGCGGACAGCAAGGTGCACGGCGCCGCCCCGGCCGCCTACCGCGCCCTCGACATCATCGCCGCCGCCAAGAACGGCGACCTCCAGCAGGGCTACGACGCCGAGGACAAGGCGCTCGCCGACCTGATCATGGGCGGTGAACTGCGCGCCGGCATCTACGCGTTCAACCTGGTGCAGAAGCGCGGCAAGCGTCCGGCCGGCGCGCCCGACAAGAACCTCGCGCGTCCGGTCACCAAGGTGGGCGTCGTGGGCGCGGGCCTGATGGCCTCGCAGCTCGCGCTGCTGTTCCTGCGCCGTCTGGAGGTGCCGGTCGTGCTGACCGACATCGACCAGGAGCGCGTCGACAAGGGTGTGGGCTACGTCCACGCCGAGATCGACAAGCTGCTCGGCAAGGGCCGGATCAACCAGGACAAGGCCAACCGCCTCAAGGCGCTGGTGACTGGTGTGCTGGACAAGGCCGAGGGTTTCGCGGACGCGGACTTCATCATCGAGGCCGTGTTCGAGGAGATCGGCGTCAAGCAGCAGGTGTTCGCGGAGGTCGAGGCGGTCGCCCCGGCGCACGCGATCCTCGCCACCAACACCTCGTCCCTGTCGGTCTCCGAGATGGCGTCGAAGCTGAAGAACCCCGAGCGGGTCGTCGGCTTCCACTTCTTCAACCCGGTCGCCGTGCTGCCGCTCCTCGAGATCGTCCGCGGTGAGCAGACCGACGACGCCTCGCTGGCCACGGCGTTCGCCGTCGCCAAGAAGCTGAAGAAGACCGCGGTGCTGGTGAAGGACGCCCCGGCGTTCGTCGTCAACCGCATCCTCACCCGCTTCATGGGCGAGATCCAGAACGTCATCGACGAGGGCACCCCGGTCGAGGTCGCCGAGAAGGCCGTCGAGCCGCTCGGTCTGCCGATGTCCCCGCTGGTCCTCCTGGAGCTGGTCGGTCCTGCGATCGGCCTGCACGTCTCCGAGACCCTCAACCGGGCCTTCCCGGACCGCTTCACGGTCTCCGAGAACCTCGCGGCCGTCGTCAAGGCGGGCAAGCGCGGCTTCTACGTCTACGACAGCGGCAAGCCCGAACTGGACCCGGAGGTCGCCGCGCTGCTGAAGCAGGGCGACACCGTGCTGACCGAGGAGCAGGTCCGCGAGCGGGTCCTGGACGCGGTGGCGCAGGAGATCGGGCTGATGCTCGACGAAGGCATCGTCGCCGAGGCCCAGGACATCGACCTCTGCCTGATCACCGGTGCGGGCTGGCCCTTCCACCTGGGCGGCATCACGCCGTACCTGGACCGCGAGGGTGTCTCCGAGCGCGTGAACGGCAAGAAGTTCCTGGCTCCGGGCGTGGCGAGCGTCCCGGCATAACGCGATACCCCTGAGGGGGGTGGGGCGCAGGGTAAGGAATCCTTGCGTTCCGCCCCCCTTGCGCATGCCGCGACGGATAGGATCCTCACACAATCCGACCACTTGTTTACATGGCAATGACGGCTGCGCTCATGGTCGTTCAACCGTCCGGTGCCATGCGAAGGAGTTTCACCGTGGCGACCACCCGCCGCCGCCCACCCCGACGACGGGTCTGGCCCAAGATCAGGCTGCTCCTCCTGATCTGTGTGGTCGCCGCAGGTGCCACCGCCCTGTATCCCGTGTGGAAGGCGGCCAACCCGGATCCGCCGGAGCTCACCGTCCGGTACCGCACCGACACCCCGGCCACCGCCGCGGCGGCCAAGCCGTCGCTCGAGGTCTTCAACGACTCGAAGAAGCCGCTCCCGCTCACCGATCTGACGCTGCGGTACTACTTCACCGCCGACGGGGCCTCCGCGTACGCCTACAACTGCGTCCAGGCCTCGGTCGGTTGCTCGAACATCGCGGGGACGGTCACCGCGCTCGACGATCCCACCGAGGACGCCGACCACTATCTGGAGCTGCGGTTCACCGAGGACGCGGGCACCCTGGAGCCGGGCGCCAACAGCAAGGGCATCGACGTCCAGCTGTTCCGCGCCGACCACAAGAAGCTGAGGCAGTCCGACGACCGCTCCTTCGACGCCGAGAAGACCACCTACAAGGAGTCGAAGAAGGTCACCGCTTACAAGCGGGGCGTCCTCGCCTGGGGTGACGAGCCGAACGGCGGGGAGAAGAAGGGGGCGTCGGCCAAGGCGTCCGCCGCGCCCGCGCCGCTGCCGGCCGCCCCGGCCGGGGTGCTGTTCGACGACTTCGACTACGTCGGCGCCAAGGACCCCGCCCTGTTCAAGCACGGCTGGCTGGTCCGCAGCAGCAAGGGCGGCCCGGGCATCGACGACACCTGGTCGGCCGACGGGGTCACCTTCCCCGCCGAGAAGGACGCCCTGGACGGCGGCCAGGTGCTGAACCTGCGCGCCGCCACCGACGGCACCAAGGCCGGCACCACGCAGGCCAGTCTCGGCACCGCGAGCCGCGAGTTCCGCGACGGCACCTACGCCGCCCGGATCCACTTCAGCGACGACCCGGCCGAGGGCAAGGGCGGCGACCACGTCAACCAGACCTTCTACACCATCGGCGGCAGCGGAAAGACGTACAGCGAACTCGACAACGAGTACATGCCGAACGGCGGCTGGGGCCGGCTCGGGCCGAAGCTGGACACGGTGACCTGGTACGACCACGAGAAGAACGACCGGGTCTACACCACCACCAACAAGAGCCTGGCCGGCTGGCACACCGTGATGATCACGGTCGAGGACGACGTGGTCACCTACCGCGTGGACGGCAGGAAACTCTTCTCCAGCAGCGGCAAGTACGCCCCGCGCGCGGGCATGTCGATCAACTTCAACCACTGGTTCGTCGACCTGCCGTTCAAGGGCGACCGCTCCTGGGACATGAAGGTCGACTGGCTGTACTACAACGCCAAGGACGTCCTGTCGGCCAAGGACGTCGACGCGGCCGTCAAGGAATACAGCGACAGCGGCATGAACTACTTCGACACCGTTCAGGAGTCTCGTTGAGCAAGGAGCATTCCCGTATCTCGGCCCGTTCCCTGAGCCGGCGCGCCGCGCTGCTCATGGGCGGCACGGGAGGTGTCGCCCTCGCGGGCGGCGGCGGTGCGTGGCTGGGCGCCCAGGCGGCGCAGCCCACGGCCGCCACAGCCGCCGGAGCGGCCATCGGAGGCCTGACCACACCCCCGCCCTACGCCCCGTCGGGGCGCCGCCCCAAGTACCGGCGGGCCACCTGGTCCCAGCAGTTCCAGGCCTCCCACGGCTGGACTCCGGCGGGCGGGGGCACCGCGTCGGCCGAGGCGAACGACACGTCCGCGTTCGTGCGGGGGACGCAGTCGGTACGGGTCACCACCAACGGCACCGGCAAGCAGTCGTACGTCCGCAAGACCGGTATGGCGGCGCAGAACCTGACCGGCAAGATGATCAGGCTCGTCTTCCGGGTCGAGGACGTCACCAACCTGTCCAAGATCGTCTTCTATCTGGGCAGCGGCTCCTTCGCGAACTACTTCTCCTGGACCCTGCACGCCCATGCGACGACGTCCACCAACTACGTGCAGTCCGGGGAGTGGGTGACCGTCCACCTGCAGTGGGCCGACGTCACCGGCGCGGCCGGCACGTACTCCGTCTCCGCCGCCGGCGCCCCGTCCACCAAGACCGGCTTCACCGACATGTCGTTCGCGGTGTACGACAACGCGGGCGGGCCGGTGACCTACCGGCTGCAGGCCGTCGAGCTGATACCGGACACCGCCTCGGTCTTCCCCAAGGGCGTCGTCTCCATCACCTTCGACGACTCCCACAAGTCGATCCACGACCTGGCCCGCCCGGTGATGGACCAGTTCGGCTACTCGGGCACGGTCTACAACATCGCCGACGCGATCGGCACCGGCACCTTCCTGACGGTCGACCAGATGCGCTCGATGCAGGACTTCTCGGGCTGGGAGATGGGCGGGCACTCCTACGCGACCGCCACCCACACCGCCAGCTATCCCAAGCTCACCGCTGAACAGGCCGACGAGGACTTCCGGAAACTGCGCGAGTGGCTGGTGGGCAACGGCTTCACCAGTGAGCATTTCGCCTATCCGCACGGGTCGTTCGAGAAGACGACGGACGGCGTTCCGGTGGACCGGATCGCGAGCCGGCACTTCACCACGGCCCGGTCGATCATCTCCGAGACGATCGAGTCCTTCGCACCGGCCATGCCCTACCGTCTCAAGGCGCTGACGGGCATCAACGACGGCACGGGCATCGGCGGCACGGCCCTGTCGCGGGTGACCGACGCGGGCGGCAAGCTCGACCGCTGCGCGAACAACGGTGACTGGCTCATCCTGTGCCTCCACAGGATCGTCGAGGGCGCCCCGGCGAGCAGTACGGAGATCGGCAAGGCCGGCCTCACCACGCTGATGCAGGCGATCAAGGACCGGGGCATCCCGGTGCTCACGGTCGAGGAGGCCATGGCCTCGTACACGTGAGGCCTCGGCGACGACGAGGGGGGCGGCCACATGGCCGCCCCCTCTTCTGCTCGCTCGGACCTACCAGCCCTGTCCGTTGCCCTGGCCGTTGACCTGGCCGTTGCCCTGCTGCCAGGACGGGTCCGGGTAACCGCCCTGCTGGTGCTGGGGGTTGTAGCCCTGCTGGTACGGATCGGGATGGCCGCCGCCCTGCCACTGCTGCGGTCCGGCCGGGGCCGACGTGCCCCAGGACACCTGCTGCTGCGGTACGTGCGCGTGCTGCTCGTCGTAGCCGGGCAGCGGCTGCGGCTGGGTGGGGATGGGGCCGGAGGGCCGGGGCCGGGTGCGCAGGGCCACGCCTTCGAGGCGCATCAACTGGAGCGTCTCGGTGACCTTCTTGTCCGAGTACGGGTCCTCTTCCTCGAAGATCTCCGTCACATCGGCCTCGTGGTCGCCGGCCACGGACACCTCGACGCCGCCCTGCCGGGTGCCCCAACTGCCCTTGTGCAGGGTGAACAGGGCGTAGAAGCGGAGCGGGGTGAGGAGGGTCAGCTGGATCACACCGTAGATCGGGGCGAGCAGGAACATGCCGAACCGTTTGACGAAGCCCATGCCGCGGCGCGGAAAGTCGAGGTAGCGCACGTTGCGGAGGTACCCCATGAGCACCATGAAGACCAGGTAGTCGCCGATGTGGTTGACGAACCGGTCGGGGTGCAGGATCGGCGTGATGACCATCGAGTAGAACATCGCCGAGCCGAACACCAGCCACAGCGCCAGTTCCATGCACGTCAGCCAGAACGCCGGGCGGTACTTCTTCTGGTGGCGGAAGGCCCACAGGGACTCGCGGAAGAAGGACTTGTTCCAGCGGACCTGCTGGCGCAGGAAGTGCGGCAGCTTCTCGGGAACGGCCGTGTACCCGACGGCGGTCTCCTGGAAGACGACCTGGCCTTCCATCAGGCAGTAGTTGGTCATACGGCGGTCGTCGCCGAAGACGGCCGGCTTGCCAAGGAACTGCTGGTTGAGGAAGTCCGGGAGGTACTTGCGCACCAGGGTGCCGCGGTAGGCGGACAGGGCGCCGCAGCAGCACAGGACCGACTTCAGGCGGGAGTAGGCGGCCCGTTCGAACAGGAACGAGTTGCCGTAGCGCAGGTCCTGGAGGCGGGTGAAGATGTTGCTGTCGTGGTTGAGCGCCAGCACCATGCCGGTGGAGGCCATGATCTTCTCGTCGGCCAGCGGCAGCAGCAGTTCGCGGACGGTGTCCCGGGACAGCACGGTGTCCGAGTCGACGCACAGGAAGATGTCCGAGTACGGGGCGGCCTCGAAGCCCAGCGCCAGGGCCTCGCGCTTGCCCTTGTTCTCGGGCTGCACGCTGACCGTGTACTTGACGCCCTTCGCCTCGAACTCGCGGCGCATCTTCTTCGCCGTCCTGATGCCGGAGTCGTTGGCACTGGCGTCGTCGATGATGTGGATCTCGTTGGGCAGGCGGCTCTGCGCGAGGAGGCTGCGCATGCCCTGCTCGAACATCACCGGGTCCTCGTTGTAGATCGGGATGACCGCGGTGACCCAGGCGTTCTCCAGGTACTCCAGCTCCTCCCGCCCCGCCTTGGCCGGACGGTAGAAGAGGGCGCCGAACATCTTCAGGGCCAGCAGCGTCATGGCGCCCAGCGAGTACAGGTGCAGGGAGCCCGCGTCGAGCCGGGTGGCGATCAGCGCGGCGAGGCCGAGGAAGACGAAGTACGAGACCTTGAGGTGCCGGCGCTTGCGGTGCCCTCGATGGTCGTCGGCGTCGACGGCACCGGGTATGTACGTATCGTCGGAAGTCACAGCTTGACCACCCGCGGGTGGTCAGCGGACTTGCCCCGGGTGTCGAAGAGCGCACGGGCGCGGTCGGCGAGCAGGCCCAGGTCGATCTCGCGGTGCGGCTGGAGCAGGATCGTGAGGTCGGCGGTCTCGGCCTCGGCGAGGTAGTCGTCCGTCCGCTCGACGCTCGCGCCGCCGGCCTTCCAGTCCTCGACCCGCGGGTCGAAGTAGACGAGTTCGGCGCCGCGCGCGAGCAGGTTCTCCGCGACGGCGAGCGCCGGGCTCTCGCGCTGGTCGGAGATGTCCGGCTTGTAGGTCACACCGAGCAGCAGCACACGGGAGCCGCGGACGGCCTTGCCCTGGTCGTTGAGCAGGTCGGCGGCCCGGTTGACCACGTGCACGGGCATGCGCTGGTTGATCTCCTGCGCGAGCTCCACGAACCGGAACGGGATGCCGAGCGAACGCACCTTGTACGAAAGGTAGTTGGGGTCGATGGGGATGCAGTGTCCGCCGACGCCCGGGCCCGGGTGGAAGGGCGCGAAGCCGAACGGCTTGGTGGAGGCGCAGCGGATCGCGTCCCACAGGTCGACGCCGATCTCACGGCAGAACATCGACATCTCGTTGACCAGCGCGATGTTGACGTGCCGGTAGGTGTTCTCCAGCAGCTTCGCCATCTCTGCCTCGCGGGTGCCCTTGGCCTCCACGACCCGGCTCACGAAACGCTCGTAGAGGGCACGGGCGGCCTTGGTGCAGTCGGCGGTGATGCCGCCGACGACCTTCGGGGTGTTCTCCAGGCCGAAGGAGGCGTTGCCCGGGTCGATGCGCTCCGGGGAGAAGGCCAGGTGGAAGTCGGTGCCGACGCGCAGCCCCCCGGCCTCCAGGCGGGGGCGGACGACCTCGTCGGTGGTGCCCGGGTACGTCGTCGACTCCAGCACCACGAGGGTGCCGGGGTGCAGGTGGGCCGCGATGTCGTCCACGGCGGCGTGCACCGCGCCGAGGTCGGGGGCGCCGTGCTCGGTGAGCGGGGTGGGGACGCAGACGACGACCGCGGCGGCGTCCGCGATGACCTCGGCCCCGTCGACCGCCCGGAAGCCCTGGCCGAGCATCGTGCCGACTTCGGCGTCCGTGATGTCGTCCACGTGGGAACGACCGGAGTTCAGTCCGTCGACCACCCGTCGGCTGCGATCGAGACCCACCACCCTCAAGCCTGCCGCGGCGGCTGAACGGGCCAGCGGCAGCCCCACGTAACCGAGTCCCACAACGACAAGATCCACCGTGGAGGATCTGCTCACGACAACATTCCCAACCCCGTTTTTACCGGCCTGGCGGCCGGGTCCCCGGTGCTACGTCGGTCTCCCGATAATTCGAACAAACGAAGGGAGGCTAGCAAGCGTCTTCACTCTTCAACCACAGCTTCTTAACGTGCCCCTCGTCACGCGCGCATCCATACAACCCTCTGTGAGTTTCATGTGTCTTCGACCCCTGGCGCGTCGCGCGTCACGGGCTGAGGGTCCGTCAGGCCTGTTGCCAGGCCCGCAATGCGAGGCCCGGCTCGTTCTTGCGGCGGCTGATCAGCAACTGACCGCTCGTCGGGGACACAGTGGCCGCGACCACCTCTTCTTCCTCGTCGAGGGCCAGCGACACCTCGGCGTCCACGGGGAGTTGGGGTCCCGACTCGGTCCACCAGGCGCCCGCCGACTCCTGCTCGGTGGGGTACGCGGCGAAGGCGACCCGGCCGCTCGCGGACCGCTGGGCGAGCAACGTGCAGTCGTGGCCGTCGAGTTCACAGCGCACCGCGGACACCGGGCCGGGACCGGCACAGGCGAGCAGGGTGACCGGCTTGTTTCCGGGGCGCCAGGCGCACAGGTCGCCGGAGGTGTCGGTGTAGAAAAGCGTGGTGCGCTCGGGGGAGGTGGCGAGGGCGCGCAGGGTGCCGGGGCGGACCGGAGCGTCGATCTTCTCCTCCAGGACCGGGGTGGCGCCCGCCTCCTCCTGCCGCCAGTGCAGGATCCCGCCGGGTGCGGCGGCGTACAGCTCGACGCGTCCGGACTCCCCCGTCACGGCCGCCAACTCCTCCTGTACGTCAGTTCCCTTCAGGTCGCGCCAGGGGCCCCAGCCGCCCTTCTCCTTCTGGGCGAGCATGCTCACCCCGCCGCCCGTGTTGCGGACGAAGACATGGGCCCGGCCCTGCGCGTCGACCGCGACGGCGGGCGTACCGGTGCGGTCGCCGGTCTTGTCGGGGTGGCCGATCGGGGCCCAGTCGAGGGCGGCGAGCCTGGGCCGGAAGTGGGTGGAGTGCACCAGACCGGACTGGCCGGGCCTGGTGGGCCGCCAGGCGACCAGATGGGCGTAGCCGTCGGTACCCTGCCCGACCGCGAGCACGGGGTGCAGCTTCTGGCCGCCGCCCACCCGGCGGGGAGCCTGCCACGGGCCGCCGGGGCCGCGCTCGGCCCGGCACAGGACGGCGTCGCCCACGGGCAGATACACACTGAGCCGGCCGTCGCGGCCACGAAGAAGCCAGTCGCCGTTCACCGTTTCACTTTAAGCGGAGGCGAAGAGTCAGCGCGTTCCAGGCCCCTGACCGGCGGTCCGGTGCGCGACGACCGGCACGCAGGGCCGGGCCGCCCCAGGGGACTACGGCCGCCACGCCAGGCCGGGCCCGGCCGCCCCGGGGGCGAGGAACGCCGTCGAACGGGCAGGCTGGTCCCTGCGGACACGGACACGTACGAGGTCCGTGCGACACCATGCGAGAGCAGTGCGAGAACAGTGCGAGGACAGGAAGTCGACGTCATGACCGACAAGCTCACCGTAAGCGTCCTGGGCACCGGGATCATGGGGGCCGCGATGGCCCGCAACCTGGCCCGTGCCGGACACACCGTCCGGGCCTGGAACCGCACCCGCGCCAAGGCCGAACCGCTCGCCGCCGACGGCGTAGCGGTCGCCGGCACCCCCGCCGAGGCCGTCCGGGGCGCCGACGTCGTCCTGACCATCCTGTACGACGGCCCCGCCGCCCTCGACGTGATGCGCGAGGCCGCCGACGCGCTGCGTCCGGGGATCGCCTGGATGCAGTCGACGACCGCGGGCATCGAGGCGATCGGCGACCTGGCCGACTTCGCCCGCGAGCGGGGACTGGTCTTCTTCGACGCGCCGGTGCTGGGCACCCGTCAGCCCGCCGAGGCCGGCCAACTGCTCGTGCTGGCCGCCGGGCCCGTCGAGAGCCGCCAGGCGGTGGCTCCCGTCCTGGACGCGGTGGGCTCCCGCACGGTGTGGACCGGCGAGGACGGCGCCGCCGGCAGCGCCACCCGCCTGAAGCTGGTGGCCAACAGCTGGGTCCTCGCCGCCACCGCCGCGGTCGGTGAGGTGCTGGCGCTCTCCCGGTCCCTCGGCGTGGACCCCCAGCACTTCTTCGACGCCATCGCCGGCGGCCCGCTCGACATGGGCTACCTGCGCGCCAAGTCCGCCCTCGTCCTCGAAGAGCGGCTGACTCCCGCCCAGTTCGCGGTGTCCACCGCCGCGAAGGACGCCCGGCTGATCGTCCAGGCCGGCGAACAGCACGGCGTCCGCCTCGACGTCGCCACCGCCACCGCAACCCGCCTGGAACGCGCCGCCGCCCAGGGCCACGCCGACGATGACATGGTCGCCGCGTACTTCGCCAGCTTCGAGGAGGGGCGGGAGGGGTGAGGTGATGCAGGGGGGCCGAGGACGCCGCCCGTGGGACCCTGGCCGTATGGACGACAACGCTCCCCTTCTGGTGATCGTGGACGCCGCGAATGTCGTCGGGTCGGTGCCCGACGGATGGTGGCGGGATCGGCGGGGGGCCGCGGAGCGGTTGCGGGACCGGCTTGCGGTGGACGGGGTGCCGGGGCGCTCCGGACCGGTGGAGATCGTGCTCGTGGTCGAGGGCGCGGCGCGTGGTGTGGAGCCGGTACCGGGCGTACGGGTGGAGGCCGCGCCCGGCAGCGGGGACGATCACATGGTCGAGCTGGTGGCGCGGGCGGGTGAGCGACCGGTGCTGGTGGTCACGGCAGACCGTGAACTTCGGCGCAGGGTCGGTGAGTTGGGGGCGGAGGTGGCGGGGCCGCGCACGGTCAGGCCGACCTGACCGCCGTACCGCCACCACCGCCTGCTGTGGGAGGGGCAGTATGCGAACCCCCCTTTACTGAGTGGGGGCCTCCTCTCGTGCCTGCTGCTTCCCTGCTGCCTCCCGGCGAAGCGTTCTGCGAGCCCTCCTACGGGAACTGCTTCTCCTCGCGGCCGATGTCGTCGATCGGGCCGAGGATCGTCCAGCCCGGCCCGAGGGGGCGGGTGGAGCGGAAGCCGTGGGCGTCCGCGTACTCCTCGGCCTCCTCCGCGGTGTCCTCGGGGGCGCGCATGATCGTGTAGCGCGGGGGGTCCTCGTGGTAGAAGCGGTAGAACGTGCGGCCCTCGTCCTTGGACTGGTAGAGGATCACGCCGACGCCCCAGAGGGCGTCGTACACCTTCTGATCGCGCGGGGGCGTCGTCGTGCACGTGTCGGAGGGGCGGCCGGGCTCGCGGACGCAGGTCCGGTACCCGCTCCAGTCGATGCGTTCGGCGCGGGGGTGTTCCGCGATCAGTTTCCGCATCCGGGCGTCGGCCCGGGCGAAGGCGTCCTCGCGGCGGTCGTACTCCTGCTGCAGCCGGTTGAAGCGCTGCTCGTCCAAGCCGCTGCCGAAGTGGGCCTCCAGGCCCGCGAGGACGGCGACCCGCCAGGCCAGGTACCCGGCCGTCACGACGAGCAGCGTGACGACCAGGACCCGGCCCGGCGAGCGCCTGTGGGGCATCAGGTCGGCGAGGTCAGAACGTGCCGCTGATGGGGATCTCGATGTCCGCCTGCGCGATCGGCGGGGGGTACTTCCCGTCGAACCGGTCATAGTGCTGGAGCGTAAACCAGTCGATGAAGCCGTACTCCGTGATCTCGTCGTCCGGGTCGAGACCGAAGTGGTCGTAGGAGTGGAAGACGAGCTTGCCGGAGAAAGAGTTGCCCTCGACCTTGTAGTCCTTCAGCGCGATCGTGTGGCCGTGGAACTGGTGGATCGCGATGGAGAGGGCGCGCTGGTTGGCGTCCCAGAGCGAGAAGTCGTACACCGGGAACTTCACGTCCTGGCGGAGGAACTCCTGGAAGAGGAAGTTCTTGGAGAGGTCCTCCTGGACCTTGAGCTGATCGGTGCGGCCCTGGTTGTCGATGAGGGACTGCTTGATGATCTGGCTGGCCTTGTCGGTGTACGTCTTCTCCTGCGGTGAGGCGCCGACAGCGCGGGAGAGGGCCGTGCCGGAGCCGCGGTAGAGGTAGCGGCCGGGGTCGAAGTTGTCCTCGACGGTGACCGTGCCCGCGCTCTGGCCGTCGCGGCCGTAGCGGAAGGCGTCGCGGAGGTCGTCGACGGACTGGGCGTAGTCGGCGTCGGCGCCGAGCTTGCCGAAGTTCATGATGTCGTTGAACTCGGCCCACATCCAGGACTCGGGCGTGATGCGGGCGACCCAGAAGTCCCAGCCGAGGTCGGTGAGTTCGTCGAAGTTGTAGTCGTTGAAGGTGAGGTCGTCGGCGACGCGCGGGTCGGCAGGGACGGGCGGGTGCTGGGGGTCGGGGGCCTTGCGGCGGCCCTCGCGGAAGGACGACTGGTGGATCAGCATGTCGGTCGGGGGCGGGTCACCCGGGTCTCCGCCGTCGCCGGCGCCGTCGGAGAGGATTCGCTTGCCAGGGGCCCTGGGGCCTGCCTTGTCGAAGGCGTCGCTGTCGAGGACGACGTACTTGGCGGAGCCGTCGGCCGTGGCGGTGGCCGTGATCGTGCTGCCGCTGCGCTGCTGGCCCGACTGCTTGACGAGGTGGCGGGCCTTCTCGTCGTAGCGGTAGAGGGCCGGTGCGGTGCCCTCCGTACGGTCGGGGTCGAGGCGGAAGGTGAGCCTTGCGGCGCCGTCCGCGGGGGCGGAGACCTGGAAGCCGTTGCCGAGGTAGCCCGGAGTGGACTCCGGGAACTCCCGCTGCTTGGCAGGGAGCCTGGTGACCTGGAAGCCGCCGACCTGCTCGGCGCGCAGGCCCTTGAGCGTGGCCTCGGCGGCGGTGGCGCCGCCGTCCGCGCGGCGGGTCACGTCGAAGGAGGAGTTCTTGGCGCGGGGGGAGGCATTGAGCCTCGTCTCCTCGCCGTCCTGGACGCCGTCGCCGTCGGTATCGGCCTTGGTGGGCTCCGTGCCGAGCTTCAGCTCGCGGGCGTCCGCGAGGCCGTCCTGGTCGGTGTCGGCGCGGGTGGGCGTGGTGCGGAGCTTGAGCTCGCGGGCGGCCGTGAGGCCGTCCTTGTCGGGGTCCTCGGCGCCGTCCTTGATGCCGTCGCCGTCGGTGTCGGCCTTGAGCGGGGAGCTGAAGCGGTAGCCGAGCTCGGCGAAGTCGGAGAGGCCGTCGCCGTCGGTGTCCTCGGACTTGGGGTCGAGCTTGGCGCGCACCTCCAGGTCGTCGGGGAGGCGGTCGCCGTCGGTGTCCTCCGTCGGCGAGATGCCGTGCTCGGCGAAGGACGCCCAGGTCGGGGTATCGGCCTTGGCGCCGGGCTCGGCGCGGTACCAGACGGTCTCGGTCCTGCCCGGCTGGAGGGTGTTCGTGGGGCCGACGCCCTGGAGCGTCGTGCGCGCGTCCTGGGGGGCGGCGAGCTTCGCGGCGGAGGTGTCCGTGATGCGGTCAGAGAGCTCGAAGGTCAGCGACCATTTGGAGACGGGGTGATCGGAGACGTTCTCGAGCTGGAGCCGGGCGACGTACGAGCCCTCCGTCGCTCTGCCGCGGAGGGCGGCCGGGACCTGGCTCCACGCCGCGTCGCCGGGGGTGACCTGGCGGTAGGAGACGTCGACCGTGTTGTCGCGGTAGAGCGTCGCCCCGTCGGTGGCCGCGCCGTCGCCGGGGATTCCCGCGGCGGCGGGCACGGCCGTGCCGAGGAGAAGGAGTAAGGCCGCGCCGAGGGGCACGGCGGCGCTTCTGTTCATGGGGCCTCCCACGTCTGGAGACATGCCTGTTGTCTCGAAGCTGCCGTTGTGTCACGGCAGTTCGGAATCGAACGGGGAAGCTAGCAGACGTGGGGGATGGTTCCCAAGGTGCGGTGGAGGCGAAATTGAGACGTTTGGGAGATTGGTAAGCCCTGCTCCGCTTGTGTTCCTGCTCTGCCTGGGCAACAGCCTGGCGACCAAGGAGGAGCTCGCGGCCAACGGCGGCTACGTGCTCTTCCCGAGCAATCCGACCTTCGAGTCCTACAACGTGGTCCTCTCCGGCGGCGTGGTCACGCGGGCCGCGGTGGTCAGCGTCGTCATCACCCTGGTCGGCACGGCGCTCAGCCTGCTCTGCACGGTGGCCCTGGCGTACGGGCTCTCGCGGCCGGGCACGGTGGCGGGCAAGCCGCTGCTGATGATCGTCCTCGGGACCTTCCTCTTCACCCCCGGCATCATCCCCAACTACCCACCGCCGCAGCTTCATAGGTGCGGCAGGGGCCGCAGGTCTGACGGTGGCCGCCGGCTCCGCGCTGATCGCGGCTGGCTGCACAAGCTGCCGAACGGCACCTTCACCGCGCGGCCGTGACCTGTGCCACGTTGCCGTAACTGGCCCGGCCCCCGGCGCAAGTTGGTGAAGTATGCCTACAAAACCTGCCCCGGCCGGGGGCCACAGCGAACTTGTCCACCAGTGCCGACTGCCGCTGTCCACGCAGACGTTGCGGTACCTGACGTCGTTGCTGTCCGCCCACCTGAAGAAGATCCGCTCCCTTGGCGCAAGCTCCCGACCGGGCGGATCACGGTGATCGCTCTGGCCGCTCGACACCGACGCCGATCCGGCGATCATCACGGGCTACAAGAAACCCAAGGGCAAGGATGAACACACCTCAGTGGGAGATCCGGTTCTACTAGGCGCCTGGTCGGATGGTCAGACGAGGCGCTTGCGACCCCAGAGGATGACGAATGCCGCGCCGCCGGCGGCCAGGGCCAGCAGGATCGAGGCACCGAGCCACTGCATGGAGGACATCTGGGACATCGGGATGTAGTCCACCGACCAGCCGACGACCTGCGCCTTCTCCAGGCAGACGTTCATGGCCTTCTCCGTCCCCTGGTTGCAGCTGCCCCAGCCGATGGTGTCGCCCGCGGCCGTGAGGTAGGACTGGTCCACGAGGTGGGCGCTGTCGGGCAGGTTCGGAAAGACGTTCTCCCCCGTGACACCGTTGTGGGTGGTGACCGTGAGGACATTCCCGAGGGACATCCGGAAATGCGACCACACCAGCCGCAGGGCGACGGCGAAGCCCAGGGTGACGACCATGGACAGCAGGGTCCGGCGCAGCAGCATGCCGATCGCCACGCCACCGACGAGGGTGAGCAGGGAGAGTGCCCCGGGCATGGGTCCGCTGCTGTCGAAGCCGGCATCATCGTACCAACTCAGGGCGTACGACGATGACTTGACCGGTGACCACCACCAGGTGAACGCGGCGGAGACCGCCGTGGTGCACACCACGACCACGAGTGCGGTCACACCGAGCTTGGTGGTGATCCAGCGGACGCGGCTGACGGACTGTGCGCTGACGAGCTTGGCGGTGCCGCTCTCCAGGTCGCCGGCGAGCAGGGGCGCACCGAGGAAGACACCGATCAGGATGGGCACGAGCTGGAGCAGCTGAGCGGTCGAGTTGAGGGGTGCATGGTCGAACTTGTTCTCCCAGCCGTCCTTCAGGTGGGGATAGTCGTACCCCTGGAGGTACGTGATCATCTGCTGGCGCTGGTAGACCATCACCGCGACGGCGATGGCGGCGGCGGCCAGGAGGGTCCAGTAGGCGGCGCGATGCTGACGCCAGACGAGCCAGTTCATGCCGCCGAGCCGAAGGCCGCGGCCACGGCCGGCTTCGCCGCGGGCGGAGTCGGAGGAGGTGCTGCCGGTGGTGCCGGTGTTGGTCATCGTGCTCATGCCGCCACCGCCTGCGGGGCGACGTAGGAACTGGGACCGATCAGCGGCGGGGCTTCGGGCGAGCGCAGGTAGGCGAGCAGGAGTTCCTCCAGGTTCGGGGTGCTCGCCTGCCAGGGGCCGTCGAGCGGCCCGTCGGGCCGCACCAGTGAGGTGAACTGCCGTCCACTGATACGGGTTTCGACCAGGGTGTGGTACGCCAGCTCCGGGGGTGTCCGCCCGTCGGAGTGGGCCCCGGTCAGCACGGCGTGGGCGGTGCGGAGTTCGTCCACCTCACCGGCCAGACGAAGGCCGCCGTCCGCGATGACCAGCAGGTGGTCGCAGATGTTCTCCAGCTCGGCGAGCATGTGGGTGGACATCAGAACGGTGGTGCCGCATTCGGCGGCCTCGGCCAGCAGGGTGCCCATCAACTCGTGGCGCACCAGCGGGTCGAGGTCCGACATCGGCTCGTCGAGGAGCAGCAGGTCGGGACGCTTGCCGAAGGCGACGGCGAAGGCCACCCGGGTGCGCTGGCCGCCGGAGAGCGTGCCGATCTTCGCGTCGAGGGGCACATTGCCCGCCCGGACGATGTTCTCGGCGGCCTGCTGGTCCCAGCCGGGGTTCAGTTCGCGGCCCATGCGCAGGGTCTCGGCGACGGTGAAGCGCCGGAACAGGGGCTTCTCCTGGGCGAGGAACGCGGTACGCCGGGTGGCCTCCGCGGATTCCGGGGCCGCGCCGAACACGCGCAGGGTGCCGGTGGTCGGCTCCAGCAGGTTGGCGGCGATGGCCATCAGCGTGGTCTTGCCGGCCCCGTTGGGGCCCACCAGACCGCAGATCCGCCCGGCGGGCAGCCGGAAGGAGCAGTCCTGCAGCGCCCAGCCCCGGCGGTACTTCCGGCCGACGCCGAGGGCCTCTATCGCGGACGTGTCCGCGGAGCCCCCGTGGCCCGTCTCGTAGCTCATCATGCGTGTCCCCTTGTTCCCATGGTTCCTGTTGTCGCTGCTGTTCCTGTTGTGCGCGCGCGGTCGGCGGCAGGCCCGGTCCCGGCGTACCGCTCCTCCATCACCGACGCGACCAGAGCGGTCACGTCGTCCTGCTCAAGGCCCGCCTCGCGGGCCCGGTCCATCCAGTCCTCCAGCTCACCGCGCAGCGGCGAATCAGCCCCCGCCTGCGGACGAGCCAGCGACTGACGTACGAAGGTCCCCACTCCCGGCCGCGCTTCGACCAGGCCCTCCCGCTCCAGTTCGCGGTACGCCTTGAGCGTGGTGTTGGGGTTGACCGCGGAGGTCTGGGCAACCGCCTTGGCCGTGGGCAACTGGTCCCCGGGTACGAGTACGCCCAGCCGCAGGGCCTGCTTGGTCTGCTGAACGATCTGCTGATAGGCGGCGACCCCGCTCCGCCTGTCGATGCGGAACTCCACCCCTTCACCACCATTTCACTAGTCGACTAGTGGAATCATGATGGGGTGTTGATCGCGAATCTGTCAAAGCCCATAGGCCGGGGCGCCGGTGGTTCGGCGGAAATGATCGAAGCCTCTCGCAGGGGCCGCGAGACGAGTTCGGCCTTCGTCCGGGTCCATGGGACCGGACGAAGGCCGACACTGACAGGGCAGGGTTTCAGCAGGCCCCTGCTTACGCGAACCGACGTACCGTCGCGGCGAGTTGACCGCGCCAGTAGTGGGCGGCGTACGGCGGGGACAGCTACCCCGCGTCGCCGTTCGGCGGCTGCGCGGCGGCCGTGGCCGCTTCGCGCCGGCCGAGCAGGCTGTGGCCGCGCCCGTAGAGGAAGTAGACGCCGAAGCCGATCACCATCCAGATGCCGAAGCGGATCCAGGTCTCGGCGGGCAGGTTCAGCATCAGCCAGAGTGAGGCGCACACCGACAGGATGGGCAGGAACGGCATCCACGGTGTGTGGAAGGAGCGGGGCAGGTCGGGCCGGGTCCGGCGGAGGATGATCACGCCGACAGCGACGACCACGAAGGCGAACAGCGTGCCGATGTTCACCAGTTCCGCCAGTTCGCTGAGGCTGGTGAAGCCGGCCAGGATCGCGATGACGACGCCGAGCAGGATGGTCGGCCGGTACGGGGTCCTGAACCGCGGGTGGACGTGCGAGAAGAAGGTGGGCAGGAGCCCGTCCCGGCTCATCGCGAAGAACACCCGGGTCTGGCCGAGGAGAAGGATCATGCAGACCGTCGTCAGGCCGACGGCGGCGCCGAAGCTGATGAAGCCCGCGAACCAGGGACGCCCGGTGGCCTTGAACGCGTCGGCGAGCGGGGCGTCCACGGACAGCTTGGTGTAGTGCTCCATACCGGTCACGACGATCGACACCGCGACGTACAGGACGGTGCAGATGAACAGCGAGCCGAGGATGCCGCGCGGCATGTCCCGCTGCGGGTTCCTGGTCTCCTCGGCCGCCGTGGCCACGACGTCGAAGCCGATGAAGGCGAAGAACACGACGGAGGCGGCCGTGAAGATGCCCATCACGCCGAAGTTGGAGGGCGCCCAGCCGAACATCAGCTGGATCAGCGGGGCCTTGAGACCCTCACCGGCCGGGACCTCCTGCGCCTTCGGGATGAACGGGTGGTAGTTGTCGCCGCTGACGAGGAAGGCGCCCGCGACGATCACGGTCAGGACGACGGTCACCTTGATGGCGACCACCACGGCGGTGACCCGCGCGGAGAGCTTCGTGCCGACCACGAGAATGGCGGTGAGCACCAGGACGAGGGCGGCGGCGAGGATGTCGAAGCCGAACCCGTCCGCGCCCTCTCTTCCGCTGAGCGAGGCCGGCAGGTGCCAGCCCACGTTGTCCAGGAGTGAGGCGATGTACCCGGACCAGCCGACGGCGACCACCGCGGTGCCGAGCGCGAACTCCAGGACCAGGTCCCAGCCGATGATCCAGGCGGGCAGTTCACCGAGGGAGGCGTACGAGAAGGTGTACGCGGAGCCGGCCACCGGGACGGTGGAGGCGAACTCGGCGTAGCAGAGCGCGGCGAGCGCGCAGACGACACCGGCCACGACGAAGGCCAGTGCGACGGCGGGGCCGGCGTTGTTCTTGGCCACCGTGCCGGTCAGGACGAAGATGCCGGTGCCGATGATGACGCCGACGCCGAAGACGGTCAGATCCAGCGCGGACAAGGATTTCTTGAGCGCGTGATCGGGCTCCTCGGTATCGAGGATGGACTGCTCGACCTTCTTCGTCCGGAAGAGGGTGCTGCTCACGGGTACCTCCCACGCTGTGTCGTCCTCGACATGATCGAGAGGGGGCGATGGGGGTCCCCCCCGGTCGAGCGAAGCCGAGATTGGGGGACCGTATGCCCCGGAGCGGGCGGATTCACGCGAACGGGCCGGTAAGACCACTGTGAGGAGCGGTCCCACCGGCCCGTTCGGCGGGTCGGTCGCGGGTGCGTCAGTCGCGGGCCGACTCCACCGAGTCGACCTCGGCCGCCGTGCTGCCGATGGGGGTCCTTCCGCTCGAGCGAAGCCGGGCGTGGGGGAGGCCGTCCAGCTTGGAGACCAGGCCGGTGACCTGACGGGCGATGTCCGGCGCCGTGAGCCCGATCTCGGCCATCACCTCGGCACGGGAGGCGTGGTCGAGGAAGCGCGGCGGGATGCCGAAGTCGCGCAGCGGAACGTCCACGCCCGCGTCCCGCAGGGCCTGCGCGATCGCCGAGCCGACGCCGCCGACCCGAGAGTTGTCCTCGACGGTGACGACCACGCGGTGCCGTTCCGCGAGGGGGGCCATGGCCTCGTCGACGGGCTTGACCCAGCGCGGGTCCACGACGGTGGTGGAGATGCCCTGCCTGTCGAGCAGGCCCGCGATCTCCAGGCACATCGGCGCGAGGGAGCCCACGGAGACGAGGAGCACGTCGGGGGTGTCGGTGCCCGGCTCGCGCAGGACGTCCATGCCGCCCACGCGTCCCACCGCGGCGACGGCGGGGCCGACGGCGCCCTTGGAGAAGCGGACCACGGTCGGCGCGTCGTCCACGGCGACGGCCTCCCGCAGCTGCGCGCGGACCTGGTCGGCGTCGCGCGGGGCGGCCAGCCTCAGGCCCGGGACGACCTGGAGGATCGACATGTCCCACATGCCGTTGTGGGAGGCGCCGTCGGTGCCGGTGATGCCGGCCCGGTCCAGTACGAACGTCACACCGCACTTGTGGAGGGCGACATCCATGAGGACCTGGTCGAAGGCCCGGTTGAGGAAGGTGGCGTACACCGCGAACACCGGATGCAGACCGCCCGTGGCCAGGCCCGCCGCGGAGACGGCGCCGTGCTGCTCGGCGATGCCGACGTCGTAGATGCGGTCCGGGAAGGCGTCCGCGAACTTCTTCAGGCCGACGGGCTGCAGCATCGCCGCGGTGATGGCGACGATGTCCTCGCGCTCCTTGCCGAGCTCGACCATCTCGTCGCCGAAGACGGAGGTCCAGTCGGCGCCCGAGGCCTTGATCGGCAGGCCGGTGTCCGGGTGGATGGGGCCGATGCCGTGGAAGCGGTCGGCCTCGTCCTGGAGGGCGGGCTGGTAGCCGCGGCCCTTCTCGGTGAGGCAGTGCACGATGACCGGACCGCCGAAGCGCTTCGCGCGGGCCAGCGCGGACTCCAGGGCCTCGATGTCGTGGCCGTCGATCGGACCGACGTACTTCAGGCCCAGGTCCTCGAACATGCCCTGCGGCGCGATGAAGTCCTTGAAGCCCTTCTTGGCGCCGTGCAGGGTCTCGTACAGCGGCCTGCCGACGACGGGGGTCCGCTCCAGTACTTCCTTCGTGCGGGCGAGGAACCGCTCGTAGCCGTCGGTGGTCCGCAGCGTCGCGAGGTGGTTGGCGAGGCCGCCGATGGTCGGCGCGTACGACCGCTCGTTGTCGTTGACGACGATGACCAGCGGACGGTCCTTGGCGTCGGCGATGTTGTTGAGGGCCTCCCAGGCCATGCCGCCGGTGAGGGCGCCGTCACCGATCACGGCGACCACGTGGTCGTCGCGGTCGAGGACCTGGTTGGCCTTGGCGATGCCGTCGGCCCAGCCAAGGACCGTGGAGGCGTGGCTGTTCTCGATGACGTCGTGCTCGGACTCGGCCTGCGCGGGGTAGCCGGACAGCCCGCCCTTCATCTTCAGCCGGGTGAAGTCCTGACGGCCGGTGAGGAGCTTGTGCACGTAGGACTGGTGTCCGGTGTCCCAGAGCACCTTGTCCTTGGGTGAGTGGAACACCCGGTGCAGGGCGATGGTGAGCTCGACCACGCCCAGGTTGGGGCCGAGGTGGCCGCCGGTCTTGGAGACGGCTGCGACGAGGAAGCTGCGGATCTCCTCGGCCAGCTGGTCCAGCTCCTCCAGGCTGAGCCGGTCCAGATCGCGCGGTCCCCTGATGCGGGTCAGCAGCGGCACCCGTGCCTCCTTGCAGTAGAGCTGATCGAGCTGTTGCCGGGCGTGTCGAGTCTAATGTTCCGCCTTTGTGCCCGAAGCCCGGGCACTGCGTCATTGGTCACGCGATCGGCTGTACCCAGGATGTGCCGTCCCTACGACACGACTGTGCCCGGCACCTGAAAGGCGCCGGGCACAGAGACTGGCGGCAACTACGCGCGACCCGCGGTCTTCTGGGTCTTGCGGGTGATCGAGTCGATGACCACCGTCGTCAGCAGCACCGCCGCCGTGATCATGTACTTCACCGGCTCGGCGATGGACTCCAGCTGCAGCCCGTACTGGATCGACACGATCACCAGCACACCGAGGAGCGCGTTCCACGTCCGGCCGCGTCCGCCGAACAGCGACGTACCGCCGATCACCGCCGCGGCGATCGCGTTCATCAGCAGGTCACCCGCGCCGGCGCTCTGGTTGGCCGACGCGATCTTCGAGGCCAGGAACAGACCGCCGACGGCGGCGAAACCACCGGAGATCGCGAACACCGAGACCCGGACCGCCGTGACGTTGATACCCGCACGCCGGGACGCCTCGACACTGCCGCCGAGCGCGAAGATCTTGCGACCGTACGCGGTGCGCCGCAGCAGGAAGTCGGTCCCGATCAGGAACACCAGGAAGATCACCGTGGCCAGCGGCAGGCCCTTGTACTGGTTGTACATGTAGGCCGCGGCGAAGGCGACGACGGCCAGCAGCACGGTCCGCAGGACCGTGTCGCTGAGCGGCCGGGACGGGACGCCCGCGGCCTCCCGGCGCCGGTTGCCGAGGAACGAGGTGAGGAAGAACACCGCCACCACGACCGCGGCCAGCCCGTACGCGGCGGCCACGTCCGCGAAGAAGTACGTGGTCAGCTTGCCGATCAGCCCGTCGCTGTCGAGGTTGATCGTGCCGTTCTCGCCCAGGATCTTGAGCATGAAGCCCAGCCAGAACAGCAGACCGGCCAGGGTCACGGCGAAGGCGGGGGCGCCGAGCACCGCGAAGAAGAAGCCGTGCGCCGCGCCGATGGCCGCGCCCGCGGCGACGGCGATGAGCACCGCCGCCCACTCGGGCCAGCCCTGGTTGACCGCGAGGACGGCCGCGATGGCGCTGGCCGCGCCACTGACCGAACCGACGGACAGGTCGATCTCGCCGAGCAGCAGCACGAAGACGATGCCGACGGAGATCATGCCCGTGCCGACCATCGTGACGGTGATGTCGCTGAGGTTCTGCGCGGACAGGAAGTTGGAGTTCAGGCTCTGGAAGACGACGCAGATGACGATCAGGCCGATGACGACCGGGATCGAGCCGAGCTCGCCGGTCTTCATCTTGCGCCTGAACTCACCCAGGTAGCCCGTCAGTCCCTGCTCGCGGACGAGCAGTCGGGGGTCGACGGCGGTCACCGCGGCGGCGGCGGCCTCGGTGTTCTGGACGCCGGTGCCGTCCTTGGTCGCGGAGGTCTTGTCGATGCTCACTTGGAAACCTCCCCCTTCGTGCTGGTCGTGCGCGCGGCACGGCGGGTCACGGCGTTCTCGGTGGCGCCGGTGATGGCGGAGATGATCTCCTCCTGCGAGGTCGTCTTGACCTCGAAGACGCCGTTGTTGCGGCCCAGGCGCAGGACGGCGACCTTGTCGGCCACGGCCTTGACGTCGGCCATGTTGTGGCTGATGAGGATCACCGCGTGGCCGCGCTCGCGCAGCCGCTCGACGAGGTCGAGGACCTGCGCGGTCTGCTCGACACCGAGGGCGGCGGTGGGCTCGTCCAGGATGACCAGCTTGGGCTCGCCGAGCATGGAGCGGGCGATGGCCACGGTCTGGCGCTGGCCGCCGGAGAGCGAGGCGATCGGGATCCGGACGCTGGGGATACGGATGGACAGCGTGCGCAGCAGTTCCTGCGAGCGCCGTTCCATCTCGACCTCGTCGAGCACGCCCCACTTCCTCAGCTCGCGGCCGAGGAAGAGGTTGCCGACGACGTCGATGTTGTCGCACAGCGCGAGGTCCTGGTAGACGGTCGCGATGCCCAGGGCCTGGGCGTCGTGCGGCCGGTTGATCTGGACGGACCTGCCGTCCCATTCGATGACACCCTCATCGATGGGGTGCACGCCGGCGATCGTCTTCACCAGCGTGGACTTTCCGGCGCCGTTGTCGCCCACCAGGGCGACCACTTCACCGGCGTGGACCTCAAGCTCTACGTCGGTGAGCGCCTGAACGGCACCGAACCGCTTGGAGACCCCGCGCAACGCCAGCACGGGCGTAGCGGACACGTGAACCATCTCCTTCGCCGCCTGACCCGGCGGGAGGTTGTGCAGAAAGAAGTCTGGGATGTTCCGTCCGGCGCCCCGCGGCGAGCTTGCGGGGCTGTGTGATGCGCGGGGCGCCGGAGGAGCCTGGGAAGCAGTCATGTCCCGTACGGGAGAGTCCCGGTGCGGGAATCCATGGTCGGATTCCCGCACGCGGACGGGACATGAGGCTGCTTACTTGAGACCGATCTGGTCGCAGGCGGCCTTGTACTTGGCCGTGCAGATCTCGGCGGCGGTGTAGAAGCCTTCCTTGATGACCGTGTCGTTGATGTTGTCCTTGGTCAGCGAGACGACCGGGACCAGGACGGACGGGACGTCCTTGACGCTGTCGCTGGAGACCTTGTCCTTGGCGACGGAGTCCAGGCTCTCACCCTTGGCCAGCTTGACGGCCATCTCGCCGGCGACGGACGCCTCGGTCGGGTAGGACTTGAACACGCTCATGTACTGGTCGCCGGTGAGGATCCGCTGGACGGCGGCGAGTTCGGCGTCCTGGCCCGTGACGGGAAGCTTGAGGTTGGCGGCCGCGAGGGCGGTGATGATACCGCCGGCCATGCCGTCGTTCGCGGAGTAGACGCCCGCGATGTTCTTGCCGCCGAGCGCGGAGATCGCCGCCTCCATCTCGGAGTTGGCGTTGTCCGGCGACCACTCCTTGGTGTCGTACTCCTTGGCGACGGTGACCTTGCCGTCGAGGACGGAGTGGGCGCCCTTCTTGAACTGGGCGGCGTTCGGGTCGGTCACCGAACCGTTGACCATGACGATCTTGGTGGACTTGGTGGCCTTGCTGCCCAGGGCCTTCAGCAGGGCGTTGGCCTGGGTCTTGCCGACCTCCTCGTTGTCGAACGAGGTGTAGGCGCTGATCGGGCCCTCGGCGAGGCGGTCGTAGGCGACGACCTTGATGCCCTGGTCCACGGCCTTCTGGACCGAGTTCTTGATGGCCTTGGCGTCGACCGCGTCCACGATGAGCACGTCCACCTTGTTGGTGATCATCGTGTCGACCTGCTGCGACTGCAGGCTCGCGTCCTGCCGCGCGTTGTTGTACAGGAACTGGGCCTTGTTGTTCGTGAGCTCCTTGATCTTCTTCTCGATCAGGGGCTTGTCGAACTTCTCGTACCGCGCGGTCTTGTTCTCCGGAAGGAGCAGGCCGACCTTGATGTTGTCGCCCTTGGCGGCGGAGCCGGAGGAGTCGGCCTTGTCGCCGGACTCCTTGGCACTGCCACAAGCGGCAAGCGAAACGGCCATCGCACCCGCGGCAACAGCAACAGCGGCACGACGCATACGCGTGTTCACTTCAGAAACCTCCCTGACGAGGCCGCGTCGTTGCGGCCGAGGTGGCTGGAAGTCAACTCGGCCACACGTGCGACGTCAAGAAGTAAATCCTTAACGGGTTGGCAACGGTGCCATCCGTTCTCTAAGTGAAGGCGGGCGCCGACGCCGGCAGCGTGCCGTCCAAAAGGGTCGAATCGCCCATCTCGCTGAGCGCGAGAGCGAGCGCGCCCAGCACCTCCGCACGGCCGCCGAGAGCCCCGGGGAGCAGGGTGAGCCGGCGGGCCGCACTGGGGATGGCGTAGCGGCCGACGGACTCCCTGATCGGTCCGAGCACCAGCTCACCCGCCTCGGCGAGATCGCCGCCCAGGACCACGCGGCTCGGGTTCAGCAGGTTGCAGAGATTGGCGACCCCGCTGCCGATGTGACGGCCGACGTCGGCGATCACCCGGCGGCAACCGGGGTCCCCGTCCCGCGCCAGCCGTACGACGCCTTCCATGGTCAGATCCGTGCCGTGGCTGGACTGGAGCAGCGGCAGCACATAGCGCGCCGCCGCGAAGGTCTCCAGGCAGCCCCGGTTGCCGCAGCGGCACACGGGACCGGATTCATCGAGTGTGATGTGTCCGATCTCTCCCGCGGTGCCACCCGGTCCCCGGTAGATCTTCCCGTTGATGACCAGCCCCGCGCCGACACCGCTCGCGACCTTGATGTACGCCAGGTCGCGCACCCCCCGGCCGCTGCCCCAGACCAGCTCGCCGAGGGCGCCGAGGTTGGCGTCGTTGTCCACGTGCACGGGTACGCCGAGCCGCCCGTGCAGCTCCTCGGCGGGCCGGGTGCCGGTCCAGCCGGGCAGGATGGCGGTCGAGCCCAGGGTGCCGGACTCCACGTCGATCGGGCCGGGGACGCCGAGGCCCACCCCGGCGATCTTGGCGCGGTCCACCCCGGTGGCCTCGATCAACCGGCTGACCAGCTGTTCCGCCCGGTCGAAGCCCTGAGTCGAGGAGGCGTCCACGTCGAGCGGCTCGGCCTCCTCGGCCAGCACCTGGTGGGCCAGGTTGCCGACCGCCACGCGCAGATGGGTGTGCCCGAAGTCGACACCGATCACGATGCCGGCGTCCCCGCTCAGGGAGACGCTGCGGGCCCTGCGACCACCGGCCGAGGTGGGCGTGACCTCGACCGTTCCGCCGTCCTTGAGTTCGCGCACGATGTTGGAGACGGTCGCCGCGGACAGGCCCGTCGTCCGCGCGATCTCCGCCTGCGTGAGCGACCCGGCCAGCCGCACGGCCCGTACGACCCGCTCGAGGTTGGCTCGGTGCAGCGACGACTGCGACCCCGGAGTCTCCACGACGACCTCCTGCGCACGGGGCCGCTTCGATGAGACCCCGTATATGTCCAACTAGTGAACTCTAAGCTGAGCCGTTCGGGTCGCCTCCCGTCAAGAGGTTGAACCGCATCCGGGTTCTTGGACATGACCGCGGACGCCGCCCCCGGGAGTGGGGAGCGGCGTTCGCGCGGTGTGGCCGGGCCGTTACTTCAGCGCGCCCGCCGTGAGACCCTGCACCACCTGCCGCTGGAAGATGATGTACGCCGCGAGCACCGGCAGCATCGCCATCACCAGGCCGGCGAAGAGCCCGGACCAGTCGCCCTTGTAGCCCTGGCTGGCCGCGAGCTGGACCAGGCCCTGGGTCAGGACGCGCTTGTCCGGGTCGGTGTTGAGCACCGTCGGCAACATGTACTGGTTCCACTGTCCCAGGAAGTTGAAGATCCCCACACTGATCAGGCCGGGCTTGGCCATCGGCAGCATGATCTGGAAGAACGTCCGGGTGTGCGAGGCCCCGTCCACGAACGCCGCCTCCGCGACGGAGGTCGGCAGGGTGCGGAAGAACGCGGTCAGGAAGAACACCGTGAAGGGCAGCGAGTAGGCGATGTAGACCAGGATCAGCCCGTGGATGGTGTTCAGCAGGCCCATGTTGTTCACGACGTAGAACAGCGGGACCAGCGCCAGCATGATCGGGAAACTCATGCCGCCGACGAACAGGTAGTAGATGAACCGGTTGCCCGGGAAGTCGAAGCGGGCCAGCACATAGGCCGCCATGGACCCGAGCACCAGCGTCCCGACGAGCGAGCCGCCCACCACCAGGATGGTGTTCAGGAAGTAGTCGCTCATGTTGGCGTCGGTCCAGGCCCGCGCCCAGTTGTCGAAGTGCAGCTTGTCCGGCAGTGACCAGGGCGAACTGAAGATGGAGTTGTCGTCCTTGAAGGACGTCATCACCGCCCACAGCAGCGGCATGACGACCAGGATCGCCCAGATGACCAGGACCCCGTGCGAGAAGACGTTGAGGGTGGTGCCCTCCTTCTTCTCCTTCGGGGGCGGGCCGACCGGGGAGTCGACCTTGGCGACGGGCACATCGGGCTCGGCCGGTACGGGGGCGGGGGACTCGGTCGTCTTCATCGTCAGTACTCCAGCCGCTCGCGCCGTCCGAGCCGCATCACGAGGCCGGCGAATGCCAGCGTGACGACGAGCAGGGCGACGCCGATGGTGGTGGCGTAGGCGGCCTGCCCGTCACGGAACGCCTTCTGGTACACGTACAGGACCATGACGGTGGTCGAGTAGTCGGGGCCGCCCGGACCGGTCGTCATGATCTGTACGACCGCGAACGACTCGGCGCCCAGGGCGAGGATGCCCATGTAGACCCAGCCGGACTGCACGGTGTCCCACAGCAGCGGCAGGGTGATCCGGAAGAACGTGGTGGCCCGGCCGGCCCCGTCGAGCAGCGCGGCCTCGTACAGGTCCGCCGGGATGGAGGCCATGCCGGCGGAGAACAGGACCACGAAGAACCCGACCGTGGACCACACCAGCACCGCCATCACGCACCACAGGGCCAGGCTCGGGTCTCCCAGCCACAGCGGCTGGACGCTGTCGAGCCCGATCCCGCGCAGCAGCGAGTTGATGGCGCCGCTGTCCGGGTTGTACGCGAAAGCGAACAGCAGAGCGACGATCGCGATCGAGAGCACCTGCGGGAAGAAGTAGACGATCTTGTAGAAGGAAGAGCCCCGGACGCCGGAAATGACCGGGCCGCCCTTCCTTCTGCGTCCGCCCACATTGATCATGAAAGCGAAGAACAGGGCCAGAGAGATCGTCACCAGCGGCAGCACGAGCGCGAACATCAAGCTGTGCTGCAAGGACTTCCAGAAGATCTCGTCGTCCAGCATCCTCCGGTAATTGTCCAGGCCGACCATCTTGAATTCGGGGCTCAGGCCGGTCCAGTCCGTGAACGAGTAGTAGATGGACTGGATGAACGGCCATACCACGAAGAGCGCGTACAGTCCCAGGGGCAGCGCCAGAAACCCCACGATGAACCGGTACTTGCCGTGCTGCATCGCTTCTCCGGTCCGTTTACTGGTGCTTGTAGTGCTTGATCGAGGTGTCCTTGGCGGTTTCGTCCGCGTAGGCCTGGATCTTCTTGATGGCCTCGGCCGGAGTGAGGCGGCCGGCCATCATCTCGCCGAGGCCGGAGACCCCGATCTTCTCCTTCTGGAGCTGCACGTACCAGTCCTGCATCCGCGGGTTCAGTACGTTGCTGCCGGCCTTCTCCAGCGCCGCGACGCCGGACTTGAGGCCCGGAGTGAGGGTGATGCCCTCGGTGCCGCCGTTGAACGCGGTCAGCGACTTGACCTTGCTGGTGAAGTTCTTCGAGGACGCCTCGCTGAGCATGATGCGCAGCTGCTCCATGCCGCCCTCGGCGTTCTTCGCCTTGGCCGGGACGATGAAGGGCTCGCCGCCGGAGGCCCAGATGGTACCGAAGGGCATCTTGTCGGAGGAGTCGATGCCGGTGGGCGCGGAGACCGCCAGGTCGAAGTCCTTCGGGATGACGTTCGCCGACTCGTTCTCCACCCAGGAGCCGTTCGGGATGAACAGCGCCTTGCCCTTGGCCCAGGCGGTCTGCGACTGGATGTGGTCCAGGCCGGGGGTGCCCTTGAGGATGTAGCCCTTCTTGTAGAGCTCGTAGTAGGCCTCGAAACACGCCTTGACCGCGGGGTGCTTCCAGGCGTTCGGCTCCAGGTTGTCGATGGCGTCGAGGACCTCGGCACCGCCGACCTTGCCGATCATCGGGTAGAGCGAGAAGGGGATGTAGTACGGGTACTTGCCCGCGTACGTCCAGCCCGCCATGCCCTTCTTCTTGGCCTTCTCGCACACCGCGAGCATCTGGTCCCAGGTCTCGGGATAGGTGGCGTCGAGGGAGTCCAGCGCCTTCTGCGAGTACCAGACGCCGTACACCGTGTAGGCGTAGTACATGATCCAGACCGGGTCGCCGTCGAGCTGGCCCATCTCCACGATGCCGGGGCGCAGCGTGTCGCGGACCTTCTTCTTCGGGTCGTCGTAGGACGGCGCGTCCAGCAGCGGGGTGAGGTCGGTGAGCTGCTTCTTTCCGGCCAGGACGCCCATGTCCATCTGCTCGGCGCCGGAGTTGTCGATCAGGTCCGGCGGGGTGCCCTGGTTGAAGCGGGGCTGGAGGGTGGACTGGATCTTCTGGGTGGCGGAGAACTTCACCGTGACCTTGGGGAAGTCCTTCTCGTAGATCTTCACGGCGTCCTGGGCGTACTCCTTGCCGAAGCCGCCGTCGAACAGGACGAACTCCATCCCCGCGGTCTCGTTCACGCCGAGCGGGTTCTTGGCGGTCTTCTTGCCCGCCTTGGCCTTGTCCCCGCTGTCGTCGCCGCCACCGCTGGCGCACGCCGACAGGAAGCTCATCGTGGGGACGGAGATCAGGCCCAGTGCCGCGGACCGCTTGATCAGATCACGGCGGCCGACGCCACCGGTGCCGTTGTTCTCGGCGGAAGTGGATCCCATGCTCAAGTCCTCGCCTTCTCCAGGACTCAGGCGGTGTACCGGATCCTCCCGGGCACCGCGGTCAGGTCAAGCAGGGTGGTGCTGGAAGTGCGCATCGTGTGAATTGCCGACAGGTATAGTCCACTTCTTGCCAGCGGAGCAAGATCGAATGCAAGGTTGGCCATCGGTCTTTTCCGAAGTGAGACCTCGCGGAAATATGAGCGGCCTGTGGGCCTCATGCCGGAAAAATCCCTGACATAGGCCCCGAATGCCGCACCAACACCCTTGACAGCACTGCCCACTTGAGTCACTACTGATGTTTGCGCACAGTTTCTGACAACGTTGTCCGCAGCGCAGGAGGGGTGCTCGCGTATGCAGCAGCACAGGGTTCGGCTGAGACGGGGTTCAACGGGGAGACGGGGTTCGGCGGTCGCGTTGACGGCCGCCTTCGCATTGGCGGTGGGCTCACAGGGCGCGGCGGTCGCCCTCCCCCAGGCGCCCGCCGCCGCGGACCGGGAGTTCACGTCCTCCTTCGAGGCGGACGATCCGGCACCCGACTGGCTCAACACCGTCGACACGGCACCGGACGGCACCAAGCGGGCCTCGGGCGTCGACGGCGGCTACAGCACCGGCATTCCCGGCAACGTCACCGACCACGTCACGGACGTCCGGGTGAGCGGCGAGAACACCGGCGGCGGCGAGGTGAAGAAGAACCTCGTCGACAGCGAGCCGAGCACCAAGTGGCTGACCTTCGAATCGACGGGCTGGGCCGAGTTCGACCTGGACAAGCCGGTCAAGGTGGTCCGGTACGCGCTCACCTCGGCGAACGACGTCCCCGAGCGTGACCCCGCGGACTGGATCCTCAAGGGCTCCACCGACGGCAAGGACTGGAAGACCCTCGACACCCGCTCGGGCGAATCCTTCGCCGAGCGGTTCCAGACGAAGGCGTACGACATCCCGCAGGCGGCCGCCGCCGAGTACCAGCACTTCCGGCTGGAGATCACGAAGAACCACGGCGCCGACGGGATCCTGCAGCTCGCCGACGTCCAGTTCTCCACGGGCGGCAGCGACGCCCCCGTCCCGCAGGACATGCTCTCGCTGGTCGACCGCGGCCCGAGCGGATCGCCCACCGCCATGGCGGGCGCCGGATTCACCGGAAAGAAGGCCCTGCGGTACGCCGGACGGCACACCGTCGACGGGCGGGCGTACTCGTACAACAAGATCTTCGACGTGAACGTGGCGGTCGGCCGGGACACCGAGCTGGCGTACCGGATCTTCCCGTCGATGGCGGACGGCGACCGGGACTACGACGCGACGAACGTGTCGGTGGACCTGGCGTTCACGGACGGCACGTATCTGAGCCACCTCGGGGCGACGGACCAGCACGGGTTCGGACTGTCGCCGCAGGGGCAGGGCGCCGCCAAGGTCCTCTACGTCAACCAGTGGAACAACGTGGTCTCGCAGATCGGGTCGGTCGCGGCCGGCAGGACCGTCGACCGGATCCTGGTGGCGTACGACTCCCCCAAGGGCCCGGCGAAGTTCCGGGGCTGGCTGGACGACGTGAGGATCGGGCGGGCCGCGCCGGAGAAGCCGAAGGCCCATCTGTCCGACTACGCGCTGACCACCCGGGGCACCAACTCCAGCGGCGGCTTCTCGCGCGGCAACAATTTCCCCGCGACCGCGGTCCCGCACGGGTTCAACTTCTGGACGCCGGTGACGAACGCGTCCTCGCTGAGCTGGCTGTACGACTACGCGCGGGCCAACAACGCGGACAACCTGCCGACCATCCAGGCGTTCAGCGCAAGCCACGAACCGAGCCCGTGGATGGGCGACCGGCAGACCTTCCAGGTGATGCCGTCGGCGGCCTCCGGGACGCCGGACACCGGGCGGGAGGCGCGGGAGCTGGCCTTCCGGCACGAGAACGAGACCGCGCGGCCGTACTACTACGGGGTGCGGTTCGAGAACGGGCTGAAGGCCGAGATGGCGCCGACCGACCACGCGGCGTCACTCCGCTTCACCTACCCGGGCGACGACACCAGCGTCCTCTTCGACAACGTCACCGAGCAGGCCGGGCTGACCCTCGACAAGGAGAACGGGATCGTCACCGGCTACTCCGACGTCAAGTCCGGCCAGTCGACCGGTGCCACCCGGCTCTTCGTGTACGGCGTGTTCGACAAGCCGGTGAGCGGTGGGGACTCCAAGGGGGTCAAGGGCTACCTGCGCTTCGACGCCGGCTCCGACCGGACCGTCACCCTGCGCCTGGCGACCTCGCTCATCAGCCTCGACCAGGCCAAGGACAACCTGCGCCAGGAGATCCCGGACGGCACCTCCTTCGAGAAGGTGAAGTCGCGCGCCCAGCAGCAGTGGGACAGGATCCTCGGCAAGGTCGAGGTGGAGGGCGCGACCCCGGACCAGCTGACCACGCTGTACTCCAGCCTGTACCGGCTGTACCTGTACCCCAACTCCGGCTTCGAGAAGGTCGGTTCGAAGGACCAGTACGCCTCCCCGTTCTCGCCGATGCCGGGCCCGGACACCCCGACGCACACCGGCGCGAAGATCGTGGACGGCAAGGTGTACGTCAACAACGGCTTCTGGGACACCTACCGGACCACCTGGCCCGCGTACTCCCTCCTGACGCCCTCTCAGGCGGGCGAGATGGTCGACGGGTTCGTGCAGCAGTACAAGGACGGCGGCTGGACCTCACGCTGGTCCTCCCCCGGATACGCGGACCTGATGACCGGCACCTCGTCGGACGTCGCCTTCGCGGACGCGTACGTCAAGGGCGTCGACTTCGACGCGGAGTCGGCGTACGACGCGGCCCTGAAGAACGCGACCGTCGTGCCCCCGTCCTCCGGCGTGGGCCGCAAGGGCATGACGACCTCGCCCTTCCTCGGCTACACGAGCACCGACACGCACGAGGGCCTGTCGTGGGCCCTGGAGGGCTACCTCAACGACTACGGCATCGCGAAGATGGGCCAGGCCCTCTACAAGAAGACCGGCGACAAGCGCTACCAGGAGGAGTCCGCGTACTTCCTCAACCGGGCCCAGGACTATGTGAACTTGTTCGACCCTGAGGCCGGTTTCTTCCAGGGCCGGGACGCCAAGGGCGACTGGCGGGTCGAGTCCTCGAAATACGATCCGCGTGTATGGGGCTACGACTACACCGAGACCAACGGCTGGGGTTACGCCTTCACCGCCCCGCAGGACAGCCGGGGCCTCGCCAACCTGTACGGCGGCCGCGGCGGACTCGCCGACAAGCTCGACGAGTACTTCGCCACGCCGGAGACCGCCTCGCCGGACCTCATCGGCTCCTACACCGGTGTCATCCACGAGATGACCGAGGCGCGGGACGTCCGGATGGGCATGTACGGCCACTCCAACCAGGTCGCCCACCACGTCAACTACATGTACGACGCGGCCGGGCAGCCCTGGAAAGCCCAGAAGAACGTGCGCGAGGTGCTGTCCCGGCTCTACACCGGCAGCGAGATCGGGCAGGGCTACCACGGCGACGAGGACAACGGCGAGCAGTCGGCCTGGTTCCTGTTCTCCGCGCTGGGCTTCTACCCGCTGGTGATGGGCAGCGGCGAATACGCCGTCGGCTCCCCGCTGTTCACCAAGGCGACGGTCCATCTGGAGAACGGCCGCGATCTGGTCGTCAGGGCGCCGAGGAACAGCGCGAAGAACGTGTACGTGCAGGGCCTGAAGGTCAACGGCCATGTGTGGACGTCGACTTCGCTCCCCCACTCGCTGCTGGCGAAGGGCGGGGTCCTGGACTTCGCCATGGGGTCGAAGCCGTCGTCGTGGGGCACGGGGAAGAACGCCGCCCCCGTGTCGATCACCCAGGACGACCAGGTGCCGAGCCCGCGCGCGGACGTGCTGAAGGGCGAGGGTGCCCTGTTCGACAACACGTCGGCGACGGACGCGAGTGTGGCGTCCCCTGTGGACCTGCCGGTCTCCGGACGGGTCAAGGCGGTGCAGTACACGCTGACCTCGTCGGCGGACCGGACGAAGGCACCGACCGGCTGGACGCTCCAGGGCTCGGCCGACGGGACCACATGGAAGACGCTGGACGAACGCTCCGGGCAGACCTTCGCGTGGGACAGGCAGACCCGTGCGTTCTCGGTGCGGACGCCGGGTACCTACGAGAAGTACCGTCTGGTCGTCGACGGCGAGGCGGTGGTGTCGGAGGTCGAACTGCTCGGCTGAGCAGCCGAGTCGGGAACCGGGAACCGAGATTCGAGAGGAGACCGAGAACCGGAGGTTCCAGAAACCAGTGGGGGTTGGCAACTGCTCCCAGGGGAGTGCCCCAGGGCGGCGACACGCATCCTGTGCGTGGTCCGATCCTATGAGGCCCCCGCGGCCGGGGAACGGTCTCGTGCCGCTTCCCGGCCCGTCCTGCCCGAGGGGGTCGACCCGGCCTGGCTGCCCGCGGCGGCCTTCCGGCCGCTCGGCAGTCGGCGGACCCTGATCCGCGGATCGGGTCCGCTGGTGGAGACGGTGCGGGGAAGTGGCCGAGGTCCGCGCACTGGATCAGGGCGGCGGCGCGGGACAGGGCGCCACTCGCCGAAGGCGGCGGCCTGGGGCCTGCTCACGGGGTGTCCTGCCTTCCGAGGAGGCGGCCCTCGTCCCACCACGGCGGGGCTTCGTCCGCCACCGGAGTGACCTCGACGAGGGTGATCTCGTGCCGGGCGAGCGTCAGGTCCAGGTCCGCCCGGCCGTCCTCGACGGGCAGCCGCAGGTGCCGGCGGGCCGGCTCGGCGGCCTCGTGCAGGACGTCGAGCTGATACGGCCGGGGCGAACGCGGGCTGCCCATGCGCTGCCAGGCGGTACGGGCGTTGCCGTGCTCCTCGTCCACGGTGGACCGGCGTACGAACGCCTCAGCGCCGCCCACCGGGATCGACAGGCGCAGGCGGTGCCGCTCGGGTCCGGGCGTTTCGCCGCTCGCGTCGACCGGCGCCCAGGCCAGGACGGTCACCCGGCCGTCGGGATGCCGGGTGACCAGGTGGTCGTCGCCGCGGGCGAGCAGGTCGGGGCCCATCCGGGCCATGAACGCGTACAGGTGGTATGTCGGTTTCTTCACCTGGCGGTGGGTGAGCAGGCCGAAGCCGCCGTGGAAGAGGGCGGTCGGGATGCCGGCCTCCTCGAAGACGTCGCTGAACGTCCAGTAGGAGAAGGAGTCGGCGTGATCACCCCCGGCTGCCAGCACCGGTGCCAGGTAGGCGGCGTGGAACGCGGTGTCGTGGACCGGGTTGTCCGGGCAGTACGACGAGTTGAACTCGGTGATGTGGACGGGCAGTCCGGCCAGCCGGGTGCCCTTGAGGCGGTCGCGGGGCGCGGCGAACTGGTCGAGCAGGTCCGTCGCCGGGGCCAGTGTCTGGTGGGAGCCGAAGGGCACGTGCTGGGCGGGGCCGGAGGTGTAGGCGTGCTTGGACACGAAGTCGACGGGGACCTCGTGGTCCTCGGTGAACTGGGCGAACCGTTCCAGCCAGTCGTCCGCACCGGGGGTCAGGGCCGGGCCGCCGACCCGCAGTTCCGGGTCGACCTCCTTCACGGCGTGCGCGGTCACCTCGTAGAGGCGGTGGTACGCCTGTTCGTCCGCGTTCTGCCAGAAGTCGGACAGGTTGGGCTCGTTCCACACCTCGATCGGCCAGGTGCGCACCTCGTCGAGGCCGTAGCGGTCGACGAGGTGGGCGAGCGTGGCGCGGACCAGGCCGGCCCATTCCCGGTGCGAGCGGGGCGGGGTGACGTTGCCCCGCCACCAGAACACCGTCTGGTCGCCGGACGCCAACTCCTCCGGCATGAAGCCGAGTTCGAGGAAGGGGCGGATGCCGAGCTCCAGATACGCGTCGACGACCTGGTCGACGTACGTGAAGGAGTGCCGGACGTGACGGGCGCCCTGCCACTCGTACGGCCGGTGGATGCCCATGCCGTCGCTGAGCAGCCCGTGTCCGCGGATGTACCGGAAGCCGATCTCGCGCTGGAGGAGCTTCAGCGAGTCCTGGTAGTCGCGGCGCAGGGCGAGGTCGAGGCGGCCGGTGCCGACGCAGTGGCGCCAGGCCTCGGGGAAGGGGCCGCTCGGCTCGGCGGGGACGCGGATCATACGTGCTCCTTCTTGTAGCGCTCGTACGCCTTGTTGTGCATGTCGACGAACTGCTGCATGTTCTTCGCCTTCAACTCCGAGACACAGGCGCCCTACAACTCCGAGATATAGGCGCCCTATTCGGATGTCGGGCGCTTGCCGAGGACGAACTTGAGGGTGTTCTGGGTGACGTGGTCGCGCAGCGGGGTCTCCCAGAGGGACGCCTGCTCCTGTTCCACAAAGACCTGCCAGAAGGTGGGATCACCGAGGAACATGCGCACATGGCGCAGCCCCACCCGCTGCTCGCCGAAGAGGGAACCGCCCGGTTCGAAGCGACGGAAGGCGATCACGTTGCCGATCGTCGGCAGATAGCGGAAGACCAGGAAGAACAGCAGCGGCAGGATCGCCAGCGAGTACAACTGCCAGTCGCGGCGCAGGGCCCGCCTCCAGGGGGTGCGGGCGGGCGTCCGCGGGCGGCGGCGGGGTGCGGCTCTGGCCGGTGGGGGGCCTGGGTGCCCGGCGGTGGGGCCGTTGTGATGGACGTGCTCATGCTCGGGCCTCCCGTGGCAGGGGACGCGGAACCGAAACTTTCGAGCGCTTACCGGCAACTTCGCGGCAACTTAGAGCCACGCAGAAAGCGCTGTCAATGGGTGGTGCGCCACCCTTGTGACGTGGGTAGAACCCGGTGGCCGCCACCCTCCCTCGAACCATCGCAAGTTTCTGGACGCACACCGACTCCTGCGAGGTGCCGCCATGCCCGCGTTCGACCTACCCGTCAGCTCCCGCTTGCGCACCGCCCAGGAAGCCGAATCGTGCGCCCGCCCTTGCCGGGACCGCACAGCGAGATCACCGGCCGCCAGCGACCCCAGGAGCACGCCGACCTCGGTGAGGACCGCCCTATCCGCCTCGCTCACCCGCAGCCGGTCCCGGATCGCCACCCCGGACGGGCCGGGCACCACGAACGACGCCGCCACTGCAACCCGCCCACCCCATCACCCCCCGCCCGGCCGAAGATCCCTGCCACGGCGGTCAACGAGCAGCCCCAGCAAAGGTCACCCATTCGACCCAAGAACTCCCGTTCCCTCCCGACAGCGAAGGCCCACAACACACCCCCAGGGCGAAGGGCACCCTCCCGAACCAACCGCATCCAGCCGCCGCACGGTGCCCCGGGCGCTCACTCACGCTCACCAGAAATCACTCCTGCTCAGTACATCGGCATCAGTTCCCGACCCGCGCAAGGAGATCCACGCCTATCCGTACAACGGCCACGAGGGCGGGGACGCCGTGCACGTCCACCGCCAACTGGACTGGCTGGCGGATGTGTTGGGCGCACCGGAGGTGGCCCCAGGGCCGGCCTGAACACGTACGGATCCGCCGCCCTGAGCACCACCCCCCGGAACGAGGAGCAGCCGAGTCGGTCAGCCGACCCGGCAGGGAAGTGTCGTCGCCGTGTCACCGCCGTCGCCGGAGACGACGTAGCCGAACGTCGTACTCGCCCCCGGAGCCAGTGAGCCGTTCCAGTCGGCGTTGTGCACCATCACGTCCTGTCCGGAGTAGGTGGCGTTGCCGCTCCACACGCTCTCGGCCTTCTGACCGCCGGGCAGCGTCCAGTTGACCATCCAGCCCAGCATCGGGACCTCGCCGGAGTTGGTGACGGTCACCTCGGACTGGTAGCCGCCGTTCCAACTGCCCGTGGTCTTGCGGGTGGCGGTGCAGGTGCCCGGTACCGGATCGGTCGGGTTGCCCGGGTCGTGGATGCCGGTGACCTCGCCGTTGCCGCCGTCGAAGACGACGTCGGAGCAGGAGTAGAAGGTCTCCGCACTGTCCGAGCGCTGCCAGACCATGTAGATGATGTGCCGCCCGGACTTGTTCGCCGGGAGCTGTCCGGTCCAGGAGTAGTTGGCCTCGACGGTGCCCGGGCTGCCGTTGAGGGGCGGGTGGTCGACGCTGAGGAAGGGCTGCGACTCCATGTCGTCCCAGGTGAGCGTCTTCTTGGGGTCGAAGCCGTCCTTGGTGACGTACACGTAGAACCAACCAGGGTGCGCCGCCCAGGCGTTGTAGGAGAAGTCGACCGTCGCACCCGAGGTGAGATGGGTGACCGGCCAGTCGTCGCGAGCCGCGTTGAAGCCCGTGAAGTTGGTGTTGCCGCCGCTGCACAGCTGGCCGTCCGGTACGAAGCCCCGGGTGCGGCCGGCGCCGTCCGAACGCAGCACGGAGAACCAGTTGTAGAACGGCGTGGTGCCGCTGACCTGCTGGGCGTTCCTGCAGGCGGGGTTGACCGGCTTGATCTCGCCGGTGTCGGTCAGTCCGTCCTGCCAGCACAGGAAGGTGCGGCTGGCGGGCTTCATCGGGGTGCCGTGCGCCTGCGCCTCACCTCCGGCCGTGACGACCAGGCTGAACGCCGGGATCGTGGCCAGCAGGGAGACCAGGACGAGGAAGAGGGCACGGGTGCGGGTGCGGCGTACTGATGGGCGTGGTGGATCCGAAGGCGTTTCCGTTCTTGTCGTGATCATGTCAGATCAGTCCGTTCCTCGAGGTACGGGCCGCGTGAAGGGGTGTGTGCGGATGGGTGCTACGGAAGCGGGGGGTGGGGGCGGCCTCGGAGCGGGTTCCGGTCCGCTACGTGGGAGCGCTCCCACCCCACCTTCGGGCAAGGTAGCGCCGCAGGGCCCAGTTGTAAACGCCTGGCGCACAAGGGGCGTTCGCGCCTGCAGGCGACGCTCGGACGATGCGGGACACTCGGACGGCGGACGGCGGACGGCGGACGGCGTTCAGACGGTGTAGTGGAAACGCACCCTGCTCCCGATCCACACCGTCCGTGTCGTGTCCAGCAGGCGTCCGTCGTCCAGTCGGGCCACCGACCACACCACGAACAGCGGGTGTCGACCTGCCGGACGGTCTGGCCGGTGGTTCGCAGGGCGTCGGCCAGACGGTCGAACCGCGGCCGGCCGTGGGCGCGCCCATGAGCTGGAGGGTGAGGTGCGGCTCGGGGCCGATGAAGTAGTCGACGTGCCCGCTCTCCTCCAGGGGTACGTTACGGGCTGCCAGTTCGCAGGCCTCGATCAGCTTCAGGACCCAGAAGTCGGCGCCGCTGCGCACCTCCGGAAGGGACAGCACCGACACGGCGGCCGGCGCGGTCCCGGGCAGCACGCCCAGTTGCACGTCGACGGTCGCGCGGACGCGGTCCAGGCTCTGTGCGAGCGCCCGGTTGAAGGGCGAGGTGTCGACTCCGCATACGGCGGCCACCCCTTGGGCGAGCATGACGTGTCCGGCACAGGGGACGAGTTCCTCCACCCGCAGGGTGGGCACCAGTTGGACCTCGTCGGCGCTGTCCGCCAGCGGTGAGCCGGCCTGTGAGGTGACGGCGACGGTCCTCAGTCCGGCGGTACGGGCCATGCGCAGGGCCCCGACGGTGGCACCGGAGGTGCCGGAGTGCGAGATGCCCACCAGGGTGTCGCAGGCGGCGGGCAGGCTGTCGCTCCAGGTGACATCGCCCGCCGACAGGGCACGGTGGCCGAAGCCGGCAAGTCCCGTGGCCGAAGGGGGCATTGGCACTCCCCGGCCACAGGATTTCCTTGAGTCGCTCTCCACGCAGCGCTCACTCTGATCACTGGCTTCCGCCCACCAGGCCGGAAGCGTCGTCAGCGTTCAGGGGAGGACGCCACCCATGCGAAGACTCCAGGCCCTCTGGGCCGTGGCGGGAGCGGCAGGACTGCTCACGGGCGCGATCACGCCCGCGGTGGCCGGTTCCGGATCAACGGTCGCCGTGCCGGACGCCACGCCCGCGCCACATGGCGCCACGACCGGTTCCACGAACACGCAGACCGTCACTCTCATCACCGGCGACACCGTGTCGTTCAGCGTCGGCCCGGACGGCAAGTACGCCGTCGACGTCCAGCGCGGCAAGGGCCGGGAGGCCGCCACCTTCGTGTCGAGCGAGAAGGACGGCGAGGTCAGTGTCCTGCCGGCGGACGCGATCCCGCTGCTGAAGGCGGGCCGCCTCGACCCGGCCCTGTTCAACGTCACCCAGCTGGTGAAGCAGGGGTACGCGGACGCGAGGACCGGTGCCACCCCGGTGATCGCGACGTACACGAAGGGCAGCGCGATCCCCGACGGCGCGCGCCGGACGCTCACGCTGCCCACGATCGACGGCGCCGCGCTGAGCGCGCGGAAGTCGACCGCCTTCTGGGCGGACGTCGCCCCCGCACTCGGCACCGCACCCACGGCGAAGGCCGCGCGGCAGCTCGGCGAGGGCATCGACAAGATCTGGCTCGACGGCAAGGTCACGGCGTCCCTCGACGTGAGCGTGCCGCAGATCGGCGCGCCCGAGGTGTGGCAGTCGGGGTACGACGGCAAGGGCGTCAAGGTCGCCGTCCTGGACACGGGCGTGGACGCCGGTCACCCGGATCTCGCGGGGAGGATCGGTCAGACGCGGAGCTTCGTGCCCGACGAGGCGGTGCAGGACGGTCACGGCCACGGCACCCATGTGGCGTCCACGATCGTCGGCTCGGGCGCGGCCTCCGACGGCAAGCGCAAGGGCGTGGCGCCGGGCGCGGAACTGCTGGTCGGCAAGGTGCTGAACAACGCGGGCAAGGGCCAGGACTCCTGGATCATCGCGGGCATGGAGTGGGCGGCGCGCTCCGGCGCGAAGATCGTGTCGATGTCGCTGGGCGGCACCGCGTCGGGCCCCTCGGACGTGCTGAGTGAGACGGTCGACGAGCTGTCCGCGTCCACCGGCACCCTCTTCGTGATCGCGGCGGGCAACTCCGGCCCGTCCGAGCAGACCGTCGGCACCCCGGGCATCGCCGACTCGGCGCTGACGGTGGGCGCCGTGGACAAGTCCGACAAGCTGGCGTCGTTCTCGAGCCGGGGCCCGCGCATCGGCGACTTCGCGGTCAAGCCGGAGATCACCGCACCGGGCGCGGCCATCACCGCGGCCCGCGCGGCCGGCACCACCATGGGCACGCCGGTCGACGACTACTACACGACGTCGAGCGGTACGTCGATGGCGACCCCGCATGTCGCGGGCGCCGCGGCGCTGGTCGCGCAGGCCCATCCGGACTGGACGGGACAGCAGCTCAAGCAGGCGCTCGCGACCACCGCGAAGACGAACACCGTCAACTCCGTGTTCGAGCAGGGCGACGGCCGGGTCGATGCCGTGCGGGCTGTCCGTCAGGGCGTCTTCGCGACGCCGGCGCTGAGCTTCGGCACGTTCGAGGAGAGCGACACCGAGGCCGACAGCAAGGACATCACCTACACCAACACCACTGACACAGCGGTGAAGTTGAAGGTCTCCTCGTCGCTCCCCGACGCCGCCCCGAACGCGGACACCGTGACCGTCCCGGCGAAGGGCACCGCCACCGTCGCGGTCACCGTCGACCCGGCCGAGGAGGCGACGGGCCGGTACACGGGCCACATCACCGCGAGCGCCGACGGCGTCCAGGTCACCACCGCCGTCGGTTTCGAGAAGCTGGCGAAGACCTACGACCTGAAGCTGTCGCTGGTGGGCAGGGACGGCAAGCCGTCCACCTCGGCGTCGATCTTCACGCTGCAGGAACTGAACGGCGCCTACGAGACCTACGGGTACCTCGGCAGCGGCTACACCTTCAAGGTGCCTGCCGGTACGTACTCCACGGCGTCCTGGATCTCGCAGCGGGACGCGGCCGGACTGGAGGTCGGCACATCGGTCGTCGGCGATCCGCAGATCAAGGTCGACAAGGACACCGAGGTCGTCCTCGACGCCCGCACGGCGGTCGAGATCAAGCCGAAGACCAAGGAGGACTCGGAGTTCCAGGGCTTCAGCACCACCTGGCACCGAGAGGGTCCGGGCAGCAACTGGGGCCTGACCTACAGCCAGGGCTGGTGGACCGACCACGTCTACGTGGCGCCCACCGAGAAGGTCACCGAGGGCACGTTCGAGTTCTCCTCGAAGTTCCGTCTGTACGCGAAGGAGCTGACGGCGAGCGTCACCAGCCCCGAGAAGTACGCGCTTCCCCTCGACTACGCGCAGACGTCCAGCGGTTTCCCGGTGAAGTTCAGCGGTGCCCGCACGGTCCGGGCGGTGGACGCGGGCAGCGGCAGCGCGGCCGACTTCGACGGTCTCGACGTCAAGGGCAAGGTGGCGGTCGTCCGGGTGGCCGCCGGTGAGACGGCGGACGAGGCACTGGCCAACGCGACCGCGGCCGGGGCCGGTTACGTCCTCGCCTACCACGAGACGCCCGGGTACTGGATCTCCTGGGTGAAGAGCGCGACCATCCCGCTGATGACCGCCACCGGCGAGGACGGCGCGAGGCTCGGGGCCCTGCTGAAGAGCGGGAAGAAGGTCAGGCTGAAGCTGGAGGGCACCGCGGTCAGCCCGTACGTGTACAACGTGATGTTCCCGCAGACGGGCGCCGTCTCGGACCGGCAGACCTACACCCTGAACAGCTCCAACACGGTGAAGCAGACGGTTCGCTACCACGGGGCCAAGGCCGACCAGGTCGGCAAGGACGCGGTGTACACGTTCCGTCCCGGGCAGAAGACCGACATCGCCACCACCAACAATGTGCGGCTCGGCACACAGCGCACCGAGTACTACAACGTCTCCGACAACCGGATCTGGCACGCCGTCTATCCCGACACGAAGGCGAACCGGCCGCAGTGGGATTCCCTGCAGACCTTCGACAAGGCGGGCAGGCTGGCCGCCGAGGACTGGCTGCGCCCGGTCGTCCGTCCGGCGACCGTCGAGCAGTACGCCCTCTCCCAGCGCACCGGCGACAAACTCACCTTCGGTGTCCCGGAGTTGAGCGACTCCACGCCGGGTCACTACGGGTCGGTGGACAACCTCCAGGACACCGCGAAGGGCACGCTGTACGCGGACGGACAACTGGTCGGCGACACCGCGCTCGGCGGAATCGGCACCTTCGACGTCCCGGCGGCGAAGGCCTCGTACCGCCTGGTGCTCGACGCCCGGCGCACGGCCGACTGGGCCGCGTACTCCACCGGCACCCACACCGAATGGTCCTTCGCCTCGGCGCACACGGACCAGCGGACGGCGCTGCCGCTGCTCTCGGTCGACTACGACGTGGACGGGCTCGACCTCCTGGGCCGCGCTGAGGCCAAGCACACGTCGGAGATCGGACTCTCCGTCCGCGACCAGTCGGGCGGCGTCACGGCCGGTGACCTGAAGGCCTGGGTCTCCTACGACGACGGCACGTCCTGGAAGGAGATGAAGGTGAAACGGGGCGAGCTCGAACTCAGGCACCCGAAGGGCGCCACGTCCGTGTCGCTGCGGGTGCGGGCCGCCGACCGGAACGGCAACGCGGTCGACCAGACCGTGCTGCGGGCGTTCGGCCTGAAGTGACCGGCCCGAAGTGACCGGCCGGAAGTGACCGGCCGGAAGTGACCGGCCGGAAGGTGACCGGCTGGAAGTGAACGACGACCCAGGCCGGGACAAACGGCCTTAACAAAGATCGCCTACCGTGCCGGGCCATGGCGAACACGGCATACGACACGGCAGACCAGACCCCTGCCGCGAGCCCCTGGGCCGCGGTGGGGGTCTCCGCCTTCGACGAGTTGGTGTACCGGGCGATCCTGCACCAGCCCGACGCCGGCCCGGCCGGCTGGGCGCTCCTGACCGGCGCCTCCCCGGCCCGGGTGCGCGAGTCCTGCGACCGGTTGCTCGGGGTCGGGTTGCTCCAGCCGCCGGATTCCATGGGGGGATTACGCGCGATCGATCCGAGAGTGGCGGTCCGCGGACTGATCAGGCGGCGCGAGACGGTGTCCGAACTGCTCGCCGCCACCGCCGAGGAGATGGCTACCGCGTACGAGGCCGGGCTGCTGCGTGAGGAGCCGTCGCGGCTGATCGAGGTCGCTTCCGGCGAGGGCGCCATCGCCGCCCGCCTCGAGGAGATGTATGCACGCGCCGAACGGGAGGTGTGCCTCTTCGACACGCCTCCGTATCTCGCACCACCCGTCCGGCAGTTGGATCTCCAGGCCGATCTGCTCCGCCGCGGGATCGTCTCCCGCGGGATCTACGCGGCGCCCGCCCTGGAAGACCCGAAGGTCCTCTCCCGCACCTGGGACATGGTCGAACTCGGCGAGCAGGCCCGGGTGTTGCCGTCCGTGCCGGTCAAGCTGCTGGTGGTCGACGGGTGTCGGGCGATGCTCCCGCTTACCTCATCCGCGGCGGGCGGCTACTGCGCCGTCGTGGTGTGGCACTCGGCGGTGACCGAAGCCCTGCAGAAGCTTTTCGAGATGGCCTGGCAGCAGGCGACACCGCTGGGCCGGCCGGCCGGCGACAGTGAACTCATCGAGGGCGAACGGGCGTTGATCAGGCTGCTGGCGGCCGGGATGAAGGACGAGGCGGTGGCCCGCCATCTGGGGGTGAGCCTGCGGACCCTGCGGCGGCGGGTGAGTGAGCTGCAGGAGCGGCTGGGGGCGGCGAGCAGGTTCCAGCTGGGGGTGCGGGCCGCGCAGCGAGGCTGGCTCTGAAGCGCGAAGGGCCGCACTCCCGGACGGGGAGTGCGGCCCGACTGCCGTACCGAACCGCTTACTTGCGGATCAGGCTGCGCAGCACGTACTGCATGATGCCGCCGTTGCGGTAGTAGTCGGCCTCACCGGGGGTGTCGATGCGGACGACCGCGTCGAACTCGACGCCCGTGTCGGTGGTGACCTTGACCGTGCGCGGCGTGGTGCCGTTGTTGAGCTCCTCGACGCCGGTGAAGGAGAAGGTCTCCTCGCCGGTCAGGCCGAGGGAGGCGGCGGACTGGCCCTCCGGGTACTGCAGCGGGAGCACGCCCATGCCGATGAGGTTGGAGCGGTGGATGCGCTCGTACGACTCGGCGATGACGGCCTTGACGCCGAGGAGCGCGGTGCCCTTGGCGGCCCAGTCGCGGGACGAGCCGGAGCCGTACTCCTTGCCGGCCAGGACGACCAGCGGGATGCCCTGCTCGATGTAGTGGCGCGAGGCGTCGTAGATGAACGACACCGGGGCGCCCTCGACGGTGAAGTCGCGGGTGTAGCCGCCCTCGGTCCCCGGCGCGATCTGGTTGCGCAGGCGGATGTTGGCGAACGTGCCGCGGATCATGACCTCGTGGTTGCCGCGGCGGGAGCCGTAGGAGTTGAAGTCACGACGCTCCACACCGTGCTCGGTGAGGTACTTGCCGGCCGGGGTGTCGGCCTTGATGGCGCCGGCGGGCGAGATGTGGTCCGTGGTCACCGAGTCGCCCAGCTTGGCCAGGACCCGGGCGCCCGTGATGTCGGAGACCGGGGTGGTCTCCATCGTCATGCCCTCGAAGTACGGGGGCTTGCGGACGTACGTCGACTCGGTGTCCCACTCGAAGGTGTTGCCGGTCGGGATCGGCAGCGCCTGCCACTGGGCGTCGCCCGCGAAGACGTCCTGGTAGGACTTGTTGAACATGTCCTCGCCGATGGCGTTGGCCACGACGTCGTTGACCTCGGCCTCGGAGGGCCAGATGTCCTTCAGGAAGACCGGGTTGCCGTCCTGGTCGGCGCCCAGGGCCTCGCGGGTGATGTCCACCTTCATGGAGCCCGCGAGGGCGTACGCGACGACCAGCGGCGGGGACGCCAGGTAGTTCATCTTGACGTCGGGGTTGATCCGGCCCTCGAAGTTCCGGTTGCCGGACAGGACCGCGGTGACCGCGAGGTCGTGGTCGTTGACGGCCTTGGAGACCTCCTCCGGCAGCGGGCCGGAGTTGCCGATGCAGGTGGTGCAGCCGTAGCCGACGAGGTTGAAGCCGACCTTGTCGAGGTAGGGGGTGAGTCCCGCCTTGTCGAAGTAGTCGGTGACGACCTTGGAGCCCGGGGCGAGAGTGGTCTTGACCCACGGCTTGCGGGTCAGGCCCTTCTCCACGGCCTTCTTCGCGACGAGCGCGGCGGCGACCATGACGTACGGGTTCGAGGTGTTGGTGCAGGAGGTGATGGCCGCGACCGTCACCGCGCCGTGGTCGATCTCGTACGTCGAACCGTCGGGGGCGGTCACGGTGACCGGGTTGGACGGGGCGCCGTTCGGGGCGACGGCCGGGGCGTCGGAGGCCGGGAAGGACTCCTGGCCGGCCTCGTCCACGTCGTCGACGTAGTTGCGGACGTCCTGCTTGAACTGCTCGGCGGCGTTCGCGAGGACGATGCGGTCCTGCGGGCGCTTCGGGCCGGCGATGGACGGGACGACCGTCGACAGGTCCAGCTCGAGCTTCTCGGAGAAGTCCGGCTCGGCCTTCGGGTCCAGCCACAGGCCCTGCTGCTTGGCGTACGCCTCGACGAGCGCGAGCTGCTGCTCGGAGCGGCCGGTGAGCTTCAGGTACTTGATGGTCTCGTCGTCGATCGGGAAGATCGCGGCGGTGGAGCCGAACTCCGGCGACATGTTGCCGATGGTGGCGCGGTTCGCGAGGGAGGTGGCGGCGACGCCCTCACCGTAGAACTCGACGAACTTGCCGACCACGCCGTGCTTGCGCAGCATCTCGGTGATGGTCAGCACGAGGTCCGTCGCGGTGGTGCCGGGAGTGAGCTCGCCGGTGAGCTTGAAGCCGACGACGCGCGGGATGAGCATCGAGACCGGCTGGCCGAGCATCGCGGCCTCGGCCTCGATACCGCCGACGCCCCAGCCCAGCACACCGAGGCCGTTGACCATCGTGGTGTGCGAGTCGGTGCCGACGAGGGTGTCGGGGTAGGCCTGGCCACCCCGGACCATGACGGTGCGGGCCAGGTGCTCGATGTTCACCTGGTGGACGATGCCGGTGCCGGGCGGGACGACCTTGAAGTCGTCGAAGGCGGTCTGGCCCCAGCGCAGGAACTGGTAGCGCTCGCGGTTGCGGCCGTACTCCAGCTCGACGTTCTGCGCGAAGGCCTCGTTGGTGCCGAACTTGTCGGCGATGACGGAGTGGTCGATGACCAGCTCGGCCGGGGAGAGCGGGTTGACCTTCGCCGGGTCGCCGCCGAGCTCCTTGACGGCCTCACGCATGGTGGCGAGGTCGACGACGCAGGGCACGCCGGTGAAGTCCTGCATGATCACGCGGGCCGGCGTGAACTGGATCTCCTGCGACGGCTGGGCCTGCGAGTCCCAGCTGCCGAGGGCGCGGATGTGGTCGGCGGTGATGTTGGCGCCGTCCTCGGTACGGAGCAGGTTCTCCAGGAGAACCTTGAGGCTGTACGGCAGGCGGGCCGAGCCCTCCACCTTGTCCAGCCGGAAGATCTCGTACGTCTCGTCGCCCACCTGCAGCGCGCTGCGGGCGTCGAAGCTGTTCGCCGACACGACAGTCTCCTTCATTTTTGTGCGCTTACCACCGCATCCTGCCGCCACGCCCCCTGGGCCGTTCCGTTAAGGTAAGGCTAAGTTAGGTACGCCTTACTGGAGTGGCGACTGCGGTACGCCTCGGCAGATATCTCGATGTCGAGATAACTCTAGTACATGGGCGCGGAATGGTCATGCCCGGCCCCGTGACAGACCGCTGTCGGGGGCGGCAAGCGATCGTCTCTGTCACGGCCTACGATCGGGGCGACATCACTTCGTCGACTCCAGAATGCGGTCGAGCGTCCGGCGCCCCATCCTGCTCATCGTCGGATTGCTCTCGACGTAGTACCAGACAAGACCCATCGCCTGTTCGAAGGCCCATGCCTTGCCGCGCTCCCACTCCAGATCGTCGCAGGCCAGTGTCCGCCGGAGCACTTCCCGTGGGCCCGGTCGCAACAGGTGCCAGGCGCTGACCAGATCCAGCGCGGGGTCGGCCGGGCCGAAGCCGCCGGTGTCGAGTACGCCGCTGAGCCGGTCTCCCGTGACCAGTACGTTGCCGGGAATCAGGTCACCATGGCTCATCACATCGGCAGCCGTGCGCGGCAACTCCCGGAAGTGGCTCCACAATTGGCGCAGCCGGGGCACGTCGAGCAGCCCCTTGCTCTCCTCGAAGCACTCCGCCATCCAGTCGTCGTGGTGAGCGAGAACGCCGCCACGGTTGTCTCCGTTGAAACGCCGCCCCCGCGTGTCGGCGTCCCGCAGGGCTGCGATGAAGGCCGCGAGGTCCTCGGCGAAAGCGTCCGACCCACTCGGGTCGGCATCGAAGGCAACCGTTCCCGGCAGCCATGTCTGGACCGACCACGGCATGGGGTAGCCCGCTCCGGGCTTTCCCAGGGCGACGGGTTCCGGAACGGGGAACCGAGACACCTGCGCCAGCTCCGCGCTCGCCCGGGCTTCCCGTTCCAGAACCGTCAGCGCCTCCGCGGCATCCGTCAGCCGCAGCGGGAAACGCGCGGAGAGGTCGTCCCCGATGCGGAAGATGGCGTGGACCGTCCCGGTCGACGACAGGCGTTGGATCGCCTTGCCGCTCCACTGAGGGAACTGTTCTTGGATCAAGGTCGCAACGATGTCGGTGGTCACGTCCACTTGGTCATCGTGCATGCTCAATCTCGCAGGCCCCTTCCACTGGTCCAGTTCGAAACGACGGACGCGATCGAGATCAACTGAGACGACAGCCAGTATTCAGAGGCCAGGTTCCAGATCAACTGGGTTTTTTTCGGCCACCCAGGTGTCTCAACCGTTCCGGTCGCCCCGTCACAGCCGCCGCTTCGGACCAGATCACTTGGGACGGAACACGAGAGGCACCACCGAGAGTGATCGTTGGCCATCGAAACCTAGTCGCTCATGGACCCTGCAGGCCTGTGACCTGCGGCATGCCCCGCGTTCAACGTTCGGAGGACGCTGCGCCTCACCCCTCGCCGCCGCCAACGCGACGAGACCGAGTGACCGGCACCGCCGGTGCTTCGACGAGAATCTCTCAGCCTTCCCCGCGGTGGATCACCCGCGCGAAACCGTTACGTGCACGTGGATCACCCGCCCGAAACCCGTTCCGTGCCCGCGAGGGCCATGCCCACGCGTCTTCCGGGTATCCGGTACGGAACGAAAGGGGGCGGGAATGCCGCTTACGTTCCGCAAGAGTTTCCGGATCCTTCCGGGAGTGCGCCTGAACATCAACAAGCGCTCCTGGTCCATCACGACCGGTGGCCACAACGGCCCGCGCCACACGCACAGCAGCACGGGACGCCGGACGACATCGATGGATCTGCCCGGACCGTTCGGCTGGCGTCGCACGCACAACGCGCGGAGGGGGTGACGGTCCATCACCCGAATGCCCCCCTCAAGAGGCGGCATCTCATATCTGAGATAACCTCAACCTCATGGCAGACGACTACCTCGTACGTATCGGCAAGCTCATCCGTGACGCCCGTCAGCACCGGGGCTGGACACAGTCGCAGCTCGCCGAGGCGCTCGGCACCAGCCAGAGCGCCGTCAATCGCATCGAACGCGGCAACCAGAACATCAGCCTTGAGATGATCGCTCGCATCGGCGAGGCGCTGGACAGCGAAATCGTCTCTCTGGGCTACGCGGGCCCGATGCACCTGCGGGTGGTCGGCGGCCGCCGGCTCTCCGGCGCCATCGACGTGAAGACCAGCAAGAACGCGTGTGTGGCACTGCTGTGCGCCTCCCTGCTCAACCGGGGGCGCACGGTGCTGCGCCGGGTGGCCCGCATCGAGGAGGTGTACCGCCTGCTGGAGGTGCTCAACTCCATCGGCGTCCGCACCCGTTGGATCAACGACGGCGTCGACCTGGAACTGGTGCCGCCGACCGAGCTGGACATGGCGGCGATCGACGCCGAGGCCGCCGTACGGACGCGGTCCATCATCATGTTCTTCGGCCCGCTGCTGCACCGCATGGACCACTTCAAGCTGCCGTACGCCGGCGGCTGCGACCTCGGGACCCGGACCATCGAGCCGCACATGATCGCGCTGCGCCGGTTCGGGCTGGACATCGCCGCGACGGAGGGCCAGTACCACGCGCGGGTCGACCGCTCCGTGCGCCCCGAGCGCCCGATCGTGCTGACCGAGCGCGGCGACACCGTGACGGAGAACGCGCTGCTCGCCGCCGCCCGGCACGACGGCGTCACCGTCATCCGCAACGCCTCCTCCAACTACATGGTCCAGGACCTCTGCTTCTTCCTGGAGGCCCTGGGCGTCAGGGTGGAGGGCATCGGCACCACCACGCTCACCGTGCACGGCACGCCCACCATCGACGTGGACGTCGACTACTCCCCCTCCGAGGACCCGGTGGAGGCGATGAGCCTGCTGGCCGCCGCGGTGGTCACGGAATCCGAACTGACGGTGCGCCGGGTGCCGATCGAGTTCCTGGAGATCGAGCTCGCGGTCCTGGAGGAGATGGGCCTCGACCACGACCGTACGCCCGAGTACTGGGCGGACAACGGCCGTACCCGCCTGGTGGACCTCACCGTCCGGCCCTCCAAGCTGGAGGCGCCGATCGACAAGATCCACCCGATGCCGTTCCCGGGCCTGAACATCGACAACGTCCCCTTCTTCGCGGCCATCGCGGCCGTGGCGTCGGGCAAGACGCTGATCCACGACTGGGTCTACGACAACCGGGCGATCTACCTGACGGACCTGAACCGGCTCGGCGGCCGCCTGCAGCTCCTCGACCCGCACCGCGTCCTGGTCGAGGGCCCGACCCGCTGGCGCGCCGCCGAGATGATGTGCCCGCCCGCCCTGCGCCCCGCCGTGGTCGTCCTGCTGGCGATGATGTCGGCCGAGGGCACGTCGGTGCTGCGCAACGTGTACGTCATCAACCGCGGCTACGAGGATCTGGCGGAGCGGCTCAACTCGATCGGGGCGCAGATCGAGACGTTCCGGGACATCTGAGAAGGCCTGGGAAAACACCCTCCAGCGACCTCCCGCAGTACCAAGAATCATCTACTCCGCTGAGACCAGGAAGTAGTTGATGACCACGTCGATGCCGAAGGCCGTCCCCGCGGGTAGCGTGCCGTCCCTCACAGACCCCATCGCGTTCAGGCGGCGGCCCACGATCTCTCGTGCGGCGTCGGCGAGGTCAGTGGCGCTGCGCCGGCGCAAGGAACGGGCTATCTCCGGCCCGTACTTGACCACTGGTGTGAGCTGGACGGGCGCGCTCGCCGGATGGGTCAGCAGCAGGAGGGCGAAGATTCGCGTCCGGCTACCGCCGGCGGCACGAGCCTTGTCCAGATCATCAGCTATGTTTCGCAGGTACTTTTCGACCGTTTGCTGGCCCTCCTGTGCGAAGTCAAAGGTGTAGGCGGCCTTCGTCTCCACAAGGGCCAGTGCTTCATGGCTGCTTTCGTCGAGGATCGCGAGATCCGCGCGTGCGCGGTCCCCGTTGGGACTCCACTCGCGGGCAGTGACGCAGCCAGGCAGGTCAGTGTGCAGGACCCACGCCATGCGGTCACGGACCGGGTGCTCTGGTTTCGATGTGAGAGCAAGGTAGGCAAGCTCGTTGGGGGTGAAGGACTCGCCTGCCCTGTGGAGCGCCCGCGTGAGGAGCTGGGCGGTGATTTCGACCATCCAAGCAGTGTCGCAACATGAGGGCGCGACCATGCCCGGCAGGCGCTGAGGTCGGCGGCGGTCCTCGCCATTGAGGCATGCTCCGGTGCTGAAAGTGGACTGGCACCACGCCGTGACCCCGTCAGGCGAGTGTCGCGGACTTTTCCGTTGCGGGAAGGGGAATTTTATGGCCTCTGTGGCGGGCCGTTAGTGTCGGATTCATGGATTGGAATTTTCGGTCGGCCGGGGAGTTGGCGGCCGCGTTACGCGCTGGTGAGGTGTCCTCGGTGGAATTGACTGAGGCGGCGATCGCTGCGATCGAGCGGGATGAGGGGGTGATCAACGCGATCTGTGTGTCTGACTTCGATCGTGCCCGGGCGGCCGCGCGTCATGCCGACCAGGAATTCCGCCGGGGTGAGGATCGGCCGCTTCTGGGTATTCCGGTGACAGTCAAGGAGTCTTACAACATGGCCGGAATGCCCACGACGTGGGGCATGCCGGAGTTCCGGGACTTCGTACCGGCCGAGGACGCGGTACAGGTGTCGCGGCTCAAAGCCGCCGGCGCGGTGGTGCTCGGTAAGACCAATGTGCCGTTGGGGCTACAGGACATCCAGAGCTTCAACGACATCTACGGCACCACCAACAACCCGTGGGATCACGGTCGCACCTCGGGCGGATCCTCCGGTGGATCGGCGGCGGCCCTGGCGTCCGGTTTCGGCGCGCTGTCCATCGGCTCCGACCTCGCCGGTTCGCTGCGCACCCCCGCGCATTTCTGCGGTGTCTACGCGCACAAGCCGACACTCGGCCTGGCCGCGAACCGCGGTATGGTCCCGCCGTCCGAGCCGGCATTGCCGGTCGAACTCGACCTCGCCGTCGTCGGTCCGATGGCGCGCGCCGCCCGCGACCTCACGCTCCTGCTCGACGTCATGGCCGGACCGGACCCACTGACGTTCGGCGTGGCGCACCACGTCACGCTGCCGCCCGCGCGCCACGAGCGGCTCCGCGACTTCCGGGTCCTGGTCCTCGACGAGCATCCGCTCATTCCGACCGGGTCCGCAGTGCGCGCGGGCGTGAACCGGGTGGCCGACGCGCTGGTCGACGGCGGCGCCCGCGTCGAACGGCACAGTCCGCTGCTGCCCGATCTGACCGAAGCCGCGACGCTCTACACGCAGTTGCTGTTTTCGGGCTCCGTTGCGCGTTTTCCCGTGGAGGCGTACGAGCAGCTGCGGACCCGCGCCGCCGGACTGAGCGCACACGACCGGAGTCTCGACGCGGCGCGGCTGCGCGGCATGGTGTGCAGCCACCGCGACTGGATCGAGGTGAACAACCGTCGCGAGCTCCACCGCCACGGCTGGCGGCAGCTGTTCGGCGAGTTCGATGCCGTGGTGTGTCCGATCACGCCGACTCCCGCGTTCCCGCACGACCACAACCCTGACCTGTTGGAACGTCGGCTCGACATCGACGGCGTCGAGTACGCGTACTTCGACCAGCTCGTCTGGGCCGGTCTGGCCACCATGTGCGGCCTGCCCGCCACCGCGATACCCGCGGGTCGGTCCTCAGAGGGTCTGCCCGTGGGAGTGCAGCTCATAGGTCCGCTGTTCGAGGACCGCACCACACTGCGGCTGGCCGAACTGCTCGAACAGCGGATCGGCGGCTTCCAGGCACCGGAGTAACGCGTCGTACCGGGTACCCGTCGAGGACGAGGTACGGCGGCCGTCGCGGCCAGTGTCGGCGGCGCGACGGATTCATCGCGGGGACAGTGCTCCCCGCCGACGGCGGCACCCAATGCGTCCGAACAACCAACCGTCTCCTCTGGCGCGGCGTCTCAACGTCGCGCCAGAGCCGTTCCAGAAAGCCACATGCCGACGGGCGTGGCGCAATCCGTCGGCGATCCGTCGAGCCCCGCCACCGCTCCCGCACGTCAGAGCCACTCCAGGAACTCACCGGCCCGCCGAAGAAACCAGCCGCGCAAGGCTTCAACGACATCCCCGGGAGCCATACTTGCCATGCGGGGTCAACCCCGTGGTGGCTCGACAGGGAGAGGCAGCGATCCGGTGAGCAGCGGCAGCCAAGGAGTGGTGAAGGCCGAGGTGCGGCTCAAGTGGGACCCGAGTCCCTGGGATCAGCCGCCTCATCATCTCGACATCATCGCCACGACCTACTCGGCGGACGCCCCCTACGGGCGTCCGGTGTACGTCGTCCACTTCGACAGCCGCTCACCGGACGGCACCATCAACATGAGCCGGCACAGCCAGACCGGTCAGGGCCTCGGCTACGTCGAGGCGATGACCCTGGAACTCGATCGCCTCGCGCCCTCCTTCGCACGGGTGGTCGTGGGCGTGGCGATCCACCAGAACAGCGGGCCGAAAACCTTCGGTGACCTGTCGAACGCGGGAGTTCTGGTGGTCGAGGGGTACCGGGAGCTGTTGAAGGACGACTTCGCTCAGCTGGCCGGATCCACCGCCACGACGGTCGCGGAGTTCACCCGGGACGCCTCCGGAGCGTGGGAGTTCCACGAGTTCGTCCGAGGGTTCGACAGTGACCCCGTGCTCTTCACCGCGGAGATGGGCAGCACCACACCGCACTGATCGGGCAGCATGGCCCTGTGGCTACCTTGCTGATCGTGCATCACACGCCCTCGCCGAACTGCCAGGCGATGTTCGAGGCCCTGGTCGCCGGGGCGACGGCGCCGGAGATCGAGGGGGTGCGGGTCGTGCGGCGGGCCGCGCTGGCCGCGACGGCGTCCGACGTGCTGGACGCCGACGGGTACCTGCTGGGTACGCCGGCCAACCTCGGCTACATGTCCGGCGCCCTGAAGCACTTCTTCGACCAGGTCTACTACCCGTGCCTCGACGAGACGCGGGGCCGGCCCTTCGGCTACTACGTGCACGGCGGCAACGACGTGACCGGAGCGGTGCGGGGCATCGAGGCGATCACGACGGGGCTGGGCTGGCGACGGGCGGCCGAGGCGGTGACCGTGACGGGCGAGCCCGGCAAGGCGGACACCGAGGCCTGCTGGGAACTCGGTGCCACGGTCGCCGCGGGGTTGACGGGGTGACGGGGGAAAGAAGGAAGGGAGAAGGCGGGAAGCGGGGCTCGCGTCCGCGTCGAGCGTCCGGGAACGGTCCGGGAGTTGTCCGCGTGTTGTCACGCTTCTCGTCGGGCCATTCCGATGAGTTCGTCTCGGGAGGATGGTCTACCCGTACGGAAGGTTCTTCCTACCGTGAGTCACCGACGTGGAGGTGCGCCATGTGTACCCACCAGCCTTCGTGCCCCGCAGCGGACAGCCGTGCTCCGCACGTGGTCGCCGCCCACCCCGAGCAGGGCTGGAACCTGCTCTGCAACGGCGCGATCGTCTTCGACGACACCGGTGAACTGCTGCCCGACGGCCGGGTCGTCGCGCCGCACCGGGCACCCGTCGAGCGGCTGACGATCGCCGCCTGATCGCAGTCCGATCGCCGCAGACGCTCAATGCAGCACCGCGACGCCGTCGAGTTCCGCCTCGACGTGTCCCGCTTCACCAGCGATTCAAGCTGCGCACCGGTGGTGACCAGCGGTGATGCCGACGATCTAAGATGATCAACGTGTCCGACCAGCATGCACCACGGTCCCTCATCGTCACGCTCTACGGCGCCTACGGCCGTTTCGTGCCCGGCCCGGTCCCGGTCGCCGAGCTGATCCGGCTGCTGGCCGCGGTCGGTGTGGACGCCCCCTCCGTACGCTCGTCGGTGTCCCGGCTCAAACGGCGCGGACTGCTCGTGCCGGCCCGTACCGCCGAGGGCGCGGCCGGGTACGAACTGTCGCCGGACGCCCGCCAGTTGCTCGACGACGGCGACCGGCGCGTCTACCACCCACCGCCCGAGGAGGACGAGGGCTGGGTGCTCGCCGTGTTCTCCGTGCCGGAGCCGGAGCGGCAGAAACGGCACGTGCTGCGCTCCCGGCTGGCGGGCCTCGGCTTCGGCACCGCGGCGCCGGGAGTGTGGCTGGCCCCGGCGCGGCTGTACGAGGAGGCCCGGCACACCCTGCGGCGGCTGCGGCTCGATCCGTACGTCGACTTCTTCCGCGGCGAGCACCTGGGCTTCGCGCCGACCGCGGAGGCCGTCGCCCGCTGGTGGGACCTGGCGGCGATCGCCAAGGAGCACGAGGCGTTCCTCGACCGGCACGCGCCCGTGCTGCAGGACTGGGAGCGGCGGACGGACACCCCGCCCGAGGAGGCCTACCGCGACTACCTCCTCGCCCTGGACTCCTGGCGCCGTCTCCCCTACGCCGATCCCGGCCTGCCCGCCCCGCTGCTGCCCGGCGACTGGCCGGGCACCCGGTCGGCCGAGGTGTTCCGGGGCCTGCACGAGCGGCTGCGCGACGCGGGGGCCGCGTTCGTGGGGGGTGTGATGCGTGGCCCCATCGTGGCCGTGACGAACGCACGATAGAGCCGCCCGGATGTGACCCGGCCCGGTCACATCCGTCACGGCTCGTCGACAGACCGGCAACGGCGGGAGCAGGCGCGCGAGGCAAGCCGTCGCCATGGGTATGCCGCCCGGCAACGGGGCCGACGGTCCCGTACGGTGCCCGTCGAAGATCTCTTCGGGGCGGCGCCGTACCATGCATAAGGTTGAAAGCAGGACAGCCTGCTCATGAACGGAACCGCCTTGCACGAACGCCCCCCAGCCTCCGCCTCGTGGCGCATCGCGCTGCCGCACTCCGCCGCGGCCGTGCCTGTGGCCCGCGCCCTGGTGCGTGCCGCGCTGGCGGAGCTGGAACACGGGGCCGACAGCGACACCGCGGAGCTGCTGACGGCGGAGCTGGTGGCGAACGCGGTGGAGCACACCGTCGGGGACGCGCCGATAGAGCTGGTGGTGGAGCTGCTGCCGACCGGCTGCCAGGTCGAGGTGCACGACCCGGACCCGGCGCCGCCCGGCGGCCTCACCCTCCCGGTGGACATCGAGCCCGACCCCTGGCAGGAGCACGGGCGCGGTCTGCTGCTGATCCGCGCGCTCAGCTCGTCCTGCGGCCACCGCCCCACCGAGTCCGGCAAGGCGGTGTGGTTCACCCTGCCGACCGTGCCGGCTCAGCGGCGTCCGGTGTGACCTCGTGACACACGGCGGGACACAGGACGAGACACAGGCCGAGACACAAGAAGGGGCGCGAGACGTCAGTGCGTGACCCGCGACCTCGTCAGGCGAGGGTGGCGACCAGGACGGCCTTGATGGTGTGCAGCCGGTTCTCCGCCTCGTCGAACACCACCGAGTGGGAGGACTCGAAGACCTCGTCGGTCACTTCCAGGGAGTCGAGGCCGTAGGTCTCGTGTATCTCCTGGCCGACCTTCGTCCCCAGGTCGTGGAAGGCGGGCAGGCAGTGCAGGAACTTCACGTCCGGGTTGCCGGTGGCGCGCAGGACGTCCATGGTCACGGCGTACGGGGAGAGGGCGGCGATCCGCTCCTCCCAGACCTCCTTGGGCTCACCCATGGAGACCCAGACGTCGGTGGCGACGAAGTCGGCACCGAGGACTCCTTCCTCGACCTTCTCGGTGAGGGTGATGCGGGCGCCGCTGGTCTCGGAGAGCTTGAGGGCGCGGGCGATGATCTCCTCGGCGGGCCAGTACGCCTGGGGTGCGACGATCCGGACGTTCATGCCGAGCAGCGCGCCGGTGATCAGGTAGGAGTTGCCCATGTTGAAGCGGGCGTCGCCGAGATAGGCGAAGGCGATCTCGCTGACCGGCTTGCTCGTGTGCTCGGTCATGGTGAGCACGTCGGCCAGCATCTGGGTGGGGTGCCAGTCGTCGGTGAGCCCGTTGTAGACGGGCACGCCGGCGTACGCAGCGAGTTCCTCCACCTTCTGCTGGCTGTCCCCGCGGTACTCGATGCCGTCGTACATCCGGCCCAGCACGCGCGCGGTGTCCTTCACGGACTCCTTGTGGCCGATCTGTGAGCCCGACGGGTCCAGGTACGTCGTCGAGGCGCCCTGGTCGGCGGCGGCGACCTCGAACGCGCAGCGGGTGCGGGTCGAGGTCTTCTCGAAGATCAGCGCGATGTTCTTGCCCCGCAGGTACCGCGTCTCGGTCCCGGCCTTCCTGGCGGCCTTCAGCTCGGCGGCCAGCTCGATCAGGCCGAGGAACTCGCGCTCGGTGAAGTCGAGCTCCTTGAGGAAGTGGCGGCCGGCGAGGGCGGTCGGGACTGTCGCCATGGGGGCGTCTCCAGAGGTGCAGGGACAGGAACCTTCGGAAGTCTATACGACATTCAGAATTTTTATACAGGCATCGCGCGCCCGTACACCTCCACGGCCGGCTATACGGCACCCCGTTCGACCGGGCAGCTCATGCAGCGCGGCCCGCCTCTCCCCCGCCCCAGCTCGCTGCCCGGGATCTCGATCACCTCGATGCCCCGCTTGCGCAGGTGGGTGTTGGTGGTGACGTTGCGCTCGTAGGCGACGACGACTCCCGGCTCGACGGCCAGTACGTTGCAGCCGTCGTCCCACTGCTCGCGCTCGGCCGCGTGCACGTCCTGGGTGGCGGTGAGGACCCGGATCTCGCTCAGCCCGAGGGCGGCGGCGATCGCGCGGTGCATGTGCTCCGGCGGGTGGTCGGTGACCTTGAGCTCCTTGTCGCCGACGCCCGGTTCGATGGTGTACGAGCGGAGCATGCCGAGCCCCGCGTACTGGGTGAAGGTGTCGCCGTCGACCATCGTCATCACGGTGTCGAGGTGCATGAAGGCGCGGCGCTTGGGCATGTCGAGGGCCACGATGGTCTGCGCGGAGCCGGCGTCGAACAGCTTGTGCGCGAGCATCTCGACGGCCTGGGGCGTGGTGCGCTCGCTCATGCCGATGAGGACCGCGCCGTTGCCGATGACGAGGACGTCACCGCCCTCGATGGTGGACGGGTAGTCGGCCTGTCCCTGGGACCAGACGTGGAACGTTTCCTCGCGGAACAGCGGGTGATGCCGGTAGATCGCCTCGAAGTGCACGGTCTCGCGCTGCCGGGCGGGCCAGCGCATGGCGTTGACGCAGACGCCGTCGTAGATCCAGGCGGAGGTGTCCCGGGTGAAGAGGTGGTTGGGCAGGGGCGCCAGGAGGAAGTCGTCGAGCTCCATGACGTGGAAGCGCACGGAGGTCGGCTCGGGGTGCGCCTCCAGGAACTCCCTCTTGGTCATCCCCCCGACCAGGGACTCGGCCAGCTCGGCCGCGGGCAGGTTCTCGAAGGCGGCACGGAGGTGGTCGGTGGCGAGCACCCCGTACTCCTTCTCGTCGAAGACCCGGTCCAGGACGAGCGAGCGTGCCGCCGGGATCTCCAGGGCCTCGGTCAGCAGATCGCCGAAAAGGTGGACGGCGACCCCGCGGTCACGCAGCACATCGGCGAACCCGTCGTGCTCGGCCCGCGCCCGCCGCACCCACAGCACGTCGTCGAAGAGCAACGTGTCCTTGTTGCTCGGGGTGAGCCTTTTGAGCTCAAGATCCGGCCGGTGCAGGATGACGCGGCGCAGCGGGCCGGCCTCGGAGTCGACGTGGAATCCCATGCCTCCATCCTGACCACTGGGGGGCGGTTTCACCCCTCGCTCGTGACGACCTGGCTCGGCCCGGCCATCGGAGCGCGGCAGCGGGCCGAGACGCCGGCCGGAGCGTGATCGCGCGACCCGGTCAGCCCCGCCCGCGCGCGGACTCCCCAGCCGCCCGCAGTTCCCTCAGGGCGTCGGACAGCGCACTCGCGCGCCCGGGATCGTCGTCGACGGACACCACGGCGTCGTACAGGTCCCACAACGCCTCGGGATGGTGTCGGACGAGCACGTTCAGAATGTTGGTGGCGTCCGTACGGGCCTTGCTGTGACGCGACATCGTCCCTGTGAGGCGAGGACCCAACGCGGCGACCACCGTCTGGCGTTCGGCGGGGTCGGCCATCAGCGGATAGGCGAGCAGGGCGTCCACCGCCCGGACGAGCGGCCGCAGGGAACGCCTTTCCTGGGGCGGCTCGGCGACCAGCACCTCGGTCCGTTCGGGGCTCTGCAGGCGAATCTCGGGGTACTGCAGGGTTCGCCCCGCCTCCCTCAGGGTCAGGATGCGGGCCCGCACAGCCGGAAACAGTTCCTCCGGATCGGGTGGGGCGGGCAGTACGGCGGCACGGCCGGTCAGCAGATCGAGCAGCACCTCGGAGAACAACCCGGTGGCGCGGACCGGATCGTTGGCGGCGGCCCGGCCTCGGCCCGCGGCACGCAGCACGGTCTGCTGGTGCGCGAGGGTGCGCTGCCCGACGGGCAGGGCGTCGGGCGGGAGCGGCTCCCGGAAGGCGAGGGCCTCCTCGAAGGTCTCACAGGCATCGACGATCCACAGCTGCCGGGGCAGACCGGGCACGGCGTCACCGGAGTACCGGGCGAGCGCGGAGTCCAAGTCGATACCCACCTTGTCGTCGGTGGTGGCGTCCGCGCAGAACAGCCGCAGGTGACCGGAGCGGTCGAGCACTCCGTGTCCGCCCCACCACACCCACAGGACCTCGCCACGGGCCGACGCGAGTTCCCGGACCAGGACACGGCGCAGCGTGGCGTGATCGGCGGGTCGGTAGGGCACGTCGGGCTGATACGGCGCCAAGGGAGCCAGGTGGAGGTGGAGCTGCGCGTCCGGCACCCCGGCGGCCTGGAGCAGCCGACGGAAGCGTACGGCGTCCCGGGCCGGTCCGGGCAGGTCCCAGCCGGAACCCGCGTCATAGGCCTCGATCCCGACGACGAGTGCGTGTACGCGGGCCGGGTCCACGGGAGGCGGCCCGGCATCCGCTCGGCGGCCGGTCACGGCAGGCGGTCCACGATGTGCCGGTACACCTCGGGATGCGTCCAGTACGCGCTGTGCGCGGCGGGGAAGGGCTGGCGACTGTCGACGGCGATGTCCGTGACACGCCCGGGAAACAGTTCCGCGCCCGAGTAGGCGAGCAGGTCGCGGGGGTCGTACAGGTTCAGCCAGTCGGGAACGTGCGGGGGCAGCGGCGCGGGGTGTTCAAGACAGGGCAGGGAGCCCGACTCGTACAGGAAGGGGCCCTGGGAGCCGACGGTCACCAACAACCGGACCTGGGGCAGCGGCGTGGCGATCAACGTGTCCAGGGCGATGATGCCGCCGAGGCTGTGGGCGACGATCACGACGGGCGGCTCCAGGCCGGCGACGAGCAGCCGCAGGTCGGCGCGGACCGGCTCACCGCGGCTGAGATAGCGCAGGATGTCGCCGGCGGCGGGGTGGGCAGCCTGCGTCAGGGCCCGTCGTCGGCGTACCGCGGCACCGGAGACGGCCGATCCCGCGGCCCTCAGCAACAGGGAGCGCACTGAGCGTTCCACGCCCTGGGGCGCTGCGCCGAGGAGCTGGGCGAGCCGCTCGGTGACGGCGTCACGGACGTCGCCGACCGGCAGGAACGGGACGTCGGCGGCGAGGCCGTCCGCGATGACGCGGGCAGTCAGAGAGCGGGCGGCGAGGGCCGCGAGGTCGTCGGGATCCAGGGCGTCGGCCGCGGGGCCGAGCACCGGATGGGCGGCCAGATCGACGGCTGCGCGCGCCAGGCCCGGGCCCAGTTCGGCGGCGGGTACATCCCCCTGGGCGGCTAGCGCGGCAAGCTGCGCCTGGAGTTTCTGCTGTGGCGGTACGGACCCTGGCGGAAGCTCCGCGGCGGCGGGTTTCACACCGGCGGCGAGGGCGAGCTCGGCGTACGGGTCGGTGTACAGCGCGCCCCATGCGGCGGCCACCACGTCGGCCGGATCGACGGTGTCCGGTCCGGCCGGTGGCCCCGCCGGACCGCGGCTGGTGCCCCGCGCCGGAGGCAGACTCGCCCCGCCGGCGGCGAGGGTGGCACCGTGCGCTCCTCCCCAGTAGAACGGCACGATCCGCAGTCCGTCGCGCAGTGCGGCCAGTTCCGCCGCGAACCGCCCTGCCAGCGCGGAGAAGCCCGGCTCGCGCACTCCTGTCCCGTGGATGAAGACGACCGCCGTCATGTGTCCCCCCGTGACACTGCCGCAGCGCTGTGCACGGCATCCGAAGGACGCCGACTCACCAGTCTCCGTGGGCAGTTGCGTTCACGCAATGGGTGAGTCGCGGTGCGTCCGTCGTCCATGTCGTGAGTGCCTCGGCCGTACGGGAGCGGGAATGCCGTTGCGCCGAAACGCGTCGGCCTCCGCCCGCGGCCCGACCCGCGCGGGTCGAGCGCGCGGCCGGCGGTGCGGTTCTACACGGGTCGGGGCTGGAGCAGTTCGGGGCGGGCCAGCATGCGGCGGCTGTCGCGGCCGGGAGAGAGGGCCGATCGGGCCACGATCCAGCCGGCGAGGACATGGGGGTCGGCGGGGTCGGCGGACAGCGCGTCGGCGTACAGGTCGAGTGCGGTGGCCGCGTCGCCGACCGCCAGGTACTCGTCGGCGGTGCGCGGGACGGCGGGGCGTTCGGCGAACGCGTGGGTGCGAACGTCAGGCCAACTGGTGCGATCGGCGCGGAGCACGAGAACGCGGGACGTCGACGCCGCACCCTCTCCGTGGGCATCCGGTGGCCCGGCATTGCGCAGCCGCCACTCCGTACGGTGCAGCGCGGCCGCCGTACGGGCCCGGAACAGGGCCGCCGGGTCGACAGGTTCGCGCAGCCAGTCGTCCAGTGTGCGGGCGAGCCCCGCCGCGAGCGCACGGCCCTGCGCGGTGAGCCGTCCGCTCGTCTGCAGGGTGCGTACGACCAGCCGGCTCTGCACGCGACGCAGCGCGAAGTGATAGGCGGCGGTCTCGGCGTGCTCCGGCTCGGACAGCCGGTCGCGCCAGAATCCGGCGACACCGGTGAAGGCGTAGGCCCCGTGCAGGAGGCCGGTGAGATGGCGCGGGTCGGCCCGCCAGGGGGCGTAGTACCGCTCGGCGCGATCGTCGTCGAGGAGGGGGAAGAGGTGGAGGAGGGCGGCAAGCTTGCTGTGCTGGAACTCGTGGACGAGCGTTTCGGCGAGGGAGACAGCGGAAGCGGGGCGGGCGATGAGCATGGCGGCGTAGGAATCCCCGCTCGTGGCGGAGACCCGTACGTCGGGTGAAGGCGGTGGGTCGACGCTCGTACGTCCCCAGGGCACCACGGCCCGGATGGCGGAGGGGTCGAGCCGGCCGGGGCCCGGTTCGCGGCCCGGCCCGGTGAGCAGTGCGGCGGCCTCGTCGAACATGTCCTGCCACACGGCGGCTTCATCGCCGTCGAGCCGGGCGGGAGTCACGGGCTCGCCGAGATCACGGTACGGATCGAGGTCGTCGAGTGGGATGGCGACCGTGCCCTCGGGAGCATGGTGGGTGAGGGTGCGCAACGGAATCCATCGGGGCCCCTCCTCCACCTGGGCGGTCTCCTCGTGCACGGACACCGTGTCGGGCCGGCAGGTGAGGGTGATCGCGGAGGTGGCGAGAGCCTGGGAACGCGACGCAGGCACTGTCAGGGTCAGTTCGCCGCCGCTCGTCCTGGCTCTGCCGGAGACGGGCTCGGTCCCGGGGTCCGTCAGGCGGGCCGTTCCCAGACCGGGAAGGTGCAGCGCGCCGTCGACCAGCGGGACGACGAGGTCGGCCTCCGTGCGCGCGAGGAGTGCCGCCGTGATCGCCAGTGCTCCCAGCCGGCCCGTCTCCGCCCAGAGGGGCGGGCCTTGCGCGGTGCCGTGCAGCTGGCGCAGGACATGCGCCAGCCAGCCGCCGACCTGCGGGACGAGAAGCAGCCGGTCGACTGCCTCCGGGTCCTGTCCGGCCGCGGAGACGAGGGTGCGCCACAGGTCCGCGGGCGGTGAGAGCGGTGCGGGGAGGGAGTCGAGGTGCGCGTGGAGCGTCCGCAGAAGCAGGAGTCTGCGTGCCCTCTCGCCACGCTCGAGGAAGGCAAGAGCCTCGGGCGAACCGCCGCCGGTGGCCAGTTCCGCAAAAAGGTGGCCGGGCATGCGAAGTGGAGGATGGGGCTGCTCGGGACTCATTCCCGGAGACCTCCGTAGGGGTGCGAAGGGCGACGCCGTTACTCCGCCCTGCCTCCTGGCTCGCCGCCGCCCCGCATGCTGCCGCGCGGGCGCAGCACCTCGTCCAGGAGCCGGTCGGCACGGCTGAGCGGGGCCACCGAGTCGAGGGCGGAGACAGCCACATGAGCCAGATCCAGCAGGTCGGATTCCCAGCACGGGACACCCGCCCCGGGAGTCTGCTCACGGGCGGCTGATGGAGCTCCGGACGGCTGGATCTGCGGCCGGTGCAAGATGCTTCCCCTCTTCGTACTACGTCGCGGTACCGGGTACCGGTACGCGTGGCCGAAACCGGCGACCGCCAGATCATCCCACACGACGGCCGCGGGATTTCGTCCGTCGGGCGTATACGCCAGTGCGCCGGACTCCAGGGCGGTTCGGGTCGTACACGCGCGCGGCAGCACCGCCCGCTCGACGTCGAACTTCACTCGGATGGCCGGATTCATCGTACTGAGTCGGTCCCGCTGTCCGGCCCTACAGCGGCATCGGTGACAGGTCGCATTCGATGCGACGGCGCTGCCGGGCCGCGAGGAGCCAGGGATGCAACGAACGGACGACACGGGTGAACCCGTCCACCGCTGTTCGCTGCAACTCGTCGGCCTCGGCACCGCGGCCCAGCCCTCTGAGGTCCAGAGCCAGATTCGCGGTGCAGGCCAAGGTCAGCGGGTGGTGCTCGCCGACGGCCTCGGCCAGCTTCGGCAGGCCGGCCTCGTCGATCTCACACGCGCGCTCGAAGTCCAGCCGGGCGTAGACGGTGTTGGCCCGGCCGAGCTCCACGGTGAGTGTCGTCACGTGGTGGGATCCCACCGTCTCGGCCAGCAGACGGGCGGCATCGTCCTCCAGTTCGCGGGCGGCGTCCAGGGCTCCGAACGCGCGCAGGGTCGCGGCCGTGTTGGCCTTGGACAGCAAGGTGAACGCATGCCTCTCGCCGAGCAGACGCGCATATCGCTGTGTGGTCTCCTCGGCAAGCCGACGCGAGCGGTCCAGGTCGCCGGCGAGGCGCAGGTCGACGGAGAGGTTGATCGCCGTCGCGAGCGAATCGACGTCGTCGGGCCCGTAGCGGACGACGAAGCGTCGCAGTGTCTCCTCGCTGAGCCTGGCCCCTTCGGCGAGCGCCCCGTCGCGGCGTCGGCAGACGGCGAGGTTGCGGGCGATGCGCAGGGTGAGCGGGTTGTCCTCACCGAGCGCGGCACGAGCCCTGCGGTAGACGTCCTCCTGGAAGTCCCGGGAGCCCGGGTAGTCACCGCTCTCGCGCATGTCGGTGGAGAGCGCGTTGAGCGTGTTGAGCGTGAAGAAGTTGGCGGGGCCGAAGAGTTGCTCCCGCATCCGCGCGTTCTCCTGGTCCAACGGCATCGCCTCCCGGAACTGACCGCACAGCCGCAGGTCGACGGCCAGACTGTGCGTGGCCCACAGGGTCGTCGGGTCGTCCGCGCCGAACCGCGAGCGGGCCAGCTCCGTCGCCTCCCGGCCCAGGTCGCGGGCCTCCTCGAACCTGCCTCCGTAGCGCCGGGCGTCGGCCATGGCGCAGAGCGAGTCGACGAGGTCCTCCGGGGCGACGTCGATGCGGCGTGACACCGCCAGGGCCTGCTCCGTCAGCGGTATGGACTCGGCCACCTGCCCGACGACGCGCAGCAGGAACGCGAAGATCTTCGTGATGCGGATGACGTGGATGTCCTCCTCACCGGAGGCCGCGAGCCAGGCGGTCCAGGCCTGCCGGGCCAGGTCCACCGCTGTCTGGTAGTCGCCCCAGTAATAGAGGAACAGCGCGGTGTCGTGGATGAGTTCCCGCACCCAGGTGTCCGTGCTGGTCACCGCCTGGGAGGTGAGCAGGTGGGGCAGCAGAGCCTGGTACTCCCGCCACTCCAGGGACGAGGCGTAGTTGCCGGGTTTGGCGGCCGACAGCAACTGGTGGGCGGCGTCCCGCATGCGCTCCCGCTCTTGGGGCGGCAGCTTGGCGAGGAGCACGGTCTGCAGCATCCGGTGCATCTGCACGGTGTCCGACCGCGGGTCCACCTTGATCAGGGAGAACTGGCTGAGGTCACGGATGGCCCGGTTCAGTTTGATCGACTCGCGCAGCAGGGGGTCGATCTCGGGCGTGAGGGTGACCCCCCGGCTGCCCCGGAGCATGGAACGCGGGATCGGTTCCGGCGCCATGTTGGCGCAGACGTCGAGGAGTTGACGGGCCCCGGGATTGCTCTCCTGAAGGTGTTCCAGTGAGATGTCCCAGGCGGCAGCGACGGAAACCGGGTAGTCGGGGGCGGGGTCGAGTTCCAGGATCTCCGGGCTGCGGCGGCCGAGCAGGTCGAGGTACTCGTCGACCAGCATGCCGGTGACCGCACGCCAGGCTCCCGCCTGCTCGACGGCGAGCGGCAGGTCACCGAGAGCCTCGGCGAGCCGGTCGGCGTCCTCCACCGTCAGATCCGGCGAGCGCTTCTGGAGCAGTTCGACGGACTCCGCCCGCTCGAAGACGTCCACCGGCAGCGGGGTCGCCACCCGTTCCCAGGCGCGGTTGCGGGAGGTGACGATGACCTTCCCGGGCCCGTTGGCGGGAAAGTACCGGCGCACCGCGTCGACGTCCTCCGCGTTGTCGAAGACGAGCAGCCAATTGCCGTGCGGCACCCCCGTGCGCAACGCCTCCAGGGCGGCGGGTACGGCCATGTTCGCGGCGATGTCCTGTCCCGCGGGCGTGATGCCGAGCTGAGCGGCCAGGGTGGCCAGCGAGGACAGGATGAGACTCTCCCGCTCGGCGGAGACCCAGCAGATGACCTCGTAGTCGTACATATGGGTGTAGATGTACTCGAGGGCCAACTGGGACTTGCCGACGCCGCCCATGCCGTGCAGCGCGTGCGGCAGCACGGCCGCGGTGTCCTGGGCCCCCAACTGCTCCTCGACTGCTCTCAGGAGTGCCTGCCGGCCGACGAACGACGTGTTCCTCAGGGGAACGTTCACCAGTAGGGCCGGCGATCCCGTCACCTTGCTCTCCATGCCCGGCGATGCCTCCACGCGTTCCCTGGTCCGGTCGGAACGTCCTGCGTGTTCCGCTTCAAGTGGTGTGCCGTACGTGGGCGGGGAGCCCACCGGCTCGGCCGACGCGCTCTGCGGCGCCGGTGTGACGTCGGCGTCCGCCTCGATCCGCCGGGCGCGCTCGGCATAGGGCCCGGACAACGCCCGCATGACGGCCAGTTCCGTACGCCGCCACTCCACGTCGCCGGGGTCGGGCAGCGTGGTGCCGGTCGGATCGTGCAGGGCGGCGCGCAGCGCGACACCGCGCTCGCCCGCGGCGGGCAGGGCGCCCACCACGGCGACGGTGCGCGCGAGCTGGGATCGAGTGGTGGTGGCCAGCAGTGCCTCGCGTACTCCGTCGGCGAACTCCGGGTGCCCCCCGCCGCGGTCCCAGTCGATGAGTCCGCCCATCAGGATCTCGGCGAGGTGGTCGGGTCCGGTTTCCGGCATGGTGCGTCGTCGCAGCTGGTCCACGAGATCGAACTCGAGTGGCACAACGGCCAGTTGGGTGGCGAGCCGGCGTGCCTTCGGGGTGGCGAGGGTGAGGAAGAGGCGTACGGCGGGGAGGGCGGCCGTCCTCACCCGGGGGGCGCGCAGTCCCGGCGCGGGAGCGCCCTGGGCGAGGGCACCCGTCACGGCGACAGGCAGATCACGGCGCACGCCGCGCTCCCCTACGACCAGGTCGGCCCAGGCGGCGAGGGAATCCGGCTTCAGGGACAGCACGGGTACGGGAACGGAGCGTCCACCGGTGTCGGGCAGCGGCCGCAAGGGGTCGGACCCTACGACCGGTTCCCGGTGACGCAGACGGGTGTTGGACGCGCCGAAGCCACCTGCCTCCAGGGCGGCCTGGTACGGGTGGAGCGAGGAACGACGGCGCAGGTGTGGGGGCAGCAGGTGGACGATGGCCGTGGGCCCCGCCCGGCCCAGGCGCTCGAGCAACTGGTCGGCGGCGGACCCGGCCCAGCCGTGTCCCAGGCCGTCCGTGATCACGAGGAAGACGCGGTCCGCCCGCCCGTTGAGGATCTCTCCCGGGTCGACCGGTGTCCGTCCCGCCCCCCATCGCAGCGACGGCTTCCCGGCCCGGGGAACGACCAGTTTGACCGTACGTACGGCCCGGAAGGCACCGCTGTGTTCGGCCGCCGCGTGCAGACCCGCGGTCTCCCGGCCCCAGATCGCCATGGTCGGGGCGTCGTCGACGAGGAGAACCAGGTCGAACGCGGTGGCGTCCGCCGGACGGAACCACGGCATCCACAGCTCGTCGGACACGCCCCGCTCCGCCGTGGCTTCTTCGTCGAGCTGCACGGCGTCGTGGGACGGCACCTGGCGTGCCAACCGGTGCAGGGCGCGCGCCAGTTGTGCGGACGGGACACCGCCCGGTGCCGGTTCGCCCGGCCGCTGCCGTGGCAGAACGGGTCGCCCCAGCTGCATTCTGCCGGTGCCCTCAGGGTCCGGGAGGGGCAGGGGGGCACCGTCGGCGGCGGCCTGGCCGCCGTCCGGCCCCGGCTCGGGCGGCCGCCCGACGGGGGACGCCGGGGCGTCGGTGGCCGGCACCCGGGTATCCGCCCTCTCGGTGCGGGGCGTGGGCGCGCGGCCGGCCCGGATCCAGTGCGCGCTCAGCCAGACGGCGTCTGCCAGCTCCTGCCAACGCGGAGCGGACTCCGGCGAGTCGGCATGTCCGCTCTCAGGTCCGGGTGCGCGCTCCCTCGGAGAACCGTCCATCAGCGCCCCTTGGCGAGGTCGCGCAGCAGCATCTCCATGAGCTTGCGTCCCCGCTCGTCGTTCCGGAAGACTCCCGCGGTGGTCATCTGAACGGCGTTGAGCAGTTGGTCCAGTGAGTGCGTCCCGCCGGCCTCCACCCGGGTGGCGAAGAGGTCGACCAGATCGTCCGCGCCCGGCGGGCAGGTCCCGAGGTGACTCGCCACGATGGCGAGCAGCTGCTGCCGGGTGGGCACGGGCATCTCGAGAGGAAGGCAACGCCTGCGGAAGGCGGCCGGGAACTCCCGCTCCCCGTTGCTGGTGATGACCACGACCGGGAACTCCCGGCACTCCACCCGCCCTTGCCGTACTTCGGCGTACCGGTCCGGATCGCTGGTGTGCACCCGCGCGACGTCCTGGGCGTCCCGCACCAGTTCCGGGATGTCGTAGCTGCCGTTCTCCATGACGTGCAGCAGGTCGTTGGGCAGGTCGATGTCGCTCTTGTCGAGTTCGTCGATGAGCAGGACGCGCGGGCGGTCGTGCGGTAACAGCGCGGTGCCCAGCGAGCCCAAGGTGATGTAGTCGCCCAGGTAGGGAGGCCGCGGCCGCTCCGCACCGGATTCCGGGGTCTCCTCCGTGCCGGTCGTCAGGCCTGCTCGCCAGGCGCCGATGGCCTGGGCCCGGCCCAGGGCGTCGTGTTCGTACAGGCCGTCGCGCAGCTTGGTGCGGCTGACGATGTTCCACTCGAGGACGCGTCCGAGGCCCAGCTCACGGGCGAGCAGATAGGCGAGGGTGGACTTGCCCACCCCGGGTGCCCCGGTGACGAGCAGCGGGCGCCGCAGCAGCAAGGCGGCGTTGACTGCGTCGATGCTGTCGCCGTCCAGGTGCGGAACGATGTCGACGTGGCCAAGCCGACGCAGCGCGGCCTCGTCGTCGTCGGGCGGCGCGGGCTGCGCGGGGCCGCCTCGGAAGCGGCGCCACGGAGGCGGCGGCGGCAGCCGGGGCGGCGGTCCGCTCGGTGCGGCTCCCGTGGCGTGGAAGAAGCGCCAGCCGTGTTCGCTCACCGGGTCCGGCCCGCTCATACGGGAGTCTCCTCACTGTCGATCGTGCTCATGCTGTGGGGATGGACGACGTGGTGCTCCTGCTCGATGTCGTAGTCCGCGGCGGGCTGCATGTCCACGAGCCGGTGCGGATCGTCCCAGAAGAACGCGATGTGCCGGCCCAGCAGCAGCGGTCCTTCGGGATGGAGCTGAGCGGTTCGCCTGAGCCGATGGATCGCGACGGGGAGCTGGGCGGGTGTGCGTACGGCGGCGAACACGGCCGTGACCACTTCCCGTCGTTCCGCCATGAACTCCCCTCTGCGGTCCCACACGGCAAGACCGATGCCTTCGGCGATGGCTGCCTTCAGCGCCTCCGTCGCCGGCCCCCCGTCAGGTGCGTCGAGCACCGTGGCCGTGCGGCTGGGCCTGGCCGCCAGGGCTGCCTGCCATTCACCCGGACCGCGCGGGTCGGCGGCCCTCCAACCGTGGACCTCGATCCCACGGCCCTGCAGCGTGTTCCACCGCTCGAGCCATTGGGCCCGGACCAGAGCGTCGTCGCTGCGCATGCGCTCCAGGCTGCGCAGGTGCACCCCGTATTTCAGCCCCAACGGCAGCGGTCTGCCGTCCCCCGACCTGAACGTCATCCCCGCCACATCGTGGTTGATCAGGTCGTAGGGGAGGACGAACTCGACGTAGGGCGGCGCGGACTCGGTGTCCGCGGGGGTCGTCTCGTGCGCGGCGGGCGAAAGCCGGACGACCTGCCGCAGAGCGCGCTCGACGGCAGTGCCCAGGCTGCCGAGGCTGGTCGTCTCGGGTTCGCCCGGCTGAGGGTGCCAGCGGCCGGGAACGGTGTTCAGCCATGGCCGGACGATGACGTCACTGGTGCCGTCGCGAGCCGGTTCGACGGCTACGACCAGACATCGCGGGATCGTCGGGTCCGCGGCGGTGGCGACCCGTTCCCCACGCCGCTGTTCGAGCATGGGGAGCAGTCCCGCGCGCCGCGCCCAGTCCTGCCCCCAGGACGACAGCGCGGACCGGCGATCCGGGATCCGGGTCAGCCGGGCGGCATGGTCCATGAGCAGGACCGCGGGCGGAAGTCCGTCCGGCTGGACGTTCAGTTCGCCTGCGTAGGCGAAGAGCTGGGCGACGGTGAGTCCCGTCGGGAGATCGAAGTGCAACTCACCCGCCAGGCTGTCGCGCAGGTCGCTCGCGGACAGGCTCCCCGCCACGGTTTCCAGGAGGGCGAGTGCGGACGTCATGTCCTGCTCGGTCAGCGGTCCCCCGGTCAACGGGCCGGTGCCCACCGCCACGCCGACCGGCGCGAGCAGTTGTTCGATCTCGGCCGCCGCGGCGGACCCTTCGAAGACCCGCACGACATCGGCCAGCACGCGTTCCCCTTCGGGTACGCGGAGTGCCGTCCGCACCAGGATGACGACGTCCTCGCGCTGCTTCACTCCCCGCACGTCGACGGAGACGTTCAGCTGCTCGGACAGGACGCCGGCGAAATACTGGCGCCCGGCCTGGTCCTCGAGGCAGCCCAACCCGCACAGCGCCTCGGTCAGGCGGAACAGCAGGTCTCTTGCCGACGCACGCCCGAACTCACCTGATTCCGCCGCTGTCTCCACCGACCTTCCCCCATGGGGCGGCATTCTGGACCGACCAGCGAAGCTAGCACGTCACATCGCGGTGAACCAGATCGCCGCGCGGCGGCGGCCACGGGAGCGGGTGGGCGACGGCGTACCGTCGCCCACCGCCTCACAACCGCGGGTCCACCGGCTCCGACTCCAGCGCCAGCACCCCGAACACCGCCTCGTGGACCCGCCACAGCGGTTCCCCCTCGGCGAGCCGGTCGAGGGCCTCCAGACCGAGCGCGTACTCGCGGATCGCCAGGGAGCGCTTGTGGTTCAGGAAACGGCCTTTCAGGCGGGTGAGGTTGTCGGGGCGGGTGTACTCCGGACCATAGATGATCCGGAGGTACTCCCGGCCGCGGCACTTGATGCCGGGCTGCACCAGACGCCCCTGGTCACTGCGGACCACCGCGCCGACCGGCTTGACGACCATGCCCTCGCCGCCGCGTCCGGTCATCTCCAGCCACCAGTCGACGCCCGCCCGCACCGACTCCGGGTCACCGGTGTCGACGTACAGGCGGCGGGTCGTCTGCAGCAGACCGCTCGCGTCGTGCTCCACCAGGCGGTCGATGCAGGCGAGTTGCTCGTCGTGCGGCAGGGCGGCGAGGCTGCGGCCCTGGACGGCGAGGATCTGGAACGGCGCCAGGCGTACGCCGTCCAGGCCGTCGGTGCTCCAGCAGTAGCGGCGGTAGGCGTCGGTGAACGCCGAGGCCGCGTCGGCTCGTTCGCGCTGGCGGCCCAGCAGGTCCGAGACGTCCACGCCACGCGCCGCCGCGCCCTCCAGGGCGGCCAGCGCGCCCGGGAACACGGCGCCGGAGGCGGCGCCCACGGCCGCGTACTGGCTGCGCAGCAGGCCCTGCGCCTTCAGCGACCACGGCATCAGCTCGGCGTCCAGGAGCAGCCAGTCGCCCGCGCCGGAGGCGCTGTTGGACCCAGCGAGGTCGGTCCACAGGCCGGCCTCGTCGATCGCCGACCGGAGACGGCCCAGGATCTCCTCCGTCACCGACTCGTCGTCGAAGAAGGGGCGGCCGGTGCGGGTGTAGAGGGACCCCGTGGGGCCTGCCCCAACGCCGAACCGCTTCCGCGCCGTCTCCGCGTCCCGGCACACCAGGGCCACCGCCCGCGAGCCCATGTGCTTCTCCTCGCACACGACCCGCGCGACGCCGTCCTCCTGGTACTGCGCGAACGCCTCGGCCGGGTGCTCCAGATAGCCCTCGATGTGCGAGGTGGCGGTCGGTGCCATGGTCGGCGGGAGGTACGGCAGCAGCCTTGGGTCCACCGCGAAGCGGCTCATGACCTCCAGGGCCGCCGCCGCGTTCTCCTCGCGGATCGCGACGCGCCCCTGGTACCGGGTCTCCACGGCCCGGCGGCCGTGCACGTCCGCGAGGTCCAGCGGGCGTCCGTCCTGTCCGCCGGGCGCCTGAGACCGCAGCGGCCGGGCCGGCTCGTACCAGACCCGCTGAGCCGGTACGTCGACCAGCTCGCGCTCCGGCCAGCGCAGCGCGGTGAGCTTGCCGCCGAAGACGGCACCGGTGTCCAGGCAGATCGTGTTGTTGAGCCAGGTGGCCTCCGGGACCGGGGTGTGGCCGTAGACCACGGCGGCCCGGCCGCGGTAGTCCTCCGCCCACGGGTAGCGCACCGGCAGCCCGAACTCGTCGGTCTCGCCGGTGGTGTCGCCGTACAGCGCGTGCGAGCGGACCCGGCCGGAGGTACGGCCGTGGTACTTCTCCGGCAGCCCGGCGTGGCAGACCACCAGCCTGCCGCCGTCGAGCACGTAGTGACTGACGAGCCCGTCGATGAACTCCCGTACCCGCGTGCGGAACTCCTCGCTCTCGCCCTCCATCTGCTCGATGGTCTCGGCCAGGCCGTGGGTGTGCTGGACCTTGCGGCCGCGCAGGTGACGGCCGTACTTGTTCTCGTGGTTGCCGGGGACGCACAGGGCGTTGCCCGATCCGACCATCGACATGACCCGGCGCAGGACTCCGGGGCTGTCCGGGCCGCGGTCGACGAGGTCGCCGACGAAGACCGCGGTACGGCCCTCCGGGTGGACGCCGTCGACGTAGCCCAACTTGCCGAGCAGTGCCTCCAGTTCCAGGGCACAGCCGTGGATGTCGCCGACGATGTCGAAGGGGCCGGTGAGGTGGGTCAGGTCGTTGAAGCGCTTCTCGGTGACGACGGTGGCGTTGTCGATGTCCTCGACACCCCGCAGGACGTGCACCTTGCGGAAGCCCTCGCGCTCCAGGTGCCTGAGCGATCGCCTGAGTTCGCGGATGTGCCGCTGGACGACCCGGCGCGGCATGTCGGCGCGGTCCCGGCGGGCGGCGTTGCGCTCGGCGCACACCTCCTCCGGCACGTCGAGCACGACGGCGATGGGCAGTACGTCGTACTGCCGGGCCAGGTCGATCAGCTGCCGCCGGGCGTCCGACTGCACGCTGGTCGCGTCCACGACGGTACGGCGGCCGGCGGCCAGGCGCTTGCCGGCGATGTAGTGCAGGACGTCGAAGGCGTCCCGGGTCGCGCTCTGGTCGTTCTCGTCGTCGGAGACCAGGCCGCGGCAGAAGTCGGAGGAGATCACCTCGGTGGGCTTGAAGTGCCGCCGGGCGAAGGTCGACTTGCCGGAACCGGACGCGCCGATCAGTACGACGAGGGAGAGGTCGGTGACGGGCAGGGCCCGTCCCTTCTGAGTGGTCGTCATGCCGCCGTCGCCTCCTTCTCGTTGCCGGTCTTGGTCGCTTCGCCGCTCATGTCGAAAACGGCCATCTGGGTGGGCGGGCCCACCTCCGGGTCGTCGGGTCCGACGGGGACGAACCGCACACCGTACCCGTGCCGCACGGCGACCGCCTCGGCCCAGGTGCGGAACTGAGCGCGCGTCCACTCGAACCGGTGGTCGCCGTGCCGGACATGGCCGGCCGGGAGGGAATCCCAGCGGACGTTGTACTCGACGTTCGGGGTGGTCACCAGGACCGTGCGCGGACGGGCCGCGCCGAACACGGCGTACTCCAGGGCGGGCAGCCGGGGCAGGTCGAGGTGCTCGATGACCTCGCTCAGCACGGCGGCGTCGTACCCCTTGAGCCGGTTGTCGGTGTAGGCCAGCGAGCCCTGGAAGAGCTGGACACGTGAGGCCTGCCGCTCCCCCATGCGGTCGAGTTTCAGCCGCCGGGAGGCGATGGTGAGGGCCCGCATCGACACGTCGACGCCGACGATCTCGGTGAACCGCGGGTCCTTGAGCAGCGCCTGCACCAACTGGCCCTGCCCGCACCCGAGATCGAGCACCCGGGTGGCGCCGGACGCGCCGAGCGCGGCGAGGATCGCCTCCCGGCGCTGCACGGCGAGCGGGGTCGGCTTCTCCTCGGCCTCGCTCTCCGCCTCGACCGCGTTGTCTATCTCCTCGACCTCGCTGTCGTCGGCCTCGGCCAGCCGCACCAGCTCCAGCCGCTCCATCGCCTCCCGGGTCAGCGACCAGCGGCGGGACAGATAGCGGCTGGTGATCAGCTTCTGCTCCGGGTGCGCGGGCAGCCAGCCCTCACCGGCGCGCAGCAACTTGTCGACCTCGTCGGACGACACCCAGTAGTGCTTGGCGTCGTCGAGCACGGGCAGCAGGACGTACAGGTGACGCAGCGCCTCGGCGAGGGTCAGGTTCTCGGACTCCAGTACGAGACGCACGTACCGCGAGTCGCCCCACTCCGGGAACTCGCCGTCCAGGGCCACCGGTTGCACGGTCGCCGTCCAGCCGAGCGGCTCGAAGAGACGCCGTACGAGTTCCGGGCCGCCCCGGGCCGGAAGCGCGGGCACCTCGATGCGCAACGGCCTGGTCTGCCCGGGGAGTTCGGGCCTGGCGTTGCACTGGCCCCGCATCGCGCTGGAGAACACGCCGCTCAGCGCCACGGCGAGCAGCGAGGAGGCCGCGTACGGGCGGTCGTTGACGTACTGCGCGAGGGCCGCGTTCGGGGCGCCGCCGCGTCCCTTGCCCTTGCCTCGCCGGACCAGTGCCACCGCATCGACCTCCAGGAGCAGCGCCGCCGTGCAGCGCTCGGCGTCGGCCTCGGGGTAGAGGACGTGCGCCTGGCCGTAGGAGGTGCTGAACGCCTGCGCTTTCTCGGGATGCTTGTGCAGCAGGTAGCCGAGATCGGTGGCGGGGCGTTGTGGGGTGCCGGTGGTACTGATCGTCAGGAACATGTGGGAGGCCTCTCCGGCCGGTGGATGAGACAAGGGTGTCGTACGCGCGCGAGCCCCCAGGAACGGTGATCCAGGGGGCCCGGCGGAACGACGGTCATACGATCCCACACCCCGGCCGACCGGCGCTTTCGTTTATTCAGGGTGTGCTCCAGGGGCCGACACCCAGCTTGCCCGTGGTGCCGAGGTCGAGGTGGGGCGTGACCATGACCGGGGCGGCGCCGGACTTGGGCCGGACCCGGACATAGGGGGCGTCGACGGGAGTGCCGGCCTCGGTGGTGTTGCGCCACACCATGCCGGCCCGCGCCCGTTCGCCGGGCTTCAGGGTCAGCGGGCGGGGCGGGTCGTCGACATCGGCCGGTGCGGAGGTGATGCCGCCGCTGCCGTGGACGATCCTGACACCGTCGACCGGCGCGCGGTCCTCGTCGAGGACGGTCAGCCGCGGATAGCCCTCGACCCGGTAGGCGCCGGTTGTGCAGTTCTCCAGCCACAGCCCGACGACCCGCAGCCCCATGGCCGCGTCCCCCTCGTCGGCGAAGACGCGGACCCCGGACGGCGGGCACTCCCCCGGCGCGGCGGGGGCTTCGCCGGCGGGAACGGCGGTGACCTCGGAGACCTTGATCCGCGTCAGGTCGTAGCCGCCCATCGCGGGCGGCATGTCGACGGTCCGCCGGACGGTACGGCCGGGTCCGACGTCCCGCACGGTCTGCCGGGTGTTGTCCATGACCGCACCGGCGTCCGTCGTGAAGTCGAACACGATGGTGTACGTGAGTGCTTCGGTGCCGTCGTTGGTGACCTCGTAGGCGGCGGAGATCGCGGACGGGCCGCCCGGGGAGGGAGTGGTCAGGCCGGTGATCCGCACGCCGTGCGGGCCGGGGTCGGAGCCGGGGCTCCGCGGGGACGCGCCGGTCGCGTCACCCCGCGCGTCGCTTCCGCCGCTCGGTGAACCGGCGCGTTCGGATCCGCATCCGGTCAGCAGCAGGGATGCGACGAGGACGGGAAGGACGAGGGGGGCGGCTGTGCGCATCGGGCCACCCCACCAGCATCCGGATCAGATCACCTGTGGCGGAGGCCACAGTTCCGGCCACAGGCCTGTCACAGCTGAGCCTGCACCTGGGACGAGATCAGCTCCAGGTGGTCCAGGTCGGAGAGGTCGAGGATCTGGAGGTAGAACCGCTCGGCACCGAGTTCGGCGTAGCGGCCGATCTTCTCGACGACCTCGGCCGGGGTGCCGGCCAGGCCGTTGCTCTTGAGCTCGTCGACCTCACGGCCGATCGCGGCGGCGCGGCGGGCGACCTCCTGGTCGTCCTTGCCGACGCAGGCGACCAGGGCGTTGGAGTAGGTGATCTCGTCGGCCTGGCGGCCGGCCTCCTCGGCGGCGGCCCGGACCCGGCCGAACTGGCGCTCGCAGTCCTCGAACGAGCCGAAGGGCATGTTGAACTCGTCGGCGTAGCGGGCGGCCAGCCGCGGCGTACGGGTGGCGCCGTGGCCGCCGATGAGCACGGGGATCTTGGGCTGCGCGGGCTTGGGCAGCGCGGGCGACTCCTTGAGGTCGTAGTAGGTGCCGTGGAAGTCGAAGGTCTCGCCGAGCTTCGTCGCCCACAGGCCGGTGACGATCGCCAGCTGCTCCTCCAGGCGGGCGAACTTCTCCTTCGGGAAGGGGATGCCGTACGCCGTGTGCTCCTCCTCGTACCAGCCGGCACCCAGGCCCAGTTCGACGCGCCCACCGGACATCTGGTCGACCTGCGCGACCTGGATGGCGAGCACGCCGGGCAGCCGGAACGTTCCGGCGGTCATCAGCGTGCCGAGCCGGATGCGCTTGGTCTCGCGGGCCAGGCCGGCGAGGGTGATCCAGGCGTCCGTGGGGCCGGGGAGGCCGTCCGCGTCGCCCATCTTGAGGTAGTGGTCGGAGCGGAAGAACGCGTCGAAGCCGAGGTCTTCGGTGGCCTTGGCGACGGTGAGGAGAGTGTCGTAGCCGGCGCCCTGCTGGGGCTCGGTGAAGATGCGGAGATCCATGCCCCCATCCTGCATGCCGGGGCGACCGGCGGGCGCGGCGGTCCCCCCGGTTGCCGCCGTCCCCGGTCGGGTGGCAACGCGTCAGCGCCGGGTGCGGGGTGGGCCTCGCCGGTGCCGGGGTGCCCGCGGCTGGACGGCGTGAGCTGACCCCCAGCGGGGCGGGATGCCCGCAGCTGGGCGGCGTGGCCGGCCGGTGTCCGGCGGAATGGCTGGGCGGCGTTGACGACCGCGGCCTGACGGAGTGGCCGGGGGCGTCGGCTGCCGCTGTTCGTGGGGGCTCCTTACGCCGGTAACGCCTCGTCCCGGTCCGTCAGCCTGCGGAGCATCTCCGTCACTCTGTCTCTCGATTCGTCCGCCGCGTCGATCGCTTCCATGCACTGCCAGTACGTGGCCTCGTCGTCCGCGGCGGAGGCGAGGCCGACCAGGGCTATGCCCACCTCGCCGAGGAGGCCGCCGAGGCAGGTGAGGGCCTGGCGGGCGTCGCCGAGGTCGGTGAGCTGGGCTGCCAGCAGGGCCTCGGTGTCGATGTCCGGTCGGTCCAGGACCCCGCATCCTCTGCCCGCCAGTTCGGTCAACCCCAGTGCCTCGCCCCGTAGTTCGGGCGGTCCGGAGACCGCCAGCCGGCTTCCTATGGCCTGGGCCAGGGCCTGCGCCTGCCACACCTCCGCCATGATCTGAGGCGCGCCACCGCTGCCCGCCAGGGCGCGCCTGCTCGTCACGATGAGCCGCACAGCGTCCATGCGCTGCCCCCGTCTGTCCGACGTGCCCTTGACACGTCCACCCGAACTCCCTTGTTCACTACCCAGAGTGAGGTCGGTTGAGACGAAAAGCCAGAGGAAGGCTGAAATCTTCGGACAATGAGGTAGCTTCGGATGGATTTTTGATTACGTTGAGTGAAAATGGAGTTGGCCGCTCCGCACCGCTCCCTGAAGAGCTCCCGTGCGGCTACGGCGCCGGGAACCTCCGCTCGTTCCGGTCGATCTTCGCCTCCAGCGCCGCCAGCGGGTCGATGCCGAGCACCTCGCACAGCTGGAGCAGATACGCGAGTACGTCGGCGACCTCGTCCGTGACGCGGTGCGCGGTGGCGGGGTCGTCCATGACGCTTGCCGACTCCTCGGGCGTCAACCACTGGAAGATCTCGACCAGTTCGGAGGCCTCCACACTCAGCGCGGCGACGAGGTTCTTGGGCGTGTGGTACGGCTGCCAGTCGCGTGCCGCCGCGAACTCGGCCAGTCTGCGCTGCAGTTTCGCCACGTCGAGAGGTTCTGTCACGGCTTCAGGTGTACCACCGTGACGCCGTCCTCCCCGGCCGCCCACGACGCGTCGCTCACCGCGCCGACCAGGCGGATGTGGCCGCGGCCGCACATGCGGGCGGCGAGCCGCAGCAGTTCGGTGCGCTGGCCGGGGTCCAAGGCCCGGTCGAGGTTGTCGGCGAGGACGGTGAGTGCCTGCAGGGCCGCGGGCACCTCACCGGCCGGGTCGACCTCCAGGACCCCGGGCCCGGTGAACAGCACCAGTGCCAGGGCGAGGTATCTCAACTCCCCGTCGCCCAGCCTGCCGCAGTCCGTACGGGTGCCGTCGCCCCGGTCGAGAAATGCCCGCACCGCCCGGTCGGTGAGCGGTTCGGCGAGCACGTCGGCGACGGGGCCGGCGCATCCGGTGCGTACCGCGGCGACGAACTGCGTGTGCCGTTTCGCGCACTCGGCCTGGGTGCGCCACAGCACGTCGGCGAGGTTGTCGCAGCCGGAGAGCAGCCGCCCCGAGCCGGCCGGGACGGGGGCGCGCATCCGGTCGGGCAGTGGATCGCAGGCGAAGACGGAGCGCAGGGCGACCACCATCTGCTCGGCGGCGGCCAGCACCCGGCGCTGTCCGTCCGTCTTGCCCGCCACGCGCAGCGGGAGCAGGGCGGTGCCGAGCCGGTCGTCGGGCAGCGCGGCGCGGGTGACCGGCGTCTGCCCTCCGGTGTGCCACGCGGCCTCCACCTGGCGGCGGTTCGGGTCGCGCAGGGCGGTCCGCAGCAGGACCAGTCCGCCGACCGACAGCCGCTCCCCCGCGATGCGCAGGCTGGGCTCGGCCTGGACGGCGACGTCGAGCCGGACGGGGTCCTGGGGACCGTCGGCAGTACAGCCGATGCGGAAGCCGCGCCGGCCCTGGGCGTCGGGCCGGGCCCGGTCGGGCACCCAGGCGAGCGGGTCGGGGAACACCTCCCCGAGGGGCGTGCCGCCACCGAGCCGGGCGAGCGCCTCGTAGGCCCGCAGCGCGCTGGTCTTGCCGCAGCCGCTGGGCCCGGCGAAGAGGGTGAGGGGGCCGAGGGGGAAGTCGGCCCGGCGGTGCCCCGCGAAGGCGGACAGCCGCAGCTCGGTGAGGCGCGGCCGGTCCGGACGGTCCTCGGCGGTGCCGGGAGGTGGGGCCGGGGAGGACGAGGGACGCCGGGGCGGCGCGGAGGGCACGGTCATATCCGGACGCTATGGCTCCGTCGGCCGGGCGAACCGTTCCGTCACGGCGCCCTTCCTACGATCGAGCGATCAGCCCCGTGGCCCGGCCCCCCGGCGGTACCACTCAGGCCACACAGGCCACTCACCGCTCAGGTCACGGCCCCACTCAGCCCCTCACACCGCGCGCGGCCCTCGCCGAGCTCCCTCACACCCCAGGAACCCCAGCCCCCTCCATCAGCCCCGTCACTTCTGTCCCGGCCGGTGTGAGCAGGAACACGTTCCGGTCGACGCGGTGCATTCCGCTCGCAAGGCCGAAGACGACGCCCGTGCTGAAGTCGAGGATGCGCTTGGCGACCTCGGTCTCCGCGGCAGTGAGGTCGAGCAGGACGGGGACGCCCGCCATCAGCGTCTCGGCGACCTCGCGGGCGTCCGCGAACACGGTGACGCGCAGGACGACGAAGCGGCGCCGCAGCTCGGTCTCGGCCTCCGGCATGGACCGGTGGCCGACCGAGGACGGCCAGGCGTCCCGGCCTCGCAGCGGTACGACCTGGGCGAGCCCCTCCCACTGTTCGTCGGTGACATCGTGGCTGTTCACCGGCATGCTCCGTCCTTGGCTCGCACTGCTGTCTGCATCGGGCAATTCTTACGCATGGTCACCCGTTCGGCCCAACGCGACACGCTCCGCGATGTCGATGCGCCGCCGCACACCGACGCACCTCGCAGCCGAAGCACTTCGACGCACTTCACCCCGGCGCACCTCGACCCGGCGCGCCTCACACCGACGCACCTCACATCGACGCACCTCACACCGACAGCGGGACGGCTGTGCAGTGGGCGTAACCCCTCGTGATCAAGCCGTGTCACATCGGCGTAACGGGCAATTCGTACGGTCGATGGCATGACGACGACCCCCCACGCGCAGCCGACGCAACAGGTGCGGACCGTCTGCTCCTACTGCGGTGTGGGCTGCGGCATGGTGCTCGACGTCGGGATGGGCCCTGACGGCCGGCGTACGGTCCTGAAGGCGTCCGGCGACAAGGCGCACCCGGCGAACGCGGGCCGGCTGTGCACGAAGGGCGCGACCACGGCCGAGATGCTCGCCGCGCCGGGGCGGCTGACCAGCGCGCTGGTGCGGGACGACCGGGGCGACGAGCCGGTCCCGGTGCCGGTGGCCGACGCCATCGCCGACACGGCACGCCGGCTGCGCGCGGTCATCGACGAGCACGGGCCGGACGCGGTCGCCTTCTACGTGTCCGGGCAGATGAGCCTGGAGGCGCAGTACCTGGCGAACAAGCTGGCCAAGGGGTTCGTACGGACCAACCAGATCGAGTCCAACTCACGGCTGTGCATGGCGAGTGCCGGTGCCGGATACAAGCTGTCGCTGGGTGCCGACGGGCCGCCCGGGTCGTACGAGGACTTCGACCGGGCGGATGTCTTCCTGGTCATCGGGTCCAACATGGCCGACTGCCATCCGATCCTGTACCTGCGGATGATGGAGCGGGTCAAGGCGGGGGCCAAGCTGATCGTCGTCGATCCGCGGCGCACCGCGACCGCCGCGAAGGCCGACCTTTTTCTGCAGGTCAGGCCGGGAACCGACCTCGCCCTCCTGAACGGGCTGCTGCGTCTGCTGGTCGAGAACGGGCACACCGACCCCGAGTTCGTCGCCGCGCACACCGAGGGCTGGGAGGCGATGGAGGAGTTCCTCGCCGACTACGCGCCCGAAGCCGTCGCCCAGATCACCGGGCTCCGCGAGGACGACCTGCGGGAGGCGGCCCGGCTGATCGGCGAGGCGGGTGAGTGGATGAGCTGCTGGACGATGGGGCTCAACCAGTCCACGCACGGCACCTGGAACACCAACGCCCTGGTGAACCTGCATCTCGCGACCGGTGCCATCTGCCGTCCGGGCAGTGGGCCGTTCTCTCTCACCGGCCAGCCGAACGCCATGGGCGGGCGCGAGATGGGGTACATGGGGCCGGGGCTGCCGGGACAGCGGTCGGTACTCGTCGACGAGGAGCGGGCGTTCGCCGAGGACGTGTGGGAGCTGGAGCCGGGGACCCTGCGGAGGGACGGCGTCGGCAAGGGCACCGTCGAGATGTTCCAGAAGATGGCCGACGGGGAGATCAAGGCCTGCTGGATCATCTGCACCAACCCGGTCGCCTCGGTCGCCAACCGCCGTACCGTCATCGAGGGCCTGGAGGCCGCCGAGTTCGTCGTCACCCAGGACGTGTTCGGGGACACCGAGACCAACGCGTACGCCGACGTCGTCCTGCCCGGCGCGATGTGGACCGAGGCGGAGGGCGTCTTCGTCAACAGCGAGCGCGGCCTCACCCTGACCCGGGCCGTGTCCGACCCGCCCGGCGAGGCGATGGCGGACTGGCGGATCATCGCGGCCGTCGCACGGGAGATGGGGTACGAGAAGGGGTTCTCGTACGACAGTGCCGAGGACGTCTTCGAGGAGATCCGGCGCTTCTGGAATCCCGTCACGGGGTGGGACCTGCGCGGGGTGACGTACGAACGGCTGCGGTCGACGCCCGTGCAGTGGCCGGCCGCCGCGGAGGACGGGCCCGACCGCAACCCGATCCGGTACGTGTCCGGTGACGGCGGGCCGCGGTTCCCCACCGCGAGCGGGCGGGCCGTCTTTCACGCGCGACCGCATCTGCCCGCGGCCGAGATGCCGGACGACGACTATCCGTTCGTCCTGAACACCGGGCGGGTGCAGCACCAGTGGCACACGCTGACGAAGACCGGGAAGGTCGCCAAGCTCAACAAGCTGAACTCCGGGCCGTTCGTGGAGTTGCATCCCGAGGACGCGCGGGAGGCGGGGATCGTGGACGGCGACCGGGTCGAGGTCGCCTCGCGGCGCGGGCGCGCCGTGCTGCCCGCGGTGGTGACGGATCGGGTGCGGCCGGGGGCCTGTTTCGCGCCGTTCCACTGGAACGATCTGTTCGGGGAGTATCTGAGCGTCAACGCGGTGACGAGCGACGCGGTGGATCCGGTGTCCTTCCAGCCGGAGTTCAAGGTGTGCGCGGTGTCGTTGACGAGGGTCGCGGCACCGGCCGCGCCGCCCGCCGAGGTCGTCGTCCCCACCGCCGTCACCCCGGGCGCCGACCCCTTCGGGATCGCTCCGGCCCCGCCGCCCGTGCTCACGTCTCAGGAACGGCTCTATCTCACCGGCTTCCTCGCGGGCATCAGCTCCGGTGCCCCCGGTGTCCCGGTGCTCCCGCCGGACGCGCCCTTCAGCCCGGAGCACCGGCTGTGGGTGGACGGTGTCCTCGCCGGCATGTACTCACGCACGGCCGCCGAGCCCAGTACCCGGCCCGGCCGCGAGGTCGTCGTCCTGTGGGCCTCGCAGACCGGGAACGCCGAGGAGTTCGCGGGTGCCGTCGCCGACCGGCTGTCCGCCGGAGGGCACCGGGCGCGGCTCGTCGGAATGGACGAGACCGAGCCGGGCGCGCTCCCGTCAGGCGCCGACCTGCTCGTGATCACCAGCACCTTCGGCGACGGTGACGCGCCCGACAACGGCTCCGGATTCTGGGAGACGCTGGCCGGGCAGCAGGCCCCGCGTCTGGACGGCGTCCGCTATGCCGTGCTGGCCTTCGGCGACTCGTCGTACGACGACTTCTGCGGGCACGGACGCCGGCTCGACGCGCGGCTGGACGAACTGGGCGCGGTGCGACTCGCGCCGCGCATCGACTGCGAACCCGACTACGAGTCGTCGGCCGGTACCTGGCTGGACCAGGTGCTCACCGCGCTGGGCACCTCGACGGAGACGACCGGGACATCCGAGGGGTCCGGGACTGCCGGGGCTGCCGGGAGGGCCGGGACTGCCGAGGAGGCCCCGGCCGCGAAGCCCGCCCGGTCCGCCAAGCCCGCGGCCACCCCCGCCCGGCTCGTCGGCAACCGGCTGCTCAGCGGGGCGGGCGCGGGCAAGGAGGTCCGGCGGTTCACCTTCGACACCAGGGGCACCGGACTGACGTACGAGGCGGGGGACGCGCTCGGAGTGCGGCCGGTCAACTCGCGTGCCCTGGTGGAGGAGTGGCTGGCGGTGACCGGCGTGGACGGGGCAACGCCCGTATCACTGGAGGGAGTTGGCGAGCTGCCTTTCGCCGAGGCCCTGCACCGGCGGCTCGACATCACGCGGATCACTCCCGCCCTGCTGCGCTTCGTGGCCGAACGGATCCGTGACGGCCGGGAGTTGCGCAGGCTGCTGCGGCCCGACAACAAGGACGGGCTGGCGCAGTGGAGCTGGGGACGGCAGGCGGTGGACGTGCTCGCGGAGCATCCGGTGCGGGCGGACGCGCAGGACTGGGCGGACGTCCTCAAGAACCTGCAGCCACGCCTGTACTCCATATCGTCCAGCCCGCTGACCGACCCGCACCTCGTCTCGCTCACGGTGTCCGTGGTGCGCTACGAGAACCTGTACGGCCGTCCCCGCGGCGGTGTCTGCTCGCCCTTCCTCGCGGACGCCGAGGCGGACACCGAGGTGCCGGTCTTCGTGCAGCGCTCACCGCACTTCCGGCCGCCCGCCGACGCGTCGACGCCGATGGTGATGATCGGCCCGGGGACCGGGGTCGCGCCGTTCGTCGGCTTCCTCCAGGAGCGGCGCGCGCTCGGGCACCGGGCGCCCAACTGGCTGTTCTTCGGCGAACAGCACCGCGCCACCGACTTCTACTACGAGGAGGAGCTCAACGGGCTCCTCGACGAGGGCTGCCTCACCCGCCTGGACACGGCCTTCTCCCGCGACCAGCGCAACAAGGTGTACGTACAGGACCGGATGCGCGAGCACGGCCCCGAACTGTGGCGCTGGCTCCAGGACGGCGCCCACTTCTACGTCTGCGGTGACGCCTCCCGGATGGCCAAGGACGTCGACCGGGCCCTGCGGGACATCGCGGTCGCGCACGGCGGGCTGGAGGAGACCGAGGCGTCGGCGTGGGTGAAGCAACTGGCGGCGGCGAAGAGGTACGTACGGGACGTGTACTGAGGGCGTCCCGGCGGCTGTGGACATCCCCTGACGGACCCTGACGGACCCTGACGGACCCCTGACGGACGCTGACGATCCTCGCGCCGGTGATCCTTACTGCCCTCACACCGGAATCTTCACCTCCGAGCGCACCCCGCTCACCTGGGACGATTAGCGTCCGGTGTCGTGCTCCTGGCAGATACACAGCTGTCGGCACCCGGCCGGCGGACACAGTCGGCGGTGTCCGCCGCCCCGGCAGAACCTCCCGCGCAGTGGCATCGCGTGCTGACGCTGCTCGCCGACATCAGTCTCTTCATCGGGACGCGGGCGGTGTGGGCGCAGGCGGCGAGCCACCGGCTGCCCGTGGCCGCGGTCATCTCCGTGTGCTACGCCTCGATCCTGGTGTGCGGGGTGCTGGCACTGGTGGTGCGCCGGGAACGGTCGCTGGCGCGCCTTGACCTGTGCGTCCTGGTGACCGCCGTGACGCTCGTCCTGTGCACCTGGGTGATGAACCACCACGGTTCCGACGAGGCCCTCCTCACCGCCCAGGCCGCCCGGGAGCTGGCCGCCGGCCACACCGTCTACGGTCAGCCGTGGCCCTGGCTCTTCGGCCACGGCGTCGCGGTCACCCCGACCGTGACGGGCGGCTACGACTACACGTACGGCTATCCCCCGCTGGCCCCGCTGCTGACCGCGGCCGTGCTGTGGCTGGGCCCGGGCGACATCCCGGCGACGGCGGTGGCCACGGGCGCGCTGGTCGTCGGCGCGGTGGTGCTGTGGCGGCTGCTGCCGGGGCCGTCGCGGTCGGCGGCGACCATGGTGTGCCTGGGTTTCGGCATACTGCCCGCCTACGGCAGGCTCGGCTATCCGGCGATCCTGGCCCTCGCCCTGCTGGTGCCGGTGGTGGTGCGCTGGCCGCGGATCGGGCGGGGCGGGCGGCTGGGGCCGGCCGGGGTGGCGCAGGCGGCCTGTCTGGGCGCGGCCTGCGCGGCGCAGCAACTGCCGTGGTTCCTGGCGCCGTTCCTGCTGGCCGGGATCTACGCCGTGCGGCGGGGGGAGCTGGGTGCGCGGGCCGCGGCGCTGGTGGTGCTGCGGATCGTCGGGGTCGCCGTCACCGTCTGGTTGTTGATCAACACGTACTTCGTCGTGAGCGAGCCGGGTGACTGGCTCACGGGGATCGCGCTGCCGCTGACGCAGGGGGCGGTACTGCACGGGCAGGGCCTGGTGGACGTCTCGCTGTACCTGACGAACGGCAGCGACCGGCTCGACTGGTACTCCCACGCGAGCCTGCTGCTGCTCGGGGGGCTGCTGGCGGTGTTCGTGCTGGGGGTGCGTCGGCTGGGGCCCGCGGCGACCGTGCTGCCGTGGCTCGCCTTCTTCCTGGCGACCCGTTCGCAGGACGGCTACTACCTGATGATGACCCCGCTGTGGCTGGCGGCGGCGGTCACCGCTCCGGCCTCGGAGTTCGCCGGCGCGTGGCAGCCCCGGCCGCGCCTGCTGTCCGGTCCCGGCCGGCGTCCGGCGCGGATCACGGCGTCCGTCGTGATGCTGTGCCCCGCCCTGGTGAGCGCCGCGCTGGCGGTGACGGGGACGCCGCCGCTGCGGATGCGGGTGGCCGCGGTGCACCGGGCCTCGGCGACCACCCTGTCCCGGCTGACCCTCCGGGTCGCCAACACCGACGACGGCGCTCTCACGCCCCACTTCACCCTCACCGCGGGCCAGGGCATGGACCCGTACTGGACGGTCGTACGCGGTCCGGCCGTCCTGCCGGGGCATACGGCGGCGACGTACGAACTCCGGCCGCCCGCGGGGACGTACCGCCTGCCGCGGCCGGGGGCGCGGATCCGGCTGCGGGTGTTCACGGCCTCGCCGCAGACGCTGTCGAGCACCTACATCAGGCTGCCGTCCGCGTGAACTTGAGGCTGGCGGCGATCGTGGTCAGGCCGCGGATCATGCCCATCTGGTTCCAGCCCAGGCCGAACTGGGAGCGGACCACGGTGAATTCGGCGTCCAGGGTGAGCGCGTCGGCCTCCGAGGAGACCAGGCGGGCGGTCAGGGACAGCGGCCTGCTGATGCCGCGGGCGGTGAGCTGACCGACGACCTGGACCGTCCGGTCGTCGCGGAGCTCGGCGCTGCGGACCGCGAAGGTGATCGTGGGGTGGTTCTCGACGTCGAAGAAGTCGGCGGACCGCAGGTGCTTGTCGCGCTTGGCGTGCTTGGTGTCCAGGGAGGCGGCGTCGAAGGTGAGGGTGCCGACGGCCGATCCGTCGGGCCGTACCTCGCCCTGCCCGGAGACCTCGGTGAAGGTGCCCTTCACGGTGACCAGGCCCCACATGGTCTTGTGCCGCAGGGCGACGGTGGAGGCGGTGCGGTCGAGCTGCCAGGTGCCGGTTTCGACGGTGGTGGTCATGATTGCTTGCTCCTGTCGTACAAATTTGGATGACAGCAACCTACTCACTTATTCAAACTTGGACAACCGCTAGAATCGAATCCATGGCCGATCTGCCCGAATGTCCCTCCATGTCAGGCGACGGACTCCTGCCGACCGAGTTGCGGGCCTGGATGGTGCTGCTCGCCGCGACCGGAGCCGTCGAGCAGCAGGTGCGCGCGGTGGTGAAGGAGCGGCTCGACGTCTCGCACGACGAGTTCCTGGTCCTGTGCCTGCTGGCCGAAGTGCCTCAGGGCCTGCGCATGACACGGATCGCCGAACACCTGGGCCGTCCCAAGACCCGCCTCACCTACCAGATCGCCTGCCTCCAGCACGCCGGTCTCGTCACCCGCAAGTCGGTGTGCGGCGACAAGCGGGGCGTCGAGGTCGTGCTCACCGACAAGGCCCGGCGCCTGCTGACGGAGGTCTCCGAGCCGGTGTCCGAGAGAGTCGTCCAGGCCCTCGGCCGGATCATGGGCCCCACCCAGCGCGAGGCGATGCGCGCGCTGCTGCCCGATTTCGTGGAGCCGTCCGACGCCGAGTAGCCGAACTGCGGGCCGTCGGATCACCGGAGGGGGGAGTCGAACGGGGGGCGCTCGGACGGCGCCGGATCGGGTGCCGTGTGGTCGGGGCCGCCGTGGGGTACCCGGTCGCCCCGTGCCCCGGCACGGGCGCCGCTGCTGCGCCGACAGCGAAGGAGGGCTCCCATGGGCGCGCTGGATCTGCCCGACCCCGTCACCGGGCGACCGGCCGCACCGCCGGTCGACGCGGGTGCGCTGGAGGCCTCGCTGCGAGAACGGGTGGACGGCGAGGTCCGCTTCGACGCCGGCAGCCGGGCCGCCTACGCGACGGACGCCTCCAACTTCCGGCAGACCCCGATCGGCGTGGTCGTCCCGCACACCCCCGAGGCCGCCGCCGAGGCGGTGGCCGTGGCCCGCGAGCACGGCGCGCCCGTGCTGTCCCGGGGCGGCGGCACCAGCCTCGCCGGGCAGTGCACCAACGCCGGCGTGGTGATCGACTGGTCCAAGTACTGCGACCGGCTGGAGTCGGTGGACACCGACGCCCGCACCTGTGTCGTACAGCCCGGTATCGTGCTGGACGCGCTGAACCGGCAGCTCGCGCCGACCGGGCTGCGCTACGGACCGGAGCCCGCCACCCACGCCAACTGCACCATCGGCGGCATGATCGGCAACAACTCCTGCGGGGCCACCGCGCAGGCCCACGGCAAGGTCGTCGACAACATCGCCCGCCTGGAGGTGCTGCTCTACGACGGCACCCGCTTCTGGTGCGGCGAGACCAGCGACGAGGAGTACGCCGAGATCGAGCGGCAGGGCGACCTCAAGGCGACCGTCTACCGGCAATTGCGCGCCCTGCGCGACACCTACGCCGACGAGATCCGCCACCGCTTCCCGGACATCCCGCGCCGGGTGTCCGGCTACAACCTCGACTCCCTGCTGCCGGAGCACCGCTTCGACGTGGCCGGACTGCTCGTCGGCAGTGAGTCCACGCTCGTCACCGTCCTGCGGGCGGAGCTGGAACTGGTGCCCGTGGTGAAGGAACGCACGCTGGTGGTGCTGGGGTTCCCCGACATCGACACGGCCGCCGACGCGGTGCCCGCGGTCCTGCCGTACGAGCCGATCGCGCTGGAGGGCGTCGACGCCAGGCTGGTCCGGGACGAACAGATCAAGCATCTCAACCCGAAGGCTCTCGGCGAACTCCCCGAAGGCAACGCCTACTTGATGGTGCAGTTCGGCGCGAACACCCTCGAGGAGGCGGACGAGCGCGCACACCGGATGCTGGACGCGCTGCACGAGTCGGAGCACGACGCCGAGGTCGCCTTCCTGGACGACCCGCGGCGCGAGGACGAGCTGTGGCAGGTCCGCGAGGCCGGCCTCGGCGCCACCGCGCACATCCCCGGCCGGCCCGACACCTTCGAGGGCTGGGAGGACTCCGCGGTCCCGCCCGACCGGCTCGGCGACTACCTGCGCCGACTGCGCGGCCTGTACGAGGAGTTCGGCTACCTCAGCGACACCGGGCCCAGCCTCTACGGCCACTTCGGCCAGGGCTGCGTGCACACCCGGATCCCCTTCGACCTGTACTCCGCCGACGGGGTGGCCGCCTACCGGCGGTTCATGGAAAGCGCGGCCGACCTGGTCGCCGAGTTCGGCGGGTCGTTCTCCGGTGAGCACGGGGACGGACAGAGCCGGGGCGAGCTGCTGCCGCGGATGTTCGGGGAGCGGCTGGTGGAGGCGTTCGGGCGGCTCAAGGCCGTCTTCGACCCGCTGGACCGGATGAACCCGGGCAAGGTCGTGGCGCCGTACCGCCTCGACGAGAACCTGCGACTGGGCGCCGACTGGGCGCCGTACGACCCCCGCGATCTGCACTTCCGCTTCCCGGACGACGGCGGGTCCTTCGCCCAGGCCGCCAACCGGTGCGTGGGCGTGGGGAAATGCCGCCAGCACACCAACCAGGGCGGCGCGGTGATGTGTCCGTCGTACCAGGTGACCATGGAGGAGGAGCACTCCACCCGCGGGCGGGCCCGGCTGCTGTTCGAGATGCTCGACGGACACGGGGACAGCGCCATCCGGGACGGCTGGCGGTCGGAGGCGGTGCGGGACGCGCTCGACCTGTGCCTGGCGTGCAAGGGCTGCAAGAAGGACTGCCCGGCCGACGTCGACATGGCCACGTACAAGGCGGAGTTCCTCTCCCACCACTACGAGGGCCGCCCGTGGCGCAGGCCCCGCGCCCACCTGTCCATGGGCTGGCTGCCCGCCCTCGCCCAGGCGGTCGGCCGCGCCCGGCTCGGCCCGGTCGTCAACACGCTCACGCACACACCGCCGCTGTCGAAGGCGGCCGTGGCGCTGGCGGGGGTGGAGGACCGGGAGGTGCCGCTGTTCGCCGGTCGGACGCTGCAGCAGTGGTTCGCGCGGCGGCACGAGCGGTACGGCGACGGGGCGGGCACCGGGTCCGGTGACGCAGGCCGGGGATCCGTCCGGGGCACCGTCATGTTGTGGCCGGACACCTTCACCAACCACTTCCATCCGCACGTCGGGCAGGCGGCCGTACGGCTGTTGGAGGACGCGGGCTGGCGGGTGGTCCTGCCCGACGAGCCGCTGTGCTGCGGGCTGACGTGGATCTCGACGGGCCAACTACAGGTCGCCGAGAGGGTGTTGGCCCGGACGGTACGTCATCTCGCCGGTCACGTACGGGCGGGCGGTCTGGTGGTCGGCCTCGAGCCCAGCTGCACGGCCGTGTTCCGGTCGGACGCGGCCGAGTTGTTCCCCGGCGACCATGACGTACGCAGGCTCCGCGACCAGACGGTGACCCTCGCCGAGCTGCTCACCGAGCACTCCCCCGGCTACGAACCCCCGCACGTGCCGGACCGCTCCGCGCGCGCGGTGGCGCAGGTGCACTGCCACCAGCACGCGGTGCTGGACTGGTCGGCGGACGAACAGCTGCTGCACCGCGCCGGGGTCGATGTGGAGCGACTGGAGTCCGGCTGCTGCGGACTCGCCGGCAACTTCGGCTTCGAGCGGGGACACCTGGACGTCAGCCGGGCGAGCGCGGAACGGGTACTGCTGCCCCGGCTGCGTCAGGAGGCGCCGGAGACGGTGGTCCTGGCGGACGGGTTCAGCTGCCGCACCCAGATCCACGAGTTCGACAGCGGCGGCCACGAGGCGGTGCACGTGGCCGAACTGCTGGCCTCGGCGCTGCCCTCCGAACCCCACGCCGATACCCCGGGCAGCGCGTACGGCGTCGCCCCCGGCGCCCGCCCCACCCCGCCGGGCCGCCCGGCCAAGGCCCTCGCCCTGGCGGGAACGGGGCTCGCGGGGCTCGCTGGGCTGGCGGCGCTCGGCGCTGCGGCGGGGGTGGTGGTGCGGGCGCGGTCGCGGAGCTGACGGTGGGGGGCGGTCGTGAGGCCGACCCGGGGGCGGTGGTGAGGCCGACGGCGGCGGCGAGCGGGGGGTGGCCGGTTCAGGCCGCGAGGGCCGGGGGTTCCTCCGAGGCGGCCAGGAGGTCCATCAGGGCCGAGCGTGCCCGGGCCACCCGGGAGCGGACCGTACCGATCGGACAGTCGCTCAGTGCCGCCGCCTCCGCGTACGGCAGGCCGTGCAGTTGGGTGAGGACGAAGGCCTCCCGGCGCTTCTCGGGCAGGGTGGCCAGCAGGTCGAGGAGAGCGACACCGTCGTCGAAGCCGGGCAGCCCCCGGGGTTGGGCCCGCTCCACCGCCGACTGCCAGTCCGGCGCGTCGCAGTGCCGGGGCTGGGCGGCGGCGTACCGGTAGCCGTCGGCCACCGCGCGGCGGGCTATCGCGAGGAGCCAGACGCGGGCCGAGGAACGGCCCTCGAACAGGTGCAGGCTGCCGAGCGCCCGTACGAACGTGTCCTGTGCCAGGTCGTCCACGGCCTGCGGATCGGCGCCGAGATGCGCGATGTAGCGCAGGACGTCACGGTGCAGGGCGCGGACGAAGTGCTCGACGGCGGCCGGGTCACCGGTACGGGCGGCCAGCGCCCAGGCGGTCGCCGACGCGTCGGACGAGTTCGCGGTGTCGTCGTCGTACGGAGGTGCGGTCGCGGCAGAAGTGATCACCAGGTGTCCTTCGCGGTCATCCGGGGTCCGGGCCGCCCTGACGCACTCAGGCGCGGCGGTCCGGTAGGTAGGGGGATCAGCCGTACGGCGCCTGTGGGGGCGTGGGTACGGCCGAGACCCGAGGCGCGCGCAAGGGCTGCCTCGGGACACGGGCTGTCGTCAGACGACGGCCGTCCCCGCGGGAGGACCGCGAGAGGTGATCGCGTGGACGAGAAGGAGAAGCCGCGGCGCCCGGTCCGAACGGGGGCGCCGGCCCGAAGGACGCGGGCGGTCGGGGGTGACGGGCAGGGCGAGGAGCAGACGCAGCGGGGTGGCCAGCCGGCCGGCCACCGCCCGCAGGATGCGGAACGCGGCGCGCTCTCCGCACGCCAGCCACAGGCCGCACAGCAGCGCGGCGAGCAGGTGGGCGGCGAGCATGCCGAAGGACGACGAGCCGCCGCCCGTCGAGTCCCCCATGCCCTGCATGTGGTTCATGGGGCCGGCGCCCATGTGGCCCGGTCCCATGGAGCTCATGGGCGGGGCAGCCTCGGTCACTGACTGCGTGAGGGAGAACGAGAAGTGCAGGGCCGTCTGCGCGGCGACCACGACGGACACGATCAGCGGGAGTCCGCGTTCACGTCCGGCCAGACTCCAGCCGGCCACGCCGGTCGCGGCGAATCCGGCGGCCAGGACTCCGGCGGGTACCTGGCAGCCGGACATCAGGACGTGGCCCAGGGCGGCGAGCAGCACACAGACGGCCGCGAACACCGCGGCCCGCACTGTGCGAGAACACCACCCAGCCGTCATGGAGCCTCATCCTCGCATCCGCCGGCGCCCGGCGAAACGGGCGGCCGGTTCGGACGGTTCTACGCCGACCGCTCCCGCCCGCGCCGCACGGCGAACGCCGCTGCCACCAGGCCCAGGACGCCGACGACCAGCCCGGCGATCCCGAGACCCCGGGCGGTCGAGTCGCTCACCGAAGCCGAAGCCGAAGCCGAAGTGGCCGTGGAGGCGGTCGAGTTGGCGGAGTCAGCCGAGTTGGCCGACTTGGCCGTCAGCTTGACCACCGGCGCCGGGTTCTCCGGCTCGGCATCGCCCCGCCCAGCCGTCTCGATCCAGCGGACGACCTTCTTGTCGGAGTACGTCTGCAGAGCCTTGAAGGTCAACGCGTCGGTGTCGTCCGGGAGTTGACCGAAGGCCACGTCGAAGTCCTCGTACTGGCCGGGGCTGATCCTCCCGCCGGTCCAGGTGATCTCGGAGACGGCGTCGGTGATGGTGCCGTCGTCCGTCTTGACCGGTGTCTTCAGCTTGGTGTTCGTCACCTTGGCGGTCCAGCCGTCGCGCGGGGAGACCAGGACGCCGAGGAGGGGGTGGTCGGTGGGCAGGAAGAGCCGCACCTCAGTGGTGGACGCGGAGTCGTCCTCGTCGGGAACGCGGAAGGACAGGACACCGTCGGTGGCGCCCTTGGCGTAGGTCTCGGGGTGGACGGTGACGTGCGCCGAGGCGACGCCCGCGGCGGTCATGACGCCGACGGCGGCGAGGGCGGTGACAAGACCGGCGCGGCGCAGCGCGGCGCGGACGCCGGGCCGGGAGAAGGGCGGGGCTGAGGACTTGGCGGAAGTCATGGCGGAGGACTCGGCGGAGGACATGGCTGGGTGGATCTCCGTACTGAAGAAAGGCAGAGGAAAGGGTTCGGGATCAGACGGCGTACGCAGTCATGGCCGGCGGACCGCGCCGCTGCACCGCGTGGCGCAGCAGGGTCGGGCGGAGGGTGCGCGGGCCGGCGGCGGCCGGGCGCGCGCGACGGGGGACGGCCGGCATGTACCGCGCTGCCCGCCGTACCCGCCACCAGGCGGCGAGGCCGGGCACCAGCGTGGCGGCCCGGCGCAGCAGCGAGAACAGCGCGGCCTCGCCGCGCCGCAGCCACCAGGTCAGCAGGACGGCGGCCGACACGTGGGCGGCGGTCGCGTGCGGGGTGAGGGCGTGCGCGGCCATGTGGTGCGAGGCGATGGCGTGCGCGCGCATGGTGTGTGAGGCCATAGCGTGCGCGCCCATGGTGTGCGAGACCGTGGTGTGGGAGTGAACCACGTGCGGGCCGCGCACACCGTGCACGGCTGCGCCGGCACGCGTGCCGCGCCTCGCCGGGGCGCCCTGGCCGGGAACCGCCGTCGCGGCCCGGGGCCGGACGATGCCGAAAGCCAGGTGCAGCGCGCCCTGCGCGACGAGCGTGGCACCGCCGATGGCGAGGAGAGACCACTCCCGCCCGCCGAGCAGCCAGGCGCCCGCGAAGACCGGGACGAAGCCCGCCGCCTGGACCCACACGGGCGGCGCCATACCGGTGGCCAGCGCGTGTCCCCCGGCGGCCAGCAGAACGCACAGCACCGCGAACACCGTCGCGCGCAGTCCACGTACCGCAGGGGAGGCCTTCATGCCGCCTGATCCTGCCACGCCGCGACCTCGCGGTCGGGTGGGAACGGTGAGAACTCCGAGAAGGGCGGGAACGGTCCCTTTCAGTCCCCTTCGACGCCAGTGGCCTCATGGGCCGCCCCGACCGGCTTCGACTCCGGGGAGCCGCGTTGCCGCAGGTAGATCGACAGCACCGCCATCGAGGCGACGGCCAGGAGCTCGGACTGCCAGTTCTGCAGGGTGCGGTCCCAGAAGTCGGCGGCGCCCAGGTACCGGGCCCAGCTCATCGGGGCCTGAAGCTGCCGCAGTCGCTGTCCGTTGTAGGCGGCCACACCGGTGATCGACTGCACCAGCCACGACAGCACGAAGATCGTCCCCATGACCAGCAGCAGGGAGTGCGAGTACACCGCGCTCCGCCATCCCCCGGCCGCGGCCCACTTCGGCGAGCGCTTCCCGGCGTACGGCCCGACCCGCTGGTCCTTGTCGGACTCGGTGCCGGACCTGCTCGGCATCTTGGACTCGGGGGAACCGCGCTGCACCAGCCAGACGGTCACGCCGACGTAGAGGAAGAACTGGAGGTACTCCGACTGCCAGTTCTCGGCCACGTCGACGGCGAAGTCGGACGTGGTCACGTACTCGGCGAGACCGACCGGCTGGAGCTGGTCGGTGACGAGCTGGTTGTTGAAGTCGGCGTGTCCGGCGATCGCCTGTCCGACGAGGGTGAGCAGGAACGCGACGGTGAAGAACAGCCCGAGGCCGTTGTCATGTACGAAGCCCCGCAGGCCACCGTGTCCGGAGGCCGTGCTCGGGGAGGAGCCGTCGGTCAACGCCGCATCAGTCCCACGGCGGTCAGATACGCGAGGCCGACGGCGATGAGCAGGACGATCACGGTGAACATCACTCTCATGACTCACCCACCCTTGATCATGCACCGGTACGGCTGCTGCGGCCGCTCGCTGCATCCGGCGGCCACGACCTTCCAGCCGGCGGGAAAACGGGAGAGGAACAGTGTGTCCCGCGCGAGCACCGCCCGCGCCTGATGGCCGTAGACGTCCACCAGCCGCACGGCACCGCCGCGGGTCAGCGACTCCTCGCCGAGCGCCTTCGGGCAGGGGCTGCCGGCCGACTGTTCCACCTCGTCCGCCGTTCCCGGCGCGAGGGCCGCGCACATGCGGTCGTACGCGCGGTCGCCGAGCGCCTGCTCGAAGGCGGTCGCCGCGTCCCGTACCTCGTCGCGCCGCTCGGACACCGTGTCGCATGCGCCGAGGGTGACAGCGAGGAGGACGGCGAGGGCCGTGCCGTACGTTCGTCCGGCCATCCGCCCACCTCCTCACCTCCTGATCGACTCACCGGCGACCGTCACCCGACCGGCCACCGGCAGTAGACAGCAGCGCGCGGCCCGCGGACGGCTTCCACGCCCGCGTTTCCCCCGCCCGGCCGCACCCGCCCGGTCGCACCCGCCGAGGCTGCGGACCTCGGAGGTGACATCCAGGGATGACCCAAGAATTGGAACCAATCCATTTCTTGAACCGTTCGTGTTTATGAGGGTAGGTTGGCCTCATGACTTCACCCCGGAGACCCATCACCGCTGATGAGCTGCGCGGTGCAGGCCTGCGGGTGACGGCCGCCCGCGTCGCGCTGCTCGAGACCGTCCGGGGCGGCGACCACCTCGGGGTCGAGGCGATCGCCTCCGGAGTGCGCGACCGTGTGGGCCACATCTCCCTGCAAGCCGTGTACGAGGCCCTCCACGCCCTCACCGCGGCAGGTCTCATACGCCGCATCGAACCGGCCGGCAGCCCGGCCCGGTTCGAGGGCCGCGTAGGGGACAACCACCACCACGTCGTGTGCCGGTCCTGCGGAGTCGTCGCCGACGTCGACTGCGAGGTCGGCGAGGCTCCCTGTCTGAGCGCGTCCGTGGACCACGGTTTCACCATCGACGAGGCCGAGGTCACTTACTGGGGCCTGTGCCCCTCCTGTTCCACCGCCCGTAGTTCCTGAGCACCGAGATCCAGTTTGTTCGGAAGGAATCCCTCATGACCGAGAACCACGACGCGATCGTCACCGATCCGAAGCCGGAAGGGACGGGCGGCTGCCCGGTCGCGCACGACCGCGCGCTGCACCCGACCCAGGGCGGCGGAAACCGCCAGTGGTGGCCGGAGCGGCTCAACCTGAAGATCCTTGCGAAGAACCCGGCCGTGGCCAACCCCCTCGACGAGGACTTCGACTACGCCGAGGCGTTCAAGGCCCTCGACCTGGCGGCCGTGAAGCGGGACATCGCCGAGGTGCTCACCACCTCGCAGGACTGGTGGCCCGCCGACTTCGGCAACTACGGTCCGCTGATGATCCGGATGGCCTGGCACAGCGCCGGCACCTACCGGATCAGCGACGGCCGCGGCGGTGCCGGCGCCGGCCAGCAGCGCTTCGCCCCGTTGAACAGCTGGCCGGACAACGCCAACCTCGACAAGGCCCGCCGTCTGCTGTGGCCGGTGAAGAAGAAGTACGGCCAGAGCATCTCCTGGGCCGACCTGCTGATCCTCACCGGCAACGTGGCCCTGGAGACGATGGGCTTCGAGACCTTCGGCTTCGGCGGCGGCCGCGCGGATGTCTGGGAGGCCGAGGAGGACGTCTACTGGGGCCCCGAGACCACCTGGCTCGACGACCAGCGCTACACCGGCGACCGCGAGTTGGAGAACCCGCTCGGCGCCGTCCAGATGGGCCTGATCTACGTCAACCCGGAGGGCCCCAACGGCAACCCGGACCCGATCGCCTCGGCCCGTGACATCCGTGAGACGTTCCGCCGGATGGCGATGAACGACGAGGAGACGGTCGCCCTGATCGCGGGCGGTCACACCTTCGGCAAGACGCACGGCGCGGGCCCCGCGGACCACGTCGGCGACGACCCCGAGGCCGCCTCCCTCGAGGACCAGGGCCTCGGCTGGAAGAGCACCTACGGCACCGGCAAGGGCGGCGACGCCATCACGTCCGGTCTGGAGGTCACCTGGACCAGCACGCCGACCCAGTGGAGCAACGGGTTCTTCAAGAACCTCTTCGAGTACGAGTGGGAGCTGACCGAGAGCCCGGCCGGCGCCAAGCAGTGGGTCGCCAAGGACGCCGAGGCGATCATCCCCGACGCGCACGACTCGTCGAAGAAGAAGCTCCCGACGATGCTCACCACCGACCTGGCGCTGCGCTTCGACCCGGTCTACGAGCAGATCTCGCGCCGGTTCTACGAGAACCCGGACCAGTTCGCGGACGCCTTCGCCCGCGCCTGGTACAAGCTGACCCACCGTGACATGGGCCCGAAGTCGCTGTACCTCGGCCCGGAGGTCCCGGAGGAGACCCTGCTGTGGCAGGACCCGCTGCCCGAGGCCGAGGGCGAGGTCATCGACGCCGAGGACATCGCGAGCCTCAAGACCAAGCTCCTCGAGTCGGGGCTGTCCGTCTCGCAGCTGGTGTCCACCGCGTGGGCGTCGGCCTCGTCCTTCCGCGTCAGCGACAAGCGCGGCGGCGCCAACGGTGCCCGTATCCGCCTGGAGCCGCAGCGCGGCTGGGAGGCCAACGACCCCGACCAGCTGGCCACCGTGCTGCGCACCCTCGAAGGGATCCAGCAGGAGTTCAACTCCGGTGCCAAGAAGGTCTCGCTGGCCGACCTGATCGTCCTCGGTGGCGCCGCCGCCGTGGAGAAGGCCGCCAAGGAGGCCGGCTTCGCCGTCCAGGTCCCCTTCACGCCGGGCCGTGTCGACGCCACGCAGGAGCAGACGGACGTCGAGTCGTTCGCCGCGCTCGAGCCGACCGCCGACGGGTTCCGCAACTACCAGGGCAAGGGCAACCGCCTGCCGGCCGAGTACCTGCTGCTCGACAAGGCGAACCTGCTGGACCTGAGCGCCCCCGAGATGACGGTCCTCGTCGGTGGCCTGCGCGTCCTCGGCGCCAACCACCAGCAGTCGCAGCTCGGCGTCCTCACCTCGACGCCCGGGTCGCTGACCAACGACTTCTTCGTCAACCTGCTCGACATGGGTACGACGTGGAAGTCGACGTCGGAGGACCAGACCACGTTCGAGGGCCGCGACGCCGCGACGGGCGAGCTCAAGTGGGCCGGTACCCGCGCCGACCTCGTCTTCGGCTCGAACTCCGAGCTGCGCGCGCTCGCCGAGGTCTACGCGAGCGACGACGCGAAGGAGAAGTTCGTGAAGGACTTCGTCTCCGCCTGGGACAAGGTCATGAACCTGGACCGGTTCGACCTGATCTGATCACCGAGCCACGCAGCCCCCTGGTTACGTGGTCAGTGGTCGCGTAGTCAGCGGTCACCTGGCCAGTGGTCAGTCAGTGGTCACGCGGTACGACGTCCGGGCCGGTCCTCGTGGACCGGCCCGGACGTCGTCGTCGGCACCGTGCTCGTGCCTTCCGTCACGGCGCCAGTGCCACCCGCTGCCAGACACTTCGCACCCGGCCCGGAACGTGCTGATTCGGCCAACCCCGGCCGACAACCGTTACTTGTCCAGGAAGTCGAGGAGGGCCTTGTTGACCTCCTCGGGATGGGTCCAGGCGATGTTGTGCGGTCCGCCCTCGACCGTCACGAAGGTCAGGTCCTTGATGAGCTCCGGCAGCCGCTTCGCGGTGTTCTCGTACGGAAGGATCCGGTCCGCGTCGCCGTGCACGAGAAGCGTCGGCACGTCGATGTTCGGCAGGTCCGCACGGAAGTCCGTCAGCCAGCTGTCGACACACGCGTACGCCGCCCACGCCGACGCCGCCACCGCCACGTTGAAGCTGTTCTGCCACGCCTGGTCGCTGATCCGCGTCCCCGCGTACGTGTCGACGTTGTAGAAGTTGTCCAGGAAGTCCTTGAAGTACGCCGGCCGGTCCGCGAGCACCGCCTTCTTGATCCCGTCGAACACCGACGCGTCCACACCCTCCGGGTTGTCGTCGGTCTTCAGCAGGAACGGCGGGATGGCCCCCATCAGCACCGCCTTGCTCACCCGCTGGGAACCGTACGTCCCCAGATACCGCGTGACCTCGCCCGTGCCCATCGAGAAACCGACCAGCACCACGTCGCGCACGTCGAGGTGGTCCAGCAGCGCCTTCAGGTCCGCCGCGAACGTGTCGTAGTCGTAGCCCACCGTCGGCTGACTCGACCGGCCGAACCCGCGGCGGTCGTACGTGATGACCCGGTAGCCCGCTTCCAGCAACACCCGCTCCTGCTTCTCCCACGAGTGGCCGTTCAGCGGGTAGCCGTGGATCAGCACGACAGGACGACCGCTGCCGTGGTCCTCGTAGTAGATCTCGATGGAGCTGCTGTTCTCCTGGCCCACGGTGACGAACGACATGCCACACCACCCCTTTCCTGAGGTACGCGCCCACTCGGCCCTTCCGGCCTGTGATTCAGCCTCGCACCGGGTCCGGCGGCCTGCATCACATGGGCGTGCGAGGTCGTCCGAAGACACTCGCCGGCGGACACGTCGGGAGGAACGACGCGGGACCGACTCCCCCCGACGTGCACGTGTGCGTCCGCCGCGGGCCGTCTCAAGCGTCGCGCCCGGAGGGCGCCGTCAGCATCCGGGCGTGCGCTGCCCGGAGCCGGTCGTAGGCGTCCACGTCGGTCCACAGGTCACGCGGACCAGGGCGGCCCGCGCACCAGGCCCAGATGCCGGCCGCGACACATGCGACCAGCGGGATGAGCAACCACATCAGTGCGGCCATGCTTGCTCTCCTTTCCGATCGGGCAGATGAATCGGGCAGATGAATCCGGCATGTGAAACGGGCAGGTGATCAGCCGGACCCAACACCTCCTGAGCCCGGATGACCGCCTTCGTTCATCGATATACCTCGCCCGCTCAGACTTGACAAGAAGGCGCTCAAGTTTTATCCCTTTCAGTAGGCAAGGCGGACCGAATCCGCAGCTCGCGGCGGGTGAGGAGGTGGCCCGGAGTGCAGCGTCGACACGGTGCGACGGCGGCGGACCTGTACGCGCTGCTGGGGGTGAAGCCCTCGGCTACGGCCGAGGTGATCACCTCGGCCTTCCGTGCCCGGGTGCGGGAACTGCGTCCGGACACCCGCGTCGACACGGTCACCGCGGAGCGGTTCGGGCGGCTGCGGGCCGCGTACGACACCCTCCGCGACCCCGGGCTGCGCGCCGCCTACGACCGCGAGCGCGCGGCGCCTCCCCCGGCTCCGGTCCGGCCGGTGCGCCGCGTCACGGAGGTCCGGGTGGCCGGCAGGGTGCCGCCGCCCGAACCGCCGCTGCGGGCGGGACCGGTCCGGTGGGAGCGGTCCAGGTAGTTGCCAGCAGTGCCCGGATGCTCAGCAGTTCCCAGAACTCAGCCGGTGATTCCCCCTGGTTCCGGTGGTTCCCGGCACCCGTGAGGAGGGAGAACCAGATGGCTCGCTCAGTCGGTATCGACCTCGGCACGACGAACTCGGTGGTCTCGGTCCTCGAGGGCGGCGAGCCCGGCGTCATCACGAACACGGAGGGCGCGAGGACCACCCCGTCGGTCGTGGCCTTCGCCAAGAACGGTGAAGTGCTCGTCGGCGAGGTCGCGAAACGGCAGGCCGTGACGAACGTCGAGCGCACCGCCCGGTCCGTGAAGCGCCACATCGGGGACCACGGCTGGCGGTTCCCGGAGAGCGGAAGCATCGACGGCAAGCGGTACACCGCACAGGAGATCTCCGCGCGCGTGCTGCAGAAGCTGAAGCGGGACGCGGAGGCGTACCTGGGCGAGGACGTCACCGACGCGGTGATCACCGTACCGGCGTACTTCGACGACACCCAGCGGCAGGCGACCAAGGAGGCCGGCGAGATCGCGGGGCTGAACGTCCTCAGGATCATCAACGAGCCGACGGCCGCGGCGCTGGCGTACGGGCTGGACAAGGAGAACGACCAGACGGTGCTGGTCTTCGACCTCGGCGGCGGCACCTTCGACGTGTCCCTGCTGGAGATGGGCGAAGGCGTCATCGAGGTGAAGGCCACCAACGGCGACACGCACCTCGGCGGCGACGACTGGGACCAGCGGATCGTCGACCACCTGGTCACGCAGTTCAAGAACGGTTACGGAGTGGACCTCGGCAAGGACAAGATGGCCGTTCAGCGGCTGCGGGAGGCCGCGGAGAAGGCGAAGACCGAGCTGTCCAGCTCCTCCGAGACGACCATCAACCTGCCCTACGTCACGGCGTCCGCCGAGGGTCCGCTGCACCTGGACGAGAAGCTGACCCGCGCCCAGTTCCAGCAGCTGACCGCGGATCTGCTGGAGCGCTGCAAGGGGCCGTTCCACCGGGCGGTCGAGGACGCCGGGATCGAGGTGTCGGACATCGACCACGTGGTCCTGGTGGGCGGCTCGACACGCATGCCGGCCGTGACCGAACTGGTGAAGGAGCTGACCGGCAAGGACCCGCACAAGGGCGTCAACCCGGACGAGGTCGTGGCCGTCGGCGCGGCCCTGCAGGCCGGTGTCCTCAAGGGCGAGGTCAAGGACGTGCTGCTGCTCGACGTGACCCCGCTGTCCCTCGGTATCGAGACCAAGGGCGGCATCATGACCAAGCTGATCGAGCGCAACACCACGATCCCGGCGAAGCGTTCGGAGATCTTCACCACCGCCGAGGACAACCAGCCCTCCGTGACCATCCAGGTCTACCAGGGGGAACGCGAGATCGCGGCGTACAACAAGAAGCTCGGCATGTTCGAGCTGACCGGCATCGCGCCCGCGCCTCGGGGGGTTCCGCAGATCGAGGTGTCCTTCGACATCGACGCCAACGGGATCATGCACGTGACCGCGAAGGACCTCGGCACGGGCAAGGAACAGAAGATGACCGTCACCGGCGGCTCGGCCCTGCCGAAGGACGACATCGACCGCATGGTCCGCGAGGCAGAGCAGCACGCCGAGGAGGACCGCAGGCGGCGCGAGGCGGCGGAGGCCCGCAACCAGGCCGAACAGCTCGTCCACCAGACCGAGAAGATCATCGAGGACAACCAGGACAGGATCCCCGCTCAGGCGAGGAACGAGACGGAGACGGCGCTGGCCGATCTTAAGACGCGGCTGAAGGACGAGAACGCGGACACGGCGTCGCTCCGGCAGGCCACGGACCGTGCGGCGCAGGCGGCCCAGAAGATCGGCACGGCACTGTACGAACAGTCGCGCACCGAGACCGCGGGCACCTCCCAGGCGTCCGGGCCCTCCGGCGGCTCGGACGGGTCGGACGGGTCCGGTGAAGAGGTCGTGGACGCCGAGATCGTCGACGACGACAAGCCGGAGGCGGGCTGACATGGAAAAGGGCCGACCGCACACGGAGGACACCGAGTTGCAGAGCCTGCTGGAGGAGCGCACGGCGGATCTCCAGCGGGTGAAGGCCGAGTACGACAACTACCGCAAGCGGGTACGGCGGGACCGGCTGGCCGTACGCGAGATCGCGGTGGCCAACGTACTTTCCGCACTGCTGCCGGTACTGGACGCCGTCGACCGCGCGTACGAGCACGAGCCCATGACGCCGGGTCTCAAGGACATCATCGGCACCCTGGAGACCCAGCTCGCCGGGCTCGGGATGCAGGCGTTCGGCCAGGAGGGAGAGGTCTTCGACCCCACCCGGCACGAAGCCCTGACCCACCACCCCGACACCACGGCCCGTCACCTGACCTGCACCAAGGTGCTGCGCACCGGATACCGGCTCGGTGACCGAATGCTGCGTCCGGCCCACGTGGAAGTCACCGGCCCGCCTGCCTCCGACGGGCAGCCGGGGGAACCGACCCGGCCCGAAGACGATCAGGAGCCGGCCTGAAACACGCGGGCCAGGAGAGCGGCGCCGGGACCGCGCGGCGGGGCGAGCGCACGCGGCAGGCCACCCGTCGGTACGCGGCACGCCGTGGGCAGCCGGCCCCCTGACCGACGCGAGCGGCCCGCCGTCAGTCCGGGTCGGTGGCGTTGCCCAGGGAAGCCGTGGTGATCGTCATGGGGGTGCCCGTGACGGCGATGAGGTACATGTGCTGCGCCGGACTGGTGGGCAGGGCACGACGGCCGCCCTGTGGCCGTACGACGTACACGGCCGTGCTGTGCGGGGCGACGGTGGTGGGCCCCGCGGTGATGGTCCACCAGTTGGAGGCGCTGTGGCCGACGCGGCTGGCGAAGTGCGGGGTGAGGGCGGTGTCGGTGGTGTTGACCGCGCGTACCGTGACGGAGGTGATCACGGGGCGGGCTCGGCCGGTGACGTGGGCGGTGAGGGTCATGTCGAGCGGAGGCGGACTGGCGGCGGCGATGCCGGCGCACAGCAGGGCCGGTGTGAGGAGCGCCGCGACGACGGCGGTCCTGGTGAGGCGGCCGGTGAGGCGGGGAATGCGGGGTTCCCACGCGGAGGCGAAGGATGAGGCGGGGACCGTCGCGGCGGCGGCCAGCCACAGCGGGGTCATCATCAGGTAGTAGCCGTCCTGGGAACGCGTCGCGAGGAAGAACGCCAGCCAGGGCAGCACGGTCAGGGCCGGTCCCAGGCGGCGGACGAAGAGCAGGGTGGCGGTGAGCAGGCCCGCGAGAAGGAGCAAGCTCGCGTACGAGTAGTAGTCGAGGCGGCTGCTGCCGTCGGTGAAGTAGTAGGAGATGCCCATGAGGCCCTGGCCGTGCAGGATCGCCTTCTGAGTGAGAGGCAGCAGCAGCCCCTCCCACCAGGTGGAGAAGCTCTGGGCGGCGAAGTAGGCGTTGATGGCTGCCCACGTCAGGGCCGCGATGCCGGTGAAGCGGGCGAGTAAGGCGGTCGCCGGCCGGGCCCCGAGTTCGCCGCGCCGCACGGCGTACAGGCCGATCAGCAGGAAGGGCAGCAGGAACCAGGCCAGTTGCTGGGCGGCGCAGGCGGCGCCCAGGCACACCGCTCGCAGCACCCCGTTGCGCCCGAGACGCCCGTCCGCGCCGGTGGCGGGCCAGCGGACCACCACCGGGACGAGGAGGGCCAGGGCCACGATGGCGGGGTAGCCGGAGCGGGCGTAGGTCGGGAGAAACCCGAAGCCGAGGCACACGGCGGTGGCCGCCGACCGCCAGGGCACCGGGAGCAGCAGCCACAGCGCCACCGAGCCGGCGATCAGCGCGCCGGTGGTGACCACGGTGGCGGCCGCCGTCGAGTGCAGTACGGCGTGGACCGGCGCGGCGAGCAGAGCGGTCAGCGGAGGATAGCCGTACGTCAGGTCCGCTCCGCCGGACATCGTCTTGGTCAGGCCGGACTTCGGAGTGCCGAAGAGCCAGGGCCAGGGCTGTCCGTACACCGGGCGGCCGTGCAGGATCTCGCTGGCGGCCTGCGCGGTGAGCACACCCTCGTCGGTGCCGGCGTGGTCCAGCCAGTAACCGCAGACCACCAGGGCCACCGCGAGGACGAGGACCGCGGCGTCCACCCGGACCAGCGCCCGCCTGCTGCGCACGGACAGTGCGAGCACCCCGCACACGAGGATTCCCGCGTAGCAGACGGAGATGACCCCGGCGACGGGCGGGTGGATGAGCATCGCCTTGGTCCAGGTCGCGCGGGTGCCGATGAACAGGCTGATCGTGGCGATCAGCGTCATGCCCCGGTGCCACTGCTGCGGGGTGTCACCGCTGTCGGTCGTCCGCTGCCGGGTGATCGCGGACGGAGGCGCGTCGCGCTGCCGCACTCTGGTGTCGACAGTTTGGGTGCTCATGTCCACCTTCTCCACTCTGGTTACTACAACATGGAGAGCGGAGATGTGCGCGCTGGGTTCATCAGGGGAAGGCAAAAGCGTCACAAGAAGGTGGTCCGGTGTTCAGGATCCCGCCACTGCCGTCCGCTAAGGGGCGCCCGGGTGGCTGTCACCCGGGCGCCCCGTACCTGATGAAAGCTCAGCCGTTCGGGCCCGCCGGGGTGGTGGTCGTCTTGAAGCCCTCGGTCTTGTTGGCCTCGATGACGAAGTCGTTGGTGAACGTCTTGGCGAGGTTCACCGACGAGGTCGCGTGGCCGACCAGTTCCTCGGTCGCCAGTACGGTCTTCGGGCCGCCGGCCGGCATGAGGCCGTCCGGGAGGAACTGGCCCTTGTCCTCGGTCAGCGCCTTGATGTAGTCGGCCTTGGTCACCAACTGGTTCGACACGTACGAGGTGGGCAGCTTGTTCGCGATGTCGGCCGCGCTGTGGGTGTTGATCCAGTGCATGGTGGCCACGAGCGCGTCGACGACCTTCTGCACCGCCTCCTTGTGCGAGTCCACCCAGTCGGTACGGGCGATGACGCTCGCGGCCGGCCAGGCGCCGCCCATCGCGGCCTTGGCACCCGTGGTGGTGGCCAGGTCGATCGCTGAGGTGCCGACACCCTTCTTCTGGATCGCGGCGACCGTCGGCTGCGTCGTCATGACGCAGGCGGCCTTGCCGTTCTGCAGCGCGGCGACGGCGGTGGAGCCCGCGCCGACCCCGATCCGGCTGAAGTCCTTGGTCCTGATGTTCTTCTTGGCGGCCAGGAACTGGGTGAGGGTGTCGGTGCCCGAGCCCAGGTCGGTGACGCCGAGCGTCTTGCCCTTGAAGTCGGCGGCCGAATGGACGCCGCTCTTCGCCGTACACATCTCCCGCTCGCCCGGCGCACCGGAGAGCTGGACGACGTCCTCGACCGCCTTCCCCTTCACCTGGAAGTCGATCGTGTGGTTGTACCAGGCGCCCGCCATGTCCACCTGTCCCGAGGCCATCGCGTCCTCGGCGCCGACACCGCCGTCCGTCTCGGTGCTCAGCTCGACGTTGACGCCGTACTTCTTGTAGAAGCCGAGCTGCTGGGCGAGCTGGTACGGCAGGTAGATCTGCTTGTCGAGGCCGCCGGCCATGAGCTTGACGGTCGGCGTGCCGCCCGAACCGCCGGTCGCGGCGGAGGAGTTGCCGGAACAGGCGCTGACAGCGCCGAGAGCGAGAACGGTGAGGACGGACGCGGCGACGGCGGCGGGTCGTCTGGACATGGCTGACCACGGTTCCTTTGCTGAGGGTTCTGAGGTGAGGTGAGGAGAGGGGGAAGGAGAGAAGTGCGGCGGGCTCAGAGGGCGTTCGGGCTCAGAGGGCGTTCGAGGCCTCGGACGGCGCCGGCGGGCGCCAGGACAGCAGCCGGTGCTCCAGCTTGCCGATCAGCCACTCGGCGCCGAGCACGATGACCGAGATGACGAGCATCGTCGCGAACACGCCGTTGGGGTCGAAGTTGTTCTGCGCGGTCTTGATGACCAGGCCGAGACCGCTCTGCGCGCCGAGCACCTCGCCGACCAGCGCGCCGACGATGGCGAATCCGAAGGCACTGTGCAGACTGGCGATGATCCAGGTGAGCGCGGACGGCACGATGACGTGCCGGATGATCTGCGGCTGCGAGGCGCCGAGCACCTTGGCGTTGGCGAGGATGTTGCGGTCGACCTCACGGACGCCCTGGAAGGCGTTGAAGAAGACGATGAAGAACACCAGCACCGCGGCGAGCAGGATCTTCGGCAGTACGCCGATGCCGAAGGCGACGATGAAGATGGAGCCGAGGACGATCCGCGGGATGGCGTTGACCATCTTGATGTAGGGGCCGAGCACGTCGGCGAGGAAGCGGCTCTGGCCGAGCGCGACGCCGAAGACCACTCCGGTGACGGCCCCGAGGGCGAAGCCGGCGAGGGCCTCCTGGATCGTGGTCCACACGTTGGAGTAGAAGGACCCGAACTCGGTGCCGTGCCGGAAGAGGTCGACCAGCCTTCTGGCGATGCCGGAGGGCTGCCCGAAGAAGAACGGGTCGACGATCCCCCAGGTGGTGAACGCCTGCCAGCCGCCGATGACGAAGGCCGCGAGGCCGACGCGGCCGGCCCACACCAGAGCGGTGCGCCGCCGGGCGGCGCGTCTGGCGGCGGCCGTGGCCGAGGCGTGTGCGCTGTCCTTGGCCGGGGCGGCGGAAAGGGCGGACGTCGTGCTCATGCCGTACCTCCTGCGGTGCGTGCGTAGGCGCGCTCCACCTCCTCGCGCAGGGTTTCCCAGATCTGGTGCTGAAGTTCGATGAAGCGGGGCTGGAAGCGGATCTCCTGGACCGCGCCGCGCGGGCGTGGCAGGTCTATGTCGAAGACCGCCTTGACCGAGCCGGGGCTGGACGTCATGACGACGACCCGGTCGGCGAGCGCCACTGCCTCGTCGAGGTCGTGGGTGATGAAGATGACCGACGGACGGATCTGCTCCCACAGGCCGAGCAGCTCGGTCGACATAATCGCCTTGGTCTGCACGTCCAGCGCGCCGAACGGCTCGTCCATGATCAGGATCTTGGGTTCGTTGATCAGTGCCGCGGCCATCGCCACCCGCTTGCGCATACCGCCGGAGAGCTGGTGCGGGTAGCGGTCCTCGAACCCCGTCAGGCCCACCCTGCGCAGCCAGTCGCGCGCCGAGGCCTGCGCCCGCTGTTTGGGGACGCCACGGAAGACCGGGCCCATCAGCACGTTGCCGAGGACGGACTTCCAGGGCAGCAGCGCGTCGGTCTGGAACATGAAACTGACGCCGTCGGCGACGCCGTCCACCTCCCGGCCGCCGACCCTGACCGAGCCCTCGCTGGGCCGGTCGAGCCCCGACACCATGCTCAGCGTCGTCGACTTGCCGCAGCCGGTCGGGCCCACCACCGCACAGAACTGGCCCGGCTCCACGGTGAACGAGACATCCCGCAGTGCCGTGAACACCTCACCCGCGGGCGTCAGAAACCGTTTGGTGAGCCCTGATATCTCGACTCGCGCACTGTCCCGGCCGATTTCCTCGACGACGGGAGCCGTGGCGCCATCGTTTCGCAAAACCATCTGAAGCCGTCTCCTTTCTTGCCTCGGTGTCTCCGGAGTTCGCTGGAGGTCCCCGGGGTTCATCGGAGTCCTCGGAGGCCCTCAGAGGTCCTCGGAGGTTCTCGGAGGCCGAGGAAGGCAGACGCTAGAGGCCGCCCGGTGTTACGTCGCCGTTTCAGGCGTATCTCGCGTTAGCCGTGTTTACCGGGGTTCTGCGCGTTCTGCTCAGCACGTCGGGGGGTGGGCAGAATGTCCGTGGTGGGACACAATCACGCCACCACGGGTACGGCGCAGGGGCCGGGCCCGGCAGCACGACAAGGGCGAAGCACCTGTGATGCCCATCCGTACCCGGACCGGTCGCGGCGGGAAGGGGAGGCTCTCCGCGCGGATCCTGGCCAACCAGCTGGTCATCCTGGCCCTCACCGGGGTCATCGGCTTCGTGCTGTTCGTGTTCGCCCAGCGGGCCGAGATCGACCGTGCCTACGAGCAGCGGGCACTGGCCATCGCGCAGACCACGGCCGCCGAGCCGCAGATCCGGCGGGCCGTGGCATACGGCGGTGGCGGCGACGTCGTACAGACCGTCGCCGAACGGATCCGCAAGGCGTCGGGGGCGTCCTACGTGGTCGTGATCGACCTGCACGGCATCCGCCACTCGCACCCCGACCCGGCGCTCATCGGCGAACCGGTGGGCGATCCGATCCCGGTGCTGGACGGCCACTCCCACGTGGGCTCCGACCAGGGCGCGACCGGACGGTCCGCCAACGGCAAGGCTCCGCTGAGAGGGCCCACCGGCACGCTGGTCGGCGAGGTGTCGGCCGGTATCCCCGAACACGATGTGCTCGGGGAACTGTGGCGGGAGCTGCCCACCTTCGCCCTGTACAGCGCGATCGCGGTCGCGCTCGGCTCGGCGGCGGCGTTCCTGCTGGCCAGGCGGCTGAAGCGGTCGACCTTCGGGCTGGAACTGGAGGAGATCGCCGGGCTGCTCCAGGACCGGGAGGCGATGCTGCACGGCATCCGGGAAGGGGTGATCGCCTTCGCCCCCGACGGCCGGATCACCGTGGTCAACGACGAGGCCCGCACCCTGCTCGGCCTCGGCACGGCCCTCGGCAGCAGGCTCGACGAGATACTGCCCGACGGGCGGCTGCGCCGCGCCCTGGACGGCACTCTGCCCGGCACCGACCTCAGCGTCCTGACCGACGAGCACTGCCTGGTGGTCAACCGGATGCCGGTGACGCTGCACGGCCGCGAACTGGGCGCGGTGGTCACCGTACGCGACCGTACGGAGCTGATCGGGCTGCTGCGGGAACTGGACTCGGTGCGGGGGCTGACCGACGCCCTGCGCGCCCAGCAGCACGAGTTCACCAACCGCATGCACACCGTGGCCGGGTTGCTGGACATCGGCGACCACGACGCCGCCTACGAGTACGCCGTCGAGTCGGCCGGCGCCGACCAGGCGCTGACCGAGTCGGTACGCGAACGGATCGGCAACGCGCTGCTCGTGGGGCTGATCGTCGCCAAGACCACGGTGGCCGCGGAACGCGGGGTACGGATGGTGCTCAGCGACGACTCCGCGCTCGGCGAGGACCCGCCGCATCTGCGCCGGCTGCTGACCATCGTCGGCAACCTGCTGGACAACGCGATCGACGCGGCGGCGGGCGGACCACTCCCGGCCGACGGGCCACAACAGCCCCCGGTCAGCTGCCCGCTGCCGGGCGACGGACCGCTGCCGGCCGGTGGACCGCTGCCGGCTGGTGGACTACCCGAGGACGGCGGACCACTCTGGGCCGACAGACCACTGCCGGTCGGCGGGCAACTCCCGGTCGGCGGACAACCCAAGGACGGCGGACTGCCCCAGGCCGGCGGACAACCCCAGGCCGGCGGACCACTCCCGGCCGGCGAACCGCCTCAGGTCGGCGAATCGCTGCCCGTCGGCGGTCGCGAGGTGCGGCTTTCGCTGGTCGAGGCTGTCGACCAGGTGTTCGTGCGGGTCGCGGACAGCGGCCCGGGGATACCGCGGGGCGCCGCCGAGTCGATCTTCGAGGACGGCTGGTCGACCCGGCCCGACCGCGGCACCGCCCGGCGCGGGCTGGGACTCGCCCTCGTGCACCGGCTGGCGCAGCGGCACGGCGGGACCGTCACGGTCAGCGAGGGGCCGGGCGCGGTCTTCACCGTCGTACTCCCGCTTCCGGACGCCACCCCCGTGCCGCGCGACGCGCAGTTCACGACGGCCTCGGCGACAGGAGGCGACCGCGGATGATCCGGACCCTGGTGGTGGAGGACGACTTCCGTGTCAGCCACATCCACTGCGACTACGCGTCCCGCGTCGAGGGCTTCGAGGTGGTCGGCCGGGCGGCGACCGTGGCCGAGACACTGCAGGCGGTACGCGCCCTCCACCCCGACCTGCTGCTGCTCGACGTCTTCCTGCCGGACGGCAGCGGACTGGACGTGCTGCGGCAGCTCAGCGGAGACGAGGGCGGCGCCCGCCCCGACGCGATCGTGATCACCGCCGACCGGGACATCACCTCGGTACGGACCGCGATGAAGCTCGGCGCCGTGGGCTACCTGGTCAAGCCGTTCGGCTCCGCCGACCTGGCCGAGCGGCTCACCGCGTACCGCGAACTCCAGCATCGCGTGGACGCCCTCGGCCTGGCCCGGCGAACCGACCAGGCCGACGTGGACGCCCTGTTCAGCGCCGCCCGGCCACCGGCGGTTCCCCGGGTCCCGGCCAAGGGTCACTCCGCGCCGACCCTCGCCCTCCTGCACCAGGTCCTGCGCACCGCCCACGACGCCCTGTCCGCGGCCCAGGCCGCCGAACTCACCGGCGTCTCCCGCGCCACGGCCCAGCGGTACCTCTCGTACCTGGTACGGGAGGGCATGGTCCGGCTAGAACTCCGCTACGGGGCCACCGGCCGCCCCGAACACCGCTACCGGATCGTCCGGTGAGCCGGCGGCGAAGGGTTCGCCCTCGCACGGTGCGGCCAGCCGTACCACAGCCGCGTGACCACCCGGTTCGCCACCGCGTCCCGCGTTCAGTGAGCGCCGCGGGCGGTCAGGATGCCTTCAGACAGCGGTCGGGCCTCTCTGCGCTGTTCGGAGGATTCGCCGGGAGGGCGGGCTGTGGTGACCGGCGGGTCCAGGAGCGGGGGGTGAAGATCGGGTGCTGTGAACGTTTCTGGGGCGAGACACCGCGGAAGCTCACGAAGGCGATCGACAGTCGGCCGGTCAGGCCAGTGGGGAGTGGCTGTGACCGAGGGTGAACGGCACCATGACGAGGTTTTGCCGGACCGGTCGGAGGGTTTCGGTGAGCGGCTGCTGGGGGTGCTGCTGGACCGGGCACATGAGATGCCGCCGGCGTTGATCGCTCCGCTGATCGCCGAAGAGGTGGCGAGGGTCGGCGGACGCGAGGTCTCGGTCCTCCTGCAGGACTACGCGCAGGAAGTACTGGTGCCGCTGCCGGGGACCGGACTGCATGTCGGTGAACCCGAGGTGATCGGTGACTCCCCGGCCGGCGTGGCTTTCCTGCGGATGGTCCCGGTCGAGGTTCCCCAGGCCGACGGCGTTCGCATGTACCTGCCGTTGCTGGACGGCAGCGACGAGGTGGGGGTCATGGCGCTGACCCTGGACACCGTCGATGACGACGACCGGCGCCTGCTGCGCAGACTCGCCGGCCTGGTCGCCGACATGCTGGTCACCAAGCACGCCTATACCGACCGCTTCTTCCAGGCCCGGCGTCGCGAACCGATGAGCGTGGCCGCGGAGATCCAGTGGTCCCTGCTGCCGCCGCTGACCATGTCCGTGCCGCAGGTCACGGTGAGCGGAATCCTCGAACCCGCGTACGACATCGCCGGCGACAGTTTCGACTACGCCCTCAACGACGACGTCCTGCACGCGGCCGTGATCGACGCGATGGGCCACGGCCTGGACGCCGCCGCGATGGCGACCATCGCCGTCGGTGTCTACCGGCACGCCAGACGCGGCGGTATCGGCCTCGCCGAGAAGTACACCTTCATGGATCAGGCCATCTCCGAGCAGTTCGGGCCGGACCACTTCGTCACCGCGCAGATGATGGACCTGAACATCGTCACCGGCCACCTGAAGTGGGTCAATGCCGGCCACCCCGCCCCCCTGCTGATCCGCGACCGCCGAGTCGCCCGGTCGCTGGAAAGCCGGACCACCCTGCCCGTCGGCTTCGGCGGTGCCCCTCCTCAGGTCAGCGAATACACACTCCAGCCCGGCGACCGGGTGCTGTGCTACACCGACGGCCTGATCGAGGAACGCGACGCCGACGGAGAACCGTTCGGCGAAGAGCGGCTCATCCGCTGCGTCAACCGCGTCGAACACACCCGAGCGGGGGTACGCGCGGACGGGCTCCGGCTCTCCCGCGCCCTCAAGCGGGAACGCGGCGGCCGCACCAGCGATGACGCGACCTTGTTCCTCATCGAGTGGCGCGGGGGCACCACCGACCACCTCGCCGTCGTGGAGTAGATCCAGGCCACGTACCGGCGGACGGCGAACTGCACCACCAGAGCGGCCACGAGGGCGATGCGGCCGAGACCGACAGCGGGGATCGGGCCGAGCACATGTGCCAGGAAGGCGACACCGTCACGCCCACCACGCGTCTGCCTTCGACGGTCTGTACGAGCACCACCGCCGCGCCGCCTGGTCAGGGCGGGACTCCGCGCGACCGTTCACCCCGCGGCGGAGTCCGCCGGGTCAGCCGCCGACGTGGATGCCGGGGCGGCGGGCGGGGTCCGGTTCGTTGCTGCGGATGATCTCGCGGGTGACCGGAGCGGTGTCTCCGCGGCCGAGCAGGAAGTAGCGGAACATGTGCATCAGGGGGCTGCCCTCGGCCCACGCGAAGTAGCAGTGCGGCTGGACACCCGTCGCGTTGCGCAGGGCGAGCAGGATCGCGGCGATGGCGTTCGGGGCGGCCGGGGCCTCGGCGCGCAGGATCCGGTATCCGTCGACCTCGACGCCGCGTACGGTGAGGGTTTCGCTGAAGTCGGACGGGTCGATCACGTCGATTTCCACGAACAGCACGTCGGCCGGACCCGGCACCGGATTGCTGCCGCGCTGCTCGCGTTCCTTGGCCAGGTACTCGGCGCCGTCGCCGGCCTCACGGCGGTTGGCGATGATGTTGATGGCGTTGTCGTGGGCGAGGGTGTCGGTGATGAACCGGCGGGCGGCCGGGTCGAAGACGATGCGGTCGGCGCGCAGTTCGGTGGTGCGTGAGACCCGGGAGATCAGTGACACGGCGACGATGCCGGCGATGAACATGCCGGAGATCGAGATGCCGTCCGGCTTGTCGACGATGTTGGCCACCAGGGCGTAGAACAGAACCGCGGTGAGCAGCGCGAAGCCTGTGGCGGTCGCACGTCGGCGACGGCGTACGACCGAGACGGTGACGGCGAAGGCGCCGGAGACCATCATGGCCAGGATGCCGGTGGCGTAGGCGCCGGCCTGGGCGTCGACGTCGGCGTCGAAGGCGAGGGTGATGAGGACACAGAGGACGGTGTAGACGATCACCACGGGGCGTACCGCGCGTCCCCACTCCGGGGCCATGCCGTAGTCGGGCAGGTACCGCGGGACGATGTTGACCAGTCCCGCCATCGCGGACGCGCCCGCGAACCAGAGGATCAGGATGGTGCTGACGTCGTAGACGGTGCCGAACGCCTCACCGACGTTCTCGTGGGCCAGCCAGGCCAGGGCACGGCCGTTGGCACCGCCACCGGGCTCGAACTCCTTGTGCGGGATGAGGACGGTGGTCACGAAGCTTGCGGACAGCAGGTAGACGCTCATGATGAGGGCGGCGGTGGTCAGCAGCCTGCGGGTGTTGCGGATCCGCGAGCGCAGCCGCTGCTCGGGATCGGCACCTTCCGCGGACACCAGGGGCATCATGCTCACCCCGGTCTCGAAACCGGACAGCCCCAGCACCAGCAGCGGAAAGGCCACTAGCGCCGGCTCCACCAGATCGCCGAATCCGCCCCCACCCTCACCGAGCGCGCTCGTCCACGCCGACCACGCCCCCGGCGTGGTGAACACGTCCACCAGTCCCACGGCGATGACCACCGCGTTGAGCACCAGGAAGACCGCCACCAACGGGATGGCCACGCTGACCGCTTCGCTGAACCCGAGCAGGAACACGCCTCCGAGCACCAGCAGCAACGCCACCGTGATGGCGACCTCGTGACCGTGCAGGGCTTGGGGCAGGTAGGGGTTCTCCACCATGTGGACGGAGGCGTCCGCCGCGGACAGCGTGATCGTGATGATCCACGACGTGGCCACGAAACCGAGCAGGACCAGCACGAACAGCTTGCCCCACCAGAACGGCAGCAGATCCTCCAGCATCGCCACCGACCCGGCACCGTGCGGGCTCTCCCGGGCCACCCGCCGATACATCGGCAGCATCCCCACCAGCGTCAGCGCCACGATCAGCAACGTCGCCAACGGCGACACCGCCCCGGCCGCGAGTGCCGCGATCGCCGGCACGTACGCCAGGCTGGAGAAGTAGTCCACGCCCGTCAGGCACATCACCTTCCACCAGGCGTGCGGCTCGGTATGCCCCTCACCCGCCGCCGGCCCGACCGGCTGCACCCGGTGGCGCAGCAACCAGCGTGCCAGGCTGCCGCTCGGCTGCGCCCGGACGGCGGGACTGTCCACCACTTCCGGCACGGTCGGTTCGTTCGCGTCCCTCATAACCCCCAACAGCCCTTCTACCCGCCCAGCGCACCGGCCACAGCAGTCACCGCACTCACGGCACCGCAACGACCACCGAGTATGCGGACCTCTCAGCAACACCGACCCACCGGGGGGTCAGATACCGTCTCCGCGTTTCGCGTCGTCGCCGGGCAGCCGGGCGTCGCCTCGCGCCCGGACGCCGAGCAGGATGTCGGCGTCCGGGCGCCACGGGCCCGCGGCCACGCAGAGAAACCTTTTCGCCCGCATCCTCGGCCACCCAGGGAGTGGCACTACAGCGCGGCCTCCTCCGGTGACAGGTAGGAGGAGAAGACGCCGTCCGGGTCGTACCGCGTCCTCAGGCTCCGCAGGCGCTGCCAGTCGCCCGCGGTGAAGGAGCGGCGGGCACGGGACGATGCCGCTGTGAGGTCGGCCTCGGCGATGTAGTGCCCCGTTCCGAGGGGTTCCACCCGGTGCATCGCTTCCCGCAGCCAGCCGATGTTGGCGGCGTCCTGGCGGGGGTCGTCCCAGACGGCGTAGGGAACGACATAGCTCTCCCCGAGCGCCGAGAAGGCCATGTCCGGCGGCGGCCGGCCTGCCGGGGAGAACGGTGCAAGAACCATCGACCTGTTCGAAGGAGCCGAGTCGACGACATCCGCGAGCTCGCTGAGCAGCGTGGGGAAGCCGGTGTCCGACCACAGGGTGTCCGCCGCGTAGCGGAGTCGCGCAGGCCACAGGGCAGCGGAGGAGTCGTACAGGGCCTCGAACGTCGTCGGCTCGTCCTGTCGGCGGGAGAGGGAGCGTCGACGCAGGGGACAGTGGCGCAGCGGCAGGAGGAATTCGCCGGCTTCCTGTCGCGACGCGGCGAAGGCGGTGCCGGTGACGGTCACCACTTTGGGGCCCGGCCGGGGACCGGCGTCCGCCGTGCCGAGTGAGAAGCTGAACTCGACGTTCGGGGAGAGCCCTGCGGCCAGCTCGGTGGCCCAGTGCGTCACCTCGGCGACGTACGCGAGGGGGAAGGTCCACCTGGTGCTCGCGATCGTGCCAGGGTGCGGATACAGCCTGAGGCGGAAAGCGGTGGCCGCGGCGAAGAAACCGGGACCCGCTCCCCTGGCCGCCCAGAACAGGTCCCTGTTCTGGCTCTCGCTGCAGGTCACCTGCTCCCCGTCCGCGGTCACGGCCTCTATCTCCTCGACACTGGCGCACGCCGGCCCGCGGGCACCGGAATTCCAGCCGAGTCCTCCGCTGAGAAGGTATCCGCCGACGGCGACGGACCCGCAGTGGCCCGTGGGGAAAGCGAGGCCGTGGCGGCCGAGTTCCGAGGTGAGCTGCCCGCCCGTGACGCCGGGCTGAACCGTTGCCGTCGCGGAGTCGGGGTCGACGGCGCAGCCGCGGAGCCCGGACAGGTCGATGAGCATGCCCCCGTCGCGCAGGGGCGACCCGCACCAGCTGTGTCCTCCCGACCGTACGGCGACCTGGAGGCGCTGGGACAGGGCCAGGCGCACCGCTTGTACGACATCACCGGCCGACGCCGCGCGAACGATGACGTCGGGAAACCGCGCCGGTGTGAGCGTGTTCCACACGGCGGCCCTGCGGATGTCTTCGTAACCGGCGTCGTTGCGCCGGACCGACCGCCCCCCGAGACCGCGAATCTGCGTGTAGCGGCTCATCCGGCACTCCTTGCCCCGGCCACCCGCGGTGCGCTGCATGCCCTCGCGCAGACGAGTTGCGGACAGACGAGTTGCGGGGACCGCCCTTGTACACGACCCTGAAAGCACGTCGTTGTTCAGTGGTGAGTCAAGGTGATTTGAGCCTTTGAAGCCTACCGCGCAGCCCGTGGAGAAACGACTCGTGGCGGGCAGGGATGGGCCACGGACACCACTCCGGAACCGGGACCGAATGAGGCCGTGGTGCGTACGACCACCGCGATGGTCTGGAGCGCATTCTTGAGCTGACGGACGGACAGGGTGTGGATGCGGCCATCGAGGCGCTGGGCACACCAGGTACCTGGGAGGCGACGTTCCACGTCACCAAGCCCGGCGGCCACATCTCCTATGTCGGACGCTTCAGACGGTGAGAGCGAAAACCGCGAGGAGCGCCGCGTAACACACCATCACGACGGCCGCACCCACCAGGTCGGTGCGGCGCGAACGCGGTCGGTCCGGTGCCAGCCAGAAGGCCAGGGAGCGGTTGACGACCAGCGGCATCAGAAGCCAGGTCAGAATCGCAACACTCAGCACGTTCGAGATGAAAAGGCCGAGGTATCCGGCCACGCCGACATGCATGAGGGCGCGCCCTACGGTGAGGTTGAGCACCATGACGGTGGGATAGAGCGCGAGAAGGACGGACATGGCCTGTTTCCAATTGGGCGGGACACCCGCCTGCTCCCCTTCGCCGAAGCGGAACCATCCGCTGAAGGCCGACGCGATCTCGCGCACGTCGTAGTCCGCGAAGTACTCGCGCCCCTCCTCCAGCAGTTTCCTGCGGACATCCGACTGCAACCACTGGTCGAGGTGTTCGCGGGTATTGAACCGGAACACAACGACCCAGCGGTCCTGGATACCCTCGACGGGCGCGAAGAGTTCGGAGCCCATGAAGCCCGGGGACTTCTGCTGGGCCCTCAGGACCTTGTCCTGCCAACGCTCGAAGTCCTGCTCGCGACCTGGCCGCACCGCGTGGGAGACGACGGCCGTCACGGCTTCCTGGGCCGGTCGCCCTCCGCGCAGAACCTCCTGGGAGGGCTCCTCCTCGAACAAGTCGCGGCCATCATCGACGAGTTCACGGCGCGTGGCCGACCCGAGCCAGGCGCTCAACCGGTCGACATCCGAGAAGCGGAACACCACGACCCACTGGTTGTCCTCGGCGGAGTCGGGCGGGTACAGCTCCGTTCCCTCAAAGCCGTCGAAGGCCCTTACGGCCCGGTTCACCTGTTCTTGCCAGCGTTTGTAGTCGTCCTCGCGGCCCGGGACGACTTTCTGCGAGGTCACAACGGTCGCTCCGGCCGCACCACGGCCGCGGTTTGCGCTGGCGCTCATACGGAGTAGCGTAGACACAAAGGTACTTATAAGACAAATTGGTCATTACGCACACAAGCTTACGAAATCCCTTTGCATCCCTTTGCAATCGATCGGAATGCCCGAACCGGTGCGCAGTGGAGGTCCCTATGGGTCACAAGGAGTTCCTGACGGAAGCGGTACGGCTGGCCACGGAGTCGGTGGAGCACGGTTGGGGCGGCCCGTTCGGTGCCGTGCTCAGCCGGGACGGTGAGATCGTCGCTCGTGGCCAGAACCGGGTCCTCCTGACCGGCGACCCGACCGCGCATGCCGAGATCGAGACCATCCGCAAGGCGTCCCAGCTCCTCAACCCGGAGGCGCCCACCATCTCGGAAGAGCACCAGAACGAGGGGACCCTGGAATACGTGCCGCGCCCCGAAGGCTCGCCCGACGTGGTCCCGGAGCGGGCCCGGATGCTCCAGGGCTGTTCGATGTACATAAGTGGCGCACCGTGTCCCATGTGCATGAGCGCCATCTACTGGTCGCGCATCGACAACGTCTACTTCAGCTGCGACCTGGACGCCACGCGGAAGATCGGCTTCGATGACGTCTTCCAGTACGAGGACTTCAAGAAGCCGCTGGACCAGCGCCGGATCCACATCGAGCAGATCCACCCGGAGCTGGGCGCGAACGCGTACGAAACCTGGGAGAGGAAGCCGGACCGGCACGCCTACTGAACTGAAGGTTGGTCAGGCCGCCTTTGCGACTGGCTCAAGAATCGCCACAGCTCTTACGGCGCCCGCCCGGACCGGCCGGGGATCAGGTCGAGGCGCGGACGCTGAGTTCCGGTACCACCCAGGCGCCCTCCCCGGCGGCGGGCTCCTTCCCTTTCAGCATTTGCGTGACCTGCTCGACCGCGAGCCGCCCGACCTGCCGTTTGTCGATGCACAGGGTGGTCAGGGGCGGCTCGACCAATTCCCCGAGGGTCAGTCCGTCGAAGCCCAGGACGGCGATGTCGTCCGGCACCCGAAGGCCGCGGCGTCGCGCCTCCCGCATGGCGCCGATCGCGATCAGGTCGTTGAAGCCGACGACGGCGCTCAGGTCCGGATGCCGGTCCAGAAGGAGCGCGATGCCGTGCTCGCCGCCCGCCACGCTCTGGCCATCGGCGGGTGCGATCCAGTCCTCGTCGACCGGCAGTCCGTGGGCCCGCACCTCGGCCAGGAAGTGTTCGCCACGGAGGCTGTGCGTCCCCGGCAGCGCGCTGTCCAGCATCCCGATCCGGCGGTGTCCGCGTCCCATCAGGTGGCGGACTCCCTCCCGGACGCCGGCCTCGAAGTCGATGCCCACCGACCCGAACCGGGTCTCGTCCGGGGCCCGTTCCAGGAGCACGATCGGCAGCCCGGACGCGTAGCGGGCGAGCACGTCGTCGGCGCTGTCGCAGTAGCCCACGATCGCGTCGGCCTGCCGGGACAGCAGGTCGAGCGCCTCGCGTTCCTCCTCGGGGACGTTGCGGGACTCGCAGACCGTCACGTTCCAGCCCTGCGGTTTGGCCACCTCCAGCATGCCGGCGGCGACCTCCGGGAAGTACGGGTTGGCCAGGTCGGAAACGATGAGCCCGACGGTCACCGACCCCGGCCGCCGCAGGCCCCTGGCGTGCCGGCTGGGTCGGTATTCGAGGGTCCGAACCGCCGCGAGCACCCGCTCCTTCGTCGCGGGATCGATCTCGCCCTTGTCGTTGATCGCGCGAGATACGGTCTGCCGGGACACTCCGGCCAGATTCGCCACGTCCACAATCGTGGCCCGGCCCGCTCGGGTCGGAGCGTGAGCGGCATGTCGCTGCTCCTTGCCCGGTACCACCATCAACCGTCCTCACTCCCGCATCGACCGGCCCGCGCGCTGCCGCCACAAACCACTTCCAGGGGGGTTCTGCCTGGGCCGAGAACTGTAACCGGCCTCATCCGACCGCCACGGCGAAGATGTGCACCCCTGCCTCCTCGGGGTTGTTCCCCTCCCCGTACCGGGGAAGCGTGATCGACTCGAGCGTCCTGCCGGGGTCGAGCGGCGCCGCGCACCAGCCGATCCGGGCGGGCCGGTCGACACGCCCGGTGGGCCGGTTGTGGTATGGCGTCGACACCACCGTCTGCGCGGCGGCCGGATAGTCCCCCTCCCCCAGGGTGTCGAGGGCGAACAGCGGGATCTCCTGCTGGGTGCCGTCGGTGTAGGTCACCAGGCCCGGTCCGAAGCTGCGGTCGGCGGTTCCGGCGAGCAGGAACCCGATCCGGTCTCCTGAGCCCGTGATCCTGATGGTCTGCCCGTCGGCCCGTACGTTGTCCGGCTCCCCCGGGGCGACGTCGGGCCACCGGAACTCCATCCCCCCGTGTGCGACGTGCCCGCCGGGCACGATTCCGGCCGCGGCCAGCGCCTGGGCGGACAGGCTCATGCCGGTGCCGTCGAGGTCGCCGAGGGCGGGTGCGTCGTCGCTGCTGATCCCCGTGTTGTCACGGGCGGCGGCGAAGGAGCCGTGGATGACAGGCTCGGGCACCGTCGGATCGAGGTGGAGGGACAGGCTCAGCCGCGGGGTGGCCCGCGAAGTGAGGACACGCACCCGCACCTGGTCCACCGTCACGGGGTGTGGCACGGACACCAGACGCCGGTGCCCCACCGTCGTGCCGGTCGCGACCTGCGTCCACGCTCCCCCCAGCGGCACGTCGAGGGCGAAGCACTCCACATGTTGGCCGTGGGCGATGTCCTCGCTCAGGCCGACGACGTTGAACGTCGTCGGCTGCGGGAGCCGGACGACCATGTGCCCGAGCGGGTCCGCGTCGGCCGCCGCCCCCGCGGCGAGGTCATCGCCGTAGACGTCGCGCAGGACGCGGCCGAGTTCGGCGAGCCGCTCCACGTCCGGGCCGGCGAGCAGACCGCGCCGGTCCGGCGGCACGTTGAGCAGCAGTACCGCGTTGCGGCCCACCGAGTGCCGGTACAGGTCCATCAGCCGCGGCAGCGACTTGACGGCGGTGTCCTGGGAGGAGTGGTGGAACCAGCCCGGCCGGATGGAGACGTCGACCTCCGCGGGGTACCAGGCGAGGTGACCGGCCTGCCGCATGGGCCCGGGACCGGCGAGATCATGCTCCTCCTCGGCGACCGCGGTGGTCTGCGCGAACTCGGACGGCGCGCCGCTCATCGGGACGACGCTCCACTCGCTGTAGCGGGCGTAGCCGCTCTCGTTGCCGACCCACCGGACGTCGGGCCCGCCGACCGCGCAGGTGGCGTCGGGGGCCAGCGCGCGGACCATGGAGAACCACGCGTCGTGCTCGTAGTGCTGCGCGGTGGCGGTCGGGTCGGCGCCGTCCAGCCACACCTCGTTCACGGGGCCGTACTCGGTGAGCAGTTCGTACAGCTGGTTCAGGTAGTAGCGGTTGTAGTCGTCCACCACGTACGTGAACGACGGCAGTTCACCGGACTCGACGCGGGCCGCCCGGTCGTCGCCCGGCTCAAGGGTGGGGATGACGGACTTCACGGCGGGGCTGCCGTTGCCGTAGCAGCCGCCGGGGGCGCGGGACTGGTGCAGGTCGGCGGGCGAGAGGTAGAAGCCGAGACCGAGGCCGTGTTCGCGGGCGGCCTCGGCCAGTTCGCGTACGACATCGCCGTGGCCGCCGCGCCAGGGCGTGGCGGTCAGGGAGTGGCGGGTGTAGCGGCTGGGCCATAGGACGAAGCCGTCGTGGTGCTTGGCGGTGAAGATGACCGACCTGAACCCGGCGTCCGCGAGGCTGCGGGCCCACTGCCCGCAGTCGAGTTCCGCCGGGTCGAACAGGGAAAGGTCGTCCGTGCCCGTACCGCACTCCAGGCCGGTGAAGGTGTTGATGCCGAAGTGGAGGAACGCGACGAGTTCCTGCCGCTGCCAGGCGACCTGGCGGGCCGCGGGTCTGACCAGCGACGCCTTGCGGCGCCGGTCGTCGTCGCTGTCGTCCGGGCCTACGGTGACCCGGAGGGCGGGTTCGGAGGTCATGTGATTCCCTGTTTCCCTGGGTGCTCAGACGGCGTGGTTGTCGTTGACGAGACGGACGAGGGTGCGGGGGGTGACGACCTCGACCTGGGGCCCGAGTCCCTTGACAACTGTCTGCACGTCGGTCAGGGACTTGGTCCAGCAGTGCACCAGGACCAGCGTGTAGCCGTCGGCTGAGGTCGGGTCGGCGGGGCGCTTGTTGATGTCGTCGATGAGCTCGGGTTCCTCGGTCTGGCCGCCCCACAGGACGTTCCGCTGCGCGATCACGGGCTTGCCGTTCACCCACCGGATCCCGCCCTTCGCGCCCGGGCCGAAGTAGAACAGGGCGTCGATGTTGGGCTGCCGCAGATAGGGCTCCCACAGGTCGGACCGCTTGAAGACCGGCTGGTCGTCGAGGATCTCGCAGATCCGCAAGTTCCCCTTGCCCATGTACTCGTTGAGGGTGACGGCCTGGGCCTCGAGGGCGTCGGCGGGCATCTCGCTCGGATAGGTGTATCCGCGGCCGCTGGGGCCGGCGATGAAGTTGTCCCAGACCGGGCCGGCGGAGGCGTTCTCGTAGTACCAGCGCAGCGGGCCGGGGGCCAGGTCGACCAGGGAGGGACTGATGCCGTAGCCCACGTTGAAGCTGCCGCGCACGGGGTTGGTGAAGTACTCGTGCAGTCCCCACAGGTTCCAGGCCACGTTGTCGCCGTCGCTGATGACGAAGGTGACGTAGTGCTTGGCGGCGGTCGTCGGCGCGGGTTCCGGCTGCTGCGTCAGGCCGTCGGTGCTGTGGATGCCGCTCAGCACGGAGAGGTTGGGGGCCAGGTCGGTGGGGATGGAGGCGACGCCCTCCTCGGAGGCCTGCTGGATCATCGCGGTCTCGTCGTTGCCGTACCCCATGAGGGTGGCCTGCGGCTGCAGGGTGCCGAGGACACCGGCGCGCCACTTGGTCACGCCGTCGTAGAAGGTGAACGAGTCGGTGAGGGTGATGTAGTCGCGCAGGTGGTAGTAGACGGTGGGGTTCAGTTCCGCCGCGATGTGGTCGGCGAAGAGCGACTGGTAGGTGCTGTACGCCCAGTGCTCGTCCTTGTTCGAGACGTCGAGCAGCAGGCGGGTGACACCGAGGGCCTGGACGGCGCTCTCCTGCGTAGCGTCGACGATGAGGGCGTTCAGCGGGCCGCCCAGTGACGAGGCCACGTTGACCGACGCCGGGTTGGCCGTCATGTCGTAGCGGATGTAGCCGCGTACAAGGCGCCGGAAGCGGGTCAGCAGTTGCTGCCAGGTGGGGCGGTCGTCGTTCAGTGTGATCCCGTAGGTGGTGTGGAGGAAGTTCTTCCAGACCGCGCCCGGGCCGCCCTCGTCGATGAAGATTCCCTCGGCGGAGGTCTTGGCGACCAGGCCCTGGAGCGAGGCCACCAGCACCCGGTCCGGGTTGGAGGTGAGGTTGGCGGACGGGATCACGTCGAGCGAGCGCAGGGCGGTGCCTCTGGGCAGGAGGATTCCGGTCGGGGCGGGGGCGGTCTGCGCCGCCGCAGCGCCGGCCGTGGCGGGCATGGCGGCAGCGGCGGACGCGGCGAGGACTGATGTGGTGAAGGTTCTGCGACTGATACCGCTGCTCATGTGGACGCTCCTGGTGGGTACAGCCAGCAGTGCACCCACTGGCCGGTGGCATGTTCGGTACGGGCGGGGAACGACGTGCGGCACTCGTCGGTCGCCAGGGGACAGCGCGGGTGGAAGCGGCATCCCTGCGGCGGAGCGGCGAGGTTCGGCGGTTCGCCGCTGTCCTCGACGTCGGCGAAGACCGAGGCGGCGCCGGCCTTCACGGTGCGGGCCGGGTCGGGTGAGGCGCCGAGCAGCAGCCGGGTGTACGGGTGCTGGGGATTCTGGATGATCTGTTCCGTCGGACCGCCCTCGACCATCTGGCCCGCGTACATCACGTGGATCTCCTCCGCCAGGTAGCGGGCGCTGGCGATGTCGTGGGTGATGTAGAGCAGGGCCAGGTCCTCCTCCTCGCGGAGCCTGGCCAGCAGGTTGAGGATGTCCAGCCGCATCGACACGTCGAGCATGGAGATCGGTTCGTCGCCGAGGATGACCTTGGGGCCGACCGCCAGTGCCCGGGCGATCGCGACTCGCTGCCGCTGGCCGCCGGACAGTTCGTGGGGCAGCTTGCCCATGAAGTCCTTCGTCGGGGTCAGGCTGACCCGCTCCAGGAGTTCGAGCATCCGCTCCTCGATGTCGTCCCTGCCCGCCCGGCCGTGAATGCGCAGGGCGCGCTTGAGGTTGTGCCGGACGGAGTGCATGGAGTTGAGCGAGGCGAACGGGTCCTGGAACACCATCTGGACCTCGGAGTAGTACTCCCTGGAGGCCCGGCCGCGGCCCGGAAGGACCCTTTCACCGCGCAGCCGGATCTCGCCGGACGTCGGCGTGTACACCAGGGCGAACAGCCGGGCCAGAGTGGTCTTGCCGCTGCCGCTCTCGCCGACCAGGGCGACGATCCTCCCCCGCCGCAACTGCAGAGAGGCGTGCTCCAGCGCCTTGACGGTCGTCGCACGGCCGAGGCCGCCGCGGACCGTGAAGTGCATGGTCACATCGACCGCCTCCAGCACGGGCGGTTCCCCGGCGGACGCGGGTTCCGGGGTTTCCGCCCGTGCCTGCACGCCGCCGTCAGTGTCCGACAACATCGTCAGCCTCCTCTCGCACACCCTGCGGCCCCCGGCTCCCGGCCCGCTCCCCCGCCCCGTGCAGCAGGCACGCCACCGACTGCCCGTCCACCGGACGCAGGTCCGGCACCGTGCCGTCGCACGCCTCCAACCGTCGCGGGCACCGCGGATGGAACGCGCAGCCGGGCGGAGGTTCCCGCAGGTCCGGCGGCGAACCGGGAATGCCGCTGAGCCGGCGCACCGGTTCACGCAGCGGCGGGAACGATGCCCGCAGCCCCTCGGTGTAGGGGTGTTTGGGGTGGTGGTAGATGTCGAAGGCGCTTCCGATCTCGACGATGCGGCCCCCGTACATGATGGCGATGCGGTCGGCGAGCTCGACGAGCAGCGACAGGTCGTGGGTCACGAAGACCACAGCGAAGCCGAGCTGGGCGCGCAGCCGCAGGACCTTCGCGAGGATCTGACGCTGCATCACCACGTCCACGGCCGTGGTCGGCTCGTCCATGACGACGAGGTCGGCGCCGCAGGCGAGGGCGAGCGCGATGGTGGCGCGCTGGCGGGTGCCGCCGGACAGCTCATGGGGGTAGCGGCCGGCCTGGAGCGGGGTCAGTCCGACGAGGGCGAGCAGTTCCTCGGTGCGTTTCCGGGCGTCCTGCCGGCTCATGGTCCTGTCGTGTTCGCTCAGGACGTCACGGAACTGCGCGCCCAGTCGCATCACGGGGTTCAGGGCGTTCATGGCGCTCTGCAGGACGATGGCCATGTCGCGCCAGCGCAGTCCCCGCAGCTCCCGCTCGGTGAGGCCGACCAGGTCTACGGGCGCCCGCCCGCCGCCGGGACGGAAGAGGATCTCGCCGGCGGTGGTCACGGCGGGCGGCCTCTCCAGCCGCGTCAGGGCGGTGATCAGGGTGGATTTGCCCGACCCCGATTCGCCCGCTACGCCGAGGATCTCACCGCGCCTGACGGTGAAGGACACGTCGTCGCAGGCTCGCACGGAGCCCTGCTGCGCCACGTACTCGACGGTCAGGCCGCGGACGTCCAGCAGGACCTCGCGGTCGTCCGGCCTGGTCTCGCTGCCGTCAGCGGGCATGGGACACCCCCTTCGTCCGGCGTGCCTCCTGGGCGCGCTTGATCAGAGCCCGGCTGGCGCCCCGCAGGCGCGGGTTGGAGATCTCGTCGACACCGAAGTTGATCAGGGCGACGGAGGCGCCCAGCATGGCGATGCACAGGCCCGGTGGGGCGAACCACCACCACATGCCGCTGATGAGGGCGTTGCCCTGCTGCGAATCGCTGATCATGATTCCCCAGCTGATGGTGGAGGGGTCGGAGACCCCGAGGAACGCCAGTCCGGATTCCGCCAGCACCCCACCGACGAAGCCGCCGAGGAACATGGCGGAGATCCAGCCGATCAGGTGCGGCAGGACCTCGACCATCGCGAGCCGCCACCGGCTCTCACCGAGCATCCGCATCGCCAGGACGAACTCCCGGCTGCGCAGGCTCATGGCCTGGGCCCGCAGTGCCCGGGTGCCGCCGGCCCAGCCGAACAGGCCGATGATGATGCCGATCACCACTGGTCCGCCGCCGTGTGTGTATCCGCTGATCACGAAGATCAGAGCGAAGCCGGGCATGGTGAGGAAGACGTTGGTCAGCCCGGTGAGGGCGGAGTCGACGACGCCGCCGGCCAGTCCGGCGGTCACCCCGACGATCACGGCGATGGACGTGCTGAGAACCGAGGCGACCAGGCCTGCCAGCATCGACTCACGGGCGCCGGAGATCAGTTGCGCCATGACGTCCTGCCCGCTCGCGGTGGTACCGAGCAGGTGTTGCGCACTCGGCGGAGAGCTGATCGCGTTCAGGTCCAGCGCGGTGGGACTCTGGTGCAGCAGGTGCTGCGTGATCCACGGTCCGAACACGGCGAGCAGGCAGAACATGGCGAAGACGGTCACGCCTAGGCGCACCTTCCAGCCGGCCAGCAGTCTCTTGACCATGTGTGTGTCACCTCGTTTCCCTGGTCCGGGGATCCAGCAGGACGTAGACGGAGTCCGCGACGAAGTTGGCAAGCAGGACGGCGAGGGTGATGAGCAGGAAGACGGCCTGCATGGTCGGGTAGTCGCGGGCGGACACCGCTTCGAACAGCAGGAATCCCATGCCGGGGTACGAGAACACGATCTCGGTGAGCAGGGCGCCGCCGACCAGGCCGCCGATCGCGAGGGCGAAGTTGGTGATGCTGGGGAGCATGGCGTTGCGCGCCGCGTAGCCCAGCATGACCTTCCAGCCGGGCAGGCCCTTGGCCCGGGCCAGCAGCACGTAGTCCTCGCTGAGCGTGGTGACCATCATGTTGCGCTGGCCGAATACCCAGCCGCCGAACGAGGAGAAGACGATGGTGGCGACCGGAAGCAGGCCGTAGCGCAGCGTGCTCGCCAGGAACGGCAGGTTGAGGCCGGGCAGGGTGTCCACCGAGTAGCCGCCGGACACGGGAGCCCAGCCGAGCTGGACGGCGAAGACCCACACGGCGAGCAGCGCGACCCAGAAGTACGGGACGACGCCGACCACCGTCGACAGCGGGGTCACCACGGTGTCGAACCTACCCCCGGGCCGCCAGCCGACGACGATGCCGAGGCCCACGCCGATGACGAAGGCGAGCACCGTCGAACTGCCCACCAGCACGAGGGTCCAGGGCAGAGCCGCCCTGACCACGTCGATCACCGGAACCGGGTACTTGCTGACGGACAGTCCCAGGTCACCGTGGGCGAGTTGCCCGAGGTATCCCAGGTACTGGGAGAACAGGGGCTTGTTCGGGTTGCCGAAGAGCAGCTGGATGGAGTGGACGGTCGCGGGGGGCGGTATCTGCCCGTTCCGCTGGGTCATCGCCTGGATGATCGCCTGCGCCGGGTTACCCGGCATGAGCCGGGGGATGAAGAAGTTCAGCGTGACGGCGACCCAGGTGACGAAGAGGTAGAAGCCGAGCCGGCTGCCGAGCCAGGTCCACCTGGTGCGGCGCCGGGCCGGGCGCGCGGCCTCCCCGGCCCCGCCCTGCTGGGCGAGACCGGTCTCGGAGGCGATCAGGGGGGTGGTCATGAGGGTCTCCCTCAGCCCTTGGCTGCCGTGAGGTGCATCAGCGTCGTGATGAGCTCGGTGCCGGAGCCGGTGTCGGCGAGGTAGTCGGGCTCGGCCGCCGGCGGCCAGCCGGTCCAGTGAGCCGCGTTGGCCGCTCCCGCGGCGCCGGAGGAGAAGAGCGGGATGGTCGGGACCTGGTCCACGAAGATCGCCTGGGCCTGCATGCCCAGCTTCTTCAGCTTGTTCTGGTCCTCGGTGCCGGCCATCCGGGCCAGGATGCTGTCGTACGCGGAGTTGCGGAACCGGACGCTGTTGTTGCTCGCCTCCGTGCCGATGGGCACGGCCAGATTGCCGTTGAGCTGGTTCAGGGCGGTGTAGATGCCCTCGCCGCTGGACAGCCAGGTGGCCGCGAGGTCGTACTGGCCCTTGGCGATCTCGTCCCCGGTGTTCGCGCCGCCACGGAGCTTGACGTCGATCCCGAGCGTCTGCTTGACCTGCTGGACGACGAGTTGGGCGATGGTCATGATGAAGGGCGTGTCGCTGGGCGCGACGAACGTGACCGGCAGCGCCTTGCCGTCCTTCGTCAACTGGCCGCTCTGGACGGTGTAGCCGCCTGCCTGCAGGGACGCCTTGGCGGCGGCGACATCCTGCTTGCGGGGTGCGAGGTACTTGGGGTCGATCCAGTCCTGGTAGGTCTTGGTCGACAGCCCGGTGGGGCTGGCGGGCGGCTCCACGATCGGCAGTTTGCTGGACGCGAGTTTCGTGATCGCCTCGTTGTCGACGGCGTCGGCGAAGGCGCGGCGTACGTTCACGTCGTTGAAGGGCGCCTTGGCGTTGTTGAGCATCACCGACACCACCGAGCCGTCCCACGCCATGATGAAGTGGTGGTTCTTGGGGTCGGCGGCGACGTAGCTCTTCGCGTCGATGTCGCAGGTGCAGAAGTCGATGCTGTTGTTCTGCAGTTGCGTTTGGATGTTGGCGCTGGTGGCGGCGATGTACTTGAGGTTCGCCATGGCCGGCTTGCCGCCCCAGTAGTCGGTGCGGGCGGCCATGGTGACGGCCTGCGGGGAGAAGGCCTTCACGGTGAAGGGGCCGGTGCCTACGGGTGTCTTGTCCACGTAGGTGAGCGGGTTGCGGTTCCCCCACAGCTTCTGCTCGATGATGTTGATGTTCTTGAGGTCGCCGAGCTGCTGGTAGGCCGCGGACTTCCAGGTGACCGCGACCGCGTCGGAGCCCGCCGCCTTGACGGCCGAGTACGTGGCGCCGCCCAGCTTGGGGTTCTTCAGCAGCAGGTTGAGGCTGTACACCACGTCGTCAGCAGTGAGCGGGTTGCCGTCGGAGAACTTCACCCCGGGCCGGATGGTGAGGACGGCGGTACGGCCGCCGTCCGACCAGGTCCATGACTTCGCGAGCCAGGGGATGAGCACGCCGCCCTTCGCGCGGTTGGACGCGACCAGTGGCTCGTAGACGATGTTGAGGCCGGGCCCGGTGTCGGACTGGCTGAACGGGTTGAAGTTGTTGGTGAAGGTCGGCGCACTGTTGGGCGCCTCGACGTTGATGGTGCCGGTGGTCGCCGAGGCCTGCTTCGCAGTGCCTGCTGAGCAGGCAGCGAGCGACAGAGCCAGCCCGACCGCGATGGCACAGGGCGCCGCCCGCCCCAGCCGCTTTCTCATGGTGGGTGTTCCTTCCACAGACGTGCTTGGTTGTCGGCGCGCTCGTCGTGTCGCGCGTGTGGCCTCAGCGATAGGGGCCGACCAGAGGAGAAACATCGGAGCTCTTGGCGCACAGCACTCTGTGGGGGACGCACGCCGGTAACGATCCCGGGATCGTTCACGGGCTCTGTTGCGAACCGACTATGAGCGGGCGCCAGTCGGTTGTCAACACTTCCGCAGAGACCTTTCCTTCCAACTGGGTTCTCTACGTCGAGGGATGGCGGAAAGCGCCGTCACTCCCGTGCGGGCCACCCCGCAAGGGTCAACCGGAGTCATCCATTGACACTCGTCCAGCAGTGGTGTCAGCCTCAAGAGATCCGATGAATTGGTGCCAGTGCAGGGAGCATCAGTCATGCATGACGACAGGGCCCTGATCGAGACCAGGCTCGCGAAGGCACTGACGGAACGGATCGCCCCAAGGGTCCATCCGGTCTCGGTGCCGCTGGAGTTGCAGGCGTGGAGCGCGCCGGGCGAACCGGTGCCGGTGGCCGAGGGACTGGCCGCACCGTATGAGCCCGTGAAGGTGGGCCAGGCCTGGGGCCGCCCGTGGGGCACCGTCTGGTTCCGGGTCCGCGGCACCGTGCCCGAGGAGTGGGCCGGGCGGACGGTGGAGGCCGTCCTGGACCTCGGGTTCACCGGCGCGGGCCCCGGTTTCCAGGCGGAGGCGCTCGTCCACCGGCCGGACGGGACCGCCGTGAAGTCCCTCAACCCCCGCACCCAGTGGGTGCGCATCGCCGACAGAGCCGAGGGCGGCGAGGAGGTCCTGCTGCACCTGGAGGCCTCCTCCAACCCGGAGATCGACGGTCCCGTCAGCCGGATGGGCGACTGGGACACCGCGGGCGACGAGCCGGTCTACCGGCTGCGCCGGATGGACCTGGCCGTGTTCGACACCGAGGTCTGGGAACTGGTCCAGGACTTCGAGGTGTTGCAGCAGCTGATGCTGCAGCTGTCGACGGACGACCCGCGCCGCTGGGAGATCCTGCGCACCCTGGAACGCGCCGTGGACGTCCTGGACTTCCGGGGTGACGTGAACGACGCCGCGTCCGAGGCCCGCGCGGTGCTCGCCGGCGCGCTGGCCAGGCCCGCGCACGCCTCGGCGCACCGGATCAGCGCGGTCGGGCACGCGCACATCGACTCGGCGTGGCTGTGGCCGCTGCGTGAGACGGTCCGGAAGGTCGCCCGTACAACGTCCAACGTCACCGACCTCATGGACCGGCATCCCGGGTTCGTCTTCGCGATGTCCCAGGCCCAGCAGCTGGCCTGGATCAAGGAGCACCGACCGGAGGTGTACGCGCGGGTCAAGGAGAAGGCGGCGGCCGGGCAGTTCGTGCCGGTCGGCGGCATGTGGGTGGAGGCCGACACCAACATGCCGGGCGGCGAGGCCATGGTCCGCCAGTTCACGCACGGCAAGCGGTTCTTCCTGGAGGAGTTCGGCATCGAGACGGACGAGGTGTGGCTGCCCGACTCGTTCGGCTACTCGGCGGCGCTGCCGCAGCTGGTGCTGCTCTCGCGGTCCACCTACTTCCTGACGCAGAAGATCTCCTGGAGCCAGTTCAACAAGTTTCCCCATCACACGTTCTGGTGGGAGGGCATCGACGGAACCCGGGTGTTCACCCACTTTCCGCCGGTCGACACCTACAACGCGTCGTTCACCGGCGAGGAGATGGCGCACGCCGTGCGGAACTTCCGGGACAAGGGCTCCGCGACCCGGTCGCTCGTGCCTTTCGGCTGGGGCGACGGCGGCGGCGGGCCCACCCGCGAGATGCTCGCCCGCGCCGAGCGCCTGGCCGACCTCGAGGGCGCGCCGCGGGTCGCGATCGAACCGCCGTCGGCGTTCTTCGCCAAGGCGCTGGCGGACTACCCGAACGCGCCGGTGTGGCTCGGCGAGTTGTACCTGGAGCTGCACCGGGGCACCTACACGTCCGTCGCGACGACCAAGCAGGGCAACCGGCGCAGCGAGCACCTGCTGCGCGAGGCCGAGTTGTGGTCGGCGACGGCCGCCGTCAGGTCCGGGTTCGCGTACCCGTACGAGCGGCTCGACCGGCTGTGGAAGACCGTGCTGCTGCACCAGTTCCACGACATCCTCCCCGGGTCGGGGATCGCCTGGGTCAACCGGGAGGCGCGCGCCACCTACCGCGACGTCATGGCGGAGTTGGAGACGGTCATCGGCGAGGCGCTGCGGGCGCTGGCCGGCGACTCCTCGGCGGGCGGCACCATGATCTTCAATGCTGCTCCGCACGGCCGTGACGGTGTGCCCGGCCTGGGCGCCGCTCCCTCCTGCGCGCGCTCGGGAGCGGCGCCGGTCAGCGCCACGGCCCGCGACGGCGGCCATGTCCTGGACAACGGTCTGGTGCGCGTGGTCATCGACGGCCGGGGGCTGGTGACGTCCGCGCGGGACGCCGCCACGGGACGGGAGGCCATCGCCCCCGGCGGCTACGGCAACCTGCTGCAGCTCCACCCCGATCTGCCGAACAACGGGGACGCCTGGGACGTCGACCACTACTACCGGCACACCGTCACCGACCTGACGGAGGCCGAGGAGGTGACGCTCGCCGAGACCGGATCCGCCGCGGCGAGCGTGCGGGTGGTACGCCGCTTCCGCGACTCGCGGGTGGAGCAGACCCTGCGGCTCGCCGCCGGTTCGCCGCGCCTGGACATCACCACCACCGTCGACTGGCGCGAGTCACGGACGATCCTCAAGGCCGCGGTCGCGCTCGACGTCCACACCGACCGGTCCGCCGCCGAGACGCAGTTCGGGCATGTGTACCGCCCGGCCCACACCAACACCTCGTGGGACGCGGCGAAGTTCGAGATCTGCGCGCACCGCTGGATCCACGTCGGCGAACCCCGCTACGGGGTCGCCGTCGTCAACGACTCGACGTACGGGCACGACGTGACCCGGTCGCGGCGCGACGAGGCCGGCGGGGACGGCGGCATCACGACCGTCGTCCGGCTGTCGCTGCTGCGCGCGCCCACCTTCCCGGATCCCGACCCCGACCGGGGCGAGCACCGGTTCGGCTACGCGCTCGTCCCCGGGGCGACGGTCGGCGACGCCGTCCGCGAGGGGTACCGCGTCAACCTGCCGGAGCGGACGGTGCCCGGCGACGCGGAGGTCCCGCCGCTGGTGACGGTCGCGGGCGAGGATGCCGACGCGGTCGTCGTCGAGGCCGTGAAGCTGGCCGACGACGGTTCCGGCGACGTGGTCGTCCGGCTGTATGAGGCGCACGGCACACGCGCCGGGGCCGTACTCGTACCGGGGTTCGCGGCCGGCCGGGTGACCGAGACCGACCTGCTGGAACGGCCGTGGGGCGACGCACCACCGCGGGCGGCGGTGACCGCCGTGCGCGGCGACGGCACGGTCGAACTGGCGCTGCGCCCCTTCCAGATCGTCACGCTCCGGCTCGCCCGCGCCTGAGCGCTCCGCCGGCAGTCCGGTACGCCACCTGCGGGTGCGCCGTGGCTGGTCGCTCGCCCAAGTACTCGGTTCGCTCGAGCAAGGGCCCCGCCCTAGGGCCTGTTGCGAAAGTGGCCTCGTCGCCCGGAGGGCGGCCGCGCGGCGTCCGGTGCGTGCTCTGGGGGTCCCCCCGGCCGAAGGCTGGGGGAGTGCCGCCCGGAAGCCCTCGTACTGGGCGTACTCGGGCTTTCGGGCGGTGCGGCGAGAGTGCGTGCCGGGCGTCGCGCGGCAGAGGCCACTTTCGCAACAGGCCCTGGCCGCACCGGCCGAAAGCCCAAGCAGGCGCACGTATCGCAGGCCCGCGTATGGCAGGCCCACCTCGCATCGGAGACGCACTATGCCCCCTTCCCCCGCCCTCCCGCCGCGCCTGTGGGACGCCCCCGAGATCACCGGGTGGCGGCGGCTGCCCCTGCACGCGGTCTCCCGCCGGGACCAGGGCGACCGCATCGGCCTCGACGGCAGCTGGCGGTTCCAGTTGCTTCCGGGCCCCGAGTGCGGGCTTGCCGACCGCTGGTCACGGGTCGAGGTGCCGGGGTGCTGGACGGTCCAGGACTTCGACGACGTGCATGGCGTGGGCGATCTGCCGCACTACACGAACATCCCGATGCCGTGGCCCGAGCCGCCGCCCCACTTGCCGGCCGTCAACCCGACCGGGGTGTACGAGCGCGAGGTCGACATCCCGGCCGGGTGGGTCGGCCGGCGGATCGTGTTGCATGTGGGCGCCGCGGAGAGCGTGCTGATCGCCGAGGTGAACGGGGAGCCGGTCGGGGCGGGCAAGGACGCGCATCTGGCGAGCGAGTTCGACGTGAGCGGCGCGGTCCGCGCCGGGGAGTCCAACACCGTGCGGCTGACGGTCGTGAAGTGGTCCGACGCCAGCTACGTCGAGGACCAGGACCAGTGGTGGCACGGCGGCATCACCCGGTCGGTGTTCCTGTACGCCACCGACCCGCTGTATCTGGCCGACGTCCGGGTGACCGCGGGCCTGGAGGCGGGCAGCGCGGGGCGGCTGCGCGTGGACGCCGACGTACGGTACACCGGCGGCGTCCTCCCGGAGGGCTGGCACATCTCCGGATCCCTGGAGGGCCGTGAGGAACCGCTCGTCACGGAGCCCGCCGGACAGCACCGGGCCGCCGGCTGGCAGGGCGTTGCCACGCTGACAGCGACCGTCCCCGACGTCCGTGCCTGGTCGGCCGAGACACCTGACCTGTACGCCCTGACGGTCCGGCTCCACCGCCCCGACGGCACGGTCGCCGACGAGGCCCGCTGCCGCACCGGCTTCCGCACCGTCGAGGTCCGGGGCCGGGATCTGCTGATCAACGGCGAGCGGGTGTTCATCAGGGGCGTCAACCGGCACGACTTCCACCCGCTCACCGGCCGGGTCGTCTCCGAGGACGACATGCGCGCCGACCTGGTGATCATGAAGCGGTTCGGTTTCAACGCCGTCCGTACCTCCCACTACCCGGGCGACCCGGCGCTGCTCGACCTCGCCGACGAACTCGGCCTGTACGTCGTCGACGAGGCCGACATAGAAAGCCACGGCCACTACGACGAGATCGCCCACGAACCCGGCTACCGCGCCGCCTTCGTCGAACGGGTGGCGCGGATGGTGACCCGCGACAAGAACCACCCCTCCGTCATCGTCTGGTCGCTGGGCAACGAGAGCGGCTACGGCCCGAATCACGACGCCGCCGCGGGCTGGCTGCGCCGATACGACAGGACACGCCCGCTGCAGTACGAGGGGGCGATCCACACCGGCTGGTCGCAGACCTGGACGGCCACCGACATCGTCTGCCCCATGTACTCGGCCATCGACACGATCATCGAACACACCACGTCCGGCGAGCAGACCAAACCGCTGATCCTTTCCGAGTACTCGCATGCCATGGGCAACAGCAACGGCTCACTCGCCGACTACTGGGCCGCCTTCGAGTCGACCCCCGGTCTCCAGGGCGGCTTCATGTGGGAGTTCTGGGACCACGGCATCCTGCAGCGGCTCTCCGACGGCCGCCCGGCCGGGCCGGGGACCGTCGGCGGGTACACGGCCGGGGTCGCCGCGCCCGGCCACCGCTGGGCGTACGGCGGCGACTTCGGCGACACGCCCAACGACGGTGCCTTCTGCGCGGACGGGCTGGTGCTGCCGGACCGCACCCCCAAGCCCGGCATGGACGAGCACAGGGAACTCGCCGCGCCTGTGCGGCTGCGGCTGCCGGACTACGGGGCCCGTGAGGTCCTGGTCCGCAATCACCAGCACTTCCGCGACCTGTCCTGGCTGACCGGTGAGTGGCGGCTGGAGACGCCCGGCTCCGCCGTCGTCCTCGCCCCGGCGGATCTTCCGCCCCTCGGCCCGGGCGAGAGCACGGCGGTCCCGGTCCCGCCGGACCTGCTCGCCCGGATGCCGGAGACGGGCGAGGTCTGGCTGACGCTGTCGGTACGCACCGCTGACGACGAGGCCTGGGCGCCGCGCGGCACCGAGCTGTGCGCCCCGCAGGTGCGGCTGCGCTGTGAGACCCGCGGCCTCCTCGCCCGCGCCGGGGCGCGGGAGCCGGACATGGCCCCGGTGTGCGTCGACGACCAGGGGTTCGTCGTCCATCCGCGGCTCGCCGCCCCGCCCGTGCTCAGCCTGTGGCGCGCACCGACCGACAACGACCGGCTCGGCGAGCCCGCCGACCGCTGGGCGGAGCAGGGCCTTGCGACCGCCGCCCGTTCGCTGACGAACATCAAGCGGGACGGCGAACGCGTGGTGGTCCGCGCGGAGTACGCCACGGCGGCCGGCGTCGTCGTCCACGAGCAGGCTCTCACCGCGCTGGCCGGAGGGGTGCTCCTGGTGGAGGAGATGGCGGTGGTCCCCGAAGGCCTGGACGACCTGCCGCGGGTCGGGACGGTGTTCACCGCCGCCGAAGGGCTGGACCAGGCCGAATGGTTCGGCCACGGCCCGGGCGAGACGTACCCGGACCGGTACGCGGGCGGCCCGGTCGGCCGGTACGGCGCACCGGTGCGGGAGCTGTTCACCCCGTACCTCCGGCCTCAGGAGAGCGGCGGCAGACACGGCGTGCGGTGGTTCTCGCTGCACGATGCCGGCGTCGGGCTGATCGTCCACCTGGACGAGCCCCGGCAGGTGAGCCTGACCCGCTTCACCGCCGCCGACCTGGCCGTCGCGGAACACCACGACGAGCTCACCGCCCGTCCGTGCGTGACCGTCCATCTGGACGCCGCCCACCGGGGAGTCGGCACCGCCTCGTGCGGCCCGGACACCCTCCCGGCGTACCGGGTCGGGCCTGGCACCCACCGCTGGTCGTGGACGCTGAACGCCATGTGAACGGCCGGCCCTCGACGTCCGCCGGCGCGCGGTGTGCGAACCACCGAAGGCGGGCGGACTCTCTGCCCCGCCTCTCGAAAGCCCTACAGATGCTTGCCGCCATACGCCGCCGGAGTCGCTGGGCAAGCTGCGCGGGCCGACCCAAGGTGTCGTGGATCTGCCGCTGCACCTGGCCTGGTCCGGGATGACCTCATACGACCTGGGCAAGCCGCGCCAGCGCATGGGCCTGTACCGCACCGTCCTGTACGAGGGCCTGCACGACGACCTGCCCCGGTACCTCAACCGGGACCTGCTCCCCCAGCTGTGGCCGGTGCTGCGCACCCTCGTCGGTCGTACCGTGCGCGCTGTATGGGAGGACGCCTTCCCTTAGCTCGCCTCACGCACCCGGGCAGCCGCGTGACGGACATGCCGGAGCTGCACACGCGGCTCCTGGCGGATGTAATCGCGCTCGGTTCCCCGTATCCACTGGTTCTCCACCGGTGGATACGCCGTGCGGGCGCACCGCCTTGTGAACCGCCCCAGCCAGGACCTTGACGTCGCCACCGAGAACCCGGCGCCCATGGCCGACATCGCTGCCACGCTCCGCGCCGGCCTGGAAGCCCGCGGCTGGAAGGTGCACACGCCGGAGGCCGCCCCGCTGTCCGCCCGCTTCACCGTGTCCGGCGCAAGTCGTCGATGCCCTGTGCGCGGTCGGCGGCGGAACGCCCGCTCCTGCCGAGGCGCGGGATCTCGGTGGCACGGCCGGGGTCGGCCTCCGCAGAGCCCAGCCATCCTCTTCACTTGACCTGTCAAGGCAGGCACATCCAATGAATCGAGTCACTCTACGCGGCACTCGAACGCGTCTGTCAGCTGCGATATCGGGCTGATCTGGCAACTTCCGTCGAGGCCCTAGACAGATCGCCGACTGGTGCCTGTTAATACATCCAATGTCGCTCCGCTGAACACGCGTAGTGTTCAAGCCTGTCATGGCAGCGTGTGCTGTCCTGCGAACTGCCAGGAGAGGACCTTGTCAGAGCCGATCACCCGCCGACGGGGCGCTCGTCGGCATGGCGGTCACTCACTGCGGGCTTCGCCGTCGCGTCCGGGGCCCGGTATCGAACGGAAGACCTGCTGCCCAGCGCGCCGTAACGCTTGTGCCGGGCGCCTCACTCAAGGGGTTCAGTTCACCTGGCGGGCCAGCCCGCACATCGATCACGGGAGTGGGCCATGTCCCCATCAAGGATGACTCGCCGTACGTTTCTCGGTGCGGCGGGTGCGGCGACCGCCGCGACCGCCCTGCCGATCGTCCCCGGCTACTCCGGCCTTCTGCCGCAGGCGTCCGCGGCGACCCCCCAGACCAATCTCAGCAACTTGGTGAACATGCGGTTCGGCATGTTCAACCACTTCAGCCTGGGCACATTCACCAACGAGGAGTGGGCCGCCCCCAACCAGAACCCCGCACTGTTCGCCCCCACGGCCGTCGACTGTGCCCAGTGGGCCGCCGCCGCGGCGGCGGCGAAGATGAGCTACGGCATCCTGACGACCAAGCACCATGACGGCTTCGCCCTGTGGCCGAGCGCCTACGGCACCCAGAACGTCGCGAACAGCTCCTACAAGCAGGACGTGGTGAAGGCGTACTGCGACGCCTTCCGGGCGAAGGGGCTCAGGGTCGGGTTCTACTACTCGATCTGGGACCGCACCTACGGCGTCGAGGCGTGGGAGAGCCGGCACAAGGTGTCCGGGCTCGAGATCACGGACGCCATCCAGCCCGGCGACATGACGTTCATACTCGGTCAGATCACCGAACTGCTCACCAACTACGGCACCATCGACATGTTCGTCACCGACGGCTACGCATGGCAGATGGGCCAGCAGGCCGTCTCCTACCAGCGCATCCGCGAGCACGTGAAGTCCCTCCAGCCGGACATCGTCATGATCGACCACGGCGCACTGTCCGTGCCGTTCCTCGGCGACGCGATCTACTTCGAGGAGCCGCTGGGCGTCTCGGCGCCGACCGGCAACACCTACGCCGCCACGCAGGGACAGACGATCAGCAACGGGTGGTTCTGGCATCCGTCCACGCCCACCGAGGGCCTGATGAGCAAGGACTCGATCCTGTCCCACCTGGCGGATCTGGAGCCCAAGTACACCTCGTTCATCCTCAACTGCCCTCCCAACCGCAACGGCAGGCTGGACACCAACATCGTCAATCGGCTCGCCGAAGTCGGGGCGGCCTGGAGCCCCGACAGCTCCAGGCCCCCACTGCCCACGCAAGTCCTGCGCGCCGAGCACCCCGTGACACCCGTCAGCGCCTACGCGACCGCGTTCCGTGCGGGTGAGGGCCCGCTCAACGTCATCGACGGGCTGAGTGACAAGGGCTACGAGACCTGCTGGTCGACCTGGGGGCTGTCCACGGCCCTGCCCCACTCGATCACGATCGATCTGGGCGGGGTGTGGAGCAACGTCTCCACCCTGGAGTACCTGCCCAAACAGTGGAACCGCAACAACTCGACCGACGGCGACATCACCTCGTACACCATCTCCACCAGCACCGACGGCACGAACTTCACCCAGGTCGCCACCGGCAGCTGGGCCGGCGACCGCGCCACCAAGGTGGCCGAATGGCCCGCCCGGAACGTGGGCTTCGTACGGATCCGGGCCAACGCGGCCACCGGCGGCTACGCCAACATGGGCGGCGTGAGGATCGGCGGCCGGACGGCCAAACCGGCACTGCTGTCCACCACGCTGCCCGGCGACGGCACCGTCTACCGGCTGGTCGCCCGGCACAGCGGCAAGGTCGCCGACGTGGAGGGCTGGGCCACCGCGAACAACAGCAACGTGCATCAGTGGCCCTGGCTCAACCGGACGAACCAGAAGTGGATCTTCACCAACACCGGCGACGGCTACTACAAGATCAAAGGTGTGGGCAGCGGCAAGCTCATGGAGGTCGCGGGTCTCTCCCGCGCCGACGGCGGCAACGTCGGCATCTGGTCGGACGCCAGTGCCCCCCAGCAGCACTGGGCCGTCACACCCACCGGTGACGGCTACTACTTCCTCATCAACCGCTACAGCGGGCTCTGCCTCGCCGTCGACGAGGGCAGCACCGCCGACGGAGCCAACATCGAGCAGCAGCCGTACGCGTCGCGGACCGAGCAACAGTGGCAGATCATCCCCTCCTGATCCTGCCCTCCGGCCCGCGCCTCCTCGGCCTGTTGCGAGGGGTCTCCTGGGCCGCCAACGGGGCCGCGCCGGTCCAGTAGACCTGCGGAAGCCGGCTCAACCAGCAGTTCACGCTGCGGAGCGTCACCTCCTGAGCGCCCCAGCCCCCTCGACCCGCACGTCTCCACGAAGAAGACGCGCACGTCCACACCCAGCAACGAAGGGCCGCGCATGCACACCTCCCGAAGACTCGCCGCCAAACTCACGGCCACGGCATCCGCCACCTGGACGTCCAGAGCGGCTCCGTGAACGCGGGTGCCCCGATCATCCAGTGGCCCTGCACCGGCGCCAGCAACCAGAACTGGACCTTCAACGGTTCGGCGATCGTCTCCGCCCGCAGCGGCCTGTGCCTGGACGTCTCCGACAACTCCACCGCGGAGGACCACGCGATCATCCAGTGGACCTGCAAGAACACGACCAACCAGCAGTGGAGCCTGACCGAGCGCCCGCGCTCGGCGACCTGGGGCCCGGCCATGGTCAGCGGCGGCCAGACCTTCAACGCGCAGGCCATCCGGATGGTCATCCACAACAACACCTCCGGCGCGGGGCTGCGCATCCGGCTGTCCAACCTGCGCAGCACGACCGCCCTCTCGGTCGGTGCCGTCACGGTGGCGGTCCAGTCCAGCGGCGCCACCGCGGTCGCGGGCACCACACACACCGTCACCTTCGGCCGTTCGGCCACGCCGACCATCCCCGCGGGGCAGGAACTGACCAGCGACGTCATCCCGATGCCGGTCGTCGCGGAGCAGAACCTGCTGGTGAGCGTCTACCTCCCGGGCACCACCGGCGCCTCCACCTACCACAACGACGCCCACCAGACCTCGTACCTGTCCGCCGCGGGCACCGGCAACCACGCCGCCGAGGAGGCCGCGACGAACTTCACCGCCACCACGGCCCGCTGGTTCTACGTCGCCGGACTCGACGTCGTGTCACCCACGGCCAAGGGAACCGTCGTGGCCATCGGCGACTCCATCACCGACGGCTCCAGCGCCACCGACAACGCCAACCAGCGCTGGCTCGACTACCTCGCCCGAAGGCTGCAGGCCGAGTCCGGCGGTCAGCGCCTCGGCGTGGCCGATGCGGGCATCGGCGGCAACCGCGTGGTCACCGACAGCCCGTCCGCGCAGCAGGGCATCGCGGCCGTCACCCGGTTCTCCCACGACGTCCTGACCCAGCCGGGCGTGAAGGACGTCATCCTGCTGGAGGGCATCAACGACATCAACACCACCACCGCCACCACCTTGCCGAGGAACCCGCAATCTCCCTCAGCGTCATCAACGGACCGGCCGGACCGCTCTACAACGTCTCCATGGGCGGCGCCGATCGCACACACCTCTTTCGGATCTTGGGCCTGCCCTGGATGATCGCGAAGCTCTATGCCAGCATCCCGCCCCGCCGGTTCTACGTCGCTTCCGTCATCGACACCGCCAAGGGCATGACCGGGGTCGGGCGCATCGGGCGCGGCTGGCACACCCTGCTCGAGCGCGGCCTCCTCCACGGCCGCATCCACTACGAAGGCGCCTTCGCCGCGCTCGACCTCGACCACGCCCCCGCGCCGTGGCTGCTCGGCGACGCCGCCCTCGCCAGCGCCTACAACATGGCCTACGAGCGCGTGTACCCCGGCGCGTTGACCGAACTGGGCATCCCCGCCACCGCCTTGACCGGCCGCAAAGCCTGGGAGCAGTGGCTGTACGGCTGACGACCACCAACAACGCGGCATGGGCTATCGGCGTACGCCTGTGACTGGTCGCGATAGTGGGCACCGGCGGAGCCTGCCGGACAGGCACAACTTCCTCACCGCGCCCGCAGTCCACCACTCACAGCGGCCAGGCGGTCAGCAAATCGCCGGGGCCATAGGCGGCATCCAGGCCCGGACAGTCGACGCCGCTGCGCGAGACCACCACGACCGGAACGGGTTCGCCGGTGAGGGCGGCCCGGTGCCGATGGAGAGCTGCCAGGTCGTGCCGGTCGAAGGGTGACTGCTCCAGCCACTTGATGGAGCCCACGAAGAGCAACTCCTTGGCAATGGGGGCGCGGTCCGCACCGACGACATCGATCTCGACGTCGTTGGTACGCGTCCAGTAGCCGCCCACTGCGGGGGCCGCAGGCAGCCTGTCGTCCGGCAGTACTCGCGCCAGGGCCTCGCGGACCAGGGGCTCGACGGCCCGGCCGCGCCAGCTGGTCCAGTTCTCCCGGATACGTGCCAAGGTCAGATCGCCCCGCCCCCGCTCGATCTCCTCCATGGACGGGCCGAGCAGGTGCAGCCAAAACCGCAGGTAGGGATCTGTCACCCGGTAGCGGCGATCCTTCGACGGACGCAGCGATACGGGCAGCTCCGCAGCGACGATCCGCTTGTCCGTAAGCAGCTCCAGCGCTCGCTGCAGGGGCGTGGCTCCTATCCCGCCGGCTGCACGGGCGATGTTGGTGAAGGTCCGCTCGCCACTGCCGATGGCCGCCAGCACCCTACGCGCCTGAGCCTGCGGAGGGAATTCGGCAGCCAGCGAGCGTTCGGCCGACACCAGCAGGGCCGAGACCGGGTCACTCAGCGCCTCGCCGAGGAAGTCCCACAGCCCTGCGTCCCGCTGCCACTCCGCGCAGATCAGCGGCAGCCCGCCGGTGACCAGCGTGGCGTCGAAGGCTTCCGCCGGGTCCAGCCCGAGCATCCTGCCCACCTCGGCGGGGTTCAGCGGCCCCAGCACCATCTCCCGGCCGCGCTGATGGAAAGGGCGTCCATAGCCGTTCAGAGCCTCCATCATCGACAGATCGGAGCCGATGAGGACCAGCAGCACCGGCTTGGTCTCCAGCCCCCGGTCCCAGGCCCGTTGCAGCATCCCCTCAAAGGCGCCCTCTACGTCCATCAGATACGGCACCTCGTCGATGACCAGCACGCTCGCCCGGTCAGCGGGCAGCGCCGCAGCCAGCACATCGAACGCGGCGTCCCAGCTCTCCGGCCGCGCGGCGGCCACCAGCCCCGCCAGCGGCAGCGTCGATGCTTGGGCGTCCCGGGCCAACCGTGCCAGATCATCCCTGGGGGACGCACCGGTCGCCGCGTAGAACAAGAACGGGGCTCCGGAGCGCTCCGCAAACCGCTCGACCAGTCGCGACTTGCCCACCCGTCGCCGCCCACGCAACATCACGCACCGACCGGGCCGCTCCCCGCCAACCGCTGCCGCCACTTTCTGCAGCTCCCGCTCCAATGTCGCCAGCTCCTGCCGACGACCTACAAAGTCCACCATGCCCGCCGACCTCCACGCATGACACTAACGACAACGTTACTAACGTAGAGGTTAGTAAGTATCCTCGCCAGCGCCAGCCGTCGCTCACGAGCGCGGGCCATGGACCTGCGTTCCGAGGACGACACCGAGCGCCGTTGACGCGGACCGAGCGCGGCGGGCATCGGCGCAGCCGCGGCGGTCCGCCGCGCCGCACAAAGCCCGGGAGCGCTCCTTGGATTCGGCGGCCATCGGTTCGGTGCGGGCGCCTGTCAGCTCGGGAGCTGATCCTTCGAAGGAAATTCAGCGGGATCGCGTCCCGCAATCTTGTCAGGGCCATGCCCCTCCCCTACAGTCCCTCCGAAACGGAGGCCATGGGAGCGCTCCCATACGGGAGAAGCGTTCCCCTGATCGCCCCCCACTCCTCCGAAAGGGACTCGCATGCGAACGTCACGGCACCCTGTCCACCGCACAGCACGCAGTCTGTTAGGCATACTTCTCGCTTCGCTCGCCACCCTGGCGGCGCTGCTGAGCACCGCCCCGGCGGCCCAGGCCGACACCACGCTCTGTGAACCGCTCGGGACGACCACGATCCAGGGCCGCTACGTCGTCCAGAACAACCGCTGGGGCAGCAGCACGACCCAGTGCATCACCGCCACCGACTCCGGTTTCAAGATCACACAGGCCGACGGCTCGGTTCCCACGAACGGCGCCCCGAAGTCCTACCCCTCCGTCTTCAACGGCTGTCACTACACCAACTGCTCCCCGGGCACCGGTCTCCCGGCGCGGCTCAGCGGCATATCCAGCGCGCCGACCGGCATCTCCTACAGCTACGTGAACGACGCGGTGTACGACGCCGCGTACGACATCTGGCTCGACCCCACGGCCCGCACCGACGGCGTCAACCGGACCGAAATCATGATCTGGTTCAACAAGGTGGGTCCCGTTCAGCCCGTCGGCTCGCAGGGCGGTACGACCACCGTCGCCGGGCGCCAGTGGCAGGCATGGTCCGGCAACAACGGCTCCAACGACGTCCTGACCTTCGTCGCGCCGTCGGCGATCTCCAGTTGGAGCTTCGACGTCATGGATTTCGTCCGCCAGGCCGTCTCACGGGGGCTGGCCCAGAACGACTGGTACCTGACCAGCATTCAGGCCGGCTTCGAACCCTGGCAGAACGGCACCGGCCTCGCCGTGACCGCGTTCTCCTCCGCGATCAACACCGGCGGTGCTCCCGGTGGCTCCGGAGGTTCCACGGCTTGCGCCGTGGCGTACGGGACGAACGTCTGGCAGGGCGGCTTCACCGCCGACGTCACCGTCACCAACACCGGTTCCTCTTCGATCAACGGCTGGAAACTGGCGTTCACACTGCCGGCCGGGCAGCAGATCACCAGCGCCTGGAACGCCGACCTCGCCAGGTCGTCCGGCGCCGTCACCGCAAGCAGTGTCGCCTATGACGCGCAGATCCCGGCCGGCGGCAAGGTCTCCTTCGGCTTCCAGGGAACGTACGGCGGCAATTTCGCCAAACCCACAGCCTTCAGCCTCAACGGGACCGCCTGCACCACCGCATGACACACCTTGTGCGGCAGCGCATGCCAGGTGTGGAGGCCCAACTCCCGCAGGGCGCGCACCTCACGTCACGGCGTGCCGGGCCGACCGGCAGCGCACCCCCACCTCGTCCGGCCTCGTCGCGGACGCCGCCCAGGGCATGACCGAGCCGCACCGCGCGCACCGCCGAGCAGCACACCTCCCGCTGACGAAGAAGACGGATCCCTCCCATGCAGCTTCTTTCGACCCCCCGTTCCCCCGCCCGAAGGCGCACCGCCACGTTGCTGGCAGTGCTCTGCTGCGCCGCGTTACCCGTCCTGGGCGCGGCGACCCGGCCCCCTGTGGCGAATGCCGCCGCCACGGAGGTCCTGGGCAACGCGACGCACTTCGACGGGCTCGGCAGCCCCTACGGCGGCTGCGGTCTGCCGCAGAGCGAACTGGACAGCCAGGACTTCGTGGCGCTCAACGTGTTCAACACACCCGGCGATTACTCGAACGCCTACCCCCGCCCGGTGCCGGACTCGACCGCATCGGTCAAGGGTGTCTTCGACAACGGCCGCAACTGCGGCCGCTGGGTCAAGGTCACCATGGGCGACTACTGCACCGGCACCAACGACGGCGCCCCGGGCCGGCCCTTCTGCCGCAACGGCTCCTGGGTGGCCGACAAGTACAACGGGGCCACCCTGACGATGCTCGTCGCGGACAGCTGCGCCGACTCCAACGCCTGGTGCCGTGACGACCCCAACCACCTCGATCTGGCAACCGGTTCACTCAACCGCTTCCAAATCGGCAGCACCGAAGTGGGGACGATGTACCCGGACCACTGGAACAACCGTCACGTCTCCTGGAGCTTCGTCCCAGCCCCGGACTACAGCGGCGACATCCGTATCGGCTTCCTCAAGGGAGCTCAGCGGTACTGGCCCGCCATCGCCGTCTCCCACCTGCCGAGCGGCATCCACGGCGTCCAGTACCTGGCGAACGGCGCCTGGACCGACGCCGGAATGAACAGCGACATGGGGCAGTCGTACGTCATCGGCGCGACGGCCCCCGGCCAAAGCAGCTTCACCATACGCATCCGCGACGCCGCCGACGCCTGGCTGGGCGGCGGCCGTACGTACTCGTTCTCCCTGCCGTCGGGCTGCGCAGGAGGCTGCTCACAGGACTACACCACCGTCGCCTACACCACCGACAGCTCTGGAGAGACACCGCCGCCCACTCCCCCGCCGAGCGCCGCCTGCACGGCGGAATGGAAGCTGACCAGCTCATGGCAGGGCGGCTACCAGGCCGACGTCACGGTCACCGACACCGGGTCCGAGCCGGTCACCGCCTGGTCGGTGCACCACACCCTGCCGGGCGGTGTGACCGTGGCGAACCGCTGGAACGCGGTGGTGGATCCGTCCCGCCCCGCCATCACCGTTCACAACACCTCCTACAACGGCTCCCTGGCGCCGGGCGCGTCGACTACCTGGGGGATGACGCTCAACGGCGACGACCGAAACCTCGGGACCCTCTCCTGCACCGCGTCCTGACCGCAGGAGCGCCCAGGCGTCAGGACCCAGCGCTCTCCCGCCTGGTGGAGGTGGTGCATGAGGTGACGGCCTGGGTCGTTCGCGCAGCGGCTTCACCAGCAAGCTCCCCCTGAGCGCCGACGTCCGCTGTCGCCCGGCGCCGTGGGTGGCTCGCCCTTCACCGGCCTCCTGAGTTTCCGAAAGTATCCCGAAACTTTCCACCGTCTATTGACGGTCCGTTCGGGATCCGAGTTACCTAGCTTTCAGCAGCACGTCCCCGAGAGCCGTCGCCGGACGGCTGCCGCGGCCGCTCCCGCTCGTCGAATCGGCGGCCGTCCGCGCCGTCCTCCACTCGTGCCCATGACCCGCCGAGCAGCATTGCGGGGCGCGGCGGCCTGCCCGTAACGACCACTGGAGGTCGAACATGCCTCACGGCAGAAACCTGACCGCATTACGCCATGCCTGGGCTGCCGCGGCCGCCGCGGCACTGGCGGTCGCGGTCGGCGCGCTGATCGCGCTCACCCCCGCACCTGCCATGGCGGCAGGCAGCACGTTGAAGGCCGCGGCGGAGGCGGACGGCCGGTACTTCGGCACCGCACTGACCGACGGCGATCTCGGCATCAGCGGCGAGGTGGCGGTCGCCGGGGCACAGTTCGACATGGTGACTCCGGGCAACGAGATGAAGTGGGACACCACCGAGCCGTCCAACGGGTCCTACAACTTCGGGCCCGGCGACCAGATCGTGCAGTTCGCCCAGGCGCACGGCATGCGGGTCCGCGGTCACAACCTGGTCTGGCAGAACCAGCTGCCCTCCTGGGTCTCCAACCTGCCGTTGAACCAGGTGAAGTCCGCCATGGAGGCGCACATCACCACGGAGGCCAGCCACTACGCGGGCAAGGTCTACGCCTGGGATGTGGTCAACGAACCCTTCAACGAGGACGGCTCCTTCGTCCAGGATGTGTTCTACCGGGCCATGGGTTCCGGCTACTTCGCCGACGCGCTGCGCACCGCGCACGCCGCCGACCCGGCCGCGAAGCTGTACATCAACGACTACAACATCGAGGGTGTGAACGCGAAGAGCAACGCGTTGTACAACCTCGCCCAGTCCCTGCTCGCCCAGGGAGTGCCGCTCGGCGGCATCGGCTTCGAAAGCCACTTCATCCTCGGTCAGGTGCCTTCGGACCTGCAGGCCAACATGCAGCGGTTCGCAAACCTGGGCCTGGACGTGGCCGTGACCGAACTGGACGACCGCATCCATCTCCCCGCCACCAGCAGCAACCTGCAGCAGCAGGCCACCGACTTCAGCACCGTGGTCCGGGACTGTCTGGCCGTCTCCCGCTGCGTGGGCGTGAGCCAGTGGGGCGTGGACGACGGGCACTCCTGGATCCCCGGCACCTTCCCCGGCTACGGCGCCGCCACCCTGTATGACGGCAACTACCAGCCCAAGCCCGCCTACTACTCGGCTCTCTCCGCCCTCGGCGGCTCCAGCACCGGCGGCGGCACCGGCACCAGCGGCGAGCTGCACGCGGTGGGGGCCGGCAAGTGCCTGGACGTCCCCAACACATCCACCACGGCGGGCACCCAGCTGCAGATCTACAGCTGCTGGGGCGGATCCAACCAGGTCTGGACGCACACCTCCACCAACCAGTTGACCGTCTACAGCGGCAACAGCCAGATGTGCCTGGACGCCTACAACAACCAGACAGCGCCCGGGACCAAGGTGGACATCTGGCCGTGCACCGGCGGGGCGAACCAGCAGTGGAAGCTCAACGCGAACGGCACCGTCACCGGCGTGCAGTCCGGGCTCTGTCTGGACGTCACCGGCGCCTCCACCGCCGACAGCGCGTCGGTCGAACTGTGGACCTGCAACGGGCAGACCAACCAGCAATGGACCCTGGGCTGATTCGGCCCTTGACGTGAGTGGACGTGCTGCCCCCCGTCGAACCGCGCAGTTCGACGGGGGGCAGCACGTCGCAGGGGCTTGGGGACGATGGTGACGGCACGGTGGTCAGGGGCCGGCTCACGAAGGGGCAGGACTCTCCGCCGACCGGTTCGCAGCGATGCCCCGCAGATGACCACGGGCCGCCGCCGACGGCCGCGGGGGCCGGCCGGGTGGCGGTAGCGGTAGCCCTCGGGCGGTGAGTTGGCGGACGTCCCCCAGGAGAGGCCGCCGCCCGGCCGGAGACGGAGGCGTCGGGGCTCGTGTCCCGAGGGCGGCCGGGACGGGACAGAGTCCCGCCACACGTGCGTCTGAGCCGACCGTCCGGGTGGCCACCCCGGAGGGTGTTTACGGCACAACCAGTTAGCGCTATACCAGAGGATGGGAGCGCTCCCAGCGCACAGCTCCGGTCGCCCACCAGACCGCTGTGCGCCGACGACGAGAGCCTGCCACGCACGGTCGCACCACCCGCGGACGGGCCGCTTCCGGTCCTGCCGGATGTCACCGGTCCGATGTCCGACCGGTGCCTGACCGGCGCTTGCCCGGTGCCTGTCGTCCCCGCCGCGGTCGGATGACCCCAGAGGAGACCCCCCACATGAGGATTCCACGCACCAGTCGGCGCAGGTCGCCGATGCCCGCCCCTCGCTTACTCGGCCTGCTGGGAGCGGCGCTGCTCGCTCTCGTCCTGAGCTCGCTGCCGTCCCCCGCATCGGCCCACGGCGTCGCCATGATGCCGGGCTCGCGCACCTACCTGTGTTACAAGGACCTGGTCGCCCACAGCAGCACCCAGATGCCGGCCAACCCGGCCTGCGCCGACGCGGTCAAGGCGACCGGCACCACGCCGCTGTACAACTGGTTCGCCGTCCTGGAGTCCAACGGCGGCGGGCGGACCAAGGGCTTCATCCCGGACGGGGAGATCTGCAGCGGCGGCCACACCGGTCCGTTCAACTTCTCCTCGTACAACGCGGCCCGCACCGACTGGCCCAAGACGCACCTGACCGCGGGCTCGACCATCCAGGTGCAGTACAGCAACTGGGCGGCCCACCCGGGCACGTTCAACGTCTACATCACCAACGACGGCTGGTCCCCGACCAAGCTCCTGGCCTGGGACGACCTCACGCTCATCAAGTCCGTCACCAACCCGCCGCAGTCCGGCAGTGCCGGCTCGGACGGAGGCAACTACCACTGGGACCTCACACTGCCGAGCGGCAAGACTGGTCAGCATGAGCTGTTCATCCACTGGATCCGCTCGGACAGCCAGGAGAACTTCTACTCCTGCTCCGACATCGTCTTCGACGGCGGCAACGGCGAGGTGACGTACTGATCGTGGCATGACGAGCCGTTCCGGACCCGCCGGGCACCACCCGGCGGGTTGTCGCCCCGCCGCGCGGCCCCGGTCATCCGGTTCGGCCAGACGGAGGTCTGGCAGTACCACGGTTCGCCCGCGGCCCTGTGCGCCCAGGTGGGCGTGGACACCTACTCGACAGCCATCCGCCGGTGGGGAGCCGATCCGGCAGACAGCGCCCACCACCGTCGGATACTCCACCTCGCTTCACGCGCTCGCTGCGGCTGCGGCTGCGGCTACGGCTACGGCTGCGGCGAGCCATGCCCGGTGTGCCGCGATCTCGGCCGTGTACTCCTGCCCCACGACGTCGGCCATCGGCACCAGTGTGAGCGCACTGGAGCGGCTGCGCTGCTCGCGCGTCAGCGACTCGGCGGTGCCGGCGCGGGCATAGCGGCGTACGGTCTCGCGGTCCAGCCCGAGCCGCGCGCTGATCGCGTCGATGGTCGGTTCATCGCCGGAGCGGCCATCGTCCTGCCTGAGCGAACCCTCGGCCGACAGGTGAACAGCAAGACACCGGGTCGGTGCGAACCGGGCATCCGAGGTCCGTGGGCCGCGTGACCGGGCGCCTTGACTCGGGCCGCCGTCGGACGCTTTGATCATGCGCGTGCCGGGCCGTTGCCCCGGTACGTCACGGGTGCGCCCAGCCGGTAGCGGGCACGGTCCAAGTCCCGCCCGAGTCGTCCGGATCGCGGCAGCGTCCGAGGCGGGGCAGTACTCGCGATGGATGGAGCGGACATGTCCGTCATGCATGTGGCCCGTGTCGGGGCGGCCGCCGCTGTGGTGGCCCTGCTGGCGGTCGCCGGCTGCGGCACCAAGGCCGACACGGAGGACCCTTCGGACGCGACCCCGGGACACAGCCCGTCGGAGGCGTCCGCCTCGCGGAAGCCGGCTCCCACCGCGGTCGGGCTCCCACCACCGCACGCCGGCTTCGACTACCAGATCGGGGGTGCCTATCCACCGCCGCGCGGAGTCCGCGTCGTCAGCCGTGACCGTACGGCGTCCCCCGCGCCGGGCCTCTACAACATCTGTTACGTCAACGCCTTCCAGGCCCAGCCCGGCGATGAGAAGACATGGCCCGCCGATCTGCTCCTGCGGGACAACAACGGCGAGGTGGTCATCGACCAGGACTGGAACGAGGCCCTGCTCGACATCGGTACGGCGGTCAAGCGCGACCGGGTGGCGAAGCGGATCAACCAGTGGATCGACGGCTGCGCCGCCAAGGGCTTCGACGCGGTCGAGCCGGACAACTACGACAGCTACACCCGCTCCGACAACCTGCTGAGCGCGCAGGACGCCACCGCCTTCATCACCCTCCTGTCGGCCCACGCGCACGCCCGCCATCTGGCCATCGGCCAGAAGAACACCCTTGATCTGGCCGGGCAGCGCAAGCGGACCGGCCTCGACTTCGCGGTGACGGAGGAGTGCGGGCAGTACGACGAGTGCGACGCGTACGCGAAGGCCTTCGACAACCACGTCGTCGACGTCGAGTACACGGACAGCGGCCTGCGCGAAGCCCTCGCGGGCTACGGCGACCGGCTGAGCATCGTGCGCCGGGACCGGGACGTGTCCACGCCGGACGACCCGGGCTATGTGCGCACGACCAACTGACGCGAGCTGCGCGCACGGGTGCCCCTGCTGGAGACGGCCCGCGGCCCGCGCGAGGCATGCGACATAGCGCAAGCCGCCCCGCGCACCGCCTACTTGGGCGCTCTCACCGCACCCGGCGGCGACGTGGAACTCAGCTGGGATGTTCAGCAGGCGCAGAGGTGCGGCGGCATTGACAGCGCAGGTCGCCACTCCCATAGTGGGAGCGCTCCCACCCTCCTAGGAGAGCTGTCATGATCATGGCTTTACTGCGCGTGTGCCGGCGCCGCCTGCCGCTCTGGGCTTTGGTGATGACCGTGGTGGCGGTGGCCGTTCCCGCCGTCGCAGCGCGCGCGCAGGGCGGGGCGGCGGGCTGCGCGGTCACCTACACCACCAACGAGTGGACCGGCGGCTTCACCGCCCAGATCCACGTCACCAATCTCGGCGCCGCCCTGAACAGCTGGCGACTGGAGTGGACGTACGGCGGCGACCAGCAGGTCACGTCCGCCTGGAACGCGCAGGTCGCCCAGTCCGGCAGCGCGGTGACCGCCGCGAACGTCGCGTACAACGCCGTGCTCGGCGCCGGCGCGTCCGCGGACTTCGGACTCCAGGGCACCTGGCGCACCGCCGACCCGGCTCCCGCCGCCTTTGCCCTCAACGGCACGCCGTGCGGCGGAACCGCGACCCCCACGCCGCCGACGCCCCCGACAGACCCGGCGCCGGCCGGATGTGCCGGGGCGACGATCTGCTCCGACTTCGAGGACCAGACCGGTACCGAGCCCTCGGGCGCCTGGCAGACCACGGCACCCGACTGCCAGGGCGCGGGGAAGGTCAGCGTCGACCCGTCCGTCGCCTACAGCGGCACCAGGTCACTGCGCGTCGACGGCGGTGCCGGCTACTGCAACCACGTCTTCGCCGCCTCCACCCGCGACCTGTCCTCCGTCGGGCCCGTGGTGTACGTGCGCATGCGGGTCCGGCACACCACCGCCCTGCCCACCAACCACGTCACCTTCGTGTCCATGCCGGACGCCTCGCAGGGCGGCAAGGCGCTGCGCGTCGGCGGGCAGAACGGCGCGCTGCAGTGGAACCGCGAGAGCGACGACGCGACGCTGCCGGAACAGAGCCCGGCGGGGGTCGCGCTCAGCACACCACTGCCGACCGGCCGGTGGCTGTGCCTGCGATTCCAGATCGACACCACCGCCCAGTCCATGCGTACGTGGATCGACGACGGGGAGGTCGCCGGACTGCACGTGGACGGGGTGCCGACCCAGAACGTCGACGGGCAGTGGCTCGCCCGTACGACCCCTCCCCGCCCCACCGGCCTGCGCCTGGGGTGGGAAAGTTACGGCACCGGAGACGACACTCTCTGGTTCGACGACGTGGCCCTGGGCTCCTCGCCGATCGGCTGCTGACCCCCGCGTAGGCCTCCCTCGATCCTGTGGGTGCCGAAAAAGTCGTCCGCACTGGTCAGTGGCATGGGTGTCCCACGGCGGGTTCCCCACGACGGCGTCGAAGCCGCCTGCCCAGCCTGTGGTAGCGGGTCCTGCATCGACGTATTGATCAGGCTCGGTTCTTCGTCGGCGGGACTCAGAACCAGCTCGATGCAAAGAAGCGGGCTGGCTCACGCACGATCGATCAGCTCGACGTGTTGCTGACGTTGCTCGCTCACCCCGAGCGCGTCACGGAGGCCGGCCCGAGCCGCCCCGTCTTCAATCGGATGAACCTCTCCTTGGCAGTCATGGAGGCCGCCAAGACTTTCCACACCCGGTGGCGCGGCCTCCTCGGTCTCGACTACCACCCCGAGGCGTCGAGGGCGCACTGGACCCGGATCAAGGCGCTCACCCGGCGCCTGGCCGAGGGATGGGACGACGAGTACGACGACCTAAAACCGGTCGCCGAGCTTCGCTACTACCCGCAGGCGCGCATGGGCCGCTATGCGCAAGCGGAAAAGGCCCTTACCGCTGCACTGCAGAACTGCGTAGATGTTCCCTCACTGGCCAGACTGGCGTGCTGCCAAACACTCCTCGGTGTCACGTATCTGAACACGGGCCGTTACCTGGAGGCCGAGCGAGCCATCGCCTCCGCCCGCCGAGGTATGAGAGCCACGGATCGCTTGTGCAGTTGGCCAACTGCGACTCACTCTGCGCATTCGCCCAGGCATCGCAAACGTCCAATCCTCAAAACTGTGAAACATTCCTCAAGTTGCTGCTGCCCGCACTACTAGTGCTGGACGCCGTGCGCTTCCAGTTCCCAGCTGCTTCGGCTCGAGCCGCTTGGTCACAAATGATCACCTCCGGCTTTGACGCTGCATTCGAGGTGGCAGCCGAACTTGGGGATGCCCAACTGATCAGTGAACTAGGGCCTGTCTGGAGTCGTGATCAATGCGGTCTGTTTTCGGGCCCGAGGGTCGCGCCGAGCTGGTAGAACGCTGCGGTGACGCGACGTGAACTGAGCGATGGCGAGTGGGAACTGATAGAGCCGTTTCTGCCGATAGGGCGGTACGGCCCCTTCCCGCAGCGCCTGCGAGAGCAGTTCGAGGGCGTCATCAGGCGGTTCCGCACTGGCAGCCAATGGCGAGAGGTGCGAGAGGAGTTCGGGGCTTGGCAGACGGTCTACGGCCGCTTCACCCAGTGGCGCGACGTCGGCATGTTCGCGGCGCTGATGGAGGGGATGATCGCCGAGGCCGCGCGGCGCGGCCAGGCCGACATGTCTCTGGTCAGCGTGGACTCCACGGTGGCCCGCGCCCATCACGACGCGGCTGGGATGGTGGTGGAACCGGAGGTCCTGGCGGCCCTGGAAGAGGCCGCGGCGCGGGAAAAGGGGCCACGGAAACCGGGCAAACCGCCCCGGCGACCGTCGACTCGCCGACCTTTGAGTCCGAGCGGGCCGAGCGCCGACGGCTGCGTCGGCGCCGCCGGGCCCGGCTCAAGGCGGCGGCGCTGGGCCGCTCGCGCGGTGGGCTGACCAGCAAGGTCCACCTCGCGGCAGACCGGCGATGCCGCCCGCTGGCGTTCGTGCTCACGCCTGGGCAGGCCGCCGACAGCCCCCCGGTTCGTCGCGGTATTGGAGAAGGTCAAGGTGCGCGGGCCGGTGGGCCGTCCGCGCGCCCGACCGGACGCGGTAGCTGCCGATAAGGCGTACTCCTCGCGGGCGAACCGCGCCTACCTGCGCAGACGCGGGATCAAGGCGGTCATCCCGGAGAAGGCCGATCAGGCTGCGAATCGCAAGAAGCGAGGCAGGGACGGCGGTCGACCGGTGTCACATGACGCTGAGCAGTACAAGGAGCGCAACACGGTGGAACGCTGCATCAACAAGATTCGGGCATGGCGGGGCCTGGCCACGCGCTACGACAAGACGCCCGCGAGCTACATGGCGGGGCTCCGACTACGCGGATCCATCATCTGGATACGCAGCCTCACCCCGGGGCCGCGGTCGCGGCGCCCGGCTGGCAAGCCGGACGCCGCGACCGCGCAGGTCAGGCCGGCGAGGTGATCGGCCGGCCGAAGTGCCGGGCGAAGAACCGGACCGCGCTGTCGGCCTCGAACCGGGGCAGCTCCTTGTGCTTGCCCGAGTTCACGTGCAACGACTTCTCCTTTGAAGCGAAGGCGTCGAACAGCGCGAGACCCTCCTCGCGCGAGATGTGCTCGTCGTCCCACTGCAGGTCGAACTCGATCGGGATGGTGATCTGCTTCGCCTTCTCGGCCAGGACATCGGGCCAGTGCTGGCCGAAGACTGCGGCGGTGATCCTGGGCTCGTTCGCAACGAACGGTATGCCGATCGCGGTGCCCATGTTGATGCCCCAGAAGCCGACCGGCCCGTCGGTGCCGATCTCCGGGAGTTCCTGGAGGGCGTCCAGGGTCGCCTGATACTCAGGCACGGCGAGCTCCGCCAGGTGTGCGTTGTAGCGCACGACGATCGGGCCTTCCGGCTCGCCCGCCGCCCGCGCCCGGAACAGCTCGGCGATCTCCGCCTCGTCGTGCGTCGTGCGCGGCCGGTCGCCGTGACCGGGCGCGTCGATGACGGCGACGTGCAAGCCACAGCCGGTCACGAGGAGACGGGCGCGGCCGGACATCGCCGGATGCTTCTTGTGGTTGCCGCCGCCGTGGGCCATCAGGACCAGGGGTGCGCGATCAGCTGCGCCGGAAACCGGCGACCAGAGAACGCCGGGGACGCCGCCCACGATGAAGTCGCGTTCGACCATGCCGTTCGACGACGACTCGGCGGTGAACTGCAGAGAGTGCATAGGTGTTGCCTTTCGGGAGTGCCTTGTTGTCGAGGCGCTCCCGGCGACACCTACGTCAATCGCCGGCCGTGATGGGAAGGGGGAGCACCCACGTTGATACAGCGTTCATGGGTCTCACCTCCTCGGGCGGTGTCACGGTCGACTGAAAGCTACCAGCCCGATGATCACCCCTCAACCCTTTTCCCCGCCACGTCGATACGACTCCAGACAGGCCCTAGTTGTACTGCCCAGGCAGGTTGGTCGAATCTGTGCGGCGACACGGCCTGATTCTGTGAGATGACGAAGGCCTCCGGTTGTGGAGTGGAGCTGTCGAGGAACCGCTCCGCCAA